>NZ_JANTYV010000012.1:0-1161 GCF_024806475.1 Xanthomonas sp. 4461 | reverse complement strand
GGATGGTCTGATCAATGAGACCCGAGGACGCGGGACGTGCATTTCTCCAAGGAACTGCGTTTGGATCATCGGAATTTGCACCATTTTCGGCGCGATCCGGACGTCATATCCCGATTACGGGCGCACGCTCCCCGCGGCGGACAGTAGCTGCTTGCGCTTCATCCACAGGTTTGACAGCGCAAACAACGTCAGCACCTGCGCCGTGTTCTTGACCAGGCCGCGATAGCGGACCTTGGTGTAGCCGAACTGGCGCTTGATCACGCGAAACGGATGTTCCACCTTTGCGCGCACACTGGCTTTGAAGTGTTCCCAACGCGCTTCCCGAGCACGCTCACGTTTGTTGCCAATGGCTCGCATCGTCGAGCGTTTAGCGGCAATGAAAAATGCTGCCTCGCAGGTCTGCAGTTCTTCGCGTTTGTCTGCACCGGTGTAGCCGCTGTCGCCAAACACACTGTCTTCCTTACCGTGCAGGAGCGCGTGCGTCACCGTGACATCCGCAACATTGGCCGCTGTGCAATGGACGTGGTGCACCAGCCCGGAAAACTCATCCACGCCGATGTGCGCCTTCATCCCGAAATACCACTGATTGCCCTTCCTGGTCTGATGCATTTCAGGGTCGCGCGCATGGTCGGCGTTCCTGGTCGAACTGGGCGCAGCGATCAGCGTCGCATCGACGATCGTGCCCGACCGTAGGCTCTGACCCTTGCGCGCCAGATGCGCGTTGACGGCCTCCAGCATCTGCGCGGCAAGGCCATGGGTTTCCAGCAGACGGCGAAAGTTGAGAATCGTGGTCTCGTCAGGAACATTGTCCAAGCCGCCGAGCTGGGCAAATCGCCGTAAGGTCGGGATCTCATGTAACGCTTCTTCCATCGCCGGATCGCTCAACGCATACCAGTGCTGCAGCAGATGAATCCGCAACATCGTCGCCAGGGCGTAGGGCTGCCGACCCGGCCGCCCCGACATCGGGTAGTGCGGCGCGATCAGACCGAGCAATTGCTGCCACGGAACCACCTGCTCCATCTCGGCCAGAAAGATTTCGCGCCGTGTCTGCTTGCGCTTGCCCAGGCCCTCAGCGTCACCGAACGTCAGTTGCATGGATCACTCCTCAACATGAGGCGGATAGTGTCGCGTATCTGTAGTGCGTTATTCAGAGATTCCTTA
>NZ_JANTYV010000011.1:3303-6062 GCF_024806475.1 Xanthomonas sp. 4461 | reverse complement strand
GGTGTTGACGAAACGAAAAAGCCGGCTATGATGGGCGGCTCGCTACACGGAAAGACGCTACGGCGGATTGAGGTGCAGCGGCGGCAACTTCCTCTTCACGAGGGGTTGACGAGGATGAAAAGCCTGCTAATATGGCCGGCTCGCTTCGCAGAAAACCTTCGGGTCGAAACGAAGCAGCGTCAACCACCTCGAAATGAGGTGTTGACGGCAAGAAAAAGTCCGCTATAATGGGCGGCTCGCTTCGACGGAAACGACGAAGCTGACGGGAACGGCGCTGAGGCCACTTCCCAATGTTCTTTGACAGTGTGCGCAGGTAATTTGTGCGGACGCCTGCAGGAAGGATGATTGTCCATCTTGCAGACGTTTAATCAAAAAGCAACATATTAATTGCTTTGCAAGCGATAAGTTGTCAGTGGTTGAACTTCTGCAGCTAAAGTATTTGTCTTCGGACATGTAATTTTAAGTGAAGAGTTTGATCCTGGCTCAGAGTGAACGCTGGCGGCAGGCCTAACACATGCAAGTCGAACGGCAGCACAGTAAGAGCTTGCTCTTATGGGTGGCGAGTGGCGGACGGGTGAGGAATACATCGGAATCTACTCTTTCGTGGGGGATAACGTAGGGAAACTTACGCTAATACCGCATACGACCTACGGGTGAAAGCGGAGGACCTTCGGGCTTCGCGCGATTGAATGAGCCGATGTCGGATTAGCTAGTTGGCGGGGTAAAGGCCCACCAAGGCGACGATCCGTAGCTGGTCTGAGAGGATGATCAGCCACACTGGAACTGAGACACGGTCCAGACTCCTACGGGAGGCAGCAGTGGGGAATATTGGACAATGGGCGCAAGCCTGATCCAGCCATGCCGCGTGGGTGAAGAAGGCCTTCGGGTTGTAAAGCCCTTTTGTTGGGAAAGAAAAGCAGTCGGTTAATACCCGATTGTTCTGACGGTACCCAAAGAATAAGCACCGGCTAACTTCGTGCCAGCAGCCGCGGTAATACGAAGGGTGCAAGCGTTACTCGGAATTACTGGGCGTAAAGCGTGCGTAGGTGGTGGTTTAAGTCTGTTGTGAAAGCCCTGGGCTCAACCTGGGAATTGCAGTGGATACTGGGTCACTAGAGTGTGGTAGAGGGTAGCGGAATTCCCGGTGTAGCAGTGAAATGCGTAGAGATCGGGAGGAACATCCGTGGCGAAGGCGGCTACCTGGACCAACACTGACACTGAGGCACGAAAGCGTGGGGAGCAAACAGGATTAGATACCCTGGTAGTCCACGCCCTAAACGATGCGAACTGGATGTTGGGTGCAATTTGGCACGCAGTATCGAAGCTAACGCGTTAAGTTCGCCGCCTGGGGAGTACGGTCGCAAGACTGAAACTCAAAGGAATTGACGGGGGCCCGCACAAGCGGTGGAGTATGTGGTTTAATTCGATGCAACGCGAAGAACCTTACCTGGTCTTGACATCCACGGAACTTTCCAGAGATGGATTGGTGCCTTCGGGAACCGTGAGACAGGTGCTGCATGGCTGTCGTCAGCTCGTGTCGTGAGATGTTGGGTTAAGTCCCGCAACGAGCGCAACCCTTGTCCTTAGTTGCCAGCACGTAATGGTGGGAACTCTAAGGAGACCGCCGGTGACAAACCGGAGGAAGGTGGGGATGACGTCAAGTCATCATGGCCCTTACGACCAGGGCTACACACGTACTACAATGGTAGGGACAGAGGGCTGCAAACCCGCGAGGGTAAGCCAATCCCAGAAACCCTATCTCAGTCCGGATTGGAGTCTGCAACTCGACTCCATGAAGTCGGAATCGCTAGTAATCGCAGATCAGCATTGCTGCGGTGAATACGTTCCCGGGCCTTGTACACACCGCCCGTCACACCATGGGAGTTTGTTGCACCAGAAGCAGGTAGCTTAACCTTCGGGAGGGCGCTTGCCACGGTGTGGCCGATGACTGGGGTGAAGTCGTAACAAGGTAGCCGTATCGGAAGGTGCGGCTGGATCACCTCCTTTTGAGCATGACGTCATCGTCCTGTCGGGCGTCCTCACAAATTACCTGCATTCAGAGATTCATACCGGCACAGGTCGGTATGCGAAGTCCCTTTTGGGGCCTTAGCTCAGCTGGGAGAGCACCTGCTTTGCAAGCAGGGGGTCGTCGGTTCGATCCCGACAGGCTCCACCATATTGAGTGAAAAGACTTCGGGTCTGTAGCTCAGGTGGTTAGAGCGCACCCCTGATAAGGGTGAGGTCGGTAGTTCGAGTCTACCCAGACCCACCACTCTGAATGTAGTGCACACTTAAGAATTTATATGGATCAGCGTTGAGGCTGATACATGTTCTTTTATAACTTGTGACGTAGCGAGCGTTTGAGATATCTATCTAAACGTGTCGTTGAGGCTAAGGCGGGGACTTCGAGTCCCTAAATAATTGAGTCGTATGTTCGCGTTGGTGGCTTTGTACCCCACACAACACGTACATGTAGCTCCGAGGCAACTTGGGGTTATATGGTCAAGCGAATAAGCGCACACGGTGGATGCCTAGGCGGTCAGAGGCGATGAAGGACGTGGTAGCCTGCGAAAAGTGTCGGGGAGCTGGCAACAAGCTTTGATCCGGCAATATCCGAATGGGGAAACCCACTGCTTCGGCAGTATCCTGCAGTGAATTCATAGCTGCTGGAAGCGAACCCGGTGAACTGAAATATCTAAGTAACCGGAGGAAAAGAAATCAACCGAGATTCCCTAAGTAGTGACGAGCGAACGGGGAAT
>NZ_JANTYV010000011.1:0-3206 GCF_024806475.1 Xanthomonas sp. 4461 | reverse complement strand
TCAGCCCTTAAGCTGGAATGGCTTTAGAAAAACAATCTGGAAAGATTGGCCATAGAAGGTGATAGCCCTGTATTTAAAAGGGCCACTCCAGTGAAGACGAGTAGGGCGGGGCACGTGAAACCCTGTCTGAATATGGGGGGACCATCCTCCAAGGCTAAATACTCCTGACCGACCGATAGTGAACCAGTACCGTGAGGGAAAGGCGAAAAGAACCCCGGAGAGGGGAGTGAAATAGATCCTGAAACCGTGTGCGTACAAGCAGTAGGAGCTCGCAAGAGTGACTGCGTACCTTTTGTATAATGGGTCAGCGACTTACTGTTCGTGGCAAGCTTAACCGTATAGGGGAGGCGAAGGGAAACCGAGTCTGATAAGGGCGCATAGTCGCGGGCAGTAGACCCGAAACCGGGTGATCTAGTCATGGCCAGGGTGAAGGTGCCGTAACAGGTACTGGAGGCCCGAACCCACGTCTGTTGCAAAAGACGGGGATGAGCTGTGATTAGGAGTGAAAAGCTAATCGAACCCGGAGATAGCTGGTTCTCCTCGAAAGCTATTTAGGTAGCGCCTCGGACGAATACTACTGGGGGTAGAGCACTGTTATGGCTAGGGGGTCATCGCGACTTACCAAACCATTGCAAACTCCGAATACCAGTACGTACTATCCGGGAGACACACGGCGGGTGCTAACGTCCGTCGTGAAAAGGGAAACAACCCAGACCCACAGCTAAGGTCCCAAATTCACTGCTAAGTGGAAAACGATGTGGAAAGGCACAGACAGCCAGGAGGTTGGCTTAGAAGCAGCCACCCTTTAAAGAAAGCGTAATAGCTCACTGGTCGAGTCGGTCTGCGCGGAAGATTTAACGGGGCTAAGCAGTGAACCGAAGCTTGGGGTGCATAAAACTTGTTTTATGCGCGGTAGAGGAGCGTTCCGTAAGCCTGCGAAGGTGGATTGAGAAGTCTGCTGGAGGTATCGGAAGTGCGAATGCTGACATGAGTAACGATAATGCGGGTGAAAAGCCCGCACGCCGAAAGCCCAAGGTTTCCTTGCGCAACGTTAATCGACGCAGGGTTAGTCGGTCCCTAAGGCGAGGGCGAAAGCCGTAGTCGATGGGAAGCAGGTTAATATTCCTGCACCTCGCGTGAGTGCGATGGAGGGACGGAGAAGGTTAGGTGTACCGGGCGTTGGTTGTCCCGGGGAAAGGCGGTAGGTTTGGATCTTTGGCAAATCCGGGATCCTTTAAGACCGAGCACCGAGACGAGCCTTTATGGCGAAGTCACTGATACCACGCTTCCAGGAAAAGCTCCTAAGCTTCAGCTCACGAAGACCGTACCGTAAACCGACACAGGTGGGTAGGATGAGAATTCTCAGGCGCTTGAGAGAACTCGGGTGAAGGAACTAGGCAACATGGCACCGTAACTTCGGGAGAAGGTGCACCCTTTTTGGTGGCTCATGCGAGCTATAGCTGAAGAGGGTCGCAGAAACCAGGCCGCTGCGACTGTTTATCAAAAACACAGCACTCTGCAAACACGAAAGTGGACGTATAGGGTGTGACGCCTGCCCGGTGCTGGAAGGTTAATTGATGGGGTCAGCCGCAAGGCGAAGCTCTTGATCGAAGCCCCAGTAAACGGCGGCCGTAACTATAACGGTCCTAAGGTAGCGAAATTCCTTGTCGGGTAAGTTCCGACCTGCACGAATGGCGTAACGACAGCGGCGCTGTCTCCACCCGAGACTCAGTGAAATTGAAATCGCTGTGAAGATGCAGCGTTCCCGTGGCAAGACGGAAAGACCCCGTGAACCTTTACTATAGCTTTACACTGAACGTTGAGTTCGTCTGTGTAGGATAGGTGGGAGGCTATGAAACTGTGGCGCTAGCTGCAGTGGAGCCATCCTTGAAATACCACCCTGTCGTGCTTGACGTTCTAACCTAGATCCGTTATCCGGATCAGGGACCGTGTATGGTGGGTAGTTTGACTGGGGCGGTCTCCTCCTAAAGAGTAACGGAGGAGCACGAAGGTACGCTCAGCGCGGTCGGACATCGCGCACTGTGTGCAAAGGCATAAGCGTGCTTGACTGCAAGATCGACGGATCAAGCAGGTACGAAAGTAGGTCTTAGTGATCCGGTGGTTCTGTATGGAAGGGCCATCGCTCAACGGATAAAAGGTACTCCGGGGATAACAGGCTGATACCGCCCAAGAGTTCATATCGACGGCGGTGTTTGGCACCTCGATGTCGGCTCATCACATCCTGGGGCTGTAGTCGGTCCCAAGGGTATGGCTGTTCGCCATTTAAAGTGGTACGCGAGCTGGGTTCAGAACGTCGTGAGACAGTTCGGTCCCTATCTGCCATGGGCGTTGGAAGTTTGAGAGGGGCTGCTCCTAGTACGAGAGGACCGGAGTGGACGAACCTCTGGTGTTCCGGTTGTCACGCCAGTGGCATTGCCGGGTAGCTATGTTCGGAAGCGATAACCGCTGAAAGCATCTAAGCGGGAAGCGCGCCTCAAGATGAGACTTCCCGGGGCACAAGCCCCCTAAAGGAACCATATAGACTATGTGGTTGATAGGTCAGGTGTGTAAGTACAGCAATGTATTGAGCTAACTGATACTAATGATCCGTGCGGCTTGACCATATAACCTCAAGTTGCCTTGGTCCCAACGAACGTTGGTAGATCACCAAACGCAAGCTACGTCACAAGTTAACTATGCGAGACTGGGCGCCTTAATCCGTTTCTTGGATGGCGACGCTCCAACCGTCTCCCTGGTGAAATTAGCGCTGTGGAACCACCCGATCCCATCCCGAACTCGGAAGTGAAACGCAGCTGCGCCGATGGTAGTGTGGCTCAAGCCATGCGAGAGTAGGTCATCGCCAGGGGCTTTACCCGAAACCCTCAGTCCATCAGGACTGAGGGTTTCTTTTTGGGCGGCAGCTGGGAAGAAGTCCACTGACGCGTGCTGCCGCGCGTTGCGGTCGTCCTGCGCCGCCAGTTACACCCGGAGGCAACATCGCGCACGGCGGCAATGCAGGGGCGATGATGCGTATCCATCGCGACTTGGCCGTGTCCAACTGCCGCCTGCAGGGCGGTACTGGCGCCGATACCGGTCAGCAATGGCATGACCCTGCCCTCGGCAGGTAGGTGTAGCTGCCTGCGCCTGCGCTAGCGCCTCGCTCTGCACGCTTCGCCAACAGACCCACACCGACCACTTCGCCCAAC
>NZ_JANTYV010000010.1:0-16344 GCF_024806475.1 Xanthomonas sp. 4461 | reverse complement strand
GCGCAGCGGTCAACGTGGTCTTGCCATGGTCAACGTGACCGATGGTGCCGACATTGACGTGCAGCTTGGTGCGCTCGAATTTAGCTTTTGCCATGACTTATCTACCTCTAATTGGAAAATTTTTGAAGCGGCTGAGCGAACTCAGCCCTTCTTGGTGACGGCGTCGGCGATGTTGGCCGGTGCCTCTTCGTAATGGTCGAATTCCATCGAGAACGTCGCACGACCCTGGCTCATCGAGCGCAGCGAGGTCGCGTAGCCGAACATCTCGCCCAGCGGGATCATCGCGTTGATGATCTTGCCCGACGGGCTGTCGTCCTGACCCTGCAGCACGCCACGACGACGGCTCACGTCGCCCATCACGTCACCCAGGTAATCCTCCGGGCTGACGATTTCGACCTTCATGATCGGCTCCAGCAACACCGGGCTGGCTTTCGCAAAGCCCTGCTTGAACGCCATCGACGCGGCCAGCTTGAACGCCATTTCCGAGGAGTCGACGTCGTGGTACGAGCCGAACACCAGCTTGACCTTCACGCCCACCACCGGGAAGCCGGCGATCGGACCACTGGTGATCGTCTCGCGCAGGCCCTTTTCGACCGAGGGGATGAATTCCTTCGGGATGATGCCGCCGGTGATGTCGTTGATGAAGAGGAAATCGTCCTTGACGTTGTCGCTCTTGCGATCCTCCTCGCTCATCGGCGACAGCTCGATCACCACGTGACCGTACTGACCCTTACCACCGGACTGCTTGGCGTGCTTGTAGTCGGACTTGACGTCGGACTTGCGGATCGTTTCGCGGTACGCCACCTGCGGCTTGCCGACGTTTGCCTCGACATTGAACTCGCGACGCATGCGGTCGACGATGATGTCCAGGTGCAACTCGCCCATGCCGGAGATGATGGTCTGGCCGGATTCTTCGTCGGTCTTGACGCGGAACGAGGGATCTTCCTGCGCCAGACGGCCCAGGGCCATGCCCATCTTTTCCTGGTCCGACTTGGTCTTGGGCTCCACCGCCATCGAGATCACCGGCTCCGGGAACACCATGCGCTCCAGGGTGATGATCTTGTCCTGCGCGCACAGGGTGTCACCGGTGGTGACATCCTTCAGACCCACGGCAGCGGCGATGTCGCCAGCGCGCACTTCCTTGATCTCTTCCCGATTGTTGGAGTGCATCTGCAGGATGCGGCCCACGCGCTCTTTCTTCGACTTGACCGGGTTATAGACCTGGTCGCCCGAATTCAGGGTGCCCGAGTAGACGCGGAAGAACGTCAGCGAACCCACGAACGGGTCGGTCATGATCTTGAACGCCAGCGCCGAGAACGGCGCAGTGTCGGTGGCGGGACGGGTGTCGTCCTTCTCGTCTTCATCGATACCCTGGACCGGCGGACGATCGGCAGGCGACGGCAGCAGGTGCACGACACCGTCGAGCATGGCCTGCACGCCCTTGTTCTTGAACGCCGAACCACAGAACACCGGCACGATCTCGACCTTCAGGGTGCGCTCGCGCAGACCCTGCAGGATCTCTTCTTCGGTCAGGTCGCCTTCGGTGAGGTACTTGTCCATCAGGTCTTCGCTGGCTTCTGCAGCCGCCTCGACCATGAACGAACGCGCCTCGGTCGCGATCTCGACCAGATCGGCCGGAATATCGCGATATTCGAAGGTGGTGCCCTGCGAGGCTGTATCCCAATGGATCGCCTTCATCTTGAGCAGGTCGACCACGCCCTCGAAGCCGTCTTCGGCGCCGATCGGCACCTGCATCGGCACGGCGTAGGCACCCAGACGGGCCTTCAGCTGCTCAACGACCTTGTCGAAGTTGGCACCGGTACGGTCCATCTTGTTGACGAAGGCCATGCGCGGCACGGAATACTTGTTGGCCTGGCGCCACACGGTCTCGGACTGCGGCTGCACGCCACCGACGGCACACAGCACGAACACCGCACCATCGAGCACGCGCAAGGAGCGCTCCACTTCGATGGTGAAGTCGACGTGCCCGGGGGTGTCGATGATGTTGAAGCGGTGCTGCGGCATGGACTTGTCCATACCCGACCAGAACGCAGTGGTCGCAGCGGAGGTGATGGTGATACCACGCTCCTGCTCCTGCTCCATCCAGTCCATCACTGCAGCGCCGTCGTGGACTTCGCCGATCTTGTGACTGACACCGGTGTAGAACAGGATGCGCTCGGAAGTGGTGGTCTTGCCGGCATCGATGTGGGCCATGATGCCGAAGTTGCGGTAACGCTCGATAGGGGTGGTGCGGGCCACGGGGAGCCTCTCAATTTCTTGGATTTCGGATGGCCGAACGCCGCCTTTCGGCGGCCTTCGGATTGGATGCGACGCGAGAAGCGTCGCAAACAGCACTCATATGGTGCTGAAGGGCCCCGTTACCAAGGCCCCCGAGGTCACCAGCGGTAGTGTGCGAACGCCTTGTTCGCTTCCGCCATGCGGTGGGTCTCTTCGCGCTTCTTGATCGCGCCGCCACGGCTTTCCGAGGCGTCCAACAGTTCTGCAGCCAGCTTGCGCGGCATGGTGTTCTCGCCACGCTTGCGCGCGGAATCGATCAACCAGCGCATTGCCAGCGCCATGCGACGGGAGGAGCGCACTTCGACGGGCACCTGATAGGTAGCACCACCGACGCGACGCGATTTGACTTCGACAGCCGGGGCCACGTTGTCCAGTGCTTTCTGCACTAGCTCGACGGCATTCGGATTCTTTTCGCCAATGACGTCCATCGCGCCATAGACAATTTTCTCAGCAACCGACTTCTTGCCACTTTGCATCACCATATTGATGAAGCGGGCAATGGTTTCGCTGCCATGCTTGGGATCAGGCAGGACGGTGCGCTGCGGAGTAGAACCTTTACGGGACATTGGAGTATTTCCTTAGCTCTTCGGGCGCTTGGCGCCGTACTTGGAACGACCTTGACGGCGCTTTGCGACGCCGGCGGCGTCCAGCGAACCACGGACGGTGTGATAACGCACACCGGGAAGATCCTTGACGCGACCACCACGAATCAGGACCACGGAGTGCTCCTGCAGGTTGTGGCCTTCACCACCGATGTAGCTGATGACCTCTTCCTGGTTCGTCAGGCGCACTTTGGCGACCTTACGCAGGGCCGAGTTCGGCTTCTTCGGGGTAGTGGTATAGACGCGTGTGCAGACGCCACGGCGCTGCGGGCACTTGTCCAGTGCCGGAGAGGCACTCTTGTAGGTGGTCGCTTGCCGGGGCTTGCGGACCAGCTGATTGATCGTTGCCATCAGTCGATTCTTCTGATTGGAGGCCGAAACGGCCTTGCATGAAAACGAAGGCAGGCCGCGAAACGGCCCACCGAGACAGAGAAGTATAGCTGGCAGGACGAAACTCCGTCAACTTCACGGAAACCTAACCCTGCTGGCCCATCCAAAGGCCGGAAAACGGAGGGCCTCCTGCCCTCCTTTTCGCCTGGCTTACGGCAGTCTTGCGACTGCCGTCGGAGCGCTTACTCCTCGTCCGCGCCAGCGTCGGCCACGGCTGCGACCGGTTCGGCCACTGCGGGCTTGCCCGACAGCGTTTCCATTTCCGAGTCGGTCAGACCCGAAGACTTGCGACGGCCGGCGTGATACGCCAGACCGGTACCGGCCGGGATCAGACGGCCCACGATCACGTTTTCCTTCAGACCGCGCAGGTTGTCGCGGGTACCGCGCACGGCAGCCTCGGTCAACACGCGGGTGGTCTCCTGGAACGACGCCGCCGAGATGAACGACTCGGTGGCCAGCGAGGCCTTGGTGATACCCAGCAACACCGGGTCGTACTTGGCCGGCAGTTCGTTGCGCGTGGTCAGGCGTGCATTTTCCTCGATGACGCGCTGGCGCTCGACCTGCTCGCCGTTGAGGAACTTGCTGTTGCCCTGGTCGACGATCTCGACCTTGCGCAACATCTGACGCGTGATCACTTCGATGTGCTTGTCGTTGATCTTCACGCCCTGCAGGCGATACACGTCCTGGATTTCCTTGACCAGATACGCGGCCAGCGGCTCGACACCCAGCAGACGCAGGATGTCCTGCGGGCTCGGCTCGCCGTCCACCACGGTTTCGCCCTTGGTCACGTGCTCGCCTTCGAACACGATGATCTGGCGGTACTTCGGGATCAGCTCTTCGTGTTCCGAACCATCGGTGTCCTTGATGATCAGGCGCTGCTTACCCTTGGTGTCCTTACCGAAACTGATGATGCCCGAGCGCTCGGCCAGGATCGCCGGATCCTTCGGCTTGCGTGCTTCGAACAGGTCGGCAACGCGCGGCAGACCACCGGTGATGTCGCGGGTCTTGGACGCTTCCTGCGGAATCTTCGCAACCACGTCTCCCACGCCGACGGCAGCGCCGTCCTGCAGGTTGACGATGGAGCGCGGCGGCAGCAGGTACTGCGCCGGCAGATCGGTGTTCGGGATGGTCAGGTCGTTGCCCTTGCCATCGACGATGCGCACGATCGGGCGCAGTTCCTTGGCCTGTGCACCGCGACGCTTCGGGTCGGTGATTTCGCGCGACGCCAGGCCGGTCAGCTCGTCGGTCTTCTCGATGACGGTGACGCCGTCGACGAAGTCGATGAAGCGGATGAAACCGGCCACTTCCGACACGATCGGATGGTTATGCGGATCCCAGTTGGCCACGCCCTGCCCGGCCTTGACCGCATCGCCGTCCTTTGCGGTGATGGTGGCGCCGTACGGCAGCTTGTAACGCTCGCGTTCGCGACCGTGGCCGTCGAGCACGGACAGTTCGCCCGAACGCGAGACCGCAACCAGCGAGCCATTGGCATGCTCGACCGACTTCAAGTTGTTGAACTTGATCGAACCGGTGGTCTTGACGGTGATGTTGTCCACTGCCGCCGCACGCGATGCCGCACCACCGATGTGGAACGTACGCATGGTCAGCTGGGTACCCGGCTCACCGATCGACTGGGCGGCGATGACGCCGACCGCTTCACCGATGTTGACCTGGTGACCGCGTGCGAGATCGCGACCGTAGCAACGTGCGCACACGCCGAACGAGGACTCGCAGCTGATGGTCGAGCGCACCTTCACCGACTGCACGCTGGCGTCTTCCAGCTTGGCAACCCAGGCTTCGTCGAGCAGCGTGTTGCGGGTGACGATGGGTTCTTCGTCGTTGCCCGGCAGGTACACATCCTCGGCCACGACACGACCCAGCACGCGCTCCTTCAACGGCTCCACCACGTCGCCGCCTTCCACGATCGGGGTCATGATCAACCCCTCGGTGGTGCCGCAATCGACTTCGGTGATCACCACGTCCTGCGCGACGTCGACCAGACGACGGGTCAGATAACCCGAGTTCGCGGTCTTGAGCGCGGTATCGGCCAGACCCTTACGGGCACCGTGGGTGGAGTTGAAGTACTCCTGCACGTTCAGGCCTTCGCGGAAGTTGGCCTTGATGGGCGTCTCGATGATCGAGCCGTCCGGACGCGCCATCAGGCCGCGCATACCGGCCAGCTGACGGATCTGCGCCTGGCTACCACGCGCACCGGAGTCGGCCATGATGTACAGCGAATTCATCGACTTCTGGTCGATGGTTTCGCCCTTGGCATTTTCGACCTTCTCGGTACCGATGGTGTCCATCATCGCCTTGGCGATGCGCTCGCTGGTACGCGACCAGATGTCCACGACCTTGTTGTAGCGCTCGCCGGCGGTGACCAGGCCCGACTGGTACTGCTCCTGGATTTCCAGCACTTCGGCTTCGGCCTCGGTGAGGATGCCCTTCTTCTCGTCAGGGATCAGCATGTCGTCGATGCCGATCGACACGCCTGCGCGGGTGGCGTAGGCGTAGCCGGTGTACATCAGCTTGTCGGCGAACACGACGGTGTCCTTCAAACCCAGCAGACGGTAGCTGGAGTTGATCAGACGCGAGATGTTCTTCTTGGTCATCTCGGTGTTGGCCAGCTGGAACGGCAGGCCTTCGGGCAGGATTTCGCTCAACAGCGCACGACCGACCGTGGTGTCCACGATCGAGGTGCCGCTGGTGCGCTTGCCATCGACGGCGTCAACGTCCACCTGGGTGATGCGGACCTTGACCTTGGCGTGCAGTTCCACCACGCGGTTGTCGTAGGCGCGCTTCACTTCGCTGGTGTTGGCAAACACCATGCCCTCGCCCTTCTTGTTCTCCAGGGCGCGGCTCATGTAGTACAGGCCCAACACCACGTCCTGCGACGGCACGATGATCGGCTCGCCGTTGGCCGGCGACAGGATGTTGTTGGTGGACATCATCAGCGCACGCGCTTCCAGCTGGGCTTCCAGCGAGAGCGGCACGTGGACGGCCATCTGGTCACCGTCGAAGTCGGCGTTGAACGCGGTACACACCAGCGGATGCAGCTGGATGGCCTTGCCTTCGATCAACACCGGTTCGAACGCCTGGATGCCCAGACGGTGCAGGGTCGGCGCACGGTTCAGCAGCACCGGATGCTCGCGGATCACTTCTTCGAGGATGTCCCAGACTTCGGCTTCTTCGCGCTCGACCAGCTTCTTGGCGGCCTTGATGGTGGTGGCCAGGCCACGACGCTGCAGCTTGGCGAACACGAACGGCTTGAACAGCTCCAGCGCCATCTTCTTCGGCAGGCCGCACTGGTGCAGCTTGAGGTACGGACCGACGGTGATGACCGAACGACCGGAGTAGTCCACGCGCTTGCCGAGCAGGTTCTGACGGAACCGGCCCTGCTTGCCCTTGATCATGTCGGCCAGCGACTTCAGCGGACGCTTGTTGGTGCCGGTGATGGCACGGCCGCGACGGCCGTTGTCCAGCAGCGCATCGACCGATTCCTGCAGCATGCGCTTTTCGTTGCGCACGATGATGTCCGGCGCATTGAGCTCGAGCAGGCGACGCAGGCGGTTGTTGCGGTTGATCACGCGGCGGTACAGATCGTTCAGATCCGAAGTCGCGAAACGGCCACCATCCAGCGGCACCAGCGGACGCAGGTCCGGCGGCAGCACGGGAAGCACGGTCATGACCATCCACTCCGGACGGTTGCCCGATTCCAGGAAGGCTTCGATCAGCTTGATGCGCTTGGTGAGGCGCTTGAGCTTGGTTTCCGAACCGGTGCTGGCGATTTCCTCGCGCAGGCGGGTCATTTCCGACTGCAGGTCGATCGTGCGCAGCAGCTCGTACACGGCCTCGGCGCCCATGGCGGCGTCGAAGTCGTCGTTGTACTCCTGGCGTGCGGTCAGGTACTGCTCTTCGGTCAGCAGCTGGCGGCGCTCGAGCGGAGTCAGGCCCGGCTCGGTGACCACGTAGGCTTCGAAGTACAGCACGCGCTCGATGTCGCGCAGGGTCATGTCCAGCATCAGGCCGATGCGCGAAGGCAGCGACTTGAGGAACCAGATGTGCGCGACCGGCGAGGCCAGGTCGATGTGACCCATACGCTCGCGACGCACCTTGGCCAGGGTGACTTCGGTACCGCACTTTTCGCAGACCACGCCGCGGTGCTTCATGCGCTTGTACTTGCCGCACAGGCACTCGTAGTCCTTGATCGGACCAAAGATTGCGGCACAGAACAGGCCGTCACGCTCCGGCTTGAAGGTGCGGTAGTTGATGGTTTCGGGCTTCTTCACTTCGCCGTAGGACCACGAACGGATCAGGTCCGGCGACGCCAGCGCGATCTTGATCGCGTCGAAATCCAGCGTCTGGCGCTGCTGATTGAAGAGGTTGAGCAGGTCTTTCATTTGATATCTCCGGGTCGGAGGAATTTCGTATCTGAGATGAAACCGAGGGTCTTGCGTTCCGGCTCCCGGCACCGCATCACGGCGCCGGGGTCCGGCTCGATCACTCTTCCAGTTCCATGTTGATCGCCAGCGAGCGGATTTCCTTCACCAACACGTTGAAGGATTCCGGCATGCCCGCGACCATCTCGTGCTCACCATCGACGATGTTCTTGTACATCTGGTTGCGGCCCTGCACGTCGTCGGACTTCACCGTCAGCATTTCCTGCAGGGTGTAGGCCGCGCCGTAGGCTTCCAGCGCCCAGACTTCCATCTCACCGAAGCGCTGACCACCGAACTGCGCCTTGCCGCCCAGCGGCTGCTGGGTGACGAGCGAGTACGGGCCGGTCGAGCGTGCATGCATCTTGTCGTCGACCAGGTGGTTCAACTTCAGGTAGTGCATGTAGCCGACGGTGGTCTTGCGATCGAACGCTTCGCCGGTACGACCGTCGTACAACTGGGTCTGACCGCTCTGCGGCAGCTCGGCCAGTTCCAGCATGCGCTTGATTTCCGCTTCGCTGGCGCCGTCGAACACCGGGGTAGCCATCGGCACGCCATCGATCAGGTTCTTGCCCAGGTTGAGCAGCTCCTCATCGCTGAACTGCGACAGATCCACGCGCTGTGCATTGATCGCGCTGTCGTGGTTGTAGATGTCGTCCAGGAACTTGCGCAGCTCGCTGACCGCCGCCTGGGCTTCCAGCATGCGCTGGATCTTGCGACCCAAGCCCTTGGCGGCCCAGCCCAGATGCACTTCCAGAATCTGGCCGATGTTCATACGCGACGGCACGCCGAGCGGGTTCAGCACGATGTCGACCGGCTCGCCGGTGGCCATGTACGGCATGTCCTCGACCGGCACGACATTGGAGACCACACCCTTGTTGCCGTGGCGGCCGGCCATCTTGTCGCCCGGCTGGATGCGGCGCTTCACGGCCAGGAACACCTTGACCATCTTCAGCACGCCCGGTGCGAGGTCGTCGCCCTGGGTGATCTTGCCGCGCTTGTCGGCAAAGCGTGCTTCGAATTCCTTCTCGTGCGCCTGGATCTGCTTCTGCGCGCGCTCGATGGCGTCGGCAGCGTCTTCGTCCTTCATGCGCAACTGGAACCAATCGGACTTCTTCAGCCCGTCCAGGTACGCGTCGGTGACGTTGTCGCCCTTCTTCAGGTTCGGACCGCCGTTGGCGACCTTGCCCACGATCTGCGAGCGCAGACGTGCGTAGATGGCCGCTTCCAGGATGCGGAACTGGTCGTCGAAGTCCTTCTTGACGCGCTTGATTTCGGACTCTTCGATCTGACGCGCACGCTTGTCCTTCTCGATGCCGTCGCGGGTGAAGACCTGCACGTCGATGACGGTGCCGTCCATGCCCGGGGGCACGCGCAGCGAGCTGTCCTTCACGTCGGACGCCTTCTCACCGAAGATCGCACGCAGCAGCTTTTCTTCCGGAGTCAGCTGGCTCTCGCCCTTCGGCGTGACCTTGCCGACCATGATGTCGCCGGCGCGCACTTCCGCACCGATGTACACCACGCCGCTCTCGTCCAGACGGTTCAGTGCCTGCTCGGACACGTTCGGGATGTCGGCGGAAATTTCCTCCGGCCCCAGCTTGGTGTCGCGCGCAACGCAGGTCAGCTCTTCGATGTGGATCGTGGTGTAACGATCCTCTTCCACCACGCGCTCGGAGAGCAGGATGGAGTCTTCGAAGTTGTAGCCGTTCCACGGCATGAACGCGATCAGCATGTTCTGGCCCAGGGCCAGCTCACCGATGTCGGTGGACGGGCCGTCGGCCAGCACGTCGCCGCGCGCGATCACGTCTCCCACGTTCACCAGCGGACGCTGGTTGATGCAGGTGTTCTGGTTGGAGCGGGTGTACTTGATCAGGTTGTAGATATCCACGCCGGCATCGGTGCCGCCGCCGATTTCTGCCTCGTTGACCTTGACCACGATGCGGGCCGCGTCGATCTGTTCGATCACGCCACCACGCAACGCATTGACGGTCACGCCGGAGTCGCGCGCCACCGCACGCTCGATGCCGGTACCGACCAGCGGCTTTTGCGAACGCAGCGTCGGCACGGCCTGGCGCTGCATGTTGGCGCCCATCAATGCGCGGTTGGCGTCGTCGTGTTCCAGGAACGGCACCAGCGCCGCGGCGACCGACACGGTCTGCATCGGCGACACGTCCATGAAGTGCACTTCGGCCGGCGGCTTCAGCAACGACTCACCCTGGAACCGGCACGGCACGAACTGCTCGGTGAGCATGTTCTTGGCGTCGGTCAGCGCGTTCGCCTGGGCGATCACGTACTCGTTTTCCTCGATCGCCGACAGGTACTCGACGTCGTCGGAGACCTTGCCGTCCAGCACCTTGCGGTACGGCGTCTCGAGGAAGCCGTACTGGTTGGTGCGGGCGAACACGGCCAGCGAGTTGATCAGGCCGATGTTCGGGCCTTCCGGCGTTTCGATGGTGCAGACGCGTCCGTAATGGGTCGGGTGCACGTCGCGCACTTCGAAGCCGGCGCGCTCGCGGGTCAGGCCGCCCGGGCCCAGTGCGGAGACGCGACGCTTGTGCGTCACTTCCGACAGCGGGTTGTTCTGGTCCATGAACTGCGACAGCTGCGAGGAGCCGAAGAATTCCTTGATCGCCGCAGCCACCGGCTTGGCGTTGATCAGTTCCTGCGGGGTCAGGCCTTCGGATTCGGCCATCGACAGGCGTTCCTTGACCGCGCGCTCGACGCGAACCAGGCCCACGCGGAACACGTTCTCGGCCATTTCGCCGACCGAACGCACGCGACGGTTACCCAGGTGATCGATGTCATCGACCACGCCGCGACCGTTACGGATCTCGGTCAGCACCTTGATCACTTCCAGGATGTCGGAGGTGTCGGTGTGCTCGGCGACCAGGCGCTTGGATTCTTCGTCGTTACGCTCGGCGAAGTACTTCTTGTCGTACAGCACCGACTCGCCCAGCACGTCCTTACGGCCGACGCGACGGTTGAACTTCATGCGGCCGACCGTGGACAGGTCGTAACGCTCGAAGGTGAAGAACAGGTTGTGGAACAGGTTCTGCGCGGCTTCCTTGGTCGGCGGCTCGCCCGGACGCATCATGCGGTAGATCTCGACCAGCGCTTCCAGCTGGGTCTTGGTCGGATCGATGCGCAAGGTGTTGGACAGGTACGGGCCACGATCCAGATCGTTCACCCACAGGGTGCCCACCGCGTCGACGCCGGCCTTGCGGAAGGCAGCCAGCTGGTCTTCGCTGATCTCGTCATTGGCATTGGCCAGCAGTTCGCCGGTCGAGCCATCGACCACGTCGTGCGACAGGATGCGGCCGACCAGGTAGTCGTCCGGCACGGCCAGCGCGGCGACGCCGGCGGCTTCCAGCTGCTTGACGTGACGGGCAGTGATGCGCTTGCCCGCTTCCACGATGACCTTGTCGCCATCGGCCAGGTCGAAGTTCAGCGTTTCACCACGCAGACGCTCCGGCACCAGCTCCAGCTGCACGCCTTCGTCCGGGTTGATATGGAAGGTGTTGATCTCGAAGAACTCGGCCAGCATCTCTTCGTTGCTGTAGCCGAGCGCGCGCAGCAGGATCGACACCGGCAGCTTGCGGCGACGGTCGATACGGGTGAACAGCGCGTCCTTCGGGTCGAACTCGAAGTCCAGCCAGGAACCGCGGTACGGAATGATGCGGGCGCTGTACAGCAGCTTGCCCGAGCTGTGGGTCTTGCCACGGTCGTGGTCGAAGAACACACCCGGCGAGCGGTGCAGCTGCGACACGATCACGCGCTCGGTGCCGTTGACGATGAAGGTACCGTTGCCGGTCATCAGCGGGATTTCGCCGAGGTAGACCTCCTGCTCCTTCACGTACTTGATGGCCTTGGTCGACGACTCGCGGTCGTAGATCACCAGGCGCACGGTCACGCGCAGCGGCGCGCCATAGCTCATTCCGCGCTGACGGCATTCACGCTCGTCAAACACCGGCTGACCCAGCTTGTAGCCCACGTACTCGAGCGCAGCGTTGCCGCTGTAGCTAGAGATCGGGAACACCGACTTCAGAGCGGCATGCAGACCGAGGTCCTTGCGCTTGGTCGGCTCCACGTCTTCCTGCAGGAATTCGCGGTAGGAATCCACCTGGATAGCAAGCAGGAACGGCACTTCGAGGATCGAGCGCTGCTTACCGAAATCCTTGCGGATACGCTTTTTTTCGGTGAACGAATAAGACGTCATGAGGTCTTCACCCTAGGCTGCGGGGGCCGCGTCGCGGCGGCCCTGAAATAACAAAATTGTCAGTTGGAAGTCGCTGGTATTGCCGGCACCAGCACGCCTTCTCCCGCTACTTCCAACTACCAACTCGGTGAAGCGGGGATTGGGGATGGCGGGATTGGGGATGCGCGAAGATTGCCTTCGAATCCCGAATTCCGCCGCTCAAATCCCGGCTTTCCATCAACGGCCAAAGGCCGGGAGCTCTACGCTCCCAGCCTTCAGTGCATCACCATGAAACGCTGGCGATGCAAGGTATTGCTTACTTGATTTCGACAGTCGCGCCGGCTTCGGTCAGTTCTTTCTTGATCTTCTCGGCTTCGTCCTTGGTGGCGCCTTCCTTCAGCATGCCACCGGCTTCGGTCAGGTCCTTGGCTTCCTTCAGACCCAGGCCGGTCACGGCACGGACGGCCTTGATGACGCCGACCTTGTTGGCGCCGCAGTTGGTCAGCACCACGTTGAACTCGGTCTGCTCTTCGACCACGGCGGCCGGGCCGGCTGCAGCGGCAGCGACCGGGGCGGCGGCGGAGACGCCGAACTTTTCTTCGATGGCCTTGACCAGCTCCATCACTTCCATCAGGGACTTCTCGGCGATGGCGTCGACGATCTGTTCGTTGGTAAGGGACATTGTGATTACCTTTTAGAAATTGATTCTGGAATGGTTTCTAGCAGACGCTAGGACATCAAGCTTCGGCAGTCTCGGCGACCGGCGCGGCGGCTTCGTCGCCACCACCCTGCTTGTCGCCAACGGCCTTGACGGCACGGGCGAACATGGCAGCCGGTTCGGACAGCACGCGTGCCAGCATCGCCAGAGCCTGATCGCGGGTCGGCAGCGAAGCCAACACGTCGACGTGGCTGGCCGGGAACAGTTCCCCGCCGATTGCCACAACCTTGGCCTGCAGCTTGTCGTTGCTCTTGGCAAATTCCTTGATCAGGCGACCGGCAGCGCCGGGCTCCTCCATCGAAAACGCATACACCAAAGGACCGACCAGCTTGTCAGACGCGACAGCAAATTCGGTACCTTCGACGGCACGCACGGCCAGGGTGTTCTTGACAACTTTCAAGAACACACCGGTTTCGCGGGCCTGCTTGCGCATCGCGGTCATCTGGGAGACCGTGGTGCCAGCGTATTCGGCGGCGATCAGGGAGTGGGCCTTGGCGGCGATGTCTGCCAGCTCGGCGACTACTTCTTGCTTCTGGGACAGATTGAGAGCCATTGCACTCCTCCGTTAAAGCCGGGATTGGTGATTGGTGATTGGTGATTCGTCGAAAGCCATGAAGCCGCTCCTGCAAATCCCCAATGCCAAATCCCTAATCCCCGCTTCAAACTACTCCGCTCGCGGCTCCTGCCGGTTGCGGTCCAGGGCAGCCTCCTTCCTGGAAGCCGGGAACATCGACCGATGTTCCTTTGGTGGCCGTTCTAGACCTGGAGTGGGCTCGATCCGGGATGTCCCAGACGCGCGTAAACCAGAAAACTCCAGAAGGGCGACACCATCTACGCCGGCCAGTTCGAAACGAACCAATTAAGCGATCCCGCTGCATCGACGGCGACTCCAGGCCAGTGCGAGCATCCCTGCCCGTCGTCGATCTGCGCTGACCGCGCCTGCGGTCTTTGACGGCTACCGCCGAACATGCCGGCGATCGCCTTCAAAATGTCCGTTACCCCAAAGGAGGGAACGGACTCCCAGCACACGGTAACCCGGGCCGGAAAAACAATGCAGTACTGCACAAACACGTCAGGCACATGACGCCCGACACGTTCGATTACTTCAGCGACAGGCTCGACTGATCAACCGTCACGCCCGGGCCCATCGTCGAGCTGACCGATACCTTCTGCAGGTAGGTGCCCTTCGAGGTCGCCGGCTTGGCCTTGACCAGATCCAGCAGCAGCGCCTGCAGGTTCGACTTCAGCGCTTCGTCGTCGAAGCTGGCCTTGCCGATGGTGCAGTGGATGATGCCGGCCTTGTCGGTGCGGTAACGCACCTGGCCCGACTTGGCGTTCTTGACCGCTTCGCCCGGGTTGGCCGACACGGTGCCGACCTTCGGGTTCGGCATCAGGCCGCGCGGACCCAGCAGGGTGCCCAGCTTACCGACAACGCGCATGGCGTCCGGAGTCGCAATGACCACGTCGTAGTTCAGATCACCGGCCTGCATCTTCTCGGCCAGGTCGTCCATGCCCACTGCCTCGGCGCCCGCAGCCAGGGCTTCGTCAGCCTTGGCGCCTGCCGGTGCGAACACTGCAACGCGCACGCTCTTGCCGGTACCGGCGGGAAGCACGGTCGAACCGCGTACCTGCTGATCGGACTTCTTGGCGTCCACGCCCAGGCGCACGGCGACGTCGATGGATTCGACGAACTTGGCCTTGGTGGCGGTCTTCAGGATCTTGATTGCGTCTTCGAAGGCATAGCTCTTGCCCGGAACGACTGCGGCCGCAATGGCCTTAACGCGCTTGTTCTGTGCCATGTCTTAGCCCTCCACCGTCAAACCCATGCTGCGGGCGGTACCCGCAATCGTGCGAACTGCCGCTTCGAGCTCGGCCGCCGTCAGATCGGCTTCCTTGGTCTTGGCGATCTCTTCCAGCTGCTTGCGCGTCACCTTGCCGACCTTGTCGCTGTTAGGACGCTTCGAACCGGAAGTCACGCCCGCCGCCTTCTTGAGCAGCACGCTTGCCGGGGTGCTCTTGGTCACGAAGGTGAAGGTACGATCGGAATACGCGGTGATGATCACCGGCGTCGGCAAACCCGGCTCCAGCTTGGAGGTCGCAGCGTTGAACGCCTTGCAGAATTCCATGATGTTCAAACCGCGCTGACCCAGTGCAGGGCCGACCGGCGGTGCAGGATTGGCCTGACCGGCCTTGACCTGCAACTTGATGTAGGCAGTTATTTTCTTAGCCATTTCAATACTCTCCGGGTGCTAACGCCTGACAACAGGCTCCCCATCGGACCGGGAGAATCACGCGTCCCGGCGTCGCGTTGCGTACAACACGCTGATGGCCGCCATGCGGCAGCCATTGTTTACCCGGCGGTCGCCAGGTCAGCGAGCCGCGCACTATAGCAGCATTCAAGGCAGGCGCCTAGCAGGCGCCTGCTCGGGTCAGCCCTTCTCGACCTGGCCGAACTCAAGCTCGACCGGCGTGGAGCGACCAAAGATGAGCACGGCGACACGCAACCGGCTCTTCTCGTAGTTGACTTCTTCAACAACGCCATTGAAGTCGTTGAACGGGCCATCGGTGACACGCACCATCTGACCCGGCTCGAACAACACCTTCGGACGCGGCTTTTCGACACCATCCTGCACACGCTGCAGGATCGCATCGGCCTCTTCGTCGCGAATCGGCAACGGACGATCAGCGGTACCGCCAATGAAACCCATCACCTTGGAAGTTTCCTTCACCAGATGCCAGCTTTCGTTGTCGATGCGCGGAATACCGGCTTCTTCGTGGGTTTCGATCTGGACCAGCACGTAGCCGGGAAAGAACTTACGCTCGGACCGACGCTTCTGGCCGGCGCGCATCTCGATGACCTCTTCGGTCGGCACCAGCACTTCACCGAAACGATCTTCCATCTCGGTGCGGACGATGCGATCGCGCAGCGCCTGCGCAACAGATTTTTCAAAGCCTGAATAGGCGTGAACGACGTACCAACGCTTCACTGCTTGATTCTCCTCAACGAGCCAGGAACCACTGCGTGAGCTTCTGGATGACGAAGTCGAAGCCGCCCAACAGCAAACTCAGAATGATCACAACAACAATCACGACCCAGGTCGTGCGAATGGCTTCCTGACGCGTTGGCCAGACCACCTTACGCAACTCAAACCTGGATTCGGACATGAATTCGCGGGTTTCCCGGCCTTTGCCGGTCCCCAGAAAGACAAATGCACCTGCCACCAGCCCGACGATGACAGCCAGCGCACGCAACTGCGGCGTCCAGGCTCCCAGCTGCGTGGCGCGCTCCGGTGCAGAAAACCAGAACCACACAAACAGCCCCGCAACCACCAGGATCGCGGAGAGCACGTATTTCACGATATCAGCGCTGGCAGCAGACGCGCTTTTGGAAGGCTCGATTTTGCTATTCATCCGGCTCTAGTTACCGATCTGACCCGAATCGCTGGGCCGGAAAGAGGAGTGGCACGCCAGGAGGGACTCGAACCCCCAACCTGCGGTTTTGGAGACCGCTGCTCTGCCAATTGAGCTACTGGCGTATGTACTCGTTTACCGCAAACCCTAAGACAACGAAGGCGGACCGCGGTTCAGCCGGCCCGCCATTCGCGCAAATTCGGCGACCGAAGCCGCCGAACTGCAGGTATTGCTTACTTGATGACCTTGGCAACCACGCCGGCGCCGACGGTACGGCCGCCTTCGCGAATCGCG
>NZ_JANTYV010000009.1:0-82789 GCF_024806475.1 Xanthomonas sp. 4461 | reverse complement strand
CAGACAGGCTCTGGGCGTGTAGGCCGGGCTGCGCCGGCGAAGATGCCGCTGCCCGTACACTTGTAGGAGCGTGCCTGCGCGCGATGAGGCTGTATCGGTAACGCCTCATCGCGCGCCAGCGCGCTCCTACCAAACGGCGGACAGCCAACTCTCTATCCGACTGCCTCGCAACAACGCCGCGCTAACCCACCAACTCCGCCGCCTCGACGCTATGCTCCCCACGCGCCGGCGCCAGCGCGGCGCCCACCATCGCCGCGGCGATGCATTCGGCCGGGTTGATGCGATAGCGGCGTGGCAGCAGCGGGCCAAGCGCGCCCAGCACCAGGCTGCCGATATGCTCGCCGGTGCGGCGTTCTTCGCGCTCGCCGCCGATCAGCCCGGGCCGCACGAAGGTCAGCGAGGGAAAGCCGATAGTGCGCAGATCGCGCTCCAGTTCGCCCTTGACGCGGTTGTAGAAAATCCGCGAGTGCGCATCGGCGCCGGCCGCCGAATTCAACACGAATACCGAGGTGCCTTGCGCGCAGGCAGCACGCGCCAGCGCCAGGGGGTAATCGTGATCGATGCGGTAGAACGCCTCGCGCGAGCCGGCCTGCTTCATGGTGCTGCCCAGCGCGCAGATGGCCGCCTCCATGCGCGGTGCGGTCCAATGCTCCAGGCGCTCGAAGTCGATCACCTGGTTACGCAACTTGGGGTGGATCTGCGTCAGTGGCCGACGCGTCAACGCCACCACGCCCGTGCAGCGCGCATCGGCGAGCAGCAGCTGCAAGACCTGTTTACCGACCAGACCGGTCGCCCCTGCCAACAACACATCCATCAGTGCGCTCCTGCCATCAGCGTGCGCCCTCGGAGACGATGCGCGCACTGCTGGCGATGCGGTCGCGCTCCACCGCGAGCAAGGTCAACGAGTGCGCCGGCGCCTTCCATTCGCTGCCGCCGGCAACCACGCGGCCGCCATGACGTGCGGTATCGACCAGCACGCGCCAGTGTTCGTCGTGCATGGCCGGCAGCGTGAACGACACAGTGGTGGATGCCGCATTGATCAGCATCAGCAAGGTAACGTTGGCGGCAATCTCGCGCAGGCCGGTGGTTGGCGAGCGCCCATCCAGGCGCAGCATCAATGCGCGCGCTTCCGGGTCGTGCCAGCCGGCCTCGTCCATCTCGGTGCCGTTGGGCGCCAGCCAGGTGAGATCCTTCAGGCCCAGTGCTTCGTCGAACTTGCCGTCGAAGAAACGTGCGCGATGCAGCAACGGATACCGCTGACGGATGCGGATCAAGCGACGCACGAACGCGGCCTGGTCGGCCGCCGCTGCCTTGGTCGCTGCGGTCCAGTCGATCCAGGTCAGCTCGTTGTCCTGGCAATACGCGTTGTTGTTGCCGTTCTGGCTGTGGCCGAACTCATCTCCGGCCAGCAGCATCGGCGTGCCTTGCGACAGCAGCAACGTGGCGAGCAGGTTGCGCATCTGCTGACGACGCAGCTGCTTGATCGCCGGGTCGTTGGTCTCGCCCTCGACACCGTAATTGGCCGAGATGTTGTGGTCGCTGCCGTCCCTGCCCTCCTCGCCATTGGCCAGGTTGTGCTTGCCCTCGTAACTGACCAGATCGCGCAGGGTGAAACCATCGTGCGCAGTGACGAAGTTGACCGAGGCAGTGGGGCGGCGGCCGCTATGGTTGAACAGGTCGGCCGAGCCGGTCAGGCGCGTGGCCAGCTCGGCCAGCTGGCCGCCATCGCCACGCCAGAACGCGCGCACGTTGTCGCGGAACTTGTCGTTCCATTCCACCCAGCCCGGCGGGAAATTGCCGACCTGGTAGCCGCCCGGGCCGATATCCCAGGGCTCGGAAATCAGCTTGGTCTGGCTCAGCACCGGATCCTGGCGCACCGCATCGAGAAAGCTTCCCGATGGATCGAAGCCGTAACGCTCGCGCCCGAGGATGGTAGCCAGGTCGAAGCGGAAACCATCGACATGCATTTCCTGCACCCAGTAACGCAACGAATCCATCACCATGCGCAGCGCGCCGACGTTGGTCAGATCGAAGGTGTTGCCGGTGCCGGTGTCGTTGATGTAGAAGCGGCGATCGTCGGCCAGGCGGTAGTAGCTGGCGTTGTCGATGCCCTTGAACGACAGCGTCGGCCCCAGTTCGTTGCCTTCGGCGGTGTGGTTGTAGACCACGTCCAGCAGCACTTCCAGGCCGGCGTGATGCAGCCGCGCCACCATCTGCTTGAACTCGGCCACGGTGCGCGTGGACATGTAGCGGCCCTGCGGCGCAAAGAACCCGAGCGTGTTGTAGCCCCAGTAATTGCGCAGACCTTTTTCCAGCAGGTATTGGTCGTCGACGAATGCGTGGACGGGCAGCAGTTCCACCGCAGTGACGCCGAGCGAGCTGATATGGTCGATCAGTTCATCGGTCTTCAATGCGGAGAAGGTGCCGCGTTCTTCCGGCGGCACCGCCGGGTGCAGCATGCTCAGCCCACGCACGTGCGCCTCGTAGATCACCGTGCGATTCCACGGCGTCTGCGGTGGGCGGTCCTGGCCCCAGGTGAAGGCCGGGTCGATCACTGCGGACTTGGGCATGAACGCAGCACTGTCGCGGCGATCGAAGCTCAGGTCCTTGTCGCGATGACCGATGGTGTAGCCGAACAGGTGCGGCGCCCATTTGAGTTCGCCGACGATCTGCTTGGCATACGGGTCCAGCAGCAGCTTGTTGTGGTTGAAGCGATGCCCGGCCTCGGGTGCGTATGGACCATGCACGCGGTAGCCGTACAACTGGCCGGGGCGCGCATCGGGCAGATAACCGTGCCAGACCTCGTCGGTGTACTCGGGCAGGGCAAGGCGCTCCTGCTCGCGGCCACGCTCGTCGAACAGGCACAATTCCACGCGCGTGGCGTTGCGCGAATACAGCGCAAAATTGACGCCCAGACCATCCCAGGTGGCGCCGAGCGGGTTGGGACGGCCTTCGCGGATGCGCGAGCGCTGAGTGAACTTGCGAGTGGCCATCGGTGACTCCTTAGAACGGTGAACTCAAGACAGTGCGCGGTGTGCGGCTGCGCCGGGCTGTGCACGCCTGCATGGGCGCACGGCGCGGCCCATGCAAGGTGGCAGAGACAGTGTTACTGGCGCGCAGTGATCGGCGTGGCCGCGTGCTCGGCGGCCTGCTCGGCCGCGCGTTCTTCGGCATCCACCAGCCGCTCGGCCATGGCCCAGTGGCGATCCGCATGCCCGTCCGGGCGGCCTTCGGCCTCCCAGATCTCCTGTGCCAACTGGCGAAGCCGCGCTTGCCGTTCCGTGTCATTCATTGCGTACATTTGCCTCGGGGTCGTTTATGGGGTCAACAACACTGCCACCGGCGCACGTGCAAAGACCGTGGACATTGCCACGCGGCCGCGCTGCGGCTGCAGCGTGCTGCCGTCGAGCACATTACGGTATGTGGCTTCCGGCAATGCCAACGACGCCTGACCCCAGCTGGCCGGCGGCACCAGCAACGGCAGGTCGCCGTCGCTGTGGATGCCTGCGCCCAGCCGGGTGACGGCCACCACCAACGACTGGCTGCGGTACTGACGGCGGAATGCCAGCACCTGCGCATCTCCGCCGGCCGCAACGCTCAAGGGTTGGTAATCGCCCTTCGCAAACAGCGCCGGATGTTCGCCGCGCAGCTGCAGCAGCACGGCGGTCAGACGCGCCTTGACTGCGCCATCGCGCCAGCTGCGCAGCAAGGTAGTGAAGTCGCGTGCCTGCTCCAGCCAGCGCTGACGCTGCGCATAATCGACCGGGCGGCGGTTGTCCGGGTCCACCAGCGACAGGTCCCAGCCCTCGGTGCCCTGATACAGGTCGGGCACGCCGGGCACGGTCAGGCGCAAGGTGGTCTGCACCAGCGAATTGCGCGCACCGGCCGCCGCGATATGGTTGCTGGCACGTAGCAGCGCGCGGCGCAGCGGCAACCCGGCGCGGCTGGTCAGCACCTGCT
Source organism: Xanthomonas sp. 4461 (assembly GCF_024806475.1). NCBI lineage: Bacteria > Pseudomonadati > Pseudomonadota > Gammaproteobacteria > Lysobacterales > Lysobacteraceae > Xanthomonas > Xanthomonas sp. 4461. The sequence continues at coordinate 78,829 of NZ_JANTYV010000009.1, read as the reverse complement.
CCACGGTAGCCTGCACGGCCTGTTCGTACTCGGCAGAGCCGTCGGTCCAGCTGGTATGCAACTTGGCTTCGCGCACCGCCTTGAGCAGCCACTGCGCCACGCGCTCGGCATAGGCAGCAAGCGGCTCCGCCTGGTCGGCGCCCAACCCGATGGGCCAGGCCGCTACCAGCGTCTGCCACAGCATCTGCTGGTCGCCACCGGCCAGCGCCGGCGACTCCAGCGTCTCGGCCAGAGCGTCGAACTGGGTGCTCTGCTCGGCCCACCACTTCGGCTGCTCGGACAGCACCGCCAGCCGCATGCGCAGGTCTTCGCCACGCTTGTGATCGTGGGTGGCAGTGGCCAGCAGCGCGCGCGGGTAGTGCCTGGCGCGTTCTTGATTCTGCGCGTGGAATTCGGCGGCCTCGTTGGCGAAGTGGGTCGGGTGGCTGCCGACCTCGTTGCGCGACAACAGCACGCCATGCCGGTAGAACGCGGTGTCTTCCACGGCCTTGGCGTTGAGCGGTGCGGACAGCTGCTCCACCCGACGACGCAGGATGCGGCGCAAGGCGATCTGCGCGCGGTCGGCGCCGGCATCGTCCAGCAACCAGCGCTCGATGGCGTCCACAGCCGCCACGATTGCCTCGGGCATGCCTTCGCGTGCACGCGCGGCAGTGGCGCGCAGGCGCTCCGCCTCGCTGCCGGTGATTCCCTGGGTGCCGGCATAGGTGCGATACACCGGGAACCAGCGCAGCAGCACACACAGGCCGCGTGCCAGCATCTGCGGGCTGAACTCGCGCGTGGGCGGGTCTAGGTGCGCCAATGCCGACAACGCGCCCACCGCGCGATTGAATTCGGTCTGCAGCGGGCCGCGCAGGATTTCGTCGCGGGCCACGCGTTCTTCCTGCGCAAAGTCGCCGCTACGTCCGCTCACGCGTTGCCAGGCACGCGCCAGCGGCTTGAAACCGGCCGCGTCGTGCAGCACGCCACCGACCTGGTCCATGAAGTCGTAACCGGTGGTGCCATCGCAGGGCCAGTCCGCCGGCAGGTGCTCGCCGGGGGCCAGGATCTTTTCCAGATACAGGCCCAGCGTGCCGGGCTTGAGCCCACGCGTGCGCCCGGCCGCATCCAGCCGGCTGCGCAGCTTGCGTACATAGCCGGTGGGGTCGGTAAGCCCGTCCACATGATCGATGCGCAGGCCGTCCAGATGCCCTTCGGCCACCAACCGCAGCGGTAGCGCATGCACGGCGTCGAACACCGCCGGCAGCTCCACCCGCAACGCCACCAGCGAGGTGATGTCGAAGAAGCGGCGGTAATTGAGCATGTCGTTGCCCACGCGCCACCAGTTCAACCGATACGGTTGGCGTTCGATCAACTTGTGCAGGCGGCCATCGCCGCGCTTGGCGCCGTCGTTGTAGTCGCGCAGCCATTGCGCCCGTGCAGATGCTTCCGGGATGTCCAGCGTCTGCGGGCGGATCGGATAGCGTTGGTCGTAATGCGCCAGTGCCGCGCTGCCGTCGTCCTCGATCACCAGGGTGATCAGGCCTTCGGCCAGCGCGGTGGCGTACGGGCGGTCCAGCACGGCCAGCCACAACTTTCCATCGCGGCCAGGCGCGCGCCAGTCGATGTCGAACCAGTCGGCATGCCTGGCGCTGCGGCCGTGGCGCAACACGTCCCACCACCAGGCGTTTTGCGCGTGGGTGGCCATGTGATTGGGCACGATGTCGGCGATCAGGCCCATACCGTGTTCGCGCGCAGCCTGCGACAACGCGATCAATGCTTCTTCGCCGCCGAGCTCGGGATTGACCACGGTCGGGTCGATATTGTCGTAGCCGTGCGTGGAGCCCGGCACCGCGGTGCCGATCGGCGACAAATACAGATGGCTGATGCCAAGGCCGGCGTAGTACGGCACCTGCGCGCGCGCATCGTGCAGGGTGAAGCCGGCATGCAACTGCAGGCGGGCGGTGGCGCGAAGCTCGATCATGGCTGTGGTTCCGAAACGGCCGCGACGCGACGCGCCTCGGCAAAGCCCTGCAGCGCCGTGGTCAGGCGCGCATGCGGCAAGGGATCGGGCAGGCGTCGACGCCAGTTGGGATGGACTTCGACGGTGCCCGGCAGATTGGGTTGTTCGTCCAGCGCCAGTGCGTCTTCCACCGGCAGCAGGGCCAGCGGCGAGACGCTGCTGGCAGTGAAGCGCAGCGCACCCAGCAGCGGGTCGTCCGCCGCGCTGAGTCCGGTGTGTTCGACCGCCGCGTCCAGCCGCGCGACGTCCTGGGTGCGGGCCGTGGCATCGTCCTTGGCCTGCGCGGGCTGGATCAGCTCCAGCCTGCGTCGCCAGTCGATATCGCGGCCTTCGCGCCAGCCGGTCAGTGTGGGCAGGTCGTGCGTTGTGGTGGTGGCCACCGCATCCGGCCGCCATAGCGCCGGCGACACGAAGGCGCCGTCGTCGTCGCGGGTGAACATCAGCACATCGATGCCCATCACCCCGCGCCGCGAGAGTTCTTCGCGGATGCCCGGCGGCACCACGCCCAGATCCTCGCCAATGACAATGGCGCGGTGACGCCACGATTCCAGCGCCAGCAGATTGAGCAGGTCGTGCAACGGATACGCCAGATAGGCGCCTTCGTTGGAGCTGGCGCCGTCGGGCACCACCCACAGCCGTAGCAGGCCAAGAATGTGATCGATGCGGATCCCGCCGCGATCGCGCAGCACCGCGCGCAGCAGTGCGATGTACGGCGCAAACCCGCTACGCCGCAATGCGGTGGGCGAATACGCACCGATGCCCCAATGCTGACCATCGGCGTTGAAGGCATCCGGTGGCGCGCCCAGTACCAGGCCACGCAGCACGGTGTCTGCAGCCGCTGCGGCTTCGGCGCCATTGGGATCGAAGCCGACCGCCAGATCGGCGATCAACCCGATCTTCATGCCGCGCTCGTGTGCTTCGCGCTGCGCATCGGACCAGCTGCGCGCCGCCAGCCATTGGGTGAACACATGCAACTGCGGATCGTTGTCGCCGAAATCCTTGGCGGCGAACCGTGCGAAGCCGTCCAGCGCCGCGCCGCCTTCCGTGCGGAAGGCGAGCAGGTCGGCATGGTCCGGCGCCACGCGCGTATGCAGATGGCGCAACAGTTCCCACTTGGCCTGCGCCGAGGCAGGCCAATCGATCAACGCGTTGGCGTGCAGCGTATCGAACCGCTGGCGCAGGCCCGCCACGTCGTCGATGGCCTCCAGTGCCAGCTCGCCCAGCACGCGGACCGGTGCGGCATGCAGGGGATCGAAAAAGCGTCGGTCGCTGGGCGAATACGGGCTGTAACCGCCGGTGACCGGTCGCGAGGCGTGCACCGGGCTCAACGCCAGCGCATCGGCGCCGGCCAGCGCTGCGTGCCGCAGCCATTCCACAGCGCCGGCAGCATCGCCGATACCGCCGTCATCGAGGCTGCAGGCCGAGTACACCTGCAACGCCATGCCCCAGGCACGCGGCGACGGCTGCGCGCAGGCGTCGGCCACGCTGAAGCAGCGTTGCGGCGCAACCGCTACCTGCTGGGTCAGCGCACCGATCTGCAGCGTCCAGTAGCCATAGCGCTGTGGTGCGAGCAACTGCCCCTGCGCATCCGCACGCGCCGGTTCGCTGGCGCCGCTGTCATCGGTCCAGCGGCCACTGGCATTGGCGGCAACGCGCAACGGCAGCGGCTCGCCCACCTGCACGGTGAGCAGCGCTGCCGGTTCGGCAGCCTGCGCCTGGCAACGCCGCAGGCTGTCTTCGCGTTGTGCGGCAGTGGCCGACGGGAATTGCAGGGCGGTCAGCACTGCCTGCACCGACTGCTCGGACACCTGCCGCGACTGGTCGCTGGCATCCACCCAATCCACCATCACCCCGGCTGCCGCGGCCAGGGTGTGCAGGGTGTTGGTGCTCATGTGCGGTCCTCATGCCAGGCGATGAAACCGTCGACCGGCAACTGCTGCGCGGAGGCATCGACGTTTTCGGCAAATGCCACACGCCCGCGCAGTGGCGGCAGCGGAACGGCCGCGCTGCCGACGTTGAAGGCGATATGCCACAGGCCATCCGGCAGTTCCCAGGTGGCGGTGAGTGCGCCCTCGGCCAGCACGCTGGCGCGTACCGCGCGCGCCTCGGCAAGGCCGGGCACCAGCCACTGCCGACGCACGCCCAGCAGCGCGGTGAACCACGCTGCCCACTGCGCGCCGTCGCCGTGCGCGGCATCGTCAATCGTCGAGCGCGAAGCGGCGAAGGTGGCGTGGCTGTTGGGGTCGGGAATGGTGGCGCGCTGCGCTTCGTCGGCGAATGCGGCGAAATGCGCGAACTCGCGACGCCGCCCTTCGCGCACCGCATCGTCCAGCGGCGGACCGAAGTCGGTGAAGAACAGGAACGGCTGCTTCGCGCCCCATGGCTCGCCCATGAAGAACAGCGGGATCATCGGCGTCAACGCGGTCAACGCCAGCGCTGCGCGCAGGCGTTGCGGCGAGACCAGCACGGTCAGCCGCTCGCCACGCGCGCGGTTGCCGATCTGGTCGTGGTTCTGCGCAAACACCACGAACTTGTGCGGCGGCAGCGCCCCGCTCGGCTCGCCACGCACATGCCCGCGCGGGTCAGGCTCGCCCTGGTAGGCAAAGCCTTCGCCGAGCACGCGCGCCAGGTGCTCGGTGGGCTTGTCGGCGAAGGCGGCGTAATAGCCTTCGGCTTCGCCGGTCAGCAGCACATGCAGGGCATTGTGGAAATCGTCGTCCCACTGCGCGGTGTAGCCGCGCTGCAGCTGCGAGGCCTGGTTGGCCTCGTTTTCCAGCACCAGATGCACATGGCGGCCGGCCGGCAGGCTGGCCTGCACGGTCTGCCGCAAGGTATCCAGGAAGGCGTTCGGGGTGATCGCGTGCACCGCGTCCAGGCGCAGGCCGTCGAAGCCGTATTCGTGCAGCCACATCAGCGCATTGTCGAGAAAGTAACGCTGCACCTGCGGCTTGCGGAAATCGATCGCCGCGCCCCAGGGCGTGGGCTTGTCCTCGTTGAAGAACGGGGCGGCATAGCTGTGCAGGTAATTGCCGTCCGGGCCGAAGTGGTTGTAGACCACATCCAGCAACACCATCAGGCCGTAGCCGTGCGCGGCATCGATCAATGCCTTCAGTTCGTCCGGCGTGCCATAGGCGTCGGCCGGCGCATACGGCAGCACGCCGTCGTAGCCCCAGTTATGCGCGCCCGGGAACGCGCTCAACGGCATCAGTTCGATCGCGGTGATGCCCATTGCCGCCAGCTGCGGCAATTGCGCCTGCACGCCGGCATAGCCGCCGCAGGTGCCCACATGCAGTTCGTAGATCACCGCCTCGTCCCATGGACGGCCCTGCCACTGCGTGTTGCTCCAGCGATAGCTGTCGGTGGGCTGCACCGCGCTGGGGCCGTGCACGCCATCGGGCTGCCAGCGCGAGGCCGGGTCGGGTACCGGCTCGCCGCCATCCACGCTGTAGCGATAACGCGCGGTGGCCGCGCAGGCCAGGGTGGCGGCGAAGAACCCGTCCTGCCCGGCCTGCAACGCGCTGCGCGTGCCGTCGTCGAAGACCACCTCCACGCGCGTTGCGTCCGGTGCCCAGAGCGCGAAGCGCACCTGTCCCTCACCCGCTGGCCAGGCGCCCCAGGCCGGGATGATGTCGTTGCGCTGCTTCATTGTTATTTCTCCGCTTGCAGGTAGATCGTTGCCAGCGGCGGCAGGGTCAGGCGCAGACGCTGCGCATGCCCATGCATGCCCGTCGGCTCGGTCGCAAGGCGACCGCTGTTGCCGAGGTTGCTGCCGCCGTAGTGGGCACTGTCGGTGTTGAGGATTTCGCGCCAGCTGCCGGCACGCGGCACGCCAACGCGGTAGTCGTGGTGCGGTTGCGGGGTGAGGTTGCTCACCGCCAGCAGGGGTGCGCCGCCCTCGGGGTCGTGGCGGATGAACGCCAGCACGCTGTTGCGCGCGTCGTCGGCCACGCTCCAGTCGAAGCCCTCGGCGCGATGCGTGCCGCGGTAGAGCGCCGGCACGCGGCGCAAGGTGGCATTGAGATCGCCAACCAATTGCTGCACGCCGCGATGGGGTGCGCCGTCGAGCAGATGCCAGTCCAGCGACTGATCGTGATTCCAGTCGGCCCACTGGCCGAACTCGGCCCCCATGAACACCAGCTTGTCTCCCGGATGCGCCCACATCAGCGCCAGGTACGCGCGCAGGTTGGCAAAGCGCCGCCAGTCGTCGCCGGGCATCTGCCCAAGCAGGCCGCCGGTGCCATGCACCACCTCGTCGTGCGAGAGCGGCAACACAAAACGCTCGGAGAACGCATACACCAGGCCGAAGGTGAGCTGGCTGTGGTGCTGCGCACGCTCGGCCGGATCGCGCTGCATGTAGCTCAGCGTGTCGTGCATCCAGCCCATGTTCCATTTGTGGGTGAAGCCCAGGCCGCCCTCGCTGATCGGCGCGGTCACGCCCGGCCAGGCGGTGGACTCTTCGGCGATGGTCAGCACACCGGGAAAGCGCGTGGCGATCTCGCTGTTGAGCTGGCGCAGGAAGGCGACGGCCTCCAGGTTCTCGCGGCCGCCGTGCGCGTTGGGTACCCACTCGCCTTCGGCGCGGCCGTAGTCGCGATACAGCATCGAGGCCACCGCATCCACGCGCAGGCCGTCGAGGTGGTAATGGTCGATCCACTCCAGCGCGCTGCCCTGCAGGAACGCCGTCACTTCGGGCCGGCCGTAGTTGTAGATCAGCGTATTCCAGTCGCGGTGCATGCCTTCGCGGGGGTCGGCATGCTCGTACAGCGCGGCACCGTCGAACTGCGCCAGGCCATGTGCGTCGCTTGGGAAGTGCGCGCTGACCCAGTCCAGGATCACGCCGATGCCGGCGCGGTGGCAGGCATCGACGAATTGCGCAAAGCCATCCGGGCTGCCATGGCGCGCGGTGGGCGCGTACAGGCCCAGCGGCTGGTAGCCCCACGACCCGCCGAACGGATGTTCGGTGATCGGCAGCAACTCGATATGGGTGAAGCCCAGCCGCTGGACGTACGGGATCAGCTCACGGGCCAGGCCGGCCCAGTCCAGCGGCTGGTCGTTCCCGTCGCGACGCCACGAGGCGGCATGCACTTCGTAGATGGACAGCGGCGCCGACGGCGCCTGCACCGAACGCCTGGCCATCCATTCGGCATCGGTCCACGCAAACGCGGCGCCACCGGGCACCACCGAGGCGGTGGCCGGCGGCAGCTCGCTCTGCCGCGCAACCGGGTCGGCCTTGAGCAGCACACGGCCGTCGGCGGCAGTGATGGCGTACTTGTAGCGGGCGCCGGCTTCCACACGCGGCAGGAACAATTCCCAGATGCCGCCGATGCATTGCCGCATCGGATGCCGCCGCACGTCCCAGCCATTGAAATCACCGACCACTGCAACTCGCTGCGCATGCGGCGCCCAGACCGCAAAGCGCACGCCCGGCACATCGGCGCAGCGCAGATGCTGCGCGCCCAATGCGCTGCGCAATGCCTGCCCGTCGCCAGCAGCGATCTGCAGCAGCAACGATTCGTCCAGCGTCGGGGTAAACGCGTACGGGTCTTCGATCTCCTGCACCAGATCCGGCCAGACGATGCGCAGCCGGTACGGCCCATCGACTGCCAGCTCGCCTTCGAACACGCCATCGACCGCGCCGACCTGCATGCGCGCCAGCAACTTGCCGCGCGGGTCGATCAGGCCCATCGCCTCGGCACCGGGCGCCAGGACCCGAACGCGGCGGCGGCCATCGGCCTGCAGGTGCGGGCCCAGCACCGCGAATGCGTCGGTAGGCGCTGCATCGGCCAGCGCCTGCAAGGCAGGCGCGCTGTCAGAGACTTCTTCCGTGATCACACCTTCGCCTTCCGTTCCCTGCCCTTGCACGCCCAACCGTTCGCTCATGACACCGCCGCAAGCGCAGGTGCGGTTGCGGCGGTGTGCTCATAAAGGGACAGATATTTCTTGCCGGCCACATCCCAGCCGCTGGGGCGCAGCATGGCCGCGCGGCGCATGGCAGACAGCAGGCTGGGCAGGCGGAAGGTACGGAACGCGCGTTCCAGGCAGCGGCGCAAGGCCTCCACACTGGCATGCTGGAACAGGAAGCCGGTGACGCCGTCGTCCACGGTGTCGATCAGCCCGCCGGTGGCATGCGCGATCGGCAGGCAGCCAAAGCGCTGTGCATACATCTGGCTCAGGCCGCATGGCTCGAAGCGCGACGGCATCAGCAGGAAGTCGGCACCGGCGAACATGCGCCGCGCCAGGCCTTCCTCAAAACCGATGAAGGCACCGACCTGGCCGGGGTACCGACGGGTCAGCTCGGCCACCTGTTGTTCAATCTCCGGCTCGCCGCCGCCGATCACCGCGATCTGGCCACCGGCCGCCACGATCTGCGGGGCAACTTCGCAGATCAGGTCCAGGCCCTTCTGATGCACCAGCCGCGATACCACCGCAAACAGCGGACCGGTGCTCTCGCGCAGCCCGAAGGCCTTGCGCACCTGCGCGGCGTTGGCCTGACGGCCCTGCCACTGATTCACGCTGAAGTGCGTATCAAGATATTCGTCGGTACGTGGGTCCCAGCTGGCGTCGATGCCGTTGACGATGCCGGTCAGCGCGCCCTTGGCAGCGCGGCCGGCCAGCAGCCGGTCCAGCCCGCAGCCCTGCGCCGGGCCGGTGATCTGCTTGGCATAGCTGACGCTGACCGTGTTGACGTGGTCGGCATTGACGATGCCACCGCGCAGGAACGACATCTGCCCGTAGAACTCCAGTTCGGCCACACGCTCGGCCGGGATGCCCAGCGCGGACGCCATCGAATACGGCACCAGGCCCTGGTAGGCCAGGTTATGGATGGTGAGCAGGCATGGCGTGGTGCCGCCGGACCAGCGCACATACGCCGCCGCCAGCGCGCACGGCCAGTCGTTGAGATGCAGCAGGCGCGGCTTCCAGCCCAGGCCGGCATGGCCGGCGGCGATCTGCGCGGCGGCATGCGACAGGGTGGCGAAGCGGATCGCATTGTCTTCGAACTCCGAACCGCTGGTGCTCACATACGGCGAGCCATCGCGTTCGAACAGTTCTTTGGACAGCAGGATGTAGATCGGCAGCCCATCCGACTGCACGATGCGGCCGATGTCGCAGGCCGGCAGCGCGGCATGCGCCAGCACACGGCCCACGATCTCCACCTTGCCGGCGCGCTCGAGCACGGCACGGTAGCCGGGGATCAATACACGCACGTCGTAGCGATGGCGCAGCGCGCGCGGCAGGGCTGCCGCGACATCGCCCAGACCGCCCGCCTTGATGAAGTCGGCCATCTCCGAGACCACGAACAAGGCGCCGCGTGTATCGGCCAGCGACACGGGCAGACGCTCGTGATGGGGAATGAACCGCCCGCGCGCGTCGCGCGGCCGCCCGCTCTTCTTCAGCGTGGGGATCAATGCGCTGCGATCTAGGCGTGCAGTACTGGCGTGAAGCGGCATCGTGGCAACCATCTAAACGTCCGTCGTAAAGTGGGTGGAGACGGAAAACGGCGAAGCGAAAACCATCGTCTGCCGATGTGGCCAGACGACCTGCTACGAATGAGGAGCGGGGGCGACGCGCGTACTCCACGTCGTCCTTGGCGATGAATCTACACCCCGTACAAATAAAATATGCGTGAACATGTGCTGACTTTTCTGCGACAGCCACATTCCTTTACGCACGGTTGCGCAGGTCCGCCGGCATAAGCGATGCATTGCAGTGCGATGACATCCCCGCATCGGTGCATGGATGCCTTGATGCACCGAATGCGGGAGAGCGCGGCAGCGTTCGTCGTCATCTGCGTAACTTGTTCATCCGAGCGTTCGGTGGATGCCACGCAGCGTGACGGCGCCAACGGATGCATGCTGTGCGTTGCGCCATACGGTGCGGCACGCTCAAGCGACCCGCATGCGCGCCGATAACCAGCGATAGCGTCGACCTTTCGAGACCTGGCATGGCTGACCAGCCTGAACTTCCAAGCCGCCCGCGTGGCGGGCTGCGCCGTCTGTTGCCCTGGGGCGGCACGGACACCGCGCGCCCGGTCGCTGCGCTGCCCAGCGTGCGCGGCAGCGCCCAGGCCGCGCCGGGGCTGGCGGCACATCAGTTGGTTCCCGCCAAGACCAAATCGGGCGCGCACGACCCGGCAGCCGCCACCGCGCTGCTCATCCGCCTGTTTTCGCATGCTGCGCATCCAGAAGCGCTGCTGCTGGCGTTCGCCGAAGGCATCGCCAGCCTGCACGGCGAGCTCGGCGACATGGGCGTGCGCCTGGGTGCGGCCTATGCGGCCGGCGACTGGCACGGCTACGGCCGTACGCTGCGCCAGTTGATCGACAAATATATCCGCACCATCGATATCGGCGACTCGCTGGCCGAAGGCCGCACCGAAGCCGAACAGCTGCGCGACCTGCTGCGGCATGCGCTGGGCAATGCCCTGGCCACCCTGTTGCAACGCAGTCCCGAGCTGGCCGAAGAAGCCCAGACCCTGGCCTCGGCCCTGCGCCATTGGCGCCCCGGCCATGAGCTGATCACGCTGGAGCAGCGACTGCGTGAGCTGAGCCATCAGATCGGCCTGCGTGCTGACGATGCCAGCGAACAACAGAACCTGTTGCTCGGCTTGTTCGATCTATTACTGGAGAACGTCGGCGAACTCCTCGACGATCGCAGCTGGCTGCAGGGCCAGATCTCGGTCGTGCGGCAGCTGTTGGCCGGGCCGCTGGACGTGGAATCGATCGAGCAGGCACGCGGCACCTTGCGCGAGGTGATCTATAAGCAGGGCCTGCTCAAGCAGGGTATCGCCGATTCCAAGACCGCCATGCGCGAGATGATGGTGTCCTTCGTCGACAGGCTCGACGGCATGGCCACCAGCACGGGCGAGTACCACGACCGCGTTGCCGGCTATTCGCAGGCGATCGGCGACGCTCGCAGCATTCCCGATCTGAATCGTCTGCTGCAGGACGTGCTGCAGGACACCGCCGGGGTGCAGGCGCAGGCGCTGGCCGCGCGCGACGAGCTGCTTGCTGCACGCCGTCAGGTCGAAGATGCCGAACAACGCATCGCCTCGCTCGAACAGGAACTCAACGCAGTGGCCGGACTGGTGCGCGAAGACCAGCTGACCGGCGCGCTCAACCGGCGCGGCTTCGAAGAATTGTTCCAGCGCGAATCGGTCCGCACCCAACGTAGCGGCCAGCCGTTGTGCGTGGCGATGCTGGACCTGGACGATTTCCGCCGTCTCAACGAAGCGCACGGCCATGCCGGCGGCGACGCGGCGCTGCGCCATACCGTCGACGTCGCCAAGGCAGTGCTGCGCACGACCGATGCCATCGCCCGTTTCGGCGGCGAGGAATTCGTGTTGCTGCTACCGGACTCGACCATTTTCGAGGCCAGCGCGGCGGTCATCCGCCTGCAGCGCGCCCTGGCGCAGCGCTCCCTGCTGCACGAGGACGTGCGGATCTTCATCAGTTTCAGTGCCGGCGTCGCGTTGCGACGCCCCGACGAAACCCAGGACGAGCTGATCCGCCGCGCCGATCGCGCCATGTACGACGCCAAGGCCGCCGGCAAGAATCGGGTGATCAGCGCCGAGTAGCCGCAGACCGCGGGCGATTGTCTTGCGTGGCAGCGCGCGGATCGGTTGAGAGCATTCGGGTCTTCGGCCCTGCAATGCCACGCGTCGCCGCAATCGGGCAAAACCCCGCCGATGTGAGGCACCGCCGCGATCGGTTCACCGCAAGCCGCCGCCGAGCCAGGCCATGCAGTGCCATGGTTCGCCGCTAAAGATCAGCCTTGATCGCAGGCGATAGACCGCGCGCGATCGGATCGCTTGATGCAGCCCTCCCTTCAATCGCTGCCGGCTGCACATGCCAGCCAATGGCACGTCTTGCTCCACTGGGCCAATGGGTGGCGCACTGTCTCAGGCTCTGCGCACGCCACCGTCGAAGCCAAACTGGCGTAGCCGGAACGGAATCGGGGGATCGCGATCGCCGCAGCGCAAAGCCGACTGCGCCAACCCAGTCTTCCGCCCATCATCACCGTAGGGCCAACACACGCACCGCTGGCGCTATCGCCTTGCCAACACTGCACAGGCCGTCAGTGCGCGGCCTTGTTCCCGCGCAGCTTCTGGAACAGCATCACCGCGCCCAGCACGACCGCACCGGCAACCACGCCGACCACCATGTTGCCCAGCGCTTCGACCAGCCAGCCCAGCCCGCCGGCCGCCTTGGCCAGATCCACCACCACGTGATGCAGCATGGGGATGTTGTGCACCAGGATGCCGCCGCCGACCAGGAACATCGCCAGCGTGCCGGCCACCGACAGGAACTTCATCAGCCACGGCGCCGCCACCAGGATGCCGCGGCCCAGCGCGGCCAGCGACGCGCCCTTCTTGGTCAGGTACAGGCCCAGGTCGTCCAGCTTGACGATGGCCGCCACCAGGCCGTACACGCCGATGGTCATCGCCAGGGCGATCGCCACCAGCACCGCCACCTGCTGCCCGAACGACACGCCCGCCACCACGCCCAGCGACAGCACGATGATCTCGGCCGACAGGATGAAGTCGGTGCGGATCGCGCCCTTGACCTTGTCCTTCTCCAGCGCCACCACGTCCACGCTCTCGTCGGCCAGCGCGCGGGTACGTTCGGCATGGCGCTGCGCGTCTTCGTCTTCGCTGTGCAGGAATTTGTGCGCCAGCTTCTCCACGCCTTCGAAGCACAGGTAGGCGCCGCCGATCATCATCAACGGCATCACCAGCGGAATGTTGTAGCCGCGCCCGCGCAGCCAGGCCTCCAGCGCGCTGATCGCCAGGGCCGCCGGCACCAGGATCACCTTGTTGACCAGCGAGCCCTTGGCCACTGCCCAGACCACCGGCAGCTCGCGGTCGGCGGTCACGCCGGTCACCTGCTGCGCGTTGAGCGCCAGATCGTCGCCGAGCACGCCGGCGGTCTTCTTGGCCGCGACCTTGGTCAGGATGGAAACGTCGTCCAGCAAGGTGGCGATGTCGTCGAGCAGGGTGAACAGGCTGGCACCGGCCATGCGGAGGTCCTTCGTGGTGGTCGTGCGTGGGTGAATGTGAATTCTCGCCGATCCCGCGCCCGGATGGGGTGATGGCGCGCCATTGCGCGGTCGTTGCATGCCGTTGCCGGGCGATTGCCGGTGTTGCCTTCCCCTGGACAGACACGCGCCAACGCAGGCAATGGCAGCGCCCGCAACTGCGGCGGCGGGACCTGGGTTCACCGGCTGACGACCCGGCGCTGGCCACACTCGCTGTTCGCATGACGCACCGGAGATGGCCTTGAGTCCGAATGACCCGCACCGCACACCGGCCCCGGCGACGCACGTGGCCGACCATGCCGTGGTGGGCGGCATGAGCCGGCGGACGCAGATCCTGCGCCTGTTGCTGCGGTACCGCGGGTCGGGGGTGTTTGCCGGCATGAACCTGGATCCGGCCGCCATCAACGAGTACGAGGTGCCTGCCGAAGGCACGCCGGACCAGTTCGTCTCCGACCTGGAATCGCTTGGCCCCACCTTCGTCAAACTCGGCCAGATGCTGTCCACGCGCCCGGACATCGTGCCGCCGGAGTTCGCCACCGCGCTGGAGCGCATGCAGGAAAACACCAGCTCGGTCCCGGTGGAGCGCATCCGCCAGATCATCGAGGAAGAACTCGGCGTGTCGGTCAACAAGGCCTTCTCGCACTTCGACCCGGTGCCGCTGGGCTGCGCCTCGCTGGCGCAGGTGCACCGCGCCGCATTGCGCGACGGCACGCCAGTGGCGATCAAGGTGCAAAAGCCCGAGGTCGCCGCGCAAGTGCGCTCGGATCTGGACGTGCTCAAGAGTTTTGCCACCGCCGCCGACCGCCTCACCGGCATCGGCCGCCGCGTGCGCTTTGCCGACTGGCTGGGCGAATTCGGCAAGACCTTGCGCGCCGAACTCAATTACGAAGACGAGGCCGAAACGCTGGTGCGCTTCGGCAAGCATCTCAAACCGTTTCCGTTGTTATGGGTGCCGCAACCGATCTGGGATCTGAGCAGCCGCAAGGTGCTGACCATGCAGCTGGCCGAAGGCGTGCGCGTGGACAAGATCTCCGGCCTGCGCCGCACCGAGCAGCCGATGGACAACCTGGCGGCGGAGCTGGTCAAGGGCTATCTGGATCAGATGTTCGTGCATGGCGAAATCCATGCCGACCCGCATCCGGGCAATCTGCGCGTATTGCAGGACGGACGGCTGGCCATCTTCGACCTGGGCATGGTCGCCCATGTGCCACCGCGCCTGCGCGAACGCCTGCTCAAGCTGTTGTTTGCCGCCGTCGACGGACGTGGCGAAGAAGTCGCCGAAGAGACCATCGCGCTCAGTACGCGGCTGGAGGATTACGACGAAGACCGTTACCAGCGCGAAACCGGGCAGATGATCGCCCGCTACGCCGCGCACGACACCACCTCCGAAGGCCGCGTGGTGCTGGATCTTGTACGTATCGCCACGGCCAATGGCCTGCGCACGCCGCCGGAGCTGAGCCTGCTCGGCAAGACCCTGTTGAACCTGGAAGGCGTGTGCCGCGCACTGTCGCCCCATCTGGACACACGTCGCATCGTTGAGCGCCACCTGCAGCATGTGATGCGGGCGCGACTGAAGAAGTCACTGTCGGCCGCCAACCTGGCCAGCGAAGCGATGGAGCTGCAGCATCTGGTGCGGGAAGGGCCGCGCCGGATGTCGGAGATCCTGTCGCTGGCGGCGGAAAACCGCCTGCAGATGCGTGTCACCGGGCTGGAAGAATCGCATCTGATGGAAAGTCTGCAGAAGATCGCCAACCGCGTGGCGGCCGGCATCGTGACTGCGGCATTGATCATGGCTTCGGCGCAGATGATGCGCATCGAAACCGGCCTGAAACTGTGGGGCTATCCGGCCATTGCGATGGTGCTTTTCCTGCTCGGCGTCTTCCTCGGCCTGGGCATCGTGCTCAGTGCATTGCTGTTCGACCGCCGCGTGCGTGCGCGCGAAGAACGCGGGCATCGATAGCGCCAAACACAGACCTCACCCCCGCGTAGGAGCGCACCCGGGCGCGATATCGCTTGCCAAATCGCCCCGTCAAGCTGCCAAAGCGAATCGGGCGGTAAGGGGTTATCGCGATGTCGCCTTTATGCGAGAAGCGCGCCAAGTCCGGAATGCAGACACCGCAACTCTGTAGCGAGCGCCACAGCGACCAGATGTTCGACAGTGCGTCCAATCCGCCACGCTGCGACGACGGCTTAACGCGAACAAACATTTCAGTCAGCTTCAGCGCGGCATAGTCCGTCATCCGGGTGTCACATTGGGTGTGGCGCACAGGACATGGCGAGCAAGGCGTCCGGTACGCGCTCGCATCATTCCCCCACGGACGCTGCGCATGCATTGGATGTTGTTGTTTTCGTTGTTGCTCTTGCTGTGGCTGTTGGTCGCCTCGCCGCGACTGGCATGGCTCAAGGCCGGCCTGCTCTCGCTGTTTTTGCTGCTGCTCAGCGCCTGGGGCTTGATCGACCGGCTCAGCGGCGACGGCATCAATGCGGCCACGTTGTACCACCTGCGCGCAGACATGGACGGTGCCGGCGTCAGCGATTTTTCCGGCTATATCGCCGTGTTCATCAGCATGCTGCTGCTCTCGTTAAGCCCGCTCATCCTGGTCAGGGTGCGCCGTTTCCGGCGCCCACGCGGCGGCGGTGTGGTGTTCGGATCGTTTTTGGCGATGCTGTTGGTCAGCATTGCGGTGAGCCCGCTGTATCGCGACGGCAAGCGGCTGTACTACCAGCTGCGTCCGGTCGATTACGCCACCGTCGTGCCGGAATACCAGGTACCGCAGCAACCGCTGCAAAAGCGCAAGAACATCGTCTGGATCTACGGCGAAAGCCTGGAACGCACTTACTTCGACGAGTCGGTCTTTCCGGGCCTGATGCCCAACCTGCGCGCGCTGGCCACCGAGGCGGTGGACGTACGCAACCTCACCTCCACCGAAGGCAGCGGATGGACCATTGCCGGCATGGTCGCCTCGATGTGCGGCGTACCGCTGACCACCGCGCCCGGCGATGAAAACAGCATGGATCGCATGGGCATGTTCCTGCCCGAAGCGCGCTGCCTGGGCGACTACCTCAAGGACCAGGGCTACCGCAACCACTACGTGGGCGGTGCCGATGCCAGCTTTGCCGGCAAGGGCCGCTTCCTGTCCAGCCATGGCTTCGATGTGGTGCACGACGTCAGCTACTTCCGCGACAAGGGCGTGGCGCCGAAACACTTTTCCGCCTGGGGCGTGCACGACGATGTACTGCTGGACGATGCCTGGGACAGCTTCCAGACGCTGTCGCGCGCCGGCCAGCCGTTCATGCTCACGACGCTGACCATGGACACCCACCACCCGGCCGGCCATCTGCCGCTGGCGTGCAAGGGCCAGCACTACGACAGCGCGCTGGGCGACATCGGGCTGCTGCATGCGATCAAGTGCAGCGACCGGCTGATCGGCGAGCTGGTCACCCGCATTCGCAACAGCCGCTACGGCAAGAACACCATCATCGTGATCGCCTCCGATCACCTGGCCATGCCCAACGATCTCAGCGACGTGCTGGCCAAGCAGAAGCGCGAAAACCTGCTGCTGTTCCTCGGCAAGGACATCGCTCCGCAACAGCTGGTCACACGCGCCGGCAGCACGCTGGATTCGGGTGCAACACTTCTGCAACTGCTTGAGCCGGGCATGCGCACGCTGGGCTTCGGCCGCTCGCTGCTGGCCAGCGATGCGCCTCCCAGCGCCAGCGTGGCGGCCAGTCGCGACAGCGGCAAGGACTATCCGCGCTACCTCGCTTTCGCGCGCACGCTATGGACCGGGCAAGGCACGCGCCTGCTGCGCGTCAACGGCAATGGCGATGTGGTGGTGGGCGTGCAGCAGGTGCGTCCGCCGGTACTGCTCGAATACGACGAAGACACCAACCTGAAGACGGTGTATCTGGAAAACACTTCGCGTCAGTTCGACCGCACCCATACCGAAGGCACGCTCGCCTACGTCGACCGCTGCACGGCGTTCGAAGACGGCTCGGCCGATGGTGACTGGTGCGCGCTGGTGGTCGATCGCCAGCAAAGCATGAAGCTCTACCGCGACCAGGACCTGACCCGCGGCATTGCCGTCGATGCGCCCCTGGATGCCACACCGCAGGGCCCGCGCCCGCGCGTGCGCCAGCCGATCATGCTCACCCAGGCATCGCGCAAGACCGCTGCCGGCCGCTACATGCTCGAGCTCTACGCAAAGCGTCGCCCCACCCGCGCGTTCTGGGTGGAAGCGGTGTCGTCCGAGCGCAAGGTGGTGCTGGCCCAGCAATGGGTGGTGCCAGATGCCGCCGGACGTATCCGCATGCCGGTGGGTCTGGAGCATGCGGTGGACGATCTGGAGATCCGCGCCTGGCTGGACTACACCGAAGACGTCAGCGTGGACGATCTGGCCCTGGTGAAACAGACCCAGGTCGCGGATCGCTCCTGAGTCGGGCCGTCGCCTGGTGCGAGGCCAGGCGATGTGGATGTGGATGTGGAAGAGGCAGAAGCAGAAGCGAAGGAAGGCAAGAGCCAAGCTGGAGCTGGAGCTGGAGCTGGAGCTGGAAGCCAAAGCATGGGATCTGCGGCCTGGCTGCAGGGCCCTTGCCCGCTCACCATCGCGGGACACGCCGCAAGTACGTCCCTGTAGGCGCTTACGCGGCATCCATGCCGCGTAAGGTCCCGCGACGGTGAGCGGGCAAGGACCTGTCGAGATGGTCGGTATGCATTTTTTTATACAGCAGCCAGCACACTGTCTGTTGAGGGGTCCTCACCGATTGCGGGACCGTATGGTGGCATGGATGTCGCCACCTAGCCCCCAGGGATGGGTTTACGGCGTGTCCCGCAAGCGGTGAGGGCATCGCGCCCTCGACCAACCAGGCTGTTTGACTATCCGGAAACACCGCTGCGATTCGGAATCTCGGTTGTCTGCACCAGTTGGACGATGCGGATAGATCAGCGCTAGCGCTGCCGATCCGGCCCACTGCAGCGCCTGTCCGCACGGTGCATGCACGCACCGGCTCAGTCTTCCGATGCAGGCGTTCCATCGCCCTGGTCACGCGCCACCGCTGCACCTGCACGGCTGAAGCGGATTTCCTGCGGCGATTGCAGCGCAATTCCCACCGTTTCCATCCGCTGCAACAACGCGAAGAACAGCTCGCTACGCACCCCGTACGAATCGCGCGGGCTGCGCACATAGGCGAACGAATTGAAGTTGACGTGCCCGCCGGCCAGCGAATCGATGAACACCGCGGGCGCCGGCTCGGCCAGCACCTTGGTGTGCTCGGCAAACAGTTCCAGCAGCATGTCGCGCACCTTCGCCACGTCGGTTTCCAGCGGCACCGAGAACTGCAGCTGCACCCGCCCCATCGGGTTGGACAGCGTCATGTTGCGCACGCTCTTGGTGATCAGTTCCGAATTGGGCACGATCAAGGTGGAGCGATCGCCTACCTGGATCTCGGTGGCACGCACGCTGATCTTGCGCACATCGCCTTCCTGGTCGCCAATCCGCACCCAGTCGCCGATCTTCACCGGCCGCTCGGCCAGCAGGATCAACCCCGACACGAAATTTTGCGTGATCGCCTGCAGACCGAAACCGATGCCCACCGACAACGCACTCAACACCAGCGCAAGCCGCTTCAAGTCCAGACCCAGCGCGGTCAGCCCCCACACCACCACCACCAACCAGCCCAGATAGCGGGCCACCGTGCTGATCGAGTTGCGCGCGCCGGCATCGAGCTCGGTCCTGGGCAGATAGGTGTTGAGCAGCCACTGCTGCACCACGTGCACCACACCCAGGCCCACGACGAATACCAGCAACGCGCGCACGACCGCGGCCGGTGTGATGGTGAGCTCCTTGCCGATTTCGATGCCGTGCGAAACGTTCTCGGCCCAGCCGGTGACCGCCGAGAGATTGGCGCCATACGGCGTGATCAGCGCCGCGATTCCCAGCAGGATCAACACGACACGGAGGACGGCAGACAGCAGCAGACCCAGCTGTACCAGACGTCCGCTGCCCATGCCCAAGGCATGCGCCAACGCACGATTGAAGCGCCCTTCCGGATTGAACACCCAGGTCAGCAGGTCGTCGGCAAACACAACCAGCAAACCGAGCAGGCTGCAGATCAGCGTGATCCAGATGATCTGGCGCGCAATGAACAGCGATAGATTGAGATAACCGAACAACGCCGCCAGCAGCGACACGATCACCGCCACATGCCCCAGCAGGCGGATCAGCACGATGACCCCGCCGCCCCGCGAGACCACCGGTGGCGGCTCGCTGCTATCGTCGCTGGCGGCCCCGGCGCTGGCTGCGCGCGCGCGCAACGACAGGCTCAGTCCGGCCAGTGCCGACAGGATCAGGCCGGCGTACAACAGCGCGGCCACTGCGTCGGTCGCGGTGGCTGCGGCGGCACTGGTACGCGCCACCTCGTTGAGCTTCATCGCCATGCCGCTGAACCAGCTCACCGCGGCGGTGGCCAGGCAATGCACGCGCAGCCGGTCGACGGTGGCGTCGTCCAGCGGGAACAACCGCCAGGTGGGTTGGTGCTTCATCAACAGACTGGCACTGAGCGAGCCGACGAAGGCCGCGATGAAGCTGATGAAGACGAGCGTATCCAGCAACTCGTCCAGATCGGCCGGCACCTGAGCTATGGCACGCAGGCTTTCGGCCAGCACCCAGGCCGCCATGCCCAGACTGAGCGTGCCGACCAGCAGGAACCACAGCGCCAGGCCGGAACGTCGCAACCGCCCGCCCGGCGCACGCGACGCGGCATAACGCCGCCCCAGATGACGCAGAAACATGCGTAACGGGAAGGCCAGCAGCAGCGCGATCGCCACGCCAGTCACCAGGCCGCCAACGCCATTGGCAGCGGTGCCGGCACGCACCGCCTGGACCGCATCGTCGTACAAGCCGCGCAGACGGGTACGATCGTCCGGCCATTGCTGCGCGATCTGCGACCACAGTGCCGGCGATAGCGGTGAGGCAACGCGCGTGGACAGCTGCACACTGAACAGCTGCGCGCGTTTTTGTTCCAGGCGATCTGCAAGTTCGCCTGCTTCGGATGCCAGCAGGTTGGCGCGCTTGAGTTCCGCATCCAGCTTGTTCTTTTCGCTAGTCAGCGCCTTTCGCTGATTTTTCAGATCCGGCGGATCTGTCTTTTGCTCCACGCCCAACCCGTCAAGCCGAACGCTGAGTTGTTTGAGCTGCGGATCCAGCTGACGCGCCAGATCCTGTGCCTGCCGCTGCGCCACGGTCACCTGGTCGGTCAACGCACGCAGCAGGTCGGTATCGGCCTTTTCCAGCCCGGCCTCGCCCTGGTCGAGCACCTTCTGCGCGTCGTCCAGCTGTCTCTGCGCGGTCTCCAGCAGGGAGTCATCGTCCTGGGCGAGCAGCGTGCCTGCACAGGCCAGCCACAGGACGCTGCACAGCAGCACCTGCAATAACACGCTCGAACGGGCGGACGGCACAGAACGAAATCGGGACACAGGCAGGCATCGGACAGGCGCAGGACCGCGCGGTGTCGGCATCTTAAGCCACCGCCCCCGCCCTGCTGCCCGCTGCCATGACGGCGATTCATGCGGACGCAAGCGCAGCATCCGGGAGTGCGGCCACCAGCCAACCAGTGCATGAACATGCGACGCCTTGTCACCTTGCGGCAACACCGGGCTGACGCAGAATCGAGTCACCGCTACGGCAGACGCAGCGGATGACCGCGAAGGAGAACTCCATGCAGATTCAGATCCAGACCGACAAGCACGTGCCGCATGACCCGTCCGTCGTGCAGCATGTCGAGAAGACCTGCACCGCCCAGCTGGCGCATTTCGCCAACGACATCACCCGCGTCGAAGTGCATTTGCGCGACGAGAACGGCCAACGCGGCGGCGCAGCGGATCGA
The DNA here is from genome assembly GCF_024806475.1 of Xanthomonas sp. 4461. NCBI lineage: Bacteria > Pseudomonadati > Pseudomonadota > Gammaproteobacteria > Lysobacterales > Lysobacteraceae > Xanthomonas > Xanthomonas sp. 4461. The sequence goes on along the minus strand of NZ_JANTYV010000009.1, from coordinate 57,915 downwards.
ACCTGCAGTATCGAAGCGCATGTCGCCGGCCTGCCCCCGATCGCCGCCACCAACAGCGCCGAAACCACCGCCTCCGCCGTCACCGGCGCCGCCCGCAAGCTGCGCACCGCCATCGAGCACGCACGTGGCAAGCAGCACGCGAGAGCGACCGCGCCGGCACCGGACGGCATCTGATCGCTCAAGGGCAGGGCGTACGCGCTCTGCCCTTGAGCGAGTCCATCGCCGGAGCGGGTTAGCAGCAGCGCTGCCAGCGCAGGACATCGCAGCCTTCGACACCAACGCGGGCGACATGCAACCCCAGCGGCTGGACAGAGCCGCTCAAACACCTGCAGCCCTGGCCCAGAAACGACTTCGGCCCGCTGCAGCGGAATGCCACTGCAGCGGGCCGAACGATGCGATCTGGTGCGCCCGGAGGGATTCGAACCCCCGACCAATGGCTTCGGAAGCCACTACTCTATCCGGCTGAGCTACGAGCGCCTGGCCGCGCATTATGCCAGAACCCGCGCCACCCGCGTGATGCCTTCGGCCGCTGGCATCCGCAGACCCGCTGGCGGGCGGTGCCCAACCTGCCCCGCAGACTCCCTGATGCGCAGCCCGCGCTAACAGGAGCAGCCGACACCGACGCAGCCACCAACCCCCACACCAACTGCTTCGCCGCAGTCCCGAGCACGGACGCTGGCCCGCGCCTATCGACCGACGTTCTTGCAGCCGGCACTTTCATGGCCGCACCCAGATGGCCGCATCCAGGGCGCGCTGCTACCCTTTGCAGCATGAGCAAGCATGGTTTCGAACAGGCACCGGCAGCGCCCGCGCTGACATGGTCCGAGCGGCTGGGGCAATACTGGAAGCTGGTCCGCGGCGATCGTCCGATCGGCAGCCTGCTGCTGCTCTGGCCCACCTGGTGGGCGCTGTGGCTGGCTGCGGGCGGCATGCCGCCGGTGTGGACGTTGTTCGTATTCACCGCCGGGGTCTGGCTGACCCGCTCGGCCGGCTGCGTGATCAACGACTACGCCGACCGCTGGCTGGACCCGCACGTGGAGCGCACCAAGTCGCGCCCGCTCGCCACCGGCGCGGTGTCCGGGCGCGAAGCGCTGTGGGTGTTCGTGGTGCTGATGCTGGTGGCGTTCGGGTTGGTGCTCAGCCTCAACTGGCTGACCGTGGCGCTGAGCGTGCCCGGCGTCTTCCTGGCCGCGAGCTACCCCTATTTGAAGCGTCATACCCATCTGCCGCAGGTCTATCTGGGCATGGCGTTCGGCTGGGGCATCCCGATGGGTTTTGCCGCCATACAAGGCAGCGTGCCGTTGCTGGGCTGGCTGTTGTACGCGGCCAATATCCTCTGGGCGACCGCGTACGACACCTGGTACGCCATGGTCGACCGCGACGACGACCTCCGCATGGGCAGCAAGTCCACCGCCATCCTGTTCGGCAGGTTCGATCTGATCGCACAAGGCGTGCTGTATGCATCGATGTTCGCGGCCTTGGTGCTGGTTGGCTTGCGCGCCGGTCTCACTGTCGCTTACTGGGCCGGGCTGGGCATCGCAGCGCTGCTGGTGGCCTACGAATTCCGCATCGCCCGCCACCGCGAACGCGGCCCCTGCTTCCGCGCCTTCCTGCATAACAACTGGGTGGGTCTGGCGATCTTTGTCGGTATCGCCGCGGCGGTGCGTTAGAAGCCGGGATTTGGGATTCGGGATTCGCTAAAGGCTGTGCGGCAGGCTTTCCGGGCAGGCGATGCCTTTGCAGAACCGTGCTGATGGACCACGCACCGACCTGTCCAGATAGGGCCCGGAGCGCTGAGGACCCCTCCGCAGGCGACAAGCCCCTCTCCTGCAGGAGAAGGGTTGGGGTGAAGGTACGGACCGATGCAACAAGACCGCACCCGCCCTATCGAACGCGCACCGCTCCCAGCCGCACCATCACGGCACCCGCGCGCACACCCAGGCATCGACCCGCTGCACCCCCGCGCGCCGCAAGGCCTGCGCAGCCGCGTGCAGCGTGGCGCCGGTGGTCATCACGTCGTCCACCAGCGCCACGTGTGCGGGCAGGGCGCCGCGTGCGATGAAGGCGTCGCGCAGATTGCGTTGGCGCTCGACGGCATCCAGCTCCGATTGCGGCGCCGTCGCACGCACGCGGCGCAGCAACGGCAGGCACGGCAGCCGCAGCGCGCGGCCCAGCGGTTTGGCCAGCTCAAGCGCCTGGTCGTAACCGCGCTGGCGCAGCCGCTGCCGGTGCAGGCTCACCGGCACCAGGGCCTGCGGCCGCGGCAGGTGTGCGCAGCGCCTGGCCATCAGTTCGCTGAGCAGGCGTCCTGCTGCCAGGTCCTGATGGAACTTGAAGCGGCGCAGCAGCCCGTCCACCGGCCAGCGATACGTAAAGCACGCATGCACGCGCTGCAATGGCGGGGGCTGCTGCAGGCATTGCCCGCACAGCGCCACCCCATCGGAGGCGAACAGCTGGGTGGCGCAGCACAGACAGGCGTGGCCGTGCTCCGGCAGTGCGGCCCGGCACGAGGGGCACAGGTCGCAATCGGACATGCCCGCTTCCGCGCAGACCAGGCACAGGCTTGGCAACAGCAGCCGCAACACCTGTTGCGGCCACCTGTAAACCGAGCCTACTTCTTCAAAGTTGACAGCCTCTTCCATGCTCACCAGACTGCCTGGCTTCCAAGCCGCTGACTGTCAGGAAACTCCGATGTCTGTTGTCGTACGCCATGACTGGGATCGCAAAGAGCTGCAGGCGTTGTTCGATCTGCCGTTCCCCGAGTTGCTGCATCACGCGGCCAGCGTGCACCGCGCACACTTCGATCCGGCCGAAGTGCAGGTCTCCACGCTGCTGTCGGTCAAGACCGGCGGTTGTCCGGAGGACTGCGCCTACTGCCCGCAGGCGCAGCGCTACGACACCGGCGTGACCGCGCAGAAGCTGATGGAGACCGAAGAGGTCGTCGCCAAGGCGCGCCAGGCCAAGGCCGCCGGCGCCTCGCGCTTCTGCATGGGCGCGGCCTGGCGCTCGCCCAAGGAACGCGACATCCCCAAGGTGGCGGCGATGATCCGCGAGGTCAAGGCGATGGGTCTTGAGACTTGCGCCACGCTCGGCATGCTCGACGCCGGCCAGGCGCGCGCACTCAAGGACGCCGGGCTGGACTACTACAACCACAATCTGGACACCGCGCCGGATTACTACGATTCCATCATCCATACCCGCCAGTACCAGGATCGGCTGAACACCCTGGAGCACGTGCGCGATGTGGGCCTGAAGACCTGCTGCGGCGGCATCGTGGGCATGGGCGAGACCCGCGAGCACCGCATCGGCCTGCTGCTGGCGCTGGCCACCTTGCCTGCGCATCCGGACTCGGTGCCGATCAACCAGCTGGTGCAGGTTGCCGGCACCCCGCTGCACGGCACCCAGCAGCTGGACCCGTTCGAGTTCGTGCGCATGATCGCCGTGGCCCGCATCACCATGCCCAAATCGATGGTGCGCCTGTCTGCCGGCCGCGAAGCGATGAGCGACGAGCTGCAGGCGCTGTGCTTCCTGGCTGGCGCCAATTCGATCTTCTACGGCGAAAAACTGCTCACCACCGGCAACCCGGACACCGAACGCGACCAGGCCCTGTTCCAGCGCCTGGGCCTGCGCCCGATGCAGATCACCGTCGACGCCGCCGACCACGACCACCCCGGCACGGTGCATGCAGACATCACCTGCGGCACGGCGTGCGAACACGCGGCCTGACGACAGCGCATCCCGATCCAGGATGAGCCTGCACGGCGCCTGGCCGTTCTCACTGCAGAAGGGCCAGGCGCAGATCCAAACCGGCGCAGGCTCACCGGCAAGTCAACCCGCCCCACCGGCCGTCGGTGCCGGCTGGGCGATGTGACCGCGGCACGCTACGCTAGCGGCCCTTCTTTCGTTGTCGAACTCCCTCATGGCTCGCCCCGATCTGCACGAACGGATTTCGTCGCTGCGCAAGTTGCGCGTCGCTCAGGAACGGGTGCGGGTGCGGCGCCAGGTCGGCCGCCGCGATGGCGTGCGGCTGGAGATCGACGGCCGCTGGCTGACCGGTTTCTGCTCCAACGACTACCTGGGCCTGTCGCAACAGTTCGAAGTGGTCGCTGCCCTGCAGGACGCCGCCGCGCGCGATGGCGCCGGCGCGACCGCCTCGCATCTGATCTGCGGCCATCACACCGCACACGAAACGCTCGAGCGCGACATCGCCGAGTGGCTGGGCTACCCGGCGGCGCTGCTGTTCGGGAGCGGCTTCATCGCCAATCTCGCCGTGCAGCAGGCCTTGCTCAGCGAAGAGGACGATGTCTGCGTGCAGGACCGGCTCAATCACGCCAGCCTGCTCGACGCCACGCGCCTGGCCGGCTGTCGGCTGCGGCGGTATCCGCACCTGGACGTGGAAGGTGCCATGCGCCAGCTCAAGGGTGCGCCCGAGGGGGCGGCGATGCTGGCCAGCGACGGCGTTTTCAGCATGGATGGCGATGTAGCGCCGCTGCGCGCGCTGAGCCTGGTGGCACGCATGCAGGAAGCGATGTTCTATATCGACGATGCGCACGGCGTGGGCGTCCTGGGCCCGCAAGGGCGCGGCTGCGTGGCCGACGCCGGCCTGGGCGTTGCCGAAGTGCCGCTGCAATTGGTGACCCTGGGCAAGGCGCTCGGCGGCTACGGCGCGGTCGTGGTCGGCGAAGAGGCGCTGATCCGCCATCTGGCCGAAACCGCGCGCCCGTACATCTACACCACCGCCCTGCCACCGGCGCAGGTCGCCGCCACCCTGGCCGCGGTGCGGCTGGCGCGTCGCGACGATTGGCGGCGTGCGCGCCTGGTCGAACTGATCGGCACCTTCCGCGATGGCGCGCGTCGGCATGGGTTCGAATTGATGGCCTCCGACACGCCGATCCAGCCGCTGCTGTGCGGCGAGGAAGCCACGGTGATGGCGATGTCGGCCGCACTCGAACAGGCCGGTTTCATGGTCGGCGCGATCCGCCCGCCCACCGTGCCCGAAGGCAAGGCGCGCCTGCGGGTGACCTTGTCGGCGCTGCACACACCGCAGCAGGTGCAGGCCTTGATCGAGGCAATCGTGCAGGCGCGCGATGTGGTCAGCCGGCAACCGCTGCGCGCTTCCGCTTGACGCGTAGCCGGGCAGCGCGCTCGTCGTGCGCAACGCCGGACCGGCGCGGCCAGCACCCAGACACTGGATGGCTCACGCAGACGGTTCGATGCGCACGTCTGCACGCACGCGTGCCGACTGCATGCAGACGTGCGTTGCCGCCGTTGATCGCGCGGCACATCACCGCACCACCCGTGCGCGAACAATCACGGGCACCTGCACTGCCGATCAAGCCACTGCGGCCTCGCTTCCACCCGAGTGCAAGCGACCGCGATGTCGGCAGCTCCGCACCGATGCCGCAGCATCCACACCGGCAAACACTGCCCACGCACCCGCTGACATGGCAATGACCGCGCCCGAGACGCCAATCGCCTCACCGGCGCAACGCCGCGTCTGGGAGGCGTTGTCGCTGCTGTATCTGGACAGCGCGTGCGATGGCGAACACGCGCGCATTGCCCGGATCCTGGCGGCCTCGCCGTTTACGTTGCCGCAACTGCGCACGATGCTGCTGCACGAGGTGCACCCGGCGCTGATCGGCAACCTGCGCAGCGTGGCCGGTGTGTGGGAGGGCTTCGATCCCCGATGGCTGGCCGATACGATCGCCACGCAGCGCGCGCGGCGCTGGCGCTGGCCGGATCGTTGGTGCTGGCGCAGGTATGCGCGACAGCAATGGGCGGTGCTGGCGCCTGCGATCGCTGCAGAGCGCGCAGGTTCTGCACGCTGAGCGCGCGCCAATCGGCGACAATCCGTGCATGCATATCGATGTCATCGGCCATGGGCCCGCGCTGGTTCTGCTGCACGGTTGGGCGTTGCACGGCGGCGTGTTCGCACCGCTGGTGGAGCGGCTGTCCTCGCATTATCAATTGCACCTGGTCGACTTGCCCGGGCACGGCTTCAGTCGCGACGACACCACGCCGTTGGCCTTGCCGTATGTGGTGGCCGCGATTGCCGCGGCCACGCCGCCGGCGGTGTGGGTCGGCTGGTCGCTGGGTGGGCTGTTTGCGCTGCATGCCGCCGCCACTCAGCCGCAGGTGCGCGGGCTGGCGATGATCGCGGCAACGCCGCGCTTCGTGCGCGGCGCCGATTGGGCGGATGCGGTCGAGCGCGAGGTGTTCGTGCAGTTCGGCCAAGACCTGGCGCGCGATTACCGCGGCACCCTGGAGCGCTTTCTGGCCTTGGATACCCTGGGCTCGGCGCATGCGCGCGCCGAACTGCGCAGCCTGCGCGAAACGCTCAGCGCACGCGGCGCGCCGGCGGCCGATGCCCTGCAACAGGGCCTGGGCCTGCTCGAACGCACCGACCTGCGCCGCGCGTTGCCGCAGCTGGCGCGTCCCAGTCTATGGATTGGAGGGCAACGCGACCGGCTGGTGCCTGCCGCCGCCATGCATGCTGCGGCCGCGCTCGCGCCACATGCGCAGGCGCTCACCATCGCCGGCGGCGGCCACGCGCCGTTTCTCGGCCACGCCGATCAGGTGGCCGACGCGCTGCAACGCTTCGTTGCGTCCGTGCCGTGAGCAGATCGCCGATCATGCGACCTCGCTGATCGAGGACGCATCGCATGGATCTTGGAATCGCCGGGCGCTGGGCACTGGTCTGCGCCGCCAGCAAGGGCTTGGGCCTGGGCTGCGCCCGCGCCCTGGCGCATGAAGGCGTCAACGTGGTGATCGCTGCGCGTGGTCGCGCCGCCCTGGACCAGGCCGCCGACAGCCTGCGCACACTGCGCGGCGCCGGAGAGGTGCGCAGTGTCGTGGCCGATATCGCCACGCCGGAAGGACGTGCCGCCGCGCTCGCGGCCTGCCCGCAGGTCGACATCCTGATCAATAACGCAGGCGGCCCGCCCCCAGGCGATTTCCGGCAGTGGGAGCGCGAGGACTGGCTGCGTGCGCTGGACGCCAACATGCTGGCGCCGATCGAGCTGATCCGCACCACCGTCGATGCCATGCGCGCGCGCCGCTTCGGCCGCATCGTCAATATCACCTCCAGCGCGGTGAAGGCACCGATCGACATCCTCGGCCTGTCCAATGGCGCGCGCGCCGGCCTGACCGGTTTTGTTGCCGGGCTGGCGCGCAGCACGGTGGCCGACAACATCACCATCAACAACCTGCTCCCTGGCCAGTTCGCCACCGACCGCCTGCGCGGCAACTTCGCTGCCATCGCGCAACAGCAAGGCAACACTGCGGAGGAGGTCGCCGAGCGCAAGCAGGCAGCCATTCCGGCAGCACGCTTCGGCGAGCCGGACGAATTCGGCGCGGCCTGCGCGTTCCTGTGCAGCGCGCAGGCCGGCTATATCACCGGGCAAAACCTGTTGATCGATGGCGGCAGTTATCCGGGCACGTTCTAGCGCACCTGCCCATCGCACGCATCGATTCCCTCCGCCTCGCCCACCGGCGACAATAGCCTGGCAATGAACAGCACTTTCGACCCCCGCCACGTCCGCCGCGCCTTCGCGCGGGCCGCCACTAGTTATGCCGCCGCCGCCGCGTTGCAGCGCGAGGTGGAAACGCGCCTGCTCGAATCGCTCGACTACCTGGGCGAGCAGGTGCCCAAGGTGGTGCTGGATGTGGGTGCCGGCCCCGGTCATGCCAGCGGTGCGATCAAGAAGCGCTGGCCCAAGGCCCAGGTGATCGCCCTAGACCAGGCCATGCCAATGCTGCGCCAGGCGCGCAAGGCCGCAGGCTGGTGGAAGCCGTTCGCGCAGGTCTGCGCCGATGCGCGCGCGCTGCCGGTGGCTGACGGCAGCGTGGATGTGATCTTCAGCAATCTGTGCCTGCAGTGGGTGGAAGACCTGCCGGCAGTGTTCGCCGGGTTCCGGCGCGCGCTACGGCCGGGCGGGCTGCTGCTGTGCTCGACCTTTGGCCCGGAAACCCTGATCGAGTTGCGCGACGCCTTCGCCCAGGCCGACACCGCACCGCACGTCAGCCGCTTCCCGCCGATCGCGCAGTTCGGCGATGCGCTGCTGATGTCCGGTTTCCGCGACCCGGTGCTGGACCGCGACCTGTTCACGCTCACCTATAACGACCTGCCGGCCTTGATGCGCGAATTGCGTGCGATGGGCGCCACCAATGCGCTCAGCAACCGCCGCGCCACGCTGACCGGACGCGGCCGCTTTGCCGCTGCCAACGCCGCCTACGAACCGCTGCGGCGTCCGGACGGCACCCTGCCCAGCTCCTGGGAAGTGATCTACGCGCACGCCTGGGCGCCGGCACCCGGCGCGCCCATCCGCGAGCAGGGACACGATATCGCCAGCGTCCCGGTAGCCTCGATCCCGATCCGCCGCCGCATCGACTAGCGGCGGTGCAAATCGCCGGCAGCAACGCAGCCGTTGCCGGCGAGACACACAGTTTTGCGACGACACCAATGCTGACCTGTCAGGCTCGGTCGCGACACCCGGTAGAATTCAGCAGTCAATGGCCGCATGTTCCTGTTGCGGCTTGCCTTTTCGACGCCTGAACCGGCGTGGTTAGCAAAATGCAGCACGCAGCCGTCAGGTGGCTGCAGACGGCGCGCAGGAATCTGCATGTACGCGTGGTACATGCCGGTTCCGAGTACCGGCAGCGCCCCCGCCCGGCTGCTGCACTGACGTTTTGATAGCCGCTCTTAGGTTTGCGGCCCCCGTCCCCCAATCGGCCTTCCCAATGTTGAAGTGGCTCATCATCGCGCTGTTCATCGCATCGGCGCTGTACATCCATTACCGCGGTCGCGTGCGCCACCGGCTCAGCCGGCAGTTGCTCGACCATTCCACCTTCATGGCGCCGATCAACGCGCTGATGTACCTGTGTTCGCGCGTGCCGACCACACCGTTCATCGATCCGGGCAAGGAATTCCCCGAACTGGCCCCGCTACGTGCCAACTGGCCGGTGATCCGCGATGAAGCGGTGGCGTTGCAGCAGATGCAGAAGATCCGCGCTGCCGACGGCTATACCGATATCGGCTTCAACTCGTTTTTCCGCCGCGGCTGGAAGCGCTTCTATCTGAAGTGGTACGGCACAGCGCACCCGTCTGCGGCCGAGCTGTGCCCGCAGACCACCGCGTTGCTGAAGTCCATCCCCACGGTGAAGGCGGCGATGTTTGCCGAACTGCCGCCGGGTAGCGAACTGCGTCCACACCGCGACCCCTTCGCCGGGTCCATGCGCCTGCACCTGGGCCTGGCCACGCCGAACGACGACCGCTGCTTCATCGACGTCGACGGCCAGCGGCATAGCTGGCGCGACGGCGAGTGGACCATGTTCGACGAGACCTACATCCACCACGCGCGCAACGACACCGACCAGGACCGCATCATCCTGTTCTGCGATATCGAACGCCCGATGCGCTGGCGCTGGGCGGCGGCGCTGAATCGCTTCGTCGGCCGCAGCCTGCTTTCTGCCGGCGCCTCGCCCAATCAGGAGGGCGACAAGACCGGTGGCATCAACCGCGTGTTCCGGTATTTCTACGCGGCGCGCCTGAAGGCCAAGGCGCTGAAGGAGCGCAACAACCCGCTATACCAGGTGCTCAAGTGGAGCATATTCGTGCTGGTGGTGGTCGGCATCGTGCTGCTGTAACGCCCGACCAAGCGCGTAGGAGCGCACCCGGGCGCGATGAGGCATTGCCGGGGACGCCTCATCGCGCGCAAGCGCGCTCCTACGCAGGTCTGGCCGTGCATGGCGATTGACCAACGCAGGCCAATGCACCGTATGCGGTAACACCGGCCCCTCCGTGTAGGAGCGCACCAGGGCGCGACAGGCATGCCGGTGAGGCCTCATCGCGCGCAAGCGCGCTCCTACGCAGGCCTGGCCGTGCACGGCGATTGACTAGCGCAGGCCAATGCACCGTATGCAGTAACACCGGACCACCCGTGTAGGAGCGCACCCGGGCGGGACCAGGCATTGCCGGTGAGGCCTCATCGCGCGCAAGCGCGCTCCTACGCTGGTCTGGCCCGTGCCCGTCGATGCACTCAGCGCGATACCTGCGCGATCCATTCCTGCAGGTTGTAGTAGTTGGTGACGCGGGTGATGGCGCCGTCGTGCACATCGAAGAACGCACCGCCCGGCAGCACATAGGTCTGCCCGTTGGCTTCCGGCAGGCCTTCGTCGGTGGTGTGGTAGACCCCGTGCACCACGTACTCGGCACCTACGCGCGTGCCGTCGTCGTTGGCGGTGATCACGATGTCGCGCAGCTGCTCGCGGTAGCTGTCGTTCATGCGTTGCAGAAAGGCCGCGAAGTCCGCGCGGCCGATCTCGCGTGCCCCTTGATTGAGATCGTGCGCCACATCGTCGGCCAGGAACGCCAGCATGGCATCCCAATCGCCGCGGTTGAAGGCATCGTAATAGGCCTGGACCAGGCCGATGGCGTGTTGCCGATTGCTCTCGCTCATGCTCGAACCTGCCGCTGGGAAAGCCGCATCATAGAGCGGGTTTGGCGCGCGCTGGGATGCGGTCAGCGTCCGCTCCATCGCTTGCGCCTCCCATCCTCGATGGCCGCGCCGTTGCGCAGCGCACATGACCGAACCGCTGCGGCCAGCGCCCGACCTGTCGGTGCGATATGCCTGAGCACTCCCACCTGCCACCTGCCCGGCAGTGCCAGCTCGATGCCACCGGATGAAACGCGGCAGCGTCAGGCCCCCTGCACTACCAGATCGCGGTGGAAGAAGTAGACCTCCTGCAGCAGGAAGCGCCAGCTGGTGTGGAAGCTGCGAAAGCGCGTACTCGGCGTGGACGAGGCCAGCGCATCCACCCCCAGTTCCTGGCATAGCCGCAACGCGCGCGCCATGTGCAACGGGTCGCTGACGATGATCGCCCGGTGCATGCCGTGTCGCTCCATCAGCGCCCGCGCCTGCAGCAGGTTCTGGCGGGTGGTGCGCGAGCTGGTCTCGATCACGATCGCTTCCGGCGGCACGCCATGACGCAGCGCGTAGCGCCGTGCCACCTGCGACTCGGCAAAGCGCGCGCCATTGCCGAAGCCGCCAGTGAACAACAGCCGTGGCGCATAACCTTGCCCATACAGATCCAGCGCATGCCGGATCCGTTCTTCGAAGACCGGCGACGGGCGCGCATCGTAGGCGGCCGCGCCCAGCACGATGATCACGTCCGCCGGCGCCGCCTGATCGCGATCGCCGACCCAGACGATCCAGCCGGCCACCGCCACCAGCCAGATCAGCGCCAGCATGCATAACCGCCAGCCCCAGCCCCACAGGCCGAGCCCGCGCGCACGCCTGCTCACGCGGCGGCCCACGGCAGCGCGTCCAGATCGACGTTGCCGCCGGACAGGATCAGCCCGACCCTGCGCCCGGCAAACCGCGCCGGCTCGGCCAGCACCGCCGCCAGCGTGATGGCCGAAGACGGCTCCACCACCTGCTTGAGCACCTGCCAGATCAGCCGCATCGCCTGTATCACGGCCGCGTCGTCCACTGTGATCACCTGCGCGTCGCCGGCCTGCAGCAACGCAAAGTTCGGCGCCCCCAGGGTGCCGCGCAGACCGTCGCAGACCGTGTCGGGCACGAAGTCGACCAGGCGTTGCCCGGCCGCCAGCGAGCGCGCGGTGTCGGCCGCTCCGCTGGGCTCGGCCAGCACCAGCGCGCAGCCGGGCGCGGACCGCAGCGCCAACGCCGCACCGGCCGCCAGCCCGCCTCCCCCGACCGGTGCCAGCAGCACATCCAGCCCGCCGCTTTGATGCAGCAACTCCAACGTGGCCGTGCCCTGGCCGGCGATCACGGCCGGATCGGTGTACGGATGCACCAGGGTCGCGCCACTGGTGGCCTGGACCTGGGCACACATCTGCTCGCGTGCCGCGATGGTCGGGGCACACCGCCATAGCGTGGCGCCATGCCGGGAGATATTGGCCAGCTTGGCGGCAACGGCACCTTCGGGCACCACCACATGACAGCCGATCCCACGCGTGCGGGCGGCCAGCGCCAATGCCGCGCCATGGTTACCGGAAGAATGGGTGACTACGCCGCGCGGCGCCAGATCGTCGGGCAGCGACCACACCGCATTGCAGGCGCCACGAAACTTGAATGCACCGCTGCGCTGCAGGTGCTCGGCCTTGAAGAACAGCTGCGCACCGCAGAATGCATCCAGGTGGTGCGAGGTCAGCAACGGTGTCGTCGCGCAGTGCGGCGCGATGCGCGCGGCAGCCTGCAGGACATCTGAATGGGCAAGAGGGACCATCTCGATCATGCCTGCAAGATTAACGTATCGCTCCACTCTTCACGGCTCGCACGCACACCGCCTGCGCATGCTGGATCGATGAAAAAGCGCCACATTGCGACACAGTTAAGGACCGATTCAACGCAACGGTTCGAAAGTGGGATCATGGTTGCAGGAGGGCACCATCCATGAGATTCCGTCTGATCTTCGCCGCCGGGCTACTGGCCCTGAGCGGCTGCGCAACCTACGACTACACCGGAGGTGGATCGGGTGGCTATTACCGTGGCGCGCCCGCCGTGCAGTATCGCTATCCACCGGGGTACTCACCCTACTCCTACGGCGGCCCCTACGGCGCTCCCTATGGTGCCGGTGCGATCGGGCTATACGACTACCCGGTGTATCCGGTGTATCGCGGCGGTGGCTACTACTATCGACCGTACGATCGCCGCCCGCAGTACCGCCCGCAGCGCCCGAACGGCTCGTTCAACCATGGCCCGCGGCCGAGCGGACCGCGGCCGCAGCGCCCGAATTCGCCACCGGCGACTGGCGCGCCGCCCGCACGGCCGCCGGCACGGATCGGTGCACCGCCACGCGTGATTCGCGAAATCCAGCGCCAGACCGCGCCACGCAACCCCCGCCAGCAAATTCCGTGACAAGCTGACTGCGACGCGCCCCACAAATGCCAACATTGGGGGCTTGCGTTCAGCCAGCACTTGGTCGCAAGCTAGGTGCTCTGTGTGACCTGCCGCGTCATGTTCTGACACGGCCCGCCTCACTGACCGACTTATGTCGATGTCCGACAGGGAAATCTGGATCCCCCCTGTTCCGGCCCTGTCGGATATCGGCGCCTTCAATGCATAAAGCCCCGGCATGCCGGGGCTTTATGTTTTTGTCGCACCAGAGGCGGTGTCGCTTCAGGGCCGTGCGGGTCTTACGCGTCGGCGCGGTCCAGAAATCGTGCCGGCAGTGCCGGGTTGCAGAAAAAAATAAGGGTCGGCAGTCCCCCGACTACCGACCCTTACGCTACCCCGTCGCACGCGCGGCTGGCCCCTGTTCCAATTCCAGCCTTTGCGCCCATGTCGCAATGCCACGACGGGTGCAGTAGGGATATCCGCACGAAACATGCCAACTTGAGGGCCACTATTCAATAATGTGACTCACATCACATATTTGGCGATTTAGTGACCACGCGAGCGCTTCAGCCGATACTTCCGCAGCCGCTTCCTTCTCTTTGCTGATCAGTCCAGACCCATGTCCGACCCTTTCTATCGCTTCGACGTCATCGTGATCGGCGGCGGCCATGCCGGCACCGAGGCCGCGCTGGCGTCCGCGCGCGCCGGTGCCCGCACCTTGCTGCTGACCCACAACATCGAGACCGTGGGCGCGATGAGCTGCAATCCGGCCATTGGCGGAATCGGCAAGGGGCACCTGGTCAAGGAGATCGATGCGCTGGGAGGCGCCATGGCGCGCGCGGCGGATCTGGCCGGCATCCAGTGGCGCACGCTCAATGCGTCCAAGGGCCCGGCAGTACGCGCCACCCGCTGCCAGGCCGACCGCAACCTCTATCGCAACGCCATCCGTCGCATCGTCGAGGCCCAGCCCAACCTGACCGTGTTCCAGGCGGCGGTGGACGATCTGATCATCCACCACGGCGCAGGCGAGGCCGACAGCGTGCGCGGGGTCATCACCCAGACCGGGCTGCGCTTTGAGGCACCGGCAGTGGTGCTGACTGCCGGCACCTTCCTGGCCGGCAAGATCCATGTCGGCGAGACCCAGTACGCCGCCGGGCGCATGGGCGACCCGCCGGCCACCACGCTGGCGGCGCGCCTGCGCGAGCGGCCGTTCGCGATCGACCGGCTCAAGACCGGCACCCCGCCGCGCATCGACGGGCGCACGCTCGACTACAGCGTCATGCAGGAACAGCCGGGCGACGACCCGCTGCCGGTGATGTCGTTCATGGGCCAGGTTGGCGATCACCCGCGCCAGGTCAGCTGCTGGATCACTCACACCACCGAGCAGACCCACGACATCATCCGCGCTGCGCTGCATCGCTCGCCGCTGTATTCGGGGCAGATCGAAGGCATCGGCCCGCGCTACTGCCCGTCGATCGAGGACAAGGTGGTGCGTTTTGCCGACAAGACCAGCCACCAGATCTTTGTCGAACCCGAAGGCCTGGAAGTGACCGAGATCTATCCCAACGGCATTTCCACCTCGCTGCCATTCGATGTGCAGCTGGCGCTGGTGCGCTCGATCCACGGCTTTGCGCAGGCGCATATCACCCGCCCCGGCTACGCGATCGAATACGACTTCTTCGACCCGCGCGGGCTCAAGGCCTCGCTGGAAACCAAGGCGGTAGGCGGGCTGTTCTTCGCCGGCCAGATCAACGGCACCACCGGTTACGAAGAGGCCGCCGCACAAGGCCTGCTCGCCGGCCTCAATGCCGCCCGTCATGTGCAGGGCCTGCCGGCCTGGTCGCCGCGCCGCGACGAAGCCTACCTGGGCGTGCTGGTGGACGATCTGATCACCCACGGCACCACCGAGCCGTATCGCATGTTCACCAGCCGCGCCGAATACCGCCTGCAGCTGCGCGAGGACAATGCCGATGCGCGCCTGACCGGCGTCGGCCGCGCGATGGGGCTGGTCGACGACGCGCGTTGGGCGCGGTATTCGGCCAAGCAGGAAGCGGTGCAGCGCGAAAGCGCGCGCCTGTCGGCGCTGTGGGCGACGCCGGGCAATGCGCTGGGCCGCGAAGTGGCGCAGACGCTAGGCGTGTCGCTCAGCCGCGAAACCAATGTGCTGGACCTGATCAAGCGCCCCGAACTCAACTACGCCACGCTGATGCGCGTGCCGACCCTGGGGCCGGGCGTGGACGATACGCAGGTGGCCGAACAGGTGGAAATCAGCGTCAAGTACGCCGGTTACCTGGATCGCCAGCGCGACGATATCGCGCGCCAGCAACGTCAGGAAACGACGCCGATTCCGGAAGGATTCGACTATGCCGGCGTGCGCGGCCTGTCGATCGAAGTGCAGCAAAAACTCGAACGTGTGCGTCCGCAACACATCGGCCAGGCGCAACGCATCCCGGGCATGACGCCGGCAGCGATTTCGCTGCTGCTGGTCCATCTGGAGCGCGCGCGCCGCAACCAGGTGGCGTAGCCGCCGCCATGCGCCCGGACGCCTCTGCGCGCGCTGGCTATCATGGGGCACGTCATCCGCAAGGACAGCTACAACATGGACATCCACCCCATCGCAGCGGACAAGCGCGAGGCCGTGCTGTCGGCCCTGCGCGACATCGAACGGCAGCACGACGTGCGCATCCTGCTGGCATGCGAATCGGGAAGCCGCGGCTGGGGATTCTCCTCGCCCGACAGCGATTACGACGCACGGTTTGTCTACGTCCATCGTCGCGATTGGTATCTGACGGTCAACGAGAACACCGGCCCCAACGAGCCGCAGCGCGACGTGATCGAACTGCCGATCTCCGACGATCTGGATGTCAGCGGCTGGGACCTGCGCAAGGCCTTGCGGTTGGTCTCCAAGTCCAATCCGACGCTGCTGGAATGGCTGCATTCGCCGGTGGTCTATCGGCAGGATGCGGTGGCCGTCGCGCAGTTGCGCGCGATCTCGACGCAGTTCTATTCGCCGCTTGGCACCTGGTGGCATTACTTCAACATGGCCAAGAGCAACTACCGCGGCTACCTGCGCGGCGAGCGGATTCGCACCAAAAAGTATCTGTACGTGTTGCGCCCGATCCTGGCCTGCCAATGGATCGAGCGCAGGCAGGACATGCCGCCGATGGCGTTCGACGTATTGCTGGAAGAACTGTTGCCCACCGGTGAGCTGCGTCACGAGGTGGATCGTCTGCTGGCGCTCAAGCGCGTCTCCACCGAAGTGGAAGATGGGCCCCGGATTGCGCCAATCAGCGATTTTCTGGAAGCAGAACTCGACCGCATGGGCACGTCGCAGCCACACCTGCCTGCCGGCAGCGGGCGTTCGGATGCCCTGGACACCGTGTTTCGGCAAATGCTTTCCAACGAGGCTGCATTGCCCTGATCCATTGTTGCGGGCCGTCGGCCTGGTGAATCGATCGCCAGCCGCTGCAGCGCTGTCGGCGTTGGCGTATCGCGCTGGTCGAGCGGAAGGCAAATAAAGACACGCCACCTCGCCCGCTATCTGCGCGCGCTGCCCTCGAATGCACTGAAACGATGGAATATCCCGATTAGCGAAGCGACAGGCGAACAGAGGCGCTGCAGGTGGATCAGACGGTCGATGGGAGCACAAGAGATGTTGCTATGATTTGCCAACGACGACACATTCGACTAAATGAACGCATTTGGCACGCTACGGACCGCAACGTTTCGCATCGCCGGCCCTGTTCTGCTTTTACTGCTGGGAAGTCTCTCCACGGCCCATGCCGCTACTGAAGAAGATGGCCGGTATTGGCTGAGTATCTACGCCCAGGGCAAGCTGCCGGTGGAAAACCTTTACTGGAGCATGGATATTCATCCGCGCTGGCGCGAGGAAGGCGAGCAGTTCGATCAATTGATCCTGCGCCCTGCGGTGTTTTACCGGCTCAATCCCAAGGCCAGCGTCTGGATGGGCTATGACACCATCATCAGCCACCCGGCAGGCCAGCCGTCCAACCGCGAGAATCGCTGGTGGGGACAGTTTCAATATCAGTTCGATCCGATCGCCGAGATCAGCATCACCAGCCGTACCCGCCTGGAACAGCGTCACCGCGAAGACTTCAGCGATGAAGGCTACCGCGTGCGGCAAATGATTCGCGCCGTGCGCCCGAGTGGGTTCAACCCGAAGTTGTCGTGGGTGGCGTTCAACGAGCTGTTCGTCAATCTCGATCAGACCACGTGGGGGGCGCGCCGCGGCATCGATCAGAACCGCGTCTTTGTCGGCATCAACTGGAAATTCAACGCCATCTCCAATGTGGACGTCGGTTATCTCAACCAGTTCGTCAATACGCGTGCGGTGGATCGGGAAAACCACGTCTTGATGACGACGTTCCGCTTCAATTTCTAGACGCCGCGGTAGCGCCCCGGCACCGGGTGCCGGATCGCGCGGGCGTTTGTTCGGGTGGATCGCATTGGCGCGATTGCATCGGCGTCGCGCACCAACGCGGCCTGCACGCCATGAGGCTGAGCGTGTCGTCGATCTGGGCGACACGCACGATCACACCGGCAACAACCGCTGTCGCAGCACGTCGGCAAACATGTCCACGGTCGTGTCGGCTGCCTGGATGATGCTGCCCATATGGATGAAGCCGTGCACCATGCCGGGGAAGGTGTGCACGCTGACCTCGACGCCGGCTGCGCGCAGGCGCTCGGCGTAGCGCAGGCCTTCGTCATGCAGGATGTCGCGCTCGGCCAGCACGATCAGGGCCGGCGCAACGCCGCTCAGATCCGGCGCCAGCAGCGGCGAGACGCGCCAATCCAGGGTGATGGCCGGGTCCTTGATGAAATGCTGGTTGAAGAACTGCGTGGCCTGCCGGGTAAGCGGCGGGATGTCGGCATTGGTGGTGCGGGACGGATGCTCGCCACTGTCCTGGCGCGTGTCCGTCAGCGGGTACAGCAATAGCTGACAGCGCAGCGCAATGCCGGCATCGCGTGCGGCGATTGCAGCGGCAGCCGCCATCGCACCGCCGATGCTGTCGCCGGCCACCGCCAGGCGCTGCGGGTCTGCCCCAACCTGCTCGGGATGCGCGGCCAGCCACTGCAGCGTGCCGATGACATCCTCCACCCCGGCAGGTGCGGGATGCTCCGGAGCGAGCCGGTAATCGACGGCCAGCACCTGGCAACCGGCGCGTGCGGCCAGCTGCCGGCAGACATCGTCATGCGAATCCAGATCGCCCACCACACCACCGCCACCGTGCACGAACAGCAAGGTGGGCGCAGGGCCATCGCTCAAGCCCTGGGGGCGATAGAGCCGCAACGGCACGCTGCCGGCAGCGGTGTCGGCATGTACGGCACGCAGCTGCGCCATCTCCAGCACCGGGAAGCCGAGTTGGGCCCCCATACCACGCATCATTGCGCGTGCCTCTGCCAGCGGCAGCGTTTCCATCGGCGGCTGGGCGGCCTGCTGCAGCACGGTGAACAAGCGAACGACATCGGGATCGAACATGGCGGTCTCGCTGGTGGTGAACGACTGCCGAGTCTGCCTGATACTTATTTTTAATAACAATTAATCTGAATAATGATTCGGCAAGATGACGGCCGATAACTTGAGCGCGCCGGTGCTGGCTTGATACACAAGCGCTTGGGCCTGCACGCGTGAGATCTCGCGCAGATGCGAGCACGCAGTGGCGCTGCCGATTGCTGCATTGCATCGCGCGCATGCGCAACTGCCCGGCGGGTGCGCAGACCTGCACGCGCAGGCAGGGCGGGATGAATCGGCAACTTGCCCTTCGTTGACGGCAACTTCCGAAGGTACCCGGATCCCACGTTGCTGCGTTCGCGCCGTTACGCAAACGACGTCTTCGCGGCTGGAGGATGCAGCGTGAACCGCGCCAACGCCTCCCGTTGCACTGGCAGCGTGCGGTCATGACGCACGCAACGATCAATCGTCGTCTTCGGCAGCGGCTTCGCGCCCTTGCTGGCGGATGAGATTTTCCTGCCGCGCGTCTTCGATCGAGGCGCGGATGGCGCGCACGTCGGCGCGCTTGGTATCGAACTTGAAGCGGCCGGTGAGCGCGCTGTCCGGGCGCAACTCGCCCTTTTCGTAGAGCGCCCACATCTCTTCGCCGTAGTGGGTGTCCAGCAGGTCCGGGGCGAAGCGGCCCAGGCAATCGCGCAGGTTGTGCACATCGCGCAGCAGCATGTCGCGCGCGGCATTGTTGCCGGCGGCGCTGACCACCTGCGGGAAATCGATCACCACCGGGCCCTCGGGCGAGACCAGCACGTTGTATTCGGACAGATCGCCGTGCACCAGGCCGAGCGAAAGCATCTTGACCACGTCGCCGATCAGGCTGCTGTGGAATGCGCGTGCCTGCTCCGGCTCAAGCTCCACTTCGCCCAGACGCGGTGCGCTATGGCCGGCTTCGTCGGTGACCAGATCCATCAGCAGCACGCCATGAAAATAACCGCGCGGCTTGGGCACGTGCACGCCGGCATCCACCAGCTGGTAGAGCGCGTCGGCTTCGGTGTTCTTCCATGCGGTCTCGGCTTCGCGGCGACCGAACTTGGTGGCCTTGCCCATTGCGCGCGCCTGGCGGCTGCCGCGCACCTTGCGGCCCTCCTGATATTGCACGCGCGCCTGGAAGCTGCGTTGCGCCATGTCCTTGTAGACCTTGGCACACAGGATGTCCTCGCCTGCGCTGACCACGTAGACGGAGGCTTCCTTGCCGCTCTTCAGTGGTCGCAGCACTTCGTCGATGACACCGTCGTCGATCAGCGGCTGCAGGCCCTTGGGGGTTTTCATGGACGAGGGGGACCGATCCGAAACAAGTCAGCGGCGATTATGCGGCAAGCAGGATGAAGTGCTTACATGCGATGCACACAGTGCGACCGGAGGCAGGCATTGGCGCGAGCGCTTACCATGCGGGGACCTGCCTGACGCGCGATCCGATGCCCGAGCCCACCGCCAGCCGCCGCAAACGTCCTGCCGCCGTCGCCGCGCCCGGGAGCGAGCGCGGCCTGCCGTACGAATTGATGCAGCAGATTGCCGCCGCCCAGGGCGACCCGGACTTCATGACCTCGCTGGGGCGCGGCCTGGTGGTGCTGAGCGTGTTCGCCCAGCACCCGCGCGAGGTGACAATGTCGCAGATCAGCCTGGAAACCGGCATCTCCCGCGCAGCGGTGCGGCGGGTGCTGCACACGCTGGCCAAGCTGGGCTATGTCGGCGAGCAGGGCCGTGGCTATGTGCTGTTGCCGCGCGTGCTGGGGATTGGCGGCGCGTATGCGGCGTCTTCGGCGATGACCGCGGCCGCGCAGCCGGTGCTGGACGGGCTGCGCGACCAACTGCACGAATCCTGCTCGCTGGGCGTGCTGGATGGCGACGACCTGCTGTACGTGGCGCGCGCGGAGACGGTGCGGATCATGTCGATCGGGCTGCGCCCGGGCACGCGGTTGCCGGCGTATTGCACGTCGATGGGCCGGGTATTGCTGGCCGCCCTGCCCGCAGACACCTTGCAGGCCTATCTGGAGCGCACCACGTTGCGCCCGCGTACCGACCGCACGGTGACCCAGGCGTCGGCGCTGCTGGAGATCCTGGCGCGTGCGCGCCGCGAAGGCATGTGCCTGACCGATCAGGAACTGGAAATCGGCCTGCGCTCGATCGCGGTGCCGGTGCGCAACCTGCGTGGCGAGGTGATTGCCGCGCTCAACATCGGCGCGCAGGCCGGGCGCGTCAGCCTGCAGACCATGCAGACACAACTGCTGGACCCGTTGAAGCTGGCGGCGCAGCGCCTGGGAGCGTTGCTGAGCTGACGCGGGCGGCGCGTCCTAGGTGATGGAGCAGCGCGATTCCGAGTGAAGGCCAAGATCCTGGCGCAGCGCATGGCGATGCCGCACACCAACGCGAGCTACCTTACGCGCAGCTGCAGCGCATTGTTTGGCATGCAGCCAGCAGCGCGTTGGTCGCGTACGCCGGCAGCCTCCTGCGACACCCGCATCGTCCCGCCTGCGGGCTCAACGCGGCCGACGCAGGAAGCCCACCACCGTCTCCACCCAGGCGGCGTGTGTGTCCTCGACATGCGCCACATGATCGGCGCGCGGCAATGTGACCCAACTGCGATCTTCGCTACCCAGGCGTGCGAACAGGTGCGCGTTGTCCGCCTGCGTGGCGACCGGATCGTCGACACCCCGTAGCAGCAGCACCGGCAGCGTCGTGACCCGTTCGGGCTGGAACGCGAACTGCTCCATCGCGCGCCAGTCCGTGCGCACCGGGTCGGCGGCCACCGCCTGCGCCTGGTAAGCGGCGCGCACGCGCGTGGGTGCGGCGTTGGCAGTGATGAAATCCTCGCCGGCGGCCGCGCTGGTGGTGCGTGCTCGCAACGGCTGGGCCGGGGTTGGCGCGTCGGTGGGCGGCGCATCGACATCGTCGGGGAAGCCATACAGCACCAGTGCGGACAGCGCCTGCGGCTGTTGCTGGCCCACCAGCAGCGCCACCCGCGCACCGTTGGAATAGCCGATCAAGGCCGGTGGCGGCAGATCTGGATGTTGCCGGGCGACCCAGGCCAGCACCTGCTCGACGTCGCGCACTGCGCGGGCGGGCGTATTCCACCCGCTGGGGTCGCGCGCACTGCCGCCGTAGCCGCGCAGGTCCACCGCGTAGGCGGCAAGCCCGGCCCGTGCGAAGGCGGCCAGTACCGAGCGCGCGTCGCCCGCTTCGCCGGGCACCTGCAGGTCGAAGTTGGGCAGCGAACTCCAGGTGCGGCCATGCACCAGCAGCACCGTGCCACGCGGCTTGGCCGGCGCGCGCGACCACACCGCCAGGGTCTGGCCATCGTCGGCGCGTACCTGCGCCAGCCGGGTGCCCGGCCCGGGCTGCGGTTGCGCGCCGGCGGTCAGTGAGAGCAACACCAGCAGGAGCAGGCAGGCGGGTCGGAATGTCATGCGGCATCTCGTCATGGGCGCGGCGGACTGGGCAGGCTGCGTGGCTGGGCAGGCAGACGCGAAAGCGACACGAGCGACCGCATCAGGGCTCGGCAGCCTGTTCTTCCAGAATCGGTTTGGCCAGCGCAAAGGCGTGGTTGGCCGCCGGGACGCCGCAATAGATCGCCGCCTGCAGCAGCACTTCCTTGATCTGCTCGGGGGTGACGCCGTTGTTGCGGGCGGCGCGCACATGCAGCTTGAATTCTTCGTCGTGGCCCAGCGCGACCATCATCGACAAGGTGATCAACGAGCGGGTATGCGCAGGCAGGCCGTCGCGGGTCCAGATGGTGCCCCAGGCATACCGGGTGATCAGGTCCTGGAACTCGGTGGTGAACTCGGTGCGCGCGGCCAGCGAGCGCTCGACATGCGCCTCGCCCAGCACCCGGCGGCGTTCGCGCAGGCCGGCTTGATAGCGTTCGTCTTCGTGCATGGGATGTCCTTGTAATGCGGAAAAGATCAGTCGGCTTGCAGGAAGCCCAGTACCGCGTCATTGAACGCGGCCGGCGATTCCAGATTGCAGATATGGCGGCCCGGTACCTGGGCGTAATGCCCATCCGGCGCCGCGTAGGCGATCTCGCGCAGGTTCGGCGGCGGGCACACCGGGTCGTCGTCGCCGGCCAGGGCCAGCAGCGGCAGGTTCAGCCCATCCAGCGCACCGCGGAAGTCCGCCTCGGCCACCGCCTGGCAGCAGGCGATGTATCCGGCCGGCGAGGTGGAGACGAAGGCGGCGGCGATCATGTCCAGGCGCTGCGCGTGGCTGATGGCAAATGCCGGTGTAAACCAGCGCTGCAATGTGGCATCGATCAGCATCGGCAGGCCTTCGCTCCGCACCTGCTCGATACGGGTTTCCCAGGTGGCGGTGCTGCCGATCTTTTGCGCGGTGGCACAGACCACCAGCCGGCGCAGCCGCTGCGCGGCATGCAGCCCGAGCCACTGCCCGGTCAGTCCGCCGATCGACAAACCGCAGAAATCGCTGCGCTCGATCTGCAAGGCGTCCCATAACGCCAGTACGTCCTGCCCCAGGTCGGCCACGCTGTACGGGCCGGGCGGCGAGTCCGAATAGCCATGGCCGCGGCGGTCGTAGCGCAGGATGCGGTAATGCGGGGCGAAGGCCTCGATCTGCACGTCCCACATATGCAGGTCGGTGCCGAGCGAATTGCAGAAGGTCAGCCAGGGCCGCCCGTCGGTGCCGTCCACACGGTAATGCAGGCGATGCGTGGGCAATTGCAGATAGGCCATCGAAGCACCGTCAACGGGGAGAAGAGGCCAGTACGCGATCGATCCAGACCGAGGACATGCCGCGCCAGCTGTCGCTATCGAACACCGCCTGCAGTTGCGCGTGCGTGAGTACCGCGCTCGCCTGGGCGTCCTCGGCCAGCACCTCACGCAGATGCCGCTGCTGCGCCTGCGCACGCGCCACCGCCTGTTCGACCAGCGCGTGCGCCTGCGGCTTGCCAAGCTGCGGGGCCAGTGCGAACACCGCCGCCTCGGCGTAGAGCACGCCGCCATGGCTATCCAGGTGGTGGCGCATCCGCGCGCGGTCCAGTTCCAGCTCGGCCAGGCAGGCCTGCATCTGCGCCAGGCTGCCGGCGGTCAGGCAGACGATCTGCGGCAAGGTCTCCCATTCGGCATGCCATTGCCCGGCGGCGCGCTCGTGCGGCTGCGCCATCGCGCTGAACAAGGTGGCGATCAGCCCGGGCACGCGGGTGGCCGCGGCCACTGCCGCCACGCTGGCCACCGGATTGCGCTTGTGCGGCATCGCCGACGAGCCGCCCTTGCCGGCCGCCGCAGGCTCGAACGCCTCACCGACCTCCGATTGCATCAGCAGCACCACATCGCCGCCGATCTTGCCCAGCGTGCCGGCGAGCAGGCCGAACCCGCAGCCGACCTCGACGATGCGGTCGCGCGCGGTGTGCCAGGGCAACGCAGGCAGCGGCAGCGCCAAGCTGGTGGCCAGCGCCTGGGCCACGTCCAGACCGCGCTCCTGCAAGGACGCCAAGGTGCCGGCCGCGCCGCCGAACTGCAACGCCAGCGCGTCGTGCCGCAACCCGTGCAGGCGCCGATGCGCACGTTGCAAGGCGTCCAGCCAGCCGGCCACCTTGAGCCCGAAGGTCACCGGCACGGCTTGCTGCAACAAGGTCCGCCCGGGCAGACCGGTGTCGCGCTCGCGTGCTGCCAACGCGGCCAAGGTGTCGCACAGTTGCTGCAGACGCGGCAGCAGCAGATCGAGCGCGGCGCGCAGTTGCAACACGCTGCCGGTATCGATGACGTCCTGGCTGGTGGCGCCCCAATGCACCCAGCGCGCGGCTGCGGCATCGTGCACGGCGACGCGCGCGGTCAGCGCCTTGACCAGTGCAATGGCGGGGTTGCCAGCGAGCGCGGTGGCCTGCGCCAGGGCGGCCATGTCGTAGTGCTGCACCTCGCAGGCCGCTGCAATCGCTACGGCAGCCTCGGCAGGAATGACACCGCACTGCGCCTGCGCGCGGGCAAGCGCGGATTCGAAGTGCAACATGGCCTGCACACGCGCCGCATCGTCAAACACTGCGTCGCACGCAGGCTCGCCAAACAAGGATCCCAACAGCAAAGACGTCGCACTCATGCATCGCATCTCTTGGCGTACCGGCAGCATGGCACCGAAGCACGGGGGTGCCAACTAGACGTTAGGGCAATGCGCGCGGCGCAATGCGGCCTGACAGGGCGATGGCTGGCGAAGGTGACAGCATGCACGCCGGGTTGCATCCGCGCCCTGGGCACCGCGGTGCGCGCTCGCAGCCTGTCATCGCGTGCCGTACGCAGCGTACCGGCGCGACCAGCTGCCGGTAGGACTCCTCGCGCAGGGACACCGGCGGCTGCGTGCAGCGCTGCAGACGATCTGCAAATCAATACCGGAAGAACACGGTTTCCCTCTCGCCTTGCATATGGATATCCCAGCTATAGGCGTTATTGCCCGCGGGCTGGGCCAGCAGGGTGGTGCGGCGCTCGGGAGGCACCAGCGCCAGGATCGGGTCGCTGTCCAGTTGCGGGTCATCGGCGAAGTACAACCGCGTCGATGCGCCGCGCAACAGCCCGCGCATGAACACCAGCACGCTCAGGTGTGCTGCCTGCGGACTGCCCTGCGGCCCGGCGACGACACCCGGCTTGACCGTGCTGAAGCAAAAGCGCCCCTGCGCATCGGTGGGCACCCGGCCCCAGCCATCGAAGCTGGCGTCGTGCGCCTGGTGGCGGGCATCGGCGGCATGCGCGTAGATGCCGGCGGCATCGGCCTGCCACAGCTCCAGCACCGCGTCGGCCACCGGCACGCCGGCACCATCGAAGACGCAGCCGCTGATCTGCACGTGCGTGCCGGCCGCCTGCGCCGGTGCGAGCCGGTCGCGATACAGCGGTTCCAGGCCAAGCCGGTAATACGGGCCGACGGTTTGCGAAGGGGTTGCGTGCAGGCTCATCGATTCACTCCCAGACCGTTTGCTTGCGACCACGCAGCACGATGTCGAAGCGATAGGCCAGCGCATATTCGCTGATGGCGTTTTCCCAGTCGAAGCTGGACACCATGCGCTCGCGCGCCAGCGGATCGTCGACGCAGTTGTAGATCGGGTCGTGCGCCAGCAGCGGGTCGCCGGGGAAATACATCTGGGTGATCAACCGTTGCCCGATGCCATCGCCATGCAACGAAAAATGGATGTGCGCCGGCCGCCAGGCGTTGTAGTGATTGCGCCACGGATACGCGCCCGGCTTGATGGTCTTGAAGACGTAGCGGCCATGCGCATCGGTGAGCACCTGGCCGGTGCCTCGGAAGTTGGGGTCCAGCGGTGCGTCGTGACGATCGCCGGCGTGCTGGTAACGGCCGGCGGCATTGCATTGCCACACTTCCACCACGCTGTTGCGCACGGGCCTGCCGTTTTCGTCGAGCACGCGGCCGGAGACGATGATGCGCTCGCCCAGTGGCTCGCCACCGAACCCTGCGGTGAGATCGGCTGCATGCTCGCCCAGGGTGAGCCGATCCAGGCGCGGGCCGGTGACTTCCGACAGCGTGACCGGGATGTCGATCGGCGCGCGCGTAGGGCCGCGCAAGGTGGTGGAGGCGTACGCCGGATGCAGATAGGCCGGCTGCGTGCCGGGCCGGGTACGGCGGTAGCCGAGCAGCGGGTCTGCAAGTGACCGATCAACGGGGGCATCGCGCATCGTCAAATCTCCCTGCGCCGCACTGCGGCATGGTCAAGCAATGTAGGTGTGCGACAGCGGCGCAGTGGTTGCAGCGGGCAGGCTCACACACGCTCGATCGCCAATGCCACGCCCTGCCCCACGCCGACGCACATGCTGGCCAGCCCGAGCCGGCCGTTGTTGGCTTCCAGTTGCCGCAACAAGGTAAGCGCCAGCCGCGCACCGCTCATGCCCAGCGGATGGCCAAGCGCAATGGCGCCGCCGTTGGCGTTGACGTGCGCTGCATCGTCGGGCAAGCCGAATGCGCGCAGGCACGCCAACGCCTGCGCGGCGAAGGCTTCGTTGAGTTCGATCGCATCGAACTGTTCGATGCGCAGGTTCAGACGCGCCAACAGACGCTGCGTGGCCGGCACCGGGCCCATGCCCATGTAAGCCGGCTCGACACCTGCCGACGCGAACCCCAGCACCCGTGCGCGGGGGGTCAGCCGATGCGTCTGCACGGCCTGCGCTGACGCCAGCAACAACGCGGCAGCTCCGTCGTTGATACCGGACGCATTGCCGGCAGTCACGCTGCCGGGTTGGCGGAACACCGGCTTGAGTTTGGCCAGCATCTCGGCGGTGGTGTTCGGGCGCGGCGCTTCGTCGTATTCGACGGTGACGGCATCGCCGCCCTTGCGTGCAGCCACCGGCACCGAGGTGATTTCCGCATCGAAGAACCCGGCAGCCTGGGCGGCGGCGACGCGCTGCTGGCTGCGTAGTGCGAAGGCGTCCTGATCCTCGCGCGCGATGGCATGGCGCTGCGCGACGTTCTCGGCGGTTTCGCCCATCAACTCGGTGCCATAGGCCGCCTGCAGGCGCGGGTTGATGAAGCGCCAGCCCATGGTGGTGTCTTCCAGCTGCTGGGTTCGCGCGAAGGCGCCCTCGGCCTTGCCCATCACCCAGGGCGCGCGCGACATCGATTCGACACCGCCGGCAAGCGCCAACCCCAGCTCGCCGGCGCGGATGCCGCGTGCCACCGTGCCGATCGCATCCAGCCCCGACCCGCACAGACGGTTGAGGGTGCTGCCCGGCACCGAACTCGGCAGCCCGGCCAGCAACACGCTCATGCGCGCGACATTGCGGTTGTCTTCGCCGGCCTGGTTGGCACAGCCCAGATACACGTCGTCGATGCCGGCCGGGTCCAGCTGCGGATGACGGGCCAGCAACGCGGCGATCGGCACTGCGCCCAGGTCGTCGGCACGCACGCTGGACAGCGCGCCGCCATAGCGGCCGATCGGCGTGCGGATGCCATCGATCAGATAGACCTCGCTCATGCCTCGGCTCCGGCGGCCTGCTTGCCATGCGCTGCGTCGGTACGTGCCTGCAGCGCGCGCAGCGCCTGCAATTCCGCAGTGCTGGGTGGGGTGGTCTGCGCAAGATCGGCGGCGAAGCGGATCGGCCAGCCGGTCGCCGCGCTCACCTGTTCGCGGCTGATACCCGGGTGCAGCGAGGTGACGGTGAGTTCGCGGGTGAGCGCATCGGGCTCCATCACGCACAGATCGGTGACCACCACGGTAGGGCCGGCGCCAGGCAGGCCGGCACGCTGCCGCGCATCGCCACCGTCCAAGTGCCCGACCGTGGTGACGAAGTCCAGCGTCGGCACGAAGCTGCGTCGGGACTGCCGCATGATGATGAACACCTGCTTGGCGCTGGCCGCGATTTCCGGCGCGCCACCGGCACCGGGCAAGCGCGTCTTCGGCGCTGCGTAGTCGCCGATCACGGTGGTATTGAGGTTGGCGTGGCGATCGATCTGCGCCGCCCCCAGGAAGCCGACATCCACCCGACCGCCCTGCAGCCAGTAACGGAAGATCTCCGGCGTGGAGACCACGGTGTCGGCGGTTTCGGCCAGCTCGCCGTCGCCGATCGATAACGGCAGCACGTCCGGGCGCGCCCCGATCGGTCCGGATTCGTAGATCAGGGTGACATCCGGCGCATGCGTCAGCCGCGCCAGGTTGGCGGCCGTGGATGGCAGGCCGATGCCGACGAAGCACACCGCGTCATCGGGCAAACGGCGCGCGGCGGCCACGGTCATCATTTCGTTGGTGCTGTACTCGCTCATGCGGCCACCTGCAGCAGAGATTGCGCGTAGACGCGCTGGAACGCTGCGAAATCGTCGGTGTCGAGAATGTGCGCCTGGATCCAGGCCTGGAAGCGTGCACGGTCGCGCGCGATGGCATCCCAGGCCAGATAGAAGCGGTTGTCGCGGGCGTAATAGCCATGCGCGTACGAGGGCGCGGCGCCCCCGGGCACGTGGCAGACCGCATCGACCACCCAGCGCGGCAGGATGCAGGCGTTGGGCGGCGCCTCCAACGTGTCGACGATCTCTTCCACCGTGACGATCACCTTGCGCGCGGCCAGCGCGGCTTCTTTCTGCACGCCTAGGATGCCCCATAGCAGCACATTACCGCGGCGGTCGGCCTGCTGCGCATGGATCACGGTGACATCGGGCTTGACCGCCGGCGTGGTGGCCAGCGTCTCGCCCGTGTACGGGCATTGCAGGAACTTGATGCTGTCGTTGACGCGCGGCAGGTCCGAGCCGACATAGCCGCGCAACACCGCAAACGGTAGCCCGGAGGCGCCGGCGACATAGGCGTTGGCCATGTCGGCGTGGCTGTGTTCGCGGATCTGCAGCGGCTGTGGCCAGGCGTGTTCGACCGCATCGCGCAGCCGGTGCAGCGAGCCGACCCCCGGATTGCCGCCCCACGAAAACCGCAACGCCGACGCGCAACCGGCACCGATCAGCTGGTCGTAGATCAGGTCCGGAGTCATGCGCACCAGGCGCAGATCGCGTTTGCGCTGGCGGATCACCTCATGGCCGGCCGCATGCGGGATCAGATGGGTAAAGCCTTCCATCGCCACGCAATCGCCATCGGCAATCAGGTGGGACACCGCATCTGACAGAGTGACGATTTCGGCCATGGGCAAGACACCGCTGCGAATGTGCAGCCACGGTAGGGCCGGCCCAACAGCCCGGTCAATACGATTATCGGCGATTTAATTCGATAATCGCACAATTTCCGTTGCGCAGTCATGCTCCAACATTGTCTCCGGTGTATACATAACTTCGCCTGCAAGCAGACGCCAGCGCTGGCATGCGCGTCAACTGGTTGCAGGCCGGCGCAGTGCGTCGATGCGTACCCCAGGTTGTATACAAAAACCCCAGGAGTCACGGTCATGTCCCAGTCCAAGCCGCTGTTTCCCCTCAACGCGTGGTATGCCGTCGCCTGGGACCACGAAATCAAGCACGCCCTGACCCCGCGCAAGGTCTGCAACCTCGAAGTGGTGGTCTACCGCACCACCGCCGGTGCGGTGGTCGCGCTGGAAGACGCCTGCTGGCACCGGCTGGTGCCGCTGTCGATGGGCAAGCTGCGCGGCGACGATGTGGTGTGCGGCTATCACGGCCTGGTCTACAACACCCAGGGCCGCTGCGTGCACATGCCCTCGCAGGAGACCATCAACCCCTCGGCCTGCGTGCGCAGTTTTCCGGTGGCAGAGAAGCACCGCTACGTGTGGATCTGGCCGGGCGACCCGGCCAAGGCCGACACCGCGTTGATCCCCGACCTGCACTGGGCGCACGACCCGGCCTGGGCCGGCGATGGCCGCACCATCTACGCCAAGTGCGACTACCGGCTGGTGCTGGACAACCTGATGGACCTGACCCACGAGACCTTCGTGCATGGCTCGAGCATCGGCCAGGACGAGATCGCCGAGGCGCCCTTCGATGTGGTGCATGGCGACCGCTCGGTGGTGGTGTCGCGCTGGATGCGCAATATCGACGCGCCGCCGTTCTGGGCCAGCCAGATCGCGCGGCATCTGGATTACCACGGCAAGGTCGACCGCTGGCAGATCATCCGCTTCGAAGCGCCCGGCACCATCGCCATCGATGTCGGTGTGGCCATCGCCGGCACCGGCGCACCGGAGGGCGACCGCAGCCAGGGCGTCAACGGCTACGTACTCAACACGATTACGCCGGAGACCGATACCACCTGCCATTATTTCTGGGCGTTCATGCGCAACTACGCGTTGCACGATCAATCCCTGACCACGCTCACCCGCGCCGGCGTCACCGGTGTGTTCGGCGAGGACGAGGCGGTACTGGAGGCGCAACAGCGCGCCATCGACGCGCATCCGGATCACACCTTCTACAACCTCAACGTCGATGCCGGCGGCATGTGGGCGCGGCGGGTGATCGACCGCCTGATCGCGCACGAACAGCGCGCGCAGGATCTGTCGCTGCGCATGGTGGGCTGAGCGCAGCGCACAGGAGACCGCCATGCCACCGACCACACCGTTCCACAGCAGCGCGGCACAGACCACGCGCGCGCTGCTCTCGCTGCGCGAGCTGATCCTCGACGGCACCCTGCCCGCCGGTGCGCGACTGTCCGAAGTGGCGGTGGTGCAGCGGCTGGGCATGTCGCGCACGCCGGTACGCGCCGCATTGCAGCGCCTGTGCGAAGAAGGACTGGCCAGTGCGCTGCCGGGCGGCGGCTACGCGGTACAGGCCTTCAGCGAGCACGACGTATACGACGCCATCGAACTGCGCGGCACGCTCGAAGGCCTGGCCGCCCGCATGGCCGCCGAGCGCGGGGCCACCGCCGCGCAGTTGGCGCAGGCGCACCAGCTGCTGGAGACGCTCGATGCCATCGTCGGCGCGCCGCAGGATGCCATCGACTTCGCCGCCTATGTCCAGGCCAACGCGCTGTTCCACGCCCTGCTGGTGGCGATGGCCGGCAGCGACGTGCTCGGCCGCGAGCTCACCCGCGTGCTGCAGCTGCCATTCGCTTCGCCCAACAGCCTGGTCATGGCCCAGACCAGCGCTGCCGACGCGCAGGTGATCCTGACCGTCGCGCAGGACCAGCATCGCGAAGTGATTGCCGCCATCGCAAAGCGTCAGGGCAGCCGCGCCGAAGCGCTGGTGCGCGAGCACGCCCGTCTGGCCCACCGCAATCTGCGCCACCTCCTGCAAACCCCCACGGCGATCGCCAAGGTGCGCGGTGGCGCCCTGCTCGGCCGCGCCCACGCATCCACTGCCGGTCTTGAACGGCACGCTCATGTGCCTGGAGTTCCTCATGCGTAAAGACACCCAATGGCATCGCGCCCATGTCGTCAGCATCGCCGATGCCTGCGCAGGCGTGCGCGAAATCGTGCTCGACCCAGGCACTGCAGCGCGTGCCTTCGAGGTGGGCAGCCACCTGGATTTTCGCCTGCAGTTGAACGGCCGCAGCGATGTGCGCTCTTACTCGCTGGTGGGCGAGCCGCGTGCGGATGGCTACTACCAGATCGCAGTACGGCAGATGCCGGACAGCCGTGGCGGCTCGCTGCATATGTGGACGCTGCAGCCGGGCGACGTGGTGGAAATGTCGCCTCCGAGCAACAACTTTGCGCTGGACGAGAGCGGCGAGGAAATCCTGTTGATCGCCGGTGGTATCGGCATCACGCCGATCCTGGGCATGGCGCAGCGGCTGGCGCAGCGGCACCAGGCATTCCGCCTGCTGTATGTCGGGCGTTCGCGCAGCGCGATGGCCTACGTCGACCAGTTGGAGGCGCTGCTCGGCGCGCGCCTGCAGCTGCATTGCGACGACACCGACGGCCCGCCCGATCTTGCCGCCGAACTGGCACGGCTCTCGCCCAACGCCGAGGTCTATGTGTGCGGGCCGCTGGGCATGCTGGAGGCGGTACGCCAGCACTGGCATGCCGCCGGGCGTCCACGCGCGCGGCTGCATTTCGAAACCTTCGGCAATAGCGGGCGGGTGCCGGCGCAGGCGTTCGTGGTCAAGCTGCCTGCGCTCGGCCTGGAAGTACCGGTGGCCGAAAACGAATCGATGCTCGATGCGCTGGCCGACGCCGGGGTCGAATTGATCGCCGAATGCCGTCGTGGCGAGTGCGGCTTGTGCGCGGTGGAGGTGCTCGACAGCGCCGCCGACATCGATCATCGCGATGTCTTTTTCAGCGACGAACAACGTCGCGAGAATCGCAAGCTGTGCGCCTGCGTGTCGCGTGCGGTGGGCGGCAGCATCAGCATCGACACCGGCTACCGCGGCGAGCTGGGCTGAGCGCTGCCGTCATGCGCACCGCGCCGGCCGTTGCGCTGGCGCGGTGCTGCTGAGCGCAACATGCGCTCTGCGGCGGCGTGAATCGCCCCGCACGCCGGACGGACACTCGCCAGAGACTGCCGTGCTTGCATCCTCACGCGCATGCGCGATCATCTGCGCATGGAGTCAACTCACTACAGGACTGTCCCGGCGCCGGCATTGAACCCGCGCCAGGAACAATTGGTGGCGCTGGTGCGGCAGCAGGGCTTTGCCGATGTCGAAGGCCTGGCCACGCGCTTTGAGGTTACCCCGCAAACCATTCGGCGCGATCTGACCTTGCTGTGCGATGCCGGCGTGCTGCGCCGCTATCACGGCGGCGTCAGCATGCCTTCGAGCGTGGAAAACCTGGCCTACACCGCGCGCAAGGCGCTGCAGGCACGCGAGAAACAGCACATCGCCACGCACGTCGCGCGCTTCATTCCCGACGATGCCTCGCTGTTCATCAATCTCGGCACCACCAACGAGGAGGTCGCGCGCGCGTTGCTGCAGCATCGCGGCCTGCGCGTGATCACCAACAACCTCAACGTGGCGGTGATGCTGAGCGCCAACCCCAGTTTCGAGGTGATCGTGGCCGGCGGCGTGGTGCGCGGGCGCGATCAGGGCGTGACCGGCGAGGCCACGGTGGAACTGATCCGCCAGTTCAAGGTGGACTTCGGGGTGATCGGCATTTCCGGCATCGACCTGGACGGCACCCTGCTGGATTTCGACTACCAGGAAGTGCGCGTGGCCCAGGCCATCATCGAGCACTCGCGCCAGGTGGTGCTGGCCGCCGACCACAGCAAGTTCGGCCGCAACGCCATGGTGCGGCTGGGGGCGATCGCCCAGGTGCACGACTGGTTCACCGACCGACCGCCGCCGCAGGAACTGGCCAAGGTGCTGGCCGAGGCCGGCACCCGGGTGCACCTGGCAGATGCCGACGGCGGCAACTGAGATTGTTCGTTTAAGTGCGTTTGTGACCCGCGGACTTCGGCTCAACGCCAATTTTCGATTTGCTCAATGAATCGATTTCCACCACTCAATTGCCTTTATCGTTCAACTCGCCTTGATTTACAGGCAATCCATTTCTTCACGCCCCGAAAAGGTTTGATGTTCGAATATGTTCGAACATGACAACTTAGGTTCGCTCGTAGCGCACCTGGATGGAGGCACCGATGGGCGAGACGTACGATCTTCTGGTGGTAGGCGGCGGCATCAACGGGGTCGGCATCGCCCGCGATGCGGCCGGACGTGGCCTGTCGGTGTGCCTGTGCGAGCAGGACGATTTGGCCGCGCATACCAGCAGCGCCAGTACCAAGCTGATCCATGGCGGCCTGCGCTATCTGGAGCAGTACGAGTTCGCGCTGGTCGGCAAGGCGCTGGCCGAGCGCGAAGTGCTGCTGCGGCTGGCCCCGCACATCATCTGGCCATTGCGCTTTCTGTTGCCGCATCAGCCGCATCTGCGTCCGGCGTGGATGATCCGCGCCGGCCTGTTTCTGTACGACCATCTGGGGGGCAGCAAGCGCAGCCTGCCGCGCTCGCGGCGCCTGTCGCTGCGCACCCACCCGGTCGGGCAGCCGTTGCAGGAATCGCTGCGCACCGGCTTCGTGTACTCCGACGCCTGGGTGCAGGACGCACGGTTGGTGGTGCTCAATGCGATGGACGCGGCAAAGCGCGGCGCCCAGATCCACACCCGCACGCGCTGCGTGGGTGCCTGGCGCGATGCCGGCTTCTGGTACGCCGAGCTTGAGGACCGCGATGGCCGTCGCCGCACCGTGCAGGCGCGCGCACTGGCCAATGCCGCCGGGCCGTGGGCGGTGTCGTTCCTGGACAAGGTTGCCGCGGTGCCGCATCAGCACGCGCTGCGCCTGGTCAAGGGCAGCCACATCGTGGTGCCCAAGCTGTTCGATCACGATCACGCCTACATCTTCCAGCAACCGGACCGGCGCATCGTGTTCGCCATTCCTTACGAGCACGACTTCACCTTGATCGGCACCACCGACGTCGACTACGAGGCCGACCCCGCCGCTCCCCGGATCGATGCGGCCGAGATCCAGTACCTGTGCGACGCGGTGAACCTCTATTTCCAGCAACAGATCAGCCCTGCCGATGTGGTGTGGAACTACAGTGGCGTGCGCCCGCTGCTGGACGATGCCGAAGACAATGCCGCCGAGGTGACGCGCGACTATCAACTGGAGGTCATCACCGACGGCGCGCCGTTGCTCAATGTGTTCGGCGGCAAGTTGACCACCTACCGCAAGCTCGCCGAAGAGGCCGTCGACCGGCTCACGCATGCGCTGGGCGCACGCAAGCCGGCATGGACCGCGCGCGGCGATGCGCTGCCGGGTGGTGAACAGCGCGATATCGCCAGCCTGCTTGAGCGCGTGCGCAACGCGCGCCCCTGGCTGCCTGCCGCCACCGCGCAGCGGCTGGTGCGCAATTACGGCACCTGCGCGGAACCGCTGCTGGGCGATGCGCAGGATGTGGCCGGCCTGGGCGAGCACTTCGGTGCAGACCTGTACCAGGCCGAGGTGGACTACCTGCGTCACCACGAATGGGCGCAGACCGCCGACGATATCCTGTGGCGTCGCAGCAAACTCGGGCTGCGGATCGATGCGGAGGGACGTCAGCGGCTGGAAGCGTACCTGCAGACGCAGGCGCTCCAATCCGCCGAGCTCGCGACCGTTTGAACACACCGCGTTGCCGGCGAGGACGGGTCGTCCGGCAACGTATCCTGGCGCACTGCCTGCATCACCCCGTGGAGGGCACCCCCGATGAGCACGACCCACTCCCCCTGCGCGCCGACGCGCGTGTTGCAATCGCCTGCGCGTTGCGATGATCCTCTCGCGAGCATGCGCGCATGAACCGCCAACTCGTAGGTGAGTTGATTTCCGAAGCGGTCGCGATGTTCATCATCATCGCGCTGGGCGACTCGGTCGCGGCGATGTACATCCTCTACGACCCCAGTCCCTATCAGAACGCCTATTGGGGCGTGTGTATCGCCTGGGGCCTGGCAGTGACGCTGGCGATCTATGTCACCGGCTCGGTGTCGGGCACGCATGCCAATCCGGCGGTGACGCTGGCGCTGGCACTGTTCCGCGATTTCTCGTGGAAAAAGGTGGTGCCGTACTGGATCGCCCAGGTCATCGGCGCCTTCCTGGGCGCGGCCATCGTCTATCAGTTGTACGGGCCGGTGATCGACCATTTCAACCAGGTGCAGCAGCTGACGCGCGAAGCCGGCGGCGCGGCCGGTGTGTTCTTCACCGCACCTGGTCTGGCGGTCACGCCGATGCATGCGCTGGTCGACCAGATCATCATCACCGCGTTCCTGATCTTCGGCATCTTCGCCATCACCGAACAATTCAACGAAGCCGCGCCGACCGCCAACTCCGGCGCGCTGATGATCGGTCTGCTGGTGGCGACGCTGGGCGCGTCGATGGGTTATCTGGAAGCCTGGGCGATGAATCCGGCGCGCGATTTCGGCCCGCGCCTGTTCGCCTACTTCGCCGGCTGGGGCGAGGCAGCACTGCCGGCCAAGGACAACTACTGGTGGATCCCGATCGTCGGACCGTTGATCGGCGGCCCGATCGGCGCGCTCGCCTACCAGTGGCTGATCCTGCCCTTCCTGCCGGCACGCGTGCGCCATCTGCAGGCCGGCAAACCACCGCGCGATCCGCGCTGATCGCACTGCTGCACGACTGACAGCACGGCGCCGCTGCCGGACAGGCCCTGGATGTATGGGCCTTTCGAGCAGCGGCGTGCATTACCCACTTTCTCGCCGTGCGCCAGCGCCGGCATTGTTCGAGGAATCTCCGATGGAAAAACAATACGTCCTTGCGATCGATCAAGGCACCACCAGCTCGCGCGCGATGTTGTTCGATCGCAACGGCAAGGTGGCCGGCGTGGCGCAGCGCGAGTTCGGGCAGATCTTTCCGCAGCCGGGCTGGGTGGAACACAACCCGCGCGAGATCATGACCAGCGTCTACACCACGATCACCGAGCTGCTCAACAATGCGCAGATCGATGCGCGCTCGATCGCCGGCATCGGCATCACCAACCAGCGCGAGACCGCGGTGGTGTGGGACAAGGCCACCGGCCAGCCGATCTACAACGCCATCGTCTGGCAATCGCGGCAGACCAAGGACATCTGTACGCAACTCAAGGACGCCGGGCACGAGCAGATGGTGCGCGACAAGACCGGCCTGCTGATCGATGCGTATTTTTCCGGGACCAAGGTCAAGTGGATCCTCGATCACGTCGACGGCGCACGCGAACGCGCGCGCAACGGCGAACTGGCCTTCGGCACCATCGACAGCTGGCTGATCTGGAATCTCACCGGCGGCAAGGTGCACGTCACCGACTACACCAATGCCTCGCGCACCTTGATGTACAACATCCACACGCTGGAATGGGATGCCGAGCTGCTGGCCATGCTCGACGTGCCGAAGGAGATGCTGCCGGAGGTGCGCTCCTCCAGCGAAATCTACGGCATGACCCAGACCCAGTATTTCTATGGCGAGCAGGTGCCGATCGCAGGGATTGCCGGCGACCAGCAGGCGGCGTTGTTCGGCCAGGCCTGCTTCGAACCGGGCATGGCCAAGAACACCTACGGCACCGGTTGCTTTGCGCTGATGAATACCGGCGACAAGGCGGTCGCGTCCAAGGCCGGCTTGTTGACCACGATTGCCTGGGGCATCGACGGCAAGGTCGAATATGCGCTGGAAGGCTCGATCTTCGTCGCAGGGTCGGTGGTGCAATGGCTGCGCGACGGCCTGCGCATGCTCGGCAAGGCCAGCGACTCACAGGCCTATGCCGAACGCGCCGGCGACAACGACGGGGTCTATCTGGTGCCGGCCTTCGTCGGCCTGGGTGCGCCGTACTGGCGCAGCGATATCCGCGGCGCGGTGTTCGGGTTGACCCGCGGCACCACCAAGGAACATTTCGTGCGCGCGGCGGTGGAATCGATGGCGTACCAGACCCGCGACGTGTTGACCGCGATGCAGGCTGATTCGGGTATCGAACTGAAGGAACTGCGCGCCGATGGTGGCGCGATCGCCAACGATTTCATGGCGCAGTTCCAGAGCGACATGCTCAACGTGCCGGTGCTGCGCCCGGAAGTGGCCGAAACCACTGCGCTCGGCGCGGCCTATCTGGCCGGCTTGGCAACCGGGTTCTGGAGCAGCCGCGAAGAGATCGCCAAGCAGTGGGCGGTGGATCGCCGCTTCGAGCCGACCATGGCCGAGGACAAGCGCGAACAACTGTATGCCGGCTGGCAGCAGGCGGTGGAAGCGACGATGGGCTTCCGGATCAGCTAAGCGCTTCCATCGAAACGACTGCGCCCACCATCGGGTGGGCGCAACGCTGGGGGAGCTAGTCGCATGGGACACGCATTGCAGGGCTGCAGGCTGCAGCCCTGCAATGCCGCAGCAATTACTGGCCGCCGGTATTTGCGCGACCGGCGATGGTGTCCGGGTCCCAATGTTCCTTGATCAGACCCTTTTCGATGCGGAACATATCGAACCACGTGGTGGTATAGGTCTTGCCGGGGTTACGCGGGTCCGGCAGCGTGCGCACCGACACCAGCGTGACCAGATCGCCATCGGCGGTGATGGCGACCAACGGCAACTGCACACGCGGCTGCACCGGGGTCGGCTTCACGAAGGCCGTCAGGAATGCAATGAACGCATCGCGCCCATTGGCGACATTCGGGTTGTGCTGGATGTAGTTCTTGTCCATGTACATCGGTGCGTACTGCACCTGCCCGGCTTCGAACACGATGCGCCAGAAGTCGTAGACCAGCCGCTTATTGGCGGTTTCGTACCAATTGGAACCGAGCAGCAACTTCTGGTGATTGGTGTTTTCAGTGACGGCGGTCTGCGCGAACGCCGCCATCGGTGCGACCAGCATGATCAGCAACAAGGCGCGGGAAACAATCTTTTTCATGGGGATCTCCTGGGAGGAAACAGGCCATGCGCTCACGGGGGAGTTGGCGCACGGCGCGATTGGGGCAATGACGCGTCCATGCACAGACAGCAACCGCCACGCGTCCACGCCACCCTACCGAGCACATGCGCTGTCGCGCTAGCCTACGCGAAGTGCACCAGGGCACTTCGCAACTGCCTGGTAATAAAAAAATCACCTTAAAACAGGCTGTCTCAGCGCTCGGCCACCTCGGCCAGCGGCAGTCCCGCATAGTTTTCAGCGATGGTCGCGCGGCCGGCCTCGCTGCCGAGCAGATACTCCAGCTCGGCCTGGCGGATGCGCGCAGTGAAGGCATCTTCGTCGTCGAAGGTATGCAGCAGCGTGGTCATCCACCACGAAAATCGCTCGGCCTTCCACACCCGCTGCAGCGCCAGGGACGAGTACTGCCGCAACACATCGGCATCGCCGGAGGCCTTCCAGAGCGCGAACAGCTGCGCAAGCATGCCGACATCGGCCAACGCCAGGTTCAGCCCCTTGGCGCCGGTGGGCGGCACAATATGCGCCGCATCGCCGGCCAGAAACAGGCGACCGTACTGCATCGGCTCGGCGACGAAACTGCGCAGCGGCGCGATGCTCTTTTCGATCGATGGGCCGGTGACCAATTGTTCGGCCAACGCATCCGGCAAGCGTGCGCGCAACGCATCCCAGAACGCCGCATCGCTCCAGGCTTCCACACGGGCGTCCGCGGGTACCTGCACGTAATAGCGCGTACGCGTGGGCGAGCGCATCGAGCACAAGGCAAAGCCACGCCTGTGACGCGCATAGATCAGCTCATCGTGCACAGGCGGCGTATCGGCCAGCACACCCAGCCAGCCGAACGGATAGACGCGTTCGAACAGGCGCATCCGCTCGGCCGGGATGCTGGCGCGGCTGACCCCATGAAAGCCGTCGCAGCCGACGATGTAGTCGCAGGCAACGCGCATGCGGCCACCGTCATGCGTGAATTCCACGCTGGGTGCGGCGCTGTCCAGCGCGTGCAGGGTGACCTCGCCTGCGCCGTAGTAGGTCGGCGCGCCACTGCGCTGGCGCGCCTGCATCAGATCGGCCGTGACCTCGGTCTGGCCGTAGACCGTGACCCCGCGGCCGCAACCGCGTAGCAGATCGATGCGCTCACGCTGGCCATCGAGCGACAGTTCGAAGCCATGATGCGGCAGGCCCTCACGCTGCAGGCGCTCGCCCACACCGGCACGTTGCAGCAACTCCACGCTGCCCTGCTCCAACACCCCGGCGCGGATGCGCCCCAACACGTGTTGCGGTGTCTGCCGCTCGACGATGAGCGTGTCGATGCCGGCACGCAGCAACAGTTCGCCCAGCAGCAGGCCCGATGGCCCGGCGCCGATGATTGCAATTTGCGTCCGCATCGGGCGCTCCTGCCTTCAGTGATCAGGCCTGCAGTGTCGGTAGCCAAACGCGACCATTGAAGGGATGATTGCGCGCAGTGCTTGGACTTTTCGACGATGCCTACACGCACACGCAATGATGCTGCGATCGCTGCGGTTCCCGCCTTCGGCCTGTACGGCGAACGGCACGTCGATGCGCCGGAATTACTGCATTGGGAATCAATTGCCGCGCGCAGCCGGCTGCACGACTGGCACATCAACCCGCACCGGCATGAAGATCTGGCGCAGCTGCTGTATGTGCAGCGCGGGTCGGCGACGCTGCAACTGGATGGACGCACCCAGCGTCTGCGTGGCGCCAACCTCGTGTGGCTGCCGCCGCTGTGCGTGCACGGGTTTGCGTTCGACCCGCGGGTACGCGGGCACATCATCACCTTGTGCATGCCTCTGGTGCGTAGCGCGCTCAGTGCTGCACCGCTGCTGCAATCCGGCCTGTCGATGCCGGCCGTATTGCCGGTCAAGTCATCGCAACGCCTGCTCGACGTATTGTTCGGCAGCATCGCCGACGACCATGCGCATCAGCGCGTCGGGCACGAGGCCGCACTGCAGGCCGCAGCGACGCAGCTGGTGATCTGGACAGCGCGCGCCGCGCTGCAAGGCCTGCAAGACGCGGCCGTGGCCAACGCGCAAGCCGATCCGGCGCTGCGTCATCTGCGCGCGTATCAAACCCTGATCGACCGGCACTATCGCGCGCATTGGCCGATTTCCCGCTACGCCGACCAGCTGGGGCTGACGCCGGGACATCTCAATGCGGTGTGCCGGCGGCTTGCCGATGCCTCGGCCCTGGAACTGCTACAGCGCCGCATCATGCTCGAAGCACGGCGCAACCTGCGCTATACCAGTTTGAGCGTTCAGCAGATTGCCGCAGCACTTGGATTTTTCGATGCTGCGTATTTCAGCCGTTACTTCGCGCGGCATGCAGGCTGCTCGCCGACGCATTTCCGCACCGGCGAGTGAGTGGATCCAGCGCTGCTGGAACGCCGGAACAACGCGCCAAGCCACGGCGACGATCTGGACGCGGACACCGCGACGCGATCCCGCCATGCCTGCAGCCGGTGCCAAGGCCAATCCATCGACCTCGGCAGCTGCCATCAGAACGGGTACTGCGGCACCTCGCTCTTGATCGTCAGCCATTGCCAGTGCGTGTACTGCTCCCAATCGGCAGGACCACCGACGCTGGTGCCGTTGCCGGATGCGCCGGTGCCGCCGAACGGGTTGATCACTTCATCGGCCACGGTCTGGTCGTTGATGTGCAGCAAGCCGGTATGCAGGCGCTCGCCGAGCGCCAGCGCCCGCGACACCGAGGTCGACATGATGCCGGCAGCCAACCCATATTCACCGTGGTTGGCCATTTGCGCGGCCTCTTCATCGGTGTCGAACACGGTGATGTTGATCACCGGCCCGAACACTTCCTCATCGAACACGCGCATGCCCGGACGCACGTTGGACAACACGGTCGCTGCGTAGAACAACCCTTCGTTGGTTGCCCCGGCTTCCACCACCGCGCCGGCGGCGACGCTGTCGGTGACGATGTCGATCACGCGCTGCAGCTGGCGCTGATCGATGATCGGCCCCAATGCCACGGTGCCGCTGACCGGGTCACCCACCGGCAGATGCCGTGCTTTTTCCGCAAGACGCTGGGTCAGCGCGTCGGCCACGCTGCGCTGTACCAGCACCCGTCCGGTGGCCATGCAGATCTGTCCCTGGTGCATGTACGCACCGAAGGCAATCGCCGAGGCGGCGCGGTCCAGGTCCGCATCGTCGAGCACGATCACCGCATTGTTGCCGCCCAGCTCCAGTGACACTTTTTTCAGGTGTCGCCCGGCAATTTCGCCAATGCGGCGGCCGGCCGCAGTCGAGCCGGTGAAGGCGATCATGGGTACATCAGGCGCTTCCACCAGCGCCTGGCCAATTTGCGCATCGCCGTGCAGCACGTGCAGCAACCCCTTGGGCAGGCCGGCTTCTTCCAGCACCTGCGCAATGATCACGCCACCGGTGTAGGGCGTGCGCGGATCCGGCTTGAGGATCACCGCATTGCCCATCGCCAATGCCGGCGCCACCGAACGCAGCGACAGGATCAACGGAAAGTTGAACGGCGATATCACCGCCACCACGCCCAGCGGCAGATGGCGGGCCAGGCTGAGCTGGCCGGCGCCGGTCGGCAGCACCTGCCCCATCGCCTGCAACGGCAGGCCGGCAGCCTGCTGGTAGAACACCACCGCTTCATCGACCTCACGCTGCGCCTTGGGCAGGATGCCGCCGGTTTCGCGTGCGATCAGCAATGCGGCTTCGGCACTGCGTGCCTGCATCGCCTGCGCGGCGCGGTGAAAGACCGCCGCGCGTTCGCGCGGTGCGGTGGCGGCCCAGGCGCGCTGCGCCTGTTTGGCCTGTGCAATGGCGGCGGCAACATCGGCCAGATCGGCCTTGCTCACCTCGTGCAACAACCCGCCGGTGGCCGGCTCATGGATCGGCAACGCGCCGCCGTGGCCCGGCACCCACTCGCCATTGAAGATGCAGCCGTGCCACGCGGGTGTCGCATTCGCAGCAACCGCTGCGCTGGGAAGAGCATTCATGGTCTAGCCTCCTGCTGAAAATTGTGGGGAACTACAGCGTGGTCGATGCCAGGCCGCCGTCGACCGGCAGGGTGATGCCGTTGATCCAGCGCGCCGCATCCGATGCAAGAAACACGATCGCCTCGGCCACTTCGTCGGCATACGCAGGGCGCGTCATGCGCTTGGCGTCTTCCTTGACGCGCTCCTCGCCCAGCATGGCGGCGAAATCGCCGAGGATCGGGGTAAAGACCGGCCCGGGTGAGACGTTGTTGACGCGCACGCCGCGCTCGGCAAACCACGGCCGCGATTGCAGCAAGGTCCACACGATCAAGGCTTCCTTGAAGTATTGATAGCAGGTGTCGTGCGCCACCGGATGCGCGGCCAGCCAGGCCGTGCCGGCGTCGAAACTCTCGGCGGCGGCCAGTTGCTTGTGCAGGTCCAGCCGCTGCGGCCAGTCGGCGCCCAGGATCGAGGCGACATTGATGATGCTGCCGCCGGAAGCGATGCGCGGCAACAGCGCCTGGCTCAGATGACGCAGCCCCAGGTAATTGACGCGTGCCACCACATCCAGCGGTGCGGTGCCCGGCACGCCGGCCACATTGGCCAACGCATCGATCTGCTCCGGCAGCGCGCGCACCAGCGCATCGATGGAGGCCGGATCGCCCAGGTCGGCCTGGTGGAAGCCATGCAGGGTCATCTGCACCGGCGTGCGATCCACACCGATCACCGTGGCGCCGTGGAACCGCGCAAGCCGTGCAACCTCTGCGCCGATGCCCGACGCCACACCGGTTACCACGATCGTCTTGTTCTGCAAATTCATTGCCACCCTCCGTAGGAGCCAGCTGCGCCGGCACTAGAACACATGGACGTACTGCAGGTTGACGTTGTTGCCGGAAGCCGCGTTCCTGACCTCCACCGGCAGATAAAGATTGGCGAACAGGATGTTGTTGGCATCGAATCGCCATACGCCACCCGGGCCTGCGTAGAACACGCGCTGCCGGCTGTCGGGCACGCGCTGGCCATTGGTGCGGTTATCGCGAAATTGGGTGAGGTAATAGGCGTTGATGCCCAGTCGCACGTCCGGCACCATTTCCCAGGAGGTGGCGAAATTGATCCAGCCGGCATCGCCGGCCTGGCCGTTGCGGAAGTCGAACCCGTCGGGCAGGTTTGGCCGGCGCTCGCTGCGGAAGTTGTAGACGTAGTTCAGGCGTGCGCTGATTTCCCAGTTGGGTGTGGGCAGCACCGTGAACGCGTAATTGGGGATCAGCGACCAATAGCCCGCGCCCTGGTTGAGATCGCGATCGCGGTCGAACTTGCCGATCGGTGCCACCGCGTCGAACTCGAACCGCTGCGAAAAGACCGGCCGCCCATCGCGCATCACCGGCAACATCTGCAGATACGGGCCGAAGGTCAGATCGCCCACCCCGGCGCCGTTGTCGCGCAAGGTGGCGATGCTGTTGCGACCGAACGAGGCATCCAGGTTGATCACTGGCAGCAGCGTGTTGATCCCCACCGCGCCACCGAACAATTGATAGGGCGTGACGTAAGCGACCTGGGTCAACAGCAGCGTCGAGTCGATGCGTGGGTTGTCGAACACCGGTACATCGTCGCCACGCGCGTCCTTCACCGAATCCAACGAGGTCTGTCGCAGGTAGGTGACTACCGCCCAACCGGGCGTGGTGCGGGTAAAGCCGTCCAGAAAACTCGTCCCGCCGGTGTTGAGGCCGTTGGTCAACGCCATGCTCTGCGGCACGCCCTGCGCAAGCGCCGCCGCGTTCGCAAGCAGCCCCACGATGCCGAGCGCCGCACGCACCCGCCACCCTGCCCCCCGTACAGCTACGCCACGCACCACCGATGATCGAATCACTGCGCACATCTCCAGCGTTGGAAGGAAACAGCGGGGCGTGCCACCTGGCACGCGATCAGGCAGGGGCGATCCCCGCGCTGCGTACGGCACGTGCCATCAAGACATTGCTGAGATCACGCTGCGCGGCAGAGCGCCGCCACAGGGGGCTTACGGCGTGTCGAGCCGATCCAGGCGATCGAGCGCGCGCAGCAGCGGCGCCTCGCTGGTGCCGAGCACCGCACTGAGCTGCTGTTCCATGCGCAGCACCTCGGCTTCGGCATCGGTCAGCAGGGTGACGCCGGCCGGGGTCAACGACAGATGCTGCATGCGCCGGTCCTGACGCCCGCGCACCTGCCGCAGCAGACGTCGCTTGACCAGCCGCGCCACCACGATGGCCAGGTTCGGTGGCGAGACATGCAGCACGTCGCCGATCTGGCGCTGGTTGATGCCCGGGTTGCCATCCACCAGCATCAACAAGGAAAAATCGACCGGCTTCAGATCGAAGGCGGCAACGCATTCCTGAAACATCCGCCGCACCAGCAGCTCGGTGCGGGTGATGCGGTAGCCCAGCAGTCGCAGCAGACGCGCCTGGTCCACTGCGGTGATGGCATCGGGCAACGGTGCGGCAGTGGCAGTAGCGGGCATGACGGTTCTCGCGACAAAGGCGGCGGGCGGAGCGGTACGCGCCATGCGCCCGATCCGCAACGCCGATCCCCGGCGTGCAACGCATTGTAGACGCGGCCAGGCCTGGCGATGTGGACACGCAGGCCGTCGGCGCATGCCGGGACCAGGCGCGTGCGCATGTCGACACCGCGCCGTCCTTGCACGCCCGCGCCCGACAGCGATACAGCGCTGCGGTGTGCGGGGGGCGGCGGTGATCCAGGCACGAGGTGGACATGAGATCCGGTCGGCAAGTGATTGCGTTTCGGAATAGTTATGGATCATAACTACATTGCCAAGCTGCAGCGCAGCATGGTCGCGCTCGCTAGCGGGCGGGTGCCGGTCGGGTG
Organism: Xanthomonas sp. 4461; assembly: GCF_024806475.1. NCBI lineage: Bacteria > Pseudomonadati > Pseudomonadota > Gammaproteobacteria > Lysobacterales > Lysobacteraceae > Xanthomonas > Xanthomonas sp. 4461. The sequence continues at coordinate 13,033 of NZ_JANTYV010000009.1, read as the reverse complement.
TGGGGGCAAGTGCAGGGCGCAGCCAGGCCAGCTGCGGTGGCTGCCGTGGGGTTGGTGCCGCAGCGGTGTGTCGAGGTCATCGCTGCCCGCGCTGCGCATGCAGCGCACGGCAAGGCCGCCCTGCGCGGCGCGCTTACGGCAGCCAGAGTTTCTCGAGATCACGGAAGCCCCAGTCGGTCGGGCTTTCCATCTGCGCGATACGGTCCTGGCAATCGGGCCGCGACAGGTCGATGTCCTGCACCAGCACGTGGCTGCGCAGCTTGGCCGAATAGAACACGCGCACCTTGGGCTTGAGCAGCGCGTCCGGGGTCTGTTCGATCACCACGGCCAGCTTCTGCGATTCCAGCCGCACCAGCGAGCCGACCGGATAGATGCCCAGCCGACGCACGAACGCCTGAAAGATCGCCGGGTCGAAGTGACCCTTCCAGGAAGCCATCTGCTTGAGCGATTCGGCCGGGTCCCAGCCGCGTTTGTAGGGGCGGTCGGAACTGATGGCGTCGTACACATCGCACACCGCGCCCATCCGCGACATCAGCGAGATCTCTTGCCCGACCAGGCGATTGGGGTACCCGCTGCCGTCCATCTTTTCGTGATGATGCAGCGCGATTTCCAGCACCACCGCATTCTGCACGCCGCCGGCCACCAGCAGGCGATGCCCATCCAGCGGATGCTGGCGCATCACCTCCATTTCTTCATTGGTGAGCCGGCCGGGCTTGTTGAGAATCTCCAGCGGCGTCACCGCCTTGCCCATGTCGTGCAGCAGACCGCCCATCGCCGCTTCCACCACCTGCGCCTCGGGCAGGCCGAGTTGCCGCGCCAGTCCGCTCATCAGCCCGGCCACGGCCATCGAATGCAGATAGGTGTAGTCGTCGGCGGTCTTGAGCCGCGCCACGCTGATCAAGGCCTGCGGATGACGCAGCACCGAATCGTTGATGGCTTCCACCAACGGCATGGCGGCCTCGGTGTCGACAGTGCGCCCCAATCGCACGTCGCGAAACATCTCCTCCACCGTGTCGCGGCCGTCTTCGAAAATACGCCGCGCCCGCACCACTTCGGCTTCGATACCGACCTGCGCGGTGACGCTGTTGGTGCGCGCACTGCGCGCGGTGGGAGCCGGCTCCGGTGGTTCCGGTTCCGGCCCCGGCGTGGAGGGCGGCGGCGATGGCGCACCATCCGCCTGCTGCTCGCCGACCGCCGCGCCGGTGTCCACATCCAGGCCGCGGGCGGTGTCGATCACCAGCTGCTCGATCCGGCTGCCATGGATCTTGTCCACGTCGTCGGAATCGACCAGAAACGATGTCTTCCAGAACGGGTGGTGCACCCACGCGCCCAGCAGCTTGTAGACATACATGCCGGGACGGAGTTGGTCGGAGTCGATGGTTCTGAGCATGCCGGCGCTGGTCTGCACGATGTCCACGGAAGAGTCCGCCAAGGGCTTGGCGGTCTCCGGAGTTATCGGCACCGGTGGCGATTTCTTTGGTCTGCGGGCGCAACCGTAGCTGCCTCCCCGGCCGGCATCGGGCACCGCCAGCCAAGCCGTTCAGCGCTCCGGCAGGCGCATCGCCACGACCGCAGCAGCGGCAAACAACAGTGGTACGCCGCAGGCCAGATACAACATGGCCGGCGACCAACCGGCATCCAGCAGCACCCCGGCGCACAGCGGCGAGACGATGGCGCCAAGGCGCCCGATCCCGATCGACCAGCCCATGCCCGTGGAGCGCACGGCTGCGTTAAAGACCACCGGCGCCACCGCATACAGCCCACCCATGGCCGCCGTCAGGGCTGCGCCGGTCAGCAATGCGGTGGCAAATGCCCAGCTCAGCACGGTGCTGCTCAAACCGAATGCGGCCATCCCGACCGCCACCAGCACCAGTGCGCCGGCCGTGAGCCGCGACAGGCGCCCACGCAGGGCAAGCCAACTGAACAGCGTGCCGCCGACAATGCCGCCCAGATTCAACAGCACCCCGCCGGTGACGCCCTGCGCAGCCGACAGGCCGGCGGTGACCAGCAGCTTGGGGGTCCAGCTGAGCACAAAATAGAACCCGAACATCAGCAGGAAAAACGCCAGCGCGATCAGCAGCGATTGCCGCCGCAGCGCCCCCACGAACAAGGCCGCATACCCCTGCGCCTGTCCGTCCGCTTGCGCCGGTGGCAACGGCAACTGCGGCTGCGGCGGCATCCCCATGCGGGCCAGCACCGCATTGAAGCGCGCATGCGCATGGGGAGGCCGTCGGGCGATCAGGAATTCCAGCGATTCGGGCAAGAAGGCGAGCACCAGCGGCACGCAGAGCAGCGAACCGAGCGCACCGAGCCAGAACACCGATGGCCAGGACCAGTGTTGCAACAGCAGCGCTGCGATCGCTCCGCCAATCGTCGCCCCGACCGGGTAGCCGGTGGCCTGCAACACCGTCGCCGTGCTGCGCCAGCGTGCGGTGGAATATTCGGCCGCAGTCACCGCCACGCAGGCCAGCATCCCGCCGATCCCGACCCCGGTGAACGCCCGCAGCGCGCCCAGCTGCCACGCATTGCCTGCCGATGCGGATGCGCCCATGCCGACGGTCAGGATGGCCAGACACACCAGGATCAGCGCACGGCGACCGATGCGGTCTGCCAACGGCGCCAGCAACAGCGACCCCACTGCCATGCCGACCAGCCCGGCACTGAACAGCGCCCCCAGCAGCTTGCCCGACAACTGCCAGTCGGCCGACACATGCGGGGCGGTGAACGCCATCGCCATCACGTCAAAACCGTCGAGCATCGTCAGCAGCACGCACACTGCCACGGCCCTCCATTGGAACGGCGTCATGCGCTCCAGGACGAAGTGTGCGGACGTTGAGGTGCTTTGCAGCATTGGCGTAGCCTATGAGCGTGCTGATCTGGTGCAGCGTTGGCGCTCGTGCATTCCCGCTGCGGCAGGGGGACGCCGCGCAGGCGCAAGTGTGAAGACCTGCGCGTGTGCGGCGGACACGAGCGATACGCCGCAATGGCATGCACGCTAGGCCGATTGCCGGTACCGTTCAAGACCGATTACCGCAGTGTTGTGCGCTTATCGGATGCAGGCCCAATGGCCTTCGCTTGCGCAACGCTGCGTTCGGATGAGGTGTCTGCGTTGTCTGATGCGCCTCCAGACATGGCGCGCGCTTGGCGATCAGATCGGGCGGCTGCACCGCTCGTAGCTGCGTCGTTACCTCGCCAGCTGTTCGAAATCGTCCTCAACACGCGCGTGCGGCGCGTGCCCGGAGTGTCGCGCCATCTTGCGCAAGGCGCCATCCCGGCAGCCAGCATCGCGGCAACGCTCTATGCGGCTCAGGACGGCTGAGGAAACGTGGCTGACAGTCGCCGGGCAGGTGTGGACTGAGCGCTCAGAAGCGGGATACGAGTGGTGCATGCCGATTCCGGATAGCGGGCGGGCCCGCCCATTGGTCGCGCAGCAGTACTGCTGGCCGCTCCCGGTCGCGCATGCATCGTGGGCAGCTGCAGGGCCGCCTCTTTCGTCTGATCGCCGGATCTGCGGCATGCGCATGCAACAGCATTGCGCATGACTTCAAATCGCGTCACTCACCTGCTGCGATAACCACAGCATCACCCAGCATGCATCGATACGCCCCGCCCCCTGCACCCATGTCGCACATCTGCGTCCTGTGCATCCACAGCGCAGCACCGCCGCTGCCACAGCGACACGCACCGCACAGGTATCATCCACCGGTGTCCGCAATTGGCGGCACGCTGACTTGCCGGAGAGTGCCGTGCCCCCGATTCGCCCGTTCCTGGACCACATCCCACAGCTGGGCGCACGCGTCTACGTCGACCCGGCCTGCACCATCATCGGCAAGGTCAGCCTGGGCGACGATGTATCGGTATGGCCGGGCACGGTGATCCGTGGCGACGTCAATCATGTGCAGATCGGCGCGCGCACCAATGTGCAGGACGGCACCATCATCCACGTCAGCCACCACAGCCCGTTCAACAAGGCCGGCTATCCGACCGTGATCGGCGCCGATGTCACCGTGGGCCACGGCACCATCCTGCATGCCTGCACCATCGAAGACCTGTGCCTGATCGGCATGGGCGCCTGCGTGCTGGATGGGGCCACCATCAAACGCTACGGATTTGTCGGTGCCGGTGCGGTGGTGGGCCCGGGCAAGGTGGTTGGCGAGGCGGAATTATGGCTCGGCAATCCGGCCCGGCTGGCGCGTACGCTCAGCGACAAGGAAATCGAAAGCCTGCATTACTCCGCACAGCATTACGTGCGGCTCAAGGATCAGTATCTGGGCGGCACCGGCGGCGCCTGATCGTGGCGTGGGCAGGCGCCGTCAAGGCTGGGTCGCTTGCTCCAACGCAGCGAGCATGCGCAAGGCCTGCTCGCGCGAGTTACCGCACATCTCCATGGACGGCCGCAGGCTGCCGCAGACCGCAGGGCGCTGCGGCGACCCGAACAACCGGCAGCCCAACTGCGCGTCCAGCTGCACGCACGCCACCCCGGCCGGCTTGCCGTTGGGCATGCCGGGAATTGGCGAGCTGATCGAGGGCGCGATGCAGCACGCGGCACAGCCGGTGCGGCACGACATGGTAGCGGTCATGTGCGCAGTTTAGAGCGGCCAGCAGCGCGTAGCGAGCGAGCGTCCGGTGGATCTGGTCGAGGCACGCGAGGACCGCAGTCCGCGTAATCGACAACGTTGCCGCGGGGCGGGCGCACCCGCCTGACGGTGAGCGCAGTCGTTGCGGTGGCTGCTCCCGCACCGGCATGCCGGTGCGCAGCCTGGAAAGCGAGGGTGTCGCTTCGCATCGATGAACCGCTCGGCTGGTCGCATGCCTGCGTGGCCGCGCGCGCGCATCGCGTCCGTGCCCGCCTGGCGCCACGCTCCTGCCTGGCAGCTGCGTGCTACCGTGACCGATCACCAGAACCCGCCGTGACGGTTGCAGCAGCAACAGTCGCGACGCGCTCTAATTGCCAGCCACCGCTCGCTGATCAGTCGTCGACATCGCCATGCCCGAATACCGTTCCAAGACCTCCACCCACGGCCGCAACATGGCTGGCGCGCGCGCACTCTGGCGCGCCACCGGCATGCGCGATGGCGACTTCCACAAACCCATCATCGCCATCGCCAATTCCTTCACCCAGTTCGTGCCCGGGCATGTGCACCTGAAGGATCTCGGCCAGCTGGTCGCGCGCGAGATCGAACGCGTCGGCGGCGTGGCCAAGGAGTTCGACACCATCGCCGTGGACGACGGCATCGCAATGGGTCACGACGGCATGCTGTATTCGCTGCCCAGCCGCGAGATCATCGCCGACTCGGTCGAGTACATGGTCAATGCGCATTGCGCCGACGCGCTGGTATGCATTTCAAATTGCGACAAGATCACCCCGGGCATGTTGATGGCCGCGCTGCGGCTCAATATCCCCACCGTGTTCGTCTCCGGCGGGCCGATGGAAGCCGGCAAGACCAAGTTGTCCGAGCATAAACTCGATCTGATCGACGCGATGGTGATCGCCGCCGACGACAGCGCCTCCGACGAAAAGGTGGCCGAGTTCGAACGCAGTGCCTGCCCCACCTGCGGCTCGTGCTCGGGCATGTTCACCGCCAACTCGATGAACTGCCTGACCGAAGCGCTGGGCCTGTCGCTGCCGGGCAACGGCACCGTGGTGGCCACGCACGCCGACCGCGAACAGCTGTTCCTGCGCGCCGGACGCGTGGCGGTGGAGCTGTGCCATCGCTGGTACGGCGGCGAAGACCCCACCGCGCTGCCGCGCGGCATCGCCACCTTCGAAGCCTTCGAAAACGCGATGACGCTGGACATCGCCATGGGCGGCTCGACCAACACCATCCTGCACCTGCTCGCCGCTGCGCAGGAAGGCGAGGTGCCGTTCGGCATGCGCGACATCGACCGCCTGTCCAAGCGCGTGCCGCAGCTGTGCAAGGTCGCCCCGAACACGCCGAAGTACCACATCGAAGACGTGCACCGCGCCGGCGGCATCATGGCCATCCTCGGCGAGCTGGCGCGCGGCGGCCTGCTGCACACCGACGCGGCCACGGTGCACGCACGCACGCTGGCCGACGCCATCGCGCAGTGGGACGTCACCCAGACCGACACTGAAACCGTGCACACGTTCTACAAGGCCGGCCCGGCCGGCATCCCCACGCAGATCGCCTTCAGCCAGGCCACACGTTGGGACACGTTGGACACCGACCGCAGCGAAGGCTGCATCCGCGATGTCGCGCACGCGTTCTCGCAGGAAGGCGGCCTGGCCGTGCTGTACGGCAATATCGCCCGCGACGGTTGCGTGGTGAAGACCGCGGGCGTGGACGAATCCATCCACGTCTTCGAAGGCAATGTGCGTGTCTTTGAGAGCCAGGATTCGGCGGTCAAGGGCATCCTTGCCGACGAAGTGAAGGCCGGCGACATCGTGGTGATCCGCTACGAAGGCCCCAAGGGCGGCCCCGGCATGCAGGAAATGCTCTACCCCACCAGCTATCTCAAGTCCAAGGGCCTGGGCAAGCAATGCGCCCTGCTCACCGACGGCCGCTTCTCCGGCGGCACCTCGGGCCTGTCGATCGGCCACGCCTCGCCGGAAGCCGCCGCAGGCGGCGCGATCGGCCTGGTGCGCGACGGCGACAAGATCCTGATCGATATCCCTAACCGCTCGATCAACCTGCTGGTGTCCGACGAAGACCTTGCCAGTCGTCGCACCGAGCAGGACGCCAAGGGCTGGAAGCCGGTGGAGGTGCGCCCGCGCAAGGTCACCACGGCGTTGAAGGCGTATGCGTTGCTGGCGACCAGTGCGGATAAGGGTGCGGTGCGCGATAAGGCGATGCTGGACGGCTGAAGCGTGCAAGCAGCACTTATCGCCAAGCCTGCGGCTGACGATCGAGCGGGCTGCGCACCGCCGACGCGCCTCGCCCCAGCACATGGGTGTAGAGCTGGGTGGTCGCCACGTCCTTGTGACCCAGCAGCTCCTGCACGGTGCGGATGTCGTACCCGGCTTCGAGCAGATGGGTTGCGAAAGAATGCCGCAGCGTGTGGCAGCTGGCCGGCTTGTTCAGCCCTGCCTGCCGACAGGCCGCCTTCACCGCACGCTGCAAACCCTTCTCGTCCACATGATGGCGGCGAACCACCCCCCCCCCCGCGCGGATCCACGCTACGACGCGGCGCCGGGAACAGATACTGCCATCCTGGCTCACGCGCTGCATTGGGATACTTGCGCAGCAGCGCGTGCGGAAGCCAGACCTCACCTGCGCCCACCTGCAGATCCCGCGCATGCACGCGCTTGGCTTCGTCCAACTGGAGCTGCAGCGCATCGCGCAATGACTGCGGCAGCAGTGTGCGGCGGTCCTTCCCACCCTTGCCATCGCGCACCACGATCTCGTTGCGCGCAACATCCACATCCTTGATGCGTAGGCGCACGCACTCCATCAGGCGCATGCCGGTTCCGTAGAGGAGTGCCGCCATCAGTGCGTGACGCCCCTCCATATGCGCCAGCACCGCCATGACCTCCACCTCACTCAGGACGGTCGGCAACCGCCGCGGCCGCTTGGCACGCCGAATCTCGTCCATCCATGGCAGATCGCGTCCCAACACCTCGCGATACAGAAACAGTAAGGCGGCCAGTGCCTGATTCTGCGTGGAAGGCGCCACGCCATCGCGCGCCGCCAGCATGGTCAGGAACGCCTCCGCTTCGCGCTTTCCCATCGTCTCTGGATGGCGTTTGTCGTTGGCCGGGATAAAGCGCCGAATCCAACCAACATAGGCATACTCGGTGCGCTTGGCACGGCCCAGCCGCTGCAACCGATCGCGGACGCGGTCCAACAGCCTGGCAGGCCGTCGCCCGCTAGGCGCTGCCGAGGACGGCTGCCTGGCGGCCGATGCAGACGGAGACATTGAAGCCGTTCGATCGGAATGATACGGTCGCATTGCGATGAGTCGCCGCAGGGGAATGCGACATGTTTACGCACCGTGGTCACGCACCACGATCGGGATGTCGCGGTAGAACCAATGGAAATGCACTTGGTGTGGAGGTCAGAGATTACGTACTACACCCCCGGTGCTACGCACCTTTTTGACTTCGAATAATTGTTAGAGCCCTTTGGAAACTTGGCAGCCCATTACAGTCGTTGAGCTTGAGGCGCTGGTGGCCGATCAGTTCCCTAGCTGCTCGCCTACCCAGCAAGCTGCATTCGCCCCATATCGCGTGCCGTTTTATTCAGTCCCTTTCCAGCGCAGCCGTGCCTTGGAGCAGGTCCTTGTCGTTGCGGAGTTGCCATCTGGCCTGCTCTACTACGAGGACGTTGAGGAGGGATTTCAGGTTGGGGTGCTAGATGCTGACGGCATCCTGCAGGACCATGGCTGCAACCAGTTGGAGTTGACTCATGCGCTGTCGCGGGCAGGGCTCTAACAATTTATTCAAGCCGAACCCGCTTCGCGGGTCGGCTTAACTCAGGCGTTAGCCCGCTTAGGAGCCGCTATGGGTAGTCGCAAGTCTCCTTCCGCAGCTTCCGTCGCCGATTACATCGCAGGCCTTGCTTCGCCGCTGCGGGAGGACGTCGAAACTTTGCGCTTCGCGATCCTGGCGTCAGTCGACGGCATCGGGGAAGAGATTAAGTGGAACGCCCCGAGCTTCTATACCGGCGAGCACTTCGCGACCATGCGCCTGAACGGCAAGGTTCCGCTTCAGCTCATCCTGCACCTCGGCGTCAAGAAGACCTCTATCGCACGCAACTCGATTGTGGATCCCGAAAGTCTGTTGCAATGGCTGGGGCCGGACCGCGCTTGCATCAGTTTCCCGGGACCCGGCTCGGTTGCAACGCGGGTTGCCCAGGTGCAGCACATCGTCCGCCAGTGGGCGCAACATGTGCCGGCCTAGGTCGCGGGCTACCAATTGGTCCAAGCCGACGCCGCTTCGCGGCGCGGCTTAACTCAGGCGTTAGGCATTGGTGGAGCAAATGCGTTGGTGGTTGTTGCTTCAGTGAGTTCGCAGGCCATGCATGCGGTTGGCTCCGGACAGCAGTCATCATGGTTGCTGGTTGCGGTAAGTTCGGTGCTTCGCCTTGGCACGTCGTTCCCGCGCTGCGCTCATTGCACTTGGTTTTGGTGGCATCACGCGCCGCTGCATCGCTGGGCAAGCTCCATCCCGCAAGCTGTGGCACACTCGGTCCAGGCGGCAGTACTGGGGAGCATGGTTGCACCATCCAACCGTTGCGGCCACTCACTGCCTAACAACTCATTCAAGCCGAAATTGCTCCGCAGCTCGGCTTAATTCGGGTACTAGGCCTCATGAGAAAACTTCTGACCGTTCATGACAGCTTTGACGTGCCGGGGAGAGGTAAGGTCATCGTTGGACGCAGCGAGGATTCGGATGCCCAGCTGCTTGTTGGTCAGACCTCTGTGCTGGCTCTATCAAATGGTGAGCGTCACAGCCTCATAGCCCTCGGCGTCGAGTCGTTCACTAGATGCTTCAGCGATGCCACCCAGCTTGGTATTCTCGTGGGAGATCAGCTTGGCACTTTAGCGTCTCTCTCGGATTCCGAGATCTGGGTTGAGGCCTAACAATTCATTCAAGCCGAACCCGCTTCGCGGGTCGGCTTAATTCGGGCGTTAGAGCCCATGAAGCAAGCTTTGCGCTGGCTGTTGCTGTTGCCAACCATTGCGCTGGGTGTTCTTGCGTCATGGATGCTCTATCCACTTGGCCGCGGGGCCGCCTTGCTGTTGTGCCCTGGGCCACTTCGTGGCGTGGAGTCCACCACGGACTTCTCACAGCCTGACTATTCCGCCACTTCTGCCACTTGCTCGGCTGACTGGTTCCCGGCCACTGCTGCTTCCCTAATGGTCGCGGCGGTCGCTCTGTCGGTCCTAGTCGCTGCCTTCGTTGGCTATCGCATGCCACCTTTCCATCGGCGGCTGTCAGCTACACTATCGGCGGCGTTAGTCACAGGGGTCGCTGTTGCGGCGTTCGCGTATGGGCCCTAACAATTCATTCAAGCCGAACCCGCTTCGCGGGTCGGCTTAATTCAGACGTTAGGCCCCATATGAGCTATTGCGCGTACGACAGAATGGGAAGCATGGTCATCTCGCCAGATGAGGCGGCAATGTCCGAGCTGCTTGGATCCCTAGCTGCGCCGGATCCCGAACATCCCAATGTCTCGCTCAGCCACGAATCTGGATGGTGCGCGAGCGTTCTCGGTAGCGGCCTCGTCGTCCTTGAGAACGTTGAAACCGGTGAAGGCCCGTGGCACATGCGGCTTCCTTCGCCGCAGCACGCGTTCGAACTTTGGCGACTTCTTTCTGGTGGGCACGTCGCGGCTGTCCAGTCGCACCCTTGGGTTCCCGGGTATGGGGCCTAACAATTCATTCAAGCCGACGCCGCCTCGCGACGCGGCTTAACTCAGGCCTTAGGGCCCACACCCAGCATTGCATGACACTACTAATTTTAGATCTCGACGAGACACTCGTCCATGCAACCGAGGCTTGCCTGGACCGCGACCCCGACTTTGAGGTTGGGCCGTACGCCGTTTACAGGCGCCCTGGATTGGACTCGTTCCTGTCTACGGTGAGCTCACATTTTGATCTGGCGGTATGGACATCTTCCACCCGTTTTTACGCCGACCCGGTTGTCGCAGCCATCTTCCCACCCAGCACCGACCTCAAGTTTGTATGGTCGCGAGAGCGCTGCACGATGCGCTTCTATCCAGAGCAGCACGACTATGAGTGGACAAAGAATCTTGGCAAGGTCAAGCGCAAGGGTTACCAGCTTGAACAGGTATTGATGGTGGATGACACTCCCGCCAAACTAGCCAAACACTACGGGAACCTCGTCAGAGTAAGGCCCTTCTTCGGTGATCTGGCGGACCGGGAGCTGTTCCACCTAGGTGAGTACTTGCCTACGTTGGCGAAGGCACCTAATGTCCGAAAGATTGAAAAGCGCTCCTGGCGCAAGACCGCTAACGAGACCTAATAATCATTCAACCCGAACCCGCTTCGCGGATTCGGCTTAACTCCGGTGTTAGGCATCGAAAGAGGGATATATGCAGATGTTGGCCGCGGCAAAACTTCGTCAGGCATGGGGAGACAAGCCTTGCGAGCACCTGCACATTGAGCAGGAGTATCACTTGGGCTCTAACACTGGCGAATACGTTTGTACACAATGCGGAGAGGCAAAAGAGGGCTCCGACTGGAATAGGCGGATATCAGATGCCTAACAATTCATTCAAGCCGAACCCGCTTCGCGCGTCGGCTTAACTCAGGCGTTAGGCGCCACACAGAGTTCAAGGAGACCAAATGAAAGATTCCTGGGCACGTATTGAACGCCGGCTGGCAGAGCTCGGCTGCTTAGATGAGATGGGACTTTCTGTTGGAGCCAGCGAAGACGAGATTTCCGGCCTAGAGCGCCATGTTGGCTGCGCTCTTCCTGAGTCCGCCACGAAATTCCTCTCAACGCACAATGGCCAGAAAGGCTTTGGACTCATGTTCGGTCAAGAATTTCTCTCAATTGCTGGGATACGGCAGCAATGGGACAATTGGCGCTCCATCGACGAAGAGGAAATGAACGCTGATTGCGCTGAGTTCATGCAGTCGGAACCAGCGGGCACTATTAGGGCCATGTACTGCAATAAGGCCTGGATTCCGTTCACTCACGACGCAGGCGGGAACCATATTGGCCTAGATTTTGACCCGGACACGCTTGGAAAATCAGGGCAAGTGATCGCATTTGGACGCGACGAGGACACCAAGCGCTTTATTGCGGCAACCTTCGACGAGTTTGTCGCCGTATTTGTTTCATGGCTAGAGCGTGCAGAGTGGGATGGTGAATACTTAGATGTTCCGGATGGCGCCTAACAGTTCATTCAAGCCGAACCCGCTTCGCAGCGCAGCTTAATTCAGACGTTAGGCAGTGGTGGAGCAAATGCGTTGGTGGTTGCTGCTTCGGTGAGTTCGCTGGCGTGTATGCGGTTGGCTCCGGACAGCAGTCATCACCGTTATGGGTGGGGCAAGTTCGGTTCTTCGCACTTGTCCGTCGTTACCGCGCTGCGCTCATTGCACTTGGCTTCGGTGGCATTACGCGCAGCAGCGTCGCTGGGCAAGCCTCAACCCGCGAGCTGTGGCACACTCGGTCCAGGCGTAGTGCTGGGGAGCATGGTTGCACCATCCAACCTTCGCGGCCACTCACTGCCTAATAACTCATTTCAAGCCGAAGTTGCTTCGCAACTCGGCTTACTTCAAGCATTAGGCAGCGAGATGGCAATATCGCAACTCAGAGTATGGCTTATTGTGGTGATAACGCTCCTTATTGGATCTAATGCTCTATGGGCATCAATGATGCTATAAAAGGAAGCCCCAGCACCTGAGAAATCGTATGGATGCACGGAGACGGAGCAGTACATGGAGATTATGAAGGATGTGGCTTTCCCGATCGCTGCGGCGGTCAATGCTTCAGCCGATCTTGATGCTTATCAAAGCTCGATCGTCGCGGCAGCACAATTAGCAACAGTCTCTGTAAGGACGCGATGCACGGCTTAACGATTCGTCCAAGCCAACGCCTCTTCGTGGAGCAGCTTAACTAACGTGTTAGACCTAATGACAGAGAGCTCCAAACCCATCGAACCGACAGATCATTCTCGTGAGTTGGAGCAAGGCCGCGTGGCACTCTGGCTAGACGTGGAGGACCTGCGTTGGTTAGCTGCTAATTGCTTCTGCACTGACTCAACACCCGATGATTTTTGTGGACGCTGCGACCGGATTCGCTTCCGGGCAAATGCGGCCCCGCACAAAGCAGGTCTTAAGGCCACCACGGGCAATGGAAATGAGGCGTGACAATTCATTCAAGCCGACGCCGCTTCGCGGCTCGACTTGATTCAGGCGTTAATCGCTATGAGGAATCATCGCAAGATGGAAAGGACACAAGCCGACGCAATCGCGAAGGCCATTTTGGAGGCGAATCTACGTACTAAGGAATCTCTGAATAACGCACTACAGATACGCGACACTATCCGCCTCATGTTGAGGAGTGATCCATGCAACTGACGTTCGGTGACGCTGAGGG
>NZ_JANTYV010000008.1:0-132263 GCF_024806475.1 Xanthomonas sp. 4461 | reverse complement strand
TTAAGTCGCGATAGTACGCCGTTTCGGTTACGGGGATAGCGATTCGTAGTTGGCACGGTCGCTGGCGACGGAGCAGGAAATACTGCGGACCTGCCAACGTCGGCAGACGCAGCACGGCCGTTTCGGCAGCCCGTCACCGACGCCGTCCCGCCAGCGGTACCGTTTGCCAACAATCAATGCACCCCCGCCTGTGCAGGCCATTCAACGCATGCGCGTGTGGTGGATGTCGATGCATCCGCACATCGTCCGCCGTGCCTCCCACCGATAGGAATGACCCACAGCATGCTCCGTACCTTCGCTCTGACCGCAGCCATCACCCTGGCACTGGCTGCCTGTTCTGGAAACGAGTCGCCGGTTCAGCCAGCCAGCGACGCGACCGGCAAGGCCACCACTGCGCAGGCGGCCGACCTCAAGTCGAACCCGCTAGTGAGCGCCAGCACGTTACCATTTCAAGCGCCGCCATTCGACAAGATCCAGGACAGCGATTATCTGCCTGCCTTTGAGGAAGGCATGCGTCTGGAACTTGCGGACGTGCGCAAGATCACTGCCAACCCGGAACCGGCGACCTTCGAAAACACCCTCGAAGCGCTTGATCGCGGCGGCGAGGTGCTGTCGCGCGTGTCGGACATCTTTTCCGGTGTCATCAGTGCCGATACCAACCCGACGCGGCAGAAAATCCAGGAGGAGCTTGCGCCCAAGTTGGCGGCCAATAGTGATGAGATTCTTCTGGATCCCAAACTGTTTGCGCGCATCAAGGCGGTCCATGACCAGTCCGATGCAATGAAGCTCAATCCTGAGCAAAAGCGTCTGGCCGAGATCACATACAGAGGGTTCGTCACATCCGGCGCGCTGTTGTCCGATGCAGACAAGATCACCTTGCGCAAGCTCAATGTGGAGGAAACCACGCTTTCCACGCAATTCCACGCGAAGTTGGTGGCTGCTACAGCCGCCGCTGCGGTGGTGGTGGACGACAAGGCCCGGCTGGATGGCTTGAGCGAGGGCGATATCGCCGCCGCTGCCGATGCCGCCAAGGAGCGCAAGCTGGACGGCAAATATCTGTTGACCTTGCAGAACACCACCCCGCAACCCGTGCTGGCCTCGTTGAAGGATCGCGCGTTGCGTGCTCAGATCATGCAGGCGTCGCAGATGCGCACCGAACAGGGCGACGACAACGACACGCGCAAGGCGGTCCAGCGACTGGCGCAGTTGCGCGCGCAAAAAGCCAAGCTTCTCGGCTTCGACAGCTACGCCGCGTATAGCCTGGACGACAAGATGGCCAAGAATCCCGCCGCCGTGCTCAAGCTGCTGACCGACACCGTGCCCGCCGCTACCGCCAAGGCGCGCCGCGAAGCGGCAGAGATTCAGAAAGTCATCGATGCCCAAAAGGGTGGTTTCAAGTTGACCGCTTCCGACTGGGACTTCTATGCCGAACAGGTGCGCAAGGCCAAGTACGACCTGGACGAATCGCAGATCAAGCCGTATTTCGAACTCGATAACGTATTGCAAAACGGTGTTTTCTACGCCGCCACGCAACTTTACGGCATCACCTTCAAGCAACGCACCGACATCCCCACTTATCATCCGGACGTGAAGGTGTACGAGGTTTTCGATGTGGATGGCACGTCAATGGCGCTGTTCTATGCCGACTATTTCAAACGAGACAGCAAGTCCGGTGGCGCGTGGATGGGATCCTTCGTCGGGCAGAGCGGCCTGACCGGTGCCAAGCCCGTGGTCTATAACGTGTGCAACTTCACCAAGCCGGCCGCAGGCCAACCCGCGCTGCTGAGCTTTGATGACGTCACCACCATGTTTCATGAGTTCGGCCATGCGTTGCATGGCATGTTTTCCAAGGTGACCTACTCGGCGATGGCCGGAACCAGGACGCCACCCGACTTCATGGAGTTTCCCTCGCAGTTCAATGAGCATTGGGCTTCCGATCCCACCGTGTTCGCGCATTACGCAAAGCACTATCAGACCGGTGCTGTAATGCCGGAGGATCTGGTAAGAAAAATCAGAAAAGCCAAGACCTTCAACAGCGGCTATATGACCACCGAAACCCTGTCTGCATCGCTGCTCGATCTGGCATGGCACACCCTGCCGGCGGATGCACCGTTGCAGGACGTGGACAGGTTCGAAACCGCTGCGCTCAAGCGCTTCAAGGTAGACATCGCTGAAGTGCCGCCGCGTTATCACAGCAGCTATTTCAACCATATCTGGGACATGGGATATGCTGCTAGCTATTACGCCTACCTCTGGGCGGAAGTGCTCGACGACGATGCCTTCGAGTGGTTCAAGGAAAATGGCGGCTTGAACCGCAAGAACGGCGATATCTTCCGCGCCAGGATCCTTTCCCGCGGCAATACCGTCGATCCGGCTACGCTGTACCACGATTTCCGAGGCAAGGACCCCAGCGTCGAGGCCTTTTTGGAGAATCATGGCTTGACGGAATAAGCGGTATGTTTGGGATGCCATGTTTGCACCGGTAGGCGCACGCAATAGACGAACGGGATGGCCCTTATGCCATCCCGTTTTTGTTTGTGCAGTTGGGAGCTTGCGGTAAACCTGCTGGTGTTACGGTTGCGGGTTTGTTTGGCCATCGGCTTCCCGATTCTTTAGTGAAGTGGCATGCCGGGTTGCGATGAATCGTACGGTTGCGCACATGAAAGCGCGGAGGTTTGTAAGAGACATGTATGTCCCTTGCGAGGATTTCCCTTGCCGGATTGCGGATCTGCCGCGCGCGGCGCCTGGACCAGAGGACGCGGTGTTTCGTGATTCCATGACCGGCACCGGCCGATGAAGTGCGCTTGCTTACTCGCGCAGGTCACCACATGCAACAACGCCCTTGCCATGTCTTTCATCACTTGCACAGCCCGTCACCCAGGCGCATCGTTGAGTCGCCAAGCCGGCTCCCGACCATCCGACAGGTCTGCCATGCGCCCATCGCACTCCACCTCCCGCTTCCAGCGCGCCGCACAGTGGTCGCGCAAGGAACTGCTGCCGCTGCTGGTCATGCTGGTACTACTCACCGCCGCGCGTTCGTCGTTTGCCAATCACTACCAGGTCCCCAGCGGCTCGATGCAGCCCACCTTGCAGCCGGGCGATCGCGTGGTGGTGGATATGCATGCCTATGGCTGGCGCTTGCCGCTGAGCAACCGCATCGTCGTCGGTGGCGATCGGCCGCAGCGCGGGGATGTGGCGGTGTTCGATTCTCCGTACGACGGCACGCGCTTGATCAAGCGCGTGGTGGCGGTGGCAGGCGACCGCGTGGATCTGCGCGATGGGCATTTGTCCATCAACGGCCAACCGCTGCAGATCGATGACGATGGTGAGCGTGAGCGCTTCGGCGCACGTATTGCGCACCTGAACCTGGATGCCGGCGGTGGGCCGGATCTGCACGATGTGCGGGTGCCGGCCGGCAAGGTATTGACCATCGGCGACCACCGCGGCAATAGCCAGGATGGGCGCTATTTCGGTTTCGTCGATGCTTCGGCGGTGTACGGCAAGGCCGTGGCAGTGTATTACCGGCGCGGCGAAGGCGTGGAGTGGAAGCGGCTGTAGTCGCTGGCGCCCGCACGGCGCGTGGCGACCCGCAGCGAACACGTGCAGCCGATGCGCAACCGCCTGCATCGTGTGCTGATCAGAACGCTACATCCGCCAGCGTGCAGGAGGTCTCCCACAAGCGCGTCGCCGCCTGCCGGTCGTGGACCTGGCGGGCGATGGTTGCCGGGGTGGGGGTACCCTTCAGTTCAAGCAGGCCGTCCGGACCGTAATACCCACCGCCGCGTGCCTGCGGGTCGGTAGCGGCATACAGGGTAGGCAGCGCGCCGGCGGCTGCGGAGTGGCTGATGTAGGGACTAATCACCCGGTTGACCGCGCCGAGCACGCCGGGGCGACCGTCGATCGCCGGTCCATTGGCGATCAGGGCGGTCCGCGCAAAGCCGGGATGTGCGGCAAGCGCGCGCAGGCCCCAGCCGTGCATCTCGCTGCGTCGCTGCAGTTCCATGCTGAAGATCAGCATGGCCAGCTTGGACTGGCCATACGCCTTCCACGGGCGATACGGGCGCGCGGTTTGCAGATCGTCGAAATCGATGCGGGCATGGCGATGCGCCAGACTCGACAGGTTGACCACGCGCGGCGCCGTCGCCGCACGCAGCAGCGGCAGCAACTGCGCGGTCAGCGCGAAATGCCCCAGATAATTGCTGCCGAACTGCAGCTCCATCCCGTCGGCGGTGGTCTGCCGCTCTGGCGGCGCCATCACGCCGGCGTTGTTGATCAACAGGTCCACCCATTGCTGGTGCGCGGCAAGCCGCTCGGCGAACGCGCGCACCGATGCCAGGCGTGCAAGATCCAGCAGTTCCACGCGCACCGTGGCATCCGGATGCACGGCCAGCAGCGCCTGCCGCGCGGTCTCGCCCTTGTCGGGGTTGCGCGCGGTCAGCACCACGCTGGCGCCGGCACCGGCCAGCGCCAGTGCGGTCTCAAAGCCCAGCCCGCCCACGCTGGCGCCAGTGATCACGGCGACCTTTGCGCGCTGCGGTGGCAGGTCGGCCAGGGTCCAGCCGGTCATCGCGCCAATGCCAGCGTTTCGGGCAATGTGCGCCACCAGCGCTGCCCGCTGGCCGGACGGCGCAAATCCACCCGCTCGCCCATCTGCGGGGTAGCCAGCGCGACGTCCGCGGCTGCGGCCAGCGCCACGATGCGCTCCAGCGGCTCGGACCAGACATGCATGGCCAGATCGAAGGTGCCGTTGTGGATCGGCAGCAAGGTGCGCCCGCCGACATCGATAAACGCCTGCAGGCTCTGTTCCGGCTGCATGTGCACGTCCGGCCACATCTGGTCGTAGGCGCCGTTTTCGATCAGCGCCACATCGAATGGCCCCAGACGCTGGCCGATCGTCTTGAAGTGCGGGCCATAGCCACCGTCGCCACTGAAGAACACCCGCAGGTCGGCGTCCTGGATCGCCCATGAGCACCACAGTGTGCGGTCGCGATCGAACAGGCCGCGGCCGGAAAAATGCCGCGACGGCGTGGCGGTGAGGGTGAGGCCATCCACCTCCACCGATTGCCACCAGTCCAGCTGCCGCACCTTGCCCGGGTCCACGCCCCAGCGCACCAGCAGGTCGCCCACGCCCAGCGGCGCGACGAACACCCCGACACGGTCGGCCAGGGCGGCAATGGTGGCGCGGTCCAGGTGGTCGTAATGGTTGTGCGACAGCAGGACCCCGGCCAGCGGCGGCAGCGCGTCCAGCGCGATCGGCGGCGCGTGGAAGCGCTTGGGCCCGGCAAACGCGAACGGCGAGGCGCGCTTGGAGAACACCGGATCGGTCAGCCACAGGCCGCCACGCAGTTTCATCAGCA
This sequence comes from Xanthomonas sp. 4461, assembly GCF_024806475.1. NCBI lineage: Bacteria > Pseudomonadati > Pseudomonadota > Gammaproteobacteria > Lysobacterales > Lysobacteraceae > Xanthomonas > Xanthomonas sp. 4461. The sequence continues at coordinate 126,906 of NZ_JANTYV010000008.1, read as the reverse complement.
CTGTGGAATGACCGAGCCGGAACAGGCTGTGGTCGGGCGCGTCGCGCAATTGCGCCGCGCTCAGCGGCAGCACCGGCAGCGCCTGCGACGGCACCGTGTGCGTGGGTTTGTTGAACAGCACCTCCCACAACAGACGCAAGCCACCCAACACACCGGGCTGGCTCAGGTGGGTGGGTAGTGCGTTGCGGAAGCGGCCGTTGCGGAACTGCGGCGAGGCGGCATGCGAGGCGGTGCGTGGCAGATGACGGGACTGGGTGAGCACGACGCGATCCATCGATGAGGGCGGGCGAACCGGCAGCGCCGGTGGTGTGATTACACTACACAGTGTAGTTTTATCTTGGGCGATGTAAACCAGGCGGTGTAACATTGCGCCATGTCCAGTTCATCCGACGCGGCGCCGGCGCAGCAACGGCTCACCGACCGCAAGCGCCACGCCATCGTCGAGGCGGCCATTGCCGAGTTCCGGCAGCACGGGTTCGAGGCCACCAGCATGGACCGCGTGGCGGCCACGGCCGGCGTGTCCAAGCGCACCGTCTATAACCATTTCCCCAGCAAGGACGCGCTATTTGGCGAGATCCTGCGCGGGCTGTGGCAGCGCAGTGCCGAAGCGGTGAATCTGGCGTACCGCCCCGACCAATCATTGCGCACGCAGTTGACGCAATTGCTGCAGCAAAAGCTGCGGCTGCTCGACGATGCCGCCTTTATCGACCTCTCGCGCGTGGCGATCGCCGAAGGTATCCACTCGCCCGAACGTGCCCGCGCGCTGCTGGCGCAACTGGGCAGCAAGGAAGAGGGCACTACCACCTGGCTGCGTGCCGCACTGGCCGATGGACGCCTGGTCGAGGTCGATCCGGAATTCGCCTCGCAACAACTCCAGGCGCTGGTGAAGGGGTTTGCGTTCTGGCCGCAGTTGGCGATGGGGCAGCCTCCGCTGTCGCCCGCCCAGCAGGCGCAGGTGGCCGAATCGGCGGTGGAGATGTTTCTGGCGCTCTACGGGCGCGAGTAAGCCTCGTGGCAGCGCGGCCGCGTGTGCCGACTGGCTGGTTCTTGCTTGGAAGCCGCAGTAGCGGTCGCGCACTGCGGCCCTTGCGCACGGCCATCGCGCACCTGACGCACCTGCTCGGTTTGTCGGTCGCTCAGCGGCCTCTGTGCGCACTCGCGGCCGAGCGCGTGGTGCCATCTGCGCTGACGCCTGCGAGCGAAAAATAGCCGAGCTATTCCTGCACGTAGAGCGGCAACGCACGCAGCGCATGTCACCGGCGGCATGTACGCGCTGCGGATTGCTGCGCGCGTCCGGCGCAGCCGACGGCGTGGGCGCGCATCCTGGCGCGGCAGGCAAACCGCGCAGAGCCACTCACGTGCCGTCAGCGTCCTGCGCCCACACCGCCAGCGCATAGCCATGCGGATCGGTGAAGTGGAAACGTCGCCCGCCGGGAAATGCGAACACCGGGCGAGTGATGGTGCCGCCGGCCGCTTCGATGCGCGCCTGCGTGGCCGCCAGATCGTCGGAGGCCAGCACCACCAGTGCGCCGCCCGGCTGCGGTGTGCCGTGGAAGAACCCGCCAGCGAGTCGGCCGTCGCGGAACTCGCAATAGTCGGGGCCGTACTCCTGGAAGGTCCAATCGAACGCCGCGCCGTAAAACGCCTTGGCGACCTCGATCGAGGTGACTGCAAATTCCAGGTAGTCGATACGGTGATGCTGTTCGCTGCGGTGCATGGTGATCTCGCGTGTCGGGTGGCTGCACAGCATGGGCTGCCAGGCCTCGACCGACTTGGCGAAAACGGCCATCAACGCGCGTGTTGCTGCACCAACTCGCGCGGGCTCAACCCGGCAAGCCGGCGCGCATCGCGGACCAGATGCGGTGCATCGCCGTAGCCTGCTTCCAGCGCGGCAGCGGTGAGAGTGGGGTAGTGACCAGCCAGGCGTAAGAAGCGCTGCAGGCGCAGGATGCGTTCCAGGGTCTTGGGGCCGTAGCCGAATGCCACGTGGCAACGCCGCCGCAGCTGGCGCTCGCTGATGCCCAGCGCTGCGCACAACGCGGGCACCCGCAGCGCTGCATGGTCTGCCAGCTGCGCGAAGGCCCAGGCCATGCGCCGATCCACCGGCGTGGCATGCTGCCGACATAGCGCATGCAGCGCCTGCAGCGCATCGCCACCCTCGTGCAGCCGCTGTTGCCAGTGATGTCCACGGGCGCCCCACAGCTCCTCCAGCGCCACGCGTTGGTTGGCCAGATGATGCAGCGGGACGCCAAGCACGCCTGCGGCCGCACCCGCGCTCAGGCGCACGCCGGTGAGCACGCTGCCGGCCGCCACGCAGGCCATGTTCGCGGTCTGGTCTGGGCCGGCGACGAACAGCGAGACGCCATCCCAGATCAGATCGACGCAGCCATCCGGCAACACCCGCACCGGTGCGCTCGCCGCACCCTGCCGATATCGCCAACTGCAGCGCAGCTGTGTGTGCAGGTCGGGCGGTGGCGGGAGCTGTGCGTAACGGGAGTCGGATTCCAGGGGCATGGCCGTGGTCTGTGGCAAAACGCGTCAGCGCAGCCGGATGGCTGCGTCTGCCGATGTGTCGACGCGGCCGCCCGGGTGCTCGGGCCGGCCCGATGTCGCGGCAGGATCGTTCCGGGCAGTGGTAGGCATGGACCTCATCTCCTGGTTGATTGCAGCCTGGCGCAACCGGCAATAGCGTCAGCTGTTGTGGCGCATAGCCGGAATGCTCTCGCGGCCGGATATCAGCACGCGCAGCGTCGCAGAATCCGTCAGCGACCGGAACGACCGGTGTCCAGTGCTCCGGCGGTGTCCGCGTACCGGCGTCCATGGAACCAGGCCACCATCGGCGAGGCCATCACCGTGGTCACCAGCGTCATGCCGAACAACAGGGTGAACAGGTCCGGCCCGATCACGCCGCTGTCCAGGCCGATCTTGATCACCACCAGTTCCATCAGGCCGCGTGCGTTCATCAGCGAGCCCACGGTCAGGCTGTCGCGCCAATCGTGGCCGCTCAGGCGCGCGCCCACGGTGCAGCCGACCAGCTTGCCGGTGACCGCCACGCCGATCACCAGCAGCAAACCGGCAACGCCGGCGCCGGCAAACGCGCTGGGGCTGGTGGCCTGGCCGGCGACGGCAAACAGCACCGGCATCAGCAAGGCGATCGCCAGCGGCTCGATGCGCTCGGCCAGATGCTCCAGCAAGCGGTCTTCGCGCGGCAGGCAGATGCCAAACATGAAGGCACCGAAAATCGCATGCAACCCGATCCATTCGGCCGCCGCGGCGCAGCCGAGCAGGCCGATCAGCACCCACACCAATGCGCTGGACGCATGGCGGCCGTCGTGCGCGCGCGGCGCGAGCAGCCGCGCATACACGGGCTTGAGCACACCGAACACCAGGGCGAGCAAGACCAGCGCACCGACTGCGGTAAACGCCACGCCGCCGTGCGCGCTGTTTCCCGTCAGGGTGAGCACTACCGCCAGGAAGATCCATACCGTGGCGTCGTCGATCACCGCCGCGCCCAACGCCAGGCGCCCTGCCGGCGTGCGGGTCATGTTGCGGTCCTTGAGGATGCGCGCCAGCACCGGAAACGCGGTCACCGACATCGCCGCAGCGATGAACAATGCGAACGGCCAGAAGCCGATGCCGTGCGGAGCAAAGCGCGCAAACAACCACGGCGCGGCGGCAAGGCCCAGCAGCAACGGCAATACGATCCCCGCGATGCCGACCGTCACCGACGAGCGGATCTGCGCCTTGCTGCCTTCCGGCGCACGCAGCTCCACGCCCACGATGAACATGAAAAGCACCACGCCGATGTTGGCCAGGCCCGACAGCGGCGGCAAGCTCTTGGCCGCGAACAGCACACCATGCATCTGCGGGAACCAGGCACCGAAGGCGATCGGACCCAGCAACAAACCGGCCGCCATTTCGCCGATCACCGGCGGCTGCCCGACGCGTTGCAGCAACGCGCCGCATCCGCGTGCCACGCCCAGGATCACTGCCAGTTGCACCAATAACAACGTGGTCGGATTCATCTGCTTCGCTTTTCCATGGGTTGCGTCGGCACGGCCGCAGGACAGGCGGCGTGGGCATGGCCGGCCTTCCCTGCGGACCGGCCGCACAGCACTGTACTGCATCGACACAGACCTTGATCCGTGGTCAGAAGCATTGGCGTGCGCCGCAGCGCAGGACTGGCGCTGGCAAGCGTGGCCTGCGAGCGGTGCACGGCGATCCGATGTATTTGCCTTGCCTGTGCGACGCCGTGGTCCCGATGATCGCTCCCGCTCCAGGCGACAGGCCTGCGCCGTTGCAGCGCGCTGGCAATGGCGCAGGCAACCGCCCGCACCGATGCGCACCGATGTGCACCGAAGCGGCAATCCCACGTTCCCGCCTCGGTTGACCTGCCGCTTTACAGCACCGGTCCACAGCCGCGCTGCACCGCACGACGCTGCTTGCAGGCGAACCGTGTGGCATCCGTGCGCATGGCGAGCCCGACGGCAGCGCGCATGCGGGGAGGCTCAACGTTCCGAATCACCGCTTTCGTCATACCCGCGCGGCGTAAACAGATCCGGCTGGATCAGCTCGATAAAGGCACGCGCCTGCGGCGACAGATACTTGCCCTTGCGCACCACCACGCCATAACTGCGGGTGGGGAAATAGTCCTTCAGCGAGCGGGTGGCCAGCTTGTCGCGGTCGGCGTCGGTGACGCAGATCGCGGTGACGATGGAAATGCCCATGCCCATCGCCACGTATTGCTTGATCACTTCCCAGCCGCCCACTTCCAGCGCGACGGTGTACGGCACGCGTGCCTGCTGAAAGATCAGGTCGACCAGGCGATAGGTCACCTGCCGACGTGGCGGCAGGATCAACGGATACGGCGACAGATCCTGCAGCGTGACCATGGACTTGCCGGCCAACGGGTGGTCGGGCGGGGTGATCAGCAATTGCTCGAAGCGATACACCGGCGCGTAGTTGAGATCGGCGGGTACGTCCAGCATGGAGCCGACCGCCAGGTCGACGGCGTCTTCGCGCAACAGGTCGGTGCCATCGGCGCTGATCGCGTTGTGCAGGGTCAGGCGCACGTCCGGATGGCGCGCGCGGAAGTTCGCCACGATGCGCGGCAGCAGGTACAGGATGGTGGAGCTGTTGGCGGCGATATTGAGCTCGCCGGCATCCAGCCCGCGTACCTTCTCGCGAAAGCTCGCCTCCAGTCCATCCAGGCTCTCCACCAGCGGCAGCACCATGTCGTAGAGCAGCTGGCCCTCGCGGCTGGGTGCCATGCGGCGCCCCGAGCGCTCGAACAGGGCCACCCCCAGGTCGCGTTCCAGCGCCTGCAGTTGCAGCGTCACCGCCGGCTGGCTCACGTACAGCGCCTCAGCCGCCCGTGAGACAGACCCCAGACGCACCGTCTGGCAGAACGCACGCAGGGGCTTGAGCCGGTCGGATTTGTAGGAAAATCGAGGGGTTGGCGACATCTGGGCGTCTTCTGAAACCCAATATAAGTAAAGCTTATTTACAGCATTGATAAAACTGCTTTGTCAAATAGTTGCTGGCGGCGCACGGTGCAGGTCCGGATGCACAAGGACCTCCACATGTCTGCCACCGCTTTCGCTTCACGTCCCACCGACCGCGCCACGCCCGGTTTGTCGTTGACCACACAGGTTGCAGGGCAGGCGGAGCTGCTGCCGCCAGCCGCGCTGGCACTGCTGGTGTCGCTGCATCGGGCGATCGAGCCCGGCCGCCAGCAGCGGCTGGCCCAGCGGCGTGCCCGCCAGGCCGCCTTCGATGCCGGCCAGCTGCCGGACTTTCGTGCGGACACCCACGCCATCCGCGCCGGCGACTGGCGCGTCGCCGCGCTGCCGGCGGTGCTGCAGGACCGGCGCGTGGAGATCACCGGCCCGACCGATCCGAAGATGGTCATCAATGCACTGAACTCCGGCGCCAAGGTGTTCATGGCCGACTTCGAGGATTCCACCGCGCCGACCTGGCGCAACCTGCTGGCCGGCCAGCGCACCCTGGCCGCCGCCGTGCGCGGCGACCTCAGCTTCGATGCGCCCAATGGCAAGCATTACGCGCTGCGCCCGGAAGCCGAGCGTGCGGTGCTGATCGTGCGCCCGCGCGGTTGGCACCTGGACGAAAAACACGTCCGTATCGACGGCCAGCCGCTGGCCGGCGGCCTGTTCGACGCGGCCTTGTTCGCCTTCCACAACGCCCGCACGCTGCTGGCCAAGGACCGCGGCCCCTACCTGTACCTGCCCAAGTTGCAGAGCATGGAAGAAGCCGCGCTGTGGGAAACCGCGCTGGCGCATATCGAAGCGATGCTCGGCCTGCCGCATGGCCAGATCAAGGCCACCGTGCTGATCGAAACGCTGCCGGCGGTGTTCGAGATGGACGAGATCCTGCACGCGCTGCGCGAGCGCATCGTCGGGCTCAATTGCGGGCGCTGGGACTACATCTTTTCGTATCTCAAGACCTTCCGCGCGCACCGCGACCGCGTGCTGCCGGAGCGTGGCCAGGTCACCATGACCCAACCGTTCTTGAAGGCGTATTCGGAACTGCTGATCAAGACCTGTCACCGCCGCGGCGCGCATGCGATGGGCGGGATGGCCGCGCAGATTCCGATCAACCACGATGAGGCTGCCAACGAACAGGCCATGGCACGCGTGCGCGCCGACAAGCTGCGCGAGGTCACCGCCGGCCACGACGGCACCTGGGTGGCGCATCCGGCGTTGATTCCGGTGGCGATGAAACTGTTCGACGAACACATGCCCACCGCGCATCAGCAGCATGTGTTGCGCAACGACGTGCAGGTGACGCGCGACATGCTGATCGCGCCTTCGCCGGGCACCATCACCCGCGCCGGTTTCGAAGGTAATGTCGAAGTCTGCGTGCGCTATCTGGCGGCCTGGCTGGACGGCAATGGCTGCGTGCCGATCCACAACCTGATGGAAGACGCCGCCACCGCCGAAATCAGTCGCGCGCAGCTATGGCAGTGGCTGCATCACGGCCAGCATCTGGACGACGGCACCGCCATCGATCAGCAACTACTGCAGGCAACCCTGCGCGCATTGCCGGCGCGCCTGGGGACAACCACGGCACTCCCTGGCGCCACGCGAATCGATGAGGCAATCGCGTTGCTGGAAGAACTCAGCCGTGCCGATGAACTGGCGGACTTTCTCACCGTGCCGGCGTACCGCCTGATCGACTAGAGCAGCCAACAGAACTACTGCGCAGCCGGCAGGCGGGCGCGGCCGGTGCTCGGAATCCTCATGTGCCGCTCGTACACTCCGGTTCCTCCGCGCCGTCCGCACCCACCTGACGACTGCTCGCTACGTTCTGGTAGCCGCTCTAATCACCGCATTGCAGCGACACCCATGGTGCCCCTGCACTCCTCACCTCAATGCAGCACACCGCCCGTTGCGCGCAGACGCAACGACGGCCTCGCCATGCCGCATGCCGTGTCATGCACGGCCTTCCTTCCTCGTTCCATCCGTCGTCGCCCTTCAGGAGAACGCAAGATGAGCACCACACTGCAAAGCGCCGAACAACTGCAGCAGGACTGGACCACCAACCCGCGCTGGGCCGGCATCACCCGCAACTACACCGCCGCTGATGTGGTGCGCCTGCGCGGCACCGTGCATGTGGAGCACTCGCTGGCGCGACTGGGCGCCGACAAGCTGTGGACCTCGTTGCATGCCACCCCGTTCGTCAACGCGCTGGGCGCCTTGACCGGCAACCAGGCCATGCAGCAGGTCAAGGCCGGCTTGAAGGCGATTTACCTGTCCGGCTGGCAGGTCGCCGCCGATGCGAATCTGGCCGGGCAGATGTATCCGGACCAGTCGCTGTATCCGGCCGACTCGGTGCCGGCGGTAGTCAAGCGCATCAACAACACCTTGTTGCGTGCCGATCAACTGCATCACGCCGAAGGCAATGACGATATCGACTTCCTGCAGCCGATCGTGGCCGACGCCGAGGCCGGCTTCGGCGGCGTGCTCAACGCCTTCGAGCTGATGAAGGCGATGATCGAAGCCGGCGCGGCCGGCGTGCACTTCGAAGATCAGCTGGCATCGGTGAAGAAGTGCGGCCATATGGGCGGCAAGGTGCTGGTGCCCACCCGCGAGGCGATCGAAAAATTGAACGCTGCGCGCCTGGCGGCCGACGTGCTGGGCGTGCCGACGGTGCTGATCGCACGCACCGATGCCGAAGCGGCCGATCTGATCACCAGCGACGTGGATGCCAACGATCAGCCCTTCACCACCGGGCAGCGCACGGTCGAAGGTTTCTTCAAGACCCGCAACGGGCTGGATCAAGCCATCAGCCGCGGGCTGGCGTACGCACCGTATGCGGATCTGATCTGGTGCGAGACCGGCAAGCCGGACCTGGACTTCGCGCGTGCATTCGCACAGGCCATTCATGCCAGGTTTCCCGGCAAATTGCTGGCCTACAACTGCTCGCCCAGCTTCAACTGGAAGAAGAATCTCGACGATGCCACCATTGCCAAGTTCCAGACCGAGCTGGCGAGCTATGGCTACAAGTTCCAGTTCATCACCCTGGCCGGTTTCCACGCACTCAACTACGGCATGTTCCACCTGGCGCATGGCTATGCGCGCCGCCAGATGAGCGCCTTCGTCGAGTTGCAGCAAGCCGAATTCGAGGCTGCGGAGATGGGCTTCACCGCGGTCAAGCATCAACGCGAGGTGGGCACCGGCTACTTCGATGCGGTGACGCAGGCGATCCAGCAGGGGCAATCGTCCACCACCGCGCTGCGCGGCTCCACCGAGGAAGAACAGTTTCACGGCGAGAAGGCGGCCTAACCTGCAGCGGGCCGTCCGCGTTTCGCCACCCCGGGAGGGGGAGAGGGCTCGGGAAACCGGGCCCTTTTTTTTTGGCAATACCCGACATTCCGTCTCTTTTCCCGAGAGAAAGAGTGTGATCTGGTGCGGGGCAGTGGGGTTCCTGTAGGATTTGCCCACGGGCTAATGGTGCGGGCCGGCCTAAGGAAACGGGATGACTTGCCACAACACTGCAGGCGCAGTTGAGCCGACCGGAAGCGTTGCCAAGACGCTCTCGGACGGGCTGCATGCGTTGATGACTGCTGACGAACTGGCGTTTTTCGCCCGCTTCGGCCGTCCCCGTGAGCTTGCCGCGGGCCAGGCGCTGTTCGAGCGCGGTGCGATCGGCACCCAGATGTTCATCGTGGTCAGTGGCCAGATCGACCTGGATTTCGGCGAAGACCTGACGCTCAAGCACCTGGGGCCAGGCGAATTTTTTGGCGAGCTCGGCCTGCTCATCGGCGATCACGCGCGCAGTGCCGGTGCCAGCGCATCCATGGACAGCCGCCTGATCGAACTGGCGCACGACGATTTTCAGCGTCTGGTCGACCACGATCCTTCGATGGTCGCGCATTTTCTGCGCCGCTCCATCGTGCGTGTGGTCAACAACGAGCAGCTGCTGATCCGTCAGCTGCGCCGTCGCAACCACGATCTGGAAGCGGCGCTGGACAATCTCTACGTCACCTCGCACCAGCTCAACCACACCGAAGAACTCAGCCGCACCGACGAGCTGACCGGGCTGCACAACCGGCGCGGTCTGGCGCTGTATCTGCAGGAATGTCGACGCGTCGGCAACGTGCCGGGCGTCGGGCTGATCCTGATCGACTGCGACCGCTTCAAGCGCATCAACGACGAGTTCGGCCATCTGGCCGGCGACCGCGTGTTGCAGAACGTGGCGCATGCCCTGCGTTCGGTCATCGCCGAGGGCGATCTTGCCTGCCGTCTCGGCGGTGACGAATTCTGCGTGCTGGTTGCGCAAGGCACCCCGGAGCTGGTGCACCACATCGGCGAGTGCATCGTGCGCGCGGTGGAAGCGCGCCTGTGCAACAACCAGGGCGAGCAGGGCTGCTCGGTCAGCGTCGGCCTGTGCATGATCGATGCGGAGGCGTCCTGGAACGACTGGTACACGCTCGCCGATAGCGCGCTGTATGAAGCCAAGCGGCAAGGCGGCAATGTGCTGGCCATGCACCAAGCGCTCGCACCGCCGCCATCCGGCGCTGCGCCTGCTCCAGAGCACGGCTGAGGCATGAGCGCCCGCACCCACGCACGCAAGGACGCGTCGTCGGAGGCGATGCAGGCCCCGCGTCTTCGTACCTTGCTGTTGACCGACCTATGCGATTCGACCGCGTTGGTCGAACGCATCGGCGACAACGCCGCCGCGGCACTGTTCCGCGAACACGACCGCTTGGTGGTCAAGCTGCAGCAGCAGTGGCGCGGCCGCCTGATCGACCGCTCCGACGGTTTGCTGTTGTTGTTCGACCGCCCGATCGACGGGCTGGGCTTTGCACTGGATTACGCGCGCGGGCTCAAGGCGATGGGCGATGCCCACGCGCTCACCTTGTGCGCGCGCCAAGGCCTGCACGTCGGCGAAGTGCTGACCTGGCGCAACAGCGAAGAGGCAGTGAGCATCGGCGCCAAACCGCTGGAAGTCGAAGGTCTGGCCAAACCGACTGCCGCACGCCTGATGTCGATGGCGCGGCCGGGGCAGATCCTGATCTCGGCCGTCGCCGAATCCTTGACCCACCGCGCCGCACGCGAACTGGGCGACCGCGCCGAACGCATCCTGTGGAAGTCCCACGGCCGCTGGCGCTTCAAGGGCGTGCCCACGCCGATGGAGATCTACGAAGTCGGCGAAGTCGGCCTGACCCCGCTGCGCATGCCGAAAAACTCGGCGAAGGCTTGGCGCGATGTGCCGCTGTGGCGCCGGCCGGCGGCGTTGGTTGCCGAGACGGGGGTCATGCTGGCGGTGGGCATCGCGATCTGGTTCTTCATCCGTCCCCAGCCGGCGATCGCGTTCTCCGAACGCGATTGGGTGGTGGTGGGGGACTTGCAGAATGCCTTGAAGGATAGTCGTTACCAAGGCGCTGTTGAGGCAGCCCTACGTACAAGCATTGAGCAGTCGCGTTATATCAATGTGGTTCCTGCGGAACGTGCACAGAATGTTCTTGCCATGATGGGTAAACCTGATCAAAGCATGGACAGGCGCGTGGGTTCTGAGATATCGGAGCGACTAGGCGCCCGGGCACTCCTTTTACCCACAATTTCTGAAGTTGCAGGGAACATTCGAATCGATCTCGAGGTGGTCAATCCGAGAACCTCGGCTACGGTGTTGTCTCTGTCTGCGTCAGGGAAGGGTGCTGACAGTGTCGTGGCATCGATTGGAGATGTAGGTGCGGCACTGCGAAAGTCGCTTGGCGAGCAGCCTGAGTTGATCGAGCGCAGTTCCCTGCCTTTGGAAAAAGTAACAACTCAAAATATAGACGCATTGCGTTCCTTCACCTTAGGGCAAAAGGCTTATGCATTAAAAGATCTGGGTGCCGCCGAACAGTACTTTGCCATTTCGCTCAAATTAGATCCGAGCTTTGCAATGGCAAGAATTGCACTTGCTCGAGTAGCCTACTCACGTACAGACGTTGCTCGTGCTCAAGAGGGAATGCAGCACGCTTTGGATGGAGTGCCGCGCCTGACAAATCGCGAGAGGCTTTATGCGGATGCTCAACTCTCCCTATTTTCAGGTGAAAAAGGCTACGTTCAAAAATGGAAGGCGCTTTCTGATCTCTATCCAGATTTCGATGTTGCCGCATTCAATACAGCGTCAGGGATGCGGCTGGCAAACGACTACGCAGGAATGGCGAAATATAGTCAGCGCGCAGCGAGTCCCCAAGCGGTGACGCTGCCACTTGCAATGCAATACAGAGCAATGGCCAATATGGGGCTAGGGCGCCTCGACTTGGCAAGTGCAGATTGCCTCGCATCCAAGCGAATCGGATTCAAGTACAACTCTGTCGAGTGCGCTCTGATCAAAGCCGCATCGCGCTCGCCTAACGAAGCATTAGTGGAGCTGCGCCCGGTTGCAAAGGAGGAGCGCTTTTTGTCAGTGGCACGTGCTGCTGCGGAGGTGACAGTTTTGGCCGACGCGGGTCGTTGGAGCGAGGCAGCAACTGGAGCCAAAGCTTTAATGACTATGATCGAGTCGCCTAAATTACCCTACGATTGGCTTGCGCGTACTACTTCGTTGGCAGTCGTTGCACATGAAGATGACCAGGCGGCACGCCTCAGCGGAGCTAGAGAATTATTTCGGTTGGCGAAGAAGTCGGTAGAAGGAACTAATGGGCGCACAAGAGAGTGTATCCTTGTCGCTGCGCTTTACTCGGCTTACGTGGCGGTTGGGGAAGGAGATTCATCGCTTGCAGTAGAGGCACTACCGCTTGCTGCCAAGGATGAAGAGTCGTCGCCTTTTTCAACCCTCGGTAATCTTTCCGCTATCTTGAAAGCGAGAATGGAGACTAATTCAGGCCGACCCGCCCACGCGCTCTCGCTCCTTGAAGCGTATTCTGAACCAGCCGCCCTTTCTTTGACCGAGGTGGAGCGCGTCCGCGCTAGGCGTGCGCTTGGAAAGATGGTGAGTCAGTCAGTTGATAATGTTGCGGAAATAAAAAAACGCGCCCGTATTTACGCGGAGTGGTTGCCGGATAGGCCACCTATCATCGATTCATTGCTGCCTCGCTGATAATTTAAATGCATGTTCGAAGCAAAGATTGATGCCTGTTGTGAGGTGAGGCCGAAAAGACGGCCTCACCTGTAGAACTAGCGACGAAAAACGTCAAACCCGCAAGTGTCTTCAATGCGCTTGGCCATTTCATCCAGCCCGGCGTTGATATCTTCCTTGCTAGGGATGTCTACGTGAATCGGCGCTTCGCTTTTCTCGATCTTGAACCCGTACTCCGCAAAGGCTGCGATGGGATCTTTTTCCATTGACGCCCGAAATTCATCGTCTGTAGCAAGTCGTTGTAGGAGGCTCTTTGAGTTTTCCAGCGTAGACATTCAATCCCCTGTAAAAATATTTTTAGAAAATGTTCCGCTCAGTTGAACAATGGTACTGGCGAAAGATGCAGGTTGTTTTTTGAAGAATCAATGACGCCAATGCCATTCGCACCCACCACCATGTTTTTAAGGCTGTCCAAGCCAAGCAGTTCCTCAAGATTGGCGTCATTGACTGCTGCAGTATAGAACGCGCCGAGACCAAGATGTGTGGCTAGAAGGTAAAACGTTTGACTCAGGTGGCCAGAATCGAGTGTGACGGCCCGATAGGCTTTCGGATGATTGCGGTACTTCCAATGATGCCGATCCAGGCGCGCTACGTGGAACACGAGTGCTGCGGCTTCAGCAAAATACGTTTGACCAATGACAAGAGCTTCGGCCAGCTTTCGAGCATCTTCCAAAGCCATTGGTTTAAGGCAGTTGAGATGGTGGTTGCCGCTTTCATAATGGTACAGCCCAGGCTCCACTCCTTCGACGCTCATGATCAACGGATAGGCTTCGATGGGATGAAGAGCCCCTCCGGAAGGACTGGTACGCCTGAGTGCTGTCATCCCAGGGGCAAGATCCTCTTTACCGATGGCCCCGAACGTCAGATGTAGGAGCCTGCTGAACTTGGCTTCGGGTAGTGCAATAGAGCGATCGAAGTGGCGCGTTGTTTTACGCTGTAATAAAACCTCTTCAAAATTATCGGGGCTAAGACATTCAGATAACGCAACCTTATGGGGCCCCACTGGATGCATCGGGAAGTGCGTAGGAATCGCTCCGTGTACAGCAGCATGGCGCATTAACTGTGCCTGCCGATGCTCGATGCCCATGTCTTCAGTTGCGTCAGGCGTCCGCTTGTCGTTCCATCGTGTCATGCCATGATAAAGATGGGCTAATGGGTGCCAGCCGATTTCCTTACGGGTCTTCTCAGCTAAAGTCAGGGTAGCGCTCTTTTCGTCGCTTGCATCATCGGAGAGAAGTGCACCTATTCCAATAAGACGAGAGAGAGAGCCTTCAGGAAGACTCGGTTTCGACACGCTACTTCCTTCGATCCAGTCAGCTGGCAACGAAGCAATGAAATAAAGTTCTTCAGCCGTCAATTCGAGTCGCTCGCCTGTGAGTGAGCAGAGTAGGCTGATGGATGTCGCGGGAGCTAGACGCACTACGCCACGAAGGAGGGCACTCAAATCAGGCTGTGTTTGTTCCTCAATCTCGAAAAAGCAAAGACTTCTACGTTTGATCTTCATTGCGCGGGAGGCAGCATCGTGAATTGGGGGGCGTCCATTTTTGGTCTACCTATGCGCCTGGATCAGGGTCATTCCTTCAAGTGCCATCTAACGCATCGCTTGCCGCGAGAGTTGATCTTCTGATTTGGGCATGCAGCATCAATCATCCATTCTCCCAGGCAAATTTTCAATCGCTGTCTCTCAGCTGGGCGAGGCAGCGGCGAGTACGAACTTCGTACGCTGCTCGGCGTGGTAACTGCTGTGTCGACCGATAAGGCGGGTGCAATCGTGTTGTGCTGGCACTTAGTTGTCACAATAGAAAAGCCGACGAAGTTTTCGCCGGCTTTTCTGATTGGGGTGTGATGAGCAGCTTAGCTCTTATAGTGAAGGAGCCTACTTCCGAATCGCCTGCGTATGCGTCTTCAATGCATCGCTCAGGCCGGTGACCTTGTCCGCGCCTTCCGGGACGGTGATGCTGGAGCCTTCGAAGTCGGCGCCGATCGGTTGCGCGCGGCCGCCCAGGCATTGGCTCAGGAAGCCTTCGGTCACTGCGTTGAAGGCCTTGCTGTTTTCCGGGCGCCTGAAGCCGTGGCCTTCGTCGGGGAACAGCACGTAGGTGACCGGGATGTTCTTGGCTTTCATCGCGTTGACGATCTGGTCGCTTTCGGCCTGTTTGACGCGTGGGTCGTTGGCGCCCTGGCCGATCAGCAGCGGCTTGCTGATCTTGTCGACGTGGGTGAGCGGGGAGCGTTCGGTCAGCCATTGCTTGCCGGCGACGGTGGCCGGGTCGCCCATGCGCTTGGTCAGCTGCTTGTAGAAGCTGGCCCAGTACGGTGGCACGGTGCCGAGCAAGGTGTTGAGATTGGCCGGGCCGACGATGTCCACGCCGCACTTGAAGCTGTCCGGGGTGAAGGTCATGCCTACCAACGTGGCGTAGCCGCCGTAGCTGCCGCCCATGATGGCGACCTGGTCGGGTTTGGTCACGCCCTGCTTGACCGCCCACTGCACCGCATCGAGCAGGTCGTCGTGCATCTTGCCGGCCCACTCGCCGTTACCGGCGTTGGTGAAGGCCTTGCCGAAGCCGGTGGAGCCGCGGAAATTCACCGACAGCACCGCATAGCCACGATTGGCCAGCCATTGCTCGTAAGGGCCATAGCCATAGCTGTCGCGCGCCCACGGGCCGCCATGCACGAACAGCACCAACGGTACCGGCTTGTCTGCCTTGCCGTCGTGGTTGGCATCGGCCTCGGCGGGCAGGGTGAGGTAGCTGACCAGGGTGAGGCCATCGCGCGCGGTCAGCGCCTGCGGCCACATCGGCACCAGCGGCTTGCCCTCGAGTGCAGGGCGGGCGGAAAACAGCTTGCTCAGCTTGCCGCCGTCGGCGCGGTCGTAGCGATAATACGTCGTCGGCGTTTCCGCAGCCGAGTAAGCGACGATCCAGGTGCGGTCATCGAGCGTGCGTGCGGCCACCGCGGCATCGCCGGCACCGAGCGACTTGAGTTTCTGCAGGTCGGCAGCGATCCCGGTATCCAGCGCCTTCCATTCTTCGCGCAGATAATCGGTGGACACTGCCTGTACGGCTCCGGTCTTGCGGTCGCTCAAGGTATCGCCGACGTCGGCCTTCGGGTTTTCGAACAGCAGTGTGCGTGCGTTGCTGGCGGTGTCGATGGCATACAACGCTGAGGTATCGCGGTTGCGCGAATCGCGCATGTACAGCGTCTTGCCGTCGTCGGTCAGTCCCTCGGGCGAGGTGTTGGTGACATCCTCGAACGGAATGCGATCCACGCTCTTCCATGCCTTTCCATCGGGCACCAGCAATTCCCTGCCGGCATCGTCGGTGGCGCGGGTCGCATAGCGCAGCCGGAAGTCGCCATCGAGCAGGTAGCTGTCCAGGCTGTCGGTGTTCTTCTGCACCAGGGTGCGTTTACCCGTGGCCAGGTCGACGCGATACAGATCGTGCCACTTCGCATCGCGGTCGTTCATGCCGACCATGATCGATTCCGGATGGTGCGCGCTGATCGCGGCCACCTCGGCATTGGTCTTCTGGAAGGGGGTGAGATCCTTGCTGCTGCCATCGCTCAGGTTGACCGAGAACAGATGGAAATCCTCGTCGCCGCCATTGTCGCGCAGGTATAACAAGGTGTCGGTGTGATAGGTCCAGAAATAGTTGCGGATGCCGCGCGCGATGTCCTTGGTGATCGCATGCGCCTGGTCCGGTGCATCCACCGGCGCGACCCAGACGTTGAGCACGCCATCCAGCGGGGCCACCCAGCTGAGGTACTTGCCATCCGGGCTGATGCTGACGTTGGCGCGCTCCGGATTGCCGAACAGCGCATCGCGGGTGATCAGCTCAGGCGCGGTGACCGGTGCGGGCGCGGCCGTGGGCATCTGCGCGGCGGTTGCCGCAGTGCTGGCGGGTGGAGCGGTCTTGTCGCTGCAGGCGGACAACGCCAGCAGC
Organism: Xanthomonas sp. 4461; assembly: GCF_024806475.1. Classification (NCBI taxonomy): domain Bacteria; kingdom Pseudomonadati; phylum Pseudomonadota; class Gammaproteobacteria; order Lysobacterales; family Lysobacteraceae; genus Xanthomonas; species Xanthomonas sp. 4461. The sequence continues at coordinate 110,374 of NZ_JANTYV010000008.1, read as the reverse complement.
ATGCTGGAAACGAGAAGCAGGCGTTGCATGAAAGCCTCCGGTGGGAATCGCGGCCAATCCAGCCGATCCGGCCACGCTACGTGCAGTACCGAGGGGTGCGGACGTGCCGTTGGTCACCCTGCCGGGTGGGGCTACGCTTTCGCGGACACGAATTCCACCAACAAGGCGCCATCGGCGACCAGATCGCCTTCGGCCACCAGATAGGCCTGCACCGTGCCGTCGCTGGGGGCGTGCAAGGTGTGCTCCATCTTCATCGCTTCCATGACCACCAGCGCCTGCCCGCGCGTCACCGACTCGCCGACCGGCGCGGTCAGCGCCACGATGCGGCCGGGCATCGGGGCAGTCAGGCTGCCGCCGGCATGCGCCGGTTGATCGGCCTCCACCAGGGCATCGTGATGACGGAAGAGCGCACTGTGCCTGCCATCGCGCAAGGTCACCGCAGCGCCGTCGTGCAGCGCCTGTACGCGCCATTGCCGGCCGTCCAGCTCCACGCGCAACCCGTCGTCCTGCACGTGATACCGCAGCAGGTGGGTGGCATCGGCGTACCTCACCTCCCAGCCATCGGCGAGCGGACGCAACGCAAGCGCGCGGCGTTCACCGGCGGACTCCAGCGTCACGCTGCGCGCTGCATGCAGGCCGATGCGCCATCCGTCGCGGTTCTGCCACGGCGAGTACGGATCGGCCGGATCGTTGCGGGCAAGTGGCGCCTGTTCGGCAAGCAGCACCGCGGCCAGGCACCACCATGCAGGTTGCGGTACGGTTGCCTGCGGAAACAGCGCCGCCTGCTCGCGTTCGATCAGCGCGGTATCCAGATCGGCAGTCGCAAACGCATGAGTGCCGACCAGCCGCGCAAGGAAGGCGCTATTGGTGGTCACGCCCACTGCATGCACCTGCGCAAGCGCCTCGCGCATGCGTGCCAGTGCCGCCGGGCGGTCGATGTCCCAGACGATGAGCTTGGCGATCATCGGGTCGTAGTAAGGGCTGATGGTGTCGCCTTGCTCCACACCTGCGTCGATCCGCACATGCGCGCTGGTGGCCGGCAGCTGCAGCTGGCGCAGGGTGCCGGTAGAAGGCAGAAAACCGCGGTCGGCATCTTCGGCATACAGGCGTGCTTCCAGCGCATGGCCGTGGATGCGCAGCGCCTCCTGGCGTTGCGGCAACGGCCCGCCTGCGGCCACGCGCAGTTGCCATTCGACCAGATCGGTGCCGGTGATCAACTCGGTGACCGGGTGCTCCACCTGCAGCCGGGTGTTCATTTCCATGAAATAAAAATCGCCATCCGGCCCGGCGATGAACTCCACCGTGCCGGCGCCGACGTACCCCACCGCGCGCGCTGCATCCACGGCCGCCTTGCCCATCGCCGCACGACGTTGTTCGGTCATGCCCGGTGCGGGCGCTTCTTCCAGCACCTTCTGGTGCCGGCGCTGTACCGAGCAGTCGCGTTCGAACAGATACACCGCCTCGCCATGCGTATCGCCAAATACCTGGATCTCGATATGTCGCGGACGCTCGACGTATTTCTCCACCAGCACATGCGCATTGCCGAACGCCGATTGCGCCTCGCGCTGGCAACTGGCCAGTGCCTCCTCGAACGCGGCGCCGGCATCGACCCGGCGCATGCCCTTGCCGCCGCCACCGGCGCTGGCCTTGATCAGGACCGGGTAGCCGATGGCATCGGCTTGCGCACGCAGAAACGCGGGCGCCTGTTCGGGCCCGTGATAACCCGGCGTCAACGGCACGCCCGCACGTTCCATCACCGCCTTGGCCGCGCTCTTGTCGCCCATCGCGCGAATCGCGCTTGCCGGCGGGCCGATAAACACAACGCCGGCCTGCGCGCAGGCCTCGGCAAACGCGGCATTTTCAGACAGGAATCCGTAACCCGGATGAATCGCCTCGGCGCCACTGACGCGTGCCGCATCGAGAATCGCATCGCCGCGCAGGTAGCTCTGCTGCGCCGGTGCCGGGCCGAGATGGATCGCTTCGTCGGCCAGGCGCACATGCCGCGCATCGCGGTCTGCGTCCGAATACACCGCCACCGTGGCGATGCCGAGCCTGCGGCAGGTTGCAATGATGCGGCACGCGATCTCGCCGCGATTGGCGATCAGGATCTTGGCGAAGGGCCGCTGCGGTGATGTGGCGATCGAGTCGTGCTGTGTCATCGGGTCGGTCTCTGCACATCGCCGGCGTGGCCGGCACTCGTGCGATTAAGGTCGTGCGATTGAATGCGCGGATGTGGTGCGGACTACAAGCGGCAAGAGCGACGCAGACGCTGGAGACCGGCCGGATGCCGTCATCGGGTCCCACACGCTGCACGCGCGGTGATGGAGCGACCGCTGCACACAGCGCCAGGGCGCGTTGCCTCTCACATGCGAAACACGCCAAAACGCGTTGGCTCGATCGGCGCATTCAACGCCGCCGACAAGCCCAGGCCCAGCACGCGACGGGTATCGGCCGGGTCGATGATGCCATCGTCCCATAGCCGTGCGCTGGCGTAGTAAGGATGGCCTTGCTGTTCGAACTGCGCGCGGATCGGCGTCTTGAAGGCGTCTTCGTCGTCGCCGGACCATGTGCCGCCCTTGGCTTCGATGCCGTCGCGGCGCACCGTGGCCAACACGCTGGCCGCCTGCTCGCCGCCCATCACGCCGATGCGCGCGTTGGGCCACATCCACAGGAAATTGGGCGAATACGCGCGGCCGCACATGCCGTAGTTACCGGCACCGAACGAGCCGCCGATCACTACCGTGAACTTGGGCACCTTGGCGCAGGCCACCGCCATCACCAGCTTGGCGCCATCCTTGGCGATGCCGCCATGTTCGTACTTGCGCCCCACCATGAAGCCGGTGATGTTCTGCAGGAATACCAGCGGAATCCCGCGCTGCGTGCACAGCTCGATGAAGTGCGCGCCCTTGAGCGCCGACTCGGAGAACAGGATGCCGTTGTTGGCGATGATGCCCACCGGGTAGCCGTGCAGGTGCGCAAAGCCGGTGACCAGGGTGCTGCCATAGCGCGGCTTGAATTCGTCGAACTGCGAGTCGTCGACGATGCGCGCGATGACTTCGCGCACATCGAACGGCTTGCGCGTATCGGCGGGGATCACGCCATACAACTCGTCGGCGGCATGGCGCGGCGGCAACGGTGCCTGCATCGCCAGCGATGCAGGCGGCTTGCGCCAGTTGAGCTGCGCGATGATGGCGCGCACGCGGGCCAGCGCCTGCAGGTCATTGTCGGCGAAGTGATCGGCCACCCCGGAGATGCGCGTATGCACATCGGCACCGCCGAGTTCTTCGGCACTGACCTCTTCGCCGGTGGCCGCCTTGACCAGTGGTGGGCCACCGAGAAAGATCGTGCCTTGCTCGCGCACGATCACCGTTTCATCGCTCATCGCCGGCACGTAGGCACCGCCGGCGGTGCAAGAGCCCATCACGCAGGCGATCTGCGGGATGCCGTTGGCCGAGAGGTTGGCCTGGTTGTAGAAGATGCGCCCGAAGTGATCGCGATCAGGAAACACTTCATCTTGCAGCGGCAGGAATGCGCCGCCGGAATCGACCAGATAGATGCACGGCAAGCGGTTCTGCTGGGCGATTTCCTGCGCGCGCAGATGCTTCTTCACCGTCATCGGGTAATAGGTGCCGCCCTTGACGGTGGCATCGTTGGCCACGATCACGCATTCCACGCCAGACACGCGGCCGATGCCGGCCACCACGCCCGCGCACGGCACCTGATCGTCATACAGGCCGTGCGCCGCCAATGGCGCGATTTCCAGCAGCGCACTGCCCGCGTCCAGTAGCGCATCGATACGTGCGCGCACCAGTAGCTTGCCGCGTGCGACATGCTTTTGCCGTGCGGCCTCGCTGCCGCCGAGCGCGGTTTGCGCCAGGGTGCGACGCAAGTCATCGACCACCGCGCGCATCGCTGCGGCATTGGCCTGAAAGCTGTCGCTGCTGACCTGCAGCTGGCTGGTGATCACGCTCATGATGGCTCCGTCAGGCAGTGCGTTCGAACAGCTCGCGGCCGATCAACATACGGCGGATCTCCGAGGTGCCCGCACCGATCTCGTACAGCTTCGCATCGCGCCACAAGCGCCCGGTGGGATAGTCGTTGATGTAGCCGTTGCCGCCCAGCACCTGGATCGCCTGGCCGGTGAGCCAGGTCGCCTTTTCGGCCGCGTACAAGATCGCCCCGGCTGCATCCTGGCGCGTGGTGCGCCCCGCATCGCAGGCGCGCGCCACCGCATACACATACGCGCGGCAGGCATTGAGCCCCACGTACATGTCGGCCAGCTTGGCCTGCATCAACTGGAAGGTGCCGATCGGCTCGCCGAACTGCTTGCGCTCATGCACATACGGCAGCACCACATCCATCGCGGCGGCCATCAGCCCAAGCGGCCCACCGGCCAGCACCACGCGTTCGAAATCCAGCCCGGACATCAGCACGCGCACACCGCCGTTGAGCGTGCCCAGCACGTTTTCGGCCGGCACTTCGCAATCGGTGAACACCAGCTCGCAGGTGTTGGAGCCGCGCATGCCCAGCTTGTCGAGCTTCTGCGCGGTCGAAAACCCGGGCATGCCCTTTTCGACGATGAACGCGGTGATGCCGCGTGCGCCCGCATCCGGGTCGGTCTTGGCGTACACCACCAGCACGTCGGCATCGGGGCCATTGGTGATCCACATCTTGCTGCCGTTGAGCACGAAGCGGTCTCCGCGCGCGTCGGCGCGCAGCTTCATCGACACCACGTCCGAGCCGGAACCGGCTTCGCTCATCGCCAATGCGCCGACATGCTCGCCGCTGCAGAGTTTGGGCAGGTAGCGTTGCTTCTGTTCTTGACTGGCGTTCTTGCGCAGCTGGTTGAGGCACAGGTTGGAATGCGCCCCGTAGGACAGCCCGATGGCGCCGCCGGCGCGCGAGATTTCTTCCATCGCCACCACATGCGCCAGGTAGCCCATGCCGCTGCCGCCGTAGTCTTCTTCCACGGTCAGCCCGAGCAGGCCCTGTTCGCCGAACAGGCGCCACAGTTGCGACGGGAACACATTATCGTGATCGGCCGCAGCGGCGAGCGGGGCGATATGGTGACCGGCGAACGCGGCGACGCTCTCGCGCAGCAGATCGATCTCTTCACCAAGCTCGAAGTTCAAGGACGGCACATGCATGCAGCAACTCCACAAGGATCGGGACGTGCCGGGTGGGAGCGGGCGGGCCGCGCGGCGTATGTGGGGCAGCCTAGCGGTCTGCGACAAAAAAGTGAACTAAAATTCAACTATTGAACCAAGAATCACACCATGGCTTATCGACGCTCCGCCCTGATGGAAGAACGCCTGGCCTGCAACCGCGAACGCATCCTGCACGCGGCCCGTGCCCTGATCGCCGAAGGCGGCTATCGCAACGCCCCGATCACCGCGGTCGCGGCCGCCGCCGGCGTCTCGACCGGGCAGATTTATAGGCATTTCCCCTCCAAAGCCGAACTTTTCGTCGAAGTTCTCGACGCGGCGGTGCAGCGCGAGATGACCATCCTGCGCGCCATCACCACCACCGAGGCCAGCGCGGCCGAGCGCCTGCGCAGCGCGATTGCCACCTTCGTGCGGCGGGCGCTGGCCGGCCCGGCGCTGGCCTACGCCTTCATCGCCGAGCCGGTGGAAAGCGAGGTGGATGCCGAACGTATCCGCGGCCGTCGCCTGTTTGGCGAAGTGTTCCGGCAGCTGCTGGCCGAAGGCGTGGCAGCCGGGGAGTTCCCCGAGCAGCCGCTGGACGCGGCCGCGGCCTGCATCGTCGGCGCCTTTACCGAAGCCCTGGTCGGGCCGATTGCGCCAAGCCGGGGCGACCCGCAGCAGGGCGAGCACCTGGTGGAGGCGATCTGCGGCTTCTGCCTGCGCGCCGTCGGCGCACCTGCCCCGGCCTGACACTGCACTGACCACGTGTCTGGCTGTGCTGGATCAAGGTGAATTACTGTGCATATACTGTGCGCACTCCTTGTCAAGGCACATGTCATGGTCGCCGTCCTCAATCCCCTGTCCCTGACCGAGCGGCTGCGCGCGCCCGATCGCACCATCCTCTCGCCGTCGGCGATGGCAGGTCTGCTGGAGTTGTCGCAGCAGGAGCTGGCCGAGCTGGCCGGCGTGCATCGCAACAGCCTGCGCGTGCATCCGGAGAGTCCGCGCGTGCAGGATCTGCTGCGCAACCTGTCGCGCCTGTTGGTGGCGATGGCGCAGATTCAACCGGACGAGCAACAGCTGGTGTTCCATCTCAAAAACACGCCGATCCCCGCGTTCGAATTCGCCACGCTGCTGGAAGTGGTCAAACAAGGCCGCACCGACGACGCGCTGACGTATCTGCGGACCGTCGCCGCCGGGGCCGCGGGTTGAGGCTGAGCGCCCCGGCGCATTGCACGTTGTATCGCGCCTTCACGCCGCGCTGGGCCGCCGAACCGCTGAGCGGCGCAGGTGCCGCGCGATCCGGCGGGCGCTTCAATCGCTTCGGTCGGCCGGCGCTGTATCTGGCCATGGAACTGGACACGGCCGCCGCCGAATATGCGCAGGCGGCGCCGTTCCTGCCGCCGTTTACGCTGGTCAGCTATGCCGCCGAGTTGCCGGCACTGGCCGACCTGCGCCTGCTCGACTCGGATTGGGACGCGCTATGGGCCGACTGGACCGACGACTGGCGCAAGGCCCTGGTCAACAAGGTCGAACCGGTCAGCTGGGTGCTCGGCGATATGCTGCGCGAGGCGCTGATTCCCGGGGTGATCTTCCCGAGCATCGCGGCGCCCAAGGGCGTCAACGTGGTGCTGTTCCTGGACATGCTGCAGCCCGACCAGGTGCTACGCGTGCTTGACGATGGCCGTCTGCCGCGCGATGGCCGCAGCTGGGGCGACCCGTCGACAGTGGTGTAGTGGCAACGTGCGGCGGACAACTGCAGATCCTGCACCGGATGCACCGGACATCGTTGCCGCTGCGCTGCGAACACGCCGCTTGCCAATGTCCTGACGACTGCCTGGCCCGCAGGCATGTCCCATCATGCTGCTGACGCCAATGGCATCGTCAAGCGCTGCACACCAGCGCACTGCCGCCGCGACCACATCGCAAGCTGATTCAACCGGCCAGCAGCTGCGCCATGCCGGCCGCCACCGGTGCGAGGAGCGCCGCCGGCAGGATCGCCGCGCGTCGATACGGCAGCAGCCATAGCGATAGCGGTGCCGCCGCAGCGGTCAATGTCCCCAGCCACAGCACCGGCCCGATGCCCCAGCCCTGCGTCCATACCGCCAGGCCAAACGTGCACAGCAACAGCACCCAGCCGATACTGCGCAGCTGTCGCGTACGGGCAGCGCCCAGGCTGCGGCCGCGCACCTCGTGCTGGTGTTTTTCCATCGCCAGGCATAGCGCGGCAAACCCGGAAAAATTCAGCGCCAGCAACAGCAACACGCTCATGCGCCTTCCTGCACGGCAACGTTGGTTTGCGCCGCTGTCGCAGGCATGGTGGCGCGTGCACGGCGCGCTGCCGCCGATTGCGGCGCCTTCCACCGCTGCAGGCGCCAGCCGGCGATGCCAAGACACACGCCCAGACCCAGGCAGACCAGATCGATGCCGGCCAACGCCCATTGCCCGGCCGGCAGCGTCACGCCCAGATGCACGTCGGTGGTCGCTGTGTTCAGTAGCGGCACCAGTGCGAACAATGCCGCGCCCAGATACAGCTGCCAGCTCCACATCGCGCGACGCGGCCAGACGAACGCGGCCAGCAACGCAGCGCCCCAGGCGGCGAAGAACAGGTTTGCTTCCATCGCCGCACGCGATTCCAGCGCCACCGGCAACAGCCGGTTGGCCCAGAAGAAACTGGCAAAGGCGATCGGCAAGCCGGCCACCGTGCCGATGTTGAGCGCATCGACCAGGCGCAATCCAAACCCGATGCGGCCGGCCTTCAGATGCTTGGGCCGTTCTTTCACCGCCCACATCACCACGCCACTGGCCACCATCAGGCAGCCCAGCAACCCGGAACCGAAAAACAGCGCGCGTAACCAGGGGCCGGCGAAGTGCGCGATATGCAGGCCGACCATCACGCCGCGCGTTTCGCTCGCACCGCCGGGCGCGCTGCTGCGTTGCAGACGCGCACCGCTGACCGCGTCGTACAGGATGGACGGCGCGCTGGTGGACAGGTTGGCCGCCAGCTGGCTCACCCCGACCGCGGCATGCGCATCGTTGGGCAGCGACACCGCCACATTGCCGATGTCGGCCCCGCGCAGGTCGCGGCGCGCACGCTCCACAAACTGCTCCAGCGGCAGCATGCGCGCCGGCGTACCGGCTGCCTGCCGCGTGTCGGCCACGCGGTTGGCCGACTCGTCGTAGAAGCGCATCTCCTCGTCGGCATAACGCGCCTTGATGCCCCATGGCAGGTACATGAACATCAAGGTCACGATGCCGGTGTAGGTGATCATCGCGTGGTACGGCAACGCGGTCACCGCGCTGACATTATGGAAATCCAGCCACGAGCGCAGGCCCTTGCCCGGGCGGAACGTAAAGAAGTCCTTGAAGATCTTCTTGTGCGTGATCACGCCGCTGATGATCGCCACCAGCATGAACATCGCGCAGAAACCCACGATATAGCGCGCCCACAGCACCGGCACATAATGCAGATCGAAATGCAGCCGGTAGAAGAACTCGCCGCCCAGCGTGTCGCGCGCAGCGATCTCCTTGCCGGTGGCCGGGTCGATGATGGCATTGCCGTACATCTGGCGGCGACTGGCCGGTTTGCCATCGGCTGGCGCAGGGTTCTGCCAGTACATGCTCACCACCGGATTGCGCGTGTCCGGCAAGGTGATGTTCCAGCTCAGCGCGTCGGCCGCATGCGTCTGCAGATAGCGTTCGGCACTGCGCAGTGCTGTTTCCTTGCTTACCGTGGTGGTCGGTAGCTCTGGGCGCATCCAACGGCTGATTTCGTCGCGGTAATAACTGGCCGTGCCGCCCATGAAGATCAGCAGCAACACCCAGCCGACCAGCAGCCCGGTCCAGGTATGCAACCAGGCCATCGATTGGCGAAATCCCTGCTTCATGCCATACCCCGTTGCAGCAAGGCGGCCAACGCAAACATCAGCGCCGCCGGCACGGCGATGCCTGCCCAGGCACGCCAGACGCTGGCGGTGGCAAATGCCCACAGCGGCGCGCATGCGCACACCACGATGCCGATCAGCATGCTGGTCAACACCGCTTCGCTACGCGGCAACGGCAATGCCATTGCGAGCAAGAGATTGGTCGCGCTGGCCAGCGCATAGCCGCCGAAGATCGCCGCCAGCGTGCGCGCAAGCACGCCCAGCCACGGGCGCCGGAACCAGGGAAGCGACAGGGGTGGTGCGCTGGACATCAGGCGGGCGTGGATGCGCGAGAGCGATGCTTATTCGGCGACGAAGGTCAGCGTGCTGATGTGATGCACCATCGACACCTGCTTGCCGGCAATCTCACGCTTCACCGGCTCCTTGTTGTTGACCACCAGGATGTGGCGACCGGCGCGCAGTGCCGGCAGGGTCACCTGGCCCTTGGCGTCGGAGGTCAGCGTCTTCTGCCACTTCTGCGGGTCGATCACGGTGACCTCGGCCTTGGGCAGCGGCTTGTTGCGGTAGAGCACGGTCAGCGTGCTGCCATTGGCGCTGGTGGGTACCAGTTCCAGATCGAGCTTGGCTGCCGGCGTGCTGCGTCCGGCACGGGCGTAGTAGCTCACCGTCTCGAACCCGCCGGCTTCGCCCTTCCACGGCTCGAACACGCTGTCATCGCTCAGCCACGCATCGCCGGTACCGGACAGCGGCGCGGTGAGGAAGTCGTTGCCGCGCGTCAGGGCGCCAGCCTTGCCGGCGGCGCCGAACACGGTCGGCTTGACCACGCGCTTGATCTCGTCCTGGCCATGGTCGAGCGTTTCCTGCGCGGGCTCGCCGAAGAAGATGCGCACCGGCCCGCTGCCATCGCGTTCGATCCAGATTTCGTGGGCTTGGGCGGACAGACTGATGCTGGCCAAGGCCAGGCAGGACAGCAGGAAGGACTTCATCGCGGCGACTCCTCGTAGACGGGACCGGGCGAGGCGGGGTGCGCGTCACCGTGGATTGATGGGAATGATACGCAATTCCCTTCGGCGAGACCAACGTGCCATGCGGCATTGCGGCAATTCGTCGGCGGGCGCGAGCGTGGCTGCATACAGGAGCGACTGCCCGTCAGGGCGCAGCGCACATCGCGGCAAAAACTGTCATGCACGCTGGTCAGACTGGCATGAACTGTGCTCTATACTCCGGCGCTAGCAGAGGTCTTCGACCAACAGCCAGGGGTGAGCGCGTGCGGAATTACGACCTCGAGTTCCTGAAAAAATTCTCGATGGTGATCGGTTTACTGGTGGTGATCACCCTGGGCTTGATTGCCCTGGCAGCCTATTTGCAACGTGCCATTCCCGATGAGGTCTCGCCGACTGCCGCCAAGCGCGTGCAGCAACGCATCGCACCGGCCGGGGCGGTCTATGCCGGTACCACCGGTGCCGCCGCACAGGCGGCGGCCCAGGCAGCAGCGCTGGCCAAGGCGTCCTCGCAGTCCGCCTACGGTGGTACCACCGACGGCAAGACCATCTTCGACAATCTGTGCACCGCCTGCCACACCACCGGCGTGGGCAAGGCGCCGACGCTGGACCATTCGCACTGGGATGCACGCATCGCCCAGGGCAAGGACACCTTGTACAAGCACGCGATCGAGGGCTACACCGGCCCGGACGGCGGCATCATGCCGCCCAAGGGCGGCAATCCGGCGCTGACCGAAGAACAGGTGCGTGCCACCGTCGACTGGATGCTGGGCAATCTGAAATAAGCCGCTGCGGTGTCGGGCCTGGCGAAGGATCGGCCCGTGCCCGCTGCGATGCGGGCCTCCGTCGAGGTTGCCTGTGGTGTCGGTTCGGCCTCGCTGCACGGGCTGCCCGCGAAGCGCCGCGCGACAACCGCGCTCACCGGCGGCGATTGGCTGGCACCGATCTGTCGACGGATGATCTGGCGGCGCATCGCTGCGTTTTGTTAGCCTGCTTCTGCGCCCCTGCCATCACGCGCCGCCTTCCGGGCGGCGTTTGCGTTTGATCCATCTTCTGGAGTGTTTCGATGTCGCGTTGCCCGCTGCTTGTGCTCGGTGTGATCGGTTTGCTGGCGCCGCTGCTGTGTGGCGCTGCCGATAGCGCGCCGCAGCGTCTGTCGATTGCCGATGTACAGGGCGAGGACAGCCGCAGCCCCTACGACGGTCGCGTGGTCGAGCTCGAAGGCATCGTCACTGCCGATACGCGAACCGGGCTGGCCGGCCTGTTCGTGCAGCAGCCCGGCTTCGAGCCGCGGCGCTCGCATGGGCTGTTCGTCACCGGCGCCGGCAACGCCGAGCTGGCGGTGGGCGATCGCGTCCGCATCGTCGGCACGGTGCGCGAGGTGTCGGCAGGCGGCGAAGCGAGCATGACCACGCTGGATGCCAGCAGCATCGAGCGGCTCGCCGGCGGCCAGCCGGTACCGGTGCGCATGCTCAGCGGGCCGCCAGCCAACTGGGAAGCGCTGGAAGGCGAGCACGTGCGCATCGCTGCGCTGACGCTCAACGGCAGCGACCGCCTGGACACCTATGGCGAGCTGGTCGCCGCCTTCGGCGGGCGGCTGTGGCAGCCGAGCGAAGTGGCCGCCGCCGGCACGCCGGCCTTTGCCCAGGTCGAAGCGGAAAATGCACGCCGCCGCGTGCTGCTGGACGATGCGCGCAACGGACGCAGCCCCAAGACGGTGTCGTATCTGCAGCCCGATGCGGCGCTGCGCAGCGGCAGCCTGCTCAAGTCGGTGGATGGCATCGTCGACCAACGCTATGACGGCCAATACCGCATCCAGGTGCTGAACCCGTTGACGCTGCCGGCCATGCCGACTGCGGTGGCGCCGCAGGTGGGCGGCGATCTGCGCATCGCCTCGTTCAATCTGGAGAACTTCTTCAACGGCAATGGGCGTGGCGGCGGTTTCCCGACCAAGCGCGGTGCGCGAACGCATGAGCAATTTCAGGCGCAGCTGGCCAAGCTGGTTGCCACCATCATGCCGTTGCAGGCCGACGTGGCCGCGCTGATGGAACTGGAAAACGACGGCAACGGTGCCGATGCAGCCGTCGCGCAGCTGGTTGCCGCGCTCAACGCCGCAGGCAAGGACAAGGACTGGCAGTTCGTCGATACCGGCAGCGGCCCGGGCGAGGACGCGATCCGGGTCGGCATGATCTATCGCAGCACGCAGGTCACCCCGGTGGGCAAGCCGGCCACGCTGACCGGCGGGCCGTTCGACAACCACAGCCGCGTGCCGTTGGCGCAAGCCTTCCGCAGTAGCCGCGGCGCGACCTTCGTGGTGGTCGCCAACCACTTCAAGTCCAAAGGTTGCGGTACCGCCAGCGGCGCCGATGCCGACCAGCGCGACGGTCAGGCCTGCTGGAATGCCACGCGCACCGAATCGGCCAAGCGCCTGCACCAATGGCTGCAGACCGACCCGACCGGCGCGCAGACCAAGCTGGCCGTGTTGCTGGGCGACTTCAACGCCTACGCCATGGAAACGCCGATGCGCAGCCTGCGTGCCAGCGGCTGGCAGGACGCCTTCGCAGTGGCCGGCGTGAAGCAGCCTTACAGCTACGTCTACGACGGCATGAGCGGGCGCCTGGACCATGCCTTGCTCAGCCCGGCGATGGCCAAGCAACTGCGTGGCGCCGTGGAATGGCACGTCAATGCCGATGCGATGGACGACGCCGGCTATGCCAAGCGCAACCTCCCCGGCCCGTGGCGCAGTTCCGACCACGACCCGGTCCTGCTGGGCTTTTCGTTGTAGCGCGGATTTGCCACCAGATGCCAAGAGCTGTGCCCGGGCGCAGTCCGCTGCCTCAATGGCGATTGAGGGGAGGCGTGCCTTTGACGTTCAATGCATTTCATCTGACACGCATGACACGCGTCACGGCAAAGGGAAATCGTCCATGCGGGGACCACCAAAACATTACACGTTAATACTGCTCGGCTCACTGGCGACAGGGTGCGGTCAGTCGAACCACGGTCATGACGACGCGCAGCGATCCCCGGCCAGCGGCGGGACGCCCCTAGCATCGGAGCAGACGCGGACAAACGCGGACTACGCCACGGAGGTCAACTGCCCGCCACAGCGATATGCCGACGTCAGCACATTGGGCGAGAAGCAACTCGATCCTCTGTATGCGATTGCGACATTTGCTCTGGATGGAAAGCTGACCAGAGAAGAGTTCGACTCCAACCCTCGCTACGCAGAGATTGCTCTTTCTGGCGCGGAGTTCCTTGCCACAACGGATGTCGCCATCAGAGGAATTGTGGATGTCACGGGCACACCACCACTTTCCATGGCTAACGCGGCCAAGCTCGCTTCGAAACTTGCCAGCATAAAAGTGAAAGGCCGGTATGCGAGAACGGGCGCAATGGGAACCCTGCAGGCCAAGATCAAGACATGCTTGCTGATGATCAAAAATGACTTGCCTTAGGCCTCACAGGTCACTTAAGCCGCCCCAACTCTGCAGGCTGGCGTAATTCAGGCGCTAGCTCGGGCAATGCCTGGCTTTGCGACGCAGTCGCAGATTGAGCAGGTGCGCGCTGGCCAGTAGCAGGCTGCCGGTGACCGTGATGGGGGTTTCCAGGGTGCCGCCTGCAATGCCGCTTGCGCCCAGTGCCAGGCCGGCCAGTCCCACGCCCGCCAGGGTCCACACCGACGCCGGCAGCGCGTGGCGCCGATGCGTGCTCCACAGCGCGTAGCTGCTCAGCGGGACTGCCGCGGCGGCGAACACCACGTGCACCCACTCGGCACGCGTCCATGCGCCCAGCAGCGGAAGCGCGGCGGCCAGCAGGGGCAGTGCCAGGCAATGCAGCAGGCACAGGCCGGACAAGGCGATGGCCGAGGTATCGAAGAAAGAAGCGGTTGCACGCATGGCCCAGTCCCGTCGAATAAGTGTTATATAGTAACACTTCATCCCCTCGAGGCTGCCTGGATGTCCCTGTCCCCCGTCCGCGATCCGCGTCTTCCCGTCACCGTGCTGTCCGGTTTCCTGGGTGCCGGCAAGACCACCTTGCTCAACCGCATCCTGCACAACCGCGAGGGCCTGCGCGTGGCGGTGATCGTCAACGACATGAGCGAGATCAATATCGATGCGCAGCTGGTACGCGACGGCGGTGCGGCATTGCGGCGGACCGAAGAAACGCTGGTGGAGTTCAGCAACGGCTGCATCTGCTGCACGCTGCGCGACGACCTGCTGCAGGAAGTACGGCGGCTGGCCGAACAGAAGCGCTACGACTATCTGCTGATCGAATCGACCGGCATCGCCGAACCGATGCCGGTCGCTGCGACCTTTGCGGTGCGCGATGCGGACGGCTTCAGCCTGTCCGATATCGCCCGCCTGGACACCATGGTGACGGTGGTGGACGGCAGCCGCTTTCTGGAGGATTTCGGCTCGGCTGCCACGCTGGCCGAGCTGGGGCAACAAGCTGGTCCGGACGACACGCGCGGCGTGGTGCAACTGCTGGGCGAGCAGGTGGAGTTCGCCGATGTGCTGGTGATCAGCAAGTGCGACCGTATCGATGCATCGCAGTTGCAGCGTCTGCGCGCGGTGTTGCGTGCACTCAATCGCGACGCGGCGATCGTGGATGCGGCGCACGGCGATGTGCCGTTGCATCAGCTGCTCGATACCCGGCGCTTCGATTTCACCCGCGCGCAGCTGGCGCCGGGCTGGATGCAGGAGCTGCGCGGGCAGCACACACCGGAGACCGAGGAATACGGCATCAGCAGTTTCGTGTATCGCGCACGTCGGCCGTTCCACCCGCAGCGATTCGCGCGCATGGTGCACAGCGGGTTGCCGCAGGTGATCCGCAGCAAGGGCTTCTTCTGGCTGGCCAGCCGCATGGATTGGGTGGGCGAATTGTCCAGCGTCGGCGGCGCAACCCAGACCAATGCCGCCGGCTTCTGGTTCGCCGCGCGCCACCGTGTGGATGCGCAGGTGATCGGACAGCCGGCGCACACCGGCATGACCCCGTTGCCCTACACCGATATCGGCTGGCAGCGGCAGCAGATGCAGTGCTGGACCGCGCCGCTGCCGCAACTGCATGAAGTGGGCGATCCCGCCGAATACGCGGCCATGCAGCGGCTCTGGCACCCGCTCTGGGGCGACCGCCGTCAGGAACTGGCGGTGATCGGTGTGGAGATGGATGCACCGCGCACGCGCGCGGCGCTGGATGCCTGCCTGCTCAGCGATCAGGAACTGCGTCAGGGCCCGGCGCACTGGCAGCTGCTGGACGACCCGTTCCCGCAGTGGGAGCGTTGAGGTCTGCGCGCGCTGTCATGCCGATGTCGGTGGCGCAGGCATGACGGCCGCAAAACGAGGCAACTGGGCCCTCAGCGCGAGCCCTGGGCAATCAGCGCAATCGCCAGCACCGCCAATCCCAGACCCACGCGCGTCCAGCGCGTGGTGCGCTCGCCAAACAATGCGATGCCGGCCAGCGCGCCCAATGCCACCACACCGATGTTCATCGTCGCAAAGACCGTGGCGGGGCTGTGCGGCAGATGTTGGTGGGCGCGCACGTAAAACAGGATGTTGCCGAAATTGAGCACGCCCAGCAGCAGCCCGGCAGCCATGCTGCGCGGATGCAGCCGATGGCCGCGCCGCATCCGCACCAGCTGCACGCACAGCAGTAGCCCGAACGCGATTGCAAAGCACAGCGTCAGCGCAGTGAGCGAGGTGGTGCCCGAAAGCGCAATCGTCTTGAGCAGGATGTCGATCAGCGCAAAGCCCACCCACACGCCCAACAGCCAGGGCCAAGCACGGGTCTGCGTGCCGATGGTAGATGCAGGCTCGACCGTCGACGGCGCATGCGCGCGCTGCACGATGCCGACCATCGCCAGCAATCCCACGCCCAGCCCTGCCAGCTTCCAGGGGCCGGCGTCTTCGCCGAAGACGGTAAACGCTGCCGCCAGCGACAACAGCAGCGACAGCCGTTGCGCCACGTCGGTGCGCACGATGCCGGCCACGCGCACCGAGCGCGCCAGCACCAGGAAAATGCTCGGCAACGCAATCGCCAGGCCCACCAGTGCCAGCCACGGCGTGGTCGCTGCGCCCAGGGTGGAAAGCGCAGGGTTCAGCAGTGCCACGGACAGCACGCAGGCGGCGGCGTAATTCCAGGTAATGGCCTGAAACACGTCGATATCCCGGCGCGGTGCCAGCTTCAACAACACCGACACCAGAACACTGCAGACAACGGCAAACAGCAGAAAATGCATGGGCAACGCAACGAAGTGTGCAGGCAGGGCGATGAACGCGGCCGGCGGGGCGGCTATTATGAGGGCATGTCCAATCCCCCATTCCCTACCGAATCGGCAACGTTGACGCTGGACGGGCCGGTCGGTCCGCTCGATGTCGCGGTCGATCTGCCCGAGCCGGACGTTGTCGCGCAACCGGTCACCGCCATTTTCTGCCACCCGCTCTCCACCGAGGGCGGCAGCATGCACAACAAGGTCGTCACCATGGCTGCGCGCGCGCTGCGCGAGCTGGGCATCACCGTGGTGCGCTTCAATTTCCGCAGCGTGGGTACCTCTGCCGGCAGCTTCGATCACGGCGATGGCGAGCAGGACGATCTGCGCGCGGTTGCCGACTGGGTGCGTGCACAACGGCCCGGCGACACGCTCTGGCTGGGCGGTTTCAGTTTCGGCGCGTACGTATCATTGCGTGCTGCCGGCGCGCTCGCCCCACAGGTGCTGATCTCGATCGCACCGCCGGCCGGGCGCTGGGATTTCAGCGACGTGCAACCGCCGGCGCAGTGGCTGGTGATCCAGGGCGATGCCGACGAAATCGTCGACCCGCAAGCGGTCTACGACTGGCTGGAGACCCTGGAGCAGCAGCCCGAGCTGGTGCGCATGCCCGATACCAGCCATTTCTTCCACCGCAAACTGATCGACCTGCGCGGTGCGATCCAGCATGGTGTCCGGCGCTGGTTGCCGGCCGCTGTCTGACTGCGGCATGGGCCACGCGTATCGCCTGGCGATACGCCGTTGAGCGGGCAAGGCAGCAGCCGGCCCGCGGAGAACACGATGAGTGAGATGACCCCGTCGCAGCGCTACGCCGCCGGCGTACAACGCGGCGACTGGCGCGCCGACCCCGCCCAAAAGGCGGCCCTGGCGGAACTGGACCGTATCCACGAGGCCTTGGTGGACAGCGCGCAGGACGGCTGGCTGGACCGGCTGTCGGCGTTCTGGAAAAAGCCCGAGCCGGTGCGCGGCCTGTACTTCTGGGGTGGGGTGGGGCGCGGCAAGACCTTCCTGGTCGACCTGTTCTACGACGGTCTGCCGATCAAGCAGAAATACCGCACGCACTTCCACCGTTTCATGCGCGGGGTGCACGAGCAATTGCGCGAGCATGCCGGGCAAAGCGATCCGCTGGCCAAGATCGCGCAGCAGTGGCGCGAGAATCTGCGCGTGCTGGTGCTGGACGAATTCTTCGTCACCGACATCGGCGATGCGATGCTGCTGGCGCGCCTGCTGGAGCGCCTGTTCGCCGAAGGCGTGACCCTGGTGACCACCTCCAATACCGCGCCGGAAAACCTCTACGCCAACGGTCTGCAGCGCGACAGCTTCATGCCGGCGATCGGCCTGCTGCAGAAGTTCTGCGTGGAACTCTATGCCGAAGGCACCGAGGACTACCGCATGCGCGCACTCACGCGCTCGCCGGTGTATCGCGCGCCGCTGGATGCGCAAGCCGATGACTGGCTGCTGCAGCGCTGGAGCGAATTGAGCGGCAATGCCGAGGCACGCGGCGGCAATATCGAAATCGAGGCGCGCAAGATCGCGGTGCGCGCACGTGGCAAGAGCATTGCCTGGTTCGATTTCGCCGCGCTGTGCGAAGGCCCGCGCGGCCCGGCGGACTACATCGAGATCGCACGCGAGTTCACCACCGTGCTGCTGGGTGGCATTCCGCATTTCGATCGCATGAACGAAGATGCCGCGCGGCGCTTCGTCAACCTGATCGACGAGCTCTACGACCGCCATGTCAACCTGGTCTGCACCGCGCAGGACGCACCGCCGGCGCTGTACAGCGGGCAGCGCCTGGCCGGTGCTTTCGAGCGCACCGCTTCGCGTTTGATCGAAATGCAAAGCGCCGAGTATCTTGCGACGGCGCATCGGGCGTGAGCGCACGCGCGCGCCCTGCGCCGGGGCGCTACAAGATCAACGTCACCGACCAAGATGGCGGTTTTGGCCAGTTTGGCGGTGGCGCATGGTTGAACGATAGGGCGTTGTGGCCCTGCGACCCGTCGACCGACCAACCGATGCTGCCGATCGTCATGCTGACCGACCTGTTCCTGCCCAGCCCCTGGCTGCCCGAGGGCATGGCGGTCACGGTGTTCGCGGCGATCGAATGGCAAGGCGACCGCTACAGCCGGGCCGCGTTGCGCAAGTTCACCATCCATCAGCAGGGCGAACTGGACACCATCGCGTCGGTCCATAGCAAGGTGCTGTTGCACCGTCGTGCCGCGCAGGAACTGGCCTGTGACGCGGGGATGCTGCCGCGGTACTACGTGGGGCTGCAGTCGTTCGATGATCACGATCACGCCGAAGAGCTGGGCGACGCCGACAATGGGGCGGGGATGAGCAAGCAGCTGGGTCGGCCGTGCTGGCTGCAGGACGCGATTGCCGAGCACCCGCGTCACTATTTCCTTGCCCAGTTCGTCGAGTCGCAGTTGCGGCGTACCGATGCAGCCTATGACGGCCTCTTTGCCGACGGCATGGGCTACCTGTTCGCAGAGCATCGCGCCAACGTCCTGCGCGAGGGCGATACCGCAGGCTATTTCTTTATCCAGTTCACCTGAGTCCAGGCGCGGATCGCCGGTCCGAGCCATGGGTGCTCGGCCGCCGCGGCGACGCGCGTCATGCGCAGGGCTCGCCCGAGAGGCCATGGCAGCAGATGCGCAGCGGACACCGGCTACCTGGTGCTGCCAACAAGCCACACTGCACCGCCGCGGCGCGGACCGATGCCTGAGATCGGCACGTCATGGCCCCCCATCTTCGGTGCGCAATCCACTCCCACCTGCCGACTGCCGCGCGTCGGCAGCGGATGGGTCAGTGGGGTATTGCAGATGCGGTGGCCCCGTGTCGGTTGTCGTGCTGCGACAGGGGCCTGACGGTCAACCGCATCTGTTTTTGAAAAATCGCTTGCAATTAAATAGCGTGCTATATAAAGTGCAGCCCATGGACACCGCCACCACCACAGCCGACCGCACCACCGCCTTGCTGCAGCTGGACAACCAGCTGTGCTTTGCGCTGTATTCGGCCAATCTGGCGATGCACAAGCTCTACCGCGGGCTGCTGAAGGATCTGGACCTGACCTATCCGCAGTACCTGGTGATGCTGGTGCTGTGGGAAACCGACAGCCGCAGCGTGTCGGAGATCGGCGAGCGGCTGTATCTGGATTCGGCCACGCTGACGCCGCTGCTCAAGCGGTTGCAGAGCGCTGGACTGGTCACCCGCACGCGGGCCGTCAGCGACGAGCGCCAGGTCATCATTGCGCTGACCGATGCCGGGCGCGCGCTGCGCAACAAGGCCGGTCGCGTGCCGGAGCAGGTGTTTTGCGCCTCGGCCTGCTCGTTGGACGAACTGCGTCAACTCAAGCAGGAGCTGGAGAAGCTACGCTCCAGTTTGGGTGCGGGATAAAGCCTGTTCCTGCATCCAATCGCTTCGACATCAAATAGCGCGCGATTTAATCGACAACAATTTATTCACTGCGCACTGCGCTCACTCAGGAGAACCACCATGGCCTCACCCGAAAAGATCCTCTATACCGCCCACGCCACTGCCACCGGCGGCCGCGAAGGCCGTGCCGTGTCCTCGGACAACGCACTGGACGCCAAGCTGTCCACCCCGCGCGAGCTTGGCGGCGCTGGCGGCGACGGCACCAACCCGGAGCAGTTGTTCGCTGCCGGTTATGCGGCCTGCTTCATCGGTGCGATGAAGGCCGTGGCTGCGCAGGACAAGCTCAAGCTGCCGGGCGAAGTCAGCATCGACAGCAGCGTCGGCATCGGCCAGATTCCGGGCGGCTTCGGCATCGCGGTCGAACTGCGCGTCGCCGTGCCGGGCATGGACAAGGCCGACCTGCAGGCGCTGGTCGACAAGGCCCACCAGGTCTGCCCGTACTCCAATGCCACCCGCGGCAACATCGACGTCACCCTGACGTTGGCCTGATCCCAGCCGGACGCCCCATGAAACCCTACGCATCGTTGCTGCTGGTTGGCACGTTGGCGTCGGCAATCGGCGGCGCGCTTGCCGCGCCGACCGATTTCAGCGCACCGGCCGCCTCGCCCAAGGTCCAGGCCTTCCTGGACGCGCTCAACTCCGCTGGCGGCACGCCGATGGAGCAGCTCACCCCGCAACAGGCCCGCAAGATCCTGGTGGACGCGCAGGCCGGCGCCACGCTGCCGGCCGCCGAGCTCACCCGCAAGACCATCACCGTCGACGGCAAGCCGCTCGGTCTGGTGGTGGTCAAGCCGCCGGGTAGCGCCGGCAAGACCTTGCCGGTGTTCATGTTCTTCCACGGCGGCGGCTGGGTATTGGGAGATTTTCCCACCCATGAGCGGCTGATCCGCGATCTGGCGCGGGCCTCTGGCGCGGCGGCGGTGTACGTGGACTACAGCCCATCGCCGGAAGCGCGTTATCCGGTGGCCATCCACCAGGCCTATGCGGCCACCAAGTGGGTCGCCGAGCACGGTGCCGAACTTGGCGTGGACGGCACGCGTCTGGCGGTGGCCGGCAACAGCGTGGGTGGCAACATGGCGACCTCGGTGGCCTTGCAGGCCAAGGCGGCCGGCACGCCGGCGATCCGCTACCAGGTGCTGCTGTGGCCGGTGACCGATGCCGCGTTCGATAACAGCTCTTACCAGCAGTACCAGCAGGGCTATTTCCTCAGCCGCAACATGATGCGTTGGTTCTGGGATAGCTATACCACCGACCCGACGCAGCGCCGCGAGATCTATGCCTCGCCGTTGCAGGCCAGCGTTGAGCAGCTAAAGGGCCTGCCCCCCACCTTGATCCAGACCGCCGAGCTGGATGTGTTGCGCGACGAAGGCGAAGCCTACGGCCGCAAGCTGGACCAGGCCGGTGTGGCTGTCACGGTCACCCGCTACAACGGCTTGATCCACGATTACGGCTTGCTCAATGCGCTCAGCGACGTGCCGGCCGTCCGTACCGCCATCGGCCAGGCGGGCGATGCGTTGCAGCAGCATCTGGCCAGGTAACCGGGGCCGCTGACCGGTTGTTCGTCAGCACCTGTTGACGACGCGCTCGTCAGCGCACAGTCCGAGCGGTGCATCCCCTTCAAGAGAGCTTGCGCAGTCATAGTGCGGTGAACGGGACCGATGTGCGCGCGGACAGACACTCTCTTGCGATGGTTGAGTGCCACAGCACAGACGCCCGGTGCAGCCACATCGGGCGTCCGTGTGCGCGTTCCTTTGTGCTTCCTGCGCGTGTGCTTCCTGCACTCCGCGCAACGCGCTGCATGTCTTGATCGCGCGCGACCTGACGTCTGCATGCTTGTAGGGCGTTTGAAGCTCTCTCGCCGTGGGTTGGGTTGCCTTCAACCGCAACGCGGTCTACCGAACTTCCTGCGCGGACACTCCAGCCGAGGGCACGTGGATCACCCGTCCCTGCACAGACTGCGCATTGCGGTTTGAGCGCGCAGCTGGCGCCCGGCACACTATGGCGATGACGATTTCCACGACCTCCCGCATCGCCGCGTTCGAATCGAGCGGCAAGGGGCATGCATGAGCGCCGATCGCCCGACGCTGTTGCTGCTTCCCGGCCTGCTCAACGATGCCGAGCTCTGGCATGCGCAGCGTGCCGCGCTGGCCGGAATCGCCGAGTGCGTGGTCGGCGATCTCACCCGGGCCGACAGCATGCGCGCGCTGGCACTGCAACTGCTTGACCGGTTGCCGCCGCGATTTGCGTTAGCCGGTTTCTCGCTGGGTGGTTACGTGGCGCAGGAGATCCTGCGCATCGCACCGGAGCGGGTGGAGCGGTTGGCCCTGCTGGATACTTCCGCGCGTGCCGATGCGCCAGAGCGGGTGGCGCAACGACGTGCGCAGGAAGCCAGCGTGCGTGCCGGCAGCACGTTCCACGGGTTCGGCGAACGCCTGATGCGGCACTACGTGCATCCCTCGCGCTGGCAGGATGAGGCCTTGCTGGAGCGTGTGCGCGGCATGACCCAGCGCCTGGGCGTGGAGGTGTTCTTGCGCCAGAACCGGCTGCAACGCCAGGACGGGCGCGCGGTGTTGCGCGCCTACGGCGGGCCGGTGCTGGTGCTGTGCGGCGAGGACGATGCAATCACGCCACCGGCCTTGCATGAAGAAATGGCGGTGCTTGCGCCACACGCGCAGCTGGTGCGTTTGCCGATGTGCGGGCATCTCTCGCCGCTGGAACAGCCGCAGGCAGTGTCCGATGCGTTACGCAACTGGCTGCTGCGCTAGACAGCAACGCGTTAAACGCGGTCGATCATCACGCGATGTCCCGCCAGCGCGTGGCTCGTACGACGAGTACATGGCGCATCAGGCGAGGGTCCTGGACTGACACATCCAGCACGCAGGCGCGGAGCTCAATGCGCCACCGTCGCAACCACGCTGGCAGACACCGGCGCATCGTCCTTGTGCGTGGGCATAGGTGCTGGCCTCGCACTGCCGCGACGAAAAGTGCGGCCTGGCGGTTCCGGCCCGCGCAGCGCAGGTCGCCAAGGCAAGCAGCGGCACGAACGGCAAGGCGCATGGGGGTGACCACTGGCTAGGACTGCAGCATCACGCAGCGGTGCCCGGGTTACAGGGGCAGGAAGTCGGGGTGCCGCCCGTGCTGTCCGACCAGCGGTCGTGGCAAAGCGTGAACCGGGTCGAGCATCGGTGCGATGACGCTATCCAAACGACTGGCTCACTTGATTCTCACGGCGTATGGTGTGAATTATGTTGCATAGCAGCATCGGAGCTCAGCAATGCTCGACACACGTATCGAAAAGGTTGACCTGGCGCTGACCGAGATTGCCCAGGACCCCTCGGAAAAGGTGGCGCTGTGGCAGTGGGCGTGCCGCGAGATGCTGCATGAGACCCTGATCGGCATGCATCAGCTGTCGCACCTGGCCGGCATTGCCCGCCACGTCGCCAACGACTGGCGCGCACCGGTGGACGTGATCGCACCGGCCAAGCCCTACCTGGCCGCCTCCGCCCTGGCAGATCGCCGCCTGCCGCAGGTGCTGGACGGGTTAGGCAGCACGCAGGACGACGACGACCGCGCCAACCTGTGGCGGTTGCGCTATGCGAGCCTGATCGCATCGACGCTGCAAGGCATGCAGGCGCTGGCCGAAAAGCACCGTATCGACCGGCAGGCGATGGCGATGGGTCAGTTGAACTGACTGCTGTCCAGGTTGCCGCGCGATGCTGCGCGGCCGGCCTCTACTGGATTGATGGGCCGCGTCGCAGGGCGCTTGCAATACCGCGTCCGGGTCAGCGCATGCTGCGTGTCGTTGGTGTGGCCAGCAGCCTTAACGCCTCGACATGTCTTGGAAATTTGTAGCGCCAGTACGCCCTTGAAACATCGGCCCTTGGTTAGTGGCGCCCGAGCACCTGTGATGCAGTGAGCGAAGGACATCCGCTGCCATCGAGCAACGCGATGGCGTGCACTTGGTCGTGACCAAACGGCGCTCCGCACGGCACCCAGCAAGCGTTTCCCGATAGGGATACGTCGCCCTCCGGCCTGCATCGTTCTCGCGTTGTCCAGACGCGCAGGTGCCCTCAGTGCCGCATGCCCGCGTCGCGCAAATGCTGCCAGGCGTGTCGCACGATCCAGCGTGCCTGGTCCCATGGCACCGACAGCATCGGTTGGTCCTGGTAGTACGCATCCTGCAACACACGGTACAACTGCGCTTCGGTTGCGCGCGGATACGCAAGATAGATGCCGTAACCCAACATCAGCACGCGGGCGTAATCGGCAAACGCGTAGCCGCCCAGATGCCCTTCGGCATGGGCGTCGCGCCAGTAGGCGAGCTCTGCGTCGACATTGACGCTGCTGCGGGTCAGAACGGCTGCACTAAGCATGGGTAGGACTCCGTGACCGGGCTACCCCCCTGTGCGGGCACCGTAGCAGCGCCGCTGGCCGCTCACCAGCACGCGACGACGAGCGGTCGTCGCGTGCTGGTGGAATGCAGCGCTAGAGGTGGCTAGAACCTGATGGCAGTCGCGGTGCGGGTTTGGATGGCGCATTCGGAAACGAAGCGGACGCATGGTCCCAGCCGCACCGAGTAACGGCTGCGCCCGCCTGACGGCGAGTGCGGTCGTCCGGTTAGCCGCTCCCAGCCTGCATGCGTCGGTGCGCCATCAGTCCCAATCGGGTGCGATGGCGTGCGGGTTGGCCAGCCGCTGCCCGCGGTCGAGCGTGGCGATCTCGCCCATGTCCTGCTCGCTCAGACGCAGCTCCTGCGCCTTCAGATTGCTTTCCAGATTGGCCCGCTTGGTCGATGAGGGAATCACCGAATATCCCTGCTGCAACGCCCAGGCCAGCGTCACCTGCGCCGGGGTGGCGTTGTGGCGTGCGGCAATGGCCACGATCACCGGGTCCTTCAGCACCTCGCCCACGGCCAGTGTCATGTAGGAGGTGACATGGATGCCCTGCTCGCGCAGGAAGCCGATCAGCGGGCGGTTCTGCAGATACGGGTGCACTTCGATCTGGTTGGTGGCAATCGCGTCGGCCCCCAGGATCTCGATGGCCTGCTTGATCAGGGCAATGGTGAAGTTGGACACGCCAATCGCACGCGTCAGGCCCTGCTGCTTGGCCTCCGCCAAGGCTTCCAGGTACTCGCGCATCGGCACCTGATCCTTCGGCGAGGGCCAATGGATCAGGGTGAGGTCGACATGGTCGGTGCCCAGCTTGCGCAGGCTTTCCTGCAGGCTGGGCTGCAGCGTGTCGCGGCTGAACCGGTCGACCCAGATCTTGGTGGTCAGGTACAACTGGTCGCGCGGCACGCCCGAGGCGCTGATCGCGTGGCCAACGTGGGCTTCGTTGTCGTAGATCTGTGCGGTATCGATCGCGCGATATCCCAACGCCAGCGCGTTGCTCACCGAGTCGATGACGACCTGGTCCTTGAGACGGAAAGTGCCGAGGCCGAATGCGGGGACAGTCATTGTGTTCCTTTTGGGAATGGGGAATGGGGAATGGGGAATCGTAAGAGCCGGTGGAGCGCTGCGAATTGGTCAGTCGAGTGCGACCACGGCCTTGCCGAAGTTTTCGCCGCGCAACAGGCTGATCAGCCCCTGCGGTGCGGCATCGAGCCCGTGCAGCACATGCTCGCGATACTGGATGCGGTCCTCGCGCAGCCACTGGCCCATTTCGCGCAGAAACGCCGGCATCAAGCGGATGAAATCGTGCTGGATGAAGCCGCGCACGGTCAGCCGCTTGCGCAATACCTGGCCCATGAAGTCCGGCAGGCGATCGGGCCCGGGCAGTGCCTGGCCACGGCTGTTGTAGGTCGCGATCACGCCGCAGACCGGAATGCGCGCAAAGTCGTTGAGTTGCGGCAGCACCGCATCGAATACCTTGCCGCCGACATTTTCGAAATAGATATCGATGCCGTCGGGTGTGGCGGCGCGCAACTGCGCGGCAAAGTCGTCAGCGCGATGATCCAGTGCCACATCCACCTTCAACGATTCGCGCAGGTAGCGCACCTTTTCTTCGCCACCGGCGATGGCCACCACGCGCAAGCCTTGCAGACGCGCCAACTGCGCCACCGTCGCGCCGACCGGCCCGCTGGCCGCTGCCACCACCAGCGTTTCGCCGGGCTGCGGCTTGCCGATCTCATGCAGGCCGGCATAGGCGGTAAAGCCGGGCATGCCGTAGACCCCGAGCGCAGTGCTCAGCGGCAGGCTGTCGTCCTTGGGCAATTTGCGTAGTGGCGTCGTCGGGGTGATCAGGCTGTAGGTCTGCCAGCCGCCGTGCAGCACCAGCAGGTCGCCGGGCTGATAGTCGGCATGATGCGACTGCACCACTTCGCCGATGGTGCCGCCTTCCATCACCGCATCGATCGCCACGGGCGCCGCATACGACGGGCCGTCGTCCATGCGACCGCGCATGTACGGGTCCAGCGAAAGGAAACGGTTGCGCACCAGAATCTGCTCGTGTCCGGTGGGCGGCAAGGGGGCTTCTTCGATACGGAAGTTGTCCGCGTTGGGTTCGCCATGCGGGCGCGATGCCAGCACGATGCGGCGGTTGGTGATCGATGTCATGCGGAAGATCCTCGCAGGGAGCCGCGCGTGCGCGGCCGAGGGAACACAGCTACCGCAGTGGCTGCGCGAATGAGTGGATGAATCGCTGCTGCGGCGTTACGCTGCGGCCGGCTCCGGCGCGCTCGCACCATCGAGTTGCGCAATCTGCGCGGCGCTCAGCGACAGCTGCGCGGCAGCCAGCACGTCGTGCAGCTGGGTCACGCTGGTGGCGCTGACGATCGGCGCGGTGAGGCTGGGGCGTGCGATCAACCAGGCCAGCGCGATCTGCGCCGGCGTGGCGTTGTGGGTCGCGGCCAGATCGTCCAATGCCTGCAAGATGCGCAGCCCACGCGGGTTGACGTACTGCTTGACCACCGAGGCGCCGCGCGCGCTGCTCTTGCCGGCATCGTCGGCGCTGCGGTACTTGCCGGTCAGAAAGCCGCTGGCCAGCGAGTAGTAACTGATCACGCCCAGGCCGCGTTCGCGTACCAGCGGTTCCAGTTCGGCCTCAAAGCCGGTGCGGTCGTAGAGGTTGTATTCGGGTTGCAGGCTTTCGTAGCGCGGCAGCGCGTACTGCTCGGAAATATCCAGCGCATCGCGCAGGCGTGCAGCGCTGTAATTGGAGGCGCCGATCGCGCGCACCTTGCCTTGTTCGATCAGGCGGCCGAACGCAGCCAGCGTGGCTTCCAGCGGAATGGACTCGTCGTCTTCGTGCGCCTGGTACAGATCGATGACATCGGTCTGCAGACGGGACAGCGAATCTTCCACCGCCGCTGCGATGTTCTCCGGCGACAGGCCGGGATGCTCGCTCCACTTGGCGACCTTGGTGGCGATCAGCACCTTGTCGCGCTTGCCGCTGCGGGCAAGCCAACGTCCGATGATGGTTTCCGACTCGCCGCCGCGATTGCCCGGCACCCAACCCGAATACGCATCGGCGGTGTCGATCAGATTGAAGCCGGCATCGACGAACGCATCCAGCAAGGCGAAGGAGGTCGCCTCGTCGGCGCTCCAGCCGAAGACATTGCCGCCGAAGACGATCGGTTGAACCTGCAGGCCGGAGCGGCCCAGTGCGCGGGGGTGAGTCATCATGGAAGCTCCTGATTCGAACTGCCGACAGGATAGTCATGCGCACCGATCATGCGTGTGACATCGATGTGGATTCAGCGTTCCGTCGATCGTGTCCATCGGCTCACAGGATATGAACATCTGGATGCTGCACGGCGATGCGAACCAGGGCTGAGCGCCGCGATTCGGGCACATGGCAGGCCCCGGGCCGCATGCTAGGCTCGCGCTACTTTTACCCGGAAGAGGGCGCTGCGATGATCCGCAACAAGCTGGCCTGTGCGTGTGTGATGAGTGTCATGGTGGCGATGAGTGCGCCGCTGGCGATGGCGATGAAGCCGGCCGACAGCGCAAGCCTGCCGGCGCCCGATGCGGCGCTGCAGGCGGCCATCAACGGCACCTGGCGCGACCGCGTGTACGTGCAGCGCGACCAGTACCGCCACCCCGGCCAGACGCTGGCGTTCTTCGGCATCAAGCCGACCCAGACCGTCATCGAAATCACGCCCGGCGGCGGCTGGTATTCGGAAATCCTGGCGCCGTATCTGCGCCAGAAGGGCAAGTACGTGGCAGCGGTGGTCGACCCGGTATCGGCACCCGAAGGCCGTAGCCGCGATTACGCCCAGCGTGCGCGCGACGAGCTGGAAAAGAAATTGCAGGCCAAGCCCGAGATTTATGGCAAGCCGTCGTTCGTGTCCTATGTGCCCAAGTCGCCGTCGTTCGGCGTGGACAACTCGGCCGACCTGGTGCTGACCTTCCGTAACGTGCACAACTGGCGCATGGCCGGCAATGCCGAGGCGATGTTTGCCGGCTTCTACAAGGTGCTCAAGCCCGGCGGCGTGCTGGGCGTGGTCGAACACCGCGCCAAGACCGACGTGCCGGCCGACGACAAGAGCGGCTATGTCGGCCAGGCGCAGGTGATCGCGATGGCCGAAGCGGCCGGCTTCAAGCTGGCCGGCAAGAGCGAGCTCAACGCCAACCCGCGCGACACCAAGGACTACCCGGGCGGGGTGTGGACGTTGCCGCCGAGCAACAGCCATGACGCGGCCGACGATGCCAAGTACAAGGCCATCGGCGAGAGCGACCGCATGACGTTGAAGTTCGTCAAGCAGTAAGCGTGTGCTTGCATGCCGGCGCAGCTGCGGCCGGCATGCAGCGGTTGTGCGTGTATGCCTTTCAAGCACCGCGCAGTTGGGATGCATGTCAGGCGGCGCAAGCATGCAACGCAGGGTTTACGCGCGCTTCAACACCAGTGCGCGAAGCGTGGCAGACGTTGCCGCTGAGCATGCTGTGATCTGCATACCCGAGCGGCCCGTTGTTCTCGTGCGATGCCGCAGGCCCGTCATTGCATGGCGGGCTGCAGGCATCCTGGCTACGCTGCACAGCCACGCGCGGCGGTCGCCGCGCAGCGCTCCCCCTGTCACAGGTCCGTCCATGTTGGTGCTGTTGAACAAACCCTATGGCGTGCTGTCGCAATTCAGCGACCGCTCGCAGCCGCCCAAGCGCACGTTGGCCGAGTTCGGCCTGCCGCCGGACGTGTACGCGGCGGGACGCCTGGATCACGACAGCGAAGGGTTGTTGTTGCTCACCGACGATGGTGCATTGGCGCATCGGCTCACCGACCCGCGGCACAAGCAGCCCAAGACGTACTGGGTGCAGGTGGAAGGCGAGCCGCAGGAGACACAGCTGCAGGCGCTGCGCGATGGCGTGCTGCTCAACGATGGCCCGACCCGGCCGGCAACGGTGCGCACGCTCGACCCTGCGCCCGCGCTGTGGCCGCGCAATCCTCCGGTGCGTGTGCGCAAGACCGTGCCCGATGCCTGGCTGGAACTGCAGATCAGCGAAGGCCGCAATCGTCAGGTGCGCCGGATGACGGCGTCGGTCGGTCTGCCGACCTTGCGTCTGGTGCGGGTGGCGATCGGCGACTGGAGCGTGGATGGGCTTGCGCCCGGCCAGTGGCGTGCGGATGACACGCCGCGCCCACGACCGGGACGCGGTATGCGTAGATAGCGCTGCGTTATGGCGATCAGGTCGATGGCGCAATGATGCAAGCGTCGGCGATGCGATCGAACTGCGGCGGTTGCATGCATCTTTGAAAGGGCCGCTGGCAAAACGCAGCGAGCGGATTTCGGCTGGGTATGGATGGCGCACCCGGAGCCGGTTTGTATTGTTGAGCCCTGCGTGCCGAGCATCGGCCGTGCCTGCCTAGTGGTCGGCGCAAGGGTTCTATTGGCTGCGCGACAGCGGCGTAGCGATCTGGCAACGCAGTGTGTTGCCGTGCGGCTCAATGCCATGCAGCAATGTGCGCTGCCTGCCCACAAACAACAACGCCACGGCGGAAGGCCGTGGCGTCGTGGCTTGCACTGCGATCCGCCTGTTTGGCGGAGCCGTGGTCTTATTCGACGCCGTCGCTCGGGGTCACTGCAGCGCGCCGCTGGTAGGCAGCACGACGTGCATTGGCATTGCTGGCGTGTTCGCGATCCAGACGGTGCACATTGCCGCCGAGCACCTGCTGATCGCGCTGGCGCTTGCGGTACACCGCATAGCCGATCAGGCCCAGGCCGGCGACAGCCGCCGCCACGGTGATGGCCGGGTTGCGCTTGACCAGCTTGCTGGCCGCCTTGCCGCCGCTGCGCACGGCACCCAGTGCCACGCCGGTCTTCAGCCACTCGCTGGCGCCCGGACCGAAATGACGCAGGCTGCTGCCGGCGCTACGTGCCTGGTCGCCCGCACTGGACGCGGCATGACGCAGTTGGTCACCGGCAGTGCCGGCCAGTTCCAGGGCACGCTCCAGGGCGCGTTCGGTGATCACAGTCAGCTTGCTCATTGGAGGCGTTTCCTTTCTGAGTACGTGGACCGCAGTGTGTAGGCTGATGCGTATAGACGGTGTTAGCGGTGGCAGGGCTCGTTTGGGTTGCGGTTAAGGAGTGCTGCGCTGCGCTTTATGCGCGGGAGTCCGGGCACGGTAAAACAGATGGGGAGCGGTAAAACAGATTCGATGCGCGTGTAAGTCTCCCTTCTCCCGCCGGGAGAAGGGGCCCGAAGGGCGGATGAGGGTACGAGCGAAGCGCGCCGCAGCAGCCGTTGAATCCCTGTCGTGCTTCACCGCCGCCGCGGGCCGGGAGTCGTCAGGTGCCACGAGGTTTTGCCCGATGGGTTGCCGTCGCAGTCCAGGGGTCGTCGGGCCGCGCCGCAGCAGCCGGTGAATCCCTGTCGTGCTTCACCGCCACCGCGGGCTGGGAGTGGTCAGGTGCCACGAGGTTTTGCCCGATGGGTTGCCATCGCAGTCCAGGGGTCGTCGGGCCGCGCCGCAGCAGCCGTTGAATCCCTGTAATGCTCCACCGCCGCCGCGGGCCGGGAGTCGTCAGGTGCCACGAGGTTTTGCCCGATGGGTTGCCATCGCAGTCCAGGGGTCGTCGGGCCACGGATGCCGTGGATACCGCCCCTTCATCTCTTTTTTGACGTCAGGGTAGGTATTGACCCAGAAACTCTTCAGATCCTGCGTGACCTGCAGCGGGCGGCCGCCGGGCGAGAGCAGGTGCAGGGTCATCGGAATGCGGCCGTCGGCGATACGCGGGGTTTCGGCCAGACCGAACAGTTCCTGCAACTTGACCGCCAGGACCGGCGGCAGCGGTTGCTGGGCGTGGTCGAGTGCGTAGCTGATCTGCCGCTCCATGCCCGACGGCACGTTGATGCGGGTGGGGGCATGGCGGTCGATGGCCTGGCGGCGCTCCCACGGCAGCGCGCCCTTGAGCGCTTCGCCCAGGCTGGATTCGTCCAGCGCGTCGAGCCGGGTCTTGCCGGCGAAGGCCGGACGCAGCCAGGCATCCAAGGAGGCGAGCAGCGCGGCATCGGAGAGATCGGGTAGCTCCAGCTCCGGCATCCACACCCGCAGCGACAGCACACGGGCGCGCCATTGCTGCAAGGTCTCGGTCCAGGGCAGGGCGTCCAGGCCGAGTTGGCGCACTGCCTCGGTCAGTGCGCCGGCCGCCTGCGCGGGGTCGACGCGGCCGGCGGGGCGGCTGTCGAGCACGATGCGGTCGAAGCTGGATTGCCGGCGCGCGACCAGGGCGCGCTTGTCGGCGTCCCACTGCACCACGTCCTGCTGCACGAAGCGCTCTGGCAGGCTGCGGCGCAGATAGGCCTCGTCCACCGGAGCTGCCCGCAACAGCAACGCATCCTTGGCTTCGTAGCGCAGCTCGCTGGCGACCAGCCAGGGTTCGCCGCGCAGGTCGCTGTGGTCGAACAGACGCGCGCTGCGGCCATTGGCGAGCAGGTAGCGCAACGGGTCGGCCGGGTGGCGTGCGGCGATGCGGTCGGGGAAGGCATGCGCGAGCAGGTCACCCAGCGCGTGCGCCTCCACGCTCGTGGGCGGGGCGCAGTCGCAGCGCAGCCGGCGTCGCCATTGTTTGGCGGCGCTATCGATGGCAGCCAGGCCGCCGCGGTTGGCGTCGGGCGCGCTGCGGCCCTGGCGGAATGCGGCCAGGGCACGCCAGCGCGCGGCCAGGCCATCGCCGCCCTGGCGCAGCGGATCGCGCGCCTCCAGCAGTGCGGCCAGATCGCAGGCCAGGGCCAGGCGCGTTGCCTCGCCGGCCTGCGCAAGCATCGCCGCCAGACGCGGATGCGTGCCCAGCGCTAGCATGCGGCGGCCCAGCGCGGTGATGCCGCCGCTGTCGCTGAGCGCGCCCAGCCGTTGCAGTAATTCGCGTGCGGCCGCCAGCGCGCCGGTGGGCGGGTCGTCGACAAAGCGCAGCGCATCGCTGCCCCAGGCCGCCAGCTCCAGCGCCAGGCCAGCCAGTTCCACCTGGGTGATCTCCGCGCGCCGTTGCGGTTCCAGCCGCTGCGATTGCGGCCATAGCCGGTATGCCCAGCCGCTGGCTACGCGGCCGGCGCGGCCAGCACGCTGGTCGGCCGACGCCTGCGCGATGGTGGCCACATCCAACCGCGAAAAGCCGCTGTTGGGATCGTAGTGCGGTTCGCGCGCCTGGCCGCTGTCGATCACCACGCGCACGCCGGGCAAGGTCACCGACGATTCGGCCACGTTGGTGGCCAGCACCACGCGGCGGCGGCCCTGCGCATCCGGCTGCAGCACCTGGCTCTGCGCGTCCACCGACAACTCGCCGTGCAAGGGCAGCACCTGGATGGTCGGGTCCAGGACATCGAGCAAGGCGGCTTGCACCCGCGCGATCTCGCGCTGGCCGGGCAGGAACACCAGCACATCGCCGGGATGGGTGAGCAGGGCATGCTCCACCGCACGCCGCGCCTGCGGTTCCAGCGCTTCGTCGCGGCGCGCGGGGAAATGCGCGATCTCCACCGGAAAACTGCGCCCTGCGCTGCTCAGGCGCGGTGCGTCGAGAAAGCCGGCCAGTCGCTCGCCATCCAGGGTGGCCGACATCGCCACGATGCGCAGGTCATCGCGCACCTGCGCCTGCACGTCCAGCGCCAATGCCAGGCCCAGATCGCCGGCCAGATGGCGTTCGTGAAACTCGTCGAACAGCAGCGCGCCCACGCGTTCCAGCATCGGGTCGTCCTGGATCATGCGGGTCAGGATGCCTTCGGTGACCACTTCGATCCGGGTGCGCGCCGAGGTCTTGTTCTCGAAGCGGATGCGGTAGCCCACCGTCTCGCCGACCGGCTCGCCCAACTGGCGCGCCATGAACAGCGCAGCGCTGCGCGCGGCCACCCGGCGCGGTTCCAGCATCACGATGCTGCGACCGGCCAGCCAGGGCGCATCCAGCAGTGCCAGCGGCACCTGGGTGGTCTTGCCGGCGCCGGGCGGGGCTTCGAGCACCAGCCGCGGATGGGCGGCGAGGCTGTCGCGGATCTGCGGTAACAGTGGGGCGATGGGGAAGACAGGCTCAGTCATGCGCGGCAAGGATACGGGCCCGCTCGCGCTGGTGCGATGGTCGGGGAGGGAGGTGAAGCCTGTCGGGGAATGGCGCCGGGTCCGTTGGCGACGCACCAGCCGGGATTGCCGGCGGTGCTTGCTGGTCGGGACGCGCTGCCAACCGAGAGCTACGCGTGCCCGGGGGTGTGCGTCACCCGGCGGATCCGGTAGCGTCCGCTCGGCCGCCGCGCAGAGGGTCGGACGAGGGCAAATGCAGGAGGCTTGCATGCTTCAGAGTGCATGGCTGGCGTCGATAACCCGGATGAACCCGTCACCGGATTGATCATGTCCACCCCATCCCCGCGTTTTGTCAGTCTGCAAAGCAAGCTGCTGGGCGCCCTTGCGCTTGGTCTGTCGATCATCCTGTTATGTGCACTTGGCGGTCTGGGCTCTGCCTGGCTGAGCCTGTCCGGCAAGGTGCCGGTGGAAGTGGCGCAGGCCTCGGCCAGCGAAGAACTCACCCGCGATTTCCGCCTGCAGGTGCAGGAATGGAAGAACGTGCTGATCCGTGGCCGCGACCCCGCACTGCTCGACAAGCATCTGACCGCCTTCCGCGACAAAGGCAAGAGCGTGCAGGCCAGTGTCAGGACGTTGGCGGGTGCGCTGGCCGATCCGCAGGCGCGTGCGTTGGCGCAGGACTTCGCCAAGGCGCATCTGGAACTGCAGACCAGCTACGAAGCGGCGTTGGGCAAGTTCGCCGCGTCCGGCTACGACACCCAGGTGGGCGACCAGCTGGTCAAGGGCAAGGACCGCGCACCCAGCCACACGCTGGAGGCACTGGTCGCGCGCAGCAAGGCGTTGGCCGATGCCGCCGTCCTTGCAAGTTCGCAATCGGCGCAGCGCATGCTGGTGTATTCGGCACTGGCCACCATTGCTGCCGCGCTCTGTCTGGTGGCGGTGTTGGGGTGGTGGATCCGGCGCTCGATCGTGCGCCCCATCGAAAACGTTGCGCGTGCGGCACGCCTGGTGGCGGCCGGCGATCTGTCCGCGCACGCTGCGGTCAGCAATCGCGACGAGATCGGCCTGCTCGGCCAGGCGATGGGGCAGGTGGTCAATACGCTCACCGATGTCTCCAGCGCGCAGGCGGACATGGCGCAGCGCCACGAAGCCGGGCAGATGAGCTACCGCATGGATGCGCAGACCTTTCCGGGTGCTTACGGCCGCATGGTCGATGACACCAACGGATTGATCGGCGCGCAGGTGGGCCTGATCGGCACGATGTTGCAGGTCATGCAGCATTACGCGGTGGGCGACATGTCGGTGGACATGCCGCGCCTGCCGGGCGAAAAGGCCCAGATCACCGATGCGATGGACACCACCAAGCGCAACCTGGCCGCCATCAACGGCGAGATCCGTGGTTTGGTGGATGCCGCCGCTGCCGGCGACTTCGCCACCCGCGGCAATGCCGATGCCTATAAATTCGAATTCCGCGGCATGGTCGAGGGCCTCAATGGCCTGATGCAGAACGTGGACCAGAATCTGGCCGAGTTGTCGCAGCTGCTCAAGGCCATTGCCGATGGCGATCTGACCGCGCGCATGCACGGCAACCAGCAGGGCGTGTTTGCGCGCATGCGCGACGATGCCAACGCCACCGTGCAGCGCCTGACCGATATCGTTGGCGATATCACCCTGGCCGCGCAGACCATTCGCACCGCCTCGGCAGAAATCGCCGCCGGCAACAGCGATCTGGCGCAACGCACCGAACAACAAGCTGCCAATCTGGAAGAAACCGCCGCCTCGATGGAAGAGCTCACCTCCACCGTGCGGCAGAACGCCGACACCGCGCAGCAGGCCAGCCGTGGTGCACAGGCCGCTGCCGACATCGCCGGGCGTGGTGGCGAGGTGGTCGCCAGCGTGGTCGATACCATGGGCGAGATCGAAGTGTCGTCGAAGAAGATCGCCGAGATCATCAGCGTCATCGACGGCATTGCGTTCCAGACCAATATCCTTGCGTTGAATGCGGCAGTAGAAGCGGCGCGCGCCGGCGAACAGGGCCGCGGCTTTGCGGTGGTGGCCTCCGAGGTGCGCGCGCTGGCGCAGCGCTCGGCCGGGGCGGCCAAGGAGGTCAAGCAGTTGATCGATGCGTCGGTGGAGAGCGTGGCGCGCGGGAGCGCACGCGTGGATCAGGCCGGGCGCACGATGCAGGACATCGTGCAATCGGTGCAGCAGGTCACCACGTTGATCGCCGAGATTTCCGCCGCTTCGCGCGAGCAGTCGTCGGGCATCGAGCAGGTGGCGCGTACCGTCAACGACATGGACGAGACCACCCAGCGCAATGCCGCGCTGGTGGAAGAAGCCTCGGCGGCCGCACGTGCGATGGAAGAGCAGGCGGTGGAACTGAGCGAGGCGGTGTCGGTGTTCCGCCTGGATGCACGCCGGCCGCGGTTGGCGGCTGCGGCGTGAGACAGGACCACGAGTAAAGATGCACGCCATGCGTTTAGATGCAGCCAAAAGCTAGGTCAAACGTCTAGTTGGTCGCTGGTTGGTCGAGGGCGCGGTGCCCTCACCGCTCGCGGGATACGCCGCAAGTACGTCCGTGTAGGCTCGGTGGCGGCATCCATGCCGCCACACGGTCCCGCAATCGGCGAGGGCACCGCGCCAGAGAGTTAGTCGGTCGCCGGGTAAAAAGCTGAGCGTCTCGCAAGTTGCGTGGGCTTGCCGGTGCGGGTCGCAGAACGACACGATAGCTAGCCAACCAGAAGAACGTCCTGCATTGCTTGCACTATGCACACCGACCATCTCGACTGGTCCTTGCCCGCCCACCGTCGCGGGACCTTACGCGACATGGATGCCGCGTAAGAGCCTACAGGGACGTACTTGCGGCGTGTCCCGCGATGGTGGGCGGGCAAGGGCCCTGTAGCCAAACCGCAGATCAGCCGCTCTGCAACTGATCTATCCGTGTTGTCCAACTGGTTGCGATGACAGCGGGATAACAGACAGGAGCAGGGCCGGCTGTTCCGCACTACTCCGCCGTTGTTGAAGGACTTCAAATTGCGCACGCCAGGCGATGCTCGTGACACGCGGCAGACGACCGGATCAGACCAATCTCACCACCCAGACATCAACCCGCTTCGCGCACCCGGGCAGTCAGCCCTTTGAGGAAGGCGCGCAGCAACTGGTCCCCGCAGGGGCGGAAGTTCTTGTGGCCGGGCTGGCGGAACAGCGCCGACAGCTCCGGCTTGGACAGCGGGAAACCGGCGCCAGCGAAGATGGCATGCATGTCCACGTCCTTCAGTTCGAAGGCCACGCGCAGTTTCTTCAGGACCAGGTTGTTACCGACGCGCGCTTCCAGCGGGCGTGCCGGCTGGCTGTCGTCGCGGCCGCGGAAGCGCAGTACCAGGCCGTCGAGAAAGCGCGCCAGCATCGCATCGGTGCAGGGCTCGAAACCGGGCTCGTCTTCCTTCTTCAGCCAGGCCTGTACCTGCGGCTTGTCGAGCGCGAACTCCGGGTCGGCCAGGTGGGTGATCTCCACTACCTTGTCGTCGCTGAGGTCGAGCATGTAGCGGATGCTGCGCAGTACATCGTTGTGGATCATGACAATTCCGGGGCCCCGGCGCGGTGCCGGAAAGCGGCCATTCTACGGGCGCGAGCAGAAGTCGGGCGTGTGCTGACACCGGCCGCGCCTCCGATGGCGACCGTATGTACGACAGCGCTGGCTGCAGCGGCCACGCTGGAGGCTGCGCGGCGGACAGCGCGGGCTGGGCTAGCGCCCCGCTGCAGGATTGTTTGCGGTCGGGCCGCCTGGCCCCGGCATGCCTGGGCTCAGCTGCCGCGGTAGGTGGAATACCCATAGGGCGAGAGCAGCAGCGGCACGTGGTAGTGGCCGTCGTCGGCGATGCCGAAGGCGATGGGTACCTGTTCCAGGAACGGCGGGTCGGCCAGCGCGGTACCGATGGCGCGCCAGTAGCCGGCGACATCGAATTCCAGCCGGTAGCGGCCCGGCGACAGGACCAGGGCCGCCAGCGCCGGGCAGCGCCCGTCGTGGTTGGTGACCGCTTCCAGGCGTAGCGTGTCGCCGGCGAACAGGCGCAGCGGCACGCCGCCCGCCGGGCGGCCCAGCGCGGTGTCCAGCACGTGGGTGGACAGCGTGCTCATGCCACCGCCAGGGTCGGTTGCGGCCACTGGCCAACGAATTCGGGTTGGTCGTAGGCCAGATAGCTATCGACGATGGCCTGGCGGTCGTCCAGAAACAGTTGGTCCGCTACCGCGCGCGCCAGCCGTGGCAACGCCACCTTGAGCCCGGACAGCGCCGCCGCCGAGGGGCCGTGGTTGATCAACGCGGAATAGTTGAAGGCGAACACGCCGTGCAGCAGTGCGGCGTCGTCGGGCGTGCGCGGCAGCAGCTCGAAGCCCGGCCCCAGGTAGGGATGCGCATCCAGCACCGCATTGGCCTGTCCCGGTGGTGGCTGGTAGCGGTCGGCCCAGCAGGCGATGCGCCCGGACAGTGCGGCCAGTTCCGGGCGCAGCTGCGGGTCGGTGACCAGGCCGGTGGCGATGGCAAGGAAATCGAAGCGGTGTTCGCCGTGCGGGGTGCGTACCACCACCGCGCCATCGCGCTCGGCCACCTCCAGCCACGGCGCGCCCAGATGCAGCGCAAAGCCGGCATGGGCGCAGGCGCGCTGGAAGGTGTCGTTGGTGGGCGGTTGGTTGTGTGCGAAGAAGCTGGCCATCATCCGGTACTTGTCTGCATCGGGCAGGGTCAGGAACCGCGGAATGATGCCGGCCTGCTCCATGTGGCGGAACGGGTTGATACGCGGCAACTCGCTGCGACGCACGAACACCTCGGCACTGGCGACACCTTGGTCCAGCGCGAAACAGGCGTTGTCGAACGCTGAAGCGCCGCCGCCCAGGATGCCCACACGCTTGCCGGCCAATGCGGCAAAGTCGATGTGGCTGGAGGTGTGTGCGTAGCGGTGGGTGGGCAGGGCACGGCCGATCCACTCCGGCACCACCCACTGGCCACCGCCCTGGATGCCGGTGGCCAGGATCAGCTTGCGCGTCAGCAGCGGCGCGCCCATCGTCAGATGCAAACGGTGGATGCCGGGCGCGATGTCGGGTTCGACGCGCGCCAGTTGCGTGGCGTTGCGTACCGGCAGCCGCAGCGCCGCGCGGTACCAGCGCAGATAGTCCATCCAGCTGCCGCGCGGAATCTTGTCCAGCGCATCCCAGGCGGCGCTGCCGTGTTGCGCCTCCCACCAGGCGCGGAAGGTCAGCGAGGGCACGCCCAGGTCGATCGAGGTGATCTGCTTGGGCGTGCGCAGCGTCTGCATGCGTGCGTACGTCACCCACGGGCCTTCCTGCCCGGCGGGGTTTTCGTCGATGACCAGGACGTTGTGCACGCGCTCGCGTTGCAGCGCGAATGCCGCGCCCAGGCCGCTCTGGCCGGCGCCGACGATCACCACGTCGTACACGTGCCCTGCCGGATGCACGCGCGGTTGCACCCAGGCCTCGCCGCCATGGGCCAGATGCTGCAGGTCGCGGGCGAGCTCGCGTTCGAGTTGGGCCAGGCTCATGGCAGTGCCTCCAGGCGCAGGTGGACGATCTTGCCGATCTCGGCGAGAGCGGTGGCGATCTCGGCATCGCGCGCGGCATCCAGGCGGCGCTCCAGCGCGGCCAGGATGCCGGCCTTGTCGTGCAGCCGTACGCAGATCACGAACGGAAAACCGAAGCGCTGGCGATAGTCCCGGTTGAGCGCATGGAAACGCTTGAATTCGTCCTCGCTCAACCGGTCCAGACCTGCCGATGCCTGCTCGGCTGCCGATGCGGCGGTGAGCGTGCGGTCGATCGCCGCCTTGCCGGCCAGCTCCGGATGTGCGCGGATCAACGCAAGCTGGTCTTCCTGCGATGCGTCGAACACCACCTGCATCAGCCCGCGGTACACATCGGCGAACGGGCGCCGCCTCGCAGCGCGTTCGACCACCCACGGCGAATGCTCGAACAGCTCGCGGTAGCGCGCCATGAAGGCAGCATCGTCCAGCACGCTGTCGTCGATCACTCTCATGCATGCGTCCCTTGCAGCGAGACATGCGCGGCCACCACTTTCCAGCCGTCGGCAAAACGCACCCAGCTCTGGCTCTGGCGGCCGCGCGCGCTGCTGCCGTCGCGAACGAATTCTGCGTGCGTGGTGGCGAAGTCGTGGCCGAAGCCATGCACTTCCACATGTGCGAGCTGGCGCTGTGGCGAGCCGCCGCGGCCGATGCGAAACGCGCGGATCGCATCGATGCCGTACAGCACCTCGCCCACGCCGTAGCGCACCGTGCTGGGTGCGGGGTGGAACAGCGCATCCATCGCGGCGATGTCGTCGTCCATCAGGGCCTGTTCGTAGGCATGGAAGGCGGCGGTCACTTGCGCGATCACCTCGGGCAGGTCGATGTCGGCGGTGTCGATGCTCATGCCGGATGCACCTGCAGCCAATGCCGCGCAATGTCGATACGGCGCGCAATCCAGGCATCGCCGCTGGCCAGCACGTGATCGACAAAACGCGCCAGGGCTGCGGCGCGCGCCGGCTTGCCGACGATGCGCCCGTGCAGGCCGATCGACAGCATGCGCCCACCTTCGCTGCGCAGCTGCTCGAAGCTGTCGCGCAGATAGCGAAAGAACGGCTCGCCATCGGCAAAGCCGTTATAGGCGACGAATTTCATGTCGTTGGCATCCAGCGTGTAAGGCACGATCAACTGCGTGCGGCCGTGGCGGGCGTCGTAATACGGCACATCGTCGGCATAGCTGTCGGCGTCGTAGACAAAGCCGCCTTCTTCGGCGATCAGCCGTGCGGTGTTGGGGCTGGTGCGGCCCTGGTACCAGCCCAGTGGGCGGCTGCCGGTAACGCGTGTGTGCAAGGCGATGGCCTGCGCGATATGCGCGCGCTCGGTGGCCTCGTCGATGTGTTGATAGTCGATCCAGCGCAGCCCGTGGCTGGCGATTTCCCAGTCGGCGGCCTGCATCGCGGCCACTGCTTCTGGATTGGCGGCAAGCGCGTTCGCAACGCCGAACACGGTCACCGGCACCGCGCGTGCGGCGAACAGCCGATGCAGCCGCCAGAACCCGGCGCGGCTGCCGTACTCGTACAGGCTTTCCATGGCGATGGCGCGTGCGCCGGGCTGCGCTTGCGCGCCGACCATTTCCGACAGAAACGCCTCCGAGCCGGCATCGCCGTTGAGTACGCAGTTTTCCGCGCCTTCTTCGTAATTGATGACGAACTGCACCGCGATGCGCGCACCACCGGGCCACTGCGCAGGCGGCGGTGTGGCGCCGTAGCCGACCAGATCGCGCATCGCGCTCATGCAGCCGGCTCCGCATGCCAGGTGGCCAGGGCGGCTTCCACCGCCAGGCCTGGTGTGCAGGTGTAGCCCTCGGCGCGCAGCACCGCTTCCAGCGCGGCCAGGGTGATCAGTACCTTGTGCTTCATCGCGTTGTAGCCCATCGCGCCGATACGCCAGATCCTGCCTTGCAGCGGGCCGAAAGCGGTGCCGATCTCGATCTCGAAATCCTCGCGCATGCGCCGACGCACGGCGTCGTTGTCGATTCCTGCCGGGATCACCACGCCGGTGACATTGGTCATGCGATGCGCTGCGTCGCCAAACACCTCCAGGCCCATCGCGGTGACGCCGGCGCTCACCGCACGGCCGGCGGCGGCGTGGCGCGCGAAGCGTGCGTGCAGGCCTTCCTGCAGCGCCACGCGTGCGCATTCGCGGGCGCCGTATAGCATGGTGGTGGCCTCGGTGTGGTGGTTGAGGCGCTTGTCCGACCAGTAATCCATGATCATCGCCAGGTCGAAATAATTCGAGGCGATGCGCGGCCCGCGGCCATTGACGATGTCATCGCGCACGATGCCGCGTTCGACATGGCGGCGCGCGAAGATCGCCTCGGCTGCCGCGTTGGAGACGGTGATCGGTGCAGAGCCGGACGGCCCGCCCAGGCATTTCTGCAGGCCGCCGGTCACCACGTCCACGTCCCAGCGATCGCTGGCGATCTCCATGCCGCCGATGGTGGCGGTGGCATCCACGTAACTCAGCGCGCCTGCCCTGCGGCACAGCGCGCCCAGGCCGTCGAGCGGCTGCGCCATGGTGGTGGAGGTGTCGCCGTGCACGGTGGCCACCAGCTTGGGCGCCACCCGTTCGATCGCCTCGGCAATGGCTGCCAGCGGTACCACCTGCCCCCATGGCGCATCCACGCTGTGCACGTCGGCGCCGAGGCGCTGCAGGATTTCGGTGAGCAACAGGCCGAAGCGGCCGAAGTTGATCACCAGCACGCGGTCGCCCGGTTGCACCAGCGACACCAGCGCCGCTTCGATGCCGGCACGCGCAGTGCCGTCGACCAGAAACGTCCAGCGATTCTCGGTGCCGAACAAGGGCCGGTAGAGCGCCATCACCTCGTTCATGTAGGTGGTCATTTCCGGGTCGAACTGTCCCAGCAGATCGGCCGCCATCGCGCGCAGCACGCGCGGATGCGCATTGACCGGGCCAGGCCCCATCAACAGGCGCTGTGGAGGATCGAGTTCGGCGAAGGTGTGCAGGTGACGCAGATCAGGTGACAAGGGGGTCTCCCAGGTGTTCGATGAAGTGGCGCATGACTGCCAGGGCGACCTCGGCATCGCCCGGGTCGACGTGTTCGTCCGGATGATGGCTGATGCCGCCGGCGCAGCGCACGAACAGCATCGCGGTCGGGCAGAGCGCGGCCATGGTCATCGCATCGTGACCGGCGCCGGAGACCAGCCGCCGGGGCGCGATGCCCTGCGCAGCGACAGCGTGTTCGAGCCGGGTCATCAGCGCCGCCGCGCACGGGCTGGCGGCGAGGGCCTGCAGCGGGTCGATGGCGATGGCGATGCCACGTGCCGCACCGATGCGCGCCAGTGCGTGTTCGATGGCACGCACGGCGGCGTCGCGGGTGGCGTCATCGCCGGCACGCACATCCAGCGTGCAGTCCACGCGGCCGGGCACCACGTTGACGGCGCCGGGTGCGAGCTGCAGCTTGCCGACGGTGGCGACCAGATCGTCGCTGCCGTCGCGTGCGATGCGCTCGATCGCCAGCAACGCTTCGGCCGCTGCACTCAGGGCATCGCGACGCAGCGCCATCGTGGTGGTGCCGGCATGTCCGGCGCGGCCGTCGAAGCGCAGCGCAAACCGGCGTTGCGCGGCGATCGCGGTGACGATGCCCACCGGCAGGCCTGCTGCCTCAAGCACCGGGCCTTGTTCGATATGGGTCTCCAGATACGCCAGCACGCTGCCCGGGGCGCGCGCGGCGCGCTGGATCTGCGCGATGTCCAGATCCCAGTCTGCCAGCGCGCTGGCGACGTCGATGCCGGCGGCGTCGCTCACCGCCAACGTGGTCGGGTCGAGCGTGCCGGCCACCGCGCGGCTGCAGAACATGGAGGCGGGAAAGCGCGACCCTTCTTCGTCGCCGAAGGCGATGACTTCGATGGCGAATGGCAAGCGCCGCGCTTGCGCCTGCAGTGCGGCCACGCATTCGATACCGAGCAGGATGCCGAGCGGGCCGTCGTAGCGGCCGGCATCGCGCACGCTGTCCAGATGGCTGCCGATCAGCAGCGCCGGTGCGTCGGCATGGGTGCCGTCGTAGCGGCCGATCAGGTTTGCCGCCGCGTCCAGACGCACCTGCATGCCGGCCTGGCGCATCCACTCGCTGACCTGCGCGATGGCGGCGCGGTGCGCCGGGCTGAGCCAGGCGCGGAACAGTCCGCCCGGGGTGTCGCTATAGGGCGCCACGCCCAATGCATCGCAGCGCGCCACCGCGCGTGCGCCGGCACCGTCGGACGAGGCGCTGCGTTGCATGCTCAGCATAGGGCGCCAAGCGGGTGCGCCGATCCATCGGCACTGTACGGACCGCGATGCGATAGCGACTGATGCATGGAGCCTCCGCAGGCGGTGGAAAAAGGGCGAGGCATCGCCGGGCGATGGAGCGCCCGAACGAGGTCGTGGGTCAGGCGCGGCGAGCGGGCGAGGCCTTCAATCGACTATACGAACCGCCCCCGTCACCCCAAAGCGGTTTTTTTAGGGTCGCGCGTTGCAAAAAACGCGACAGGCAGCGTGTACTGCACGGTGTCCTTCCTCACGCCGGGAGCAGGTGCCTGCGAGGCAGACGCGGATGTGTCGCAGAGAAATGTCAGTGCGTGCAATGACAAACGCGTGGCAACACGCCTTCGGAAGTGACGCACCGCCTGGTTCGCCGAGCCCCTCACCCGACCACCGCTGCGGCCCAGCCCGCCCGTACAGGCGGCGAGGGCGCACCACTGCACGCGCGCCAGCGGCGCGCAGGCCACAGCTTGGCGCCCCGCCGGGGAGGGGCAATCACCGCGCTCCCCGACTACAAGCGCCTGCTACAGTCGGCGCATTCCATGAAAGAGATTCACCAATGGCCCGCGACAATTTCAAGGACCTGCTGGCGCTGATCGCCATCGTTCGCGAAGGCAGCTTTACCCGGGCAGCGGCCAAGCTGGGTGTTTCGCAATCGGCGCTGAGCCATACCATCCGC
Source organism: Xanthomonas sp. 4461 (assembly GCF_024806475.1). Taxonomy (NCBI): domain Bacteria; kingdom Pseudomonadati; phylum Pseudomonadota; class Gammaproteobacteria; order Lysobacterales; family Lysobacteraceae; genus Xanthomonas; species Xanthomonas sp. 4461. Next base: position 66,684 of record NZ_JANTYV010000008.1, on the reverse strand, counting down.
GGGCTGGAAGCCACCCTCGGCTTGCGCCTGCTGACGCGTACCACCCGTAGCGTGGCACCGACCGAAGCGGGCGAGCGACTGATCCAGACCGTGGCGCCGCGTTTTACGGAAATCGAAGAGGCGTTGTCTGCGCTGAGCGAAATGCGCGATACCCCGGCAGGCACGGTGCGCATCACCGCCACCGACTATGCCGCGCGCGAGATCCTGTGGCCCAAGCTATCCAACCTGTTGCAGCAGTACCCGGACATCCACGTCGAAATGGTCGTCGACAACGGGCTGACCGACATCGTCGCCGACCGCTACGACCTGGGCGTGCGTCTGGGCGATCAGGTCGAAAAGGACATGATCGCCGCGCGCATCGCGCCGGACATGCGCATGGCCATCGTCGCAGCGCCGTCGTATCTGGCACGCCGGCCTTTGCCGAAAACGCCGCAGGATCTCACCGCGCATCGCTGCATCAACCTGCGCATGAAAACGGCCGGTGGGTTGTACGCCTGGGAACTGGAGAAGGACGGCCGCGAAGTCATCGTGCGCGTGCAGGGCCAGCTGACCTTCAACGGTGTCTATGAAGCGGTGGATGCGGCTGTGGACGGTTTCGGTATCGCCTTCGTGCAGGAGGATCTTGTACGCCCGCATCTCAAGGCCGGGCGTCTGCGCTGGATCATGAAGGACTGGTCGCCGACCTGGCCGGGCCTGCATGCCTTCTATCCCAGCCGCCGGCATTCATCGCCAGCCTTCAACCTGGTGCTGGATGCATTGCGCTACAAGGCCTGATGCGCGAGCGTGGTGGCTGGGCATGCGCGGCAGTTGTGCGAAGCGTTGCATGGATCAGCACGGCGTCGCCGGCGTGCGTCCAATGATGGTGTTGCGGGCCAGAGCGTCGCGCCCAGGATGGAGGGCGCGGGCCAATAGCTTCCACAAGGGCATGTCTGCCCGCATGCTGCACGACTACATGCATTCGGTCTTCCGATCCGTACTCGGATGGAGGCACCATCGAACTGCAGCGCCCCGCGCGTCCGGTCACGATCAGCCTCCTGCCACGCTCATGAGTGCGTTTCATAAACCCGTGCGGCGCAGGCGTCTTACTCGCTGCATGCGGACCACGTAACCTGCGCTACCTGCACAGACGCGCCCTTGCGTGCCGCGATCGCGCGCTGTGTCGCGTTGCTCATGCGGCCGAAGCAAGCGCGGGCCGCTGCAGTCCGTCGCCTCCCATGGCGCTCCCGTCCCGAACAGCACTCGTCTCTGCGCGCCCTCGCGATGCGCCGTGCGTGCTGCCTCCCACGTAAGGCTTCATCCATGCCAGCCAATACCTTGATTGCCGACACAGCCCAGCCCGACACCGTTGTCGCCACGCGCCAGACCTGGAGTGCGGTTGGCTCGATGTCGTTATGCGTTGCGTTGCTGATCGCATCGGAATTCATGCCGGTGAGCCTGCTCACGCCGATCGCAGCGGACCTTCACGCAAGCGCCGGCATGGCCGGGCAGGCGATCTCCATCTCCGGTCTGTTTGCGGTCATTGCCAGCCTGCTGATCGCGCCGCTGTCGTCGCGATTGAACCGCCGACATGTCTTGCTGGGCCTGAGCGCGGTGATGTTGCTGTCGTTGTTGCTGATTGCCAGCGCGCACAGCTTTGGCCTGTTGATGGCCGCGCGTGCCCTGCTCGGCATCACCATCGGTGGCTTCTGGGCGCTATCCACCGCCACAGTGATGCGCATCATGCCCGAGCATGCGGTGCCCAAGGCATTGGGCATCGTGTATATCGGCAATGCCGTGGCAACCGCCTTCGCTGCACCGTTGGGCAGTTATCTCGGTGCGGTGATCGGGTGGCGTGGTGTGTTCTGGGGAATGGCGCCGTTGGTGGTGCTGGCCATCGCGTGGCAATGGCGCAGCCTGCCGTCGATGCCGGCGCAAGGCGCCAGCTCGCTGGGCGACATCGCCGGCTTGTTGAAGCGTCGTTACGTTGCTCGCGCAATGCTCGCGGTGATGCTCGGCTTTGCTGGCGCATTCTCCGCGTTCACCTACTTCCGCCCGTTCCTGGAAACCGTTGCGCAGGTCGATGTGTCGCAGTTGTCATTGCTGTTGCTTGGTCTGGGCCTTGCCGGTTTCGCTGGCACCTACGCGGCAACCGTGCTGGTCGCGAAGCGTCTGTTCAAGCTGCTCACGGTGTTGCCGGCCGCACTGGGCATCGTCACGCTTGGCATGCTGCTGGGCGGCCATCTGCTGTGGGCCGTTGCGATGGCCATGATCGCCTGGGGCGCGCTCAACGCCGCCATTCCGGTGGCGTGGTCCACCTGGCTGAGCCGCTGCATCAAGGATGCGCCCGACAGCGGCGGCGGCCTGATGGTGGCCGCGATCCAGTTGTCCATCATGCTCGGTGGCGCGCTGGGCGGCGCGCTGTTGGATCACCTGTCGATCGGCGCCACATTCGTCGGCGCAAGCATATTGCTGCTGGCATCGTCGTTGGTTGCAGGGCGGGGCGATCACTTGCAGCCGTGAGTGATGGCGATTGTACGATGCCGCGCGCATCGCACCGCGTCAGCGCGTACCACGCGACGATGCCGGAGTCGGCGCCGGCTCTTTCATATTGGCTTGCCGGCTGGCAGAGCCCGACATCTCACGTAGCAATGCAAGCCGGCAACAACAGCATCAAGGCGTGTTCCGACTCGGCCTGATCGGCGTGTACTGCACCGAAAGCAGCGTCCAGCCCGATGGCGCATGCCGGGCAACTGCCCCAAGGACGAGCGTCATGCTGCGCTCGCCCATGCGGTAGCTGATCTGGGTCGTCATGACGGCCACGTCTGCCTGTGTGTGCAGCGCGATCTCGCCCAGCGTCACTGGCGGTGCCGCAACCTTCTTGTCCGGTGCATAGAACGACAGCACAGCTGCGCGCGTGTCCACCTGGCCCAGCGGACTGATCTCCACGAACTGCGGGCCCAGTACTGCATCCAGGCGTTTCAGGTCGAACGTGTTTTCAGCATTCACGTACTGGCGCAGGGCCTCCTGCGCGGTGGATGGTGTCGCCGCTGTGCCATTGCCGATGCCGGCACCCAGCAGAAACATCAGGCCAGTCGCGCTTAGCCAGCGAGAGGTGATCATGTGCATCCTTTCGCGTATCGAGGATGCCGAGCATCCCACACGGGGCAGGATATGCGCATGCATCGAAAGTCATGAGAACGCACCATCAACCCGGCGCCCAGCTCTCGATGGTGCAGCTGCTCGATCACAGCGTAAGCTCAGACGCCAACGTCAAAACCCAGGTCCTTCCGCAGGGCATCCACGCAGTCGTCGACAAACGTGCGTACCTTGGATGAGCCGCGACGGCCTTCCGCGTAGACCACATGCACCGGTTCCGGTGCGATCTCGAAGGCCTCGAGGATGCAGGCCAGTGTGCCGCTACGCAGGTGTTGGCGGATCTGGTAAGCCGGCACTTGCGTCAGTCCCCAGCCCTGCACTGCGGCGGTGATGGCGGCGCCGGAGGAAGTCACGCTGAGGCGTGAGCCAACCTCGACCAGCGACTCGCGCCCATCGATGCGAAACGGCCACCTGGGTGCGCGCTCGGACGATGCGGTGGAGATGGTGGTGTGCTGCACCAGATCGTCCGGATGCTGCGCAATGCCCTGTTCTGCCAGATAGCCGGGCGACGCGCAGACCATGCGACGCACGCTGCCCACCGGGATCGCGGTCAGCGACGAATCGGGGAGTGCGCCGATGCGCACCGCGACGTCGATGCCCTCCTCCAGCAGCGGTAGCACGCGGTCGACCAGAATGGCGCGTGCGGTAACCGAGGGGTAGCGACTGAGAAAGCGCGTCAACACGGGCATGACATGCAACGCGCCGAACATCTGCGGAGCCGTCACGGTCAGCGATCCGCTGGGGAGTGCATGCAATCCGGCCGCTGTGTTCTCGACATCCTCCAGATCGGCAAGCAGCCGTCGGCAGTCGATGGCGTACTGGAGGCCGGCCTCGGTAAGCCGCATGTTGCGGGTGGTACGCACCACCAGCAGCACGCCGAGGCGCTTTTCCAGCTGCGCGATGGTGCGCGTCACCGTGGCGGTGGAAATGCCCAGGCGACGCGCGACGCCGGCAAAGCTCGCTTGCTCTGCCAGTGCTGCAAACAGCGTCATTTCCTGGATGCGATCCACCGGTGTCTCACGCTTGGCGATCGCTACAGAATAGCAGTGCGCCGTGGCGGGGCGTCGATGCGCGGTGCAGGCAAGGCTGCAGCATTGCGTCAGCCGCAACGATCAATTGATGGGCATGGCGGTTCTGCTGCTGGCGGACGATGCCTAGCATGTCGGCTACTCCCTCCGGTCCCAGATTTGCCATGACGCACTCCGATTCGTCCATGCAGCGCAACGCCGATCTTCCGATTGCATTCGGCCGCCGCCAGATGCTTGTCTCCAGTATCGGAACGGCATTCGCGCTGGGCGCCTGTGCGGTGCGTGCAGGCGAACGCTCCGGCAACACGCAGACCAACCAAGGAACCGCCATGTCCCATGACCAGAGCATCGGCATCAGCTACCAGACCCAACGCGTTGGCGATGTCGAAGTGTTCTATCGCCAGGCCGGGCGCGCGGATGCGCCTGTCCTGCTGTTGCTGCACGGCTTTCCCAGCGCCAGCCACATGTTCCGCGATCTGATGCCGCTGCTGGCACGTCACTACCGGTTGATTGCGCCGGACCTGCCAGGCTTCGGCAATACCAAGGCGCCGCCACGCGGGCAGTTCGCATACACCTTCGAACAGCTCTACAAGGTGATCGAAGGCTTTACCGAAGCACTGGGACTGAGTCGCTACGCGCTGTATCTGTTCGATTACGGCGCGCCTGTCGGGTTTCGTCTGGCTGCGGCAAACCCGCACAAGGTGAGTGCCATCATCAGCCAGAACGGCAATGCCTATCTGGAAGGCTTCAGCGATCAATGGGGCCCGTGGCAGACGTATTGGCGCGAGCCGACGGTGGCCAATCGCCAGGCATGCCGTGCCTCGCTGTCGCCGCAAACTATCCGCGACTGGCAATACGGCACCGGTGCCGATCCGCGCAAGCTCTCGCCCGATGGCTACACGCTGGATATCGCATACATGGCGCGACCGGGTGCCGAAGACATCCAGCTCGATCTGATCCTGGACTACCGCAGCAATGTGGCCGCCTATCCGGCATTCCATGCGTATTTCCGCAAGCATCAGCCGCCGTTGCTGGCGGTGTGGGGCAGGCACGATCCGGCCTTCATCCCGGCGGGCGCGCAGGCGTATCGCACGGACCTGCCGATGGCCGAGGTGCAGTTGCTGGATGCCGGCCATTTTGCACTGGAAACGCATGCGCCTGAGATCGCGCAGCATATCGAGGATTTCCTGCGGCGTACGCTTGCCGCATCGGCGTAACCGGTGCGTTTGCGCATGGACTGCGGGCGCGGCGACGGGGCTGCGTCCGCGTGCGGGTGCAGGCTGCATGCGCGTGCTAGTTTGCTGCGATCACTCCCCCAGAGATTGCCAAGATGCTCAGCGCGTACCGATGGAGCGGGCTACTGATGCTTGCCAGCCTGTTGCCTGTGGCTGTCCTTGCCGGCACACCCGATGGGGGTTACCGACAGCCGCCGGAGCCGCTATTGAGCGTATTGCGGGCGCCGCTCAATCCATCGCCGCGGCTGGATCCCACCGGCAAGACCCTGTTGCTGGTACAGCGCATGCAGTACCCGCCGATCGCACGCGTGGCCGAGCCGTACCTGAAGCTGGCCGGCGTGCGTGTGGAGCCGCGCACGCATAGCCGCCACGACATGTCCAATGGCTACGGCATTCGCTCCTGCCTGCAGGGCTTCAGCCTGGTGGATGTCGCCAGCGGCAGGCAGACCGCGGTGAGCTTGCCGGCCGGCGCCTGTCCGGCATCGCCGGTGTGGTCGCCGGACGGGCGTCGCTTCGCCTTCAACAACACTGCGGCCGACCGCGTCGAGCTCTGGGTGGGCGAGGTGGCCACCGGCAACGTGCGCAAGGTCGAGGGTGTGCAACTCAACCCGGTGCTGGGCGGTGAGATCCAGTGGCTTGGCGGCAGCGACACGCTGCTGTTGAAGACGGTGCCGCAAGACCTGGGCGCGGCGCCACGCAAGGCCGCAGTGCCGCCCGGCCCGGAGGTCAAGGAAACCATTCAGGGCAAGGGCGAAAGCAGCACCTACGAGGCGCGCGACACGCTCTCCAGCCCTGAAGACGAGGCCTTGTTCACCTACTACGCCACCTCCCAGCTGCTCGCGGTGGATGCGGCCACCGGCAGTCAGCGCAAGCTCGGTACGCCAGCGGTGTACAGCAATGTGGATGGCGCGCCCGATGGCCGCCATGTGCTGGTGGAACGGCTGAAGCAGCCGTATTCCTACGTCACCACCTATGCGCGGTTTGCCCATGATGTGGCAGTGCTGGATCTGGCCAACGGCAGCGAGCGCGTGCTGGCCGATCTGCCGGTTGCCGACCGGGTGCCGGTGCAAGGCGTGCCTGTCGGTCCACGTGCCTATTCCTGGCGTGCCAACCAGCCGGCCACCCTGGTGTGGGCCGAGGCGCTGGATGGCGGCGACTGGAAAACCAGCGTGCCCGCGCGCGACAGGTTGATGTCGCTGGCGGCACCGTTCACCGCCAAGCCGCGTGAACTCACGCGCGTGCAGCAGCGTTATGCCGGCCTGTCGTGGTTTGCCGCAGGCGGCCAGGCGCTGCTGGACGAGTACGATGAAAACCGCCACTGGCGTCGCACCAGCTTGTTGGATGCCGACCGCCCCGGCGCTGCCGGACGGGTGTTGTTCGATCTGTCCACCGACGACCTGTACGCCGACCCCGGCGTGCCGGAGCTACGTGTGCTGGCCAACGGCCAGTCCGTGTTGCGCGAAGAACAGGGCGCGGTGTTCCTGAGCGGGCAGGGCGCCTCCCCGGCGGGCGACCGGCCGTTTCTGGATCGCTATGCGCTGGCCAGTGGCAAGACCCAGCGGCTGTTCCGCAGCGATGCCAACGTGGACGAGCTGTTCTTCGGGTTTGCCGGCGACGACGTGGCGCGGCTGCTGACCTGGCACCAGTCGCTGACCGACCCGCCCAATGTGTATCTGCGCACGCTGGGCCAAGCGCTGCCGACAGCGGCGACGGGTGAGGCGGTGCTTGCCTCCACTGCCACGCCGGTGACCCATTTTCCGGATCCGACCCCGCTGGTGCGTCAGATCAAAAAACGCCTGGTGACCTACAAGCGCAAGGACGGGGTGGAGCTGTCATTCACCCTGTACACACCGCCCGGCTACACCGAAGGCACGCGCGTGCCGGCGATCCTGTACGCCTATCCGCTGGACTATGCCGATCCCTCCAAGGCCGGACAGGTCAGTGGCGCCAGCGAGCGTGACTTCACCCGCCTGAGCTACTACCAACTGTTGTTGCTGGCCGGTTACGCGATCATCGACGATGCCGCCTTCCCCATCGTCGGCGACCCGAAGACCGCTTACGACACCTACCTGCAGCAACTGGTGGACGACGCCACCGCTGCGGTGGACAAGGCGGTGGAATTGGGCGTGGTCGATCGCCAGCGGATCGGCGTCACCGGGCATAGCCATGGCGCGCTGATGACGGCCAACCTGCTCGCACAGACCGACCTGTTCCGCGCCGGCGCTGCCACCAGCGGCAGCTACAACAAGACGCTGACGCCGTTCGGATTCCAGAACGAGCGCCGTTCGTTCTGGGCCGCGCCGGAGGTCTATGCGCAGGCTTCGGCGTTCTTCAACGCCGACAAGATCAACGAGCCGTTGCTGATCGTGCACGGCATGGACGACGCCAATCCCGGCACCGAAACCACACAGGCTCCGCGGCTGTTCCAGGCGATCCGCGGCAACGGTGGCACCGCGCGGCTGGTACTTTTGCCGTTCGAACCGCATTGGTATACCGCGCGCGAATCCACCGAGGATGTGGTTGCCGAGATGCTGGACTGGTTCGACCGTTACGTGAAAAACGCCCCGCCGCGCGACACCACCAGCAAGCCAAAGCAGTGAGTGGCACGCCAGTGCAGCGTGTTATTCAAAGCTGGCGTGGCAGCAGTGCGGGCTTGAGGCGTTCTTTGCAGGCGGATGCGGTCTGGTAAAGCACGCTCCGGCTGCGCTTGGTCAGTGGCTGCATGGGCAGCCACGTCGCCGTGCACGCATCACGCAAACATGCCACGCACCACATCGGCATTGCTCTGCCCATCGGGATTGCCGACCGTGCTGTCGGAGGCAAGGTTCCAGCAACTCAGGTGCGCCAGTGCGTTGACCAGCGTGTAGGACAGATGCAGTTGGGTGACCGTGCCATAGAGCGGGAAATCGTCCACGCTTTGCAGATCCAGGTCGGCCTGCGTTTCATCCGGCAATTGCTTCCATCATGCCCGCACCAGATCGTTGTACACCCATAGCACCTCGACCGACTGCTGCGCAGGCACATTGAACCAGTCATTCGCCAGCACGCTCAGGGTCTGTCGCACCAGCAGCGAACCACCGGATTTCTTGGCCGCCAACAGCCCCTGTTTCAGTGCATCGAATGCGGCGGTGTCGAACACCTGGTTGTGCCGGAACATGCCATTGGCGTCCACGCACAATTGCTCGTCGGCGTATGCAGGGTAGCTACGGGTTTTGTCGCAGAACGGCTGCAGCCCGAACAGCGGCGGCAGGTCGTCGGCCACCACCGTCTCGCCCGATTCCGGATCGATGTTGACCCCTTGATCGGAGTTGACGAACACCAGCAGACGCGGAACGCCGCGCGCCAGCAGCGGCATGATGCCCAGGTTTTCCAGGTTGCCGCCGTCGGCGAAGCGGTAACTCAGCGTCGATTGGCTCTCACGACCATCGACCGGCCAGTACGGATACCGCGGCACCAGGCCATTGATCTCGGGAAACTTCTCTTCGAAGTCCTGCGCCGGCGCCATGCTGCTGCAGCCGGCGATATCGGCGAGGCTGAAGGCGCGTGGCGGCACGCTGGTGGTGACCTCGCCCGCACCGTTGTCGGCGATGTAATCGCTGCCCATCGCAAACGATTCGATCAAGCCTCCCCCGATGACGCCGAGTTGCTGCGGCTGGTTGAAGACGCTGCGCACGCCTAGAAACCAGTTGGCCTCGAACGGAACCAGATCCGAGCTCACGCTATCGTTGAGGAAGACCGAGGTATTGAAGATCGGCAACGGCCGCCCGTCGCGCACGGTGTAGAAGTCGTCGCTGGTCAGCTGCGGATTGCGCACCAGCGGGCCTTCCGCCAGATACTTCGCCGTGCCACTGAAATAACGCGGGTCGACGCCGGTGACATCCGGATTCCACAAGCCGAAATCCTTCAGCACCAGCTTGCCAATCACCGCCTGCCACATGTCCGAGGGCGCGTAGCGTTTGCTCAGCCGATACTTTGCCAGTTCATCGACGATCGGCAGCGTGCCAAGCCGATACGGCACCTGGCCTAGATTGCTGTCCCCCATCTGGCCCAGCACTTCCAGCGTGAGCGTTGACGGATCCAGCACTACCGGCCCCAGAAAGTCGTCGTCGCTGATCGACTCCGGCAGATAGCTGAACAGGACATTGGCCCACGTCCCGCCGGACACCGAGGAGATCGCGGCCACCTTGTCCAGCAGTCCCAGATAGCGCAACCCGCGCAGTTGGCCCAGCGCACACGACAGCGCACGACTGCCGCCGCCGGAGAGACAGATACCGACCGCAGTCGACGGCGTCTGGCCTGGAGGGGTGCCCAGTGGATCGATTACCACGCTGAATGTCGCCATGTATTCTCCCCGTGTGGTGCTTCACCGTTTCATATGCGTCGTCGCAAGCCTGGGGGCTTCGCATCCACGCGCTGCGCGATGCGCGCGCACAGCGGCGTGCCGAGCTGGATCCAGCAAGAGAGAGTCGAACACGAAAAGGCGTAAAGAACCCTGGCTTCAGTCATAGTCCGGCGCGTGGTTCGCACTGGCTCACTGATTTAACCGGGCGCAACAATTGGATGCCACCGGCATACCGGCAGGTGGCAACGCGGCAGCCATGCGGCGATCGCTGATTTGAAACGATGGCGGCAACGCAGGCAGCTTGGGCCGTTGCGTGGCGCTGGAGCATGCGTGGCGATCTGTACAACGGTGCGATGTGAGGTGGCGAGCACCTCACACCAGCGCGGGGAGCGTGCCGGGCTTAATCTGCCGACAGCGATCCCAGCGTAAAGCCGGACACGGCATTCACCTTGCCGCGCCAGAGCACACCACGGTTGCTGGGCAGCGGCTGTCCACCGGGTGAGAAGCAACGTGATTCGATCAGGTGAATGAACTGCGGCGGCTTGCTGCTTTGCTGCGCATCGTCCTCGGTGTCGTAGATGCTGGCGTGGCTGGCAAACGCGCGACGGATATCCTCTTTTTCCTCCGCATCGCCGGGATAGGCAGCAGAGAATTCCTGTGCAAATGCCTCGAAGTACTGCTTCCCGCTGACAAGCTGGCCGGACACGATGATGCCTTCGACAAACAGCGTGATGCCGAACTGCACGTTCGAGGTATTGACGGTGGCGACCAGCTTCTGCAGATACCAATCCACGCTCTGGCCGTCGAACGCCAGTTTGACGTCTTCCAGGCTCGGTTGATTGTCGTCTTGCTCTGTCATGTGGCTCTCCTTGGTGAAAGGTCTAACGCGTATGTCGAAATAAGCGTGACGACGTGCCTGCGCATCGCCCCGCATGCCCAAGAAAGCAAGTGCGTCCTGTCCAGTGAGTGACGCGGTTGGGTCCGCTATCGTCGCCTTGGAGAGCATGCCCAGAGTCTATGACATGTTTCCCTTGTTGGCCCGCCCTGGCTGGAGTCTTGATCCTCGGCGCTAGCGTGTGCTGCGGCACCACTGCATCATCCCGCGCACCACTGCTGGCGCCACAGGCCGGGCAAAAGATCTTGCATGTCGACCCTCACGTCCAAGTTGAGTCGACCCCGCAGAGCGAAAGATCGAGCGAACTTACTCGTCACGAGGCTTGCGGATTGGGTGGCTGCAATGGATGCAACGAGTGGCAAACGGATGGGCGAATGCGATCCAGAATGTATCGATATGAGCAACATGCTTGTGGCAGTTGCGACAACGATAGAAGGTAGAGGCATAGCCGAGGATAAAAGAAAGCATTACAACAAAAATCCCATGATCCCTGCCTGATATAAGCAGGGCAGCCCCAAGCGTCAGTGTGAGAAAGAAGGTGATGCGAAGCACCGCAAAGAAATGCCATGCAGCGCTAAGAATCTTCAAAGACTGTTTCATCGTAAATTTGGTTCAGGTTGAGCGCTTCCTTGGCCAACTAGGTATGACGCTATCATGAAGTTGCTTCGGGAAAAGCTGTTAAATGTGTGAAGCCATCACCACCCAGCCACCGCCCCATCCGATCGCGGATCGCTTGCCCCGCTGATCACGCCGTCGACCTCGTGGACCAATGCGCCAGCATGTCCCATCACCGAGGTATATGCAGGACAAAGCTCCACTGCATGTCCGGCATCGCGCAGTGCCTGCACCACAGCCGGGTCGAAGCGGTCTTCCAGCTTCAACGTGGTGCTGTCTTCGCCCCAGGTGCGGCCGAGTAGCCAGCGCGGTGCGGTGATGGCCTGCTGCAGCGGCATGCCGTAACGGGCGTAACGCGAGAACAGCGCTGCCTGGGTCTGCGGTTGCCCTTCGCCGCCCATGGTGCCGTAGGCCATGACGCGGCCGTCGTCGAAGGTGGCCAAGGCGGGGTTGAGGGTGTGGAACGGTTTGCGTCCCGGGGCCAGGGCGTTCCAGCCGTCGGGGGCGAGACGGAAGCTGCAACCGCGGTTCTGCCAGGTGATGCCGGTGCGTGGCAGGACCAGGCCGGAGCCGAATTCGAAGTAGGTGGACTGGATGCAGCTGACCGCGCGGCCATGCGCGTCGATGGCGCCGAACCAGACGGTGTCGCCGGCCTGCGATGGCTGCGGCCAGGGCAACGCGGTGGTCATGTCGATGCGAGCGGCCAGCGCATCGAGCGCGGCGCTGTCGTCCAGCAGCGCCTGTGCATCGAGCGACATCCAGGCCGGGTCGCCGATGTGCGCATCGCGGATCAGGAAGGCCTGTTTGGTGGCTTCGATCAATCCGTGCAGATGCGTGTAGCTGTCGGGCTGGCCGGCATGCAGGCGATCGAACAAGGCCAGGATCAGCAGCGAGGCCAGGCCTTGCGTAGGCGGTGCATGGTTGTACAAGCGCGCCCCCGTAACGGCCACCGATAGCGGAACGCTGGCCTCGGCGGTATGCGTTGCCAGGTCGTCGGCGTGCAGCGGGCTGCCGAGCGCCTGCAGATCGGCGGCGATGTCGGCCGCCAGCGCGCCGCGATAGAAACCGTCCAGCCCATCGCTTGCCAGCCGCTGCAGGGTGCGCGCGAGCTGCGGCTGCTGCAGCACCGCGCCTTCGTGCAGGGGCGCGCCACGCGGCTCGAAGATGCGCGCATACGCACCGGGCAGGCAGCGCAGTGCATCGCCCTTGCTGGCGGCAACCTGCGCACCGCCCAGGGTGACGGGGACACCTGTGTCGGCGTGATGGATGGCCTCTTGCAGCAACTGCGGCAAGGGAAGTGCGCCACCGCCGTGCTGCAGCGCCAGCGCCCAGCCGGAGACGGTGCCGGCCACGGTGTTGGCTGCGCCAGGGCCGCGCCAGGGGATCTGCGTGTGACCGCGATAGAAGTCCAGCGTGGCCGCCTGCGCGGCGCGGCCGCAGGCATCGATGGCGTGCACGCGGCCATCGGGCTCGTGGATCAGCCAGAAGCCATCGCCGCCGATGCCGGTCATGTGCGGATACACCACGGCCAGGCAGGCGGCGGTGGCGACAGCCGCTTCGATGGCGTTGCCGCCGGCACGCAGGATGTCACGACCGGCCTGCGCGGCCAGATGGTGCGGGGCGACGACCATGCCGCGGCGCGCGCGCAGGGTATGCAGCATCAAGGTGTCTCCGGTGGCGCGTTGAAGGCGAGCAGGCCGTCGCGCTCGAGTTGCGCGGCGAGTGCGAACAGGCGGTCTTCGCGGCCGGGTGCGGCGATCAACTGCACGCCCAGCGGCAGACGCCCCGGACGCGGCAACGGTGCGGCCAGCACCGGGCAGCCGGCCAGGCCGAGCGGTTGGGTGAAGATGCCGAGATTGGCGCGCGCAGACACGGGCAGGCCATCGATCACGATGGTGTCCTGATCGATCCGTGGCGCAATGCAGGGCACGGCGGGGGCGATCAGCACGTCCACGTCGTCCCATAGCTGTTGCATGGCTGCGCGAAACCACTGTGCCAAGCGCTGTGCATCGGCCACCGCGCTGGCCGGCAGCTGCAGGCCGGCGAACAGGCGGTCGCGCGTGGCCGGGTCGAATTGATCGCCGTGCGTGGCCAGCGCTGTGCGATGGCGATGGCCGCCTTCGGCCGCAGTGAGCACGAAGGCCGCGGCGCGGGCGCGTTCTGCTTCCGGCAATTGGATGTGCGTGGTGCTGTTGCAGGCGGTCAGCAAGGCGCCGATGCCGGCATCCAGCTCGGGATCGAGATTGCGCTGAAACCAGCCGCCGAGTCGGGCGATACGCAGGTTGGCGACGTTGCAATGACGCAGCGCATGGCCATGCATGACCTCGTAGACGCGGCGCAGATCGGCCACGGAGGTGGCGAACGGGCCGACCACATCCAGCGCATCGACGAACGGAAAGACCCCCTCCAGCGGCAACGCACCGTGGGTTGGGCGCAGGCCGTACACGCCGCACAACGCGGCCGGCACGCGGATGGAACCGTTGGTGTCCGAGCCCAGCGCAAACGGCACCAGCCCGGCCGCGACCGCCGCTGCCGAGCCACCCGACGAGCCGCCGGCCAGATGCCGGTGATCGTGCGGGTTGGCGGTGGTGCCGTAATGCGCGTTGACGGTGGCAAAGCCGTAGGCGAATTCGTCCATGTTGGCGGTGCCCACCAGCACCGCACCGGCATCGCACAGGCGCTGCACCACCGCTGCATCGCGGACGGCAGGGGCGCACTGCGCGCGGATCACCGCACCGGCGGTGGTGACCTGGCCGGCGACATCGAACAGGTCCTTGACCACGAACGGCACCCCGGCCAACCCACCGCCATCGCTGCCACCGGCCAGTGCGGCCTGCACCCGCGCCGCATCGGCAGCGGTGCGTGCGGGTAGCAGGCGGGTGATCGCGCACAACCGGTCGTTGGCCTGGTTGATGCGCGTCAGCGTCTGGGTGGCATGACGTGCGGCCAGCGTGGGCTGGCTGCGGGTGGTGCTGACGATCGCTGCGATCTGGCCGCGCGGGGTGGCTGCGTCCGGCGATGCGGGACGTGGAGCGACGAAATTGGTGAGTAATTGTGCGTGGCCGCGTAGGACCTCGCTATTGCGATCGATGCCGGCCTGCCACTGCGCTGGGAGTTGCATGGGTCACCTTGGGTTGCTGGGAAAGCGGCGGGTGTGCGGTGCTGGACCGCGGCAGCCTGCGGCTGTGGGGCCAGGCGACGCTGCGGACGCACGATCAAAGCACGCTGCGGCGGGAAAGTGCGGCGGTTTTGTCTCAGCGCGTCCGGTTCGGGCCTGCCGACCCATCCGATGGGGGAAGCATTGGGCGCAAGCGTGCCCGATAGGTGGGGAATGTCCGGAGTCCTGGCGGCATGTCGGTGAGACACTGCGCTGTGGTCGTGGGAAGCACTGCAGTACGGCGACGATGGGGCGGGCGTCGCATCACAGCAGCGTGCCTGGGTCGTGCGTTTGATGGGGATGGTGTCGGCCTCAGTTGCGTTGCGCCAGCAGCGTGCGCTCGTACTGCGCAAGATCGGTTTCCAGCTGCCATTGCAGACGTGCCTTTTCGCTGGCCTTGCGGAATTGGCTGCAGGCCGCGTCGTCGGTGTCGTGCTGCAGCGCTGCCGCACAGTCCGGCACGGCGGCGCCCTCGGCGGTCCACAGGCTGGCGCCGGGCAGGAAGCTGTAGGTCAGGCCATTGCGTGCCAGCTGCTTGAGGGTCGAGTAGTCGATGGCTTGCTCCTGCATCGCGCGCTGATACTCGTACGTCATGTCCGCACGCGAGACGCCGGCATCATCGGTGGAAAGCACCACCGGCACACCGGCGCGCAGATACATCGCCAGCGGATGCGCGGCGCCCTTGACGCCCAGAATCACATCGTTGCTGGTGAGGTTGACCTCCACCGCGACCTGTTTGCCGTGCATCTGTTGCAGCAGCCCATTGGCATCGTCTTCATAGGGCAGGTCCACCCCATGTCCGATGCGCCGCGCCCCGGCGTCCACGGCCTGGCGGATATGCGAGCGCAGCTGCGCCGGCGGCACCAGCCCCAGCGTCAGCTCGCCGGCATGCAGGGACAGCGGCACCCCCGGATAGTGCGTGGCGAAGAAGCGGAACATCGCCATGTGCCGGGTGTAATCGGCCAATGCCACCGGGTTGTCCTCGGGCGCGACGATGTTCACCGCCACTGCGCGGCTGCCGCCGGCAGCGATCAGCGCATGCGCCAGCGCCATCTGCCCGAACACCATCGGTTGCGGCAGGACGCGCAGCACATACGGCACGTAGCGGTAGCTCACCCGGCAGCCGGGGCGCGCATCGGCCTGGTCGCAGCGCAGGACGCGGCGCACCTGCGTGTCGGTGGCAGCCAGCTCGCGTTGCGCGGCCTGCACCAGCGGCGGCAGGGCGTCCTGCAGGGCGCGCAGGTTGGCGGCATCGTCATCGCCATTCCACGGCAGCGACTGCATGCGCTGTGCGGCCTGCGCCATCTGCGGCGGGTTGGCGATGATCTCCACATACGGCACGCGGTCGCGTGCGGCCTGATCGAGCACTGCGGCCACGGTGTCTGCCACACGCGCACGCACTACCGCGTCGAACTTGCCGAAGGTGCTGAAGAACTGGTCATGCCCGGTGGGTTGGCTCGTACTGGGCAGGAACTTGCGCATCGACAACGCATCGACCACCCGGCCGTACAAGTCTGCATTACGCGCAGCCAGGCCGCGGGCGGGCTCCTGGCCCTTGCCGCACGGCGCGGCGCGCAGGCTCAGGTCGTCCAGCTGCACGCAGGCGCCGTCTTCGCTGGCCCAGTGCAGATAGTTCTCGGCATACACCGAACCGGAGAGGTGGTTGTGCAGGTCGCCGCCCTTGGGCATGGCCTGCAGCCATGCGCGCAATTGCGCAGGTTGCGCGGCCGCGTCCCGAAACAGCTGCGCCACCTGCTGCTCGCGTTGTTGCGCAGGCGCCTGCACCGGGCGTGCGAGCGTCATGCCGGGCAACAGGGTGCACAAGCCGAGGATCAGACAGCGATAACGATGTGGCATGCGGTGAGCTCTGAGAGTGAGACGGCGGCGTTGCGCCGCCGCCGGTTGCGATGCAGCTTGCCGCGCGGCGCGTTGGGTGGCCAGTGGGAGGAGCAGAAAACTCCCGCGGCGCCTCGCTCACTCCAGCGCATAGCGCAGCACGAACAGGCCGGCAATCGCCCAGGTGGCCGGATGCACGGCACGCCAGCGGCCGCTGCCCAGCTTCAGTGCCGCATAGGTGATGAAGCCGAAGGCCAGGCCGGTAGCGATGGAGTAGGTGAGCGGCATGGCCAGCATGCAGATCGCGGCCGGTAACGCGTCGCCGACGTCGTCCCACTGGATCTGCGTGCACTCGCGCAGCATCACCGATGCCAGGTAGATCAGCGCCGGAGCGGTGGCATACGCCGGCACCATCGCCGCTACTGGCGAGAACAGCAGCGCCAGCAGAAACAGCGCTGCCACCACCAGTGCGGTGAGCCCGGTACGCCCACCCACCTGTACACCGGCAGCGCTCTCCACGTACGCGGTGGTGCTGGAGGTGCCGAGCAGCGAGCCGGCCAGGATGGCGGTGCTGTCGGCGAGCAGGGCGCGGTCGAACTGGCGACGGTGCGTGTGTGTGTGCAATAGGCCGGCGCGCTGGGCCACGCCCATCAAGGTGCCGGTGGCATCGAACATTTCCACCAGCACGAACACCAGCACCACGTGCAGCACGGCGGTCAATGCGCCACCGCTGCCATGGCCTTGCAAGGCGCCGGCAATGTCCAGCTGCAGCAGCGTCGGCGCCAGGCTTGGCGGCAGCGACAGCACGCCCTGGTAGTGCACCAGACCCAGCGCCAGTGCCGCGACGGTGACCGCCAGGATGCCAAGCAACATCGCTCCGCGCACGCGGCGCACCTCCAGCACGCCGATCAGCAGCAGCCCCGCCAGCGCAAGCAAGGGCTCGGGCCGATGCAGGTCGCCCAGGGTCACCAGCGTCTGCGGATGCGCCACCACCAGGCCGGCCTTCTGCAAGCCGATCAACGCCAGGAACAGGCCGATGCCCGCCGCAATCGCGCTGCGCAACGGGGCCGGGATGCCGTCCACCAGCCAGCGCCGCGCGCCGGTGACGCTGAGCAGCAGGAACACGCAGCCGGATACGAACACCAGCCCCAGCGTCTGCTGCCAGCTGTAGCCAAGCGTGCCCACCACGGAGAACGCGAAAAATGCATTCAAGCCCATGCCCGGCGCCATGCCGATGGGGTAGTTGGCCAGTACGCCCATCAGCAGCGAGCCGAGCGCGGCAGCCAGGCAGGTCGCCACGAACACCGCGCCGTGCTCCATGCCGGTGGTGGCCAGAATGTCGGGGTTGACGAAGACGATGTAGGCCATCGTCAGGAAGGTGGTGGCGCCGGCCAGGACCTCCGTGCGCACGCTGCTGCCATTGGCAGCCAGCGCAAATCCGGGCCAGCGCCTCATCGGACGCTCCGGCAACGGTGGGGGAGGGCGATCACACACACGACCATCGGCAGACATCTCATTGGCACAGGGGGGGGCCGCGCGGTCGCTGCGCAGACGCGCGGGCCGAACATCTTGCACTGCGCAACGGCAATTGCCACGGACCTTGGGCACGGAATGCGCGGCCAGCGCAATGCCTGTGTGCAGCGCAGTGGCATGATCGCCAGCGCCTGGCGCGGCTGCGCCCGCGTTGCCTTGTGCATGCAGCAACCGCATCGTGCAAGACGATGCGCGGCCCGCGCCCATCCAACAGGCCACTGCAACGTTGGCGGCTGCTTCGCGCTGCAGCGTGACCGGCATCAGCCACCTGCGCGCCCGCTGTCGTCCTGTCTGCGCAGGCGCAACACACGCACAGCGCTCAAAGATCCAGCACCAGGCGTGACGAACGGCTGCGCGAGCAGCACAGCGTGATCTGGGTGTTGGCGGCGTGCTCGCTGTCGCTGAGCACGCTGTCGCGATGATCCGGGGTCCCGGCAAGCACGCCGGTCAGGCAGGCGCCGCACATGCCTTGCTCGCACGATAGCGGTACCTCGATACCGGCAGCGAGCAAGGCGCTGGCGATGCTGCAATCGGCCGGCACCTGCACCACGCGACCACTGGCAGCCAGCTCCACCTCGAAGGCGCTGTCGGCGTCGTGCGCAAGGCCGGCATTGGCGGCAGCGAAGTGTTCGCGGTGCAGCTGCGCGTCAGCCCATCCATGCGTCCTGGCCAGCTGCGTGAAGTGGTCCATGAACGCGGCCGGCCCGCACAGATACAGTTGGTCGTGCGCGCCTGCCTGGACAAGCGCGTCGGGCACATGCACGCGCGGGCTTTGCCCGCCATCGCTCAAATGCACATGCACCTGCCCGTGGGCGAAGCCTTGTTGCAGCCGCTGCACGAAGGCCACGTCGGCATGCCGGCGCGCGTAGTAGTGCAGCACGAATGGCTCGCCGCGCACCTCCAGCGCCTCGGCCATCGACAGCAGCGGGGTGATGCCGATGCCGGCGGCGAGCAGCACATGCCGCTCGCCCGGATGCAGCGGGAACAGATTGCGCGGGCTGGAAATCTGCAGGCGATCGCCGGCGCTGAGTTGCTCGCACAGGTGTCGCGAGCCGCCGCGCGAGGCATCGGCCAATTTGACGCACAGCAGATAGTGATCGCGCACATGCGGCGCGCTGGCGATCGAATACTGGCGGATCAAGCCATCGGGCAGGTGCAGGTCCACATGCGCGCCGGCCTCGAACGCGGGCAACTCGCTGTCGATCGGCTCCAGCCGGATCGCACGCTGGCGGTGGCCTTGCTCGGCCACTGCGGCCACACGCACTTCATGCAGGCTCATGGCGCGCTCCTTGGCGGTCAACGCAGAAAGAAGTCGCTATAGCCCTGGCTGCGCAGGCCACGGCGGTAGGCGATCGAACTGCGATCGGCCGGGATGTGCACCTCCAGCAGCGGGTCCAGCGGCAGGTATTCGGGGCGCTGCGCCTCGACCATGGCGCGGTCTTCCTCGAACACGCGCAGGTTGAAGGCGTGCACGTCCTCCACCGGCAGATGGGTGTCGAAATTGCGCGCGATCGGCACCAGCAAGCGGGTCTTGTGCTTGGACACCGGGCTGGCCGCGTTCATGATCACCAAGCGCTTGCCAGGCACCGGGAAGTGGATGGTGAGCGTTGCGGTGAACGGCAGGTGCACCTCGAAGTGGCGCAGCCACTGGAAGCCGGGGTCCACGTCCGGCAGCGGCATGTCCACCGAATAGTTCGCCACGCTGCTGAGGTAATCGGCGTTGAAGCCGGTCGGCGTCTCGGTGGTGGTGTAGGCCGGAACCTCGCGCTTGTCCGGCTGGGCAAAGGTGGCGGTGTGCACGAAGGCGAAATGCGCCACGTCGATGAAGCCTTCCAGCTGGCGCGCGGCGCTGCCGCCGATGTCGAAGGCCGGGCAGACGATCTGCTGAAAGCCTTCTTCGTCCCAGCCGGGCATTGGTGGAATCTGCACCTCGGCTTCGCTCACGCCGGCCGGCTTGGCCAGGCATACCCAGATCAAGCCGTAGCGCTCGGCCACCGCATAGGTGTGCAGGCGCATCTTGGCCGGGATGTTCTGATTGGGACTGGCCGGGATGTGATTGCAGCGCCCGCCCGCGCCGAAACGCAGCCCGTGGTAGGCGCAGACCACGCCGCCGCCATCGGCGGTGCCCATGCTCAGCGGCACGCCGCGGTGCGGGCAGACATCGCGCGCGGCCACCAGCTCGCTGCCCAGCCGGTACAGCACCAGCGGCTCGTCCAGCAGGGTGGCCTTGAACGGCGCCTCGCTCACCTCGCTGCTCAGTGCCACCGCGTGCCAATGCTGGGCCAGGCGTTGCCAGTCGGCGGCTTCGAAGGTGCAGTGCAGCGGCAGGGCGGGGACGGCGACATCCATGGGGCGGTCTCTGGCGTGAGGCGGGAGCGGTGCCGGATTGACTCTAGGAAGCCGGGGGTGTGTTATCAAACATCGATTTTCAGCCAAGCCATTGCAAAAAATGCAACGCCAACCGGGCTCTGCCACATGCTGACCTTTTCCCGCTTCACCCGTTATTTCATCGAAGTGGCCCGCTGCGGCAGCATCCGCAAGGCCTCGGAGGTGCTGCATGTGTCGGCCTCGGCGATCGACCGGCAGATCCTCAAGGCCGAGGAAGAGCTGGGCGCGCAGCTGTTCGAGCGCCTGCCCGGCCGGCTGCGGCTGACCGCCGCCGGCGAGCTGTTGCTGGTGGATGTGCGCGGCTGGGAGAAGGCCTACGCGCGCACCCTGGAGCGTTTCGACGAGCTCAAGGGGCTGCGCCGCGGGCACGTGGAGATCGCCATGATCGACGCGCTCAGCGAGGGCGTGGTGCCGGCGGCGGTGGCCGCGCTGGTGCAGGAGTACCCCGGCATCACCTTCAACCTGTCCACCGCGCGCAACCAGCGGGTGATGGAAATGGTGACCTCGGCCGACGTGGACATCGGCCTGCTGCTGGACCCGGTGAGCAGTGTGGACCTGGAGGTGCGCGCATTTGCGGATATCCCGCTGGGGATTGCCATGCCGGTGGGCCACCCGTTGAGCACGCGCACCGAGCTGCAGCTGAGCGAGACGCTGGAGCACCGGTTGCTGCTGCCGGCCGCGCCGTTGATCGTGGGCGAGCACGCCAAGGTGCTGTACCAGCGCCAGCATATCGACGTGAAGCGGCTGACCCATTGCAACGACGTGCGCACCTTGCGCGGGCTGGTGCGCGCCGGTGCGGGCGTGGGGCTGATGTCGTGGCTGGACGCCGCGCCCGACGTGGCCGACGGTCGACTGGCGTTCGTGCCGTTCCGTCAGCACCTGACCAAACCGATGACGCTGGCCTTGTGCGTGGCCCCGCAGCGTCAGCTCTCGCGCTCGGCGCAGCTGGCGATCCAGGCGCTGGCGGCGAAGATCGATGCGATGGCGGTGCCGGTGGTGGGCTGAGCGTGCTGCGCAAGCGGCCCTCACCCCTGCCCCTCTCCCGCAGGCGGGAGAGGGGAAAGGCACGGCGTTCGCGCAGGCTGATGGCATGCAGGTGTCGCGGACCGCATGCAGATCCCGCCATGCAGATCCCGTCATGGAGAACCTGTCGTGGCGATCCAGATCCCGTTGTGGATGTCCCTTCTCCCGCCTGCGGGAGAAGGTGCCCGCAGGGCGGATGAGGGCAACGTCCACCCAGTACAATCGCATCTGCTCTTTCAGGCGACACCCGCACCATGCAGTTGATCGATATCGGCGCCAACCTCACCCATGATTCCTTCGATCGCGACCGCGATGCCGTGCTGCAACGCGCACGCGAGGCGGGTGTGGCGCAGTTGGTGATCACCGGCGCCAGCCGCGAGCATTCGCCGGTGGCCCTGCAACTGGCGCAACAACATCCCGGATTCCTGTATGCCACCGCCGGCGTACACCCGCATCACGCCGTGGAATTCACCGCCGAGTGCGAGGCCGAAATGCGCACCTTGCAGGCGCATCCGCAGGTGGTGGCGGTGGGCGAATGCGGGCTGGATTACTTCCGCGATTTCGCGCCGCGCCCGGCACAGCACAAGGCCTTCGAGCGCCAGCTGCAACTGGCTGCCGACAATGGCAAGCCGCTGTTCCTGCATCAGCGGGATGCGCACGAAGACTTCCTGTCCATCATGCGCAGCTTCGAGGGCAAGCTGGGGGCGGCCGTGGTGCATTGCTTCACCGGCACGCGCGAAGAGCTGTTCGCCTATCTGGACCGCGATTACTACATCGGCATCACCGGCTGGCTGTGCGACGAACGCCGCGGCGCGCATCTGCGCGAGCTGGTACGCAATATCCCCGCCAACCGTTTGATGATCGAAACCGACGCGCCCTACCTGTTGCCGCGCACGCTCAAGCCCATGCCCAAGGATCGCCGCAACGAGCCGATGTTTCTGTCGCATATCGTCGAAGAACTGGCGCGCGACCGCGGCGAAGACGTCGCGGTGACCGCCGCCAACAGCACCGCTGCGGCACGTGCGTTTTTCCGTTTGCCGGCCGCTCAACCGGACAGCTGAAGACACACTCGGGCCTCGGCTGCCGCATTGGCGAACTGGCGCAACGCGGAAGGGAGCGGGCTGGCGATCGATACCATCGCGTGCTGTTGCGTGCATGCACTGCGCTGCCGCATCGGTGGCGCAGTGCATGGCGCGATGGCAGCAAGCGGACCTGCGGCGCTCGTCCACCAGCCCGGCAGCGGGCAGGGCATGCATGGCGGAAGTGGCACCGATCCGGCTCGATAGCGCGTTGAAATACGACGCCCGCGCGTTGCCGTCGCTTACGCAGCCAGCAGTTCCCAGCCCTGCGCATCGCGTAGCCGCAGGCCCGGTTGCGGTGCATCGACACAGACCCGCAAGCCGTCGGCCCACGGCAGTTGACGCTGTTGCGGGAACCAGCGCCGGCGCTGGTCCACCACGATCAACAGGCCATGATCGTCGCCCAGCGCGGCAAAGCCCTCCACGGCCGGCGCAAACGGCTGTACGCCAAAATGATGGGCCACGCTGCTGGTCACTGCATCGACATCATTGCTGGGCAAGCCGATTTCGCTCAGGCACAGCAATTCTTCGCCGTGGAACTCGCCCTTGCCGGTCGCCACATCGTGCAGCGCAGCGCGCGCGATCAGCTCCAGCACCGCACCATCCGGGCCGGCGAAATACACCGACTGCGATTGCCACACCCCGTCCAGGGCGAAGCGCTGGCGGCCCTGCGGGTCGGCGAGCAGCGTGGCGCGTGCGCCGATCCATCGCGCTGCGGCCTCGAAGCGTGAGGGCGCGACATTGAAGGCCAGATGCACACTGCCGACCGGATGTTGCGCCTGCACGCAGTCCAGCGTGGTCCAGCCGATGTGGACGGTGTCGCCGTGCAGCGGCAGCTGCAGCACATCGCGATAAAAACGCCGGGTCAGTGCCGGATCCAGGCAGGGCAGCAGGAGATGACGAAGATGCATGGCACTCGGATCGATGGAAGAGGCCCGCATTGAACAACCTCAATCGTAGTTGAGGTCAAGCGCTGCCACTGGAAGTCGGCGCAGATGCTGCTGCGTCGTGTCAGGCTGGGCGGGCTGCGCGTCGTCGGTCGTGGCGATGAGTTCTCGCAGAGCGACATCTTGCGGTGGCGTGTGCACCTGCAATTACGGCGATGGCCTTGGATCGATCGATCTCGCCTGCCATCCTGATCGGGGCGTGGCTTTTCGCACGTGCAGCGTGCACTGATGCGTTCAGGCAAGAGCGTGACATGACACGGTGCACCGGTAACGTTGTCCTTCGATCAGGGGCCGACCAGGCGCGGCAAACAGAACTGCTGCGCTCACTGCCGGGCGAGCACGGCCGCTGCTCGGGGCGGCGTGGATCACTCGGACAACCGTGCTGCCTGTGCGCCATCCACACCCAGCTCACGAGTGCTCGCCACGGTTGCGCAGCCGCTTGTCGGTGCGTACCCATGCTCCCCGCAATGTGAGATGCAGTCAGAACCGGCGCATCCAGCACGCCACCACCGCGCAACGGTCATTGCCCAACCGCCGGGATCACGCATGCCAGCTCCACCAGTGGCGATCACTGGCTTACCTCATCGGCAGTGATCAGTTCCGCCAGCGCCCATAGATGTCGCACCAGCGGAGCGCTGTCCAGCGCGCCCGGCGCAACCGCCAGGGCCAGACGGGCCAGCGGCATGCGCCCTTCGATATCCAGGTAGCGCACCCCGGGACGCTGCAGTTGTGCGGTGGAGGCGGGCACCACCGACACGCCCAGTTCGGCGGCGACCAGGTTGATAATCGACGACATCTGCGGCGCCTCCTGGGTGATGCGCAAGGTCACGCCCGACTCGCGGCAGGCGGCGAGGATTTCGTCGTACAGGCTGGAGCCGAAGCTGCGCGGAAACAGGATGAACGGCTCGCCCGCCAGCGCCGCCAGCGGCGCGCTGTTGTGGGCCGCCAGCGGATGCGCCGCCGGCACCGCGATCTTCATCGGCTCATCGGCAAAGCGCAGCAGCTGCAGGTCCGGTGGCGTGCTCAAGCCGTAGCGGACGAATGCCGCATCCAGGCGGCCATCGGCCAGGCCCACCAGCAGGCTGGCGGTGTTGGTTTCTTCCAGCAGCAGTTCCACCTGCGGCCATTGCCGGCGGAAATCGCGGATCAGGCGCGGCACCACCGGACTGAAGGCGGCCGAGGCGGTGAAGCCCATGCGCAAGCGGCCGGATTCGCCGCGCGCCACACGCCGGGCGGTTTCGGCGGCGCGCTCCACATCGGCCAGCACCCGGCGCACTTCGCCGAGAAAGGCCTCGCCGGCTGGCGTCAGCTCCGCACCGCTATGGGTGCGGCGGAACAGCGGCGTGCCCAGCTCGCGCTCCAGCGTCTGGATCTGCTGGCTCAGCGGCGGCTGGCCGATACCCACCCGGGCAGCGGCACGGGTGAAATTGCCTTCCTCGGCAACCGCCAGGAAATAGCGCAGGTGACGCAACTCCATGGTATCTGTTCTGCATATGGAAACTGCCAGCATCATATATTGGACAGGGGGTGGTCGCAGGCGAATACTTCCCGTCCCCGGTCTCATCCAGATACCCGTGCCTGCTTCCGACTCTCGCTCCAGCGCCCCGCCGGCCACTGCCGCCGTTCCCGAGATCGCTGCGCCCGCCACCGGCCGCATCCGGCTGGCCTTGTTCCTGGCCGGCTTTGCCACCTTCTCGCTGCTGTACAGCGTGCAGCCGGTGTTGCCCGAGTTCGCGCGGGTCTTCGGCGTGGATGCGGCGGTCGCCTCGTTGCCGCTATCGCTGGCCACCGGCGGGCTGGCAGTGGCGATCTTCTGCGCCGGTGCGGTCTCGGAAAACCTGGGGCGGCGCGGCTTGATGTTCGCCTCCATCGCGCTGGCTGCGGTGCTCAACCTGGTCTCGGCGTTCCTGCCGCACTGGGGCGCGCTGGTGGTGGTGCGTACCCTGTCCGGTATCGCGTTGGGCGGCGTGCCCGCGGTGGCGATGGTGTACCTGGGCGAAGAACTGCCGGCCAACAAACTTGGCGCGGCCACCGGCCTGTACGTGGCCGGCAATGCATTCGGCGGCATGACCGGGCGCATCATGATGAGCGTGCTGACCGACCACACCGATTGGCGCACCGCACTGGCGCTCTTGAGCGGATTCGACCTGCTGTGTGCCTTCGCATTCGTGTGGCTGCTGCCGCCGTCGCGCCATTTCGTGCGCCGGCATGGGGTCAACCTGCGGTTCCATCTGCGTGCCTGGGCGGGGCATCTGCGCGATCGCAACCTGCCGTGGTTGTTTGCGTTGCCGTTTCTGTTGATGGGCGTGTTCGTCAGCCTCTACAACTACGCCGGGTTTCGCTTGGGCGGGCCGGAATTTGGCCTGAGCCAGAGCCAGATCGGCATGATCTTCAGCGCCTATGTGTTCGGCATCGTCAGCTCATCGGTGGCTGGGGCCGCGTCGGATCGCTTCGGCCGTGGGCCGGTGGTCAGTGCCGGCATCGTGCTGTGCGTGCTCGGCGTGGCATTGACGCTGGCGCATGCGCTGGCGCTGGTGGTGGGCGGCATCGTGTTGCTGACGATCGGCTTTTTCATCGCGCATTCGGCGGCCAGCGCCTGGGTGAGCCGGCTCGGCGGCGCGCACCGCAGTCATGCCGCCTCGCTGTATCTGCTGGCCTATTACGCCGGCTCCAGCGTGATCGGTGCGCTCGGCGGCTGGTTCTGGCAACACGGCGGTTGGGCCGGGCTGGTCGGCATGTGCCTGACCCTGCTGGTGCTGGCGTTTGCCGCCGCGCATGTGTTGCGCCAGCGCGCCGACGACGCACGCCCGTATGGCCGGTTTGCGCCGCATCCTGCGCGTGGCGAATGACATGCAGATCGAGCGGCTCGACCATCTGGTGCTCACCGTTGCCGACGTGCAAGCCACCTGCGATTTTTATGCGCGCGTGCTCGGCATGCAGGTGGTGAGTTTTGGTGAAGGGCGACGTGCGCTGGCCTTCGGGCAACAGAAGATCAACCTGCACGCCGCCGGGCGCGAGTTCGAACCCAAGGCGCGGTTGCCGACGCCCGGATCGGCAGACCTGTGCCTGATCACCACAACCCCACTGCAGCAGGCGCAGGACCACATCGCCGCTGCCGGTGTCGCCATCGAGCAGGGGCCGATCCAGCGTACCGGCGCAACCGGCGCGTTGTTGTCGGTCTATTTCCGCGATCCGGACGGCAACCTGATCGAGGTCAGCAACCTGCTGTAGCGGCCGATTGCTGTGCCGTGTGTGCGCTGTGCGAGGTGGCAGGTGGCGCGATGCAAGCAACCTTCTAGCGTGCCCGCTTGCTGCGCGCCGTCTGCGCTGCAGAAGGCGGCGCGGCGATCGCATCGGCCGCACCCTGTGCCAGGGTTTCCAGCAGGCGCCCACGCCGCCGTTCCAGATCGGCCAGCTGGCGCTCGATCTGCTGCAGACGCGCGCGATACGCAGGTGCGGTTTCCGGACACATCTGCGCGCCTTCCACCAGGCGCATGCAATCGGGAAACCGGAGAATGTCGTCCAGGCTGAAGCCAGTGGCGATCAGCCGCTGGATCTGCCGCACCTGTGCAACGCAGGCAGCGGGAAACACCCGGTAGCCATTGGCGCTGCGCGCGGACGTCAGCAGGCCGCGCGTGTCGTAGTGACGGATCGAACGCACGCTGGCGCCGGTCTGCAGAGCCAGTGCGCCAATGCGCAGCGGGGGTTCGGGAGGCGTTGCCATGCGCCAAGCATACGTTGCAAGCACTGCTTGACCCTCACATTGGTGTCAGGCTGGAGGATGGACGCTCTCATTGCCTGGAGCTCACTTCGATGCCTGTTCGCTTCTTCCCGGTCATCGGCA
The DNA here is from genome assembly GCF_024806475.1 of Xanthomonas sp. 4461. Taxonomy (NCBI): domain Bacteria; kingdom Pseudomonadati; phylum Pseudomonadota; class Gammaproteobacteria; order Lysobacterales; family Lysobacteraceae; genus Xanthomonas; species Xanthomonas sp. 4461. The sequence continues at coordinate 39,627 of NZ_JANTYV010000008.1, read as the reverse complement.
TGCTGCCGCTGCGCTACGCGCTGGCTTGCCTGTTGCTGTTTTCTTCAACGCTGGCCGCGGCGGTCACCCCTGCTTCGCGCAGTTACGCCGTAACCGCGCCCGATGGCGTCACCCTGGCCGTGCAGGAGCACGGCGCCAGCGATGCTCCGGCGATCGTGTTCGTGCACGGCCTGCTCGGTAGCCGCATCAATTGGGACGCGCAGCTGGCCGATGCGCGCCTGCAAGGCTATCGATTGATCACCTACGACCTGCGTGGGCACGGCTTGTCCGGCAAGCCGACTGCAGCGTCGGCCTATCGGGACGGCATGCGCTGGGCCGACGATCTTGACGCCGTGCTGAAAGCGGCAAAGACGCCAGACGCGGTGCTGGTCGGTTGGTCGCTGGGCGCAGCCGTCGTCACGAACTACCTCGCACGTTACGGCGATGAAGGGCTTGGCGGGGTGGTGTATGTCGACGGCGTGATCGAATTCCGCGCGGAACAGCTGGGCTCGCATCCGGCGATCTATCGCGATCTGGTCTCCGACGACTTGCGCACGCATCTGCAGGCGGTGCACGACTTCCTGCGGCTGTGCTTCGCCACCCAACCGTCTGCGCCGGTCTTCGAGACATTGCTGGCCAACGCATCGCTGGCCTCCTGGGACATGCAGCGTGCCGTGCAAGGCATGTCGATCGATCTCGCCGGCCTGCAGCGCACGCGCCTGCCGGTGTTGCTGGTGTATGGCGCGCGCGATGCGCTGGTGACTGCCGAGCCGACGCTGGCGCGTGCACGGCAATTGCAGCCGCGTGCGCAGACGCGTCTCTACCCGGATGCAGGCCACGCGCCATTCCTGGAGGACAGCGTGCGTTTCAATCGGGACCTGGTGCAGTTTGTCGATCAGGCACAGGTTGCACGCTGAGCGACAGTGACCGCGTCCCTGGCCTGCAGCAACAGGACGGCTGAACCAACTGCGTGGACGCGGCCCGATGCTGTATCGTCTTCATGGATGCATCCAGTCCGGCGCGTGGTGCGTACAACGGTTTGATCCGCACGCTGCGGCCACCCTGCGTCATGCGACAGTTCGACGCACTTCGCGCAAGTCGCACGGTGACGGCCGTCGACGCCGCGCCGCAGCGGGCGAACCGCTTGCCGTTGGCGCAACGTGATCCCATCGCTTCCGGAATGGCCAGATGACCGCTGTCCCTACCCAAGACCACCGCGCGCTGCAGGACTTCATCGAGCGCCACCAGCGCCTGTTCGTGCTCTCCGGCGCCGGTTGCAGCACCGACTCGGGCATTCCCGATTACCGCGATCTGCAAGGCGGCTGGAAGCGTCCGCAACCGGTGACGTTCCAGGCGTTCATGGGCGAGCTGTCCACGCGCCAGCGCTATTGGGCGCGCAGCCTGGTCGGCTGGCCGCGTTTCGGGCTGGCGCAGCCCAATGCCACCCACCACGCACTGGCCGCGCTTGAAGCGCGCGGCCAGCTGGAACTGCTGCTGACCCAAAACGTCGATCGCCTGCATCAGGCGGCCGGCAGTCAGGCGGTGATCGACCTGCACGGCCGGCTCGATGTGGTGCGTTGCATGGGCTGCGAGCAGCGCATGCCGCGGACCGAGTTTCAGCTGCTGCTGGAGCGAGACAACCCCGGCTGGGTCGCGCTGGACGCGGCGCAGGCGCCCGACGGCGATGCGGATTTGGACGACGTCGCCTTCGAGACCTTCGTGGTGCCGCCGTGCCCGGCATGTGGCGGCGTGCTCAAGCCGGACGTGGTGTTCTTCGGCGAGAACGTGCCGCGCGAGCGTGTGGAGCGTGCCTTCGCGCACTTGCAGGCCGCCGATGCGGTGCTGGTGGTGGGTTCGTCGTTGATGGTGTATTCGGGCTTTCGCTTCGTGCAGACTGCCGCGCGCAACGGCCTGCCGATCGCCGCGCTCAATTTCGGGCGTACCCGCGCCGACGACTTGCTCAGCCTGAAGGTGGAGCAGTCGTGCGCGCAGGCGCTGGCCTTCCTGCGGCGGCCGCCTGACCCGCTGCAGAGTGTGCCGGGCAGGTACGACAGTGCGCGCTCTGCATGACGCAGTGATCCATCGCAGCGGTTGTGCGGCGGCGCGCGGCGCAGTGCAATGGGCACCCCCACCTCGCGCCTGGATGTTGCCTTGAGCCAGTTGTTCACCCCCATCGCCTTCGGCCCGCTCGCGCTCGCCAACCGCATCGTGATCGCGCCGATGTGTCAGTACTCCGCACAGGACGGCCGCGCCAGCGATTGGCATCGCATCCATCTGGGCACGCTGTCGCAATCGGGCGCGGGCCTGTTGATCCTGGAGGCCGCTGCGGTGCTGCCGGAAGGGCGCATCAGCTACGCCGATCTGGGCTTGTACGACGACGCCACCGAGCGGGCGCTGGATGAGGTGCTGCAGTCGGTGCGGCGCTGGTCGCCGATGCCGGTGGGCATCCAGCTCGCGCATGCTGGCCGCAAGGCGTCGACCGATGTGCCGTGGAAGGGCGGGCAGGCCATCGCCCCCGATCACGCGCATGGCTGGCAGACCGTGTCTGCCTCGGCGCAGCCGTTCCAGCCGGGCAAGCCCGTACCGCAGGCGCTGGATGAGGCTGGGATCGATGCGGTGGTTGCCGCGTTCGTCACTGCGGCAACGCGCGCCGAACGTCTGGGTCTGGATCTGATCGAGCTGCATGCCGCACACGGGTATCTGATGCATCAGTTCCTGTCGCCGCTGAGCAATCAGCGCAACGATGCCTATGGCGGTTCGCTGGAAAACCGCATGCGCTTGACGTTGCGCATCTTCGATGAGGTGCGTGCGGCGGTGTCCGGGCGCATCGCGGTCGGCGTGCGCATCTCGGCCACCGACTGGGTGGAGGGCGGCTGGGATCTGGAGCAGAGCATCGCCTTGTCAAAGGCGCTGGATGCGCGCGGCGCGCATTACATCCATGTCTCCAGCGGCGGACTGGATCCGCGCCAGCAGATTCCGGTGCAGGCCGGCTATCAGATCCCGTTTGCGCAGGCGATTCGTGCGCAGGTCGCCACGCCGGTGATCGGCGTGGGCCTGATCACCGAGCCGGCGCAGGCCGAGGCGATCCTGCAGGACGGCCAGGCCGACGCAATCGCGCTGGCACGCGGCATCCTGTACGACCCGCGCTGGCCGTGGCATGCCGCCGCCGCGCTGGGTGCATCGGTCACGCCGGCCCCGCAGTATCTGCGTTGCGAGCCGCGCGATGCACGCGGCGTGTTCGCCAGCTGACGCACGCCACCGACGTCATACCGAAGAGGACGCACACGCATGCCGATAGGATTTCTGGGACTGGGCACGATGGGCCTGCCGATGGCGCACAACCTGCTGCGCGGCGGCTTCGAGATAAGTGTCTGGAACCGTTCGCCAGAACGCGCGCGCAGCCTGCGCGATGCCGGGGCGACGGTAGTGGATGCGCCGGTGGGCGCGGCGTGCGGCCCGCTGTTGTTCTCGATGCTGGCCGACGATGCCGCGGTCCGTCAGACCGTGCTGGACGGCGGCGTGCTGGACGCATTGCCGGCCGGCAGCGTGCACGTCAACATGGCCACCATCTCGGTGGCGCTGGCGCACGAGTTGACCGCACTGCATGCCGAGCGCGGCATCGCCTACGTCGCCGCGCCGGTGCTTGGCCGCGTCGACGTGGCCGAGGCCGGCAAGCTCAACATCCTGGCTGCTGGCGATGCTGCGGCGCTGGCGCGGGTGCAGCCGATGTTGGATGTGCTGGGGCAAAAGACCTGGCACATCGGCGATGCCCCGGAGCAGGCCAACGCGGTGAAACTGGCGGCCAATTTCTGCCTGGCCAGCGCCATCGGCGCCATGGCCGAGGCCAGCGCACTGGCGCGCGGGCATGGCGTGGACGCCACCCAGTTCCTGGGGATGCTCACCACCACCTTGTTCGCCGCACCTGCGTACCAGGGCTACGGCAAGCTCATCATGCAGCGCCAGTACACACCGGCCGGCTTCACCGCCACGCTGGGGCGCAAGGATGTGGACCTGGCCATCCAGGCCGGCGCCGACAAGCAGGTGCCGATGCCGTTGGGCGAACTGTTGCGCGCCAGCCTGGACCAGGCCATCGCGCACGGCGACGGCAACGCCGACTGGGCCGTGCTGGCAGAGGTGTCGGCGCGGCGGGCGGGGCAGGCCTGATCGCGATGCAAGAGTGCGGGTGTGTCGCGCGCCTTCCTCGAAAGCGACCTGCGATGCCTCTTGCTCACCCGAACATGCAGCGGACCTTCTAAAATGCCGGCTCGTTATAGCCGCCGCTCCAGGGAGGATGCGATGCGACACCTGCATATCACGCTCGGTTCGACCGAGCGCGCACCACGCGCACCGACCTGCGCCGGTGGCGCACGATGACCGCCGAACCGGTTGTCGACCAGGGCCCGGTGGGTCCGGACCATCCCGAGCATCCGGATCACTATCTGTTTGCGCAGATCCGCGAAGCGGTGGGCGTGCTCGACGCCGAGTTGGACAAACCCACCGACCAGGCCAGCGTACGCATGGCCGCGCGCTTGCTGCCGCTGGCCAAGCAGCACGGCTTTGATCAGGTGGATTACGTAGTGCTCAGCCGCCACCTCGGCGAAGTAGGCGAGAACGTATTTCTGGTACGTGGCGAACTCTCCGACCCCGCACATCTGCGTGCGCACATCACCACCCAGGAAGCGATGGAGACCTCGGTGGAGACCTCAATGGCGCAACTGGACGAGATCAATCGCCGGCTGATGCTGCGCCTGCCGCCGCGTTGATCCTTATCGGCAGTGGCATGCGTATCGCCTTTGGCCACGCACGCCACCAGCGCAACGCCCGCCATGCGCTGATCGGCTGATCCGCAGCACGGCGGGTAACGTGCCGTCGCGCTTCTCTGCGGTGCGGCGGCCGTGTCAGTTGCGCGGCGTCGCAATGTAACGGTTACCGACGCAAGCACTGTGCCCGCGCTGCCATGCATTGGCTATCATTGCGCCGATGCGCTCCGACTACATTCTCACGCTGTCCTGCCCCGACCGCACCGGTATCGTGTACCGCGTCACCGGCCTGCTGTTCGATCTTGATTGCAACATCCTCGATGCCCAGCAATTCGGCGACGACGAAAGCGGCCGCTTCTTCCTGCGCGTGCATTTCGAAAAACCGCCGTCAACCGATATCGCCAGCCTGGAACAGCAGTTTTCGGTGTTGGCAGGCGCGTTCCGGATGGAATGGCAGTTGCACGACGCGCGTCGCCGCGCGCGGCTGCTGGTGCTGGTGAGCAAGCAGGGCCACTGTCTCAACGACCTGCTGTTTCGCACCCATAGCCGGCAACTGCCGGTGGATATCGTCGCAGTGGTCTCCAACCACGCCGATTTCGCACCGCTGGCCGCGTCCTATGGCATCGACTTCCATCATCTGCCGGTGAGCGCAGACACGCGCGCCGAACAGGAAGCGCAGCTGCTCGCCTTGGTCGAGGACCTGCACATCGATCTGGTGGTGCTGGCGCGCTATATGCAGATTCTCTCGCCGGGCCTGTGCCGCGCGCTGGCCGGGCGCGCGATCAATATCCATCACAGTTTCCTGCCCAGCTTCAAGGGTGCGCAGCCGTACCACCAGGCGCACGCGCGCGGCGTCAAGATCATCGGCGCCACCGCACATTACGTCACCGAAGACCTGGACGAAGGCCCGATCATCGAACAGGACGTCGCCCGCGTGGACCACGCCATGACCCCGCGCGATCTGGTGCGCCTGGGCAGCGACACCGAGTCGCTGGTGCTGGCGCGCGCGGTACGCCGCCATGTCGAACATCGCATCGTGCTCAACGGCCATCGTACGGTGGTGTTTCGCTAGGGAGCGTTGCAAGGTCGTTGGATCCGTGTGACATATCCAGTTTGCTGACACATCGACCTACTTGGTGGCTCAGGCGTCCAGTAACGGCAGGCGCAGTTCAATTGGGCAGTCAAGGCGAATGACGTCGAAAGTGAAACTGATAAAGCCCGGCCCTTGCTAAAGCGGGGCTTCTTGCAGGAGTTCGCCCAGGCGCAGAAGTCGTCACGCATCGATGCGCCAGCGTGAGCGCATGTGCTTGCAGCTGCGGCTGTGTCTCAATGCAGCTGCGGGCGCTCGGCCTGAAGCCGCTGGATGCCTTTACAACCCGTTTACCGAACTGCAGTGCGCGCGTACTGTGATGGTGGGCTGCCAGTGTGGCGAGTAAATGCAACGCTGAAACTGCTGGCCGAGCCGTAGCCTACCCGTTGCGCTGCCTGCGCGACGCCAAGCCCTTGCTCCGACAGAAGCGTCTTGGCCAGCGCCATGCGCCATGCCAGCAGATATTCCATCGGCGCCACGCCCATCGCACCATGGAAACGCGTAAAAAACGATGACCTCGATAGTGCCGCTTCTTTGGCCAATGCGTCGATTGTCCACGCATGCGCCGGAGCACCGTGCATCGCGCGCACTGCCGCGGCCAGGCGCGCATCGGAGAGCGCGCGTACCAGGCCTGGTGTCGTATCGCCGGCTGTCAGTGAGCGTAATGCTTCGATCAACAGGACTTCCAGCAGGCGTGCAAGCACCAGCTCGCGTGCAGGTCGGTGTGCGCGTGCTTCTTCGCCAACCAGATGCACCAGCGTGGTGAGTCGCGGCTCGCCGCGCACATGCACCAGGTGTGGCAGCAGCGATACCAGGAGCGCGGCATCGGGCGAGCCGAATCTGCAGTGCCCAATCACGATGCGAAGATTTGCAGGTCCGTCCATGACGCCGATGCGGAACGTGCCATCGCCCATGTCGGTAGGTATCGTGTGCGCTTGCCCGGCCGAGGCCTGCAGGCTAGAGAGCGTGACGGCGAGCATGGCGGGCGCCAGCACAAAATCGCCGGCTTGGAGAACGTACGCCTGCCCATCCTCAAGCGCCAACCGGCACGCCCCTTCGATGACCGCGCAATAAAACGGGCCTGGGGCATCGGAGCGGTGCGCCGACCACGCACCAGCGCCAACGACAAGTTTGGATAACTCTGCGGTTGGCCTGAGCAGCAAGACAACTTCGGCAAGCGGGTCGAGCATTGGACTCTCGCAAATGAAATTTGCACTTTAGAATATCGAAAGTACGGGTCTGGCGGCTTACGGTACACCCCTCGTCATATCACCTAGGGTGCTTCATGCAAACCGTACTCATCACTGGTTGCTCGTCCGGCTTTGGTCTGGCAACCGCCCGCTACTTCCTGGAGCGCGACTGGAGCGTGGTCGCCACCATGCGCGGCCTGCGCGAGGGTCTGCTTCCTGAGTCTTCCCATCTGAAGGTGTTGCAGCTCGATGTCACTGATGCGGTCAGCATTCAAACCGCGATCCACGCTGCTGGTGCCATCGACGTTCTCGTCAACAACGCAGGCTTCGGTGGGCCCGCTCCGCTGGAGCTGGCAAGCCTGCAGTCGGTACGCGAGCTGTTCGAAACCAACACGTTCGGCACGCTTGCGGTGACGCAAGCAGTATTGCCGCAGATGCGTGCGCGCCGCGCCGGGGTCATTGTCAACGTGTCATCGAGCGCAACGCTCAAACCCCTCCCACTGATCGGTGCCTACCGCGCTGCCAAGGCCGCGGTCAATGCGCTGAGCGAATCGTTGGCCGCCGAGCTGGAGGACTTCGGCATCCGCGTACGCGTCGTCTCGCCGGGCTCATGTGGGGAGACGGATTTCCGTGCCACCGCACGCACCGGTGTCCGCGGCATCGATGACGCCGTCTATGGAACCTTTATGCAGCAAACCTTGGCGCGAATGGGCGCATCGGCCGGCCCCGGGACGCAGTTAATCGATGTCGCGCAAGCCATCTGGCGCGCCGCCACCGACCCGGCTGCGCCGATGTTCATCCCCGCAGGCGCAGATGCGGAACTGTGGGCTGCCGAAGCGGCCTTGAGTGGCTAATAAACCGCTTGGAGTGGTTAACAGCCCTCTCGAACGCCGTACCGAAATCAAAAGGTGAGAGGTAGACACACCACGTATCGATCGCCGGGCAGGCCTGGGTTTCCGCGCGACGCAGCTACGGGTGAGAAACACGCGTTATCGTCAAGTCGTGTCGTAGTGCGGCGTGCCGGTAAGATGGCCGGCGTAGAGCCGGCCATTTCACCTTAAGCAGGACATCACCGCGCCGCGTTGGCGTTCATCACCGCGTTGCGGTTTGCGTCCAGGTACTGCGCCGGGTCGCGCATGCCGGTGGTGTGGCATTGGCCGGTGGTGTGGCCGCGATTCACGCCGCCCGGCAGCTGCGCATTGACCTGCTCCACGGTGCCGTCTTCCGGGTCGTTCAAGACCAGGTCCGAGGCCGCGTTGCAATAGTCGTTGGTGTACCAGTTGGTCTTGGCGAACGAGGTGGTGTAGTAGTTGACCTTGGCGCGTGCGTCGGCGGGAATGCCGGCCAGCCAGGCCTTGGCGCCGTCGTAGGTCAGGTCGGTGTTGGTGCCGCAGCCCACCCCGAACCACGAGCCCACCGCAGCAAGCACGCCCGACAGATTGGTGCCCTGGTACGGCGTACCCACCGACTGCATCACGCGCCCGCCGCTGGCGTTATCCAGGCCGCTCCAGTAGTACGCATACAGATGCAGTGCGGCCATGCCGCCCTGGCTGTGCGCCACCGTGGAGAACGACGACCACTGGCTGGCGAACTGTGCGATGCGTTGCGCAAACTGATCGTTGCTGCGGTTTTGCTTGGCATCCAGGAATGTCGAGGCATTGGTGAACTGCGCCTGCGGCCATACGCCGTTGGAGCAATAGCCGTGCACCAGCACCAGTTGCGAGCCCGTTGCCTGCGGCTGTGCCATCGCGGTGGCCAGCGTCGACGGGCGCGGCCCCATGCGCATGCTTTCATCGATCGCCGCGCTGGACCGCGCAATGCTGGCACGTCGCAACGTGGGCACCTGCAGGGGCAGCGTGCCGGCCTGCACCAGTGGAATATAGTGATCCGGATCTTCAATACGCAGTCCGCGCAGTGTGAACGGCGCACGCGCACCGGCACGCGCGATCCAGCGTTCGTCCAGGCTCAGCGGCAACTGCCCCTGCTGCGGCGTCAGCATGCCGCCGATCCACGCCACCGGCACGTCCTTGCCCTTGGCATCGGTACCCCACACCTGCCCGAACACCCGATAGTGCGACGGTGCATTGCCGCGCGCGGCCACCGGCAGTGCCACCGTCAGCCGCGTACCATCGCCAGCACGTGCGTTCAGCGCGTTGCCGAGCAATCGCAGCGAGGTATCCAGCACCGGCAACACGTGTTCGCTGGTGCGGACAAATGCCTGCCCGGCCTGGTCGTGGCCGCGCACGATCACCTGCGCGATCCAGGTCCCCTCACGCGTTGGCTGGAAATTGCCCCCATACACCCCGTCGCCGGCGGCGCCATCGTTATGCGCACCATCGTCGGCCATCGGTAGAACGCGCACGCCGCCTTGCGGATCGATCACGCGCAGGCTGGCTTCATCGATCTGGCCGGCCTGGCCCGCAAGCAAGGTGGCTCCATGCGCGTCGTTGCCGCTGAGCATGGCGTTGAGCGTGAGCGACTTGCCCACCAACTGCTGGCGATCGCGCGGATACGAGGCCAGCTGCGTGCGCGCATCGCCTTCCATCAGCACATAGCCACGCTGCGCCACTGGTGATGCCGAGTGCAGCGTCAGCGACCAATTGCCGTTCTGGGCAGTGTCCACGGCATAGCGCATGCCGCTGGTGCCGCTCTCGGCCGTGCCTAGCAGCGTGCGCTGTGCCTGCAGTTGCAGTGCAACGGCAGCGGCGCGCGCGCCGGCAACGCGTGGCGCGCTGATCGCCGCATCCCACGCCTGTTCGCCCGCCAGCACCATGAAGCGCAGGTGGCCGTTCTCCACCGGCAGCGTGCCTTGCCACCGCGCTGCAGTCCCTGCGGGCGTCAGTTCCACCGGCAGCAGCGCACTCTTGGACAGGATCGCCGACTCGGCCGGATCGGGCGCGCGCATCTGCGCGAACTCCTCCGGTGGGCCAGCCAGTTGTTTGGGCTGCAGCTCGGCTGCTGCGAGCGGCGTGGTCACGAGCGACAGGGTGCACAGCAATGACAACAGCGACGGCTTCGGCATGGCGACATCTCTCCTTGAACGTTGCAGAAGCGATGCCGTTGCGCAGTGCAACGACACCGGATGCAGCGCCCCCTCGCCGCGATTCGCCGATGGTTATACCTCGCGCTTGTGACAGGTCTGCTGTGCGCTGCAGCACCTCACGCGCAGCGAACAAAAACGCCAGAAGTAAATACTACGGACTGTGATCCAGGTCGTGCACATGGCGAGGCACTCGACGCATCGCTTGATAAAGCCTGAGGGTTGCGATCGATGTGCAGCGCTCAATTCGGCGCGGTGTCAGCCCGCGCTGACCCGCGCGGTGCTGGAGCGGTAGTGCTCCACCCAAGCGATAGTCTGCGCGATGCCGCCGAAGGGATAGAAGTGCAGGCTGACGTCTCCATGCGTTTCAGTCAGGCCTGTAGCCAGGCGATCCACAAAGCGATCCGGCCCGGCGGTCCCCAGCAACTTGCCGAGCGAGATGCCGTACTTGGACAGCATCGATGCACAGGCGCCGACACCGCAGCGTGCGGCATAGCGTGCAAGCACCGCCACGCCCGCGGGACCGGGAACGCCCACACGCACGCGATGTTCGATGCCACGCGCGCGCAGCGCCTGCAACCACGCCAGCACGAGGTCGGCGTCGAAGGCGAACTGGGTGACGATCAGCGGCGCCATGCCGCGCTCGGCGACGCTGCGACACTTGCGTTCCAGCACATCCCATTGGTCGGTCGCAGGCATGTCCGGATGTCCGTCCGGATGCCCCGCCACGGCGATGGTCCGGATGCCGCAACGCTCGAAGATCCCGGTAGCGATCAGCGACAAGCTGTCCGCAAACGGCCCTCTCGGAGCGGGTGGATCGCCCGCAATCACCAGGCAACGCTCGACGCCGGCCTCATCGACGGCGCGCCTGACGAAGGTGTGGAGCTCCTCGCGCGAGGCGATGCGGCGCGCGGACAGGTGCGGCATCGGCTGAAAGCCGAGTGTGTGCACCATCCGTGCAGCGGCCAGTCGCGCGTCGTCGTCCTGGTTGGGCAGGTAGGGGATGGCAATGGTCGAGCCGCGCATGATCTGAAGCGCCGCTGCGGTCAGCCCGGCAATGCCGGTTGCGCCGACCTCCAGGGAATAGGCGTCGGTGATGGTGCTGGCCAGGCGGGGCGTATCCGGAGACATCAAAGGCTCTTGCCGTTCTGAGGTGATGATTGGGTGGCTGAGGTACGTCCACTCCGATCGAGCTGGAAAAGCGCCAGCGCGCGCGCGTTGTGGTGATGTCCGTCAGTGGGCTTCGGGTGTCATGGCGGTGCCATTGGCAGGCTGGCGCGCCAGTTCGATGAAGGCACGCAGGTAGTCGACCGCGATATCCGCTTCGCGTGCGCCCAGGAAGATCTGCTTGGGGATGCCGCGCGCGCCCAGCCGCACCGGCACCACCTCCATCCTGGAAGCGTATTCCTCCACCAGCCAGCGCGGCATGGCGGCCACGCCGCGGCCGCTGGCCACCATCTGCATCATGATGTCGGTGGTTTCGATGGCCTTGTGGCGCCTGGGCGTGACACCGGCCGGCAACAGGAACTGGCTGTAGATGTCCAGGCGCTCAAGGTCCACCGGATAGCTGATGAGCACTTCGCGCGTCAGCTGCTGGGGCCTGACGTAGGCAGCCGACGCCAGCGCATGGCTCTTGGCCACCACCAGCACCTGCTCGTAGTCGAACACCGGTTCGAACCGCAGCCCTGGCTTGTACAGCGGGTCGGGCGTGACCAGCAGATCGATCTCGTAACCGAACAGCGCGCCGATGCCGCCGAACTGGAACTTCTGCTTCACGTCCACATCCACGTCCGGCCAGGTGGCCAGATAGGGCGCCACCAGCTTGAGCAGCCACTGGTAGCAGGGGTGGCACTCCATGCCGATACGCAGCGCGCCGCGTTCGCCCTGTGCGAACTGCCCCAGGCGCTCTTCGGCCAGGTCCAGTTGCGGCAGCACCCGGTTGGCCACCGCCAGCAGGTACTGGCCGGCCTGGGTCAGGCGCAGGCTGCGCCCCTCGCGCAGCCAGACGTCGGTGCCCAGCTGCTGCTCCAGCTTCTTCATGCTGTGGCTCAGCGCCGACTGGGTCAGGTTCAGTACGCCGGCGGCGGCGGTCAGCGAGCCTTGCTGCTCGACCTGCTGGACGATGGTGAGATGGATGCGCTCAAGCATTCAGATGATCCGAATTCATGGATTGTTGAAATAACACCATTTTACTTCATCGAATGCGAGCCCTAGCATCAGGACTCGTCGTTCTAGGCCGCCCCGCATGACTGTCAACGTGCCACACCCGCTCCGCGTCGTCGCCGTCTCCGGCGGGCTGCAACGTCCCTCCAAGGCCGTCGCCCTGGCCGAGCACCTGCTGGCCTTGATCGCCGAGGTAGTGCCGTGCGAGCAACAGCTGGTCGAACTCGGAGCGTTGGCACCGCAGTTTGCTGGTGCGGTGTGGCGCTCGCAGCTGCCGGCAACGGTAGAGCAGGCACTGTCGGCGGTGGAGCAGGCCGACGTTGTGGTGGTGACCACGCCGGTCTATCGCGGCTCCTTCACCGGGTTGTTCAAGCATTTCTTCGACTTCATCCATCAGGATGCCTTGATCGACACGCCCATTCTGTTGGCGGCAACCGGCGGCAGCGAGCGTCATGCGCTGGTGATCGATCACCAGCTGCGGCCACTTTTCAGTTTCTTCCAGGCGCGTACGTTGCCGCTGGGCGTCTACGCCACCGACCGCGACTTCCTGGACTACCGCGTGCACAACGAGGCCCTGGCCGAGCGCGCCAGGCTGGCAGTGCAGCGGGCACTGCCGCTGATCGCATTGACGCGGCCGGCAGGCACCAGCGCCGCGGAAAAAAACGTGGCCGCAGCCTGAGGGCCAATCGGCCCAAGGCCGGCGGGCCGCAACGCCCTTGCCGGCCACCGGATCAGCGGGCGATCGCCTGCCGATCCGGATTTCCGGGCTCCCTCCAGCAGGCATCGCCGCCTGTGCAGGCAAGCCCGCCCGTCTCATCTCGGAAACAAGGCGTCAGCTCGCAATGACTCAAGAATTCACCTTCGGCATCAAGAGCCTCCGCTTCGACGAGGACTATCGTCCCGCGGGCAATACGCGCAACACCACGAACTTCGCCAACCTCGCCAGGGGTGAGCGTCGCCAGGAAAACTTGCGCAACACGCTTGCGATGATCAACAACCGCTTCAACGACCTGGCGCATTGGGATAACCCCAGGCGCGACCGCTACGCTGTGGAACTGGACATCATCTCGGTGCAGATGACGGTTGCCGGGAGCGAACGGGGCGATGAGTTTCCGTTGATCGAGATCCTCAAGACCAACATCCTCGACAGAACGACCGGCGCGCGCATCGATGGCATCGCAGGAAACAACTTTTCCTCCTACGTCCGCGACTACGATTTCAGCGTGCTGCTGCCCGCCCACAACCAGGACAGGTCCGCATTCGGCATCCCCGACGATTTCGGCAGCCTGCATGGACAGTTGTTCAGGCATTTCGTGAACTCGGACGCCTATAGCGCGCGGTTCGCCAAACCGCCGGTCATCTGCATCAGCGTCTCCAGCAGCAGGGTCTATCACCGAACGGGCAACCGGCACCCCGTGCTCGGCATCGAGTACCGGCAGGACGAATTTTCCCTGACCGATCGCTACTTCGAGAAGATGGGCCTGCAGGTGCGCTATTTCATGCCTCCCAACAGCGTCGCCCCGTTGGCTTTTTACTTCTTCGGCGACCTGCTCAACGACTACACCAATCTCGAGCTGATCGGCACCATCAGCACCATGGAGACGTTCCAGAAGATTTACCGCCCGGAGATCTACAACGCCAATTCCGCGGCGGGGGCTATCTACCAGCCGAGCCTGAAGCATCAGGATTACTCCTCTACCCAGATCGTCTACGACCGGGAAGAGCGCAGCCAGCTCGCGGTGACGCAGGGCAAATTCACCGAGGAGCACTTCATCAGGCCCTACGGAAACATCCTCAAGCAATGGGCTTCCAGCCACGCTTCCTAATCAACACGAACGCAAGACATCACTCATCATGAAAAAGCTGCTCCCCACCTCCACCGCCGGCAGCCTGCCCAAGCCGTCCTGGCTCGCGCAGCCGGAAAAACTCTGGTCGCCCTGGAAGCTGCAGGACGAGGAACTGAGCGAAGGCAAGCAGGACGCATTGCGCCTGTCGCTGCAGGAACAGCAGCACGCCGGCATCGATATCGTCAGCGACGGCGAGCAGACCCGCCAGCATTTCGTCACCACCTTCATCGAACACCTCAGCGGCGTCGATTTCGAAAAGCGCGAGACCGTCAGGATCCGCAATCGCTATGACGCCAGCGTCCCCACCGTCGTTGGCGCGGTGAGCCGCCCCAGGCCGGTGTTCGTGGACGATGCCAGGTTCCTGCGCCAGCAGACCGCGCAGCCGATCAAATGGGCGCTGCCTGGCCCCATGACGATGATCGACACCCTGTTCGACGCGCACTACAAAAGCCGCGAAAAGCTGGCATGGGAATTTGCGAAGATCCTCAATGAGGAAGCGAAGGAGCTGGAAGCGGCCGGCGTGGATATCATCCAGTTCGACGAGCCGGCCTTCAATGTCTTCTTCGACGAGGTCAACGACTGGGGGGTTGCCACCCTCGAACGCGCGGTGGAAGGGCTCAAGTGCGAGACCGCCGTCCATATCTGCTATGGCTACGGCATCAAGGCCAATACCGACTGGAAGCAGACCCTGGGCTCGGAATGGCGTCAGTACGAAGAGTCGTTCCCCAAGCTGCAGGCGTCCAGCATCGACATCATCTCGCTGGAGTGCCACAACTCGCACGTGCCGATCGATCTGATCGAACTGGTGCGCGGCAAGAAGGTGATGGTCGGGGCCATCGACGTGGCAAGCACCACGATCGAAACAGCGGAGGAAGTAGCCGATACGCTGCGCAAGGCGCTTCGCTTTGTCGATGCCGACAAGCTCTACCCGTCCACCAACTGCGGGATGGCGCCGCTTGCCCGGGACGTCGCAAGGGGCAAGCTCAAGGCCCTCAGTGCGGGCGCGGACATCATCCGGGCAGAACTGTCGGCGCGGTAACGCGCCGTTGCTGGCGTCGATCGGCGGCCGGAGGAGTGGGGCGACGCGCGCTCCCTCCTGCCGCAGCAATCGGTGACCGACACCGGTGCTGCAACAACATCGAGCCCCCGCAGGCGGAGACTCGATGTCTTCCAGCGGGTTGCAGGACTCGGTGAGTGATCTGCAACAGCAACCGCAGCAGGTCGCCGTAGACCACCGAAGACGGCGCTGCCGAGACGTCGCTAAGCGTCGTCTACGAATACGCGACTCCGGCTTTCTCAGCCGTCCATCGGTGCCCTGGGACAGCGGTTTCCACTGCATCCAGGCACAGACGCGGGGCATCGGTGGCGAACCACCTGGTCATCTCCTGCGCGTGCACGCCGCTGCCGTCGGCCTGATGGCAGCGTGCCGTGGCGCCATCGCCGGCCAGCGGATCGCGCTCGGTGAGCGCAGCCGACACAGTGACGATGCTGAACCCCCGTTCGTCACTGCGCCATGCCCGATTGCCCGCGTTGCATGGCTTGGCTACAGTTGCGCGGTCGAAAGAGTGCAGGCCGGATGGTAGCCCGGTCATCCATCCGATCAGGGTGGCCAGCTCTCCCGCGAGGGTATCCGCGACACCGAGACCGGCCTTGCCGGAACGAGGTGTGCCCGCTGATCTCTCACGACCCATCATCGGCGCGCCTCCACTGACCCTGGAAGGATATTGCGCATGAATTTCACCTCCAACACCCTCTTGATCACCGGCGGTGCCACCGGCATCGGCTTTGCGCTTGCACGCGCGCTGGTGGAGCAGGGCAACACCGTCATCATCTGTGGTCGCAGCGCCGCTGCGTTACGCCAGGCCAAGGACACGCTGCCAGCGCTGATCACCCAGGTCTGCGATATCGCCGACACGGCAAGTCGTCGGGCACTGGTGGACTGGTTGCGGGCACACCATCCGCACTGCAACGTGCTGATCAACAACGCCGGCGTGCAGCGGCATCGCGATTTCACCGGCACCGATGCTGTGGCCGATCTCGACCAGGAAATCGCCATCAACCTTACCGCGCCGATCCATCTGATTGCCGAGCTGCTGCCGTTGCTGCGGCAGCAACAGCACGCGGCCATCATCAACATCACCTCGGGGCTGGCGTTCTCGCCGATGGCCGATGTACCGGTCTACTGTGCCAGCAAGGCGGCGCTGCACTCCTTCACCCTGAGTCTGCGTCACCAGTTGAAGGACAGCACCGTCCGCGTGATCGAGATCGCGCCGCCCATCGTCGATACCGGTCTGGGTGGCGGTACGCGCAGTGCGGGCACCGCCACGCGCAACATGATGCCCGCCGAGCAGTTCGCCCAGGAGGCGATCGCCCAGCTTGAAGCCGGTCAGGACGAGGTGCTGATCGGGATCTCGGCCGACACCCGTCGCTTGGGTGAAGCCTTGTTCGAGCGAATGAATCACCGCTAGTTTGTTGGGCAACGTCGCTGGTGGTGGTTGCGTCGTGCAGAACGCCATCAGCGACGTCTTGGCTGCGATAGCGGTCGGCGGCGGGGGGCGCTGACGTTCGAGCGCTCAGCAATCGCCCTGCTTGCAGGGATGGCTTTCGCTGGCCCGCCATCGTTTCACCAACTGGCGGCGATTGTGCTGATACTGCTCCTGCAGATACTCGATCCTGTCGATGGCCTCTGTGCGGAAGATGCGGAAATCGCCGCATGCTTCGCACCATGCGGCGATCTTCCACCGTGCGTCGACCAGGCCCAGCATGATCGGCCAAACCGTGCGCTCCGACACCACACCGGTCTTGCTCGTATAGCCGATGCGCAGTTTGCGTTGTGCATGCAGCGCCTTGCGGATCTTGCCAAGGTCGACGATGGATTCTGGCCGGGGTGCCCGGCTGATATACAGCGCACTGTCGTCCAGCGCCAGGCGCATCTCCTGCGAGATCACTCCGTCGAGTTTTGCCAGCGCATTGTGCACCGCGTGGCTCATCGCCGCGTCGCTCTGGCGGCTGACCCACTGCGCGCCGGTGACCAGCGCGCGGAGTTCTTCCTCGGTAAAGGCGAGGGGTGGGAGCACAAAGCCCGGTCGCAGGATGTATCCCACGCCTGCCTCTCCCTCGACATCGGCACCCATTGCCTGCAAGGTCGCGATATCGCGCCGGATCGTGCGCAGCGACACGCCAAGCTCTTGCGCAAGCGTGCTTCCGGACACGGTTCCCCGATGTCGCCGCAAGACTTGCAATAGATCCAACAGGCGTTGGCTACGCGACATGTCAGTCCATTCTGACCAGGCCCTTGCCCGGGCGCTTCTGGCCGGATTCAAGCGCGTTCATCAAGTCGATGGCCCCTTCCAGCGGAACGATCTCCCCGATCGGCAAACCGAAGGTTCCGGCATTCGCCGCGTTGGCGAGGTGGGCCAGGATGGCGGCGGAGGGCTTGCAGAACACCAGTTTGAAACGGCGGTCCACTACCGCGCGGACGAACTTTCCCAGGTCCGGTTCCAGATCCAGCAAGCTGCCGCGCTTGTCGCGCAGCAGCGCCAATCCCGTGGCTGCCTTCATGACGGCGGAAGTGTCGAAGATGACGTCGAAGCGCTCACGGATGTCCTCCGGTCGGGTCACCCTGTAATCGTAGACCTGTTTCAGGCCCAGCGATCCGGCCCGCTCCATCGATCCGGCGCTACAACTCCCGGATACCGTCGCTCCCAGCAGCTGCGCCAACTGCACAGCCGCTTCGCCCACTGCGCCGGCACAGCCGTTGACGAACACATGCTGGCCTTTCTTCAGCGCAGCCTTGTCGACCAGACCATTCCACGCGGTGACCCCGGGCGTGCCCAGGCACGCGGCGCTTTCGTAGGAGACGCTGTCGGGTTTGCTGACCAGATTCTCTTCGGTGGTGATCACCGCCTCGGCCAGTGCACCGCACTCCTTGAAACGCGCCAGGCCGAACACCGCATCGCCTGGCTTGAAGCGGGCGACGCCTTCGCCCACTGCGAGCACCACGCCAGAGAAATCCATGCCCATCGCACGCGGAAACTGCCGCCCGGTCACGATCTTCATGACGCCGTTGCGCATCTTCCAGTCGACCGGATTGATCGCGGCGTACTTCACCTTCACCGCGACCTGGCCCTTTGCAGGCGCAGCAAGCGCGACGTCGGCCAGCTGCATGACGTCCTGGCCGCCATATCGGTTGTATTGAAGACGCTTCATCGGCGCGGTGCTCCGATGGCAGAGGTGCGTGCGGATGTGACCTGGCAGGCGGGATCCACGCCTGGTCGGCCGACCGGGTTGCCGGAATGGGCGGCAGGCCCGGTGCGGCGACCAACGCCAGGCCAGCCAGCGCTGCAGGCCGCAGACGTGGCCGCATGCGATGGCACCAGGGTCGGCGCATGCGCATCGGGCGCTGGCGTGATCGCAGTGGCGTTGCTGCGGAAGCGAGTGATGATGGTCACCAGGACATTCCTCGGGTTGGGCGCCCAGTGTAGGAATCGGTGGTGACAGATTCTGGCACCATGCTTTCCTGCAGCGGCGATGCGCAACTGCGACAGCAGGCGGCGGCACCATGGGACCAACTGCATGTCCCGGCGGCCGCCATGCGCAAGCCCGGCCTCGCCATGCGGTTGGCCGGCAAACCCGCGCCCGGCCAGACCATCGTTTCAGGGAAGCGTACGACTGCCAGTGCCTTGTGTGTGCCGCCCCGGCGCCGCTGGCTCCTGAAAGCCGGCGATGGCCTGAGCCCGCCTCCTACCGTTCGTCGGACAGCAGCTGGCGCAGCGTCCATCGCGGCCGATCTTATGTATGATGACCATCATGAAAAAGACCTCGCCACGTTCCCGGGCAGCGTCAGGCCGCAAGGCCGACAGCCATGCACGCATCGTCGAAGTCGCTGCGCGCGCGATCCGGCGCACCGGCTACGACGGCACCGGCGTGGCCGACATCATGAAAGAGGCCGGGCTGACCCACGGTGGCTTCTATGCGCACTTTGCATCGCGCGAGGCGCTGCTGGCCGAGGCTGCCGACCATGCCGGGGCGCAGACGGTGGCCACCTCCGCGCAGATCGCTGCCGCCGCGCCGCCGGAGCAGGCGGCGCAGGCGCTGATGCGGGCGTATCTCTCCGATGGGCACGTCGGCAACGTCGAATCCGGCTGTCCGATCGCCGCGCTGGGGTCGGAAATGCACCGGCAGGCACCGGCAGTGCGCCAGGCGGCAACCCGCCGCATCAAGGAGATGATCGATCTGGCCGCCCGCCAGTCGCCGGACTGGGGAACGCCGCAGGCGCATGCGCGGGCACTGGTGACGGTTTGCGCCATGGCCGGCACCTTGATGCTGGCGCGTGCCGTCGACGACCCCGCTTTGTCGGCCGCGATGCGCAAGGCGGCACTCGAACACTTCGACGCAGCCTGAGCAGCGCGCCCGGGTTTGTCGTTGGTCAAAAATATGATGTTCATAATATTTTAGACGTGCAGACAGCAGTCCGCCGCAGCCGCGGCTTCCACCTCCACCCGTGCGACGGCAGCGCCTCAATGGCTTGCTTCTGCACATCACCTGAGACCAGCCACCTATGAACCGCAAGATCGCGCTCGTGACCGGAGCCTCCTCCGGCATCGGAGAAGCCACCGCCGCCCACCTGGCCCAGGCCGGCTATACCGTCTATGGCACCAGCCGCCGCGGCGGCCCCTCCACGACGCCCGGGGTGCAGATGCTGGAGCTGGATGTCACCAGCGACGCGTCGGTGGCCGCCGCCATCGACATCCTGCTGCGCAAAGAAGGCCGCCTGGACCTGTTGGTCAACAATGCCGGCTTCAGCGTCGCGCCCGCCGCCGCGGAAGAAAGCTCCATCGCGCAGGCGCAGTCGGTGTTCGACACCAATTTCTTCGGCACCGTGCGCATGACCAATGCGGTGATCGGCCAGATGCGCAAGCAGGGCGGTGGACGCATCCTCAACATCGGGTCGGTGCTGGGGCTGGTGCCGATTCCGTACACGGCGCTGTATGTCGCCAGCAAGCATGCGATCGAGGGCTACAGCGAATCGCTCGATCACGAACTGCGCGATTGGGGTATCCGGGTCTCGGTGATCGAGCCGGCGTATACCAGCACGCCGTTCGATGCCAATTCGCTGCAGCCGGATGCGCCGCTGGAGATCTACCGTGCCATGCGTACGCATCTGGCCGCGCACGTCGCTGAGGTGATGCGCAAGGCCGATGCGCCGAGCGTGGTGGCCGAGGTTGTGGTGAAGGCAGCACAGGATCCGCAACCGAAGGCGCGCTACACCGCCGGCAAGGTGGCCAGGCAGCTGAGCCTGCTACGTCGCCTGTTGCCCAACCGCATGCTCGGCAAGGCGCTGCGCAAGGAACTCAAGCTGGATCAGGTCGCGTCGCCGGCCCGCGCCAGCGGCCCGTCCGCTGCCGGAGCGCGCGCATGATGCGCAAGATCCATCGCACCGATGCCAAGATGGGCGCACGCGCCTGTGGGGGACATGCATGAAAGCCGTCATCGTCGATCAGTACAAAAAACATGGCACGGTGCGGATCGGCGACATGCCGATGCCGCAGCTGCGCCCCAACGAGGTGTTGATCAAGGTCAGCGCAGCAAGCCTCAACCCGCTGGACGCCAAGGTGCGCGACGGCGAATTCAAGATGCTGCTGCCATTCAAGACGCCGTTCGTGCTGGGTAACGATGTGGCCGGCGTGGTGACGCAGGTCGGCACCGCGGTGCGCGACATCGCGGTCGGCGATGCGGTGTTCGCCAAGATCGAACCCGGCCGCATCGGTACCCTGGCCGAGTACGTGGCGATCGATGCGGCAGTGGTGGCACCCAAGCCGGCCAGCCTGAGCATGGAGCAGGCCGCATCGTTTCCGCTGGTCGGCCTGACCGCCTGGCAGGCACTGGTGGAAACCGCTGCGCTCAAGCCGGGGCAGAAGGTGCTGATCCATGCCGGCTCCGGCGGCGTGGGCACCATCGCGATCCAGCTGGCCAAGCATCTGGGAGCGTACGTGGCCGCCACCACCAGCACTGCCAATGTGGAGTTGGTCAAGTCGTTGGGTGCCGATCTGGTGATCGACTACACGCAGCAGGATTTCCAGGCGCTGGTGCGCGATTACGATGTGGTGCTGCATAGCCTGGATACGCCGACGCTGCTCAAGTCGCTGCAGCTGCTCAAGCCCGGCGGCAGCCTGATTTCGCTGTCCGGTCCGCCGACCCCCGCATTCGCGCAGCAGCTCGGCCTGGCGTTTCCGCTCCGGCTGGTGATGCGCCTGCTCAGCCGCAAGGTGCGTGCGCAGGCCAGACAGCGCCAGGTGTCCTACACGTTCCTGTTCATGCGCGGCGATGGTCCGCAGCTGCGGACGTTGGCAGCGCTGCTCGACAGCGGTGCATTGCGCCCGGTGATCGACACGGTGTATCCGTTCGCGCGCGCGCAAGAAGCGCTGGCGCATGTAGACACCGGCCGCGTCAAAGGCAAGGTCGTGGTGACGTTGTAGCAGCAGCGATTACACACCGCTGCAGCATCGGTGATAGCGATGCTGCCGTGGGTTGAAGCGACAACGGGGAGGGCAGGGTGCCCACCCCGTCTGTGTCTGTGCTATCTGCGGGGCTGGCTACCCAGATCTGTATCGATCCCGCAACGGGACGCAACCCGGCAGGGCGAAGGTAGCGCGGATGCATGGGGCTGCGTCCAAGCAATTGCTCGACCGACTTGCCGCGACGAAACCTCGCTGGAATATCCAGCACGGGAAGATGTCGCATGCGGCTTCGCAGATCAATGAAGCCACGCTGCTAGGCGGCCTCGGATCGCATGAATCGTCAGGCCTGCAGCCGGGATCGCAAACCACGCACGTCCGCTTGCCAGTCGTCGAAGTCATCGGTGTCCTCCCACAGCTCGCGCAACTCCGAGGTTGGACCAAGAATGCGATCAATCGCCTGCGCAGCGTCGCTGGCCAACCGGGCGTCAGCGAGCGGCTTCACTCTGTCGATCCATTCCACGACATCCGGCTCATCCAGCGCCTCGGCGGTAGGACGTCCCAAGGCTGCAGCGATCACCTCGATGGCCGCCAACGCAGTGGTTGCATCCGTTGCATCCACCTCGCCCTCGGTTGCAAGGACTGCTGCAACTGCCTCGCGAACGAGCGACAAGTCGCCAGCCTCGGTGAGGTCGCAGACCCAATCTGCAGCAGTGTCGTTGTCAAAAGAACCGATGCCCCAGCACCCCATGAACGTTCTCCGGATCGAATTGGTGGCAACAGACGCGTGTTGGCGTCCCGCCTGATGGATGAGAATGCCTCAGCTCACTGCCGCACATAGCGTAGGTGTGTAGCCGCAGGCCCGTCAAAGACCTTGTCGATACGAAATTGTGTCCCGGGCTCGCCAAGGTTTTCGAACAGGCGTCGTCCGCTGCCGAACAGGACCGGTGCCAACGCAATCTCCAGCTCGTCGACAACGCCCAGGGCCAGATACTGCTGGATCACAGCCGCGCCACCGGCAATCCGAACATCACGGCTGCCTGCCGATTCGCGAGCCAGTTCCAGCGCACGTTCCGGCCCGTCGTTGATGAAGTGGAAGATCGTTCCGCCGGGGCGCACCCAGGGCGCGCGCTTCTCGTGGGTCAGTACGTAGACCGGTGTGTGAAACGGGGCCTCCTCTGGCCAGGCAACCTCGCCCTGGTCGAACATTCGCTTGCCCATGATGTTGGCGCCGATGCGTGCGAAGGTGCTGCGGACCATGTCATTGACCGGGCCGGTCGTACCGCCCGATGCAAGCTTGAGGACGTTCTCGCGAAAGTACTGCGATGTGATCAGCCAACCCATCATCGCGCCCCATTTGGCTCCCCAGTTCTTGTGCTGGGGGTCGTCCATGGTCATTCCCTCCGGCGCCATGTAGCCATCAAGGCTAAGGCCGATACTGACGAATACCTTGCTCATGATTTCACCTCTCATATGCCTGTGTATTGCCGACCGTGGGACGTCAGCCTGCGCGCGAGGCGATGCCGGCAATGCGTGCTCAGCCCCGCGGTTGGTCGGGATGAACTGCGAACCTCGCACCCTGGCCAGGCGATCGTTGGCGCGTGTTGGCGCGCGGCCGTGCCGCACCGATTCGCACGCGTCCGCCCATGCGGCTGGTCAGGCGCGATTTGCATGCCGCTTGCGATCGGCGATCGCCAACTGCAGTAGCTCGATGACAGGCGCACTGTTGATCGTCGAGACATCTCGAACCTTGACATGGCGTAGTGTCTTGCCGGTCCCTTGCATGATGCCGTGCGGATCCGCAAGCGAGGTGCCATGGTAAAAACCCAGGTTGACATGGGCGTCGTGGACCGAGATGTAGGCGTAGTGCTCGGTCATCTTCCTGGGGCCAATGCCGAAGCTGATGATTTTGAGTTTTGGCCATGCAAGCTCGACAACGTCGCTGTGCAGCGAAACGATCTTGCTGCGCAACGCCGCGCAAACCAGGCGCGGCTGCGGTTTTGCAATGGACAAGATGTCGTCGAGCGTTGCGAGTGTCGTGTTGGTCGCCATGATGCTGCCGTGGAGTCCGAGGCCCGAGCAAGGCCGCACCGCGAAGCGTATCGGCCTGACTGAAGAATCAAATGGCTGTGCGATAGGCCGTTGGCACAGGATCGTTGCCGACCGCCACGAGCAGCGATGCATGCGAGCATGCCACACGCACCGGTGACGCGGTTCTGACCAGGGATCGTGGACGCGCGGCGGCGCCCAGACAATGGACACAGAAGCGCAGGGCGAGGGCGAGGCTGGAACGTCGTGAGGGATGAGAGACGGTCGCGGCGGCTTTGACGAGCGGTGCGGCAGAGCCGGGTGGGAAAGCGCCGGAGTGGTGCCGAGGCGGCACGCCGACACACGCTGCCAGGCATCGCCGGCTGCGGCATCGGGGCAGACGCCGGTCACCGTGTGCGCTCGTGCAGCGTTGTCTTGCTTGCAGCGGCAAGCGGCGGCGATCTACGCAATCTGCATGCAGCACGTGACTCCACCGCATCGACACCACAATGCGCAGCGCCGCAACGCAAACGCCCCGCAGAGAGCGGGGCGTTGGCAGTACCGCACGGCAGCGTTGCAGCATGCCCAACGCTGACCTGGAGCGCGCGGCGCAGGCCGCGTGAGCTGCCTCAGTAGTTGACCTGCAACTGCAACCGCAGCAGATCGCCTTCCACCACCGGATACGGCGCAGTGGTGACATCGGTGCGCTTCATCTTCGAATACGCAAACACCAACTCCAGCGCATCCATCGGCTGCCATTCGACACCGGCTTCCACTTCGTCCAGGCGCATGCGCGGCGCATTGGTATCGAACTTGGAGCCGCCGCGGTAGGTCTGCCATTTCAGGTACGGCAGCAGGGTGCCGTAATTGAAGTCGTGCTTGAACATCGCCTGCACATAACCGCCGCTCAGCGAGCGGGTACGGATACGGCGCTGCGCCACATCCAGCTCCGGGCCGCGGCCCACCGTCCACTCGGCCTGCAGGCCGAACGGCTGCGGGTAGTAAATGACGTGCGCGGCCACGCGCTGGTCGGTATAGCCATTGGGGTCGGTGATGGCCGGGGTGAAACTGCGGCCACCAATGTTCACCGCCGCAGCGGTCGGCACGAAGCGCCCGCTGTACGCATCGGCGCCCACTTCCAGGTACTGGCCATTGGCGAACTTGAACGGATAGGTGGCATGCACCACCGCATGCATGCCGTCGTTACGCTCGGCGCGGTTGGCGCCCTGACCGTTGTACACGCCCGCGCCCAACACACCGTAATCGCCCGAGCCCTTCAACCCGGATTTGACCAGGTCCTGGAAGCGGGCCTTGGCCACGGTGGGGCTGTAATAGAACACCGCACCGATATCGCGTTCGTCGCGCAGGCCGGAGTTGAGCGCGTCGGCACGATCCAGGGTGAGACGGTTCTGGCTGGACTGCAGGTTTTCCCAGCCGTAAGGCATCTTCGACTGCCCCACGCGCACGCGGTACTCTCGCTTCTTGTCGAAGAAGATATCGGCGTACGCATCGCGCAGCTGCGCGAAGTTGGAGGTGGTGGAACCGGTAGGCGTGCTCGCAAAGTCCGGCTGGAAGTACAGCGACACGTGCTCGTTGAGATCGCCGCTCAGCACCAGGCGCGCGCGGCGGATGCCCAGGCTCTGGTCGTTGCCGATAAAGCGGTCGCCCGGCGCACGCAAGTCCTGGGCATCGCCGCCAATCCCCTGGTTGTAGCGGATCTGGGTGTAGCCACGCAGGCTCAGCTTGTCGTACCACTTCTTGCCGGCATCGGCGGCCTTGGCCGGTGCCGCGGCAGGCGCCGGTGCAGGGGCGGCCTGCGCGATGCCGGTATCGGCAGGCACGGTTGCGCCAGGTGCCGGTGGCAGGGCCTGTGCCGGCGCGGCAGGCATCGCCGAGGCCGGCAGCTTGCCGTTTTCGTCCACCTGCACAAAGGTGCCCAGCTTGTCGCGCCCGGGCGCCGGCTCGGCGAAGATCTGCTTGGTCTTGCGGTCGACATACAACTCCAGCTCGGCAGCCAGCGTGCTGCCGCTGGCGGTCGCGCTGAGGGCGCACAGGACGGTGGCGAGATTGCGTTTTTTCATGGACACGGCTCGGCAAGGGAAACTGGGCGGCGGTGGCGTGGCTCTTCAGGGCGCCCTCGCAGGGGGCGCGTGCGGCCAGGCGCCGGGCACCGTCATGGCGCTCCGCACTGCTGCCGTAGCAGCGATGGGGTGCAGTTATATTTAGGTTTGATGTCAGTTTGGTGACATCCGAACCGGCAACCGACCGGCGACTGTGTCAACCGCGTGTCCGACAGATGTCAGTCTGGCGACGCCCGCCATGTCGAGAGGAGGCGCCGACCTGCTACGGCGGGACCCCAGGCTAGCTGTCGGCCTTGATGCCGGCGTGGCACGACCGCCCAGCCGACAGCGGGCGACAACCGCAAAGCGACGCCATATCCGGCCGGCACGCCCGCGGCGCACACCCAGTCCCACCGAGTGCGTCATCCGCATCGCGCGGGCACTGGCCAAAAAAAAACGCCACACCCGCGGGCATGGCGTTGCATGTCTTCGCCGCCGGCCGTTCAACGCATCGCTGCGTCTAGCGGCCGGCCCTGGCTCACCCAGCCGGCTGTGCTGCCAGTGCTGCCGCCACGGCGTCACGCAATGGCGTGGTAGGGCGGCCGATCAAGCGGCTCAGCGTGTGGCTGTCGTCGAACAGGCTGCCGCCGCGCGAGGACGCCGAGCACTGCGCCAGCACCTGCGCAAACCCGGCAGGCACGCCCACCTGCACCAGCGCTGCGGCATAGTCGGCTTCGGGCAGGTCATGGTAAGCAACCGGCTTGCCGGCCTGCCGGGAGAGCTCTGCTGCGTACTCGGCCATCGTGAAGGCGGTATCGCCGGCCAGCTCATAGACCTGCCCGGCCTGCGGTGCATCCGAGGCCAGCACCGCGGCTGCGGCCGCCGCGTAGTCGGCACGTGTGGCAGCGCTGATCTTGCCCTCGCCGGAGCTGCCCATCGCCCCGCCGTGCGCCACTTCGGCCGCGATCGAGCCGGTGTAGTTCTCGGTATACCAGCCATTGCGCAGCAGCACATGCGGTACGCCGCTCTCGCGCAGCAAAGCCTCGGTGACCACATGCTCTGCGGCCAGCGACAGCGTGCTCGTATCGGCATGCAGGATGCTGGTGTAGGCCAGCAGCTCCACGCCGGCACGCTTGGCCGCGTCGATCACATTGCGATGCTGCTCCACGCGCGCGCCCACCGCGTTGGACGACACCAGCAACACCCGGCCGACGCCCGCAAACGCCAGGTCCAGGCTGTGCGGGTCGGCGTAGTCGGCCTGACGCACCGTGATGTCGCGTTTTGCGAACTCGGCAAGTGACGCAGTATCACGGGCCGTTGCTACGATGCGGCTGGCAGGCACATGGTTCAGCAGTGCGTCGACGACCAGCGCGCCCAGCTGCCCGCTAGCGCCGGTGACAAGAATCAGGGGGGAGGCATGTGCCATGTCGTGCTCCAATAGGTTTAGAGAAGAGGTTTGGTCTAGTATCTAGACCTTGTGGTCAGCGAGCCTATTGTCAGGACCGCCCGGTCCTTCGCAAGGAGGCAGTTTTACTCCCCCTGGTTACTGTGAGATACCCCAGTGAATGCGATTGCCTTGTTCCCACCGCCGCCCTCCCTGGAAGGCCCCTTCGATGCCACCAAGTGCCCGGTGCGCGATGTGCTCGATCAGATCGGCGACAAGTGGACCTTGCTGATCCTGTTGACGCTGATCCCCGGCCCATCCCGCTTCAGTGCCATCCAGCGCGCCGTGCCGGACATCTCCAAGCGGATGCTGACCCAGACCCTGCGCAACCTCGAGCGCAACGGCATGATCACCCGCAAGGTCTACGCCACCAAGCCGCCCAGCGTGGAATACGCATTGTCCAAGCTCGGCGTCGCCCTGCTCGGCCCGGTCTCGCAACTGCTCAACTGGGCCGGCGAAAACCATGCCGGCATCCGTGCCGCCCGCGAACGCTTCGATCGTGCCCAGCAGCCGCATGTCGCGCTGGATGCCGAAGAGGCCATGGCACAGGCGTAAGGGCGACAGTTGCCGCTGCGCTGACGGCCGTACGACGTTTGCGGCGTGGCTGCCGGCTGCCGCAGACTGTCTGGTGGACGGATGCGCCCCGCGCTGCCAGCGCTCAGCTCCGGTGGCGTATGGCAGGGCGAGGGCAGCCGCCTGGTGGCATCTGCGGGAGCAACGGCGCATCAGGGATGACCGGCGCGCAGAGCGACGGCGCTTCCCGCATACAGCAGCGTTTCAAATGGATGCAGGCACCTGCGATTGTGTGAACGCGTGCTCACAAAATCCCGCGTCAGCTAAACGCCCGATCGCCTCTAGATTGGTGCGCCGGACGGCAAACCCTTGCAGCGCAATGGCCACGCATCCGGCTATCGCAACCATCGCAAACTTCAATCGCAAGCTGGCTCAAGCGCAAACTGCCGCGTCCGATAAGGGCTCACCTTATCTCGCCGAGCCCATCTTCCATGCCCATCTTCGGCAGCCTGTCCTCCGCGTCGCGACGCACCCTGGGCGCTGCCCTGCTCGCGCTGTGGTGCGGTTGGATTGCCGTGGCCTGGACAACCCCGCGCGCGCAGGCCGGTGATCTGGGCGGTGCCTGGGCGCAGGTCCAGGCCAGCCTGCCAGTCTCGCAGCCGTCGCCGATGTTGATCGGCGTGGTGGGCGCCTGCGCCTGTACCGATCTCGCATCGGATCGCGCCTGGGTGGTGCTCAGCGACGCGGTGCGCGCCCGCGGCGGCCAGGTGCGGCTGCTCGACCGCCCGGCACTGCATGGCAGCGGCTACGCGGTGTGGCTGCTCGGTGCCGATGGTCAACCGCGCTATGCCGGCCCCGCGGACGGTGGTGCGGTCTGCGGGACTGCCGGCGCGGCGGCATGGTCGCGCTGGTTGCCCGATGTATTGAGCCGCGCGGCAAGTGCTGCGGTGGCGTCCCCTTGTCCGTGTGCCGTGGAGTCGTTGTCATGATGGAACTGTCCGCATCGGCGCCGCCGACCTCCAACTACGCCACGCGTCTGGCCATCAAGGCCGACCGGTTGTTCCTGTGGCTGGCGGTGCTGCAGAGCGCAGGCTCGCTGGCATTGGCCTGGAGCCAGGGCCAATGGACCACCTTTCTGGCGGTCACGCTGCCCAGCCTGATGCTGATGGCCTGGCAAGTGCATGCAAACCCCGGCACGCGCCTGACGCGCATCACCAACGCGCTGGTGCTGATGGCCCTGGTTGCTGCCACCATCCAGCAGGCGCATGGCCTGGTGGAAATGCACTTCGGCGTGTTCGTGATCCTGGCGTTGTTGCTGTATTACCGCGACTGGTTACCGGTGGTGGTGGCTGCCGGCGCCATCGCCGTACACCATCTTGCGTTCTATTGGCTGCAAGCGCGCGGGATGCCGGTGCAGGCCTTCACTGCCGGCAGCGGCTTCGGCATCGTGCTGTTGCATGCCGGCTACGTGATCGTGGAAACCGCCTTCGTCTGCGTGATGTCCATTCAACTGCGGCGCCAGGTCGATGCGTTGGATCACGAGGCCGACGCATTGGCGGAACTGGCCGACACGTTGGCGACCGGTGCGACCTTGCCGCCGGCCATCATGCAGCAGACCTTCCGCAGCGGATCGCTGGCGCAAGCGCTGGTGCGCATGAGCGTGCAGGTGGAAGAGCGCATCGCCCAGCAACAACGTCTCTTGCTGGAAAACCGCCGCATCCGTCTGGCACTTGATGCCTCGGCGATGGCCGTGGCCATCGTCGACGGGCAGGGCACCGCCATCTATCGCAACCAATCGTTCCAGCACCTGAGCACGCACGTCGACACCGATGTGCTGGAGACCGCGCTGGCCGATGCGGTGCAGTTGGGGCATGCCACCGGCACCAGCAGGACGCGCGCACTGGCCGCACTGCAGCTGCAGGAAAACATCACGCCTGTGCACGATCACGACGGCAGCTCGCTGGGCGTGGTGGTGGAGTGGCAGGACCGTACTCAGGATCTGGTGCTGGAAGAGCAGCTGGCGACGGTCATCGCACAGGCAACGCGCGGCGAATTGGGGGCGCGCCTGCACGGGCATGCCAATGGCGGCACGCTCGGCCAGCTGGCCGAAGGCGTCAACCGCTTTCTTGCCATCACCGACGATAGCCTGCAAGACATGCGCCAGATGCTGGCTGCGATGTCGCGCGGCGATCTGTCGCAACGCATCGATCGTCAGTGCGAAGGCGTGTTCGAGCAGATGAAGCGCGATGCCAACGCCACCGCCGATGAGCTGGCGCGCATCATTGCGCAGATCCGCAGCTCTAGTACCGCCATCAACCAGGCCGCAGGCCACATCCTCACCCGCAACGATGCACTGGAGCAGCAGGTACAGCGCCAGTCGGCAACCCTGGGCCGCACCGCGGCCCAGATGCAGACGGTGCTCGCCACCATGCAGCAACATACCGCGCAGGCAGCGGATGCGGACAAGCTCACCGCCGCTGCATCGGAGGCTGCGCGCAGCGGCGGCGACACCATGCAGCAGGCGATGGGCACCATGCAGCAGATGGAGCACGCATCGCGCCGCATCCAGGACATCATCTCGGTGATCGACGGTCTTGCGTTCCAGACCAATATCCTGGCCTTGAACGCCGCCGTGGAAGCCGCACGCGCCGGCGACGAAGGCCGTGGTTTTGCCGTGGTGGCCAGCGAAGTGCGCGCGCTGGCGCTACGCTCGTCCACCGCCGCCAGCCAGATCAAGACGCTGATCGGCGAGTCGGTCACGCACATGCAGGCAGGCGTGCAGCAAGTGCGCCATGCTGGCGACGGCATGCAGCACATCGTGGCCACCATCGGACAGGTCAGCAGCACGCTCAGCAAGATCGCCGTCGCCTCGCAACAGGAGGCCAGCAGCATCGCGCATGTGCATCACACCCTCACCGAGGTGGACACCGACATGCGCGACGGCCTCACTCGGATGCAGGGCGCCAGCGCTGCCGCACGCGCGATGAGCGACCACGCCGCGCAGCTGGAAGATGCGGTGAGTACGTTTGTGGCCGATGAACGCGATGCCGGCGCTGACGCAGTGCAGCGGCTGCGTGTGGCCTGATCAAGGTTGGCACCTCTTCGGCGCGTGACCGCGCCACGGGCGATCTTGCCGGATCGTGGGAGCTGACGTGGGGTATTCACAGCCGATTGTGCAGCCACTGCCTTGGGTTGGCTGGGTGACAGAAACGGTCCAGTGGCAATGGTCGGTGCTGCATCAGGCTGTGACGCAAGGCGGATGCGACCGCGCAGACATGGTGCCGACGTTTGCCGATTACTTGCGCAGCTCCCGGAGCTTGCCAGTAAACCAGGACTGGCTCGATACCGGCGCAGCGGTGCCGCAACGAACCTGATACGGCTTGCCCGACATGCTGCTCTTGGTGGCGGCAAGCTCGATGAACGACTCGGTGGAGGTCACCAGCCCCTTCTTCTGCAGGTAGTCGTACTTGCGTTGCAAGTGTTCGCTGGCTTTGGGCGCCGCGTACCAGGACCCATTGCGGGAGAATTCGCAGTTGGATTGCGCAAGGACCTTGAAAAGCTGGCCGACCTCACGCGTTGTGGCCGGCGAAACCCCTTGGGCAGATGCAGAGGCAGACGCACCGAGCATGAGGACAGCGAGCATGGGTAGGGCAAGAAAAGCGTTAGCGTTCATCGACCGGATGGTAGCGCATGACATCCGCTTTCCCGAAGTCTCCGGATCGATCGCTGCGCACGCGTACTCCGTGAGGTACTTCACCGCGGCATCAGGCGGTGTCAACGTCGGCCGCGGCGACAAACCACAGTCGGCCGCACGGCACGGCACGTATCACGCCATGCAGGCGTCAGATGGCACCACGCCGTCGCGCCAAGACAATGCCGAGCACGACGCCAAATGAGAGACCGATGGCGATGCCTTGAGGCAGGTTGCCCATCGCTGCGCCAAGAGCCGATCCCACGCCAGCACCGAGGGCAATGCTGGTACCGACCAACCTGGAATAGAGCTTGGTATTTGCTGGCTTCAACATGAGCATTCCTTCGTTGATGGTTGAACCGATCCATCTGGCGATAGCGCGTCACTGCGCAGGCGGTCGCTGACGCGCACCACGGTTTTGATTGTAATGTCTTGGGCTTGCGTTGCAACACCAGGCCTGCGTGTCGTGTCAGCGGTAGCGTGACACCACCACAGCAAAAAGGCCGATGTTTCAGCGGGCGAGGCATCGCTGGACGCCTGCTCAAGCGGGCTCAGCACCGTTAGGAAAGCGTTCCTCAGCGACCAAGGCCAGACCAGCGGCAACGTAACAATGGAGTCATCAGGAAGGGGGCTTAGACATCCGCCGGAGCGTACCGCAACAGCATCGCACCGTCGAAGTAGTTCCCGTAGTACTCGCTCGGCCGCAGCCCGGGGTTCGCTTCAAAATCGATGTAAGCCCTGGAACAATGCGGGCAGCGAAAGGGATTGATGTAGGCGTAGCGGGACCCATCCGGTGCCAACGGCAGTGCATCTTCCAGCGCAGCAAGCGCTTCGGTATCAGGCTCGGACAGCGCTACAGGACTGCCGGGCAGATGGCTATCGACCGTGATGGTGTAACTGCCGGACGCCGAGTAGAAGTATCCCGCGTTGCTGAAACCCGCGTGATAGGAGCGAATCAGGAACGAACGCTTGCAGTAGTCGCACTCGCAGGAAAGCACCACGTTGCCACCGGTGACCAATCCGCTGAAGTGCAGACCTCTTGCAAAAAGCCCCTTGCCTGCAAGTGCGGAACTGCTGACGCTGGCGCCCGGGAGAAAGAACGGCTGAAACCTGATCCCGGATGCCCGGCCGTTGGCAAACGCGTCTGGATCGAGCTGCTCGCTCTGCGAAACGACGCAGTCCGCCTGGCACCCGAGGTTGGGGTGTACGCGAACCGAGAAGTGGAACCACCCGGTCGCAGCACCAAGTTCATGCCGATGCACCTCTCCCGCCGAGTCGGCAAACTCCAGGACGCTATCGGCCTTCAACCAAGCAGAAGGCTTGATCTCGCACGGGACATCGCCCTGGGTAACGCGACACAACTCCTGTCCATTTGCTCGAACGATCAGTAACGGAGCGGCTTTCTTCTTGAAGATGGAGAACATGCTTTCCTTGACGGCCATGCTGGCACGACAGATTGGAGCGCTGGGCGCGAGCGTGGCAGAGCAGGAACGCCTGCAGTGTCAAACCCTTCAGCCGACGTTGTGCCGGAGAGCGGCGGCGGTGTGAGAGGCCAATGTGCAAGACCTACCCGTGTGGTGATGCCGTTGCTTTTTTGATCAAAACGGTACCGGCGATATGGTCGTGCCAGCCCTGCTTCTTCGGGTCCAAGCCAACCCAAAGATATCCGATGAAAAGGCCGATCATGCTGAGGAAGTACGCCAGGTAGCGCAGCACCGCCTTACCCACAGTGATTCTTTGCCCGGTACCGGCATCAACGATGACCGCTCCAATCGCCATCTTCCCTGGGGTCTGGCCTGTTGCGACCCATAACCAGATGCACAGGACCGCCGGGAGAATCCAGCTGATCGCCAGATCTGCCGGCCCGTGGATGAACTTGTCGCTCATCCAGTACGACCGTCCATAGACGAGTGTGAGCAGCGGAAAGGTGATCAAGCACACGATGACGGTATCGATGAGCGATGCGCCCAGACGAGGCCAGAATCCAACGTAGTCCATACCCGAACGCTCCATACTCTTCCTTGTTTCAACGTTGATGTCTGCACCAAGCATGGGATCGGCTTCGCCAACGCTTGGCCCAGGCAGGTGCGCGCCAACGTACATCATCGCGCGATCAGAATACAAATTCCGAGAAGGAGAAAGCTGCGATGGCCATTGCCTGCAACAGCATCCCTGGAAGGATCCCTTTTCCGATGGATCCCGATCGTAAGGACTGAAGGTTCTGCACAAATAAGGTTGCACCGCCAAAGATGACTCCGCAGGAGATCGCGGTTCTTGCAGCGGATGGGCCTGACCCACTGCTTAGAAAGAGGATGACGCCAACCGTGATCAATAACGCGCCGAGTCGATGCTCAACGATGTAGCCAGAACTTGCTTGGCGCACTGCCCACTTCTTCAACAAGACATCCGGTTTTGCGATCCAGGTAATCCCGATAAGCGTCGACAGAATCGATGAAATCAATGCAGTGATCTCAAACACGTGTGCGAAGTTCCGATTGTGCAAACAATGTCGTTGCGTCTCAAGCTTGGGGTGAGCGGCTAGCGGAAAGGGTCTGGCTTGAATGAATGCTCAGGTTGCCGTCTGCGCCCGGTGATATGCCACCAGAGCGTTGGCATGACCATGACCGATCTGGTGCTCCTGCTTGAGATGCGCCACCTGTTCCATGTGCTTCATGTGGTGCACAGCGTCCAGCACCTTGAACCAGTGCGCCACCGGCTTGCCGTAGGTCTTCTCGATTGAAGGGAAGTAGGACGCCGGACCCTTGGTCTTCTCATCACTTGTCATGTTGCAAGTCTCCACTGATGAACATAGGTTACCTAACCTACCAACTGAGCCGGCCCGCGAAGCGACCCTGGCTTGGACGAATTGCTGAGCCTCGCCGGCGAGCGCCATCGACTGAGTCAGCAGCCAGCCATCAAAGCCGTAGTTCGATTCCACTTGAATGGGTTGTCAGGCCTTTACCCACATCGCCACTCCAGCAGTTTTCGGCCGCGAGGTCAGCACGGCTCCTTGTATCAGTGAGTCCCGGTTGTCGGTCAGCCATCTGCACAAGGTGTTTGGCGACTAAGCAGGTATCGACGCCCTGCCACAGCAGGGGGCAGACGTAATCGAAGTAGCCGTCGTACTCATCGCGAGCTTGAGGAGTACCTGCCACCCCAACGGGATCCCGGATGTAGTGCAGCACCTCACTAACAGCCTGACGCAACGCTTCGTGTTCTCGTCCAGGTTGATCGGTCATGGCCGCCTGAAGCATGAATTAAGCCAAGCAGTGGAGCTGCTTGGCTTGAATGAAGTGTTAGACCACATGCTGGTATCTCGCAGCTGCAGTCCCAATGATTGCCGCCAGCACAAGCATGACAATCCATCCGGATCTTTGATGAAATGGCACCGGATTGCAGCCAATCTGCGCTTCTGCGGCCGAAGTGTTAACTATCCAGCCGTGGGAGCAAACCGGACAAATGAGCTGGTACTGCTTCGAGATAACCCATCCGAAGAGATGGTAGAAGTGTCCGTATGTGTACTTGAGACGTAACCCAAAATTCTGACTCTGCTCGCACCTTTGGCAGTGCTCATGCTCTACCAGGTCGAAGGTCAGCACTCGCTCGCCCCATCCCCAAAGAATCATTTGTCTCTCTCGAATTTTTCCTGATGTCTACAATGGAATTAAGTCAAGCCGCGAAGCGCGTTCGACTGAACAGCTAACCGGGCTCCGCCAACCACCAGAGCGCGAACCCCAGAACGACAGCAACTGCCCAGAACAGTATGCCGATCACAGCGGCGGTGTCCGCAGTCAGTTGGCGCGGATGCCCGGCACCCTGAGCTCGTAGCCGCTTCTTACCGCGCTTGGGAGGTGAGAGCGGCTCAACCTCGTAGTAACCGAAGGAAAGTGCAGGAATAAGGAGCCACCCGGTAGCGTAGCCGAAAGTGTAAAAAATGAGCTCGAACAAAAATCGAACAAACATCTCCGCCGCAAATTCAAGAGGCATACGTTTGGCTAATACCTGAGTCAAGCTACGCCGCGAAGCGGCGTTGCCTGAGCAAATAATTGTGCGACCGTGCAGCAAGCCGTTGATGCATGGCCTTTGATCGACTGCGCGACCATCGTTAAAGCAAGCATGCCACAAGCGAAGTCATCTAGCATGCCGATGGACGCTGACTGTATCGCCACCGAAGCAACGAACAGTACCGGTTGTGGGCAAGGCCCTGCATGCGAAGTGGCAACCAACAAATCTCAGCTGCCTATTCGTGGCCAGCGAGCTGATACGTTTCAGGAAAGCGCTGCCTGAATTTCGGTAGCTCGGTGTACTCAATCAGGCCAATGGCTTGCTGTCGCGACCGCGCTGTCTGACCCCTAAGTGTCTGGGAAAATGCCTTGTCTCCCCAGTGCTCCAACAGGGATCGCAAGGAGCAGGCGTGAGCCTCAGCTCCTGCGCCCATGATGGTTGAGCGATCCAGGTAACCAAGAAAGCTGGCCAGTCCCCGTTTTGTCTGGAAAGCAGCCGTGATCCCTTGGCGGTAGTCATAGTGGTCAAACGTCTTGGCTTGCGGACACAAGTCTGCGCAAGCGTCCGCCTTTTCAGCGATGATCTCCTGAGTCCATGCACGGCAGGAGCTGCTAGATGAAGCAGCTTGAGCGACGGCGGGTGATAACGCCAGAACAATGGCGATGATGCCTTTCATGATAGCTAGCACCTGAACTGAGCGAACCTGGGAGGCGCGTTTGACTTGAATGAATTGTCGCTAGTTCAACTAAACAAGATGGATCTTGTCTTCTGATAGTTTGTAGAAGCCCCATGGAAGAGCCAAGTAGCGCGTCCGAAAGTAGCTGACGTGCAGGTCCCGTGGAACAGCATAAGATGTCACCACCAGAAACGGAAAACGGACCTCCGAGTACACTGATACCTCGCCGATTGGAATAGGCCCATGGAGATCGAAGCCGGAAATCCTATGCGTGAAAACATAGGCACGCATTTGCTGCTCGATATGCGGCTGAGCGGCCTTGGCCGAAATGTATCCGCTAATGATCACCAATAGGAGTATTACGAAAACCATCAAGCTGTTTTTCTCAAAACGCGACATCCTGTCTCCTGAGTGCTAGCGCCCGAATAAAGTCGCGGCACGAAGCGGCTTCGAATCGAATGAATTGTTACAGCCCGGCAAGCCAGTGCTACAACTCTGGGAACACTATCAGGAACGCGCCTTGCCAATCGTCCCCCGGCCCGTACCCGTTGGAGTCAAGCTGAACGACGGGGTTGCCGAGTGCG
The DNA here is from genome assembly GCF_024806475.1 of Xanthomonas sp. 4461. NCBI lineage: Bacteria > Pseudomonadati > Pseudomonadota > Gammaproteobacteria > Lysobacterales > Lysobacteraceae > Xanthomonas > Xanthomonas sp. 4461. The sequence goes on along the minus strand of NZ_JANTYV010000008.1, from coordinate 3,100 downwards.
ACTAAGCGGTGCCGGCTTGAATGCATTGTTTGGCGCAACTCGGCGAACCAATCCTACGTTTCGCCTCTACTAAGCATCGCACCCTAGCGACACGACCAAGATGCGATGGGCAAACGTCTTGGCGTCCTCCGTCCTCCTCGGTGTCCAGTTCAATAACCTCGTACATATCGTTGGATAGCAACTCCTTCCACGACAGATCCTGGTCCGCGAGCGCACGGGCGAGCTCTTCCTTGAGGTCGCGAAAAGCAGGCGAAGAGCGGATGCTCCGTGCGTACAGGCCGCATGAGACAGCTAAGCAGAGGCCATCCTTAGCGTTGAAAATCGTGCGCAGAGCAATTTCGATAAAGGGGTAGCCCATTTCGCGCCTAACGTCTGAATTAAGCCGAATTGCGAAGCAACTTCGGCCTGAATGAATTGTTAGGCGCTACCAGGCAACGGCTCCGCCGAGCCGATGCACTTGGTGACGCCGCCCAAATCTATGAGAACGCTACCTGAGAAGTGACTGTCGAGCTTTAGCTCGATGTGAGGAAGATCGGCTTGCAACACAATTAGGTCTATGCCGCTTGGTGATGCCATAACTTGAAAACGATGCTCCCCAGCTACTTTCAGCTCAGAGACTACGATGCCCATGTGGCTTTCGATACATGCGCTGTTGGAGGGCGAAAGCATAAAGACACAACTACCACCCGCTCCTAAGTCATCCGGCGCGAGAAGTAACACTCCGACCCGTTCGCTATGCTCAGACAAGAGTAGGATCACCTTGGGGATATCCATGATTTCTCCTGTAGCGCCTAACGTTTGAATTAAACCGAGTTGCGACGCAAAGTCGGTTTGAATGAGTTGTTAGGCAGTGAGTGGCCACAAAGGTTGGATGGTGCAACCATGCTCCCCAGCACCGCCGCCTGGAACGAGTGTGCCACAGTGTGCGGTTGGATCTTGTCCAGCGACGCTGTGGTATGGAGTGCCACCGAAGCCCAGTGCAACGAGCGCAGCGCGGCAACAGCGTAAGAGTGCGAAGTACGGGTAACTTACCGCAACCCGCAACGGTGATGACTGCCGCCCAGAGCCGACGGCATGCCCACCTGCGAACTTACCAACGCGGCAGCCACCAACGCACTTGCTACACCACCGCCTAATGCTGGAGTTAAGCGGCGCCGGTGGCATCCGCCATGAATGAGCTCTTAGGCGTCTATCACTGACTTGTCCACAGAAAAAGATCTCTCTACAGAAGCAGCTTCAGTAGGCGATAGTAAACGCCACTCTGAGGCATCAATACCATAGGTTTTTTGTGCTTGGCTCATGGCTTGACCTATTGGTTCGTGATATAGATGATCGCCATCGCTTTTAAGCATTTCGGAGTCTTTGTACCGAATCTCAAGGATGTACGTCTGTTGCTTGTTATCGATTAGTTGAAAAAGTACTAGCCCGCTGAGATGAGGGAAGTTCTTTGATGTGACCGGTGCGAAGTAGTGTTCCATGATACCTAACGCCTGAACTAAGCGGCCTGCGCGGCCGGGTTGTTGGATCGAGCGAGTAGCTTACTGCGCACAGGTCCGATTGAGCGTATAGCTAGGTTTCGGGCCGACATACCAGATGAGGGCGAGGGCAGAATTGCTTATGCACTGTGGCCAGACTTGGACACCAAGAGCTGATCAGCGACGAAGCCGGCGCCACATGCGTCGCAGAACAACCCATCGATGAACTGGGACAGCGGCTCGGCACGTAGCTCTTCCGGTACAACTTCGTCTACCGCCAGTTGATCAGGGCGCCTATAGCCTGCTGGTTCCTCGCCGCGAAACTTCTTGCTCGGGCTCTCTTTCCCAATGAGAAGGGTCTTGGGTCGAACATCCTCTAAGCGACCACACTTGGGGCAAGGCTCGAGGTTGCGATGAAGGTCCATGAGAAGCCTAACGCTTGAATTAAGCCGAGCTGCGAAGCAAATTCGGCTTGAGTGAATTGTTAGGCAGTGAATGGCTGCAACGGTTGGATGGTGCAACCCTGCTACCCAGTACTGCCGCTTGAGCCGAGTGTGCCACAGTTTGCGGGATGGAGCCTGCCAGCGATGCCCCGGCGCGTGATGCCACCGAAGTCAAATGCAATGAGCATTGCGCGGCAGAGACGGACAAGGGCGAAGCACCCAACTTACCGCAACCCGCGATGGTGGTGACTGCCGCCCGGAGCCGAGTGCATGCACGCCTGCGAGCTCACGGAAGAGCCAACCACCAAAGCAATTGCTCCACCACTGCCTAACGCCTGAATTAAGCCCAGTTGCGAAGCAACTTCGGCTTGAATGAACTGTTAGGGTGCATGTCGAGATGCATTCAGCAGCACTCGGGCGCGCTCAGCCAGCTTGACACGATCCCCGAGATAGATTGAAGGAGCGCGGGTGATAGCAATCGTTGTCGCCGCCTGCATCGGTGAGAGCTGGCTAAGCGGCTTGCCGAACTCACGGCGGGCAAAGTTACTCAGCCCGCGGTCCGTGCCGTTGTAAGAAAGCACAGAGTAAAGACCGTACATCTGCGACTTGTCGAGGTGCATAGGCAGCAGCACTTGCCAAAGGACGTTGCGCACCTGCCACTGACCTTGGGTCAGGCCCGAGTAGACACGGGAAGTGACCAGCCGGGTCGCGTGCGGCGTAGGCGACCCGGCATTTGCATCAATCAGCTCGCGGATGATCTGGGGTGGGGAGCGGTCTTCGGGGTTGGCTTGGGCGAGCACAGTTTGAATCCGAGCCAGATGCGGCCGGACAGCCATCGTGTCGTAGGCAAACAGTGCAACGACTGGAACTCCAACCAAAAGCGCCGTTGCTTTGGCGACGTTGCCGATGATCTTGCTCATGCACCCAACACCTGAGTTAAGCCGACCCGCGAAGCGGGTTCGGCTTGAATGACTTGTTAGGCCGCGGACTGGCGCGTAGCCAGCCAGCCAAGTACTGAGCTCACAAGCCCGCCCCAAACCACTCCGATTGGAAACTGCACGCCGATGAGGTCTGCAGCGCCAGCACCGATGCCCGAGCCCGCTAGAGAAAACCATGCTAATTTGCGCTTGCCCGCTAGACAAGCGGTCTCCGCTACACGCTTTTTGCGAATCTGCTCCTTAG
>NZ_JANTYV010000007.1:14758-202079 GCF_024806475.1 Xanthomonas sp. 4461 | reverse complement strand
AGCTCGAGCAGCTCGGCGTCGTCGACCATGTCGGCCTTGTTCAGGAACACGACGATGTGCGGCACACCGACCTGACGCGACAGCAGGATGTGCTCGCGGGTCTGCGGCATCGGGCCGTCAGCGGCCGAACACACCAGGATCGCGCCGTCCATCTGCGCCGCACCGGTGATCATGTTCTTGACGTAGTCGGCGTGGCCGGGGCAGTCAACGTGGGCGTAATGGCGGTTCGGGGATTCGTATTCGACGTGTGCGGTCGAAATCGTGATGCCGCGCGCCTTCTCTTCGGGCGCTGCGTCGATCGCGTCGTACGCCTTGAACTCGCCACCGAAACGCTCTGCACCGATCTTGGTCAGCGCAGCGGTCAACGTGGTCTTGCCATGGTCAACGTGACCGATGGTGCCGACATTGACGTGCAGCTTGGTGCGCTCGAATTTAGCTTTTGCCATGGGTGCAAGTTCTCGGTAATCGTTTGGAGTTTAAGACGATTGAGTAATGGTGCTCACGAAAGGAATCGAACCTTCGACCTCCTCCTTACCAAGGAGGTGCTCTACCGACTGAGCTACGTGAGCGAGTTTTGCATTATGCCATGCATTTGCGTTCAATGGAGCGGGAGACGGGAATCGAACCCGCACCATCAGCTTGGAAGGCTGAGGTTCTACCGTTGAACTACTCCCGCGCCGGGAACTGCATACCACAACGTGAAACTGGTGGAGGGAGGTGGATTCGAACCACCGAAGGCGTAAGCCAGCAGATTTACAGTCTGCCCCCGTTGGCCGCTTGGGTATCCCTCCAGCTTTTACTACCGGACCGTGGCGCGGTGAGGCGATTCGGTTCGGGGTGAAGCAGCCCGTTATTTTGTTGTGGGACGCACCCGGTGTCAACAAAAATTTTGAACTCTTCGTCACTACTGAATGCGCGCGACGATCAGCGCCGCGCACACCGGATCAGACGTTGAAACGGAAGTGCAGCACGTCGCCTTCCTGGACCCGATATTCCTTGCCTTCCAGACGCAGACGGCCCGCATCGCGCGCACCGGCTTCGCCGCGATACTTGATGAAGTCATCGAAGCCGATCGTCTCGGCGCGGATGAAGCCCTTCTCGAAATCGGTATGGATGACTGCCGCCGCCTGCGGTGCGGTAGAGCCTGCCCTGACCGTCCAGGCACGCACTTCCTTGACGCCTGCGGTGAAGTAGGTCTGCAGGCCCAGCAGCGTGTAGGCCGCGCGGATGACGCGATTCAGGCCGGGCTCGCTCAGTCCGAGATCGGCCAGGAAGGTGTCACGATCTTCGTCGTCGAGCTGGGACAGCTCCTCTTCGATGGCGGCCGAGACCGGCACCACTTCGGCGCCTTCGGTCGCGGCGTGCGCGCGCACTGCGTCCAGGTGCGGATTGTTTTCAAAACCATCCTCCAGCACGTTGGCGATGTACATCACCGGCTTGAGCGTCAGCAGGAACAGATCGCGTATCAGCGCCTTTTCCTCTTCATCCAGCCCGGCCGCACGGCCGGCCTTGCCGTCGGCCAGCGCAGCCTGCAACTTGACCAGCACCGGCTTGCGTGCCGCAGCGTCCTTGTCGCCGCCCTTGGCGCTGCGTTCGGCGCGATTGAGCGCCTTTTCCACGCTATCCAGGTCGGCCAGCGCCAGCTCGGTATCGATGGTTTCGATATCGGCAATCGGGTCGACCTTGTTGTTGACGTGGATGACGTCGTCGTTCTCGAAGCAGCGCACCACATGGGTGATCGCATCGACTTCGCGGATGTGCGCCAGGAACTTGTTACCCAGGCCTTCTCCACTCGCCGCACCGGCCACCAGGCCGGCGATGTCGACGAACTCGACCGCGGTAGGGATCAGCTTCTGCGGCTTGACGATCTCGGCCAGCTGGTTGAGACGCGGATCCGGCACCGGCACGATGCCGACGTTCGGCTCGATGGTGCAGAACGGAAAATTGGCCGCAGCGATGCCCGCCTTGGTCAGCGCGTTGAACAGGGTCGACTTGCCGACGTTGGGCAGGCCGACGATGCCGCATTTGATACCCATGGGTTTTCCAGTGAATGGAGAATCGGGAATCGAGAATGGCAAGAGCAGAGCTCCTCCCATTCCCGATTCCCCATTCTCTATTTTTTGGTATGCAGGCGCTTCATCGCTTCGTTGAAATTGCCGTCCATCGCCAGCGGCAGGACATCGATGGCCGCATCCACCGCAGCACCGATCGCAGCATCGTCCTCGCGCCCTGCCCGCCCCAGCACCCACGGCACCACGCGATCCTTGTGACCGGGATGGCCGATGCCGACCCGCAGGCGGTGGAATTTGCCGTGCCCCAGCAGGCGAATGGTATCGCGCAGACCGTTCTGGCCGCCGTGGCCGCCATCGAACTTGAGCCGCGCCGTGCCCGGCGCCAGATCCAGTTCGTCGTGTGCGACGAGCAGTTGCTCCGGCTCGATCTTCCAGAACCGCAGGGCGGCGGTGATCGATTTGCCACTGAGATTCATGAAGGTGGCCGGCTTGAGCAGCCAGACCGGTTGCCCTGCGATATCGACCTTGGCCGTTTCACCGAACAACTTGCTGTCCAGCCCCCAGCGGGCGCCACTGCGCTCGACGAGGGCATCGACGAAACGAAACCCGGCGTTGTGCCGGGTTTGCGCGTGTTCCGGACCCGGATTCCCGAGCCCGACGATCAGCCGAAGTGCAGACATGCCAGTCACCGCAGCCGATTCCCCGCGCATGCGAGGAATCGGCCGACGGATTACTTGGTTTCTGCGCCTTCGCTGCCTTCTTCACCGGCAGCGTCTTCTTCTTCAACGCGCACGTGCTTGGCAGCAACCACGGCAACATCGTGTTCCTTGCCCAGCTTCAGCTCGGGGATTTCGACGCCAGCCGGCAGCTTGATTTCGGACAGGTGGATCACGTTACCCACTTCCAGGGCACCGAGGTCGACTTCGATGAACTCAGGCAGGTCCTTCGGCAGGCAGACCACCTGGACTTCGTTGAGCTCGTGGGTCACAACCACTTCGCTCGACTTGCCGGCCGGCGAGGTCGCTTCGTTGATGAAGTGCAGCGGCACGGCAGCGCTCAGCTTCTCGTTGGCGCTGACGCGCTGGAAGTCGATGTGCATGATCAGCTGCTTGAACGGATGGCGCTGCATGTCACGCAGCAGTACCTGCTGCACGTCGCCATTGAGGTTCAGGTCCAGGATCGACGAGTAGAACCACTCGTTCTGCTGGGCGAGCCAGATCTGCTCATGGTTGAGCTGGATGCTGACCGGCTCGAGTTCGCCACCGTAGACGATGGCCGGAATGACGCCAGCGTGACGCAGGCGGCGGCTCGCACCCTTCCCCTCGTCCGCGCGGCGCTCGACCTTGATTTCGTGAGTCTTTGCCATGTTGTTTCACTACCTAGATTGGAATACCGCCTCGCGGCGATGAAGCGTCTCACCCGCGACCAGGAGAGACGTAGTACCGGCACCCGGAAATCCGGGCGCCGAATGCGGGATCAGTCGACGTAGAGCGAGCTGACCGATTCGCCGAAGGCGATACGGCGGATCGTCTCGGCCAGCAGTTCTGCCACGCTCAACTGACGAATCTTCGGGCAGGTGCGCGCCGCTTCGTTCAACGGAATCGTGTCGGTCACCACCAGCTCGTCGAGCTGCGAATTATTGATGTTGTCCACGGCCGGGCCGGACAGCACCGGGTGGGTGATGTAGGCCACCACCTTGAGCGCGCCGCGCTGCTTGAGCGCTGCGGCAGCCGCACACAAGGTACCGGCGGTGTCGACCAGGTCGTCGACCAGCACGCAGGTCTTGCCCTGCACGTCGCCGATGATGTTCATCACCGTGGCGACATTGGCGCGCGGGCGGCGCTTGTCGATGATGGCCAGGTCGGCATCGTCCAGGCGCTTGGCGACGGCGCGCGCGCGCACCACACCGCCCACGTCCGGCGACACCACGATCAGATTATCGGTGCCATAGGCGCGCCAGATGTCGGCCAGCAGCAGCGGCGAGGCATAGACATTGTCGACCGGCACATCGAAGAAGCCCTGGATCTGGTCGGCATGCAGGTCGACCGTCAACACGCGGTCGGCTTCCATCGCGCAGATCATCTTGGCGGCAACCTTGGCGGTGATCGGCACGCGCGAGGAGCGCATACGGCGGTCCTGACGCGAATAGCCGAAGTACGGGATCACCGCAGTGACGGAGGCGGCGCTGGCGCGCTTGAGCGCGTCGATCAGCACCAGCAGTTCCATCAGGTTTTCAGCGCTCGGCGCGCAGGTCGGCTGGATCACGAACACTTCCTGCCGGCGCACGCTCTCTTCGATCTCCACCTGCACTTCGCCATCGGAAAAGCGCGTGACCAGCGCCTTGCCCATGCGCACGCCGAGCTCCTTGCAGATGCTCTGGGCCAGCGGCTTGTTGGCATTGCCGGAGAACACCAGCAGGTTACGTTGGTCTTGCATGGGATCTCTCGGGCGGCGGCAAAGAGCGTGCGGGCGATGATGGAACTGGACAAAGCCGACCAAATGCCGGGCTTTTCGTTGAATCCCCGCACATGGATGTGCGGGCTACTGCAGAGGGATCTGCATATTGGCAGGGGCGGTAGGATTCGAACCTACGAATGCCAGGATCAAAACCTGGTGCCTTGGGCCTCTTGGCGACGCCCCTGCATCAAAACCTTGTCGCATCCAGTACGTCGAGCAATGGCGAGTGCGCTGCACCTTCCACGACCCACGCCCGCAGGCTGTCCGGCAACTGCGCCAGGGCCTGCTCTGCAGCAGCGCGCGTGGCGAATTCGACGAAACACCCACTTCCCGACCCGGTCAAACGTGGCGTGCCGATCTGTGACAACGCCTGGAACACGGCCTCGACGGCGGGTTCGCGGCGCCGCAGGACCGGCTCGAACGCATTGTCGAGCAGAGAACCGGAAGCGAAGTCCGCTATTTTCACGGGCGCAGCATCCCGCGTCAATTCCTGTGATTGAAATAACGCCGGCGTGGGCACATGAACGCCCGGATCGACAAGCACATAGGCGGCCTGCGGAAGGACGATCGGGGTGAGTTGCTCGCCCACGCCCTCGGCCCAGGCATTGCGCCCGCGCACGAACACCGGCACGTCGGCACCCAGCCGCAGGCCCAGCCCGGCCAGTGCATCGACCGGCAAGCCCAGGCCCCATAAGGCATTGAGCGCCACCAGCACGGTCGCCGCGTCCGACGAGCCGCCGCCAAACCCGCCACCGGCGGGGATGCGCTTGTCGAGGCGAATCTCCGCGCCGGCCCGTGCGCCGGTGGACGATTGCAGCAGGCGCGCGGCGCGGATCACCAGATCATCGTCTTCGGCGACGCCGGGCAGACTGTCGCCGATGCGGCGGATCAGGCCGTCACTGCGCACACGAAGATGAATGGTGTCCCCCCAATCCAGCAGCCGGAACACGGTCTGCAGCAGGTGGTAGCCATCGGCGCGGCGCCCGATGATCTGCAGAAACAGGTTCAGTTTGGCCGGCGCAGGCCATGCCGACCAGCCGTCCGGCGCTGCCATCAGGGCGATACCGTCCACTGATCGACCAGCAGGCGGACCTTGGCGCTGCCGTTATGGGCTTCGATGCGCTGCGGCAGCTCGGGCTGGCCGTCGCTGGCAGGTGCCCAGGCAAGAAACTCGATGGTCCAGCCATCCTGTTGCACGGTGCGCGGGCGCCCGGCAGCGTCGAGATCGACGCGTTGCGCGCCGGCATCGGCGATGTGCAGCGCGCGCACCCAGTCCGGCATCTGGTTGACCGGGATGGTCCAGCCGGTCGCGTCCAGCAAGACCTGGTCGGCATCGGGACCGTTGCGCGGACCGCCGTCCAGCCCCTCGAGCCGACCGGCGCCGGTGGTGGTGTCGCCAGTGAGCACCCAGCTCTGGCGGGTCACCGGGGCACTGAGCTGCACGCGGTAATGGGGGCCATCCTGCTGCCAGTCGATGCGCCCGCTACCACCGTTGCGGTCCTTGCTGATCGCCACCCGCCCCTGGAACGACCACTGCGGATGGGCCTGCAGCCATGCCTGGCGCGCAGTTTCGGCCGTGCGCGCTTGATCGGACACGCGCTCGACCACCGCCGCGCCACCGCCCTGCCCGCGCGGCACGCTGACGCAGCCGGACAGGGCGAATAGCACCAGCCCGCTCAGGGCCAGCGTCCGTCTTGCGGCGCTCATAGACCGAACTTCTCCGCGGCGCGTTGCAGCGCGCGATTGTCCGGATCCAGCCGGCGCGCTTCGTCGAAGTAGCGGCGTGCCTCGTCCTGCTTGCCGCTGACCCAGAGCACCTCGCCCACGTGTGCGGCGATCTCCGGATCCTTGACCAATGCCCAGGCGCGGCGCAGCTGCACCAGGGCTTCCTTGGTACGGCCCATGCGGTACAGCACCCAACCGTAGCTGTCGACGATGGCCGGGTTGTCCGGGTCGGCGGTGCGGGCGCGGTCGATCAGCGCCAGCGCTTCCTTGTAGCGGGTGGTGCGGTCGGCCAGGGTGTAGCCCAGCGCGTTCAGCGCCGCGACGTTTTCGGGCTCGGCCACCAGGATCTTGCGAAGGTCGGCCTCGGCGCGCGCCACGTCGTCGCGACGCTCCCAGGCCAGGCCGCGGGCGTACAACAGCGCACCGTCGTCCGGGTAGGCAGCCAGGCCACGCTCGAAGGCGTCCAGCTCGCCCGGTGCGTCGTCGGCGCGCTGATGCAGCTCGGCTTCCAGCACATAGGCATCGCGACGGGCATCGTCGTCGGCAGTGGCATCGCCCTGCAATGCGCGCACTTCCGCCAACGCTTCGGGCTTGCGGCCCAGCTCGTACAGGGCACTGGCCGCGCGCAAGCGCGCTTCGCTCAGCTGCGATCCGCCGGGCACGCCGCGGTACCACTCCACCGCTTCGTCATAACGCTTGAGGAATTCGGCGATCTTGCCCAGCAGCAGGCGGCGGTCCGGGTCGGGCTTGGTGGCATTGCTCCTGAGCTCGCCATAGAGCGCCTCCAACGCTGTGCGGTCCTTCTCTTTGGCGAGCATGGACGCGCGCAACCCATAGGTCTGGGTGTCCTGCGGCCCGGTGGACAGCACGCGCGCGGCCGCTTCGGTCTGGCCCATGGCGTCGTAGGCGAAGGCCAGCGCGCCACGCAGCTCGGAATCCTTCACGGCCTTCGGTTCGACGTTCTTCAGCAACGCCAGCGCTTCGTCGTTTTTGCCTTCCTGTTGCAGCTGGGTGGCGTGCAGCAAGGCCACGCGCGGCTCCTCGGGGAAGCGGCGCACCACCTCGTCGACGATGCGCTTGGCCAGCGCCGGGCGCTCCATGCGCAGCGCGAGCCGGCCAAATTCCTGCCAGATCTCGATCTGGTTGGGGATGGCGCCGGCCTCGACCAGGTCTTCGAGGACGTCGGCCGAGGCTTCCGGCTCGCGGCCGCCGTTGGCCAGCGCGATCAACGCAAAGCGCCAGCCACGCGGGTCGGGCTCCTTGAGCAGGCCGAGCAGGTCGCGGCGCGCGGTGCGCAGGTCGTTGCGGCGCAGGGCCAGCGAGGCTTCGGTGCTGCGCATCGACATTGACGACGGCGCGCGGGCGCGCCACAGCGCCAGGGCCTCGATGGCACGCGGGTCGTCGTTGGCCAGCATGGCGATGCGGGCGGCGCGCTCGGCCAGGCCGGCGTCGCCGGCCTCGGCCTTGGCAGCGTCCAGATAGGCGCGGGCGGCATCGTCCAGTTGCCCGGCCTGCAAGGCGAATTCGCCGGCGAGCACAGGTTCCAGCGAGGTGGCGCCGGCACTGCTGGCCGGTGGAGCGGGCGGTGCTTTCTTGGGTGCTGCCGTGGCGTTGGCGGACACTGCTACCAGCAAAAGAACACTCAGGATGCGAATCGGTACAGGCATCGGGGGCAACCGGGCCGTAAAATGGGGCCCTGAATGGCCACCAGCTTATCGCAAGCAACTGAACAATGACGTTGTGGGTGCTCGGACTGAATCACCAGACCGCACCTGTGGACCTGCGCGAACGCGCGGCGTTCGCAGGTGACGCGCTGCCGCGCGCGCTCGAATCGTTGCGCGCCTTGCCGCAGGTACGCGAGGCCGCGCTGCTGTCGACCTGCAACCGCACCGAGCTGTACGCGATGGCCGACGATGCGCAGACGCTGGCCGGCTGGCTGGACGCGCATGCGCCGGGACTGAGCGGCTATCTGTACCAGCATCAGGACGCCGACGCGGTGCGTCATCTGTTCCGGGTCGCCACCGGGCTGGACTCGATGGTGCTGGGCGAGCCGCAGATCTTGGGCCAGGTCAAGGACGCCTGGGCGGTGGCGCGCGCGCACGGCGCGCTGGGCAGCGGGCTGGATCGGCTGTTCCAGCAGACCTTTTCGGTGGCCAAGCGTGCGCGCACCGATACCCGTGTCGGCGCCAACCCGGTGTCGGTGGCCTCCACCGCGGTGCGGCTGGCGCAGGAATCCTTTGCGCGGCTCAACGAATCGACCGTATTGCTGATCGGCGCCGGCGAAACCATCGAGCTGGCCGCCAAGCATCTGAGCGAAGGCCGCGTGCGCCGGTTGCTGATCGCCAATCGCACCCTGGCGCATGCGCAGACACTGGCAAGCCAGCACGGCGGCTATGCCTTGCCGCTGACCGATCTGGAACGCCATCTGGCCGAGGCCGATGTGGTGTTCTCGGCCACCGCCGCGCGCGAGCCGATCGTGACGCGGGCGCAGGTGGAACAGGCGCTGCGCGCGCGCAAACGCAAGCCGATGCTGTTGTTCGACCTGGCTGTGCCGCGCGATATCGAAGCCTCGGTGGCGACACTGGGTGATGCCTATCTGTACACCGTGGACGATCTGGAGCGCGCGGTGGAAGACAACCGCCGCAGCCGCCGCGAAGCCGCAGACCAGGCCGAGGCCATCATCGACCTGCAGGTGGCGCGCTATGTCGAGACCGTGCAGGCCAACGCACGCCAGGCACCGCTCAAGCGGCTGCGTGCATTCGGCGACAGCACCCGCGACGAACTGCTGGCCAAGGCACGCCAGCAATTGAGCAACGGCAAGCCGGCCGACGAGGTGCTGGAGCAGCTGGCGCATGCGCTGACCAATCGGCTGCTGCATCCGCCCACCGCCGCGCTGCGCGAGGCCGCGCTCAGCAACGACCTGGAATTGACCAGCGCGGCCGACCGGCTTTTCCCGGAAAAACCCGGTTACCAACATCCCCCTGTAGCTACCCCGATCGTGAGGACTGATGACGCCGACCCTGCGCCGTAAGCTCGAAGCGCTGGCCGAGCGCCGCGAAGAACTGCAGCACCTGTTGTCCGACCCGGACGTGGTGAGCAACAACGACAGGTTTCGCACACTGTCGCGCGAACTGTCGCAACTGGAGCCGGTGGCGGTGGCGCTGGAAGACGAGGCGCGCGCCAAAGCCGATCTGAGCGCGGCCGAAGCCATGCGCAACGACCCGGAAATGCGCGAGCTGGCCGAAGAGGAAATCGCCGCCGCACAGGCACGCCTGGACGAACTGGATGCGCAGCTGGCGTTGCTGCTGGTGCCGCGCGACCCGCGCGACGACGGCAACCTGTTTCTGGAAGTGCGCGCCGGCACCGGCGGGGACGAGGCGGCGATCTTCGCCGGCGACCTGTTCCGCATGTATGCACGCTATGCCGAGCGCCAGGGCTGGAAGGTCGAGATCGAATCCGACAGCCCCGGCGAGCACGGCGGCTACAAGGAAGTGGTGGCACGGGTGGTCGGGCGCGGCGCGTATTCGCGCCTTAAGTTCGAATCCGGCACCCACCGCGTGCAGCGCGTGCCGGCGACCGAATCGCAGGGCCGCATCCACACCTCGGCGGCGACGGTGGCGATCATTCCCGAGGCCGACGACGTGGAAGAGATCGTGATCAACCCGGCGGACCTGAAGGTGGACACCTTCCGCTCCTCCGGCGCCGGCGGACAGCACGTCAACAAGACCGAATCGGCGATCCGCATCACCCACGTGCCCAGCGGCGTGGTGGTGGAATGCCAGACCGAGCGCAGCCAGCACGCCAACCGCGACAAGGCGATGAAGCGGCTGAAGGCGCAACTGGTGGAAGCCGAACGCAGCAAGGCGGCAGCCGCCGAGGCGCAGACGCGCAAGTTGCAGGTCGGCAGCGGCGACCGCAGCCAGCGCATCCGCACCTACAGCTTCCCGCAGGGCCGCATCACCGACCACCGCGTGGAAGGCCTGACCTTGTACGACCTGCCCAACATCATCGAAGGCGATCTGGATGCACTGATCGCACGCCTGCTGCACGAGCATCAGGCCGACGAACTGGCACGGTTGAGCGACAGCCCGTGAGTGCGCAGGTCCCGCGCGAGCTGCTGCAGCTGCGCGAGGCGGTGCGGCGCCAGCCGGGCGATTTCATTGCGTGGTTGATGCTGGCCGATGCCGAACTCGGCATGGGCGGCATCGCCGCCGGCGAATTTGCCGTGCAACGCGCATTGGCGTTGCATCCGGGCCACCCGGAAGCGATCGCGCGGCTTGGCCGCGTGCGCTGGGCGCAACAGCGGCATACAGAGGCCTCGCGTTTGCTGCAGCAGGCATCGGACCTGGTGCCACAACATCCGGGCATTGCGCTATGGCTGGGCCATGCCTTGGAAGACGCCGGTCAGCCGGAGCAGGCGGCGGCAGCCTACACGCGCGCGCATCAACTGCTGCCAGACGAGCCGTACATCGCCGCGCAGCTGCTCAACTGGCGCCGTCGTTTATGCGACTGGCGCGATCTGGATGCCTTGGCCGCGCAGGTGCGCAACGCCGTGGCGCACGGCGCAGCGGCGGTGGAGCCGTTCGCGTTCCTGAGCGAGGACGCCACTGCGGCCGAGCAACTGGCCTGTGCGCGAACGCGTGCGCAGGCGATCGCCTCAAGCCTGCAACCACTGCCGCCGGTCAAGGTACGCAGCTGCGGTGCGTTGCGTGTTGGCCTGGTGTCCAATGGCTTCGGCGCGCATCCCACGGGGCTGTTGACGGTGGCGTTGTTCGAGGCATTGCAGCAACGCCAACCGGCGCTGCAGTTACACCTGTTTGCGACCAGCCATGACGACGGCAGCGCGATTCGCGCGCGCCTGACTCAGGCCACCACGCTGCACGATGTCACCGCGCTCGGGCACCTGGCCACCGCGCAGCATATCCGCGCGCAGGGGATCGATGTGTTGTTCGATCTGCGCGGCTGGGGGGGTGGCGGGCGCCCGGAAGTGTTCGCCCTGCGGCCGGCGCCGGTGCAGATCAATTGGCTGGCATACCCGGGCACCTCCGGTGCGCCGTGGATGGATTACGTGCTGGGCGATGCATTCGCATTGCCGCCGTCGCTGGCGCCGTTCTACAGCGAGCAGGTGCTGCGCTTGAACCGCGTGTTTCAGCCGTCGGACATCACGCGCACGCTTGGCGAGCCGCCATCGCGCACCGCGTGCGGTTTGCCTGCGCATGGCGTGGTGTTTTGCTGCTTCAACAACAGCTACAAACTCAACCCGCGCAGCATGGTGCGCATGCTGGCAGTCTTGCGTGCGGTGCCCGGCAGTGTGCTGTGGCTGTTGTCGGGGCCGGGCCAGGCCGATGCGCGCTTGCGTGCGGCAGCACAGGCGCAGGGCGTGGATGCGCAGCGCCTGGTCTTCATGCCGAAGTTGCCCCACCCGCAGTATCTGGCACGTTACCGGCATGCGGACCTGTTCCTGGATACGCATCCGTACAACGCGCATACCACCGCCTCCGATGCGTTGTGGGCGGGTTGCCCGGTGCTGACCACGCCCGGCGAGACGTTTGCCGCACGGGTGGCGGGCAGCCTCAACCAGCACCTGGGGCTGGATGAAATGAATGTGGCAGACGACGCCGCGTTTGTGGCCAAGGCGGTGGCGTTGGCGGGTGATCCAGCCGCGTTGAGTACGTTGCGTGCGCGGGTGGCGGAGCGTCGGCGCGAGTCGGGCGTGTTCGATATGGATGGGTTTGCCGACGGGTTCGCCGACCTGATGCAAGCACTCGCGCGCCAACATGGTTGGTCAGGTAACTAGCGGCCTGCTTGCCTTTCCAAAGTAGATGGCTGTCTTTTGCTCCCCACCCCAACTCCCGCTCCGTGCCCCGGCCCGCGCTTGCGGCGCGGGCGCTCCAAGGCACGCGCGCCCAGCTGTGCCACCTCGCCCCTGCGGGAGAGGTGCTTGAAAGCGTCATTGAATTTCTTCGAGACCTTTCAGGTCATGGAAACAACGTGCAGAGCGGCAGCGTGGCCGGGGATTGGCGGAGAGCGGCACACGGATGTGCCGCGGCGGCGCGTCAGACAGGATGTGCCGCGCCGAGGAGCCTCCCCGGCCGCGCTGTCGCCCTGACCGAAGCGAGTACCGACAGGCATCTTGCTTCGCCGTACCCTCACCCCAACCCCTCTCCCGGCGGGAGAGGGGCTTCAAGCGGCGCTTCATTAGCTTGTTCAAGCTTTTCAGGTCATGGAAACAACGCGCCGAGCGGCAGCGTGGCCGGGGATTGGCGGAGAGCGGCACACGGATGTGCCGCGGCGGCGCGTCAGACAGGATGTCTGCCGAGCCGAGGAGCCGATCCCCGGCCGTGCTGCCGCACTGACCGAAGCCAGTAGCTGAGTTGTGCGGCTTCACACCGTGGTGCTGTACCCGCGCGTCCCGGCTCGCTAGGCTTGGGCATGCCTTCCAATCTCGACTTCATTCCCTTGCACCTGTGCGTGCTGACGGTGTCCGACAGCCGCACGCTGGCCGATGACCGCTCCGGCGACTATCTGGTTGATGCCCTGACTCACGATGGTCACGTGCTGCACGAGCGCGCCCTGTGTCCGGACGACCGTTACCGCATGCGCGCGATCATTTCTGCATGGATTGCCGATGCGCAGGTGGACGGCATCCTGATCACCGGTGGCACCGGCTTTACCGGCCGTGACAGCACGCCGGAGGCAATCACGCCACTGCTGGACAAGACCATGCCTGGCTTCGGCGAGATGTTCCGGGCTATCAGCGTGGAAGAAATCGGCACGTCTTCGCTGCAATCGCGTGCGTTTGCGGGCTTGGCCAATCACAGTTTCGTGTTCTGCCTGCCCGGCTCCACCTCGGCCTGCCGCACGGCCTGGGAGAAGATCGTGCGTGCGCAGCTGGATGCGCGTACCAAGCCCTGCAATCTGGCGACACTGCGTCCACGCCTGGGCGAATAGCCTGCGCGCTTCATCGCTGTCGGAACGCGCATGTCGCACCTGAAACGCAAGGCCTACAAGAAGCTGCTGGCACCGCTGCAGCTGGAACTGGTCAACATGGCCCGCTGGCTGCGCCACACCAACCAGCGCGCGCTGGTGCTGGTGGAAGGCCGCGACACCGCCGGCAAGGGCGGCGTGATCCAGGCCATCGCCAGCCATCTGAACCCGCGCCAGTGCCGGGTGGTGGCATTGCCGACACCCAACGACCGCGAAAGCACGCAATGGTATTTCCAGCGCTATGTGGCGCACCTGCCGGCGGCCGGCGAGTTGGTGCTGATGGATCGCAGCTGGTACAACCGCGCCGGCGTGGAACGGGTGATGGGCTATTGCACCGACGCCCAGTACGAAGCGTTCCTCGATCAGGCGCCGCGTTTTGAACAACTGCTGGTCGACGACGGCATCCTGCTGTTCAAGTACTGGCTGTGCGTGGATCAGGCCGAACAGGAACAGCGCTTTGCCGAACGCCAGGAAGATCCGCTCAAGGGCTGGAAGTTGTCGCCGGTGGACCTGCAGTCACGCAGCAAGTACGAGGACTACACCGCCGCGCGCGAGCGCATGCTCGAGGTGACGCATACGCCGGACGCGCCGTGGACGCTGGTGGATTTCAACGACCAGAAGCGGGGCCGACTGAGTCTGATCCGCAACCTGCTGGATCGGCTCCCGGACATCGCGGTGCCCGATGACACGCTGCAGCTGCCACCGCTGGATGGCAAGCCGCACAAGGAACGTTACGGAGTACTGGAACCGATCGACGCTTACGCCGGCCAGTCCTGAGAGATCTCGTCGCTGGCCGTGGCGCGCGGCAGGGGATACAGGCCGGACTGGCGTTCGGCCTGTTCGGCCTGCAAGACCAGCTGGCTCAGGCGCTGACTGAACAGCTGCATGAACCCGCGGTGTAGCGGGCGCATCGCTTCGATGTAATCCACATCGTCGGCCTGCGGACCGAGCGGGCTGCAGGACGATAGCAGCACTTCGTCCAGGCGCAGCGCGCTGTCGGGCAGACGCACCAGCGCAGCGCGGCGCAACCAGTCGCGCATGCCCTGGCGGTACTCGGCGGCCAGGATGTAGGCCACTTCGACCTGATCCAGGTCCACGTCCGGATTCCACGCCAGCACCTGGATGACCTGCGATCGCTCGTCCAGCATGCGGCTTTCGGCAACCAGGCCGTGCAATTGCTGCAGCAGACGCCATTGGACGCCGGCGGCTTCGCGTTGCGGGGCCGGCAGGCTTTCGATCGCCAGCGCCAGGCGGCGGGCGAACAATGCAGGCACCTCGGCCAGGACGACCGGGCCGGCATCGGCGCCGAGCAGGAAACGTTCGGTGCGCAGCGTGGCGGTGTCGGGCAGGTAGCCGTCCTGCAGCGGCCGCATCACGCCATGGTCGAGCAGCGACAGCACCACATCCAGCCAGTAGCGACGCTCCTGTTGCAGCGCGCGGTTGGCGGTGGCGTTCTGCCAGGCCGGACGGACATCGTCCAGACGCGCGATGCAGGCCTGGGCATCGAGGTTGTCCCAGGGCGCACGGGTGGCGTCGTTGGGATCGAAATTTTCCACGCTGAGCATGCCGCCGCCGAAACGGTGCCAGGCTGCGCCGCGCTGGGTGCCGGCAGGATCGGGCCTGGACGCGGTCATCGGCGCGGCGGTGGCCGGGCGCAACAGGGCTGCGTAGGCGTCGGCCCAGGAATCGGGCAGACGCGCCGACAGCGGATAGCTGGCAGCGGACGCGCCCAGGCCGTGACGTGCGAGCTTCAGGCTCCACAGCACCGCAGCGATCACGATGCCGCCGAAGATCCAGGCCAGCAGCCAGCTGGTGGCCGCCTGCCCCGGCTGCAGCACGCGGGTCTGCGGCTGCAGAAACAGCAGCCAGCCACTGCCCGACAGGACGCCCAGGTACAGCCATGGCGCCAGCTGCGCCAGGCGACGGTTGCGGGTAGGCAGTTCCTGCCCGTCGGTGTGATCTTGAGATGGAGCGGCCATATATTCCCCCTGCACGCCTGATCGCGCTGACAAGGTTATCGGCGACGCATCGCAAGTCTGTTGGCCTGCTCGACTGGCAGCGACTCAGCCAGTTACAAATTCTTCAGTCGGCGGCGGCGCGCAGGGCGTGCGGGTCACCGCCGCGACCCTGGCCGCCGGCGGGCCTTGCCATAACCAGGATTCCAGCGCATCCAGCGCGACGGCGGGCCCGGCAGCGACCACCTCCACACTGCCGTCGGGCTGGTTGCGCGCATGCCCACGCAGGCCCAGCGCAACCGCACGCTCGCGGGTGGAGGCGCGGAACCACACGCCCTGCACCACGCCGGTGACGATAAAGCGCGCCGCCTGCATCAGCCGGCCTTGCCGGTGATGCCCACCGCCGTCTCGATGTCGCGTGCGGTCACCGGGCCGAGGAACTGCTTGGCGACCTTGCCGTCCGGCCCGATCAGATACGTCATCGGCAAGCCGCGCGGCGTGGCGAAGTCCTGCGGCGGTTGGTAAGGGTCGAGAATGGCAATCGGGTACGACACCGGGTGGTCCTTCAGGAACGCCTGCATGTCGGCGCTGCTGATGTCTTCATAGGCCAGGCCCACCACTTCGACGGTGTCGCGCATGGTGTGCAGCGCCGACAGCTCGGGCATTTCCTTCAGGCACGGCGCGCACCAGGTGGCCCAGAAATTGACCACCACCCACTTGCCGCGATGCGCGGCCAGGTCGTAGGCCTCGCCGGTCACGGTCGGCAGCGACAGCTTGGGCATCTCGGCGGTCTGCTGCACCACCGAGGTGTCGGTTGGGCTGGCCGGGTCGGCGGGAGCGGCCGGCTTTTGCGGCGTCTGTGCGGTAGTCGCTGGCGCTGCACCGCCGGCGGCGGGCGTGCCCTCGCCGGTGGGCTTGCAGGCGGTCAGCAGCAACAGCGGCAACAGCAGCGCACAGGCGCCGCGCACAAGGCGCACGGTCATGGGAGGTCTCCGGGAAGGTGGGTGTAGAGGTCGCCGACCGGTTGCGCCAGCACGCTGCGCAAGGGTTGGCGCAGTTGTTCCAGCGCAGCGGCAGCGGCCTGGCCGTAGGCATCGTCGCGGCACGGCAGGGGGCGGTCTTCGATCGGCACGCGCAGCTGGCAGCTTTCGTAGAGTTCGGCCAGCGGCACCACGTCCAGGTCGCGCGCCAGCAGCCATTGGCCGCGCTCGTCGCGGCGCAGCAGGCGGATGCGTTTGAGTTCGCACAGCAACTCCTGCATCAGCGTGTCGGTGAGCATCGGCTCCAGCGCCAGGATGCGGTCTTCATCCAGGCCGTTGCCGTGGATGCGTGCCTGGCGGAAGCGGCCGAGCAGGCGCAGCAGGCCATAGATCTCGAAACCCGGCGGCAGCCGCATCGCTTCGGGCTGGTAGCGGAATGCCGCCATCGAGGAGGCCAGCGAGGCGCCCAGCAGCACCGAAACCCAGCTCAGGTAGATCCACAACAGCAGGATCGGCAGCGCCGACAGCGCGCCGTAAATGCGCTGGTAGGTCTGGAAATTGCCCAGATAGAAGCCGAAGCCCCATTTGACGATTTCCATCAGGATCACCGCCAGCAACGCGCCCGGCAGCGCATGCCGCAGGCGTACCCCATGCTGCGGCACCACGCGGTAGATCAGCACGATGCAGACGAATTCCACCGCCATCGGCGCCAGCCGCCAGGCGAATTCGGCCAGCCACTGGCCTTCGGTGGTGCGGAACAGCGGCAGCGCGAACACGTAGGCGGCCATCGCCATCGAGGCGGCGGCCAGCATCGTGCCCAGGGTCAGCACCGTCCAGTAGATCAGGAAGCGGGTCACCTTCGGCCGTGCGGCGGCGACCCGCCAGATGCTGTTGAAGGTCTGCTCGATGCTATGCAGGGTGATCAGCAGCGAGGCCACCAGCGCGACCATACCGGCCACGGTGAATTTGCCCAGATCCTCCAGCGAACGATTGAGGTAGTTCTGCACCGAGCGCGCCGCGCCGGGCACGAAGTTGTTGAAGATGAAGTCGGTCAGCGCGTCCTTCCACTCGTTGAAGGCCGGGAACGCCGACAGCACCCCGAACACCACGATCGCCAGCGGCACCAGCGCGAACACCGTGGTGTAGGCGAGCGAGGCGGCCGCCTGGAACAGGCGGTCGTCGAGAAAGCGGCGCCACAGGAAGCGCCCGAAGCTGACCGTCCGCGCGCGGTCGCGCAGCCGTTCTTTCCATTGGTGGATTTTGTTCACGCGCAACATCGCGCAAGGGTACCCGATGCGCCGTCATCGCGGCCTTGCCGCAACTGCGGCGTGCAGGCAGGCGGTGGCTTGGCCGATACTGCGGCAACTCACACAGGCGGTAGATGCGCGATGGCGGAGATTCTGGTGCTGTATTACAGCCGTGGCGGTTCGGTGGCGCGGCTGGCGCGGCAGATCGCGCGCGGCATCGGCGAAGTACCGGGCATGGGCGCGCGGCTGCGCACGGTACCGCCGGTAGCGGCGGTGACCCAGACCAGCGCCCCGCCGGTGCCGGACGAGGGCGCGCCGTATGTGGACAAGGCCGATCTGGCCGAATGCAGCGGTTTGCTGCTGGGCAGCCCGACCCGCTTCGGCAACATGGCCGCGCCGATGAAGCATTTCCTCGACGGCCTGGGCGCCGAGTGGGCCAGCGGCACCCTGGCCGGCAAGCCGGCAGGCGTGTTCACTTCCACCGCCTCGATGCACGGCGGCCAGGAATCCACCTTGCTGTCGATGCACCTGCCGCTGCTGCACCACGGCTGCCTGATCGTCGGCATCCCGTTCACCGAGCCGGCGCTCAGCCATACCACCAGCGGCGGCACGCCCTATGGCGCCAGCCATGTCTCCGGCGCCGGCGGCGACCCGCAACCGAGCGAGGACGAAGCGCTGCTGGCGCGTGCGCTGGGTCGCCGGGTGGCCGATATCGCCCGGCGCCTGGCCAGCCCATGAGCGTGCGTGCCACGCACTGGCTGCTGACTGCCGCGCTGATCGCGCTGACGGTACTGTTCGTGAGCTGGTTTCACGACGACCGCCACCGCACCGCGGCGCTGCTGGTGTTCGCACTGCCGCCGGCGCTGATGGCCGCGCTGGCGCTGCGCAGCGCACGTGCGCGTTTCTGGGCCGGCGTGTTTGCGCTGGGCTGGTTCAGTCACGGCGTGATGGCCGCCTGGAGCCAGCCGCAGGCACGTGGGCTGGCCTGGCTGGAAGTACTGCTGGCCCTGCTGGTGGTGGCATTGGTGGGCGGCCCCGGCATGGCGGCGCGCTTCGGCCGCAAGCGCCCTCCACGTTGACCCGCTTGGGCAGCACCCGCGCCGGGGTCGTATCATGACGGCCCTCGCGCGGCCTGCACCGCGCCCGTTTGAAGGACCCGCAGCAATGGAAGACCTCCTGATCGTCACCACCGGTGGCACGATCGACAAGATCTACTTCGACGACAAATCGGACTACCAGATCGGCGACCCGCAGATCGGCCAGATCCTCAAGGAGCTGGGCGTGACCTTCCGCTTCTCGGTGATTCCGATCATCCGCAAGGATTCGCTGCACATCACCGACGCCGACCGCGAACTTGTGCGCGCCACCATTGCCGCCCAGCCGACCCGCCACGTGCTGATCACCCACGGCACCGACTCGATGGTGGAAACCGGCAAGGTGCTGCAGTCGATCGCCGACAAGACCATCGTGATGACCGGCGCGCTCAATCCGGCGCGCTTTCGCGGCTCCGATGCCGAGTTCAACATCGGCTGCGCGGTCGGCGCGGTGCAGTCGCTGCCGGCCGGCG
Source organism: Xanthomonas sp. 4461 (assembly GCF_024806475.1). Classification (NCBI taxonomy): domain Bacteria; kingdom Pseudomonadati; phylum Pseudomonadota; class Gammaproteobacteria; order Lysobacterales; family Lysobacteraceae; genus Xanthomonas; species Xanthomonas sp. 4461. The sequence continues at coordinate 183,149 of NZ_JANTYV010000007.1, read as the reverse complement.
TGTACATCGCCATGAACGGACGCATCTGGAATCCCGAGAAAGTGCGCAAGAACGTCGCAGCCAACCGCTTCGAACCGGTCTGAGGCCATGAGCAAGGCCACCCGCGCGACCAAGGCATTGGACGCTGCAGGCGTGGCCTACGCGCTACACCCCTACGACTATCAACACGATGCAGACGCCAAAGGCCTGCAGGCGGCAAACGCGCTTGGGCTGGCACCGCAGACGGTGCTGAAGACCTTGATGGCCTGGGTCGACGACCTGGCCGTGTGTGCGGTCATTCCCTGCGACCGGCGCCTGTCGCTGAAGAAACTGGCCAGCGCGTGCGGCGGAAAGTCCGCACGCATGATGGACGTGGCCGATGCACAACGCCGCACCGGCTACAAGGTGGGCGGTATCAGCCCGCTCGGTCAGCAACGGCAGACGCCGGTGCTGATCGAAGCCACGGCGCTGGACGCACCGGCGCTGTGGATCAACGCCGGCCAGCGCGGGTTGCTGCTGGAATTGCCCGGCGCACAGTTGCTGCAGGCACTCAGTGCGCGGGCCTGCGCACTGTGCGACTGAGCCGCGGCGGCATCACCGCCGCCACCCTGCTCAGTACGCCGCCGTGACGCTGACGCCTGAAAACGCCAATGTCGCCTTCAACCGCACGTAGTACGTACCGGCCGCCGGTGCGTTGACTGTGCAGCTGTCGGCATTGCCCGGCAGCAGGCTGCGGCAGCTGTAGGCGGTATCGGTCGGCAGTGCACCTGCGCGTAGCGACAGATCGGCATTGCCGCTGCCACCGTTGAGCGTCACCTTCAGCGTGCGCGTGCCGGCCGGCACGTTGATCTGGTAATACAGCACATCCGACTGCGCCGCACTCAAGCCGGTACGCGCCACATTCCGGGCAAGGGTGGTCGACTCGATCACCGCAGCAACCGCGCCATCGGCATTGACCAGGCCCACACCGCAGCCCTGCGTACAGGCAACCGGCAACGGCCGGGCGCTGCTCTTGAGCAGGGCTTTCACCGTGGCCGGCGTCAGCGGATTCAGCGCCACCGATTGCATCAACGCCACCACACCGGCCACATGCGGTGCAGCCATCGAGGTACCGCTGTACGACGCATACGCCGCATTCCCCGGCACCGTGGTGCCGCTGTTGAGCGTGGAGACGATGGCCTGTCCCGGCGCCGCGATATCCACGCCCTTGCCGAAGTTGGAGAAGCTGGCCTTGGCGCCCGCCGAGGTGGTGGCCGCCACTGCGATCACGTTCGGGCAATTGGCCGGCACGCTGGTGGACACATCCATATTGCTGTTGCCCGCCGCCACCACCACCGAACTGCCACGTGTCACCGCAGCGGCGATGGCATTACTCATCGTTGCCGAGCAACTGCCGTAGCCGCCCAGCGACAGGTTGATCACCGTGGCAGGATTCGGGTTGGCCGGCACACCGTTGACCTTTCCGCCAGAGGCCCAGACGATCGCATCGGCGATGTCGGACATGTAACCGCCGCAGCGGCCAAGCACGCGCAGCGGCAGCACCCTGGCATTGAACGCGGTACCGACCACGCCGACCGCATTGTTGCCGACCGCCGCCACGATGCCGGCCACATGCGTGCCATGCCAGCTGGAGCTGGACGCGGACGCACCCGGCCCGCACTCGTTGGCGGCGGTCCAGTCGCCCTGGTCGGCGGCACTGGCATCGCGCGCATTGCCATCGCGCGCCGTCGCCGGGTCGATGATGAAGTCGTAGCCGGGCAGGACATTGGCGTCCAGATCCGGATGCTTGGTGATGCCGGTATCGATCACCGCCACCACGATGCCCTTACCGGTGGTGCGATCCCACGCCGGTCGGATATTCATGCTGGCGGCGGTGGCGCCCATCGCCCATTGCTGCGGCACGCCCGGATCGTTGGGCACCAGCAAGGGGCGCATCAACACGTCAACTTCCACGCGCTTGACGGCCGGGTCGGCGGCAAGGCGCCGCATCAGGCTTTCTGCGTCCACGCGGTCCAGTTTGCGATCGGCCACCAACAGCATCGGGCCCGTGCTGAGCCGGCGAGTGGCCGACAAGCCCAACGCGCGTCCGCGCTGTGCAGGCACGGCGCTGGCGATCTCGCGCCATGGCGCAGACAAGCCGGTCGCACGGCTGCTGCCGACGCGGTCCTTGTAGCTGACAATGAAACGTTGATGGGTGGAGCTGGACGCCAGCCCTTGCAGGCTGACCTCGCCAGCAGTGGCATAAAACGTGCATGACAACGCGCAGACCAAGACAGCGTGGCGCAGCGCACCAAGCGAGACATACGACATGGATCAACCCTCCCCAAGGCGTTGAACGTTCGGAAGACAACGCGCTGACGCCCTCTGCGACGCGCACTGCCTGATCGTGGGGCGGTTGCACACGGCCATGCCTCACGTGGGCTGGCTATCGGCGTGCCATCTGCATGGCTGAAGCGGCCGGACGGCAGTGCCATGCGCTTTGTTCAGCCACTGCCGCCGCCGGTTGGCCAATTCCCAGGCGTGGCCGAGGCCCAAACGCACACTGCCCCGCCGAAGCGGGGCAGTGCAGGTTTCAAAACACCGACAGCGACGTCGGGGCTGGCCCGACGTCGATGCCGGCGGTCAGGCCGGCATCGCGCATGGCCTTCGCCTTACGGGGTCTGGCTGACCGCGCCCGCCGCATTGACGATGCCGGCACCGCAGCCGCCCGAGCAGGTGCCCGGCAACGGACGCGCGGTGTTCTTCAGCAGGGTTTCCACTGCCGCGGGGGTCAGCGGACGGCTGGCTGCCGACTGCACCAGCGCCACCACGCCGGCCACGTGCGGGGCCGCCATCGAGGTGCCGTTGTAGGACGCGTAGCTGGCGCTGCCCGGCGTGGTGGTGCCGCTGTTCAAGGTTGACAGGATCGCCGAGCCAGGGCCGGAGATATCGATGGTGCTGCCGAAGTTGGAGAAGCTCGAACGCGCGCCGGCCGAGGTGATCGACGCCACCGAGATCACGTTGGCGCAGCTGGCCGGGGTGAAGTTGGCCACGTTGGCGTTGCTGTTGCCAGCCGCCACCACCACCGTGGTGCCGCGCGACACCGCGCCGTTGATGGCGTTCTGGTAGGTGCTGGAACAGGTGCCACTGCCGCCCAGCGACATGTTGATCACCTCGGCCGGGTTGGCATTGGCCGGCACGCCCGAGACCGTGCCGCCGGAAGCCCAGACGATGGCATCGGCGATGTCGGAGGTGGTGCCGCCGCACAGGCCCAGGGCGCGGATCGGCACGACGCGCGCATTGAACGCGGTCCCGGCCACACCGGTGCCGTTGTTGGTGACCGCGGCAATGGTGCCGGCCACATGGGTGCCGTGCCAGCTGGAATTGGCGGCCGGCACGCCGGACCCGCACTGATTGGCAGCACGCCAGTCGCCCTGGTCGGCCGGATTGTTGTCGCGGCCATTGTTGTCGCGCGCACGCGCCGCGTCGCTGATGAAGTCGTAGCCCGGCAGCACGTTCGCATTGAGGTCTGGGTGGCTGGTGATGCCGGTGTCGATCACTGCCACCACCACGCCGGTGCCGGTGGCGGTGTCCCAGGCCGGGCGCACGTTGATGCTGGAAGCGGTGGTACCGAAGCCCCATTGCTCGGACAGCCGCGTGTCGTTCGGGGTCAGGGTCGGATACATGATCTGGTCGACTTCCACGTAGTCCACGCTCGGGTCGGCGGCGATGCGGCGCATCAGCGTTTCGGCCTCGGCACGGTCCAGGCCACGGCTGGCCTTGAGCACTTCCGAACCGAGCGCGGTACGGCGCACGTGGCTCAGGCCCAGCGCGCGACCGGCGCGGGCCGGCACTGCGGTGGCGACTGAATTGAGCGATGCGCGCATCGACGTCGGACTCACTGCCGGGCTGCTGCCGTCCTTGTACTTGACGATGAAGCGGTCCAGCGTGGGCTGCGATTCCAGGCCGGACAGGTTGACCTGACCGGCAAACGCCGGCACGGCCAGCAGGGAGGTCAGCGCGGAAACACCCAGCACCACCAGTGCGCGTGCAGGTGCACGACGTTGCGACACATTGGACATCGATCGTTCCTCAGTTTTTTATGAAGTGCCGCGGTTGCGGCGAGATGGCCGCCCTTGCCGCAGACTGCGGATCGGGTCGGAATGGACGGGCACGGGCGCCCGTCGAAACGACTGACCGGTGTCCATTCCGGCCGAGCGGCAATGCCTCGCCAGCGCCTGCCCAAACGGCAGACGTGGACGGACATCGCAGATGGGAGGCAGCGCTAGGCGGCGCTGCCTGGCCAGGCGGCCAGACAGCGCAACAGCGTCTAACGACAGGCTTAGTAGCTGGCGCGCAAGGTCACACCGGAGAACGTGCTGTATGCCTTGACCCGCACGTAATACGTGCCCGACGGCGCAGTGATGCTGCAGGTTTCGGCATTGCCGCTGCGGTACGGGCGGCAGGTGTAGGTGGTGTCGGTCGGTGCACTGCCGGCACGCACGTACAGATCCGCATCGCCGGTACCGCCGCTGATCGCCACGGTCAGCGTGCCGCTGCCGGCGGGAACGGCGATGGTGTAGTTCAGCTCCGCACCGCTGGCCGCACCCAGGCCGGTGACGGGCGTGCCGTTGGTCAGCGTATTGCCGGTTCCGCCACCGCCCCCACCGTTGCTGCCGCTGATGGCCGCCGTCACTGCGGCGTCGGCATTGACGATGCCGGCGCCGCAACCGCCGGAACAGGCACCCGGCAACGCGCGTGCGGTGTTCTTGAGCAAGGTCTCGACTGCGGCAGGCGTCAACGCGGTCGGCGCAACCGACTGCACCAGCGCGACCACGCCAGCCACATGCGGGGACGCCATCGAGGTGCCGTTGTAGGACGCGTAGCTGGCACTGCCCGGGGTGGTGGTGCCGCTGTTGAGCGTGGACAGGATCGCCGAGCCCGGTGCGGATACATCGATACCGGCGCCGAAGTTGGAATAGCTGGCCTTGGCACCGGCCGAGGTCGTGGCGGCCACTGCGATCACATTGGCGCAATTGGCCGGCAGCGAGCCGGACACGTTGGCCGAGCTGTTGCCGGCTGCCACCACCACGGTGGTACCGCGCGATACCGCCCCGCTGATCGCGTTCTGCATGGTGGTCGAGCAGGCGCCGCCGCCGCCGAGCGACATGTTGATCACTTCGGCCGGGTTGGCATTGGCCGGCACGCCGCTGACGCTGCCGCCGGAAGACCAGACGATGGCGTCGGCGATATCCGACAGCGAACCGCCGCACTTGCCGAGTACGCGCACCGGCACGACCTTGGCGTTGTAGGCGGTACCGGCCACGCCGGTGCTGTTGTTGGTCACCGCGGCCACCGTGCCGGCGACGTGGGTGCCGTGCCAGCTGGAGTTGGCAGCGGGAATGCCGGTGCCGCATTCGTTGGCGGCATACCAGTCGCCTTCGTCGGCCGGGTTGCTGTCGCGTCCATTGCCATCGCGCGCCGTGGTGGCGTCGCTGATGAAGTCGTAGCCCGGCAGGATGTTGGCATTGAGGTCGGCGTGCGTGGTGATGCCGGTATCGATCACCGCAACCACCACGCCGGTCCCGGTGGCCTTGTCCCAGGCCGGACGGATGTTGAGGCCGGCGTTGGTGGTGCCAAAGCCCCATTGCTCGGACAGCCGGGTGTCGTTGGGCGTCAGCGTGGCATGCAGGATCTGGTCGACTTCCACGCTCTGCACGTTGGGATCGGCGGCCAGCTGGCGCATCAGGGTTTCGGCTTCGGCGCGGTCCAGCGCGCGGTCGGCCTTGATCAGTTCCGGCCCCAGTGCCAGACGGCGGACGGAGGCCAGGCCCAGCGCCTTGCCGGCCTTGGCCGGCATCGCGCGTGCGGCGGCACGCAACGAACTGCTCAACGCGCTCGGACTGGCCAGCGCAGTGCTGCCGTCCTTGTAGGTCACGATGAATTTCTGATGGGTTTGGGCAGTTGCAAGACCATCCAGGTAGACCTCACCGGCAAACGCAGGCGTCGCCAGCAACAGGGAGGTCAGCGCGGTAGCGCCCAGGACGGTAAGCGTGCGAGGACGCTTGCGGAAAGACTCGTTCGACATCGAATTCCCTTCCAAATCAAAGAGAACCGCCTTGGCGGTGTAATCCGGCACCGCCTGCACAGGTCGGCGCCGAGTCCCCGGCATCGATCCCCTGTTATCGATCCGTTCAGCGAACCTATCCCACTGCAACCAGACTGGACAATACGAAATCGACACTTTTGAAACTTAAATATCAGTTTTGTGACAAGCATCATGTCTGTTCAGTCCGCTTCCCACAGTTTTTTGACGGTGCACCAGTCGTTGTTGCTGCACGGCAGCCAAAAAAAAAGCCCCTGCGCTGACGCGCAGGGGCCTGTTTTTGACGATGTGCCGCTGACTCAGGACAAGCGCACCAGCCACCCATGCCGGTCGGGCACGCGGCCGTACTGGATATCGGTCAATTCCTGACGCAGCGACATGGTGACTTCGCCGGCAGGAGCCGACAGGTCGCCCACCGCAAAGCCGTCGCCCTTGAGCTCACCGATCGGGGTGACCACTGCGGCAGTGCCGCAGGCGAATACTTCGCTGATCTCGCCCGACGCCACGCCCTGCTTCCATTCGTCGATGGACACCTTGCGCTCGATCACGCGCATGCAGCGGTCGCGCGCCAGCTGCAGGATGCTGTCACGGGTGATGCCTTCCAGAATGCTGCCGGACAATTCCGGCGTCACCAGCGTGCCGTCCTTGTAGACCAGGAACACGTTCATGCCACCCAGTTCCTCGATGTACTTGCCTTCCACCGGGTCCAGGAACAGCACCTGCGAGCAGCCCTGTGCATAGGCCTTCTGCTGCGGCAGCAACGAAGCGGCATAGTTGCCGCCGCACTTGGCCGCGCCGGTGCCGCCCTTGGCCGCACGTGCGTACTCGGTGGACAACCAGATCGACACCGGCGCCACGCCCTTGGCGAAGTACGGGCCGGCGGGACTTGCGATGACGTAGTAGGAGGCCTTGTGCGCGGCGCGCACGCCCAGGAAGGCCTCGTCGGCAATCATGAACGGACGGAAATACAGGCTGGTTTCCGGCGCCGACGGCACCCAGCCGGCATCCACGGCCACCAGCTGGCGCAGCGATTCGACAAACAGGTCCACCGGCAGTTCCGGCAGCGCCAGACGGCGCGCCGAGCGCTGCAGGCGCTCGCCATTGGCCTGCGGACGGAAGGTCCAGATCGAGCCGTCGGCATGCCGGTAGGCCTTGATGCCTTCGAAGATTTCCTGGCCGTAATGCAGCACGGAGGCAGCCGGGTCCAGTTGCAGCGGCCCGTAGGCGCGCACCTGGGCGTCATGCCAGCCCTGCTCGTTGTTCCAGGAAATGGCGACCATGTGGTCGGTGAAATGCAGCCCGAAACCGGGCGCGGCCAGGATCACGGACAGTTCGTCGGCGCTGCGCGGCGACGGAGAACGGGTGGAAGCGAAGGACACGGACACCGGAAGATTCCTGTATGGCGGGCGATAAGGACGCGGCGCCACATCTACGGACATGGCGCCTGACGGTCAGAGCATGCCGGTCTCGAGACGGGCCGCTTCGGACATCATATGCCGGCCCCACGGCGGGTCGAACACCAGCTCGACGTCGGCTTCGGCAATGGTCGGGATCATTTCCACCTTGCTGCGCACGTCGTCGACCAGGATCTCGCCCATGCCGCAACCGGGCGCGGTGAGGGTCATCTTGACGTCCACCCGGCGCTGGTCGTCTTCCTCGCGATGGCTGACCACCGCCTCGTAGACCAGGCCCAGATCGACGATGTTGAACGGGATTTCAGGGTCGAAGCAGGTGCGTAGCTGCTGCCACACCAGGGCTTCCACTTCCTCGTCGCTGGCGTTGTCGGGCAGCTCCAGCCCCGGCGGGGCCTCCTTGCCGATCGCATCGCCATCCTTGCCGGCAATGCGGAACAGATTGCCTTCGACAAAGACCGTGTAGCTGCCACCCAGGGCCTGGGTGATATAGCCATAACTGCCTGCGGGCAGGGTCACCGAATCGCCCTGCGGCACCATGACGGCATCGCAATCGCGTTCGAACTGGACGGGTTCGCTGCTACGGGAGTACATGGGCTGGATATGGGGCCGCGCCGGACGCGCGCAAGTCGGCCATTCTAGCCGACCAAGGCGATGCCGCTGCCGGTCGTGCCGCCGACGCTGCATTCCATCTGAAACACAGTCATCTGCAGCCACCGTGGCTCACGCCGGCAATGCAGCGCAAAGCGCACCACGCGCTCTATCATGTGTGCACTGTCAGGAGCCCCAATGCCGCCCACTTCCGCGTCCGCCAGAACCGCCCACTGGCTCTGGCCCCCGCTCCTGCTGCTGGGAAGCGTTACCGCCCTCATCGCCTGGCTGCTGATCGCCCTTGCGCTGGGCAACCAGGCCGGCTGGATGGCAGTGCTGGTTGCGCTGGAAGTGGCGTGGATGCTGCGCCTGGGTACGTTGCGCGCCGGCCGGTTGCGTATCGGGGTGACAGTGGCGACCACCGCACTGATCATCGTCGGCGCCAACTGGGGCATCGCCTCGGCGCAGCTGGGTAGCGCACTGGGCCTGGACCCGTGGACCTCGGCACAAAAGATGGGCACCGGGCTGGCATGGACCCTGCTGCAACTGGCCAACAACGGCTTCGACCTGCTGTGCTATGCCGCCGCGCTGGTCCTGGCGTGGTGGGCGGCGCGCTGAGTCGGACGTGCTCGCAACGGCTGCTGATAGGCATCCGTTGAAGCTGATGCTTGATGTGCACCGCTCAAGTCACGCCGCTCCTGCTTAGCGCTGGCGCTTTATTTTCCTGACGCAGCGATATCCGGGAGAGCTCTGCGGCTTGGTTGCGGGGCCCTTGCCAGCCCACCCTCGCGGGACACGCCGCAAGTACGTCCTTGTAGGCTCTTACGCGGCATCCATGCCGCGTAAGGTCCCGCGACGGTGGACGGGCAAGGACCTGTCGAGATGGTCGGTGGTTTGGTTGCAAGCAAGGCATGGTGTGCGTGGTTCAGATCACCGTGCGTTCGATCAGCTTTCCAGCGCAAACCGAATAACGGCAGCGGCTCAACAAAGCAACCTGCAAACTTTTCAGCGTCCCAACGCAAGACTTGCAATCGCAACAGGCAGCTTTTCATTCGAGCACCGACCAACTCCTGGTGCGGTGTCCTCGCCGGTTGCGGGACCCTTGGCGGCATGGATGCCGCCAAGGAGCCTCCACGGACGGATTCACGGCGTGTCCCGCAAGCGGTGAGGGCACCGCGCACTCGACGAGCCGAGCGTTTGACTGTCACTAAGCACTGCTGTGACTCAAAAGCTCAGTGGCTTGTTTCGGGCTGGCTGATAAGGCTGGCCAGATAGTGCGAATAGATCGCTCGTGAAGCAGCCGATCTGCGCTCAGCTGCAAGGAACTGGCAGCGAGAACACCGCCCCTCGACCAAGTGGCTTCGCAAATTCATCCGCTAAATCAGTCGCACAACGCCTCAGTGCCCGCCCCCATCCAGCGCCTTCAACTCACTGACCAGCGCGCCGGCTGCTTCCGCACCGTCGCCATACAACATGCGGGTGTTGTCGGCGTAGAACAGCGCATTCTCGATGCCGGCAAACCCGGTGCCCTTGCCACGCTTGATCACCACGGTGTTGCGTGAATTGACCACGTCCAGGATCGGCATACCGTAGATCGGGCTGGCCGAGTCGGTCTTGGCGACCGGGTTGACCACATCGTTGGCGCCGATCACCAGCGAGACATCTGTGCTGGCGAACTCGGGGTTGATGTCGTCCATATCGGCGATGAGGTCGTAGGGCACGCCGGCTTCGGCCAGCAGCACGTTCATGTGCCCCGGCATGCGCCCGGCCACCGGGTGGATCGCGAACTTCACCTTGACCCCGCGCGCGATCAGCCGCTGCGCCAGCTCCCAGATCTTGTGCTGCGCCTGCGCCACCGCCATGCCGTAGCCAGGCACGATCACCACCCGCTCGGCGAAGGCCATCATCGCCGCCACATCGCCAGCCTCGATCGGCTTTTGCGCCCCGCTGATCTCCTGCGCCTGACCACCGCCGCCGAAGTGGGAGAACAGCACGCCGCTGATCGGCCGGTTCATCGCCTTGGCCATCAAGCGCGTCAGCAGGATGCCGGCCGCGCCGACCATCATGCCGGCGATGATCAACGCCTCGTTGCCCAGTACATAGCCTTCGAACGCCACCGCCAGGCCGGTGAACGCGTTGTACAGCGAGATCACCACCGGCATGTCGGCGCCGCCGATCGGCAGCGTCATCAACACGCCCAACGCCAGCGCCACCACGAAGAAGCCGATGATCGCCAGCGGCTGCAGACTGGTGGCCGCCCAGATGCCGAGCACCACTAGCGCCAGCGCGATCAGCAGATTGACCGCCTGCTGGCCGGGAAAGGTCACCCGACGGTCGAGCCGGCCGTCCAGCTTGGCCCAGGCGATGATCGAACCTGACAGTGACACCGCACCGATGGCCGAGCCGATCACCGCCAGCACCACGGTGGTGGTGTCCGGCCGCCGCGCCGCCAGCTCGGCGATCGCCTGCGCGCTCCAGTGCGCGGTGTCGCGATTGGCGAAGAACGAAAACCGCAGCAGCTCCACCGCCCCGATCGCCGCCGCCGAGCCGCCGCCCATGCCGTTGTACAACGCCACCATCTGCGGCATGTCGGTGATGGCCACCTTCTTGGCCGACCACCACGCCACGCCGGTGCCGATCGCCAGCGCGGCCAGGATCAACGGCACGTTGTGCAATTCGGGCAGGAAGAACGTGGCCACCGTGGCGATCAGCATGCCCAGCCCGGCCCAGCGGATGCCGCTGCGCGCGGTCAGTGGCGAGGCCATGCGCTGCAGGCCGAGCAGGAACAGCGTGGCTGCGATCAGGTAGCTGGACTTGACCAGCCAATCCAGCAATTCGGGGGTGGAGACGTTCATGGCGCATCCCCGCCAGGCTTACGGCTGGATTTGAACATCTCCAGCATCCGCTCGGTCACCACGTAGCCACCGGCCGCGTTGCCCGCACCCAGTACCACCGCGACGAACCCCAGTGCTTTTTCCAGGGTGGTATCGGCATGCCCCAGCACCACCATCGCACCGATCAGCACGATGCCGTGGATGAAGTTGGAACCGGACATCAGCGGGGTATGCAGGATCACCGGCACCCGCGAGATGATGACGTGGCCGGCGATGGCCGCCAGCATGAAGATGTACAGCGCTACGAATCCGTCGCTCATCGTCTTTCGCTCCACTGGCCGTTGCGGCCCACCGATCATACTCACGCATCGGCCATGTCAACCGAATCGGCGCTGGGCCGTTGACGTCGTATCGTCCTCGCGGAAGCTACGCTGTGCTGGTGGGAACCCCTTTCGATCCGCAGCCTTCTGCAACGGCCGCCGCCGTCCCGGTGTCGCTGGACGCCTTCCTGGCCGGCATCGGCCCGCGTGCGTTCCGGTTTGCCGAGGCCGGTCTGCGTCACCGCGAAGACGCGCTGGATGCCGTGCAGGACGCCATGGTCAAGCTGCTCGGCTACCGCGAACGGCCGGCAGAGGAATGGACGCCGCTGTTCTGGAGCATCCTGCGCAGCCGCATCATCGACCTGCAGCGCCGCCGGAGCTTCCGCCTGAAATTCTGGGCGCCGGCCGAGCGCGCCGATGACGAGGGCCCGATCGATTGGGCCGACCCCGGCATCGGACCGGTCGGCGAGCAGCAACATCAGCAGGCCTACCAGCGACTGGTCCAGGCGCTGCGCAACCTGCCGGCACGCCAGCGCGAGGCATTCACGCTGCGCGTGCTGGAAGACCTGGATGTGGCCACCACCGCCAAGGCGATGGGCTGCTCCGAAGGTTCGGTCAAGACTCATCTGTCGCGCGCACGCGACGCGTTACAAAAACAGTTCGAGGATTTCCTGTGAACCGCTCCCACGATCCGGCCCAGTTCGATGCGCAACTGCGCCAACTGCATGCCGCCGCGCTCATCAGCCTGCCACCGCAGACCCTGGCACGCCTGCGCCAGGCCCGCCAGGCGCCGGCCGCCCGCGCGCGCCGCGGTTACTGGTTGCTGGCCACCGCCTGTTCCGGCTTGCTGGCTATCGGCATCGGCCTGCAACTGCGACCGGGCGACAACGCCCCCGCAGGCGCGTCCGCGGCCACGACCGTGGCCGGCAATGCCGCCAGTACCGACACCGACGACCTGCTGACCCAGAACCCCGACCTGTATGTCTGGCTCGGGTCCGATACCGCCCTGGCCATGGAATGAGCACGATGACCCGCACTACCCGCCTGCTGTTGACCCTGTTGCTCTGCGCCGGGCCATGCGTGCCGCTGTTGGCGCAGGACCGCCCGTCGGGTCCCCCGGGGCCTGGGCCGATGGACGGACCCGGCCCGCATGGCCCGGGACCGCGCAACGAGACCCCGATGCCGGAGTGGGACAAGCTGACCCAACAGCAGCGTCAGGTACTGATCGATGCGCTGCGCGAGCGCTGGAACGATGTGCCCGAAGAACGCCCGCGCATGTACCGGCACGCCAGTCGCTGGCTGGACATGACCCCCGACCAGCGCAAGCAGGCCAAGGCCGGGATGGACCGCTTCCGCAACATGAGCCCGGACCAGCGCCGCGAGGCCAAGGCCTTGTTCGACCGCATGCGCACGCTCAACCCGCAGCAACGCAACGAGCTGCAACAACGCTGGCAGAAGATGAGCCCGGCCGAACGCAGCGCCTGGCTGCGCGAGCACCCGCCGACGGAGGATTGAACGCAGCGCCGCCGCGGCGAGCGCGACACGCCAGCGCATGGGTGCACCCCGGTCGCAGGCGGACAGGCGCGCGGCCATCGTAGGAGCGCGCTGGCGCGCGATGAAGCCTTACCGACAAAGCTCCATCGCGCGCCAGCGCGCTCCTACCAGCAAACGCCAGCGATCGAGGCGCGTGGGGATCGGCCCGGCTATGTAGTCGATGGCGCCGACCAGCGCGTCCTGGCCAGCAGTTCGTCGTCCCAGTCGAACGACAGTGCGCCTTCCTTGATCAACAACGCCGCGAACGCGTAGACGTTGCGCGCAAACATCTCGCTGGCATGCACCGCGCCCTGGCTTGCCAGATTGAGCGGCCCGGCGATCACCACGCCATCGAGCTCAAGGGTTTCGCCCGGACGCGTGGCCGCGCAGTTGCCGCCGGTTTCCGCGGCCAGGTCCACCAGCACGCTGCCGGCGCGCATGCCCTGCACCATTTCAGTGGTCACGATCTTTGGCGCAGGCCGCCCCGGCACGGCCGCGGTGCAGACCACCACATCCACGCCCTTGAGATGCTCGGCCAGGCGGCGCTGCTGCTCGGCGCGTTCGTCGTCGGTGAGTTGGCGTGCATAGCCGCCTTCGCCGGCAGCGCTCACGCCCAGATCCAGAAAGCGCGCGCCCAGGGACGCGATCTGTTCGCGGGTTTCCGGGCGCACGTCGAAGCCTTCCACCTGCGCACCCAGCCGTTTGGCCGTGGCGATCGCCTGCAGGCCGGCCACGCCCGCGCCGATTACCAGGACCTTGCTGGGGCGCATGGTGCCGGCGGCTGTGGTGAGCATCGGGAAGAACCGCGGCGCCAGTTGCGCGGCGATCAGCACTGCCTTGTAGCCGGCCATGCCGGCCTGCGAACTCAGCACGTCCATCGCCTGCGCGCGTGTGGTGCGCGGCAGGCGCTCCAGCGGAAACGCAACCAGCTCGCGCGTGGCAAATGCCTGCGCACGCGCCGGGTCGGCATCGGGGGCGAGCATGCCGATCACGACCGCCTGCGGCTTGCAGTGCAGCAGCACCTCGGTCGGCGGCGCCTGCACGCACAGCACGACGTCGGCCTGGGTCAGCGTCTGCGTGTCGGCAAGCTGCGCACCGGCCGCGATATATGCCGCATCGTCCATGCTGCTGGCGTGGCCGGCAGCCGGCTCGATCCACACGCTGGCGCCGAGCGCGACCAGCTTCTTGACCGTTTCCGGCGTTGCTGCCACCCGGCGTTCGCCTGCCGCCCGTTCTTTCAGCACCAGCACCTGCACAGCCATGGGTTGCTCCGGTCGCGCGCTTCAGTCGCCGCGATGCTAGCAGAGCGCACCGGCCGCGCCGGCGGTGATGCACCGGTGTGCAATTGGAAGGCAGATCGCCAGCGCGTGGACTGTGCGATCGCCTGGCGGCAGCGTGCCTGGTGCCCTGCAACTGCGTTACGGCTCCAGCAACCCCTTCAACAGGGGCGCCATCACGGTTTCCGGCGCGAAGGCGCGCAATCGCTCGTGCCTGCCGTCGATCACCAACGAAGCATACCCGTGCACCGCGCTCCAGCTCAACAGGGTGCGTTGCTCCAGCACCGCCGGATCCGGGTCGCTGCCATGGCGAGCGATCCACTGGGCGCGCACCGTGTCGCGCAGGTAGGCCATCGCCGCCTCGCTGATCTGCACCAGCCGTGGCAGGCCGCTGGCACGCACGTCCAGTCCCAGCATCAAGCGGAACTGCTGCGGATAGTCGACAGCAAAGCGGATATAGCCCAGCCCGCAGCCCAGCAGCGGGTCGTTCACTTCCTGCTGGGTGGCGCGGATGCGATCGAGCATGCGCGCGTAGCCATCGGCCGCCAACTCCGCCAGCAGCCCATCCAGCGAGCCGAAGTGATGCGCCGGTGCGGCGTGCGACACGCCCGCGCGCCGCGCGCACTCGCGCAGGGTGAGTCCACGCAGGCCGGATTCACCCAGCAACTCCCACCCGGCACGCCGCAGCGCGGCCGGCAGGTCGCCGTGGTGATACGCAGCCGGGGCGTCTGGTCGTGGCATGGCGGTTCGCTTATCGGGCCCCCAGTGCAGCAGATAATCTTGACGCTGACAAGATTCAGGCACCAGACTCTGCACGCATCTTGTCATCGACAAGATGGCTCACTCCCCCAAGGAACGCCCATGAGCTCATCACTTACCAAGCTGCGCGCGAGGTTGCTGCGCAGCCTGATGGCCGGCGCCAGCCGCCTGGCTCCTGGTCCGACCGGCCGCTACCTGGCACGCCGCTTCGTGACCCCGGGCCCGGCCGGACGTCGACAGGCTGCCGCTATCGCAGCCACGCTGGACGATGTGCAACGCCAGACGCTGCGCATCGAAGGTTTCGACATCGCGGTGTACCAGTGGGGCGACCCCGCCCGGCAGCCGTACGTACTGCTGTCGCATGGCTGGGCCAGCTACGGCCTGCGCTTTGCCGCCTGGGTTCCGCAGCTGCGGGCGCTCGGGTATGCGGTGCTGGCCTTCGACCAGGCTGCACACGGCTTGAGCAGCGGGCAGATCAGCAATCTGCCGCATTTCGTGAAGATCCTGCGCGAGATGGGCAGCCGCTTCGGGCGCCCCGCCGTCTTTATCGGTCACTCGCTGGGCGCCGCCGCCGCGGTGTTTGCCGATGATCCGGCCTGGCGCCCAGCGCGCTATGTATTGATCGCCCCGCTGGTGGAGCCTGCAGGCAGCGCAAGGCGCCAGTTCCAGGCGGCCGGCCTTGCGCCTGCGACCTTTGTGCCGTTCGAGGACTGGCTGATCGAGCTGACCGGCACCTGTTTTGCCGACTTCGACGCGTCCTCGCATCTGCCGCAGTTCGATCGCCCGGCGCTGGTCATCCACGACCGCCGCGATCGCGAAACGCCCTGGGAAGAAGGCGCACGCTTTGCCGCACTCTGGCCGGGCGCGCAGCTGTTCAGTACCGAAGGGCTGGGGCATAACCGCATGGTCGATCACCCCTCGGTGATCACGCGCGCATTGGAGTTTGTCGGGCCGGCAGCGCCGTAGGCACACACCGCCAGGGCATCCGGGTTGACCTGGCCGCAGGCCTTAGATGCGATCCGCATCGGTGGACTGCGCTGGCCGACGCGGTGCCGCACGCACGCACGCCAATCGCGAGCAGGCACGTGGGTGATGTGAGTTCTGCAGTCGTTCCACCGGCCTGCCGGCCAAGGCAACGCCAGCGTGCCTTCAGTGCACCGTGCCGTTGGTGTGCAGCGGATCCAGCCGATCGATCACGCCCTGCATCGCACTGTCGAACGCGCCGTCGTTGATGTGTTCGCGCAGGCGGCCCAGCCGCACCATCACGGCCAGCTCTTCGGGCGAGGCGACACAGAAACGCACACCGCGGCGGTTGACGAACAACAGCCGCTGCGAGATCGGGCTTACCCACGATAGCTTGCCGGCCTGGACCTTGCCGTCCTTGTCGACAAAATCCAGCCAGGTACCGATGTCCATCGCACGGAAACGTTCGGCGTCGGCACTGTCGATGCTCTGCGCCACCGCTTCGGCACCCAGCACCACGCTGACGCTTTCGGCGGCCGGCGGCGGCAGGTTGACCTGCGGCAGTTCCGGCAGGGCCTTTTCCAGCTCCGGGCGCGCCTCGGCAATGGCCTGCAAGGTGTCGTGCAATGCGGTGATCGCCACCACCACCGCGTCGCCATGCAGGCCCACGCTGGCAAATACGCGATGCAATGCCGGTTGCCAGACCTGCAGCCATGGCTTGCCGATGATGTGGCGGCGCGCTTCACCCAGTTCTTCCAGCACGCCATCGGCCAATGCCAATGCCTCCAGCGTGCCGGGGCCTTCGTCGCCGTCGCGCAGGATGGCCATGGTCAGATGATGCAGCCACGGCTGGCGCAGGAAGTCTTCCACCGCCTTGGGCAACGGCGCACCGGCCAGCACCCGCTGCTCCAGCTCCGTCAGCGCGCGGCTGCGCGCGAGCTCGAGCTTTTCCTGGCCGCGCTGGGTTTCGGTGGCGCGGCGCTCGGCAATTTCCACACGGCGACGGTGCTGCGACAGGAAATCGCGGAACTCTTCTTCCAGGGTCAGGAAGATCGCAAGGTTCTCGTTGAATTCGGCCACCAGGCGGTCGACGATTTCCTCGACCTTGCCCATCAGCACGCGCTCGGCGGCACTGTCGCCGTTGTTGCCCTCGCAGGCCTCGGCCAGCGAATTGAGCAGACGCCGCGCCGGGTGGGTCTTCTGCACGAACATCTTGCGGTCCAGCAGCGCCACCTTGACGAATGGCACCACCAGCCGGCCAATCATCTCGCGCGAGCGGTTCTCCAGGTCGCGCTCGTCCAGCATCACGTCGAACAGCATGCCGACCAGGTCGATCGCATCCTCGTCCATCGGGTCCAGCTTTGCGGTAGCCGGGTCCACGCCAAGACGCGTGGCGCTGTTGAGCACTTCGTTCTTCAGACGCTGCGCAAGCGATTCGTTGTCGTCGCCGATGGCCGCCTGCAGCGTCGCGCTGGGGGTGGCCTGCAGCAGCGACAACACCGACATCATTTCGCGCTGACTCAGCGGGCGTTGCTGGCCCACCGCCACCGACGCGGCCGACGCCGTGCTGTCGCGCACGCTACGGGTCTGCTGCAACAGCTCATGCAGCGCATCCAGCAGCATGCCCTGGCTGCCGCCCGGATGATCGGCGTCGCCGTCCATGCCGCCGGCGCCAGACCCATCGGCATGGCCGCGTTGCGCGGCGGCCTGCATGCGGCCACGGCTATGCGCCCAACGGTCCAGGAAGCGATTGGCCCAGGCCGGCGCGTATTGATCGTTCTGATCGTCGCCGTCCATGTCGGCGTTGCCGCCCTGCGCTTGGGCCTGCGCATGCTCTTCGGGTGTCTGCCCGCGTGGCTGCATGCGCGGTGGCGGGCGCTTGGGCTGCGAAATCTCCGGCATCACGCCGGCCTTGGCCAGGGTTTCATCCAGGCGCGCGTACAACTTGCCGATCGGCTCGGCCAGGTCGCGTTCGCACAGCTTGATCAGCACCAGCCGCACTTCCGGCGCCAGGTCGCAGGTGGCGAACGCTTCGTGGATCGCCACGCCCAGAT
Source organism: Xanthomonas sp. 4461 (assembly GCF_024806475.1). Lineage (NCBI taxonomy): Bacteria > Pseudomonadati > Pseudomonadota > Gammaproteobacteria > Lysobacterales > Lysobacteraceae > Xanthomonas > Xanthomonas sp. 4461. Next base: position 165,342 of record NZ_JANTYV010000007.1, on the reverse strand, counting down.
GTTCCGGACCGATCGGGTTGGTGTCGGCCACCAACTCCAGGCCACCGGCAACCCAGCCCAGGCGGCGGTCGACGCGCGCCAGCACCTGCTTGAAGTCGCGCAGCAGCACGGTGGCAAGGTTGCGCACCGCCAATCGCGATTCGAGCACGTGCTCGGGCACCAGGCTGAGCGGGCCGGTGCCCATGTCGCCGGCCAGCACCACTTCGGCCGATAGCGGCGTGCCCAGCAGTAGCGCCTGCCAGCCGTCTTCCAGCTGTTGGCGGAATTGCGTTGTCACGTCTTCGCGCTTGCGGCGTAACTCGCGCATGCCATCGAGAAAAAGCAGCTGTGACGCGCCAGCGGATTCGGCGCGATCGAACAGCACATCATCGAAATGCGCCACTGCAGCTGCAAACACCTGCACGAGCGCGGGCACGAACACGTCGTGCGCCTGTTCGAGCAAGCGTTGGTCACGGCCCGGGTGTCCCGACGGACTGGGCTGAAAAGTCATGCGCAAAGGCTCCCCGCCTCTGCAGGCGTGAAAATATTCAAACGAGGAAAAACAGACGCGGCCCCAAATTCCGCCTTCGCATGGTAGGCGTTTCGCTCGTTCGTTAAGTGTGACGCATCTCTCACTTTACTCGTGACCGCCCAGGGTTTGCGTGTCAAGCCGACATCCTAGCTCGCAACGCTACGGTGGAGCCTGTCGTGGCTCCTTGTACGCCTGCGGGGGTTAAGGCTTCAGGTTGGCAGTCGCATCCAGCCCGTCGACCACGCCCTGCATTGCGCTGTAGAAGGCGTCCTCTTCGCGGTGCAGACGCAGCCGGTCCAGCCAGACCATCATGGCCAGCTCTTCGGGCGAGGACACGCACAGCCGCCCGCCACGGCGATTGACGAACATCAGCCGCCCGGAAATCGGGCTGATCCACGATAGCTTGCCGGGCTGGACGCGGCCTTCGCGGTCGACGAAATCCAGGCTGGTGCCGATCGCCAGGGCGCGGAAGAAATCGGCAGTGATGCGGTCGAATTCCACCTGCGCCCCGGCATCGAGCATCGGCGTCAGCGGCTCTGCCATCGGGTCGGCCGGGCTGGGCGCAAGGCTCAACGCGCTCAGGGTGGGCGCGAGTCGTTCCGCATCGGCGACAGCCGGCGTGGGTGCCAGCGCGCGCAGCAATTCCAGCAAGGCCTGCTCGGCCTCGCGCGCCCCAAGGCCGGCCAGCGCAAACGCCTGCAGCAGCGCCGTCCGCTGCTGCGCGTCCAGCCCGGTGTCGCTGCGTGCAGGCGTCAACTGCGCCAGCACGGCATCGCCCACTGCAATGGCAGCGTCCAGGGCCGGGCCGGCGCCATCGGTGCGCAGCGCGGCCTGTTGCACGCTCGGATGCCAGACGCGGCTGAGGAAGTGCTCCACCACCGGCGGAAGCGGTCCGCGCGCCAGGCGCTCGGCCAGCGCCTGGGCGGCAATGCCGCGCGCGCGTTCGCGGCGTTCTTCGGCACGTTGCAGCTCATTGGCGCGGCGCTCGGCAATGTCCACGCGTCGCCGGTATTGCTCGTAACTGGCGCCGAACTCGGCTTCCAGCGCCAGAAAGACCGCTGGATGCTCATCGAAGTCGCGCACCACAGTGGCAACGGCAGACTCCACCTGCGCCAGCAAAGCCTGTTCGGCGGCGGTTTCGCAGCCGTTGCCATCGCAGGCATCCACCAGCAGATTGAGCAGGCGGCGCGCCGGATGCCCATCGCGCACGAACAGATGGCCGTCGAGCATCGCCATCTTGGCCATCGGCACCAGCAGCTGCCCCAGCAGGCGACGTTGCGCCGCAGAGAGCTGGCTCTGCACCAGGATCGCGTCGAACAGCAGCGCGATCAGATCCAGCGCGTCGGCATCGTTGGGGTCCAGGCAGGTGGTGGCCGGGTCGACGCCAAGCGAGGCAGCCGCGCGCATGAGGTGCTGACGCAGCGCAGACGGCAAGCCCCGCTCGCCGTCGTCGATGCTGTCGAACCCGGCGCCGGGCATGGTCTGCAGCAGCGACAACGCCGAGACCACCTCGCGTGGCGACAGCCGCCGCAGCGCGGCCGACTCCGACCGGCCAGCCTCGGGCTCGCGCAGGCGGCGCGCCTGTTGCAGGCGCTGGTGCAATGCTGCCGGCAGCACTTCGCGGCCACTGCGCAGATGCACGTCGATCACCGCCACGCCGACCAGCGCCCCCTGCCCGCCGGACCAGTCGGCAAAGAAGCGGGCGATCCAGTCCGGCGTGTCGGCGCTGTCTTCGCCGCCGGCCTGGCCCTGCCGCGGGATGCCGCCGCGGCGCAGCCGCGCCTGCGGCAGCTCGCGCAGACGGGCCACTTGCGCCAGGGCCTGCTCCAGCTCCGCATAACGCTGGCCCACGCGCGGCATCAGCTGCTGCTCGCACACCTTGATCACCGCCAGATGCACCTTCGCCGCCAGCGTCACGCCCTGGAAGGCCTCGTATAGCGCCACGCCCAGGTGCTCGGGACCGAACGGGTTGCTGTCGCCATCGATGCGCAGCCCGCCGGCGATGAAGCCGAGATAGCGATTGAGCCGCATCAGCTCCGGCCGCCACTGATGCTGCAGGGCGCCGGCCAGATTGCGCACCGCCAGCCGGACTTCCAGATCCTGTTCGGGCAACAGGCTCAGCCCCGCCGCGCCGCGCGCCAGGGTGCGCTCGGCCGAGAGCGGGCGCGCGGACTCCAGGCCCTGCCAGGCCTTGGCCAGATGCCCGCGAAAGCGCGCGGTGATCGGCTCGCGCTGCTGCCGCAAGGCCTGGATGGCTTCCATGAAATCGTTCTGCGCCGCACCGGCATCGGCCGCCAGCCGGAACAGCGCCTCGGCCAGCGCATCCTGCACATCGATGAATGCATCGGCCAGCGGCAGCAACACGATCTCGCGCACCTGATCGAGCAGTTGCGGGTTGCGACTGGGTAGCGGCTCGGCGGAAACGAACTGGGTCATCGGACAACGCTGAAAGAGCGGGCAGGAAGGGGCGATGCCATGACTGCAGACATCCCGGGGCCGGCCATCATGCGGCCGGCGTTGGGAAGGGCCCGTCTATAATTGGCGCATTCGTTGCCCAGAACCGCAAATTATGCACGCACCCTATTCGCTCCAGGCGCTGGACGCACGTCGGTCGGTCCCTTCCAAACAACTGGGTGAGCCCGGCCCGGATGAAGACACCTTGCTGCGCATGTTGACATCGGCGGTGCGCGTGCCCGATCACGGCAAGCTGGTGCCGTTCCGTTTCCTGCGCATCAGCGGCGACGCGCGGCATGCCTTGGGCGACTTTCTGGCCGAACGCACCCAGGCCGCCGATCCGCTGGCACCACCGGCGGTGGTCGAGAAAGACCGTAACCGCTTCAGCGATGCACCGCTGGTGATCGTGGTCGTCGCCACGCTACGCCCGGAGCACAAGGTGCCCGAGCAGGAGCAACTGCTCACCGCCGGTTGCGTGTGTTTTGCATTACTGCAGGCCGCGCAGGCGCATGGCTTCGGCGCGCAGTGGCTGACTGCCTGGATGGCCTACGACCCGGCCGTGACCGGCTATCTGGGCCTGGGCGAAAACGAGCGCATCGCCGGCTTCATCCATGTCGGCACGCCGCGCATGCAGGTGCCCGAGCGCGAGCGTCCGGACCCGCGCACCTTGCTGCGCGACTGGACCCCGTGAGCACGCTGCCGGGTGCCATTGCCGCGGCGCTGCCGGGCGGCCCGCGCCCGGAGCCGTTGTACCTGATCGATGCCAGCCTGTACGTGTTCCGTGCCTGGCACTCGATTCCGGACGAATTTCAGGACGCGCAAGGCTGGCCGACCAATGCGGTGCACGGCTTTGCGCGTTTTCTGCTGGACCTGCTGGAACGCGAGCGCCCGCAGCACATCACCATCGCCTTCGACGAAGCACTGGACAGCTGTTTTCGGCACGCGATCTACCCCGCTTACAAGGGCAACCGCGAGCCGGCACCGGATGCACTGCGACGCCAGTTCGCGCACTGCAAGGCGCTGTGCGCAGCCCTGGGCCTGAGCGTGCTGGCCCACCGCGAGTACGAGGCCGACGACCTGATCGGCAGCGCCTTGCACAGCGTGCGCGCGCACGGCCTGCGCGGGGTGATCGTGTCGGCCGACAAGGATCTGTCGCAACTGTTGTTCGAACACGACGAGCAATGGGACTACGCGCGCAACCTGCGCTGGGGCATGGACGGGGTCAAGGCGCGCCATGGCGTGCATGCGCACCAGATCGCCGACTACCTGGCGTTGTGCGGCGATGCGATCGACAACATTCCCGGCATCACCGGCATCGGTGCCAAATCGGCGGCCGTACTGCTGGCGCATTTCGGCAGCCTGGATGCGCTGCTGGAACGCATCGACGAGATTCCGTTCCTGCGCTTGCGCGGCGCTGCGCAAATGGCCGTACGGCTGCGCGAACAACGCGATCATGCGTTGCTGTGGCGCCAGCTCACCACCATTGCACTGGATGCACCGCTGGGCTTGACCGACGCCGGTTTCACGCGCGCGCAGGCCGATGCGGACATGCTGATCGGCTTGTGCGACAGCCTGCGCTTCGGGCCGCTCACGCGCCGCCGCCTGCTGGCCGTGTGCGACGGCGCCGCGCTGCCCCCACCTCCCGCTTCCCTGTCTCAAGGCGCCTGACCATGAACCGACACGACACCCCGCCCACCGTGGTCTACGAAGGCAAGTACCAGCGCATGGTCGTGCGCGGCACCTGGGAGTACTCCGAACGCGTGCATGCCGGCGGCCTGGCCGCGATCATCGTGGCGGTGACCCCGGACGATGCGATGTTGTTCGTTGAACAGTTCCGCGTGCCGCTGCAGGCGCGCACCATCGAAATGCCGGCCGGCCTGGTCGGCGATGTGCATGCCGACGAGTCGATCGAGCTGTCGGCGATCCGCGAACTGGAAGAAGAGACCGGCTGGACCGCCGCGCACGCCGAAGTGCTGATGATCGGCCCCACCTCGGCCGGCGCCAGCAGCGAGAAGATCGCCTTCGTGCGCGCCACCGGGCTGCGCAAGGTCGGCGCCGGCGGCGGCGATGCCAGCGAGGACATCACCGTGCACGAAATCCCGCGCGCGCAGGTCGGCGCCTGGCTGGTGCAGAAGATGGCCGAGGGCTATCAGATGGACCCCAAGTTGTGGGCCGGGCTGTACCTGGTCGATCACGCCCTGGATGGCACGCCGCGTGGTTGATGCCGCCGTGGACCCATTGCTTGGCCCAGAAGACCCGCCGGCGTTCACCGTGCACAACGCGCGGGCGGCGTCGCCGTGGCTGTTGATCGCCGACCACGCCGGCCAGCGCGTGCCGGCGCGACTGGACAACCTGGGCCTGCCGCAGTTCGAGCTGGACCGCCATATCGGCTGGGATATCGGCATTGCGCAGGTCACCCGTCTGCTGGCCGAGGCGCTGGATGCCATCGCCTTCGCCCAGACCTATTCGCGCCTGGTGATCGACTGCAACCGGCCCGATGGCGCGGCCAGCCGGATGCCGGAGGTCAGCGACGGCACGTCGATTCCCGGCAACCTGGCGTTGACCGCCGCCGATCGCCAGCAACGTATCGATGCGATCTTCGCGCCATACCACGCGCGCATCGCGGCCGAACTGGATGCACGCGCGCAGCGCGCGCAACCGACGCTGCTGGTGTCGATGCACAGCTTCACCCCGGTGATGGCCGGCAACGCGCGTCCCTGGCATGCCGGCGTGCTGTACCACCGCGACACGCGGCTGGCGCATCGTTTGCTGGATGCCTTGCGTGCGGAGCCGGACCTGGTGGTGGGAGACAATCAACCATATGCGGTCAGCGATGCCAGCGACTACGCCATCCCGGTCCATGGCGAAGGCCGCGGCCTGCTGCATGTGGAACTGGAAATCCGCCAGGACCTGATCGGCGACGCCGCCGGTCAACAGGCATGGGCAGATCGATTGGCGCGCATCCTGCCGCCGCTGGCGGATGCGCTGCTGCCGCGCTAAAAAACCGGCAAGCAGGGTAGGAGCGCGCTTGCGCGCGATCGGGCTTTACCGGTAGCGCCCCATCGCGCGCAAGCGCGCTCCTACGGGTCATGCGAGGGCATGACCCGTCTGCGTCCGACATGGTCGTTCAGGCAAACCCGTCGGTCGCGCGTACCAAGGCATCGACATTTTCCGGCTCGAACGCCGAGTGCCCCGAGGCCGGGCTGATCTGCAACTGTGACTTCGGCCAGGCCTTGTGCAGATCCCAGGCGCTTTGCAGCGGGCAGACCACATCGTAACGGCCGTGCACGATCACCCCGGGGATATCGGCAATGCGGTGCGCGTCGCGCAGCAACTGGCCTTCCACCTCGAAGAAGCCCTTGTTGACGAAGTAGTGGTTCTCGATGCGTGCGAACGCCAACGCAAAGTGCGCGTCCTCATGCCCGGTGACGAAGTCTTCGTCGACGTGCAAAAAGCTGGTGGCGCCTTCCCACACGCTCCAGGCCTTGGCGGCGGCCAGCCGCGTGGCTTCGTCGTCGCTGGTCAGGCGGCGATGGAACGCAGCGATCAGATCGCCATGTTCGTCGGCCGGGATGGCGCTGATGTAGTGCTCCCATGCGTCCGGGAACAGCCGGCTGGCGCCTTCCTGATAGAACCATTCCAGCTCGAAACGACGCAGCAGGAAGATGCCGCGCAGCACCAGCTCGGTGACCTGCTGCGGGTGGGTCTGCGCATACGCAAGCGCCAGCGTCGAGCCCCAGCTGCCGCCGAACACCTGCCAGCGCTCGATGCCCAGGTGCGTGCGCAGGCGCTCGATGTCGGCGACCAGATCCCAGGTGGTGTTGTCGGTGAGATCGGCATGCGGGGTGGACCGGCCCGAGCCGCGCTGGTCGAACAGCACGATGCGGTACTTGGCCGGGTCGTGGAAGCGCCGCATCTTGGCGTTGCAGCCGCCGCCGGGGCCGCCGTGCAGCATCACCACCGGTTTGCCCTGCGGGTTGCCGCACTGTTCGAAGTACAGCGTGTGGCGGTCGTCGACCTTCAGGCTGCCCTGCTCGTAGGGCGTGATCTCGGGATAGAGCGTGCGCATGCGTCGGTCCTGGGCGAAAACCCGCATTGTAGCGATCGACGATGGAGCCAACGGCCGTGTCTTCCCGCAGCGGTGAGTGCCCGGGCACGCCGGCACGCAGTGACTGCACCGTCAGCGACACTGCAGCAGACAACCTTATTGCGTCGCGCCCGCCTCCCAGCATCCCAGCGTCACCCGATCGCGCTGTTCCAGATCCTGATGCGTGGCCACGTGCGTAAACCCGCGCGCGCGCAGCAGCTCGGCCACGGCCGCACCCTGATCCCAGCCATGCTCGAGCAGCAGCCAGCCGCCTGCGCGCAGATGCGCGGGCGCATCGGCCACGATCGAACGGATGTCGTCCAGCCCATCGCTGCCGGAGGCCAGCGCGCTGGCCGGCTCATAGCGCAGATCGCCCTGCGCAAGATGCGGGTCGCCGGCCGCGATGTAGGGCGGATTGCTGGCGATCAGATCAAAGCGCTCGCCGGCCAGCGGCGCGAACCAGCTGCCGTGGCGGCAGTGCACGTTCGATAGACGGTGACTGTCGGCGTTGCGCTGGGCGATGGCGAGCGCGGCCGCACTGGCGTCGGTGGCGATCACCTGCGCCTGCGGCCGCTCGCTGGCGATCGCCAGGGCGATCGCGCCGCTGCCCGTTCCCAGATCGGCCACGCGGCGGCCGGGCGTGTGCTCCAGCCGCTCCAGCGCCAGCTCGACCAGCGCTTCGGTATCGGCACGTGGAATCAGCGTGGCGGTGGAGACAGCCAGGTCCAGGGTCCAGAACCCTCGCGAACCGGTCAGGTAGGCCACCGGCTCGCCCGCCTGCCGCCGCTGCACCAAGGCTTCGAAGGCCTGCGCCATGGTCGGCGGCACCGGGTCACGGCCGTGCGCGAACAGCCAGGCGCGGTCGCGGCTCAGCGCGTGCAACAGCAGCGGTTCGGCGTCTCGACGGTCGATCCGCAGCGCGGCCTGCCGTAGCAGCTGTTCGGCAGGGATGCCTGCAGGATCGTCGCTCATACGGATCATTCACTCATGCGAAACATCGGCCGACCATTATCGGAGATGGGACGGCCCACCCGCAGCGCCAGATGCCGTCTGCAAAATCGATAGCCAAAAACTATCTATCCAATTCCATCAATCGATTTGAGAAATCTATCGATCCTGCCTACCATGGCGGCTGTTCCATCCCCCGCCCCCCTTCATCGCACGAGGAAACTCAATGTCTCTCATCAACACTCAGGTCCAGCCGTTCAAGGCGAATGCGTACCACAACGGCAATTTCATCGAAGTCACCGAGGCCAGCCTGAAGGGCAAGTGGTCGGTGCTGATCTTCATGCCGGCTGCATTCACCTTCAACTGCCCGACCGAAGTGGAAGACGCCGCCGACAACTATGCCGCGTTTCAGAAGGCAGGCGCCGAGGTCTACATCGTCACCACCGATACGCACTTCTCGCACAAGGTGTGGCATGAAACCTCGCCGGCCGTGGGCAAGGCGCAGTTCCCGCTGATCGGCGACCCGACCCACAAGCTGACCCGCGCCTTCGGCGTGCACATTGAAGAAGAAGGCCTGGCCCTGCGCGGCACCTTCATCATCAATCCGGAAGGCGTGATCAAGACCCTGGAAATCCACGACAACTCGATCGCCCGCGACGTCACCGAGACGCTGCGCAAGCTGACCGCGGCCCAGTTCGTCGCCAACAACCCTGGCCAGGTCTGCCCGGCCAAGTGGAAGGAAGGCGCCAAGACCCTGGCTCCGTCGCTGGACCTGGTCGGCAAGATCTAAGTCGCTGCGCATCCCTGGCCCGGTTCATCGGGCCGGGGGTGAACCGGAGCCGGTGCCGGGCTGCACGCCAGCCATCGCCAGCACGCATCCCGACATGCGCCGGCTGCGGTTCACCTCCTTCCTCCCCCGGCGACCTGCGCTTGCGCAGCGACGCCACGCTCTCCCCTTGCCCATTTCCAGGAGTTTTCCATGTTGGATGCCAATCTCAAGACCCAGCTGACCGCCTACCTGGAACGGGTTACGCGGCCGATCCAGATCAATGCCTCGATCGACGACAGCGCCGGCTCGCGCGAAATGCTCGACCTGCTCGAGGACCTGGTGTTGCTCTCGGACAAGATCAGCCTGGACATCCACCGCGACGACAACCAGCGCAAGCCCTCGTTTGCGCTGACCACGCCGGGCCAGGACATCTCGCTGCGCTTTGCCGGCCTGCCGATGGGCCACGAGTTCACCTCGCTGGTGCTGGCGCTTTTGCAGGTGGGCGGGCACCCGTCCAAGGCTGCCGCCGAGCTGATCGAGCAGGTCCAGCACCTGGATGGCGACTACCAGTTCGAAACCTATTTCTCGCTGTCGTGCCAGAACTGCCCGGACGTGGTGCAGGCGCTGAACCTGGCCGCCGTGCTCAACCCGCGCATCAAGCACGTGGCCATCGACGGTGCGTGGTTCCAGGACGAGGTCGAAACCCGCCAGATCATGTCGGTGCCCACCGTGTACTTGAACGGCGAGCTGTTCGACCAGGGCCGCATGACGCTGGAGCAGATCGTCGCCAAGCTCGACACCAACGCAGCCAAGCGCGACGCCGCCAGGATCGCCGCCAAGGACGCCTTCGATGTGCTGGTGGTCGGCGGCGGCCCGGCTGGCTCGGCAGCAGCGGTGTATGCCGCGCGCAAGGGCATCCGCACCGGCGTGGCCGCCGAGCGTTTCGGTGGCCAGGTGCTGGACACCATGTCGATCGAAAACTTCATCTCGGTACCGGAAACCGAGGGCCCGAAGATGGCCGCCGCGCTCGAGCAGCATGTGCGCCAGTACGACGTGGACATCATGAACCTGCAGCGCGCCGAGCAGCTGATCCCGGCCGGTGCCGATGGCCTGATCGAGATCAAGCTGGCCAATGGCGCCTCGCTCAGGAGCAAGACCGTGATCCTGTCCACCGGCGCCCGCTGGCGGCAGATGAACGTGCCGGGCGAAGACCAGTACAAGAACAAGGGCGTGGCCTATTGCCCGCATTGCGATGGCCCGCTGTTCAAGGGCAAGCGCGTGGCGGTGATCGGCGGCGGCAATTCCGGTGTTGAGGCCGCGATCGATCTGGCCGGTATCGTGGCGCATGTCACGCTGGTGGAATTCGACGACAAGCTGCGCGCCGATGAAGTGCTGCAGCGCAAGCTGCGCAGCCTGCACAACGTGCGCATCATCACCAGCTCACAGACCACCGAAGTGCTCGGCGACGGGCAGAAGGTCACCGGCCTGGTCTACAAGGACCGCACCGGCGGCGATATCCAGCACGTGGATCTGGAAGGCGTGTTCGTGCAGATCGGCCTGCTGCCCAACACCGAGTTCCTGCGCGGCACGGTGGAGCTGTCGCCGCGTGGCGAGATCATCATCGACGACCGTGGCCAGACCAGCGTGCCGGGGGTGTTTGCGGCAGGCGACGCCACCACGGTGCCGTACAAGCAGATCGTGATCGCGATGGGCGAAGGCTCCAAGGCCGCCCTGAGCGCATTCGATCACCTGATCCGCTCCAGCGCACCGGTCAGCGCCGAAAACGTTGCGCAAGCCGCATAAGCGCAACCGCAGCCATCGCCCGGCCATGCCGGGCGCTAAGCTGCATCGCACGTCAGTCGTTAACCGTCACCGCCTTGAGGGCTGCTGCACATGAATCTGCGTGACCTGAAATATCTGGTAGCCCTGGCTGACCACAAGCATTTCGGCCGCGCCGCGACGGCGTGTTTTGTCAGTCAGCCGACACTGTCCACCCAGATTAAGAAACTCGAGGACGAGCTGGGTGTGCCGCTGGTGGAGCGCGCCCCGCGCAAGGTGATGCTGACCCCGGCCGGCCGCGAAGCGGCGATGCGTGCGCGCGGCATCGTGGCCGAGGTGGAACAGATGAAGGAAGCCGCACGGCGCAGCCAGGACCCGGAAGCAGGCACGGTGCGGCTGGGCATCTTCCCCACCCTGGCGCCGTATCTGTTGCCGCATGTGGTGCCGCGCATCCGCGAGCGTTTCCCGCGCCTGGAGTTGCTGTTGATCGAGGAAAAAAGCGACCGGCTGATGCACCAGTTGCGCGAGGGACGCCTGGATGCGGCGCTGCTGGCGCTGCCGTTGCAGGACGACCAGTTGCATGCCGAGTTCCTGTTCGAGGAGCCCTTCGTGCTGGCGGTGCCGGAAGGCCATCCGTTGGCGCGCCACGACAGCATGACGCTGGACGATCTGTCCGAACAGCGCCTGTTGCTGCTGGAAGACGGCCACTGCCTGCGCGAACAGGCGCTGGATGTCTGCCATCTGGCAGGAGCGTTGGAGAAGTCGGAATTCCAGGCCACCAGCCTGGAAACCCTGCGTCAGATGGTGGCTGCCAATGTCGGCGTCACCCTGCTGCCGCTGCTGGCAGTCAAGCCGCCGGTTGCCCGCTCGGAAAACATCCGCCTGATCCGCTTCCGCGAAGACAAACAACCCAGCCGCCGCATTGCCATGGCCTGGCGTCGCAGCTCGGCGATGACCGCCTTCCTAGAGCAGCTGTCGCAGTTGTTCAAGGAACTGCCGGACAGCCTGTTCACGCTGGAGCAGCCTGTGACGGGTCCCAAGGCGGTTGCGGCTTAGGGATTCGGGAATCGGGAATCGGGAATCGGGAATCGGGAATCGGGAATCGTCAAAGCGTTTCACGGCTGTGGTCGCTTTTGGCGACCTTCGTAGACGACACACAACGGCGGCGCGGAAGCGGCGCCTTTTGTTCTTCTTGCACCGCTGTTTTTCCAACGCTGCAGATTCATGCGTGCGGCTGCTTCCATCTGGCGGCTTAGATGCGCAGGCGTTGCTCCTGCCGTCTGCGCCCTGGGCCTCTGTCGCAGCGCTCGCTTGATCGACGCGCTAATCCCGGCGCCCTGAAAGACGCCTCGACCTTCGCAAGTCAGTCGCAGTGTTGCGCCGGGCAGGATGTATTGGGATCGGCCGACGGTGCCCTCATCTTGTCGATGCCGCTTGCCGTGTTGGCGAGCCGTATTCGTCAGGAGAGTGCCATGACTTCGCAACATCACAGCGGCTTGCCGCCATCGATCCTTGTCTCCAGCCACGACCTCGCACGTCTTGAGGCCTTGCTCGATTCCCCCGCGTTCAACAAACATCCCGCCGCCACTGCGCTGAGCGACGAACTGGGCCGCGCACGCGTGCTGCCGCCCGACCAGATTCCCGGCGATGTCGTCACCATGCACTCGCGCATCGAATGCGAAGACCAGCTGCACGGCGAACGGCATACGCTCACCCTCGTGTACCCGCATGAGGCCGATGTCCAGCACAGCCGCATCTCGGTGCTGGCGCCGGTCGGCAGTGCGCTGCTTGGCCTGTCGGTCGGCCAGAGCATCGACTGGCGCACGCCCGACGGGCGTGACCTGCGCCTGCGCGTGACGGCCGTGCACGATCAACCCGCTGCCGCGGGCGACTTCCAGCGCGCGGCGCGCTAACGTAGCGCACTGCGTCCTATCCACGACCCGTTCCACGATTCGAGAGAACCCGCATGACTGCATCCCCCTCCAAGCTTGCCCAACTGCGCGACCTGTCCGTGGTCGTTGCCGACACCGGCGATTACGACGCCATCAAGCGACTGAAGCCGGTCGACTGCACCACCAATCCCACCCTGGTCAAAAAGGCGCTGGACCTGCCGGTCTATGCCGATCTGATCGAGCGCGAACTGGCCTGGGGCCGTGAGCACGGTGGCGAAGACCGCACCGCCACCGTCAACGAGGTCGCCGACCGCCTGACCATCGGCGTGGGCGTCAAGCTGGCCGAACTGGTGCCGGGCCGCGTCTCCACCGAAGTGGACGCCGACCTGGCGCACGACACCCAGGCCACCATCGCCAAGGCGCGCAAGTTCATCGCGATGTACGCCGAGCGTGGCGTGTCCAAAGACAAGATCCTGATCAAGATTGCCGCGACATGGGAAGGCATCGAAGCTGCCCGTCAGCTGCAGCGCGAAGGCATCGACTGCAACCTCACGCTGATCTTCAATCGCTCCCAGGCGCTGGCCTGCGCAGAAGCCGGCGTGTTCCTGATTTCCCCGTTCGTCGGCCGCATCCTGGATTACTACGTCGCCCAGGGCCAGACCCCGGACAGCATCGACGAAGATCCGGGCGTGGTGTTCGTGCGCACCGTCTATAACGAATTCAAGCGGCGCGGCTCGTCCACCGTGGTGATGGGCGCCTCGTTCCGCTCCACCGCGCAGATCGAAGCGCTGGCCGGCTGCGACCGCCTGACCATCTCGCCGGACCTGCTGGAAAAGCTGGATGCCGAACACGGGCAGTTGCCGCGCAAGCTCTCGCCGGCGGCTGCCGACAACGCGCAGATCACCCCGATCAACAGCGACAGCTTCGCCACCGACCTGGCCGCCGACCCGATGGCCACCGAAAAGCTGGCCGGCGGCATCGATACCTTTGCCAAGGACCTGCAAGCCCTGCGCAAGACCATCGCCGACAAGCTCGCCGGCTGATCGTCCTGACGTAAAAGCACGACCACCAGCGCCCGCAGCCGATGCTGCGGGCGTTGTCGTGTTCGGGAGTGCAGCGAGGATCGCAGCACAGCGTTTTTTCATCCTGCTCGCACACCACCGCCCGCGCGTCCGAGGCCCGCTTGCAGGTCGATACGGCTGATCGGCGCGCTTCCCCGGCGCCGGCACACGCTGTCTGTTGAGGTAACGCAGGTAACGCGACGGATCCGATCCACACTGCGTGCCTCGCATATGGCGGCCACCGTCTGCTATCCCGCCTATCTCGCAGGCAGCCTCCGTTCGGCTGGCCGATGAACCCGGTCGCGCTGCCGCCCGCTCCCTGCGCATCTCCACACCTTGCTTACAATCGCCGCACGCGCACTGCCTAGAATCCGGATACCTCAACTGGCGTAACGGACAATGGCAAACATTGCAGTGGTGATGGTCGACGGCGTGGCCGATTGGGAAATCGGCGTGGTGCTGCCAGCGGCGCGCGAATGGTTTGGCGACCAGGTGGCCATTGCCAGCATCGATGGCCAGTCCGTGCAGTCCATCGGCGGTCTGCGCATCACCCCGGAATTTGCGCTCTCGGATCTGGCGCCGCTGGATGCCGACCTATGGATCCTGCCCGGCAGCGAGCGCTGGCAGGCGGGCGAGATTCCGGGCTTGAGCGGGCTATTGGTGGAGCGCGTGCAGCACCAGCGCCCGGTCGCGGCGATCTGCGGCGCCACCATCGCGCTGGCCTATGCCGGCCTGCTCGACAACCGTGCCCATACCAGCAACGCGCTGGCGTTTTTGCAGGAACACGTGGTGCCGTATGCCGGTGCCGCGCAGTATCGCCACGAAAAAGTCGTCACCGCCGACAGCGTGATTACTGCGCCAGGCACCAGCCCGGTCGGCTTTGCGCTGGCCTGCATGCGCTTGCTGCATCCCGAACGTACCGACATGCTTACGCAGCTGCGCGGCATGTTTGCCGGCGAATTTGTCTGATCCAACGGATGCAGGCACACCTGGCGCATTTGCTGCGCTGACCGGATGCAGTGATTCGCCGCACCGATTCATTGCACCGGTTGGCTGTCGTGATTGGCTGTCGTGATTGACCGCAATGATGCGCTGCGCCGGTGCGTTGCTCAGCCACACGCGGCGGCGGCGCGTCTGGCGCACGCCGCAAAAAAAGATGGCCACGTCGTCTCCGACGTAGCCATTCAAGTTGCCTGGCATGCACTCCCATGCGCTGCCTGATCGTGATAACGCTGCCGGTCACTATTGGCCATCGGCGCGCTGCCACGATCACGTGGTTGGCAGCGTTTCAATCCGGCCCGCCTTTCCGTCAGGCATCCAGCCCGATCGGGCAGCTCACTCCCGTGCCGCCAAGCCCGCAATAGCCATTGGGGTGCTTGGCGAGATACTGCTGGTGATCGTCTTCGGCGTAGTAGAACGTCGGCGCCGGGAAACGGATCTCCGTGGTGATTGCGCCATACCCTGCAGCATCCAGCTGCTGCTGATAGGCGTCGCGGCTGGCGAGTGCCGCGTCGTATTGCGCCTGCGTCGTGCAGTAGATGGCCGAGCGGTACTGCGTGCCGACATCGTTGCCCTGCTGCATGCCCTGGGTGGGGTCGTGGCTTTCCCAGAACGTGCGCAACAACTGTGCGAACGACACCGACGCTTCGTCGTACACCACCAACACCGCTTCGGTATGGCCGGTCTGTCCCGAACACACTTCGGAGTAGGTCGCATTGGGTGTCTCACCGCCGGCATAACCCACCGCGGTGGTGTACACCCCCGGCACGTTCCAGAACTTGCGTTCCGCGCCCCAGAAGCAACCAAGCCCGAATTGCACCTGGGCCAGGCCGGTAAATTCCCCGCGCAACGGGTGACCGTTGATCAGGTGCGTGTTATGCAACGGCAGCGCTTGCTCGCGGCCAGGCAGTGCCTCGCCCGGACGTGGCATACGTTGTTTGAAGGCGCCGATTCCCAGCATGGTGCAACTCCGCAATCGTGAAGATTGCCTGCTGGATGGCGCCGGCCGCGGCAGCTTTCAAGCCTGCCCGGCCGGCACCCGTCGCCGATGCGGCGCTTACTTGGTCTTGGCGACCGCCGCGCGCGTGTCCACTTCCGGCATCGCCGAGCTGTGGTGGTTGATGATCAGCCACTTGCCGTCGCGCTTTTCGTAGACGAAGGTGTAGCGCGCCTGCACATCGCTCTTCTTGCCGTCCTTGTCGGTCAGCGTGAAGGTGTACACACCGGCATCCACCGCGCTGTCGTCATCGAGCACGCGCACGGTGCGGTAATTGACCACGCCCTGGGGCTTTTTGGTCAGGAACATCTCGAAGTACTTTTCGATCTGCTGGCGCGAGGCGCGTACTTCGTTGGACACGGTCGGCAGCAGCACGCCATCGGGCGCATACAGATCGGCCACCTTGTGCGGGTTGCCCGTGGCCAGCGCAGCGTTCCAGGTGTCGAACAGCGCAGCGACTTCACGCTCTTCGCCGCCAGCCGGCAGCGTGGCCTTGTCGGCGTAGTGCATGACGCCGCCGGCCAGCGCCGGGGTGGCAGCCAGAGCCAGAACCAAAGAGGACAGAGTGCGACGCATGGGAAATCTCCGTTGGGTTGTGGTGGGGTGCCTCAGCGGGCGAGCTCAGTATCGAAATCGAGCGACCCCAACAATTCTGCCGAGTGGCATATACTCAAATATGCTGATCGGCCTAGAGCGAATCCATGGAAACCCCTACCAATGCTGGCGATTGGCGTCTGAGCTTGCGGCGCGAGGCTTCCGATAGCGCGCGCTGGCAGGCGTTATGGGAGGCGGCCGTGGCCCTGCGTCAGGCGCACACGCCCGAGCACGCCTGCGATGCGGTGCTTGGCCGCGTGCTGTTGTTGCTGGGCCTGGAACACGGCGCCGTGCTGGCGCAGCGCGGGCCGCGCGCGCAGGTACTGGCCAGCCGCGGACGCGCACTGCCGCCCGGTGCCAGTGCAGCCGGCGACGGCCACGAAGCGGCGTGGCTGATGCCGCCGCGCCCCAGCGACATGCGCGAAGCCAAGGTGCCGATCCATGCGATGGGCACGACCCACGGCATGCTCTGCGTGGCCTGGCACGACAACCGCCCCGCGCCCGGCAACGACGACGTGCAGGCGCTGCAGGCCTTTGCGCTGTTGTTGCCGGCGATGGTGGCCGAACCGGCCAAGCCGATCGCCACGCGTCGGCGCAAACCGATACAGGACGACCGCCTCAGCGCGCTGAGCAAGCGCGAAAAACAGGTGCTGTCGCTGCTGCCGCGCGGGCTCACCAATGCCACCCTGGCAGCTGAACTGGGGATTTCTCCCGGCACCGTGAAAGTGCATGTGGAGCGAATCCTGCAGAAACTTGAGGTAAAAGATCGCACCCAGGCCGCGGTGTACGCGGTCCAAGCCGGACTCGCGCTATGAATGCATTGGCAGTGCGTTGGAACGATTGGCCGATCACCCGCAAGAGTCTGGCGGTGGTGACCCTGCCGCTGCTGTTGCTGGCGGTGGCGCTGATGGCGATCTACAGCGTGGAGCGGCAGAACATCGCCGCCGAAAACGACGTGCGCCAGACGCTGGAAGTGTTGAGCGACCTGTACGAAGCGCATGCGTTATTGGCCGAAACCGCGGCCGGCGTGCGCGGCTACCGGCTGGTGCGCCGCGACGAATTCCTCACCCCGTACCGCGATGCCGAACCGCGGCTGCAACGCGTGGCCGAGCGCCTGTCGCAACGCATCACCGACCCGGGGCAGGCGCAGCGGTTTGCGCGCATCAAGCCGTTGTTTGCGGAAAAAATGCAGGGTTGGCGCCGCTTGCTGGCCCCGGATCTGAGTCGCGAGGAAGAGATCCGCCAGCTCTGGGACGGCAAGTACAAGCTCGACATCCTGCGTGCCGAGCTGCGCGAACTGCGCAATTACGAAACCGCGCAATTGCAGGTGCGCACCGCCAAGGCGCAGGGCTTGCGTCAGCGCAATCTCATCATCACCCTGAGTGCGGCCATGCTCGGCGGCCTGGGCGCGGTGTTCGCGGTAGCGTGGTTCGCCTCGGCCTTGTCCGGGCGGCTGCGCACCCTGGCGGCCAACGCCGACCGATTGGGCGAAGGCCTGCCGCTGGCACCGCAGCCGCGTGCCGGCGATGAATTGGGCCAGGTCGGCCAGCGCCTGGCGCAGGCCAGCGAGCTGCTGGCCGCACGTGCGGCCGAAGCGCAGCTGGCACGGCGCGAGGCGGAAACCGCCAACCGCGCAAAAACCGAATTCCTCTCGCGCAGCAGCCATGAACTGCGCACACCGCTCAATGCGATCCTGGGCTATGCGCAGGTACTGGAAATGGACCTGCCCGAGCCCGGTCCCCGCCGCCATCTGCAGCACATCCTGGGCGCCGGCCGGCACCTGCTGGGGCTGATCACCGAGCTGCTGGACATCGCGCGGATCGAGGCCGATCAACTGGATCTGAGCCCGGAACCCATCGCGGTGCGCGCAGCCGTGCACGAGGCGCTGGGCCTGATCGCGCCAGATGCCGACAGGTACGGCATTGCGCTGCAACCGGCCGCCATCGAAGGGCCATGGACGGTCCGCGCCGACGCGCAGCGGTTGCGTCAGGTGCTGCTGAATCTGCTGTCGAACGCTGTCAAGTTCAATCGCCCCGGAGGCCAGGTGCAGGTCACCGCACAGGCAGATGGCGAACAGGTGCGTATCACCGTGGCCGACCAGGGCACGGGCCTGACGCCGGCGCAGATCGAGCGCCTGTTCACACCGTTCGAGCGACTGGGCGCCGAGCGGTCGGCCGTGGAGGGTACCGGTCTGGGCCTGGCGTTGAGCAAGCGCCTGATCGAGGCGATGGGTGGGCAGATCGGCGTGGACAGCAGCCGCGATGGCGCACGCTTCTGGATCGCACTGCCGCAGGGCGAGCCGCAGCGCAGCGAGCCGGCGCGCACCCTGCTGCCCCCCAGCACCAGCGGCAGCGGGGTGTGCCAGCTGCTGAGCATCGAAGACAACCCGTCCAACCAGGCGCTGATCCGCACCCTCACCGAGCGTCGCCCGCAGTGGCATTTGCTCGAAGCCGCCAGCCTGGCGCAGGCACGCGAGCTGCTGCAGCAGGGCGTTCCGGATCTGATCCTGCTGGACCTGCACCTGAGCGATGGCAACGGCGAAGAACTGCTGCGCGAGCTGCAGGCGCAGCCGGCCACGGCACAGGTGCCGGTGGTGGTGATCAGCGCCGATGCCACCACCGCCACCCTGGCGCGCGTCGGCAATCAAGGCGTGCGTGCATATCTGACCAAACCGCTCGATGTAGCGGAATTCTTCACCGTGATCGACGGGCTGCTGGCATGACACGCGACGAAATCCTCGGCTCCCGCATTCTCATCGTCGACGACGAGCCGGCCAATGTCCGGCTGCTCGAAGACCTGCTGCAGCGCGAAGGCTTCCAGCAGGTCATCGCCACCACCGACCCGCTACGGGTGATGGGGCTGGTGTCGGCGTTCGCGCCCGACCTGATCCTGCTGGACCTGAAGATGCCCGAGCTGGACGGCTATGCGCTGCTGGAACAGCTGGCGCGGCTGTCCGACCCGGGGCATTTCCTGCCGGTGATCGTGCTCACCGCCGACCCCAGCCGCAGCGCGCGTCACCGCGCATTGGGCCTGGGCGCCAAGGACTTCCTGACCAAGCCACTGGACACCTTCGAGGTCGCGCTGCGGGTGTGGAACGTGGCCGAAACCACGGTGCTGTTCAAACGCCTGCGCGCACTGGCCGCGCCGGAGGCCGCGCCGCCAGGATGGCGTCGGCCGGAATGATGGAGCATGTCGTAGGAGCGCACCTGGGCGCGACGAGGCTTTATCGGTAACGCCCGTCGCGCCCGGGTGCGCTCCTACGACTGGCGCTGCGCTACAGCGCGCGGGTGACCTGCCCGCACAGGCCGATGTCGGCCAGCACCGCTTGCGCCTGGCTCAGATGGATGTCGGCCACGCACACCTGCAGCACGCCGAAGGCCGGCAATTCGCCGGCGCCGCCCAGCAGCGATTCGCCGAACACGAAAGAAGTGATGCCGGCATCTTCCAGCGCGTGCTTGGCCAGATGCGCATCGATGATATGGCTGGCGCGATAGGCAACCTGCATCAGCCACGCTCCGCGCGTTCGCGTTCTGCGCCGTTGCGCCATTCGCGCAGCGCCGGCAGCGCATCCAGGGCGGCCAGGTAATCGCCGGCAGCCTCGAACAGCGGTACGCCATAGCTGGCAAAGCGCAGCGCAACCGGGGCATACATCGCATCGACGATACCGAAGTTGCCGCACAGGAAAGTGCCGGCATGGCCGTGCTCGGCGCGCAGGCTGGCCCACAGGGCCTGGATGCGGGTGATGTCGCATTCGGCCGCCGCATCCCACTGCGCCGGACCAGGCGGACGCGCCAGATCCATCGGCAACTGCATGCGCAAGGCGGCAAAACCCGAATGCATTTCGGCCGCGGCCGCGCGCGCCTGGGCCCGCACCGCCAGATCGGCCGGCCAGCCGCGGCCGTCGAGCCAGCGCTCGTTGATGTATTCGCAAATCGCCAGCGAATCCCAGACATGCAGGGTGTCGTCCCACAGCACCGGCACCTTGCGGGTGGGCGAATAACCGGCGATGCGCGCCTGGAACTCGGGCGTATCCAGCGGTAGGCGAACTTCGTCGAACGGCACCTGGAAATGTCGCAGCAGCAGCCACGGCCGCAACGACCACGAAGACAGGGTTTTGTCGCCGATCACCAGGCGGGGCAAAGGCATGCGCTGCTCGCTGCAGAGGGTCGGCGCAGCGTACGCGTCGGGGCCGGCCACCGCCAGCAGTGCCGACCGGGCGCAGCCGCACTCCTTCTGGCAGCCTCGCGGCGGCCTGACGGCTCGCCGCAGCTTGCGGCCTTGGGGATGCCCGTTGCGCCAGCGAAGTGCGCTGATGGCAGGGATGCGGGGGCCTTGCCGGCACTTCACGCCGCCGTAAACCGCATCAGCCGAGCGCGCAACACCCACGCCGCCTACCCCTAACCGGTGCCACCGCCTAAACTTGCGGTTTACTTATTGCCGATGCCCCGCATGTCCGAGATTCCAGCCACCGACGCCACCGCCCCGGCGGAGAAGAAAGACTTCATCCGCCAGATCGTTCGCGAGGACCTGGCCAGCGGCAAGCACACGGTCATCCGCACCCGCTTCCCGCCCGAGCCCAATGGCTACCTGCACATCGGCCACGCCAAGGCGATCTGCCTGGACTTTGGCCTGGCAGCCGAGTTCGGCGGCCTGTGCAACCTGCGCCTGGACGACACCAACCCGGCCAAGGAAGACCCCGAATTTGCAGCCGCCATCCAGGATGACGTGCGCTGGCTGGGCTACGCGTGGGCGCAGCTGCGCCACGCGTCAGACTACTTCGAGGTGTATTACCTGGCTGCGCAGAAGCTGATCCGCGATGGCCATGCCTTCGTCTGCGACCTGTCCGCCGAACAGGTGCGCGAGTACCGCGGCACGCTGACCGAGCCCGGCCGCAATTCGCCGTACCGCGAGCGCAGCATCGAGGAAAACCTGGACCTGTTCGGCCGCATGCGCGCCGGCGAATTCCCCGATGGCGCACGCACGCTGCGCGCCAAGATCGACATGGCCAGCGGCAACATCAACCTGCGCGACCCGGCGCTGTATCGCATCAAGCATGTCGAGCATCAGAACACCGGCAACGCCTGGCCGATCTACCCGATGTACGACTTTGCGCACTCGCTGGGCGATGCAGTGGAAGGCATCACCCACTCGCTGTGCACGCTGGAGTTCGAAGACCACCGCCCGCTGTACGACTGGTGCGTGGACAAGGTGGACCTGGCCGGGCATCCGGAGTTGCTGCAGCCGCTGCTGGACAAGGGCCTGCCGCGCGAGGCCGCCAAGCCGCGCCAGATCGAATTTTCGCGCCTGAACATCAACTACACGGTGATGAGCAAGCGCAAGCTCACCGCGCTGGTGGAAGAACAGCTGGTGGATGGCTGGGACGACCCGCGCATGTACACGCTGCAGGGCCTGCGCCGGCGTGGCTACACACCGGCGGCGATGCGCCTGTTCGTGGACCGGGTCGGCATCAGCAAGCAGAACTCGCTGATCGACTTCTCGGTGCTGGAAGGCTGCCTGCGCGAGGATCTGGATGCCGCCGCGGCACGCCGCATGGCGGTGATCGACCCGCTCAAGCTGGTGTTGAGCAACCTGCCCGACGGCCATGCCGAGACACTGCAGTTTTCCAATCATCCCAAGGATGAGAGCTTCGGCACCCGTGAGGTGCCGTTCTCGCGCGAGCTGTGGATCGAGCGCGAGGATTTTGCCGAGGTCCCGCCCAAGGGCTGGAAGCGCCTGGTGCCGGGCGGCGAAATCCGTCTGCGTGGCGCGGGCATCGCGCGTGTGGATGAGGTGATCAAGAACGCTGCCGGCGAGATCGTCGAGCTGCGCGGCTGGCTGGATCCGGAATCGCGTCCGGGCATGGAAGGCGCCAACCGCAAGGTCAAGGGCACCATTCACTGGGTCAGTGCGGCGCATGCGGTGGAGGCGGAAATCCGCCTGTACGACCGGCTTTTCTCGGTAGAAAAGCCCGACGACGAATCCGAAGGCAAGACCTACCGCGACTATCTCAACCCCGACTCCAAGCGCAGCGTGCGCGGCTATGTGGAGCCGTCGGCGGCGCAGGCAGCACCGGAGCAGGCGTTCCAGTTCGAACGTACCGGGTATTTCGTGGCCGACCGCCGCGACCACAGCGCGACCACGCCGGTGTTCAACCGCAGCGTGACCTTGCGCGATACCTGGGCCAAGTAATCGCGGCAACCAGGTCGGCGACGCTTGCGATACGGCAGGCGTCGCCGATTGTTTGATGGGCAGATGGAATCGTTCGCCCGCCTTGTTCGAACAACCGGCTTGCGGCCGTCCGGCTGCTGATCGCAGCGGTGTCGTTGCCCACGACGCTCACCCGTGCATGCGGGGGCCAATCATCCTGCATGACGCATGCAAGCGGACGATCGTGAGAGGCATGAAAGATCGCGTCGGGCATGTTGCTTGCGGGCGCACCGCTGTGGACTGCTTCATTGTGGACAGAGTGCCGCGGGCATGCGTGCGAGCGGCGAGCTTGATCAACGCAGCGCTGCACTGCACGCTGCAGCGCATTGCATAAAGGAGAAGCACGATGCGTGAGCGCCTGACGATGGGCGTGGCCTGTGGCATCGGTGCGGGCGCGTTATGGGGGCTGGTGTTTCTGGCACCGCAGTTGTTGTCGGCGTTCACCCCGCTGCAATTGGCAGTGGCGCGCTATCTGTCGTATGGCGTGGTGGCCGCGCTGGTACTGGCCCCGCGCGCGCGACAGACCGCTGCCCGTCTGGGTCGCGCCGAATGGTGGGCGCTGGTTCGCCTGAGCCTGATGGGCAATCTGATTTATTACGTATTGCTCGGCAGCGCGGTGCAGTGGGCCGGTAGCGCGGCCACGGCGCTGATCATCGGGCTGCTGCCGGTGGTCGTCACCGTCATCGGCACGCGCGCGGCCGGCGCGGTGCAACTGCGGCGGCTCGCCGCGCCATGCCTGCTCTGCGTCATCGGCGTGGCATTGGTCGCGCTGGACACCGTGCAGGACGACTCCGGGCAGCAGGCGAACGACCGCCTCACCCGCATTGCCGGCTTGCTGTGCGCAGTCGGTGCACTGGTCTCGTGGTCGGCCTATTCGATCGCCAATGCACGCTGGTTGCGTCGCCGTCCCGACCTGTCAGGTGGCGACTGGTCGCTGCTTACCGGCGTGGTCACCGGCGCATTGGCGCTGTTGCTGGCGCCGGCCGCACTGATCGGCAGCGGTCCACATGCGCCGCTCGACTGGGCAAGTTTCTGGGGCATTTCGCTGTTGCTGGGCATCCTGGCCTCGGTGATCGGCAATGCCTTGTGGAACCGGGCCAGCCGCGTGCTGCCGCTGACCCTGGTCGGGCAGATGATCGTGTTCGAAACGATCTTTGCGCTGCTGTACGGCTTTGCCTGGGAAATGCGCCTGCCCACGCCACTGGAGCTGGCCGCCATCGCCTGCCTGCTGGTCGGCGTGCTGTGGTGCGCAGCACTGCATGCGGAAGCGAAATGACGCCGGCAGCTGATGCAGCCATCGGCCTAGATTGCAGGCTGTGTCCGCCAACAACGCCGCCATGTGCCTCCCACAACCACGTTTACGCTCACCCGCAAACACGTTGCGCAGCGCGGTGTTTTCGCTGTCGATCGGCCTGACGGCCTGCTCGCCGCAGCCGCCAGTCTCGAACGCGACGACTCCGGCCGAGGTGTTCTGCACGCTTGTTCCGGGGCGGGCAGATGAGGATCTGCCCAGCGATCGCCGCGACGAAAGCATGCAGCAACTGGACCTTGCCACACGCTGCAACCGGGCGCTGCGCAGACAGCATTGACTGCACGGACGCCGCAGGCGTATTTCGATCACACGCCAGGCCCTGGCCAGCGTTAGCCCGCAGGACAGGGATCCCCGGGTTTTCCAAGGCTGATCCAGCGCTCGCCACATTCGGCGCATCCGGGGCTTACCATGGTCGCTCACCTGTCCTGATCGGAGCGGCCGCATGTCCCGTCTGTTATCCCGGTGTCTGAGCACGATGGTGCTGCTGGCCTGCCTTGTGTCGATCGGCTGTGTGGCCGCACCCCAGGCCGAGACGGCCGCGCCGCCTCCGGCGACCGGCTCGGCAAGCGGCCCGGCAACAGGCAAACCGATCACCGTGACGACCACCTGCCGCACCGACGCCGATTGCACGGTAAAGAACGTCGGCAACTGCTGCGGCGCATTCCCGGCCTGCGTCAACGTCAACAGCGCCACCGATCCCAAGGCCGTGATGGCGCAGTGCCAGGCCAGCGGCATGATGAGCGTGTGCGGCTTCCGCGAGATCAGCGCCTGCCAGTGCGTGGCCGGGCAATGTGCCGCAAAGGACGCCCAGGCCGATACACTGCGCCCCGCTCCCCCTTCTACCGAAATGGTCCACTGATGCTCTACGCGCAAGTCCACCTCACGCTACCCGACTGGATCCACGCGCATGTCGACGACAGCCGCGCCTATCCCAGCGACGAGGACAAGGTGGCGCTGGCAATCGACCTGTCGCGAATGAATGTGCGCGAGCGCAGCGGCGGCCCGTTCGGTGCGGTCGTGTTCGGCCCGGACCACCGCATCATCGCTGCGGCGGTGAATCGCGTGGTGCCGCAGACCACCTCGCTGGCGCACGCCGAAAACATGGCCTACATGCTCGCGCAGCAGCGCCTGCAGACGCCGCGTTTGAACGATGTGCTGTCGCCGGTGACGCTGGCCACTTCCGCGCAGCCGTGTTGCCAGTGCTATGGCGCCACGGTGTGGGCCGGGATCGACCGCCTGTTGATCGGCGCGCGCGCCGAAGACGTGATGGCACTGACCGAATTCGACGAAGGCCCGCTGCCTGCCGACTGGGTGGGCGAACTCACCCGCCGCGGCATCGAGGTGGTCCGCGATGTACAACGCGAACACGCCTGTGCGGTGCTGCGCAGTTACGGCGAGGGCGGCGGTGACCATTATTGACCGCTCGCCGCGAGCGCCGCGATGAGCGGGCTGCTCTGCTATTGCCGCCAGGGCTTTGAACCGGAGCTGGCCGCCGAACTGAGCGCGCGCGCCGCATTCGTCGGCATCGCCGGCTATGCACGCACCCAGCGCAACGATGGCTATGTACTGTTCGTCTGCGATGAGCCCGCGCAACTGGCCGCAAAACTGCACTGGCGCGAACTGATCTTTGCGCGGCAGAAGCTGGTGGTGCTTGCCGAGCTCAAGGGCATCGACCCCAAAGACCGTATCACCCCGATCCTGGCCGCGCTGGAAGGGCAGGCGCGCTTTGGCGATCTGTGGGTGGAGCACCCGGATTCGGACGCCGGCAAACCGCTCGCTGGCCTGGCGCGCAGCTTCGGCAACGCGCTGCGGCCGGCACTGCGCAAGGCCGGCCTGCTCACCGACAAGCCGCAGCCGCGTCTGCCGCGCCTGCACGTGTGTTTTCTCGATGGCGACCACGCCTTGCTGGCGGTGGCCGATGCCGACGACAGCGCGCCGTGGCCGCTGGGCATTCCACGGCTGAAACTGTTACCCGAAGCACCGTCGCGCTCGGCGCTCAAGCTCGACGAAGCACTGCTCACCCTGCTCACGCCCGAGGAGCGCGAGCGCCTGGTCAAACCCGGCATGCGCGCGGCCGATCTGGGCGCCGCTCCCGGCGGCTGGACCTGGGTCCTGACGCGCCAGCATCTGCATGTCACCAGCGTCGACAACGGCCCGCTACGCGAGCATGTGCTGGAAACCGGCCTGGTCGAGCATCTACGCGCCGACGGCTTTCACTGGAGGCCTGCGCAAGCACTGGACTGGATGGTCTGCGACATGGTCGAGCAACCGCGCCGCGTGGCCGAGCGCATGGCCACATGGATCCGCGAAGGCTGGTGCCGCCACACCATCTTCAACCTCAAGCTGCCGATGAAAAAGCGCTGGGACGAGACGCGCCTGTGCCTGGACCTGTTCGAGCAGCAGGCCGAAAAATCGCTGACCGTACGTGCCAAGCAGCTGTATCACGATCGCGAAGAGATCACCGTGCTGGCGATGCGGGACTGAGAGCCGGGATTCGGGATTCGGGAATCGGGAATCGGGAATCGTAAAAGCCGGGGACCGGCGGCGGGATTGCTGGCGACGCTTTCGGTAGTGAACTGCACGGGCTTCGGGTGCTTCATCGTGGCGGGTGGGTGCGCCCGCCATCCTCCCCGCCTGCTCGCCTGGCTTGGGCGGGCCTGCTCCGTCGATGACGGAGCCAGGCGCGATCAGAGCACGATGCGCTTGCTGCCTTCGCGCGCGGAGCGATAGATCGCATCGACGATGCGGATGTCCCGCAGGCCTTCTTCGCCCGGTGCACGCAACGGTGTGCCATTGATGATCGCCAATGCGTCTTCGTCCATCTGCAAGGCCTGCTGATGCGGCACCTTGGCGTCGAACACGCGGCCGTCGCTGGCCTTGCCGGTCACGCCCTGGTAGCTCTGGAACGGCGACAGCTCGTACCAGCCACGCTCGCATTCGGCACGCAGCACATTCATGTTGGCGCCGAAGCTGGTCTTGCATGCCGCACGCACGGAATTGGGAAATTCCAGCGTGAAATCCATATGCTCATCGACTTCATCGAACAACTCGGGACGATCGGTCCAGCGCCTGGCGGTGACTGCCAGCGGCTCGGCACCCACGGTGTAACGCGCGGCATTGAGCGGATACACACCCATGTCGTACATCGCACCGCCACCGAATTGCGAACGCAGCCGCCACGGGCGATCGGCCTTGGTCGTATCGCGATAACCGTTGTAGCCGGCCTCGGCACGCACTCGCTGCATCGCGCCGAACGGCTTCTCGCTGGCCATTGCAATCAGCCGCCGCGTATTGGGTTCGTGCTGCATGCGGTAGCCGATCGTCAGCGCCACCTTGTTGCGCTTGCAGGCCGCGATCATCGCCTCGCATTCGCCTGCGTGCATCGCCATCGGCTTTTCGCACCACACATGCTTGCCGGCCGCCGCCGCACGCAGTGCCAGCGGTGCGTGCATGTGGGTCGGTGTGACGATGTAGACCACATCGATGTCGTCGTTGTCGGCAATGCGGTCGAAGTTGTCGTAGTTGTAGACGTTGCGATCGGCAATGCCGTACTTGGATTGCCACGGCGCAATCTTCGACGGCGTACCGGTCACGATACCGGCCAGTTTGCAGTGCTTGGTCAACGCCAGGCCTGGCGCGAGTTGCTCGCCGGCATAACTTCCCAGCCCGGCCAGGGCCACATTGAGCGGCTTTCCGGGCTTCTTTTTCGGCAGCGCCCATGCAGGTGCGCCAAGCAGGATGCCCGCACTGCCGAAGGCGGCAAGCAAGCGGCGACGCGTCAAGGATTCCACAGACATGCAAACCTCCTTCGTAGAGAGAATAGCGACCGGCGTTGACCAGCGGCATCATGCAGGCAGCGTCAGCGCGATGGACGTTGCGATGCGCGCACGACCTCGGCATGCATCGACCACCTCTGCCTGGCCACACGCCAGCATTGCCCAGCTGCCCTGGTCCGGTACTGCCCGCGCACCTTACTTGATCGCACGTGATCATCGCCATGGTCGGGCTGCACGTTCTGGCACACTGCAAACGATCACATCTGGAGCACTGCGCATGACCATTGCCGCCCGCCGCCGGCTACTGCCACTGGCGTTTTTATTGTCCAGTTCGCTCGCCATCGCCGACGACACCCCGTTTGTTGCACGCGACCTGATTGGCGATGGCGCATTCACGCATAACGCCGAAGGCCCGGCAGCAGGCCCGGATGGCGCGCTGTACGCCGTGAATCTGGGCAAGGACGGCACCATCGCGCGCATCGCGCTGCAAGCAGACAGCAGCGCAACTGCCGAGGTGTTTGTCACCTTGCCTGCCGGCAGTACAGGCAACGGCATTCGCTTTCGTGATGGCGCGATGTACGTCGCCGATTACACCGGCCACAAGATCCTGCAAGTGAACCTGCAGACGCGCGTGGTGAGCACCTTCGCCTCGCTGCCCGATTCCGATGGACCCAACGACTTGGCGCTGGCGCCAGATGGCAGTTTCTATGCCAGCGACCCGAACTGGAAGGACAATCGCGGGCGCTTGTGGCACATCCGTCGCGATGGTGCGGTGCAGCTGATGGAATCGGGCATGACCACGCCGAACGGTCTGGACGTCAGTCCGGACGGCAAGCGCCTGTATGTCAACGAAAGCGTCTCGCGCAAGGTGTGGGTATATGACCGGCGAGACGATGGCAGCCTGCGCAACAAGCGCCTGCTGATCGCCTTCCCCGATTTCGGCATGGACGGCATGCGCTGCGATGCCGACGGCAATCTATATATCGCCCGCTACGATGCCGGGCAGATCGCGGTGGTCTCGCCGGCGGGCAAGTTGCTGCGCACCATCGCGCTCAAGGGCCGCAAGGCCAGCAACGTCGCCTTCGGTGGCAGCGATGGCAAACAGGTGTTCGTCACCCTGCAGGATCGTGGCGCAGTTGAAACGTTCAGATCCGATCGCCCAGGGCGCGAAACCGGACACTGAAATTGCTGCGCGCGTCGCATCGGTTCTCAGGTCGCGCAACAGCATCCTGGCATCCTGCAGGTCACCCGCGGAGGACTCCCCCCCATGCAACCGATCGAACTCAAGGATGCGGCCGCCTTCGGCAGCGAATTCCTGCGACTGACCCTGTTGCAGGGGTTCCAGTCACTGACCAAACGCGACCTGGAACTGCTGATCTTCGTGCTGCTGGAGCGCGATGGTGCGATCTCGCGCAATAGCTCCAACGCCCTTGTCGCCCTGCAGTTGCGCGTCACCTCGGCCAAGGTCAAGGCCTTGCGTCGCGATGGCTATGCCCGTTGGCGTGCCCTGGTGCCCGAAGAAGGCGACGCGGCAATTCAGCGCATCGTGGCCAACGTGTTCACCGAAGACAATCTGCGCTCCGGTGCCAAGCATGTCAGCGAGCGCAGCCGCAAAGAGGGATTTCTGGCGGTGCGGATCGAGCACCCCGACGACGCACAGCAGTTCGAGCAGGCGATTCTCGATGTCGGCGCATTGCCGGTGTACGAACGCAATCGCGAGGTGGTGGCGGTGCGCTTCGACACGCTGCTGAAGATCGCCGAACGCTGGGGCTATCTGCAGCAGGACCCGCAGGCGGCGATACGCGAACTGCAAAAGCTCACGCCCACTGCCGAAGAAGTGGCGGACCTGTTGAAAAAGGACATCGCGCAGCTGCGTTGGGAAGACGTGCGCCGCGCACTCAACAGCCTGGGCGCCAAGGCCGTGGCCAGCACGGCCGAAGGCGGCTTGAAGGGCCTGCTCAAGATCGTGTTTCCGTTCATCCCCGGCTGAGTGGCCTGCAAGGCGACGGCAACGCTGTCGCCTTGCAAGATCCGCCGTTGACGCCAATGCCGCGACTGCCAACTCGTGCAAGGAAGCTGGCGATGCGCCGCCTTCACCGAACGCGCACCACCGCAAGCGGCCCACACCCTCTATCCTTACCGGCTGTTCCACATCAGGGGGATCTGATGACCATCCGCCGTCTCGCCACATGTACCGTACTGCTGCTCGTTTGCGGCGTCGCATCCGCCCAGCAGGCACCCACGCCGGCCAGCAGCATGCCGCTGGTCGATGTGCCCACTGTCATCCGCACCCAGCCGCTGTCCAGCGGCGAGGTCACCCATCAGACCCGGCTGGAACGCCCGCGCGACGAATCCAGCGTGATCGTGCGCTCGATCCAGCCCAGCAGCGTGGTCGGCAGCTACCGTATCGACTTCCAGGCTATGGACTCGGACGGCGACGGCCGCATCAGCCGTGCCGAAGCCCAGGCCAACCCCGCGCTGGCCGACGAATTCGATGCGCTCGACAGCCGCCACAGCGGCTACCTGACGCGCGAGCAGCTGGCCGGCTGGCTGACTCCGTGATCACGCCGCACACCTGAGCGGCAGGCAGGCGCACCGGCATGACGCAGGTGCGCAACAGCGCTTCGGCTTTCGACATCACCCCCTCTTGCAGCGCCCGCTTCGGTCGGCTAGATTGTATTTAACGGATACAATTTGGATGGATCGATGACCGCTCTCCTGGCACTGGCCAAAGACCTCGGCTACCAACTGCAACTGGCCACCTTGGCGTCCAGCCATGCCGCCCGCCAGGAACTGGCCGAGCTGCATCTCACCCCGGCACGCGTCACCGCGCTGATCCACATCCGCGACCAGCCCGGTTGCGACCAGACCGAACTCGGCAACCGCCTGCTGGTCAACCGCGCCGCCGGCATGAAGATCGCCAATGCGCTGGCCGAGCAAGGCCTGATCGAACGCCTGGCCGGCCGCGACCGTCGCAGCAAGGGCCTGTACCTGACCGACCATGGCCATCGCACGCTGGAGGTGGCGCAAGCCTGCCTGGCACGCGCCGTCGCACGCACCTGCACCGGCCTGCAGGCCGGCGAACAGCAAACCCTGCTCCGCCTGCTGTGCAAATTGAACGCCAGCGCCACGCTGGAGCGCACAGCCGTGGCAGAGGCCGCGCTGGCCGAAGACCTCTGATCCCGCAGCCCCCGACTTGAAGGAGACGCCGCTTGAACGAGCATGACGTGGTATCGGTTCGCATCGAAAACCGCATTGCCTGGGTGAAGTTCGCACGCCCGGACAAGCGCAACGCGATGAGCCCGGCGCTCAACCGCCGCATGATGGACGTGCTGGACGAGCTGGAGTTTGACGACGACGTCGGCGTGCTGGTGCTCGGTGGCGAAGGCACCGCCTGGTCGGCCGGCATGGACCTGAAGGAATACTTCCGCGAAACCGAAGCGCAGGGCCTGCGCGGCGTGCGGCGTTCGCAACGCGAATCCTATGGCTGGTTCCGTCGCCTGCGCTGGTATCAGAAGCCCACCATCGCGATGGTCAACGGCTGGTGCTTCGGTGGCGGCTTCGGCCCGCTGTTCGCCTGCGACCTGGCCATTGCCGCCGATGAAGCGCAGTTCGGCCTGTCGGAGATCAACTGGGGCATCCTGCCGGGCGGCGGTGTGACCAAGGTTGCGGTCGAGCTGCTGTCCATGCGCGATGCGATGTGGATGACGCTCACCGGCGAAATGGTCGACGGCAAGAAGGCGGCCGAATGGCGCCTGGTCAACGAGAGCGTGCCGCTGGAACGGTTGGAGGCACGCACGCGCGAAGTGGCCGAGCTGTTGCTGCGCAAGAACCCGGTGGCGTTGAAATACGCCAAGGACGCTGTGCGCCGCGTGGGCACCATGACCTACGACGAAGCCGAAGATTATCTGGTGCGCATGCAGGAAGCGGCCAACTCGTTCGATAACAACGCCCGCAAGGAAGGCATTCGTCAGTTCATCGACGAAAAGAGCTACAAGCCCGGCCTGGGCGAGTACGACCTCAAGAAAAACAGCGCCTAAGCACGTCCGACGGCGCCCGAAGCGATGCGTGCGACCCACGCATCGCTGGCGCTGCCAGTGGTTTTCTGCACCGAGGAGGGAGTATGGAAGCCTTATCCGCAACGCTGCGCGGGATCGCCGCGCGTGGACCGCTGGGCCTGTTCATCGACGGCCAGTGGCGCGCAAGCAACGGCGATCGCCATGTCGATGTGATCGCCCCGCATACCGAAGAACGCCTGCTGCGCTACACCGAACCATCGCACGCAGATACCGAGGCCGCCGTGGCCGCGGCGCGTGCCGCCTTCGACACCGGCCCCTGGCCGCAACTGTCGCCGCCCGAGCGCGGGGTGATCCTCAAGCGCGTTGCCGACCAGCTGCGCGCACGCATGCCGGAGCTGGCCGAAGCCTGGACCGGCCAGGTCGGCGCCACCATCGGTTTCAGCCGGCGCGCCTCGCAGCAGGCGCCCGGCCTGTTCGACTACTACGGCGATCTGATCGCCACCCATCCGTTCGTCGAACCGCGCGCCCGCGCCAATGGCGGACGCGTGCATGTGGTGCAGGAACCGGTTGGCGTGGTTGCGGCGATCACGCCCTGGAATGCGCCACTGGTCTTGCTTTGTTACAAGGTCGCCGCCGCGCTGGCCGCCGGCTGCACGGTGGTGGCCAAACCCTCTCCGGAGACCCCGATCGATGCGTACATCCTGGCCGAATGCATCAGCGCCGCGGGCGTGCCCGACGGCGTGTTCAACCTGTTGCCGGCAGGCCGCGAGGTCGGCGAGCAGCTGATCCGGCACCCGCTTGTCGACAAGGTCAGCTTCACCGGCTCCACCCAGGCCGGGCGCCTGATCGGCGTGGCCTGTGCCGAACGCCTGGCGCGGGTCGGCCTGGAGCTGGGCGGCAAATCGGCCGCCATCGTGCTCGACGATGCCGACCTGGCCAAAGTGCTCCCCAGCCTGGTGCCCTACTCCATGCCGATCACCGGCCAGGTGTGCTTTTCGCTGACCCGTGTACTGGTACCGGCGCAACGGCGCGACGAAATCCTGCAGGCGTATTGCGCGGCACTGGGCGCACTCAAACTCGGCGACCCATTCGCCGCCGACACCGGCATGGGGCCGTTGGCGCTCGGCCGGCAGCTGGAACGCGTGCAGTCCTATATCGCCCAGGGCAGTGCCGAAGGCGCGCAGCTGGTGATGGGGGGCAACCGCCCGGCGCATTTGCCGCGTGGCTTCTTTATCGAGCCGACGGTGTTCGCCAACGTCACACCGGACATGACCATCGCACGCGAAGAAATCTTCGGCCCGGTGGTGAGCTTCATCGACTATCACGACGAGGCCGATCTGATCGCCAAGGCCAATGCCAGCGACTATGGCTTGCACGGCACCGTCTATGGCGAGGATGTCGATCGCGCGTATCGCATTGCGCGGCGCGTGCGCAGCGGCAGCCATTCGATCAACGGTATGTGGGTGGATATCGAAATGCCGTTCGGCGGCTTCAAGCACTCGGGCATGGGCCGCGAAGGCGGCATCGAAGGCCTGCATGCGTTTCTCGAAACCAAAACCGTCTATCTCAGTTGAGCCTTACCTCAGCGGCATTGCGGCGAGCCTGCCTGCGTCGCCGCAATGCAGCGCACTGCACATCAGGACATGTCGTCTCCCGTGGTGCGCGAGCAACCTGTCTGTGAACGCGTACTGCGCCGTTGCGCACGCGCATCAACCTTCCTGCCATCTCTGTCGCACTCACGCCAGTCACTCCCCCACTTTGCATTCGGATAGACAGCGCCATGACCATGCCGACCGACTCGATTTCCTTCCATGCCCGCCTCACACCGCAACGGCTTGCGGCACGCGACCTGTTGCTGGAGCAGGAATGGACATATGCCGAACTAGACACCTTGATCGGCCAGCTCGCCGCCTTGCTGCAGACGCGCGGCTGCGTCGACGGCGAACGGCTGGCGGTGCTGGCCCGCAATTCGGTGTGGCAGGTCGCGCTGCATTTTGCCTGTGCGCGGGTCGGCGCGATCTATGTGCCGCTCAACTGGCGGCTGAGCGCCACCGAGCTGGACACCTTGCTGCAACGCGCGCAGCCGCATCTGTTGCTGGGCGATGACGTCGCGGCCGGGCGCGCACATGTGGAAGCCCTGGCCAGCTTCATCGACAATGCCAAGGTGCTGGCACCGGCCGAAACGTCGTACATCCCGCCCGAGCGCGTGAGCCTGATCCTGTTTACCTCGGGCACGTCCGGCCAGCCCAAGGGCGTGATGTTGAACGAGCACAATCTGCAGCAGGTGGCGCATAACTTCGGCGTCACCACACGTGTGGATGCCAACAGCAGTTTTCTGTGCGAGGCGCCGATGTTCCATATCATCGGCCTGGCCACCAATGTGCGGCCGGCATTGGCGGTGGGCGGGTCGATCCAGGTGTCGAGCGGCTTCGAGCCGAAGCGGACATTGAGCTGGCTCGGCAACCCGGCGCTGGGCATTAGCCACTATGTCGGCGTGCCGCAGATGATGCAGGCGTTTCGCAGCCAGCCCGGTTTCGATCCGGCAACGCTGCGTCACCTCACCGCGCTGGTCAGCGGTGGCGCGCCGCACGCCGCAGACGATCTGCTGGGCTGGCTGGACGATGGCATCCCCATGGTCTGCGGCTTCGGCATGAGCGAAGCCGGCACGGTATTCGGCATGTCGGTGGATTGCGATGTGATTCGTCGCAAGCTCGGCGCAGCAGGCATTTCGTCGCCCAACGTGCAGACCCGGGTGGTGGACGGGGATGGCAACGACTGTCCGGCGGGCGTGCCTGGCGAGTTGTTGTTGCGCGGCCCCAACCTCAGTCCCGGCTACTGGCGCGATCCACAGGCCACCGCACAGATGCGCGATGCACAAGGCTGGTTTCGCACCGGCGATATCGTCAGGCGCGATGACGAGGGCTTCTTCTGGGTGGTGGACCGCAAGAAGGACATGTTCATTTCCGGCGGCGAAAACGTGTATCCGGCCGAGATCGAAGCCGTGCTGGCCGATCACCCCGACATCCGCGAGTGCGCCGTGGTCGGCATGGCCGACCCGCAATGGGGCGAGGTGGGGTATCTGGCGATCGTGCCCGCTGCCGAAGCGACGGATCTGGAGCAGATCCGCAGCTATCTGATCGAGCGCCTGGCCAAGTACAAGGTCCCCAAACACCTGCGTCTGGTGGAGGCGTTGCCACGCACGGCGACCGGCAAGCTGCAGAAGGCGCGGTTGAAGGATGCCTTGGCCAAGGAAGCCTGATGGCGTTGGCAGCCGACGGAGACGAGCGTGCGCATCAGCGCGCACGCCCGGACTGCAGCGATGTCGGCTATCGCTGTGCAAGCCACTCGATCAGCCTGGCGCAGGATCACCCGAGCGCGGCGCGGGCTTCAATCAAACGTATGCGGCAGTCGAGTCCATCCACGACCGCAGTCGAACAGCGCCACGGTCCAAGCAAGCGACGCACCGCACGCGTCCCGCCCGGCGATGCACCTCGCGCGTGTCGCTGCGATCATCCGTTATGCAGAGGCATCCAGCAGCATGTCGTCCTCGCCGATGTGCTCGTCCACCCATACCGCACCTTGCTGCGCCATTAGCGCCAGTTGATGTTCCAGCTCGCGCATCAACAACCGTACGCCGGGTTTGAGGATGGCGCTGCTGTCGCGATAGATCACGCCACCTGCGCGCGCCTGCGAGGGCTGCTGTAGCTGGAAGGCCCGCAGTTCGCCGCGTGCGATATCGCCGGCGACCATCATGCTTGGCATCACCGCAATACTGTCGGTACCGAGCAGGATCTCGCGGGTGAAACTGGCAGAACTGGACCGCAGTTGATCGCGCGTGGCCAATCCGTGCTCGCGCATGACCTGCGCCACGTCGCGCTCCACGTGCTGACTCAGGGTTGGCAACACCTGTCGGTAGGCAGCCGCTTCGGCGATTCGCACCGGGCCATTGGCAAACAACGGATGGTCGCTCCGCGCCACCAGCGCAATCGGATCCTGGTACAGCACCTTGCGCACCAACGCGTCGTAGCGCGCCAGCGGATACAGGCGGCCGACGACAAGATCCACCTCGTTTCCGGCAAGCTTTGGCAGCAATTCATCGGTGCGTCCATGCAGCAGGCGCACCCGCAGCGTCGGCTCGGTGCGGTACAAGGCTGCCAGCACTGCCGGTAGCAGGCCGCTCGCGGCCACCGGCAGGGCACCGACGGTGATGGTGAGCGCATCGTCCTGCAACAAGCCTTCGAAGGTGTCCTGCGCGCGCCGCAGCTGGCCGAGCACGACGTGCGCGGTCTGGACCAGCACCTCGCCCATCGCATTGGGACGCACGCCACGCGAATGGCGCTCGAACAAGGGCGCGCCGACGATCTCTTCGATCTCCTGCAAGGCACGCGTGAGTGCAGGCTGGGTCACATTCAATACGCGTGAGGCGCGGAGCAGGCTTTTTTGCCGGTCCAGCGCCTCGATGACACGTAGATGCCGGACCTTGATGCGGTGCTCGAAGAACACGGAGGACATGGTCATGGGGGTGGGCCTTACGTTGGAAAGTCGGGGGGCAGCACCCGGCCAGTGGCCGGGACGCACAGATCAGCGCGCCTCGGGCACACGCCTGGTCTGCATGAAGTCTTCGAACGACTCGCCGCGCATGATCGCGTAAACCTGCAGATTGGTCATGCGCACCACGCGGGCGAACTTTTCGATCACAAAAAAATTGGCGCCGTACTGCACCAGTCCAAGCCAGTCGCGCGCGCGCACCAGCTCTTTCTCGTGCTCGGTGAGCTCGGCTTCCTGCATCAACACTTCCGCCTCCTGCAAAAAGCGATCGCGCCATGGGGCGCGGATCATATGCCAGAAGAAGCGATTGAGGCGTAGTGCGCGGTTGCTGGTGCGCAGATCGAACAGATAGGTGCCGTCGATCTTGTCCATGTCTTTTACTTGCGGATTCATCAGCAGACCCTCATGCCGCGTTGGCGGTGCGCGCCAGCAGCTCTGCCGAGCGCGGCGCGTCGGCGCGTTCTTCGCCCGGCTCGTACAACACCACGGTCATCGCGGTGGTCGTCATCAGGTAGTAGTTCTGATGCAGCTTGCGGATCGGCCCATCCAGTGCCCCGCGCATGGCCAGCCACATGATCTGCTCCACGCTCTCGGCACCGCCCAGGCGCACGTAGTCGGTGTGGGTCAGATCGGTCAGCGTTTCCGGCGCGTGCTGGAAGCGGTCCAGAAACTCCATGTCCCAATCGGTGTTGTTGAAGCCGGTGCGCTCGCCATGGATCTGGTGCGACAGCCCGCCGGTGCCGACCACCACCACCCTGAGGTCTTCCGGATACGACTCGATCGCACGACGCACCGCCTGGCCCAGCCGGTAGCAGCGGCGTGCGGTCGGCAGCGGGTACTGCAGGACGTTGATCGCAATCGGCACCACCGTGCCCGGCCAGTCCGGTACATGCGGCCACAGCAGCGGCAGCGGCGCCGCACAGCCGTGGTCGATCGGCTTGTCCTGGAACACGGTCAGGTCGAATTCGTCGTTGACCAGGCACTCGGCGATATGCGCCTGCAGCTGCACGTCGCCGCGGATCGCAGGCAGATTCCGCAGCCCTGCGCCTTCGTCTGCGACCGGAAAGCGCTCGCCCACGCCCAGCGCAAAGGTCGGATACAGATCGAAGAAGAAGGTCGTGCAGTGGTCGTTATAGAAAAACACCAGCACGTCGGCCCGTTGTTCGGCCAGCCACTCGGCCACCGGCGTGTAGCCGTCGAACAACGGCTTCCATACCGGATCCTGTTGCTTGCCCTTGTCGTAGGCCACCCCGATGGTGGGAACGTGCGAGGTTCCGATGCCGCCGATGATGCTAGCCATGCTTTGCTCCTGCGATGCAGCGCTGCCAGCGAAGGCAGCGCGCACGTCATTGATTGAGTCAGGATTGACGATGCAATGGATCCCAACACGGGTGACCAACCACCCCGGATCGCCAAAACGGTATCCTTGGGATCCAAATTGCCATCAAGCGATCTCATCTGCAAGGTTTTTGTACAGGTAATTGCGAGTTTCCCCTTCGAAGGAACGTGCGCTGCGGTACGGCGCGAGAGAATGGAGCCAATGGCGAACAACCACCGATTGCAAGCGGTCCAGCAACTACGCGAATTGATCCTGTGTGGCACCTTTGCCCCGGGCGAGCGCATCACCGAGGCGGCCCTGGCCGAGCGTCTGGCCATTTCGCGCACACCCATCCGCCAGGCGTTGCCGGCGTTATGCCAGGAGGGCCTTCTGGTGCAGGTCGGCAACCGTGGCTACGCGGTCCGGCGTTTCAGCCAGCAGGAAAGCCTGGATGCCCTGGCAGTGCGAGCGCTGATGGAGGGAATGGCGGCGCGCACGGTGGCCGAACAGGGCGCGTCGGCAAGCTTGCTTTCCACCCTGCACGATTGTCTGTGCGAGGGCGACCGGCTGTTTGCCAAACGTAGCCTCGATGCAGGCGATGAGCAGACCTACGGCGCGATCAATGCGCGCTTCCATCGCGCCATCGTGGTGGCGGCCAACAAACCGATCCTCACCGAAACGGTGGACCGCTGCACGCTGGTGCCCTTCGTCAGCCCGGTCAACGTGGTGTTCGGTCAGCGCTCGGCCACCCTGGCCTATGACGATCTGTATTACGGGCACCGCCAGCATGGCGCGATTGTCGCTGCCATCGAACAACGCGATGGCGCACGTGCGGAACTGCTGTTCCGCGAACATGCCAATACACAGCGACACAGCATGGGACTGTGAGTCTTGCAGATGCACGGTGCTGTGTGTCGGGTAGAGCAATGGCATCGATGTGCGCGCCAGGACCGTCTGTTGTATCCGACGCACGCCGACCACGACGGCCGGCGTGCGTGGCAGATTGCATGCGCTATAGCGAGTGCACGAACATCAGATTGAAGCTGTTGCCGGCCACCGAGTTCTCCACCTTCAGCGGCATGTATACGTTGAAATTGAACACGTTCTTTTGGTCCATGCGCCAGGACAGGCCCGGGCCCAGATAGACCTGCATGCGCTTGCTGTCCGGCACGCGCTGGTCATTGGTACGGTTGTCTTTCAACTGCTGCAGGTAGTAACCGTTCAGACCCACGCGCCATTGCTCGTTGAGTTTGAGCGACGTAGCCAGATTGACCCACACCGCATCGCCGGCCTGGCCATTGCGAAAGCGGAATCCTGGAATCGGCGGCACCCCGCCGGCGCGACTGGTGCGAAAGTTGTACAGGTAATTGATGCGCGCGCTGATTTCCCAGTCTTCGCTGGGTTGCACGGTGAATGCCCAATGCGGCGCCACCGACCAGAACCCGGTGCTCTGGTTGATCGCGGTGTCGCGGTCGAACTTGCCCACCGGCGCAAACGCGTCGATCGCGAAGCGCTGAAAGAAGAACACTCGCCCATCGCGCATCACCGGCGGCATCTGCAGTGCCGGCCCGAACGAAATGTCGCCCATGCCGAAGCCGTTGCTGCTCAATCGCACCGGGCTGTCAGCGGCGAATGCGGTGTCGTAATTGACCAACGGCACGATGGCATTGAAGCTCAGCGAGCCGCTTTTCCAAGTGTAGGGCGTCACGTAGATGAGCTGTGTGAGCAGCACGCTGACGTCGACCTGCGGATCGCGAAAGGCCGGCGAGTCGTCGCCGCTCGCGTTCTTGATGGCATTCAGGTTGTAGTGACGCAGATACTCGATGACGGTCCAGCCGGGCGTCATCGAACCGAAGCCGTCCATGAAACTGGTACCGCCAAGATTGATGCCTTGTGGAGGCGCGGCTGTCTCCGGCACTGCTTGCGCCAGTGCCGCATTCGGCAATGCGACGGCGAATAACGCCCCCGCAACCAATGAACACGGCCGGCGTGACAGTGCGCGAGACAGGACAGAGCGACGACGGGCGGGGATGCGAACGCGTTCCACTGGGCGAATCTCCAATGCGAAGGGATGGATGACTGCGAGCGCGACGTGGGGAAGAAAGCGGGACGGCAACGCGCGGCGCGAAACCGGCGCCAGCACCATGCCTGGAGGGGAATGCGGCTCAGCTGCCGATGCGCAGCAACAAGGTTCCAAGGCGTTGCTTGAACAACCAACGCTCCTGCTCTAAGACCAGCACATCGTCGAAACTGCCCAGCAAGGCGGGCGATTGCGTGCTCCATGGCGGCGACATCGACGTATCGCCGGCGGTGTAGAGCAGCACGTTGCTGTGCGCATGCGCCAATGTGGGCGATTGAATGTCGACCAGGGTGTTGAGCATCAGATGACAGGTGGTGCGCGGCGGGCGCTCGCGAAAGGCCTGCAGAATCGCCGCGCGGCCATGCACTGGAGCATCGGGCGCGCTGGGGCGCGCGAACACGCCATCGTCGGTGAACAATGCCGCGAGTTGCTCATGGTCGTGACGATCGTTGTACAGCGCGAACCGGCGGATCAATTGCTCGCAGGCAATGATGATCGAGACATCGTCGTGCATGCAGCCTCCTTTATTTCCAGCAAACACCGGTTGGCGCGGTCAGCGACTGCAGCAGTGACCCACGCGCCGTTTCCTCTGCGCCATCACGCGGCCTGCAACCAATCGCGCAACGCCGCCGTCACCGCGGCAGGCGCTTCCACCGGCGCCATGTGCCCGCAGTCTTCGAACACGCTCAGGCGTGCCTGGGGAATCTGCCGTGCCATGTCCTGATGCCGGGCCAGCGGGCTCCAGGCATCCTGGCGCCCGACGCCCAGCAAGGTGGGGCAGCGAATCTGCGCAAGCACCGGCGCGGCATCCGGACGCTCCAGCAACGCGTTGACCTGGCCCGCAAAGCTTTGCGCGCTTTGCCGCTGCACCATCGCGCTGAGGCCTTGCATCAAACCGGAATCGGCAATGCGTGCGGGGTGCAGCATGGGCGGCAGCCAGGCCAGCGCCAGCGCATGCATGCCCTGCGTTCGCGCCAGATCCACCAGCGCCTGACGTTCTTCGCGTTCTCCATCGCGACGCGGCGCGATGCCGGTATCGAGCAGCGCCAGCTGCGTCACCCGTTCTGGTGCCTGACGCATGATTTCCAGCGCAACCCGCCCGCCCATCGAATGCCCGGCCAACGCGAACTGCGGCGGTGCGCCAGCCAACACGTGGGCGGCCATCTGCACGATGCTGTCGAATCCAGGGAAGTCCAGCACCTGCACATCGGCCAGATCCGCCAGCGCGTCGCGCTGCGGTTGCCAGATGGCAGCGTCGCAAAGCAGGCCGCAGAGCAGCAGCAAGGTGGGTCTGGACGTATGCGCAACGGAAGTCATGGCGCGACTGTAGCCACGCCGGACGCGTGCGTCGTATGGAAGATGCGGCCTACGCTATAAGCCAAAAGGCATATAACGTCAGCATTGCCGCCTGGCGGACCGGCCTGCGGGCGCGAGGACGGTCACGCGCCGCCGGATGCACGTTTCCACAACGCATCGACCAATGGCGGCAGTTTGCCGGCCAGGCCGAGCACCGATCCGCGCAGCAGGGTCAGGTGCATTTCGTCGTTGGAAAACACGCTGTTGATCGCATCGAAACCGTAGGCGGCCACCGTATTTCCGCTGCGGCGGGTGCGCGCCCAGCGCTGCAGCCGATGCGGCGCGGCCCAGTCCGCACGTTTGGCAAGCGCTGCGCGCACTTGCGCGCGCAGCGCAGCGACATCGCGCAGGCCCAGGTTGACGCCCTGCCCCGCCAGCGGATGCACCACATGCGCGGCGTCGCCAAGGGCCAGCACGCGGCCGCTGACGTATTGCTCCACCAATTGCCGTTGCAGCGGAAATGCAGTGCGTGCGGACACCACACGCACCTGTCCCAGGCGCGCGGCAAACGCCTGGGTCAGCTGGTGCGAAAACGCCGCATCGTCCAGTTCCAGTACGCGCTCGGCATCGCTATCGGGCAACGTCCAGACAATCGAACTGCGGCCATCGGCAAACGGCAGGAACGCCAGCGGCCCGGTGGTCAGAAAGCGCTGCCAGGCAGTAGCCTGGTGCGGCTGTTCGGTCTCCACAAAGGCAACCACGCCACGTTGTGCGTAGGCATGCCGCGACACCGGCAGGCCGGTCAGGTCGCGCAAGGTGGACGCTGCGCCATCGGCCGCGACGGCAATCGCAGCTTCCAGCCGACTGCCGTCGTCCAGGCGCAGGCGCACGCCGTTGGCGTCCTGCTCCAGTTCGGCCACGCGCGCCGGACAATGCACTTCGATCCCCGCACTGTGCACGGCCGCCCAGAGGCGATCGACCAGCAGCGCATGCTCGACGATCCAGCCAAGTTGTTCGCGGCCCAACGTGTCGGCGTCGAAACGCAGCTCGCCGCCACCGCCGGCATCCCAGACCCGCATGCGCCGATATGGCTGCACGCGCCCGGTGCGCACGCTGGCCCACACGCCAAGACTGTCGAGCAGCGCGGCGTTGT
The DNA here is from genome assembly GCF_024806475.1 of Xanthomonas sp. 4461. Taxonomy (NCBI): domain Bacteria; kingdom Pseudomonadati; phylum Pseudomonadota; class Gammaproteobacteria; order Lysobacterales; family Lysobacteraceae; genus Xanthomonas; species Xanthomonas sp. 4461. The sequence goes on along the minus strand of NZ_JANTYV010000007.1, from coordinate 123,542 downwards.
CGGCGGCGAAGGCATACACACGCAGATCGGGCTGATCGGCATGCCAGCGCGCGGGCTCGCGCCCTTCCACCAGCGCAACGCTCAAGCCGGCGTCTGCCAGCGCCAGCGCGCAGGCGGCGCCGACCACACCACCGCCGACGATCACCGCATCGCGCGTACTGCGGCGGCTCATACGCGCCCCCGGCATAGTTGCGGCACATCGCCACGAAAACCCATCGCTCCGCCGACCAGCATCGATTGCAGCGGCGCGGCCTGCGAGGTCGCGAGCAATCCCAGGCTGCGTAGCGGCCGCAGCAACGGTGCCGGGTTTCCGGTCAGCCGCGCCAGCCCGCTGGAGAAGCCGATCGTCTGCTCGCGGTCCACGCGCCGACGCGCCACATAGTCGGCCAGCAGCGCGCCGGACCCGGCATCGCTGCGATCGTGTTCGATCAGCTCGGCCAATGTCAGCGCATCGCGCAAGCCCAGGTTGAAGCCCTGCGCGCCGATGGGGTGCAGCGTCTGCGCCGCGTTGCCGAGCAGCACCACGCGCTCGGCGATCAGGTGGTTGGCAAGCACCTGCACCAGCGGATAGGCGCTGCGTTCGCCGCTGGCGACAAAGCGCCCGGCGCGCCAGCCGGCCGCACGCTGCAACCGGGCCAGCCAGCCGGCCTCGTCGAGCGCGGCGACCGCCTCGGCCTCGGCGCGCGCGACGCAATGGATCGCGCCGTAGTGGCGGTCGCCCCGCGGCAGCAGCGCAGTCGGCCCATGCTCGCCGAAGCGCTCCCATGCGGTGCCATCCGGCGGCCGGGAGGCGCGCACGCGGGCCACGAACAGGGTCTGCAGGAAATCGTGCGTGTCGGTGTCGATATGCAGCAGTTCGCGCACGGCGCTGTGCGTGCCATCGGCACCGACCACCAGCCTGGCCAGGACGCGCTGTTCGCCATCGGCAGTTGCCACGCGCACCGCGCGCATGCCGTCCTGTACCGGCTCCACACCGATGCAGCGCGCCGGGCGGTAACGGCGCACGCCAGCCGTTTCGTCCAGACGTGCCTGCAAGGCGTCGCCGAAGTCGCGCGCCACCACCACCTGACCAAAGCTGTCGCGCCCGTAGTCGACGGCATCCAGCTGCACGCGCCCGAAATCGCCGGCGCGGCTGACGTGGATGCGCCGGATCGGGCCGGGCGGGCTGCGCAGCTTGGCCATCACCCCCAGCACGCCGAGCGCGTTGACGGTGGCCGCGGCAAAACTCAGGTTGCGTTGGTCGAACACCGCCGGCGGCGCGCCGGCCGGCGTGGCTTCGACCAGCCCGACATCCAGGCCGAGGCGGTCCAGTGCAATCGCCAGGCTGGAGCCGACCAGGCCGCCGCCAACGATCAGAACGTCATGTGGGTGTGTCATCTGGCCATGATAAGCCTTCGCCCCCGGCCCGGTGGCGCCGCTGCGTGGGACATCTTGCCGCGTCTGCCGGTGCGCGCGTCGCCGCAGTCGGCGCCGGTCTTCCCACCGCCCAGCCCGGCGTCGGTCAGACCGCGGCGCGGGCGCGCCGGCTTCCACGCTACACTTCCCCCTCTGCAACCCGGCCCTTCCCGCACATGACGCCTCGCTCGCACGACACCTGGATCCTGAGCCTGCTGGCCGTGCTGATGGCGGCCACGCGGATCAATCACTTCGCCCCGGTGCCGGATGCGTCGTGGGCGGTGTTCTTCATCGGCGGATTCCATCTGGCGGCGCGCACCCGGCTGGCATTCCCGCTCTTGATGGGGCTGGCGGTCGCGGTGGACTGGCTGGTGATCACCGGCCAGGGCATGAGCTTCTGGCAGCACTACTGCGTGTCGCCGGCGTACTGGTGCCTGATTCCGGCGTATTTCGCGTTGTGGGCCGGCGGCGTCTGGCTGCGTCGGCATTACCACGGTGCGCAGTGGAGCGCGTTGGCCTGGCTGGTTCCCACCCTGCTGGTCGCCGTGGCGCTGTGCCAGCTGATCGCCCAGGGCAGCTTCTACTGGATCAGCGCCAGCGTGAGCGAGCCCACCGTGGCCGGCTGGTTCAAGAACTACACCGACTGGCTGGGGCCGTACCTGCGCAGCGCTGCGCTGTACGTGGCTGCGGCGGCACTTGTCCAGGTCGTGGCCGAGCGCGTGATTGCTCCACCGCGCCAGACCCACGCCGGCTGACCGCATGGGCAACCGTCTTTCTCGTATCTATACGCGCACCGGCGACGATGGCAGCACCGGGCTGGGCGATGGCAGCCGTACCGGCAAGGATGCCTTGCGCGTCAACGCCTACGGCACCGTGGACGAAGCCAATTCGGCCATTGGGGTGCTGCTGGCGGCCCCCGGTGTCCCGACCCCGATCGCCGAACTGCTGACCACCGTGCAGCACCAGTTGTTCGATCTGGGCGGCGAACTCTGCATCCCCGGGCATGCGGCCATGACGGCGTCGGACATCCAGGCCCTGGAACACCATCTGGACCACTTCAACGACAGCTTGCCACCGCTGCAGGAATTCATCCTGCCGGCCGGTGGCGAGGCGGCCGCACGCTGCCATCTGGCCCGCACCATCGTGCGCCGGGCCGAGCGCGAAACCGTCGCCCTGTCGCGCCAGGAAACGGTGCGCAGCGAGGCGATCGGTTACCTCAATCGCCTGTCCGACCTGCTGTTCGTGCTGGCGCGGGTACTGGCCCGTGTCGATGGCCAGCAGGAAGTGCTGTGGCGGCACGACCGCCGTCGCGCTTGAGCATGTGCCCGGCGCCGCGGAGAGGCTAGAGTTGCCCCATGCTGGTCTTTACCCACCCCGCCTGCCTCGGCCACGACGCCGGCCCTGAGCACCCCGAGAGTCCTGCCCGCCTGGAAGCGGTGGTCGATGCCTTGCGCGCCGCCTTCCCCGATCTGGACTGGCGCGAGGCGCCACTGGCCAAGCTCGGCGACCTGTGCCGCGTGCACGAGCGCGAACAGGTCGACGCCGTGCTGGAAACCCCTTTCACCGGATACCGCCAGCTGGACGTGGACACCCGCATGGTGCCGGCCTCGCGCGCAGCCGCCCTGCGCGCCGCCGGCGCCGGCATCGCCGCCGTGGATGCGGTGATGCAGGACCTGACCCGCACCGCCTTCTGCGCCGTCCGCCCGCCCGGCCACCACGCCACCGCGCAGGTGTCGATGGGCTTCTGCCTGTTCAACAACGTCGCCGTGGCCGCCGCCCACGCACGCGACCGGCATGGCCTGGAGCGCATCACCATCGTCGATTTCGACGTGCATCACGGCAACGGTACCCAGGCGATCTTCGAACGCGACCCGGCCGTGCAGTACCTCAGCACCCACCAGTCCGGGCTGTACCCGCATTCGGGCAGCGTCCATGAGCGCGGCGTCGGCAATGTCCACAATCTGCTGTTGCCGCCGGGCAGCGACGGGCTGCGCTTCCGCAATGTCTGGGAGGACGAAATGCTGCCGCTGATCAATGCGTTTCGTCCGCAACTGATCCTGATCTCGGCTGGCTTCGACGCCCATCTGCGCGACCCGCTGGCCGACCTGATGCTGGACGACGACGATTTCGGCTGGCTGACCGCCGCCCTGCGCACCCTGGCCGAACGCCATGCACGCGGGCGCGTGGTCTCTCTGCTGGAAGGCGGCTACGACCTGCAGGCACTGCGCGAAAGCAGCGTGGCCCACGTCGCTGCGCTGCGCTGACCGGTAGTTGGCCCCGGTCGCCTCGATGCTGGCGATGAACCTCGCCCTCTCCGCGCCAGCGCTCTTCATTGCCCCTATGCGGGGTATACGGCAAGCTAGTCGCCATTTTATTGGTTGAACCACGCGTGCGCCGAGCTCTCCGCCTGCTGCCCCTGCCCTTGAGCATCGCCATCTGCCTCCCGGCCATGGCTGCCGACAAGCCGTTGAACTGGGGATTGTGCCCGGCCGTGGACCCGCTACCAGGCTTCGACGGCGCCCCCGCCGCGGACCCGAAGGCTGCCGAAATGCGCCAGCAGCTGCCGACCGACATCGAAGGCGACCAGCTGTCCGGCACCAGCACCACCCCGCAATACCAGGGCAACGTGGCGCTCAAACGTGGCGATCAGTTCCTGGGCGCAGACAACCTGCGCATGGACACCGAGACCGGCAACTACATCGCCGAAGGCAATGTGCGCTACCAGGACACTTCCTTTCGCATGGTCGCCGACCGTGCCGAAGGCAACCAGGATACCGACAGCCACAAGGTCACCAACATCCAGTACCAGCTGGTGGACCGGCGTGGCAACGGCGGCGCCGAATCCGTGGACCTGCAGGGCCAGGTCGGGCAGATGCACCGCTCCACCTATACCACCTGCGATCCCTCGCAGCCGATCTGGCGCGTGCGTGCGCCGGAGATCGACGTCGACAATGAAGAGGGCTTCGGCACAGCACGCAACGCCGTGCTGCAGATCGGCAAGGTGCCGGTGCTGTACTTCCCGTGGTTCAAGTTCCCGATCGACGACCGTCGCCAGACCGGCCTGCTGTTTCCGCAGTTCGGCCTGTCCGGGCGCAACGGCTTCGATTACCTGCAGCCGATCTACCTGAATCTGGCGCCCAATTACGATGCGACCTTGCTGCCGCGCTACATGAGCAAGCGCGGTTTCATGTTCGGTACCGAGTTCCGCTACCTGTACGACGGCGGTCGCGGCGAAATCACCGGTAACTACCTGCCCAACGACAAGTTGCGCGACAAGGACCGCGGCAGCGTGTTCTATAGCGGCTACCACAACGTCAACAGCCATTGGCAGGCGCGCAGCAGCATCTCCTGGGTCAGCGACACCCGCTATGTGGAAGACTTCACCAGCCGCCTGAACGGTATGGGCTCTGCCTCCAGCCTGCAGAGCACCATCGGCATCTACGGCACCGGCGAAACCTGGACCGCCGGCCTGATGGCCGACCGCTGGCAGCTGACCGACTACACCCTGGACGAACGAGCCCTGCCCTACAACCGGCAGCCGCGCGCGTATTTCACCTGGGAAAAGCCGTTCGGCATTTTCGAAGCTGGTGTCTATGCCGAGGCGGTGCGGTTCACGCATGACGATTCCTATCAGGTGAACTTCGTCCCGAACACCAACGGCAACAACAACAACAACAACAACGGCGACGAATACGTCCGCACCAACATCCGCAACCAGGACTATGGCAGCGGCTCACGCCTGGACGTTAAACCCTACATCTCGATGCCGCTGTCGGGCGCGGCCTGGTTTCTGACGCCTACGGTGGCCTGGCGCTACACCGCTTATCAGCTGGATTCGACCGTGGCCACCACGCCGCCGCTGACCGGAGATCGCACGCCCACCCGCAGCCTGCCGATCGCCTCGCTGGACGCCGGCCTGTATTTTGATCGCGAGACCTCGGTCTTCGGCACCAACTATCTCAACACGTTGGAGCCACGCATGTACTACCTGTACGTGCCGTACCGCGACCAGGACGATCTGCCGGTCTTCGATACGCGGCCGTTCACCTTCAGCTACGGACAGCTGTTTCGCGACTCGCGTTACACCGGCGCCGACCGCCAGAACGATGCCAACCAGCTGACCCTGGCGGTGACCTCGCGCTGGCTGCGCCAGGACGACGGGCGCGAGAAGTTATCGCTGAGCGCCGGTCAGATCCTGTACTTCAATGACTCGCTGGTCACGATCAACAATTCCACCGCCAATAGCGAACAACCCATTGAGCAGGGCAAGTCCGCCTGGGTGGCAGACGCCAACTACATGATCAACGACCGCTGGTCGATGGGCGCCACGTATCAGTGGAATCCGAACTCGCGCAAGGAAGACCTGGCCAGCCTGCGCACGCGCTATCTGCTGGGCAACGACGGCATCATCAACTTGGCGTATCGCTACCGTCGCAACCTGATCGACAACAGCGACCAGCTCAAGCAGGCCGACTTCTCGTTCCTGTATCCGATCAACCCTACCTGGAGTGCGGTCGGACGCTATTACTACTCGCTGCTGGACCGCAAGCCGCTGGAAATCATCGGCGGCGTGCAGTGGGACAGCTGCTGCCTGGCGGTGCGCGCACTGGTGCGCCGGTTCGTGCGCAACCGCGACGGCGAGATGGACAACTCGATCCAGTTCGAGTTCGTGCTCAAGGGCTTGAGCTCGTTCGGCCAGAATACGGACCGCACTTTGCGCCGTGCTATTCTCGGTTATTACCGCGACGACCTGTACCTGGTCCCGCCCAGCAACACCACGACCAATCCGGACGATTACGATCCGAACCTGATTCCATGACCAAGCCTTTCTCTGTTCTTCTTGCCTCGTTGCTGGTAATCACCAGCACGGTCTCGCCGCTGGCATCGGCGCAGCAATCCCAGCCGCTGGATCGTATCGCCGCTATCGTGGACGAAGACGTGGTGCTGCAGAGCGAGCTCGATCGCGCTGTGCGCAACGTCAAGTCGCAGTACGCCGGTCGCGAAAACCAGCTGCCGCCGGACGATGTCCTGCAGCGGCAGGTGCTTGAGCGCCTGGTCCTGGTCAAGTTGCAGGTCGGCCGCGCCGACGGCAGCGGCATCCGCGTCAGCGACGAGGAACTCAACCGCGCCATTGCCAGCATCGCCCAGCAGAACGGCACCACCGTGGATGGCCTGCGCCAGAAGCTGGCCGCCGATGGCATGGCCTACGGCGATTTCCGCGCCTCGGTGCGCGACGAAATCATCGTGCAGCGCCTGCGCCAGAGCTTTGCGCAGAGCCGCATCAGCGTGAGCGAAGGCGAAGTGGATACCGCGCTGGCCCAACAGGCCACGACCGGTAGCCAGTACCACCTGGCGCATATCCTGGTGGGCCTGCCGGAAGGCGCGACTGCCGACCAGATCGCCACCGGGCAAAAGAAGGTCGATGGCGTCAAGGCCCTGATCGACAAGGGCGAACTGGACTTCTCTGCGGCAGCGGTGCGTTATTCGGATAGCCCCAACGCGCTGGAAGGCGGCGACCTGGGCTGGCGTAGCCTGGACGAAATCCCCAACGCATTTGCCCAGCTGATCCGCGACATGCAGCCCGGCCAGGTCGCAGGACCGCTACGTGGTCCCAGCGGGTTCCAGCTGCTCAAGCTGGTGGAAATGCGCGACGCCAATGCCGGCGGCGAAAAGAAGATGGTCACCGAATACAACGCGCGCCACATCCTGGTCCGCATCGGCGACAACCAGACCGACGCACAGGCCAAGGCCAAGATCGACACGCTGCGGGCACGCATCGCCGGCGGCGCCGACTTCCAGGCAACGGCCAAGGAGTCCTCCGAAGACACCAATAGCCGTGGCCAGGGTGGCGATCTGGGTTGGTTCCCGGCCGACGCGTTCGGCCCGGATTTCGGCAAGCAGGTCGAAGGCCTAGCCGACGGTGCGGTGTCCGAACCGTTCCGCACGCAGGCCGGTTGGCACATCGTGCAGCGCGTCGGCAGCCGTCAGACCGACGTCAGCGCGGAAAACCAGCGTGCGCAGGTCCGTGAAACCATCGGCCGCCGCAAGCTGGAAGAGGAATACAACCGCTACCTGCAGGAACTGCGTGGCGAGGCATATGTGAGCTACCGCACCGGCGATCGCGCCGACGGCAACGCGACTGCCGAGCCGACCAAGAGCGCAGAACCGGCTGCCCCGACCCCGCCGCCGGCACAGCCGGCGCGCTGAGTCGGTGATGGTGCCGTCGCTCGCGCTGGTGCCAGGCGAGCCGGCCGGAATCGGGCCGGAGCTGTGCATCCGGCTCGTCCAGCAGCCGCGCTCCGATGCGCAGCTGGTTGCCTACGCCGACCCAGATACCCTGAACAGCGCCGCCAAGGCGCTGTCCTTGTCTGTGCGCCTGCTCGATCCAGACCAGCCGGCACGCATGCCCGGCGATCTGCCGCTGTTTCCGATTCGTCAGGCCGTCCCGACCCGCTTCGGCACCGCCGACCCGGCCAATGCAGCGGCCGTCATTGCCGGCCTGCGTACCGCCGCCGGCGACTGCCTTGCCGGACGTCTGCAAGGCATCGTGACCGGCCCGGTGCACAAGGCGATCATCAACGCCGGCGGGATCGCCTACACCGGCACCACCGAATTGCTGGCCGAACAGGCCCACTGCCCGGTGGTGATGATGCTGGCCAACAGCATCGTGCGCGTGGCACTGGTGACCACGCATCTGCCGCTGCGTGCGGTGGCCGATGCGATCACCGCCGACGCGGTTGCGCGCTGCCTGCGCATCACCCATGCCGCGATGCGCCGCGACTTCGGCCTGGAAAACCCGCGTATCGCCGTGCTCGGCCTCAACCCCCATGCAGGCGAAGACGGTCACCTGGGCCGCGAAGAACTGGACATCATCATCCCGGTGCTGGAGCGGCTACGCGACGAAGGCATGCAGCTGATCGGCCCGCTGCCGGCCGACACTGCCTTTCTGCCGCAGAAGCTGGGCGGTTTCGATGCGGTGGTGGCGATGTACCACGACCAGGGCCTGCCGGTACTCAAGTACAGCGGTTTCGAGCAGGCGGTGAACATCACGCTGGGCCTGCCCTACCCGCGCGTGGCGGTGGATCACGGCACAGCGCTGGACCTGGCCGGGCGCGGCATCGCCGATCCCTCCAGCCTGATGGCGGCAACGGCGTTGTGCGCACGCCTGGCGGCACGCAGCTAACGTCGCGTCGCTGCTGCCCGATCGCCGCAGGTTAGGGATGACTTCCCTCGCTATCACGGCGGCCACACGCAGCACCGACACCGCGTGCAGCCGCCGGCTCCGTTAAACTGCGCGCATGAATCCTTCCTTCAGCGCACCGGCCAAGAAGTCGCTTGGCCAGCACTTTCTTGCCGACCGGTATTACATCGACCGGATCGTCCAGGCGGTGGCTCCGCGCGCCGGCCAGCACCTGGTCGAAATCGGTCCCGGCCAGGGCGCCATCACCTTCCCGCTGCTGCGCAAGCATGGCGCGTTGACGGTGATCGAGTTCGATCGCGACCTGATCGCGCCATTGACCGAGGCGGCCGCACCGATCGGCGAGCTAAGCATCATCCACCGCGACGTACTCAGCGTGGATTTCACCGAACTGGCCAACGGCACGCCGATCCGGCTGGTCGGCAACCTGCCTTACAACATCTCCTCGCCGATCCTGTTCCACGCGCTGGACCACGCCGCTGCAGTGGCCGACATGCACTTCATGCTGCAGAAGGAAGTGGTCGACCGCATGGCCGCCGGTCCCGGCAGCAAGGTCTATGGCCGGCTCAGCGTGATGCTGCAGGCGTATTGCGAGGTCACCGCACTGTTCGTGGTGCCGCCAGGCGCGTTCCGACCGCCGCCGAAGGTGGACTCGGCAGTGGTGCGGCTGGTGCCGCGCGATGCGGCCACGGTCATGATCAACGACCGCCGCCGCTTTGCCGATGTGGTGCGCGCCGGCTTCGGGCAGCGTCGCAAGACGCTGCGCAATGCCTTGTCCAGCGTTTGCGAACCCGCGCATTTCGAGGCGGCTGGCGTGCGGCCGGATGCCCGCGCCGAACAACTCGAGGTCGCCGATTTCATCCGGTTGGCCAATGTCGAGCTGGCTTGAGCGCCGCTCCCACGCCGTTTTATTTAGACTTTCCCCATGCAAGATGATCCACGCTATCGGGTCGAGGTCGAGGTGTCGCCGCGCTTCCTCGCCCAGCAATCGACCCCGGAAGAAGGCCGCTTTGCCTTCGCCTACAGCATCCGCATCCACAACGCGGGTGCCGTGCCCGCGCGCCTGATCGCACGCCATTGGCAAATCACCGACGCCAACGGCCGCACCGAGCAGGTGGACGGCGAAGGCGTGGTCGGCGAGCAGCCGTGGCTGCGCCCCGGCGAAGCCTTCCATTACACCTCCGGTGTACTGCTGGAAACCGAGCAGGGCCAGATGCAAGGCCATTACGACATGGTGGCCGACGATGGCACCGAATTCACCGCCCCGATCGCCGCCTTCGTGCTGAGCGTACCCAGGACGCTGCACTGATGACTGCTGGATTGATGGAGCGCACGCGATGAGCGTCTGGGCAATTGGCGACCTGCAAGGGTGCTACGACATCACCCAGCGATTGCTGGAGAAGATCAATTTCGACCCGGCACAGGACACGCTGTGGTTCTGCGGCGACCTGGTCAACCGCGGCGGGCAATCGCTGGAAACGCTGCGGCTGGTGCATTCGCTGCGCGCGCACAGCGTGGTGGTACTGGGCAATCATGACCTGTCGCTGCTGGCGATCGGCGCGCGCTCGGAAGAAGAGCAGCGCAAGGTCAATCCGGACCTGCAGCGCATCGTGCTGGCCGAGGACCGCGACATGCTGCTGGACTGGCTGCGCATGCAGAAGCTGGCGCACGTGGACCGCGAACTGGGCTGGATGATGATCCACGCCGGACTGGCGCCGAAATGGACCACGCAGCTGGCCGAAAAACATGCGCGCGAGGTCGAGCAGCAGCTACAGGGCGGCGGCTATCGCAAACTGTTGCGCAACATGTATGGCGATCAGCCGGGCTGGTCGCCAGGTTTGAGCGGATACGACCGCAGCCGCGCGATCATCAACCTGTTCACGCGCATGCGCTATTGCACGCCGCGCGGGCGCATCGCCACCGACGACAAGGGCACGCCGGGCACGCAGGCACAAGGACTCTACCCGTGGTTCGAGGTGCCGGGCCGGGTCGAGCGCGATCTCAAGATCGTGTGCGGCCACTGGTCCGCGCTGGGGCTCACCATCACCCAGGGCGTGCATGCCATCGATACCGGCGCGGTGTGGGGCGGCAAGCTCACCGCCCTGCAGCTGGATACCGAGGAGCTGCGTGTGGTACAGGTGCCGGGGCGCGAAGTCACCGCCCCCGCCGCCCCCGCTGCAAACGCGCCGCGGCGTCCACGCGAAGGCCAGGGCCGCCCGCGCGGGCGTGGCCGTGGACGTGGCGGAAACGGCACCGGCGGTGGCGCTGGTGGCAGCGGCGGCGCTAATGGCAAGGGCACCGCCGCGCCCAATGCCCGCGAAACCGGCGCCGGCACCACACGTCCAGCCGGCCCGGCAGCGGAATAAGCCTCCGGCCGCCGTCGCGGCCTGGGCGTGGTGCTCAGGCCAGCGCCGACTGCGCGCGTTGCGCTTCCAGCGCGCGCACACGCGGCAGCACTTCTCGGCCGAAGTACTCCACCTCTTCGATGAAGTGCAGGAAGCCGCACAGCACCAGATCCACGCCCACCTCCTGCAGGGCCAGGATGCGCTCGGCGATCTGTTGTGGCGTACCGATCAGGTTGGTGCGGAAACCGTCGTTGTACTGCACCAGGTCCTCGAAGGTGGAGGTGGCCCAATTGCCCTCTCCCTCCGGCGAGGCCTGCCCGGCCTGCCGTGCGGCATCGGCGAACGCCCTGACCGCGTCGACATGCGCATGCGCGATGATTTCCTGCAGCACCGCCTGCGCCTCCTGTTCGGTCTCGCGCGCGATCACGAAGGCGTTGACGCCGACACGAACGCGGTGGCCGTTGGCGGCCGCCTTGGTCTGCAGGTCCTGGATCTGTATGCGCAACTGCTCCGGCGTGTTGCCATTGGTGAAATACCAATCCGACACGCTTGCCGCATTGTCGCGCGCCGCGCGCGAACTTCCGCCTTGAAAGATCTCCGGGTGCGGCTTCTGCAGCGGTTTAGGACTGAGGGTGTAGTTGTTGAAACGGTAGAAATCGCCATGGAAACTGAAGGCATCCTGAGTCCAGATCCCCTTCAGCACCTGGATGAATTCCCTGGAGCGCCGATAGCGCTCGTCGTGTTCCAGCCACGGCTCCCCAATGGCAACGAACTCGCCCTTGAACCAGCCGCTGACCACATTGATCGCAATGCGTCCGTTGCTGATGTGGTCGATGGTGGCGATCTGCTTGGCCACCACGGCCGGCGCCCAGGGGCCGGGCAGGATAGCGGCCAATACCTTCAGGCGCGAGGTGGAATGCAGCAAGGCCTGACTGAAGGACACCGACTCATGCTGATGCTCGGCGCCATAGCCGGCGGTAAAACGGATCTGGGTCAGCGCGTAATCGAAGCCGGCGTGTTCGGCGGCCTGCGCCAGCCGCACGTTATAGTCCAGGCTCCAGTCGGTGCGCTGCTCGATCGTGCTGACAACCAGCCCGCCGCTGACATTGGGAACCCAGTAGGCGAAGCTCAGCGGCGCAGCGTTGGACGAATGGCTCATTGGAAACTCCTGCGAGGATAAGGATTGGACGGCGGACTGCGCGCTGCCGGTCTTCTTCGGTGCTGGAAAGCACATGCATTGCGCTTTGCAAATACGACGCGCGTACGCGGGTCACCGCCATCGCATGCAACGCACATCGCGTGCCATGCTTATCTCTGCGCGACATGTCGACATGCCCGCCGTGCGATCCACATCGCGTTGACCAACATCGCGCGCCGCGCGAAAACAATTGACTCGCCAGCGAACGACCCAATACGACAACGCGATGCAACCTTGCAGGCTACGCAAGCAGGCTCTGGCTGCGCGATACCACGCCGATATCGGTGATGTACACGCATCCACGCGACCTTGTTCGTAAAGCCCGGGCGATCACTCCAGCAGCCACGTCGCTACCCGGCGTGGCTGCACTGCACGCACCGGGCGTTATTGAAACGAACAATGCCACGCGCGTGAATGGTCCTGCATGCCGCACTGGATGAATGTATCCAACCAGGAAAGTGCGCAAACTGCTGATCCGATGTTTCCCTGCAAACAGTTTTTGGGCGCTTATCTCCGCGCGCTCTATCCTCATACTCGTTACGTCATGAAGACCGCATCGAAAATGGCTTGAAACAGCCCATTTTCTGCAATTTCATTAGATCATTCTCAATTCTGCTAAGCGCACGCCATCGCTGATGGCGCTTTGCCATTGCACTGCATCGCGCCATGCAGTCAGATGCAATTGCTCGTGATTGACACGTCGACGCATGTTGCTTTCGCGTTTTATGTCGCTGCAGCAACAGCAAGCATGTCTGGATGGCACGGAGTTTGCGTGACAGTTCGACACGCCCCCCTACAGGAATCTCGCATGCGCACTCCGTTGAATGTCGTTGCCGTCTCCGGCAGCACCTCGCGCCCTTCGCGCAGCCTGGCCCTGGCAGAGGCCACCCTGGCAGAGCTGGCGCAGCACCTGGCCATCAAGCCCAGCATCATCCAGCTCGGCGATATCGCAAAGCCCTTGGGCACGGCGCAATGGCGCAGCGACGTCGACGCAACCACGGAACAGGCCTTGCGCCAGGTCGAAACGGCAGACCTGCTACTGGTTGTCGCACCGGTGTATCGCGGATCGTATCCAGGCTTGCTCAAGCATCTGTTCGACCTGATCGACATGCACGCACTGATCGACACGCCGGTGTTGCTGGCCGCTACCGGCGGCAGCGAACGGCATGCATTGGTCATCGATCACCAACTGCGGCCATTGTTCGCGTTCTTCCAGGCGCTGACGCTACCGATCGGCATCTATGCCAGCGAAAGCGATTTCCACGATTACCGGGTGGTCGATCAAGCGCTGTGCCAGCGTATCGCACTGGCCGCCGAACGCGCTGCCGGCGTGCTGGGCGTGCGCCCCGATGCGCGACTGCGCATCGCCTGATCCGGTTCGCCGGCGCGATGCAGCAGCCCACCTGAAGGAGAGTGCGATGGAGATGTTCTGGTTCATTCCCACCCACGGCGACAGCCGCTATCTGGGCACCAGCGAAGGCGCGCGCCAGGTCAGTGCCGACTACGTGACACAGGTGGCCGTAGCGGCGGACACGCTGGGCTATGAAGGGGTACTGATTCCCACCGGGCGCTCCTGCGAAGACCCGTGGGTGATTGCGTCCAGCCTGATCAATGCCACGCGCCAGCTGAAGTTTCTGGTGGCGCTGCGCCCCGGGCTGATGGCGCCCGCACTGGCAGCGCGCATGGCGGCCAGCTTCGACCGGCTGTCCGGAGGGCGCCTGCTGGTCAATCTGGTCACAGGCGGCGACCGCGGCGAGCTGGAAGGCGATGGCGTGTTTCTCGATCACGCCGACCGTTACGATGCCTCGGCCGAATTCATCCGGATCTGGCGCGAGATCATCCGCCACAGCCATGACAGCCAGAGCTACGACTTCGACGGCAAGCATCTGCAGGTGAAGGCGGCGCAACTGCTGTATCCCACCGTGCAACGGCCGTATCCGCCCGTGTGGTTTGGCGGCTCGTCCGATGCGGCGCACGACCTGGCGGCCGAGCAGGTGGACACCTACCTCACCTGGGGCGAGCCGCCGGCTGCGGTGGCGCAGAAGATCGCCACCGTCCGCAGCAAGGCGGCAGCGCTCGGGCGCACGCTGCGCTTCGGCATCCGCCTGCATGTCATCGTGCGCGAAACCGACGCGCAGGCCTGGGCGGCGGCCGATGCGCTGATCGGTCATCTCGACGACGACACCGTGGAGCGCGCACAGCGCGCCTTCGCGCGTATGGATTCTGTCGGCCAGCGGCGCATGGCCGCCTTGCATGGGCGTGGCCAGGGCCGCACGCGCGCCGATCTGGAAGTCAGCCCGAACCTGTGGGCCGGGGTTGGCCTGGTTCGCGGCGGTGCCGGTACCGCCCTGGTCGGCAGCCCGCAGACGGTGGTGCAGCGGATCGAGGAATACGCGGCGCTCGGCATCGACACCTTCATCTTTTCCGGCTATCCGCACCTGGAAGAGGCCTATCGCTTTGCCGAACTGGTGTTCCCGCTGCTGCCACGCGTACGCCGGCAACAACTGCCCGGGCAACCACTGAGCGGCCCCTTCGGCGAGGTCATCGCCAACACCATCGTGCCACGCGCTTCGGCGCGCTGAGAGGAGTACTCATGAAGCGTCGCAACCTGCTCAAACTCGGAACGCTGGCCGGAGTCGCGCTCGGTGCCCCGCCACTGCTGTCCGGCGCCGCAGACGCGCCGCGCAAGATCGCCGTTCCCGAGCGCCTGCGCATGGATTACGCCTACTACTCGCCTACCTCGCTGGTGCTCAGGCACTTCGGCTGGCTGGAAGAGGCGCTCAAGCCGCAGGGCACCGAGGTCACCTGGGTGTTATCGGCCGGCAGCAATCGCGCACTGGAGTATCTGGCCGGCAACAGCATCGACTTTGGCAGCACCGCCGGCCTGGCCGCGCTGCTGGGGCGCGCCAACGGCAATCCGGTCAAGGCGGTCTATGTGTACTCGCGCCCGGAATGGGTGGCCCTGGTCGTCGGCAAGCAATCGCCGATTCAGCGCGTGGCCGAACTCAAGGGCAAACGGGTGGCCGCCACCAAGGGCACCGACGCGTATCTGCTCCTGTTGCGCGCGCTGCGCGAGGTCGGGTTGCACCGGAACGATGTCGACATCGTCCATCTGCAGCATCCGGATGGGCGTATTGCACTGGAACGCGGCAATGTCAATGCCTGGGCAGGACTGGACCCGCATATGGCTGCCAGCCAGCTCGAAGCCGGCTCACGGCTGCTCTATCGCAACGTCGCCTTTAATTCGTACGGCTTCTTGAACACCAGCGAAAAATTCGCCGCCGCCTACCCCGAGCAGATTCCGCTGGTGCTGCAGGCCTATGAGAAGGCACGCCGTTGGGCCATCGCGCATCCGGACGCGCTGGCGAGCCTGATCGCCGAGCAGGCCAGGCTCTCGGTGCCGGTTGCGCAACTGCAATTGCGGCGCACCGATCTCAGCCGGCCACTGATTGGTGCCGAGCAATTGGCGGCCTTGCGCAGCGCCGCGCCGATCCTGCTGGAAGAAGGCCTGGTGCGGCCGGGAACCGACCTGACCCAGGTGCTGGGCACCTTGATCGATCCACGCTATGCCACGCGCGCTGGCGTGGCGCAGGGATGACCGCCACCATGAATCAGACCTCGCTCCGCCTGTCGCGCACCCTGCCACCGTCCCGCCGCCTGAGTCGACACTGGCGCCTGCCTGCCGGCGGCCTGGGCCTGGTGCTGCCAGTGAGCTTTTTTGCGGCACTGGAAGTGTGCTCGGCGCTGGGGTGGACGCCACGCTATCTGCTGCCGCCTCCCAGCCAGATCCTGACCACGCTGGCAGACGAAGCCGGCCGGGGGCTGGCCGGCCATCTCGGCGCCAGCGTGCTACGGGTGCTGGTGGGCTTTGCGCTGGGTGCCGGGCTGGGGCTGCTGATCGGCATCGGCGTCGGCTTGAACCGCTGGCTGGAGCGCTTGCTGGATCCCAGTTTCCAGGCGCTGCGCGCAGTTCCCAGCCTGGCCTGGGTGCCGTTGTTATTGCTGTGGATGGGCATCGACGAAGCGCCGAAGATCACCCTGATCGCGATCGGTGCGTTCTTCCCGATGTATCTGGGCGTGGCCAATGGCCTGCGCCAAGTCGACCGCACGCTGATCGAGCTGGGCGAGACCTATGGCCTGCCCTGGGGGCGCATGGTGCGGCGGATCCTGCTGCCGGCCGCGTTGCCATCCATCTTCACCGGGTTGCGTACCAGCCTGAGTCTGGCCTGGATGTTTCTGGTGGCCGCCGAACTGATCGCGGCCACGCGCGGGCTGGGCTATCTGCTGAGCGACGGGCGCGAGACCTCGCGGCCGGACATCGTCATTGCCGCCATCGTGTTGCTGGCCCTGCTCGGCAAGCTCAGTGACAGCGTGCTCAAGACATTGGAAACCCGCACGCTGCACTGGCGCGACAACCTGCAGAACCGCCGCGCCCACCCGCACGCGGCGCACGCGGCATGAGTGCCGGCCTGCAGATCCAGGTAGCGAACAAACGCTTCGGTGCACGCAGCGTGCTGCAGGACATCGAGCTGCGCGTGGCACCGGGCGAAATCCTGGGCCTGATCGGACCCAGCGGTTGCGGCAAAAGCACCTTGTTACGCATCGTCGCCGGCCTGGAGCGCGACTACGGCGGCGAAGTATTGCTGGATGGCAGCCGCGTGCAGGGAATCGACCGCCGTATCGGCTTCATCTTCCAGGAGCCGCGCCTGCTGCCCTGGCTGGACGTGGCAGCCAATGTCGCCTTCGCCGACGACACCGCCGTTTCGCCGGCGGCAGCGCGGCAATCGCCGCGCGTGCAACAGTTGCTGTCCGAGGTTGGCCTGCTCGACCACGCGCAGGCGTTGCCCAAGCAACTCTCCGGCGGCCAGGCGCAGCGGGTGGCACTGGCGCGTGGGCTTTACCGGCAACCGCAGGTGCTGTTGCTGGACGAACCCTTCAGCGCGGTGGATGCCTTTACCCGCATCCGGCTGCAGGAGCTGCTGCTGCGCCTGGCCGGCGAGCACGGCTTCACCGTGCTGCTGGTGACGCACGATATCGACGAGGCGGTCTATCTGAGCGACCGCGCCATCGTTATCGGCGGCCAGCCCGGGTCCATCGTGCATACCCAGGTACTGGACACACCGCGGCCACGCGACCGCCGGGCGCACGAGGCGGCGCTGCGTGAGGCGCGTGAGGACCTGCTGGCTGCGCTGCACGACATCCATGCGGTGTAAGCATGCGGCGTTCGCCTGCAGGCCACCCCGACACATACGGCTGCCAACCGGCACGGGCCGGCGGCACGCGCGCCACCGGGTACCGATCATCTCTCTGCGACTGGAACGAGGCCACAGCGCATGACAAGCCACCAACTGCAACCCACCGTACTGAATCCGCTGCACACGGCCCGCCGCCTGGCCAACGACTTCGCAGCCACCGCAATCGAACGCGATGCGCGTGGCGGCACCCCCAAGGCAGAACGCGATGCGCTGCGCGCCAGCGGCTTGCTGGGCCTGAGCATCCCGCTGCAATACGGCGGTCTTGGCGCCAGCTGGAGCGAGGTGCTGACCATCGTGCGCGAATTCGCCAAGGCCGATAGTTCGATCGCGCACGTGTTCGGCTTCCACCACCTGATGCTGGCCACCGTGCGCTTGTTCGGCCAACCGGCGCAGTGGCAGCCGTGGTTGGAGCAGACCGCGCGCAAGCAGTGGTTCTGGGGTAACGCGCTCAATCCCCTGGATACCCGCACCGTCGCCGTGCAGTACGAGGGCTGGCGCGAATTTTCCGGCAAGAAGAGTTTCTGTTCCGGCGCTCTCGATTCGCAGATGCTGATCGCCTCCGCACTGGACGAGCGCAGCGGCAAGCTGCTGATCGGCGCCGTGCCCACCGCGCGCAGCGGCATTACGCTGGGCCACGACTGGGACAACATCGGCCAGCGCCAGACCGACAGCGGCAGCACTACCTTCGAGCGCGTGCGAGTGGAAGAAAACGAGTTGCTGCTCGATCCCGGCCCGCTGAGCACGCCATTCGCGTGCCTGCGCCCCTTGCTGGCGCAGTTGCTGTTTGCGCATGTCTTCCTGGGCATCGCCGAAGGCGCGTTCGAAGAAGCACGCACCTATACCTTGACCGAAACGCGCCCCTGGCATCGCTCCGGGGTCGAGCGGGCCAGCGACGATCCCTACATCCTGGCCCATTACGGCGAGTTCTGGCTGGGGCTGGAAAGCGCACGCCTGCTGGCCGGGCGCGCCGCCGATCTGCTCGATGCCGCCTGGCGCAAGGAACACGCGCTCACCGGCGACGAACGTGCACAGGTGGCCCTGGCAGTGGCCGCCGCCAAGGTCGCCAGCACACGCGTGGGGCTGGAGGTGAGCAGCAAACTGTTCGAGGTCACCGGCGCACGCGCCACCCATGCGGCGCTGCGCCTGGACCGCTACTGGCGCAATCTGCGTACCCAGACCCTGCACGATCCGGTCGACTACAAGGTGCGCGAACTCGGCGAATGGGCGCTACGGCAACAGGCGCCTACACCCAGCTTCTACTCATGAATCGCTGTGGCGGCATGCTCGTCACCGCGAGTTCGCCTGCGCATCTCGGTGCTGCGTAGCTCCCTCTTCTCTCTCCTAGCATCCGGCCCATGTCCGATTTCCGTCTGCTGACCCTACCGTCGTTGCCGCAACGCGTCGCTGCCGGCAACCGCACGACCGCCGCCGCGCATGTGTTCGAAGACCCGGCATCGCAGGCATTGCTGGCACACCTGGAACGCGTGGCGCCCAGCGAAGCCAGCGTACTGATCATCGGCGAATCCGGCACTGGCAAGGAGCTGGTGGCGCGTCATATCCATAGCCTCAGCGCGCGTGCGCAGCAGCCGTTCGTGGCGGTCAACTGCGGAGCCTTCAGCGAATCGCTGGTCGATGCAGAATTGTTCGGGCACGAAAAAGGCGCCTTCACCGGCGCACTCAGCGCCAAGGCCGGCTGGTTCGAGGAAGCCAATGGCGGCACGCTGTTTCTCGACGAGATCGGCGATCTGCCGATGCCGATCCAGGTCAAGCTGTTGCGCGTGCTGCAGGAGCGCGAAGTGGTGCGCCTGGGGTCGCGCCGCAGTATCCCGATCGACGTACGGGTGCTGGCCGCCACCAACGTGCCGCTGGAACAGGCAATCGGCCAGGGGCAGTTCCGCCAGGACCTGTTCTACCGGCTCAACGTGGTCGGCGTCGGGCTCAAGCCGCTACGCGAACGGCCCGGCGACATTCCACCGTTGATCCGCCATTTCGTGCAGATCTACAGCCAGCGCCTGGGCCATGGCCAGGTCATGGTCAGCGCGGAGGCCGAGCGGCTCCTGGTGCAGTACCCGTGGCCGGGCAATATCCGCGAGCTGGAAAATGTCATCCACCACACCTTGCTGATCCACCGCGACGGCGTGGTGCGCGCTGACGACATCCGGTTGTCGCCACTGCGCCTGCCCACCCCGTCCACCAGCGATGCGCAACCCGATGCCACGGCTCTGCTCGCACGCGCCTTCGACACCTTGTTCGAGAGCAATGACGGCGCGCTGCATGCCACCGTCGAAGCGCAGCTATTGCGTGCCGCCTACCGGCATTGCCACCACAACCAGGTCAGGACTGCTGCCCTGCTGGGACTGAGCCGCAACGTCGTGCGTGCGCGCCTGATCGAACTGGGCGAGGTGGTGGTCAACAAGCGCGTCGATTGACGCGCCGGGTGTCGATCCACGCTTGCCACGCTGCCTCGCAGTGCGGCGTCGCACCTTGGTCAGCCTTGCCCGGTGTGAAAATGCGGCCGCTCAGCGGCGCCGATAATCCACGTAAGAAAATGCGAAGGCGTGGCGCGCATCGGCTGCATGCTCCTCGCGCTGCACCGGCACCCACACCGCCGGGTCGATCGGCGGGAAGTGCGTATCGGCACGGTCGACCACGGTGTCCACCTCGGTGACAGCCAACAGGTCTGCGCGTTCCATCGTCAGGCGATACACCTCGCCGCCTCCGATCACGCACAGCTCCTGCGCGCCCTCCTGCCCGGCACGCTGTATCGCCTGATCGATTGATGCCACCGCCTGCATGCCCGCGAACGGCACCTGCCCCGAGCGCGTCAGCACCAGATTCAGGCGCCCTGGCAAGGCGCGCCCCAGCGATTGCGCGGTCTTGCGCCCCATCAGGATCGGCTTGCCCAGCGTCAGCGCCTTGAAACGTTTGAGATCGTCCGGCAGCTTCCACGGCAGATCGTTATCGCGACCGATGGCGTTGTTGCGGTCGAAGGCGACGATCAGGGTCAGTTTCATCGGTCCGGATACAGCGTGTCGTAGATTTTCATCGCGGCGTGCCGGCCCATCATTCCAAGGCAGAAAGCCACAAGGTACAACACAGCAATCACCGCCAGCGCCGCCGAAGACTGCCCGCCGAAGAGGTTCGTCAGCTGCAGGGGTTCGCCCTTGTACAAGGCAATACCGAAAAAGCCGATCGGTGCGATGAGCAGGATGCTCGTGAGATTCACAAACAGGCTGGCCTGCATTGCCATCAGCGAATCAGCCAGTTTTTCCCGTGCCTTGATCGAATGCTTGGCCATCACAGTGCTGTCGTCTCAAGTGGATGCTGGCGGACCATGCCGCAACTCGCTCGTCACACCGCCACCGGCGCCTTGATCGCCGGATGCGGGTCGTAGCCGTCGATCGCGATGTCCTCGAAGCGGAACCCGAACAGGTCGGTGACTTCGGGATTCAGGCGCAAGGTCGGCAATGCGCGCGGGGTGCGCGTCAGCTGCTCGCGGGCCTGCTCGAAGTGATTCGAATACAGATGCGCATCGCCCAGCGTATGCACGAAATCGCCCACGCCCAGGCCGGTGGCCTGCGCCACCATATGGGTCAGCAGCGCATAGCTGGCGATGTTGAACGGCACGCCCAGAAAGATGTCGCCGCTGCGCTGGTAGAGCTGGCAACTGAGCTTGCCGTCGACCACGTAGAACTGGAACAGGCTATGGCAGGGCATCAATGCCATCTGCGGCAGTTCGCCGACATTCCAGGCGCTGATGACCAGGCGACGCGAATCCGGATTGCGCTTGATCTCATCGACCAGCCACTGCATCTGGTCGATCTCGACGCCGTCCGGGCCGGTCCAGCGCCGCCACTGCTTGCCATAGACCGGGCCGAGATCGCCATTGTCGTCGGCCCATTCGTCCCAGATACGCACCTGGTTGTCTTTCAGATACCCGATGTTGGTGTCGCCCTGCAGAAACCACAGCAGCTCGTGGATGATCGAGCGCAGGTGCAGCTTCTTGGTGGTGACCAGCGGAAAACCGGCATTGAGATCGAAGCGCATCTGCCAGCCGAATACGCTGCGCGTGCCGGTACCGGTGCGATCGGACTTTTCGGCGCCGTGTTCCAGCACGTGTTGCAGCAGATCCAGGTACGGCTTCACTTGGCCGCCTCCACGGTTGCGGCAACCGGCACCACCGGCTGCAACACCGGCGCGCGGCGCGACATCGCCAGCAAGACCAGACCCACCGCAATCAATGGCAAGCTCAGAATCTGGCCCATCGTCAGCCAGTTGAAGGCCAGATAGCCAATCGGCGCATCCGGCACCCGCACGAATTCCACGATGAAGCGGAACACCCCGTACAGCAGCGCAAACAGCCCCGACACCGCATAGCGCGCGCGCGGCTTCATCGAGAATGCCCACAACACGACGAACATCACCACGCCTTCCAGCGCGGCCTCGTACAGCTGGGACGGGTGACGGGCGAAGCGATCCAGTGCGCCGGCGGCGTACTGCGCGTGAATCTGCGCTGGTGCGATGTCAGCCAGCTCCGGTGCATGCGGGAAGATCACACCCCAGCCGGCCTGGGTGAACTTACCCCACAGCTCGCCGCCGACAAAATTGCCGAGCCTCCCGAAGCCAAGGCCCAACGGCACCAGCGGCGCGACGAAATCCATCACGTTGAAGAAGTGCAGGCGATGGCGGCGCGCCCACAGCCAGCAGGCGAACAGCACGCCGAGCAGGCCACCGTGGAAGCTCATGCCGCCTTCCCACACCTTGAACAGGATCAGTGGATTGGCCAGGAAGGTGTCGAACGCATAAAACAGCATGTAGCCGATGCGCCCGCCCAGCACCACGCCGAGCATGCCGTAGAACAGCAGGTCGGAAAAACCGTCCATATCCACGCCGGGCAGACGGCCGCGCAGGATGCGCGAGCGGCCCAGCGCCCAGGCCGAGAAGAAGGCGGCCAGATACATCAAGCCGTACCAGTGCACCTGCACCGGGCCGAGCGAGAAGGCGATGGGGTCGATGGCGTGCAGATAGATCATGCGGACCGCGTATGACGAAAAGCGAGGCCGCTATTCTGACACCTCGAGCGCGCTCAGCCTAAGAGCTGTGGCCGATCGGGCAGCTCGTCTTCATGCTGCACGTCGCCGGTGGCCGGGAAATGCGCGACCAGCAGCTCGGTCACCGCCTCGATCCCGGCCAGGACCGCGGCCTCGTGCTGGCCCTCACGCAGGAACTGCTGCATGCGCCGGCACACCTCCGCCCACTGTGCCTCCGGCACCTGGCTGCGCAGGCCGCGGTCGGCGACCACTTCGATGGCATGGTCCGCCAGCAGCAGATAAATCAAGACACCGTTGTTGGCTTCGGTGTCCCAGGTGCGCAGCTGCGCGAACGCCTGCTCGGCGCGCTGGCGGGCCGTGTGCCCACGCCACAGCGCCCCGAGCGGCAGGTCCGCATCCACCGCCACCATGATCTGGCCGGTATGGCTGCGTTCGCTGGCGGCCACGGCCGCAGCGATGGTGTCCATGCAGGCAGCCGGAAACCTGCGCTGCGCCGAGGGCGCGAAAAAATGCCTGAACCACCGCATTACCAGCTCCCCGAGGCGCCACCGCCTCCCGATGATCCACCGCCGCCACCCCAGCCGCCGCCGCCAAAACCACCACGGCCACCGCCCCCGAATCCTCCGAACCCACCGCCGCCCCAGCCCCCGCCACCGACGAAGCGTCCAGGCGAACCGGAGACCAGGCCCGCCAACAGGCCGATGATGGCTGCACCGACGCTGGCGAACAGCAACGAGGTAAACAGCAGGGCGGCAGCGCCGGCGGCGACACCGGTCAACACGGCGCGCAACGGCCGCGGCAAGGCGCCGAGAATGCCGCGCGCCACCATTGCGACCACAAATCCGATGAACAACGCCATGATCCAGCCGCCACCGCCTGCACCGCTGCCCACGCCACCATCGGCATGCCCGCTGACCGGTTCCGGCAGGGCTTCTCCCTCGATCAGGCCGGCCAGCGTCGCGGTCGCATCGCGAATGCCGCCGCCGTAGTCGCCCTCGCGAAAGCGCGGCGCCAGATACTCCTGGATGATGCGGTTGGCCACGATGTCGGGGATGGCGCCTTCCAGGCCATAACCGGGCTGGATCCGCACGCGGCGATCGTCCTTGGCCACCAGCAGCAGCACGCCATCGTCCACGCCCTGGCGCCCGATCTTCCACTGATCGAACACGCGCTGGGCGTATTGCTCGATCGCCTCCGGCTGGGTGGTCGGCACGATCAGGATCTGCAGCTGCGCGCCCTTGCGCTGCTGCAACGCCAGCGCCTGCTGCTCGAGCTGCTGGATCTGCGCCGCATCGAGCGTGCCGGTGACATCGACCACTGGCGAGCGCAAGGGTGGAATGGCCGCAAGATCCTGCGCCAGCACCGAAGCGGGCAGCAGCAGTAACGCCATTATCCAGCACACCCACCTGTCCATTTTCCGCATTACCGACTCCTACCTGATAAGCACTGACAATTCATCAGCACTGACACTTGGCTATCCCTTTTCCGTGCGGGAGAAGATGCCCCGCAGGGGCGGATGGGCGCGCGAGCGACGCCACGCGCAATTGGAACGATGCAAGGGCGTCGCTGCATCCCCTCACCCAGCCCCTCTCCCGAGGGGAGAGGGGCTTGATATCCCGCATCTGCAAGTTGCTCTTGATTGAGCAAGCGATAGATGGATCGACATGGCCAACGTAGCGACTGCCTCGACGTGCCGTGCAGCACACCGCGCAGCATTCGGTACTGCGCAGTGCAGGGATTCAATGCGCAGGCTGCGGTTGCTGCTGTGGCGGTTGCTGCTGTGGCGGTTGCTGCTGTAGCGGCTGCTGCTGCGGCGCTTGCTGATTGCCGAAATCCACCTGCGGCGCGCGCGAGATCTGCGCTTCGTTTTCCACGCTGAAATTCGGCTTGGGCTGATAACCGAAGATCTTGGCGGTGATCACCTGCGGAAACGAACGGATGTAGGTGTTGTAGTCCTGCACCGTCTGGATGTATCTGCCGCGGGCGACGGTGATGCGGTTTTCGGTGCCTTCCAGCTGCACCTGCAGGTCGCGGAACGACTGGTCGGACTTGAGCTGCGGGTAATTTTCACTGACCACCAGCAACCGCGACAACGCGCTGCCCAGCTCGCCCTGCGCCTGCTGAAAACTCTTGAGCGAGGCTTCGTCATCGGCATTGACCTGGATCTGCCCGACGCGCGCACGCGCATTGGTGACTTCGGTCAGCACCTGACGCTCCTGCTGTGCGTAACCCTGCACGGTGCGCACGAGGTTGGGAATCAGGTCGGCACGGCGCTGGTACTGGTTCAGGACTTCCGACCAACCGGCTTTGACGCCCTCTTCCTTTTGCTGGATCGCGTTGTACCCGCAACCCGACAGAGAGGCGGTCAGGAGCAGCAATACCAGGGCACGCATCAGGACAGACATGCAGGCGATTCCGTTGAAAGAGAGCCGCAGCATGCCACGCGTCGGGTCAAGCCGGCATACACATGCTTGCGCCTGGCGTGCGCGGCGGTGCTGCACACCAAAGCAACCGCCGGTGCGCAATGCGCAACGCTGTCGATCGGCGCTCCATCGCGACAGCGATAGCGCCCAAGGCCGCTGCCAGCCAATGCATCGCAGCACCTGTCACCACGCCGATCCTGCGTTGCGCGAACCGGCGGACGTCTCCAACCCGAGTGCCCAACGCGTCATTGCCCATCGCGTGCGTCCGAGCGCGGCATGCAACGCCCAGGGAGCACTAGCGTCCGATCCCGGGCGGCACCAGCGAGCAGTTGCCGCAGCAGCCACCGCATACGGGAGGGCTCTAAAGACCGATAAAGTCCTTCACAGCACCCGCGGCACCAGAATCACCCCCCAGCACAGCAGCACATTGAGCAGCAGCAGAAACACCGCTGCCGAGCCCATGTCCTTGGCGCGGCCGGCGAGCACGTGGTGCTCGGGACCATAGCGTTCGATCACCGCTTCGATGGCCGAATTCAGCAGCTCGGCGGCCAGCACGATCAACAACGGCGCGACCAGCGCAACGCGTTCCAGCGCCGACTGACCCAGCCAGATGCCCAGCGGGGCCATGACCACGGCCAGGCAGACTTCCAGCCGGAACGAGGATTCGTGCAGCCAGGCTGCACGCAATCCCTGCCACGACCAGATCGCAGCCTTGAGCATGCGGCGCGGTCCGCGCGGCACGTGTCCCAATTGATCGGCCATGCGTCAGTGCTTCCGGCCGCAAGGGCGCGTCGGGGGACAAGGGGGACGCATGGCATGGTCGCTGCTGGGGAAAGTGCGAATCTTGCACCGTGGCGCTGCACACCGCCAGCCACGGTCCGGTTTGCCCTCAGCTCGCAGACTGCTGCACCATGGGCAGCCCGCTTGATTGCTGCAGGTTTTCGCATGACTCGATCCGCCTTGCGCGCACTGTTGTGCGCCCTCGCACTGTTCTCCGGCCACGCCATCGCCCAGGCCCATCAGGCGCCACACGCCGCACCTGCGGTGCCCGCGCAGATCTCCAACGCGGCCTGGGAAGAAGACATGCAGCGCTTTGCCGCCAACGACGCGCGCCAGCCGCCGCCCAGGCACGGCATCGTGTTCGTCGGCAGTTCCTCGATCCGCTTCTGGGACACGCTGGCGCAGGATTTTCCCGGCAAACCGGTCATCAATCGCGGGTTCGGCGGCTCGGAAGTGCGCGACAGCACCTGGTACGCCGACCGCATCGTGATCCCGTATGCGCCACGCCAGGTGCTGCTGTATGCCGGCGATAACGATCTCAACAGCGGCCGGACGCCCGAGCAGGTGCGCGATGACGTGGTCGCGTTCGTCGCCCGCATTCGGCGCGACCTGCCCGATGCACGCATCAGTTATCTGTCGATCAAACCCAGTCCCTCGCGTGCGCAATTGCTGCCGTCGGTGATCGCCGCCAATCGCCTGATCAAGGACGCACTCGCGCCGCTGCCGCGCGTGGATTTTGTGGATGTCTATACACCCATGCTCGATGCCAGGGGCAAGCCGCGCCCTGAGCTGTTTCGCGAAGACATGTTGCACATGACTGCAGACGGCTATGCCCTCTGGCGCAAGGCCGTGGCGCCGGTATTGGAGCAAAAATAAGGGTTGGCCAAGCGATCTGATGGCGCAGGCCATCGGATCGGGGCAGTGGCCGCGGAGGTGACCGGCCGCCGCGAAAGCCTCATGCACCGCAGGCGCAGCAAGGACGCAGCGCATGGCAACGGGTGCACTCACCGTCCTGCGTCGTAGAGGCGATGCGCGTTCTCACCACGGCACGCAACGCCAGCGGATGAAGCGAGACGCATCGGCTTGAGGCATCCCGCACCTGGTCACCCATGCACGGATGGTGCGTGAGCGCCTTCATGCCGAAGCGATCGACCGACAACGCCGCGCCTGGCGAACAGCCACCGGCTTACGCCACCACGACCGCCACCGACGTTCCCACACCTGCCTCGCTGTGCAGTTCGATCCGCCAGCCGAAGCGATCGCACAGCCGGCGCACGATCGACAATCCCAGGCCGGTGCCCTGCGGGCGCGTGGGATCGGCGCGAAAAAACGGTTCGAACGCACGCGCACGCGCTTCTTCGCTCATGCCGATGCCGGTATCGCGCACCACGATGCGGTCCTGGGTCACTTCAACTTCGATGCTGCCGGTATCGGTATAGGCGCAGGCGTTGCGCAACAGATTGCTCAGCACCACCCGCATGACCCGTGGCGGCGCGAACATCTGCAGGCTGCGGTCGCCGACCATGTGCAAGGACACCGGCTTGTCGCCAAGCAATTCGCGGGCGCTCTCCACCTCTTCGCTGGCCAGCTCTGCCGCATCGAAGGTTTCGCTTTGCGGATCGATTTCCGCTTCGCGTGCCAGGATCAGGAACGCGTCGATGACCGCTTCCATGTCGCGGCCGGCGCGCTGGATGCGACGCAGGCTGCGCTGGGTACGCTGCGATAGCTCGTCGTCGGCCAGCGCCATGTCGCTGGCCACCCGGATCACCGTCAGCGGTGTGCGCAACTCGTGACTGGCATCGCGGGTGAAATTGCGTTCGCGCGCGACGTGGTCGCTGACCCGCTGGCCGAGCGCATGCAATGCGGCGGCCAGTTGTCGGGTTTCGCCCTGCAACTCTGCGGGCAAGCGCTCCGGCGACAATTCATCCACATCGGGGTTGCGCGGGTCCCAGTGCGATACGCGTCGCGCGAGCCAGCTGATCGGCGACACCAGTCGCTTGGACACGCGGTAGGTGAACCAGGAAACGCCGTAAATCCCCAACAGCACGACGATGGCCGGCACCACGCCGAACCACAGCGTCAGATGCGCGGCACGCGAGCGCGGAAACACCAGGTACAAGCGCCCCTCTGGGCGCTGATCCACATAGACCAGCGCATCGGCAGCAGCCACCTCGCTGAAACCCGGCGACAGCGTTTGCAGTGCGCGCGGCGCGGCATCGGCGGCATTGCCCGCAGGCGAGAAATACCCTTGGATATTGCGTGTGTTCGGCGGCCGGTTGTCCGGTGTGCTCTTGTGCATGCGCCAGAAGTGCACGGCCTCGTCGGCAAGCACGGTGCGCACCAGGCTGTACTTGATCACGAAGGAAATCAAATACCCGCCAAGCACAATCGCCAAGCTCGCCAGCGCGACCTGCAGCAGGAAGGCAAGACGTATTTTTCGCGGGAGCCCGTGTGGCATTGCTGCATCCAGGGGAGAGCGCCGGATTATAGGCAACGCTTCCGTGAGTCCATCGTGCAACCAGCCGGCGGCACGGGAGAACGAGCGGCGCGTCTGCGCCTACAGGAGCGGCCGGCCGCCAGTCGGCAGCCGGCCGGCGACATCAGGTCATCGGTTGGGCGATGTCGGCAATGCGATAGCCGGCGCTCTGCACGGTGTGCAGCAGCGGGCGATCGAACGGCTTGTCGATGATCTTGCGCAGGTTGTACAGATGGCTGCGCAGGGTGTCCGAATCCGGCAACCCATTGCCCCAGATTTCGCGCTCGATTTCCTGGCGGGTGACCACCCGCGGCGATTCGCGCATCAGGATGGTGAGCAGGCGCAGGCCGATCGGCGAGAGCTGCAGCTCGGTGCCGGCACGGGTGGCGCGCATGCTGACCGGATCGAGCACCAGGTCGGCGACCTTGAGCACTTCCGAGCCCACCTGACGACGTTCGCGGCGGATCAGGGCACGCAGGCGCGCTTCCAGTTCCTGGATGGCGAACGGCTTGGTCAGGTAGTCGTCGGCGCCGAAACCCAGGCCGGTGAGCTTGTCGTCCAGCGTATCGCGGGCGGTCAGCATCAGCACCGGGGTGGACTTGCGTGCGTCGTTACGCAGGCGGCGGCACACTTCGATACCGTCCAGGCGTGGCAGCATGAGGTCCAGCACGACCACGTCGTAACTGTTCTCGGCGGCCAGACGGTAACCGTCCAGTCCATCCTGCGCATAGTCGACCTCGAAGCCACGGCCTTCCAGGTATTCGCCGATCATTTCGGAGATATTGCGGTTGTCTTCGACGACCAGCACGAGGCCGGACGTTTCCTTGGTCTGACGCATGGACTTTCCTCGGTCTTCAGCTTTGTGAAACATGCCGGATCGGCGGTGCAAGCGACGTGAAGGCCGAATAACGTTTCATGTCATCCGATCAACGCCCCAGCAGTGGTCGCAGCGCCGGCCACACCGTCTCCAGCACCTTGGGCTGGGCCGCCGCGGTCGGGTGCAGGCCGTCGGCCTGCATCAACCCGGGCTGCAGGGCCACCTTCTCCAGAAAGAACGGCACCAGCGCGGTGTTGTACTGTCTGGACAGGTCGGCATAGGTGGCCTTCAGGCGCTCGCGGTAGGCCGGGCCGTAGTTCGGCGGCACGTCGATGCCCAGCAACAGGACCTTGGCGCCGGACGCTTGACTGAGCTTGATCATCTTCTCCAGGTTTGCCTTCAGCTGGGCCGGGGTCAGCCCACGCAGCGCATCGTTGCCGCCGAGTTCGATCACCACCACGCCGGGATGGTGCTTTGCCAGCAGGCCTGGCAGCCGCGTCAATGCGCCGGAGGTGGTTTCGCCGCTGATGCTGGCATTGACGACCGCCGGTGGCGTCGCCATGTCACGCTTGAGGCGTTGGTCGAGCAAGGTGACCCAGCCGGACTGCACCGGGATGTTGTGCGCAGCGCTCAGGCTGTCGCCGACGACCAGGATCGGCGCGGTCGTCACCGGACTTTTGGCAGAGGCAAATCCCGGCGCAAGCAGGGACAGTGTCAGCAGCCACAGGACCAGCGCGCCATATCGCAGTGTTCTTTCACGCATTCGGAGATTCCTCATCGACAGTCTGGCCCCCCGCTCCAGCACCCGCACCGCCATCGACGTCCGCGAGGTCGGTAAATCCGTCAGTGGACCGGAGGGAACACTCCACATCCTCGACAACGTGAGCTTGACGGTCAGTGAAGGCGACAGTATCGCCATCGTTGGGGCCTCCGGTTCGGGCAAGACCACCCTGCTCGGCCTGCTTGCCGGGCTGGACCTGCCCAGCCGCGGCAGCATTGCGCTGTCCGGCCAGGACTTGGGGCAGCTGGACGAAGAAGCGCGTGCCGCCCTGCGCGCGCGCGAAGTCGGCTTCGTGTTCCAGAGCTTCCACCTGCTGCCGGCGCTGACGGCAGAAGAAAACATCGCGCTACCGCTGGAACTGGCCGGGCGCGAAGACCCGGCGCGGGTGCGCGAGGTGCTGGAGGCGGTCGGCCTGAGCGCGCGTGCGCGGCATTACCCGCGCCAGCTGTCCGGTGGCGAGCAGCAGCGCGTGGCGCTGGCACGCGCATTCGTGGCCAGACCGCGCATCCTGTTTGCCGACGAGCCCACCGGCAGCCTGGACCAGACCACCGGCGCGCAGATCAGCGACCTGCTGTTTGCGCTCAATGCCACCAGCGACACCACCCTGGTGCTGGTCACCCACGACATGACCCTGGCACAGCGCTGCCATCACATCTACCGCATCGACAGCGGCCGCCTGCACGCACAGACCGGTCCGGCCGCATGAACGTACTGCGACAGGCCGCGCGCGCGGTGCGCCGCGAATTCCTGGCCGGCGACCTGCTGACCGTGTTCGCCGCGCTGGTGCTGGGCGTTGCGGTGATGACGGCGGTGGGCACCCTGGTGGACCGGGTGACGCTGGCATTGACCTCCAGTGCGGCAGAGGTGCTCGGTGGCGATCTGGGCGTCACCGGGCGCCAGGAGATTCCGGCCGGCTTTGCCGAGGAGGCACAGCGACGCGGGCTGCAGAGTACCCGCATGGTCAGCTTCCCCAGCGTGCTGTTCCATGGCGATGCCAGCCAGATGGCCAATATCCGCGGCGTCGGCGCCGGCTACCCGTTGCGTGGGCAGTTGCTGGTGTCCAAGCACGGCAGCGGCGGCGAAGGCAGCCCTGCCACCGCACCGCCGCCGGGCCAGGCCTACGCCGACCCGCGGCTGCTGGAAGCACTGGGCCTGCGCGTGGGCGAGCAGCTGGAATTCGGCGCCGGCCATCTCACCATCACCGGCGTGCTGCGCGCCGAGCCGGATGCCTCGGGCGAGTTGATGCAGCTGTCGCCGCCGCTGCTGGTCAATCGCGCCGACATCGAGGGCGCCGGCCTGCTTGGCCCGGGCAGCCGCGCCTCCTACCGATTGATGTTTGCCGGTGCGCCGGCCGCG
The DNA here is from genome assembly GCF_024806475.1 of Xanthomonas sp. 4461. NCBI lineage: Bacteria > Pseudomonadati > Pseudomonadota > Gammaproteobacteria > Lysobacterales > Lysobacteraceae > Xanthomonas > Xanthomonas sp. 4461. The sequence continues at coordinate 92,467 of NZ_JANTYV010000007.1, read as the reverse complement.
ATCGCCGACCTGCGCGCCTGGCTCAAGCCGCGCGCCAGCGAATACCGCCTGGTCGGTATCGAAGACACCCAGCGCGGCATGCGCGCCGCGTTCGATCGCGCCGGGCGTTTCCTGGCCCTGTCGGCCTTGCTGGCGGTGTTGTTGTCCGGCGTCGCCACTGCGCTGGCGGCCAACCGGTTTGCGATGCGGCGCATCGACACCGTGGCGGTGCTGCGCTGCCTGGGCGCCAGGCAGCGCGACATCCTGGCAATGCTGTCGCTGCAGTTGCTGTTGACCGCGATCCCGGCCTGCCTGGTCGGCATCGGCTTGGGAATGCTGGCGCAGGAAGGCCTGGTACAGGCGCTGGGCAGCCTGATCCCGAACCGGCTGCCGCTGCCCCAGGCCACGCCGGCCCTGGCCGGTGCAGGCATCGGCCTGGTGCTGCTGCTGGGCTTCGGCCTGCCGCCGCTGCTGCGGCTGCGCAACGTGCCGCCGATGCGCGTGCTCAACCGCAGCTTTGCCGCGGTGCCGCCGAGCTCGTTGCTGGTATATGCGGCCGCATTGGCCGCTACGCTGGCGCTCACCGTCTATGCCACCGGCAACCTGGTGCTGGCTGGCTGGGTGCTGGGCGGCCTGGCCGCGCTGGCGCTGGTGGCGATGCTGCTGGGGCTGGGCTTGCTGGCATTGCTGCGGCCGATCCAGCACCGTCTGCGCGGGGCCTGGAAGCTGGGCTTGGCCTCGCTGACGCGCCGACGCGGGTTGAGCGTGGTGCAGCTGGTCGGCCTGTCGCTCTCGTTGTGCGCGCTGCTGCTGCTGGCGGTGGTCGGCCCCGGCCTGCTGGGCCAATGGCGCGACCGCCTGCCTGCGGACACGCCCAACTACTTCCTGATGAACATCCAGCCCGAGCAGACCGAGCCGGTGCTGCAGACCTTGCGAGGCCTGGGCGTGGATAACGCTGCGGTGGAGCCGTTTTCCACCGGCCGGCTGGTGGCGATCAACGACAAGCCGCCGGTGCGCGGCGACCGCGACCCGCAGGACGATGGCGACGGCGACAACCGCCCGGTCAACTTTTCCTGGCGGCATGCATTTCCGCCGGCCAACACCTTGCTGCAAGGCAAGTTCTGGAGCGCCGACAGTACGCAGGCCGAGGCGTCAGTGGAGGAAGGCTGGGCACAGCGCTATCAGCTCAAGCTCGGCGACCGCATCACCTTGTTGCTGGGCGAACAACAGCGCAGCTTCACCGTCACCAGCATCCGCAAGGCCGATTGGGATTCGTTCCGGGTCAACTTCTTCCTGCTGCTCAACCAGGGCGCGGTGGGCGATGCGCCGTACAACCTGATTTCCGCCTTCCATCTGCCGCCCGGCAATGCGCCCAAGCTGGCATCGCTCAGTCGCGACTACCCCAATATTTCGGTATTGGACATCGATGCAATTCTCGGCCGCGTACGCGAGGTGATCGACCAGGTGGCGCAGGCCGTGCAGCTGGTGATGGGCTTCAGCCTGCTGGCCGGCGTGCTGGTGCTGCTGGCCGCGCTGCAGGCCACCGCAGGCGAGCGCCGCTACGACAGCGCAGTGCTGCGCACGCTGGGCGCGCGGCGCGGGCAGTTGCGTGGCGCCGTGCTGGTGGAGTTCGGCGCATTGGGGCTGCTGGCTGCGGGCCTGGCGGTCACGGCTGCGGCCGTCATCGGCGCGGTGGTCGGGCAGCAGGCGTTCGACATCGCGCTGGCGCCGGATTGGCCGCGGCTGCTGCTGGGCGGCGCGTTCGGGCTGGCATTGAGCCTGCTCGCAGGCTGGTCGGGCACCCGGCGCATCCTGTCCACGCCGCCGGCATTGGCACTGCGCACAGAATAAGGCCGGCCAGGAGCCGGCCCTGTGGTGGCGATTGGCCAAGGATTGCGCCACCAGCTGCGCGCCATGACCCACCGGCATGGAGCGCTGCGCCTTGCGCAGCGTCGGGCATCGCGCATGTTGCAGTGCATATACCTGCAGCGCATAAGCACCTTGCCAATCGTACGTTCGCAGCGGCGGCATGACTGCCTAGAGTGACCAGTCCGGTCGCCGTTCGGGCGGCCTCTGCTGTTGTCGAGGTGCCAACGTCATGGCTAGCGTGAATTCTGCAGCGCGCGTGCAATCGCCGCGCAACGATGCCACCGCCGCGCAGGCGTCGGCCGTGCGGATCGTGCCGTTCGACGCGCCACTGGGTGCGGAAGTCCTGGGGCTGGATCTGTCGCAGCCGCTGGATGCCGCGACCTTCGCGCGCATCCACGCTGCGCATCTGGACCATCACGTACTGGTGTTCCGCGATCAGCGCATCACGCCCGCGCAGCAGGTGGATTTTAGCCGTCGTTTCGGACCGTTGCAGATCCATGTGCTGCGCAACTTCCAGCTGCGCGGGCATCCGGAAGTGCTGGTGGTGTCCAACATCAAGGAGAACGGCGAGCCGATCGGGCTCGGCGATGCCGGGCATTACTGGCACTCGGATCTGTCGTACAAGCAAACGCCCAGCCTGGGTTCGCTGCTGCACGCGCAGGAACTGCCCAGCGAAGGTGGCGACACCTTGTTCGCCAATCAACATCTGGCCTGGGAAACGCTGCCCGCGCCGCTCAAGCGCCGCGTGCAGGACCTGCAGGCCGAACATAGTTATCTCGCCAAGTACGAAGAGCTGCGCGCACGCAACCCGTGGCGCCCGGCGCTGACACCCGAACAGATTGCCGAAGTAGTACCGGTGCAGCATCCCATCGTGCGGACGCACCCGGAAACCGGGCAAAAAGCGCTGTTTGTCAGCGAACACTTCACCACCCGTATTGTCGGGCTGCCCGAAGACGAAAGCCGTGCCCTGCTGCAGGTGTTGTTCGAACACAGCACGCGCGCGGCGCTGGTGTACCGGCATCAATGGCAGCCGTACGACATGGTGTTCTGGGACAACCGCTCGGTCATGCATCTGGCCGCCGGCACGCCCGATCACCTGCGCCGCCGGCTCAACCGCACCACCATCGAAGGCGATGCGCCGTTCTGAGCGCGCGCCTGTCCCTCCCCCCTTTCGACTGGAGCGCCGTATGCGTTTGACCGTCACTTCTCACGCACTTTCCAGGCGCCGCACAGTCTCAAAGCGCGTCGCGGCATTGTTGCTGGCCGCACTGCCATTGCTGCTGAGCGCCACTGCGCAGGCAGAAGGAAAGCTGCGCATCGCCAAGCAGTTCGGCATCGTCTACCTGCTGCTGGACGTGGCACAGGAGCAGAAGCTGATCGAGCAACAAGGCAAGGCCGCCGGCGTGGACATCGACGTGCAGTTCCTGCAGTTGTCCGGTGGCGCGGCGGTTAACGATGCCTTGCTCACCGGTTCGATCGATATCGCAGGTGCAGGGGTCGGACCGTTGTTCACCATCTGGGACCGCACCCGTGGTCGGCAGAATGTGCGCGGCGTGGCCTCGCTGGGCAACTTCCCGTACTACCTGATCAGCAACAACCCGCGCATCAAGAGCATCGGCGACTTCACGCCGCAGGACCGTATTGCGGTGCCGGCCACCGGCGTGTCGGTGCAATCGCGGTTTCTGCAGCATGCCTCGCAACAACGCTGGGGCGACAAGGGCACCCATCAGCTGGACCCGCTGCAGGTGGCATTGCCACACCCGGATGCCGCCGCGGCAATCATCCGTGGACGCAGCGAAATCACTGCGCATTTCGCCAGCCCACCGTTTCAGGAACAGGAACTGGCGCGCAACCCGGCCGCACATATCGTGACCAGTTCCTACGACATCGAAGGCGGCCCATCGTCGGCCACGGTGCTGTACGCCACCGAGAAGTTCCGCCGTGACAATCCCAAGACCTATCGCGCCTTTGTCGCTGCATTGGACCAGGCGGCGACATTCGTCACTGCACACCCGGAGCAGGCGGCGGACATCTTCTTGCGTCGTAACGGCTCGAGCATCGACCGCGCGCTGGTCCTGCAGATTCTCAAGGACCCCAAGGTGCAGTTCACCGTGGCGCCGCAGAACACGCTGAAGCTGGGCAAGTTCATGCAGCACAGTGGTGCGATCAAGCAGGCACCCGCCAAGGTGGGCGATTATTTCTTCGATGATCCGCTGATTGCGGGCGGGAGCTGAGCGATGCGTGAGCCGCTGCTGCAAGTCGATCATGTCAGCCTGGAATACGCCTCAGCGCAGCGCGTGGTGCGCGCCACGCATCGGGTGCGCTTCGATGTGCATGAAGCCGATCGCTTCGTGCTGCTGGGGCCATCGGGTTGCGGCAAATCCACCCTGCTCAAGGCGGTGGCCGGCTTCGTCACCCCGCGCGAGGGGCAGATCCGTCTGGATGGCAACGCGGTCACCGGGCCGGGTCCGGATCGCGTCGTCGTATTCCAGGAATTCGACCAGCTGGCGCCCTGGAAGAGCGTCCGCGAGAACGTGGTCTTCGGCCTGCGCGCAGCGCGCAAGCTCAGCCGCGCCGAAGCGCGCGAGCGTGCCGATGAAAGCCTGGCGCAGGTCGGGCTGAGCGCGTTTGCCGAGGCCTACCCGCACACCTTGTCCGGGGGCATGAAGCAGCGCGTCGCCATAGCACGCGCGCTGGCGATGCGTCCGCGGGTGCTGTTGATGGACGAGCCGTTCGCGGCGCTGGACGCGCTGACGCGCTCGCGCATGCAGGAGCAGGTACTGGAGCTGTGGGAGCAATTGCGCTTCACGCTATTGTTTGTCACCCACTCCATCGAAGAAGCGCTGGTGGTCGGCAACCGTGTGTTGCTGCTGTCGCCGCATCCCGGCCAGGTGCGCGCCGAACTCAACGCGCACGCATTCGGCCCGCACAGCGCCGGCAGCGTGGCGTTTCAGCAAACCGCCCAGCGCATCCACCGTTTGCTGTTCGACCTGCCCGACGCCACGCTCGACAACGACAAGGTGGCGCCTTTGCGTCGTCCTGCCTTGCGTCAGCGCGAGGCGCTGCCATGACCCGCAGCACTGCTGCCAGGCTGCCGCCGCTGCCGCCGGTGCGCGCCGAGTACGAACTGGCCGTACAGCCCCTGGATCCTGCACTGGTCGCCACTGCAGTGCCCGCGCGCTGGCAGGCTCCGCCATGGCTGCGCAAGGCGCTGGTACTGGGGGCGCTGGTGGCGGTATGGGAGATCGCCGCGCGGGTGGTCGGCGACGATCTGATGCTGCCGAGCGCATGGCAGACCGCGCATGCGTTCTACGACGGGCTGCTGTCGGGCGAATTATTGCGCCGCGTGGGCGCCTCGCTGCGAGTGCTGGCGCAGGGCTATGTGCTTGGCGTGGTGCTGGCTTTCGTGCTGACCGCACTGGCTGCGTCCACGCGCTGGGGCCGCGATGTGCTGGGCACGCTGACGGCGATGTTCAACCCGCTGCCGGCCATCGCGCTGCTGCCGCTGGCCCTGCTGTGGTTCGGGCTGGGCACCGGCAGCCTGGTGTTCGTGTTGGTGCATTCGGTGCTGTGGCCACTGGCGCTGACCACCTACGCCGGCTTCCAGGCGGTGCCGGAAACCCTGCGCATGGCCGGCCGCAACTATGGCTTGCGGGGCCCACGCTACGTGGCACAGTTGCTGATCCCGGCCGCCCTGCCGGCGATCCTGTCCGGCCTGAAGATCGGCTGGGCGTTCGCCTGGCGCACCCTGATCGCGGCCGAGCTGGTGTTCGGCGCCACCTCCGGCCAGGGCGGCCTGGGCTGGTACATCTTCCAGAACCGCAATGAGCTCTACACCGACAAGGTGTTCGCCGGCCTGGCCATGGTGATCGTGCTGGGGCTGCTGGTGGAAGGCGTGGTGTTCCAGGCCATCGAACGGCTCACCGTCAGGCGCTGGGGGATGCAGCGCTAGCGGGGTGGCGCTACGCTGCGTGGCCAAACGTTCTCCCTAGCCATGCCTCATGCAGGCGCTTCGCATCGGCTCGACGGCCTGAGCCCGCATGCCGGACTCATCGGCACGGTCGCGTGCGCTTAACGGCGCTGGCTTATGCTGCCGGCCCCTTTCCTGCCGTCCGCCGTCATGCCCACCGCCCCCTTCACTGCTTACCTGTACCCAATCCTGCTGCTGCTCGCCAGCAACGTGTTCATGACCTTCGCCTGGTACGGGCATCTGAAGTACAAGAGCACGCCGCTGATGATTGCGATCCTGGTTAGCTGGGGCATCGCGTTTTTCGAGTACTGCCTGCAGGTGCCGGGCAACCGCCTGGGTAGCGCGGTGTATTCGGCACCGCAGCTCAAGGGCATGCAGGAAGTGATCACGCTGCTGGTGTTCGCAGGCTTCTCGACCTTTTACCTGGGCCAGGCACTGAAGTGGAATCACTGGGCTGCGTTCGGCCTGATCCTGGTGGCGGCGTTCTTGATGTTCAAGGAATAACCGCTGCCTTGCCCGTAGGAGCGCACCCGGGCGCGCTGGGCATTTCCGGGAAAGCCACGTCGCGCCCGGGTGCGCTCCTACGACATCCGAGTGCGGCATTCGCCGGCGTGTCGCGCTTGTCCCTGGGCCAGGCGCTGAAAAGGACTAGGCAATTCCCTGTAGGAGCGCGCTGGCGCGCGATGGGGCGTTATCGGTAAGGCCTCATCGCGCGCAAGCGCGCTCCTACACATCAGCGATGTGTTTAATCTGCGCGCTCCACCCACTGCGCAAACACCGCGTCTATCTGCGCGTCCTTGACCCGCTTGCCCTTCTGCACGGTCTCGGCCTGTTCGAACATCGGCATGATCATCGCCATGCCGTCGGGCTTGGTTTTCAGATGCAGGCCTGGCGGCGTGTCCAGGAATGCGGCCCAGCGCGTACGTACCTTGGCCCAATAGCCTTGCGTGCCTTTCCAGTAGGCATAAGCCGGGGCGAAGTCGACCTCGGTGGTCTTGCGGTAATCGTTGAAGCCGAACTCGCGCGCGATGGCCTGCTGGCTGCCATCGGGCTTGCGCAACACCTTGGTGTTGAACTGTTCGTGGGTCCAGCCATTGGGTGTGAGCGTGTGGCGATTGATGACCGACAGCGCGTTGTAGTCGCTGCGCTTGGTGTATTCGCGGCGGGGCAAGGGACGCCAGCTCAAGTCGCTGGTCCAGGTCGGGTGACCGTCGGCGTAGTCCCAGCGTCCGGTGCCGCAATAGCGCGGCGCATCGCTTACCTCGAAGACGCACTGGGTCCAGGCACCGGCAGTCACCGCCGCCGGCACTGCGCGCACCTGCCAGGTCTGTTCGGAGCTGAATTCGAAGCGCTGCGGCGCTTCGTAGACCCAGTCCTGCCGCCAATGTTTGGTCACATGCTTGGTCTTTTCATCCACCAGCAGGTGCTGCAGCACGATCTTGCGTGGTGTGTCTTCCACCACGATCACCACCTCGTTGGCGCCGCTGCGCATCGCCGACGCGCGCTCGTAACCGGGCTTGAGCAACACGGTCTCGTCGAAGGCGAAATCCACAGCGTATTCGCCCTGCATCGCCAGGATGCTCTGGCGGTCGCGCTCGGGCTCTTCAGCCGCGGCGGCGACCGCCGGTAACAGGCTCAACATCACGGCAGGAAAATACGTAAACAATCGGCTCATCGGAACTCTCGGTCGTGGTCGTGGAAACGTCAGCGGCGCAGGCGCAGCAGCGACGTGGTCATGTCGGTGGGATCGGTACCGCGCGGGGCCGCCTGCGTGGCGCGCGCGGCGGCAGCGCGTGCGCAGCAGCAATCGTCCACGGCCACACGTCCGTCGATGCCTTCTTCGCGGGCCAGTCGTGCGGCAACCTCGGCGCCCAGCGCGGAAACGGTCGCAAGACTGGCGACCAGCGGCTGCTGGCGGTTGGCCGTGGACTGCAGGCGCAGCGCGCTCAACCGCCAGCTTTCACCGCGCATGCGTCCGGCCAGCCGGCGCCATAGGCGCTCGCCGACGCCCAGGCCGTGCGTTTCCGCCGGCAGTGGCGGCAAGCGCGAGACCAGGCGATCCCAACTCAAAAAATCGCTGTCCGGCAACAGGCACAGGCGCCAGCAGCATTGGCCGTCGGCACCGAAGAACCAGATGCTTTCGCGCACGCCATCGCTGTCCACCTGGCGCGAGGCGGCCGCATCGACCGCGTGCCGCCAGCCATCGAGTTCAGTGCCCAGCGCCGGACGATACAAGCACAGCACCGTACCCAGCGCCGACAGCTGCGCTGCGCGCGGCAACGCTGCGCGGTCGGCACGTGCACCCGAGGACAACGGCAGTGTGCGGGCGATGGGCATGGCCGCTACCAGCTCACCGCCAGGCTGACCGAGGCCGTGCGTCCGGCGCCGGTGAAGCGATCCAGCACCGTGCTGCTGGCCAGCGTGCCGTTGGGCAGCGCGTTCCAGTCCACATAGCGGCGGTCGGCGAGATTGAAGATGCCGGCGGTGACCTTGCCGCCGGGCGCGAACTCCCAATGCCCCATCAGATCCAGCGTGGCGTAGCCGGCCGGGGTGTAGTAACTGTCCAGCTGCGGGCGACGCTTGCGTGCGACAAAGGTGCCGATCAGTTCCGCACCCCAGCCATCGCTGTCGAAGGCCACGCCCAGCGTGCCGCGCAATGGGTCGACCGAATTCAGCGGCGTATCGTCGGTGAGGTTGTCGCCTTCCGAATAGGCCACCGCGCTGCTCAACGACCAGCCCTGCCAGCCGGCCAGCGCGCCAAGATTCAGCCCGCCACGCGCTTCGGCGCCCTTGATCACCACATCGTCGACATTGCGCGACTGGAACAGCATCAAGCCTTCCGCATTGACGCCGGCCGGTGCGTAGGATTCGATGAAGTTGCGGTAGTCGGTGTAGTACACGCTCACGCCCAGATAGCCCACGGCATCGTTGAAGCGCAGCCCCAGCTCGCCGCCGCGACTGGTTTCCGATTTCAGATCCGGGTTGGCGATGGCGGTGTAGCGCGCCTGCAGATTGGTGAAGCCGATATTGACGTCGTTGTACGGCGGCGCGCGGAAGCCGTGCGCGTAGTTGGCATACGCCGACCAGGCTTGCGAGAACCGCCACACCGCGCCGAATTTGGGCGACACCTGGGTCTGGTCGATGGTTTCGACCGCCACACCCGGGTTGTCTTCGCGGAAGATGTCGTCCACCTGCGGCGACAGCCGGAAATAATCCACGCGCACGCCTGGCGTCAGCGACAGCCTGCCATCCAACAAGCCGATCTCGTCCTGCGCATACACCCCGAGCTTGGTGGTTTCGCTCTTCGGGAAATCGCGCACCGGAAACACGTCCTGCCCCACACGATTGGTGATCGCGCCATTGGCCAGGTTGACAGAGTAGCCATCGCGCTTGGCGTGGGTGTCGGTCCAGGTGCCGTCCAGGCCATAGGTGATGTCGTGATTGAGCGTGCCGGTGTCGATGGACTTGTGCGCGTTGACCAGCAAGCCATAGACGCGCTGATCGAAGTTGTGTTCGTTATGACGGCGCGTGTTGTTGCCGCGCAATTCGTCGGTGCGTTGCAGGCTTTCGCTGTCCTGGCGATAGAGCTGCCATTGCAGGTCGTCGGCCAGCGCCGCGTCCAGTGCGTCCAGCTCATGCCGCAGCGACACCCGCGCACGGGTCTGATGATCGCGGCCGTCCTGCGACAGGATGCGCAACGATGGCGTTGTCACGCGCGGGTCGATGCCGGTCAACGCCTCGATGCTGCCGTAGTCTTCGTTGCCCTCCACGGTAAGCTTGAAGCGCTGCTGCGCGCTCGGCGCGTACACCAGCTTGGTCAGCACGCTGCGGCCATCGATACGCTGCGGGTTGGCCGCGGTGCGGGTGAAATCGCGACTGCGGTTGTCGCCCTGGTTCTGCGCTTCCTGGCCCTGGCGATGCGCCACGGCCACCATGCCGCTCCAGCGCTCGCCGCCGAATGCCGCAGTGGCACCGGCAAACAAGCCGTTCCAGTCGCCTTCGTAGCCGAACTTCAGGCCGACATAGCTGCGCTTGTCGGCGCTCAGGTAATCGGCAGGGTCCTTGGTGACGAAAGCCACCACGCCACCCAGCGCATCGGAGCCATACAGCGAGCTGGCCGGCCCACGCACGACCTCCACTCGCTTGAGCGTTTCAAGATCGACGAAATTTCGGTTGGCATTGAGATAGCTGCCGAACGCGAAGGTGTCCGACACCGGTACGTTATCCACCAGGATCGCGACGCGGTTGCCGTCCAGCCCGCGGATGCGGATGCCGCTGGCGCCGGCAAAGCGGCCGCTGTTGCTGGTCACCGACACGCCGGGCGTGTAGCGGAACAGATCCCTGAGTTCGCGTACCAGTTGGTTGTCCAGTTGTTCGCGGTCGATGACGTCCACCGTGCCCGGCACGTCGATCAATGCACGCTGGGTGCGCGTGGCGGTGACCTGCATACGATCGAAGTCGTGTACCTCACGCGCAGCATCGCCGCCAGCGTCTGATTCGGCAGCGTGGGCAAACAACGGAACAGCAGGCAGCGCAAGCGACAGCGCGACCACCAGCGGATGCAGGCGAATCATCGGGAACCTTTGAGGGGAAGTTCCCGGCAGCACCTGCTGCAGACAAGGCCGACACCGGCCGCCGGGGAAAGAGCGTGGGAAGCGCGGACGGCGGCGGCAACGCCCGCGACAGACGACCCGAGCCCCGCGCCAATGCGCGGGTCGGAGGGTGGAACTTACTTGGTCAGGATGAGCTTGTCGTTGCTGGTATGGCGCAGGCGGTAGACGCGGTCGCCGTGCTGGATCAGCACTTCGCGACGGCCCTTGAGCAGCGCCTCGCTGCTGATCAGGTCTTCGGCAGGAACGACACGTGGGACGGCGCGGTCGCGCAGGTTGACCGGTTCGGAGCGGAGCAGCACGGGATGAGCGGTCATGGTCTGGATCTCCAGTCGGTTGGCTAGACAAATAATAACCATTCTCATTTAATGATCAAGAGCCATTCTCATCTTCGCGACGCGAGCTTTGCATGGGTTTAACTATTTCGATTCACTAAACCTATCGAAAAAGTCCCTGTGGGGATTTCCGCAATGCAGTGGACAAACCGGGGGACCGCCGCGAGAGACGGCAGCGCCATGTAGGGAATCGGACCGGCGTGCACCGGCCAGTTGCGGCGTCTCGTTGCGTACAAGCGCCCGCCAAACCCGCGCAGCCACCCGTGCCCACCGCACTCGGCTGCCCTCAGCGGGTCGCGTCCTCCACCCGTGCCCAACCGGCGGCATCGACCTTGGTCAAGGTCTCCAGGGCGCCGAGATTTTCTTCCAGCTGCGCCACGCGGCTCGCACCCAGAATCACCGTGGACACGTGCGGGTTGCGCAGGCACCAGGCGATGGCCAGCCGGGCCGGCGACTGCCCGAGCTCGGCAGCCACTGCGCAGAACGCGCGGGCCCGTTCGAGACGGCGCGACTCCTGGGTGCCCAGCACTTCGTCCTGCAGCCAGTGATTATCCGGTTGGCCGAGGCGGCTATCGGCGTCTACACCGGCGTTGTACTTGCCGGTCAGCAGGCCCGACGCCAGCGGCGACCAGATGGTGGTACCGAGCCCGCCCTCGCACAGGGGCGCGTATTCGCGCTCCAGCCGGTCGCGGTGCAACAGGTTGTACTGCGGTTGCTCCATCGAAGGAGCGTGCAGGTGCTCCTGCCCGGCGATGGCGATGGCCGTCCGCAACTGCTCGGCGCTCCATTCGGAGGTGCCCCAGTACAGCACCTTGCCCTGGCGGATCAGCGCGTCCATCGCACGCACGGTTTCCAGGATCGGCGTGTCCGGGTCGGGCCGGTGGCAGAGATACAGATCCAGATAGTCCACGCGCAGGCGCTTGAGCGCCGCATGGCAGGCGTCGGTGACATGCTTGCGCGAGAGCCCGCGCTGGGTCGGGCGCGGGCTGTCCACCGCACCGAAGAACACCTTGCTCGACACGCAGTAGCCATCGCGCGGCAGGCGCAGGTCGGCGATCACATCGCCCATCACCTCTTCGGCGCGGCCGCGTGCGTAGACCTCGGCGTTGTCGAAGAAATTGATGCCGTTGTCCCAGGCTGCGGCAATCAGGTTGCGCGCTTCGCCGCGCCCGATCTGCTTGCCGAAGGTCACCCAGGCCCCGAACGACAAGGCCGACAATTGCAGCCCGGTGGAACCCAGACGACGGTAAAGCATGGCGATCTCCTGCAACCTCCAGGGCACCTGCCCCGGACCGGCTTGCGCAGTTTACCGAGCTGGAGGCCTGCGCAAGCCTGCGACGGCCTTCTGAATGCCGTTCGCCTTGCCCGCCGACACCCCCTGCTCTAGGCTTCCCGTTTTGCCGTTGGCAGCCCGGGGATTGGAATGGTCGAAGGTTTGGGAAGGATCGGTTTCGGCCTGTTCGGTCTGGCGGTGCTCATCGGCATCACCTGGCTGTTTTCGACCAACCGCCGCGCGATCGACTGGAAGCTGGTCGCCACCGGCCTGTTGCTGCAGATCTCGTTCGCCTCGCTGGTGCTGCTGGTACCGGGCGGGCGCGACGTGTTCGATTCGCTGGGCAAGGGCTTTGTGAAGGTGCTGAGCTTCGTCAATGAAGGCTCCACCTTCATTTTCGGCAGCCTGATGAACATCGAAAGCTACGGCTTCATCTTTGCGTTTCAGGTGCTGCCCACCATCATCTTCTTCTCTGCGCTGATGGGCGTGCTGTACCACCTGGGCGTGATGCAACTGGTGGTGCGCGCGATGGCCTGGGCGATCACCAAGGTGATGCGCGTGTCCGGCGCGGAAACCACCAGCGTGTGCGCCAGCGTCTTCATCGGCCAGACCGAGGCGCCGCTGACGGTGCGCCCGTACATCCCCAAGATGACCCAGTCCGAGCTGCTGACGATGATGATCGGCGGCATGGCGCATATCGCCGGCGGCGTGCTGGCTGCGTATGTGGGCATGCTCGGCGGCAGCGACCCTGCGCAGCAGGCGTTCTACGCCAAGCATCTGCTGGCCGCCAGCATCATGGCCGCACCTGCCACGCTGGTGGTGGCCAAGCTGCTGGTACCGGAGACCGGCACGCCGTTGACCCGCGGCACGGTCAAGATGGAAGTGGAAAAGACCACCAGCAACATCATCGATGCGGCCGCGGCCGGTGCCGGCGATGGCCTGCGCCTGGCGCTGAACATCGGCGCGATGCTGCTGGCCTTCATCGCGCTGATCGCCTTGATCAACGCCCCGCTGACCTGGCTGGGCGAAGTGACCGGCGCGGCAGCGGCGCTGGGCCGGCCGACCAACCTGTCGACGATCTTCGGCTACGTGCTGGCACCGGTGGCGTGGGTGATCGGCACGCCGTGGGCGGACGCGACAACGGTGGGTTCGCTGATCGGCCAGAAGGTGGTGATCAACGAATTCGTCGCCTACACCGAGCTGTCGCAGATCGTGAAGGGCCAGGTCGCCGGCGTGAGCCTGAGCGAAGAAGGCCGCCTGATCGCCACCTATGCCCTGTGCGGCTTTGCCAACTTCAGCTCGATCGCGATCCAGATCGGCGGCATCGGCGGGCTGGCGCCGGAACGTCGTCACGATCTGGCCAAGTTCGGCCTGCGTGCGGTGCTCGGCGGTTCGATCGCCACCTTCATGACCGCTACCATTGCCGGCGTGCTCTCGCACTTCGGTTGAGGCGGCGCGGGTTCATCGGTGTCGCGGTCTAATCGCCGGACGCCACGTTTCATTCAAGTCATTCAAGCAAGCAGGTATTTATGAGTTCGGTCGTCGTTGTCGGGTCTTTCAATGTCGATCACGTGTGGCGCTGCGATGTGCTGCCTGCGCCGGGTGCCACCATCGCCGGCCGCTACAGCACCGGCCCGGGTGGCAAGGGATTCAATCAGGCGGTCGCGGCCGCACGTGCCGGCGCCAAGACGCACTTCCTGTGCGCGCTGGGCGACGATGCCGGCGGCGCGCTGGCGCGCTCGCTGGCCGCGCACGACGGTTTTGCGCTGATCGCCGAGCCGAGCAATGAACCGACCGGCACCGGCGGCATCTATGTCGACGGCCACGGCCGCAACACCATCGTGATCGGTGCCGGCGCCAACTCGGTGCTGAGCACCGGTTTCGTCGAGAACCAGCGCGCGCTGGTTGCCTCGGCCCGCGTGCTGCTGGCACAGCTGGAATCGCCGGCCGAAACCATCGAGTCGGCACTGACCCTGGCGCACGAATGCGGCGTACTGACCGTGCTCAACGCCGCACCAGCCAACGCACCGACCTCGATCGGCCTGCTCAAGCTGTCGGATGTGCTGACCCCGAACGAAACCGAGTTCGCCGCCCTGCTCGGCCGCCACGTCGGCGAGCGCATCAATGCCGACGATGTGGCCGCACTGGATGGCAATACGCTGCATTCGCTATGCCGCAAGCTGCTGCCGGGCGGCACCGTCGTGGTGACGCTGGGCTCGGTAGGCGCCTTCATTTCGCATGCCGACGAGCAGTTGCGCGGCGATAGTGCGGCGCATTACCGCGTGGGCGCAGAAAGCGCGCAGACGGTGGACACCACCGGTGCCGGCGACGCCTTCAACGGCGCGCTGGTGGCCTCGCTGGCGCAGTCGCCGGGCGCGAGCTTCATCACCCATGTCCGCTTTGCCACCCGCTACGCCGCCCGCTCCACCGAAGTGGAAGGCGCCGCGGCATCGATGCCACGGCTGCTGCCGGACGCCGGCTAACCGCCTGCGCCGATGGCGACATCGGCTGGCATTCACTCGGGCCACCGCACTTCACCGCCCGTCGCCGTGACGGGCCTGCATCACGACAAGGAGTTCTCGATGCGTCATTTTTCCCTGATCCGGTTCGTTTCGCTGTGCGCCTGGCTTGTCCCGCTGTCGGCCGCTGCGCAGCGTTGCGACTGGAACGGCACTGCCAGCGATGCCGACCGCGCTGCGGTAACCGTGTCTGCGGACAGCCTGCAACAGGCGATCGCAGCGCATTACGACGATACCGACCAGGAAGACGGCGCCGCGCTGGCGCGCACGCTGCTGCAGCGCGCTGGGTCGCCGCAGGTGCCAGGCAAGCTGGACGGCCGCTGGCAGGTGCGCTCGATCCAGGTCGACCAGCGGTTCGCCTATGCCTACCCCTATTTCAAGGCCGAGATCAGCCGCGATGCCTGCGGCTATCGCTTCCGCAAGGTCAGCGGCTCGCAGCGTCGCAGCGGCACGCTGTATCCACTGGCCAAGGACAGCCGCGAGTTTGCCTTCCTCGGTGCCAGCACGGTCAACGACGAACCGGAAGGCCGCTACGCGCCCGGCAACATCTCCGACGGCACCAACGGCAACAGCGTCGGCCGGCTGGTCGCTCTGGGGCCGGACGAACTGCTGCTGATCCTGGACGGTGGCGCCAAGGGTTTCGAGCTGTACCAGCTGATCCGCTGACCTGCCGATCCCGGGCCCGGTCGCGTCGGTGCGATCCGGCCGGCGCGTGCTGGCCTGCTCCAGCACCGGTCCGCGCTTGTGTGGCGGCGCCCGAGTTGGCAGCAGCAGCAACCCCAGCGACAATGCGCGCATGCAGATCGGCCCTTACACCATTGCCCCCAAGGTGATTCTCGCCCCGATGGCGGGCGTCACCGACAAGCCGTTCCGGCTGCTGTGCAAGCGGCTGGGCGCCGGGCTGGCGGTATCGGAGATGACCATCTCCGATCCGCGTTTCTGGGGCACGCGCAAATCGCTGCACCGCATGGACCATGCCGGCGAGCCGGATCCGATCAGCGTGCAGATTGCCGGCACCGAGCCGCAGCAGCTGGCCGAGGCGGCGCGCTACAACGTGGACCATGGCGCGCAGCTGATCGATATCAACATGGGCTGCCCGGCCAAGAAGGTCTGCAATGCCTGGGCCGGCTCGGCGTTGATGCGCGACGAGGAACTGGTGGCGCGGATCTTGCGCGCGGTGGTGCAGGCAGTGGATGTGCCAGTGACCCTGAAGATCCGCACCGGCTGGGACTGCGACCACCGCAACGGCCCGGTCATCGCGCGCATCGCGCAGGATTGCGGCATCGCTGCGATGGCGGTGCATGGGCGTACCCGCGACCAGCATTACACCGGCACTGCCGAGTACGCCACCATCGGCGAGATCAAGGCGGCGCTGCAGATCCCGGTGATCGCCAACGGCGACATCGATTCGCCGCAGAAGGCCGCGCAGGTGCTGCGCGCCACCGGTGTGGATGCGGTGATGATCGGGCGCGCGGCGCAGGGGCGGCCATGGATCTTTGGCGAAGTGGCGCATTACCTGGCCAGCGGCACGCTGTTGCCGCCACCGACGCTGGCCTTCGTGCGCGACACCCTGCTCGGTCATCTGGACGCGCTACATGCGTTCTACGGCCAACCGCAGGGCGTGCGCATCGCGCGCAAACACCTGGGCTGGTACGCGAAGGATCACCCGCAGAGCGCCGACTTCCGCGCCGTGGTCAATCGCGCCGAAACGCCCGAAGCGCAGCTGGCGCTGACCCGCGATTATTTCGACGCCTTGATTGCCGGCGTGGCACCACCGCTGCCGAACGCCGCCTGAGGCATCTGGACGGCACCCGAACACGCGCAGCTGCGCTGCGTGCTGGCATCCGCTGCGCACCATGGCCTGGCATGGCTCACGACACCTTGCAAGCAGCCGTCAGGCACGGCGCGCTGGGAACGCAAATGAAGTGCGCCTGGTGGATGCCGCACCGAGCACGGGCCGCGCCTAGCTGGCGGCGGCACGGTCGGATTGTTGGCGGCTCTAGTGTGTCGACGTTGCCGGCGTGTTGACCTGCTCGAGATCGCCGGTGAGCGCCGTGCCGGCTGGCGCATGCCAGATGCGGTGCCACATCTGCGCCAGCACTGCGCCGATCTGATCGCGGGCCACCGGCGCGCGATAGGCCGCCTGGACCTGACGCGGCACGATCGGCTGCCATTGCCCGCCGTCGCGGTGCGCGACGACGAAATTGAAGTTGTAGTCCGGCTCCAGGCCCATGCGCAGATCGCTGAGCATCAAGTCGTCATCGACCAGGCGTGCGCGCATGAAGCCGCGGTTGAACCAGGTCAGCCGACGCACCGAATCGAACGCGGCCACTTCGCCCAGCGCCTGGGTGTTGCTGGAAAAGCCGCGAAACTGCATCGGCCCGGTGTCGGCCACCAGCGAGCGCTCGCCGATCACATAGCCGCCGGGCGTCATCGCCACCACCCGCCATAGCAAGGTGTTGAGCGGCATCGGCACCGAGAAGCGCGGCGCATCGGCCAGCCCCATCGCTGCCAGCGCGCGGTCGGCTTCCTGATCGACCAGATGCTTGGCGATCAACGACCAGCCCAGATAGGCCGAACTTGCCACCAGCCCGATCACCAGCACGCGCTGGGCGAGTGGGCGCGCGCGCGCGAACCAGGCGATCGCGCAGGCCAGCAGCAGCCACAGCGTGTAGGCCGGGTCGATGATGAAAACGCTGGACCACATGGTCGGATGCGGCTGCAGCGGCCACCACAGCTGGGTGCCATACACGGTGAAGGCGTCCAGCAGCGGATGGGTGATCAAGGCCAGCTGGATCGCCCAGAACCAGCGCCTGGGGGCGCTGGCCACCCGTCCATTGCCGTAGCGCCGGAACAGCCACCAGATCAGCCAGCCCAGCAGCGGCAGCACGAACAGCGAGTGGCTGACGCTGCGGTGCACCGTCATCAGGGTGACCGGGTCGTCGGTCAGTGGCAGCAAGGCCAGTGAATCGAGGTCGGGCAAGGTGCCCAGTGCCGCGCCGGCGAGCAAGGCGGCACGCCGCTGTCCGGGCGGCGCGATGGCGGCAGCGATGGCACCGCCAAGAACGATCTGGGTGAGGGAATCCATCGCCCGATGCTAGCAGGCCCCACATGCACGGACGGGCATCGCCCCACGCGCTTTCAGTCGGCACACAGCTGCGCTGGCGCGGAGCTGCAGGGAAGATCCGCGCCAGGGCGACCAGCGGCGCATTGCAGCGGCCGGCACGCTGCGCGGGTGCAGCGGATAGTGAGGCGCAGGCGCAGCCTTGACGAGCGGTCGCCGTACGTGTGGAACGCTACGCACCTGTCGCGGCTCGGACACAAGAAGACTCGCGACCGGCTGCATGGCAACGCTGCGCAAGTGACCTTTTGTTGTTTGAAGCAAACCGGGAAAGCGCCGCCTCTGCGTCACGGCCGGCGCAACAGCAACCGATGCGAAAAGACCTGGCACGGATGTTTCACCGCTGGGAAGCGCCTACCCCGGTGGAGGCCTAGGCAGTGGAGTCCCTTGCCAGCCCGGTCTGAAGGACGCATGGTGTGCGCCCCAGGCAAGGAGTGCGGGAATGCCAGACCAACAGCACCAGTACAGCGTCAGGGTCACCTGGACCGGCAACCAGGGCAGCGGCACCTCGGGATATCGCGCCTATAGCCGTGACCACCGTATCGAGGCGGAGGGCAAGGCCAGCGTGATCGACGGCTCATCAGATCCAGGCTTCCGCGGCGACCCGGCACGCTGGAACCCCGAAGACCTGTTGGTCGCCTCGCTGTCGGCCTGTCACAAGCTCTGGTACCTGGGATTGTGCGCCAATGCCGGCATTATCGTGCAGGCCTACGAGGACAACGCCGAAGGCGCCATGCTGGAACAGGCCGATGGCGCCGGGCAGTTCACCTCGGTGGTGCTGCGCCCGCTGGTGACCCTGGCACCGGGCAGCGACCTCGAGCAAGCCAGAGCGCTGCACCACACCGCGCATGAAAAGTGCTTCATCGCCCGCTCGATGAATTTCCCGGTCAGCCACGAGCCCCGGCTGCAACTGGCCGAATCGAACTGAACGGCGGGTTGCTCGAGGCTGTGGCAAGTCCTGTCGTGGGTAGAAGCCCAACGCCGACCACAGCGTTTGCAGCTCGACCCGAGTGTCGGCCAGGTGCTGGAGCAACTCAGGCAGTGGCAGACGGCCCCATTGCACGCCGCGCCTTGGCAGGTACGGCGCTGGGCTGTGGGGATCGGCCCGCCTCGCTCACGCATGGCCGCCTTTGGCGCGATGCGGACACCTCATTGCCGGCTGCCGGAGCGCCTTGTCGGTCGCGCTTAACCCCACGGCATCGCGTTCAGGCGCACAATGCAACCGACACACGGGGCGTGTATCATCCGCACCCATCTTTTCATCCGAATTAAGGGATATAAGCCTGATGTCCAGCTACCTGTTCACCTCCGAATCGGTCTCCGAAGGCCATCCGGACAAGATCGCCGACCAGATCTCCGACGCCGTGCTGGATGCCATCCTGGCCCAGGACAAGCGTGCCCGCGTGGCGTGCGAGACCATGGTCAAGACCGGTGTGGCGATCGTTGCCGGCGAAGTGACCACCAGCGCCTGGATCGACCTGGAAGCCCTCACCCGCAAGGTGATCCTGGACATCGGCTATAACAGCTCCGACGTCGGCTTCGACGGCGAGACCTGTGGCGTGCTCAACCTGATCGGCAAGCAGTCGCCGGACATCAACCAGGGCGTGGACCGCAAGAAGCCCGAAGAACAGGGCGCCGGCGACCAGGGCCTGATGTTCGGCTATGCCACCAACGAGACCGACAGCTTCATGCCGGCGGCGATCCACCTGTCGCACCGCCTGGTCGAGCAGCAGGCGAAGATCCGCAAGAAGAAGAACTCGGCGCTGTCCTGGCTGCGTCCGGACGCCAAGTCGCAGGTCACCCTGCGCTATGAAGACGGCGTGGCGACCGCGATCGACGCGGTGGTGCTGTCGACCCAGCACGACCCGGGCATCAAGCAGAAGGACCTGATCGAAGCGGTGCGCGAGGAAATCCTCAAGCCGGTGCTGCCGGCCAAGTGGCTGCACAAGGGCACCAAGTTCCACATCAACCCGACCGGCAAGTTCGTGATCGGCGGCCCGGTGGGCGATTGCGGCCTGACCGGCCGCAAGATCATCGTCGACACCTACGGCGGCTGGGCCCGTCACGGCGGCGGCGCGTTCTCCGGCAAGGATCCGTCCAAGGTCGACCGTTCGGCCGCCTATGCCGCGCGCTATGTGGCCAAGAACGTCGTGGCCGCCGGCCTGGCCGACCGTTGCGAAGTGCAGGTTTCCTACGCCATCGGCGTGGCCGAGCCGACCTCGATTTCGGTCACCACCTTCGGCACCGGCAAGATCGCCGACGAGCAGATCGAAAAGCTGATCCGCAAGCATTTCGACCTGCGTCCGTTCGGCATCATCCAGATGCTCGACCTGATCCACCCGATGTACCAGCAGACTGCGTCTTACGGCCACTTCGGCCGCAAGCCGAAGGACTTCACCTACACCGACGGTGCCGGCACGCAGCATTCCGCTACCTCGTTCTCGTGGGAAAAGACCGACCGCGCCGACGCCCTGCGCGCCGATGCAAAGCTGAAGTAAGCACGCCGCTCCTGCAGGAGCGAGCGCGATGCACAACGACCGGGCCGCTGATGCGGCCCGGTTTCGTTTTGAGGTCTGTCGGTGGGTTGCCCAACTCCAGGAAGTGGCAAGTTACGAAGGCTTCGGCTTACGGCGGACCCACACGCGGATGGGCGTGACGAAATAGAGCCCCTCTCCCCGCAGGAGAGGGGTTGGGGTGAGGGTACGGGCGAAGCCGCTCACCTGCCGAATAGCACGTGGCTGCGCACGTACCCTCATCAGCCCCTACGGGGCACCTTCTCCCGCCTTGCGGGAGAAGGGACAACGACGCCAACCGCTGCTCAAGCCCCTCTCCTGCGGGATAGGGGTTGGGGTGAGGGTGCGGGGCGAAGCCACACGCCATGCAGACCACCGCAGGACAGCTGTCGCGATCGCGAAACTACCGATCGAGCTGCAATTGCTGTTCGAGCGCCGTAGCAAAGTCCGCCAATGGGCAGGCCATGCGTTGCTCCGGAGCGCACAAGCCCAGTGACAGCTCCTGCTGCAGCGGCGGATGGGCAAGATCCAGTGGTGCCAGCGTGCGCAGTTGATCCAGCGATTGCGCCAGGTAGAGGGCGCGCACAACCTTCGTGCCGTCTGGCTCGCGCCACAAGCCGAGCACCAACGCGCCACCCGGCGGCGGGTCATCGGCGCCGTAGCCGGGTAAGTGGAAATGCACGCCCAGCAGCCCGCTCAATGCAGCGATGTGCGTATCGCTGCCGACAAACAACGAGACCTTCGGCGCCTGCGCATCGCCGAACCGCTGCAGCACCTCGCGTGCCAGCGGCGCGCCGGAGCGCTGCGCCATGTAGTGCGGGCGCGCGTAGATATCGAACAACAGCGCGTGCAGGCGCGAGACCTGCGCCAGTCGTTCGGGTGTGGCGCGGCCCCAGCCGACCTGCGACAGCGGCAGGCCGTCGGCGTACTGCAGCAACAGCACTTCGCCGGTGCCGGAGGTCAGATCGATCGGCCCGCCCAAGGCCAGTCCACGCCCATTGGCCGATGGCGCCAACGTCGAGGGCATGCGCGCAAAGTCGCAAGGCGTGCGCGTGCAACCCAGGATCTGCTGCATCGCCTGCAACTCGTCCGCATGGCCTTGCAGCACTGCGGCAGGGCCACCGGTCTGCCGCTGGATCGATGCCACTGCGGCTGCCGCATCGAACGCCACCACGCCCGCCTCGATCGGCCGGAACAGCGGGTCGTTACTGCCCGCCTCGCGGTGCCCGGCGACGATGCCGCAGCCCGGCGCCAGTGCGTCGGCCAGCAAGGCACCGCTGTCGATGGTGCGCTGATCGGTATTGGCCCAGACCGACACGCTCCCCGGTGCCGGGCATCCGGTGCGCGGCAGCAGCGCCTGCTGGGCCAACCACTGACGCAGATACTCGCCGCTCAATCGCACTGCCTTGCGGCCGCGCGGAGTGAGCAGGCTGGCCGGGGTGGACCACTGCGGCCAGGCTTGGTCGGCGTAGCGCGCGGCAGCCGCCTCGCCCTGCAGCGGCGCACGCACACCGTGGCGGAACACCACCACTACGCGCTCCAGCTGCTCGGTTTGCCGGTCTGCGCCGCCAGCGTCGTCGTGGCGATCGTTCGCACGACCATGCGATGCGCTGCGCGAGGGCGATGCACAGCCGCCCAACAGCGCGGCAAGCGCCATCAGCCGGCAGGCAGCGGCGATCGCAGGCGCGATTCCGCGCCGCCGCACTGGCGCCGCGCGCCGCGGAGGCGACGCGATCCCCATCGCATCGCCTCCGGCCCCTTTGCATCGCCCAGACTGCGGCGGCTCCCCACCGCCAGCGAACGTCCCGCACTGCGATACGCCCTGCTCCGCAGCCTTGCGGTTGCGCTGCTGCACACCTGCCGACACGCCCCACCCTGCACAATCCGACTCAGAACACATATTTGGCGGTCACCAGGCTGGTCATGCCCGAATCGACGATGTCGGAAATGGCCGTGGTGTCGTGCCCCACATGCGCCCAATAGCTGTGCTGCCTGGTGAGATTGGCAACCGACAGATCCACACGCAGGTGATCGCCCGGCGCATAGCCCAGATGCAGATCGACGCGGGTGATCGGCTTGATCCACAGGTTGTCCCAGCGCGCGCCCTGGTTGAGATAGTCGTAGACCGACACGTATTCGCCGGAATAGTGGTAGCTCAGGTTGATCGACCACGGCCCCTTTTCGTAGAACACTTCCGCGTTGGCGAGCAGGTTCGGTGCATTCTGGATGCGTTCGTGCGCAAAGCCTGCTTCGCCCAGATCCACGCGTGTGGTCTGGCGGGTGACATTGGCGCCGATGCCGACGCCATCCAGCGGCGCAGGCAAGCCCTGGAAGGTCTGCCGCACGGCGGCCTCCAGGCCCAGCACGCGGCCGTCGCCACCATTTTGCGGACGCACGAAGCGGGTGCTGGCGGTGCCGCTCTGCCCGGCGTTGGCCGCCTCCGATCCACTCTCGTAGATGTAGTCGGTCAGGCGCTTGTAATAACCGGCCAGCATCGCGTGGCCGCCAGCGTCGTTCTGCCATTCGCCCGACAGATCCACGTTGAGCGACTTGATCGGTTTCAGATCCGGATTGCCTTCGGTGATGATGGTCTGGCCATCGCTGGAAATATCCGTGGAGCGGCCACCTCCCAGTTGCACGAATGCCGGGCGCGTGTAGCTGGTCCACACCGAGCCGCGATACACCGCGCTGTCGCCGGCGGGCCGGTAGTTCACGAAGACGCTCGGCAGGACCACGTTGTAACGGGTGCGATTGTTGGCGAATGCACCGACCTGCTCGGCCCCGTTGACTGCCGCCGGCTGTGCCCAGAAGGTGTTGGTGATGGCGGTATGTTCCAGGCGCACGCCCGGCAGGATTTCCCAATCGCCGCTATGCAATGTCGCCATCGCATAGGCAGCGCTGACCGCTTCGGTGGCGCGCATGGTATTGCAGTTGAGGTTATTGATCGCCAGTTTTCCGCAGCTGTCGAAACTGGCTGGCGTCAGCGTGCGTGCGATCAGGTCGTTGAGCGCGGCATTGCTCAGCCGCACCGTGGGCAGTGCGTATTGCCCCGGATAGACCGCGTCGTAGCGCTGCGCGATCAGCCCGGTGTCGCGCAGCAAGGTACCGTCGGTGTACTTGGCATTGGTCCAGTCGCGATCGGTGAAGCTGCGCGAGCTGTCGACATACTTCACGCCGAACGCGACGCGGCTGAGCAGGCCGTCATCGAAATCGTAGCCCACATCGAATTTGCCGCCGCCCTTGTCCTGGCCGCTGTACTGCCTGGAAAGCTGCCCGGTACGTCGCGCGAACAGGCTGCCCACATCGGAGGCCTGTGCCTGCATCGCAGGAGTCAGCAGCGGGATGGGAAAGCCGTCGCCGTCGTAACTGATGAAGCGGTTCGCGCCGTAGGCGAAGTTGCTCGAGGTGTATTGATCGTTGCGCGCGGAAATTTCCACGTGGTCCGGGCGGTCGTTGTTGCCGGTGCCGTAAAAGAGGTTCGGCGCAAACGTCCAATGGCCGAGCTGTTTTTCCGCACCGAACTGGAGGGTGGCAAGGTCGGCCTGCTCGGGATTGGTTTCGTACCAGTAGCGCACTGCGATGCGATTGATCTGCGGCTGGTACACGCCACTGCTGCCGATCTGGGTGAAGCTGACATTGGCCGGCACGAACTGCGTGTAGCCGGTGTTCTGCTCGGTCTTGGCGAAGGCGTAGGTCATGCGCGCATAGAGATGCAGACTGGGGTCCACACGCCAATCGAACGCCGCATTGCCGCCGTAGCGGCGGGTGTCGCCTTGCGAATACCCGATGTTGACACCAGTGCTCTGCAGCACCTGTTGCGGGTCGCTGCCTGCAGCCAGATTGCCGCCGGCATCGGCGCGCGCAAACTCCCACGAACCATCGTTGCGCGCGGCCGACGCGCCGGCCATTTCGCTGTTCACGAAATGGCGTTCGTCGTAATACGCGCTGACCGCCACGCCGAGCTGCCCGGTGTCGCCAAAGCGTGCATGCCAATCGCCGGCTGCGCCGCTTCCCAGCCCGGAATCGCCGTAATCGCGCGCACGACTCTCCATGCGTCCGCTCAAGGTCACGCTGCCGCCCTGGCGATCGGGCGAATCGAAGGCGCTGGGCGTGCGGTAGTCGATGGTGCCGCCGATCGCATCGCCATCCATATCGGCGGTGGACGTCTTGTTCAACACGATGGTCTGCAGGCCCGAGGGCGGCAGCAGGCTCAATTGCACGCCACGGCTGTACGGCATGCCCTGCGCGACGTTGAGGCCGTTGATCAGGTTGACGTTGTACTCGGCATTGAGGCCGCGCACCGACGAAAACATGCCTTCGCCGCGCGCGGCGCCATCGATGCCGCCGAAGTACGATTGCCCGGTATTGATGACATTGACGCCCGGCATCAGCCCCAATGCTTCGGCCACGTTGTGCACGGCGGTGGTCTTGAGGTCGTCGGCCGACAACACGTTGACGGTGTTGGTCGCTGCCATCTGCATGTCGGTCGCGTTGTAACGGGTGGCGGCGACGGTGACCTTGTCCAAGGTCGCCATCTCGCCTTGCGCAGGCGTTGCTGCGGCAGACTGCGCGGCTGCATGGCCGCACACGATCGACAACGACACGCACAAGGCCTGCGACAGGCGCGAAGGACGCGACAACGTACAACGAACGATCATGATCAAATCCGATGCGTGCGGCAACGCGCCATGGACTAATGCCACGGCGGCGCCACGGTGATGTGTGGGAGAGCGACGCGGCCTGCAGCGGCGGACCTGCGTCACACCTGCAAGCAGGCGCCGCGCATGGTGGTGACGGCATATTTCAATGCCGTGACGCGAGCTGCCGACATGACAAATGCGCGCAGCGAGCGCGCAAGTCGGCATAGTCGCTGGCGTATGGAAGCGCGGATCGCTGCCGGCATGCGCATACGGCCGCTTGCGCGGGTGCGCACGCATCTTCGCAGAGCGCGACACGACCACGCATGACGCGGTGGCGTCATGGTTCCAGCCGTGTGTCTCGCAGCAAAGCGGCCCCTTCTGCGAAGAAGATGCCCACAGCGCGCTTGAAGGTCCGACGTACGCGACGACGCGTCATGACCCATCGCGACCATCGGATTGATCGCGAGGCGACAACCCGCTCGCGACAGCGCCCAAAGCCTGCGTCAGCGTGATCGAGATCTGTGCCGACGCAACACGCAGCTGCAGCCGATCGCGCTCACCCCATCCTGCGTATCCCACTCATGTGCGCAGGAAGATCTCGACGCGGCGATTGAGTCGACGACCGCCCGGATTGTCCTGGCCGTTGACCGTGTTGGGCGCCACCGGTTGCGATTCGCCATAGCCTTTTGCGCCGGCGGCCTGTGCGGCGCCGCGTGTGCGCAATGCGGCCAGCACCGCGTTGGCGCGGCGCTCGGACAGGGACTGGTTGTAGGCGTCGTCGCCCTTTGCATCGGTGTGCCCGCGCACTTCCAGCTGCTTGGTGGTCACCTTGCCCAGCGCGGCAGCCAGCGTGTCGAGGACGCGTGCGGCATCGGTGCGGATGTCGGACTTGTCGAAGTCGAACAGGATGCGGTCGTTCAAGCTGATCAGATAGCCGCAAGGCGCCCCGGGCGGAGCGAACTTCTGCAATGGCGGGAAGCGGCCGGCCGGCGGTACCTTCGGCAGCGGCGGCATGCGCACTTCGCGCGGCGGGGTGCCGACCGTGCCGGTCCCGTCGCCGCGGTTCTGCACCAGGCCATCCGGCCCGTTCCAGGTGCCGGAACCATCGGCATTGACGGTGACCAACCCGCGCGGCCCATTCCAGGTGCCGCTGCCATCGCCGTGATTGTCGATCAGGCCGCTCTTGTCGCTGTTCCAGGTGCCTGCGCCCTTGCCGTTCAAACTGATCAAGCCGGCCGGGCCGTTGTAGGTGCCGCCACCGTTGGATTGCACGTCGATGAGGGCATCGTCGCCGCCCTGCCCGGATGCGTTGATGGTGCCGCTGCCATCGGCGTTGACGTTGACCAGGCCGCCCTCGAAGTTGGCGGTGCCGCTGCCGTCGGCCTTGAGGTTGAACAGGCCGTCGCCGCCGTTGCGCAGCAGGTTGCCGTCGGCGTCGACGCTGGTGATGCCGGCATCGTTGATCAACACGCCGCCATCGCCGCAGCGCGCAGGTGCGACGCTGACGCCTTCGATCGGGTCGAGGATGTCCTGCAGCGAAGCTTCCAGCGCGCGTTGGGCCGGGGTCACGCCGACGATCTCGGGGATGACGATGGTGGGGATGGCCGGAAATTCCGGCACGGTTTCATCCGCTGCTGGGGACGCATCCGGCGCGCCGTTGGCCTGCGCCGCCTGCGCTGCTGCGGGCGCTGGATCGGCAGCCGCCGCTGCATCCTTCGCACCTTCGCCACGTCCGCAACCGACCAGCAACAGCGGGACCCACAGCACTGCCGACAGCTTGCGCATCGCCTCTTCCTTGTTCGAGCCTGTACGAGAGCTGCCTGATAGCACGCGCACGGTAAACAAGGCGCTAAGGCCAGTCCGGATGCTTGCCGACGGCACTGCCGGCGCTAACGGCAACGTGCTTGCAGATGACGGCTGCGCGTCGAGAAACAGACCGATCGAGCAGGGGTACGGCAGCGTTGCACGCAGCAACACGAGGATGCCGTCAGCGGGCAACCTGCTGGATGCAAGGCGAGCCGCACCCCTCATGCGCGCGGCGCGGCCGTCACCAGGCGCGGCGTGCGCATGCGCATGCCAGCTCCGCCGCGCTTTCCGGCAATCGTCCTCGGCATCGAGCGATCGCGCGGGCCGCAGCCTCACAACATCGCGGGCGTCGCCGCAGCCGCGGGCGCGGCACCCTGCGCAGGTGCCTGCCCGGCCTCGGCCTGCAATTGCGCATGCAGGATGCGGCGGATCTCCAGGATCGCCTGCGGGGTTTCCTGCACGCTGTGCCAGGAGGTCACCACCAGCTCGGAGGCGGCACCGTCCAGATGCGCGCTGCGATACGGCACCAGGCCGTCGTCGGAATCGGCCAGCGGCACCTGCGGTTTTTCGCGGCCGACGATGGTGTGGTACCGCACCTGCGGCGAGATCGGCAGATCCATCGTGGCGCGCACGAACGGGTCGGTATCGCGCAGGTTGTCGATGCTGGTGGGCGGCAGCAGGCGCCCCTTGCGCCGGTAGTCACCGCCGTGCCCCTCGCGCTCGCTGTTGGCGAGATCCTGCAGCACGTCGCCGAAGCGATCCAGCAAGGCCACCGGCAGCCGCACCAGGTGGCCGACGAAGCGCCCGAGCCCACCTTCGGCCAGTGGCGTGCCGCGGTGCGGTGCGGCGATGAAGATGGCGCGGTCGATTTGCGGCATTGGCGAAAAATGCAGCAACGGCGACAACGTCGCACGCACCCGTGCGCCGCGCTCGCCGTCCAGCCGATAGTCCTGCAGCAGCGCGTTCCACAGCTGTTCGCCGGACGCAGACACCAGCAGGCGTCCGATCACCCCGCCCATGCTGTGGCCGATCAACACCATGTCCTGCGAGGCGATCGCCGTGCCGGATGGGTCGAAGTGGCGCAGGCTGCGCTCCACCAATGCCTGGATTTCCGCACGATTGACCGCAATCGGCGCATTGGTGGGGTAATACACTTGCCAGATCTGATACCGCTGACGCAGGGTTTCGTCGCCCATCACTTCATTGGCCACGTTGACCCAGGCTTCCGGGCTGCTGGCCAGCCCATGCAGCATCAGCAGCACGCGGCGGTTGGGGTCGTAGGGCTGCATCAGATACAGATGCGGGCGATCGATGCCGCGCGCGCTGCCCAGCATCGAGCGCAGCGATTGCGCGGCAAAGCCCGACTTGGCCAGCCACAGCCCGTAGGCGGCGGTGAAGTTGGCTGCCAGCGGTACACGCTGACCATGCAGCACCACCTCGTTCTGGCGATACGGGTCGTACGGCACCACGGTGACCACATCGGTCCGCAGCACCGCATCCAGGGTATCGCCATCGAAACGCAGCAGCAGCGTTGCCGGTGCGTACGGCATCTCGCTGAAGGTCGGTATCGGGCGCTGTGGCGGCGCACTTGCGGCGGCGGCTTGCTGCAGGGCCAGCCCGGCCGGGTCGCCGACCACCTGCGGGTCCACTTCGGCCACCAGTTCGGCACCGAAGCCATCGCGTCGATAGGTGCTGCGCAATCCATTGAAGCGTAGCGCCGAGGCGGCAAAGATCGCGCGCGGCGTGTTGCCGCCACCCGGCAGCCGATACGCGGACATGTCGATGGCCACCTGCCAGCGGCCCACCTGCGTCGGCGTAGGCGCCGTGTCGCCGGCCTGTTGCGCGCGCGCGAACAGCCGTTCGACCACCTGCTGCACGGCATAGTTGTAGTAGTCGCGCACCTGCGTCTGGCGGTTTTCGAACGCGCGCGCACTCGGCGCCCGCGCGGTGAAAAACAGATAGGCATAGGCATGCCGCGCGGCTTCCAGCCAGGCCTGCACTGCCGCGTCGCTCATCTGTGCCGGGTTGCGGCCGCTCAGGTCGATCGCGTGTGCCGTCCACAGCTCGGCTTGCGTGGCCAGGCGGCGCTCATCGCCGACGCCTGCCACCGTGGTGAGCTGCTGCGCGCACGGCAACGGCTGCTTGCGGCAGGCCTTGGGTTGCAGCCCGGCCACCTGCAAGGTCTCGCTGCCGGCCTGGCTGAGCGCACCGGTGCTGAGCACATCGCCACGCGTGCGCGCGATGTAGTCGCCGCTGTTGCGCGCTTGCACCGTGACCATCGCGCAGCCGCTCAGCCACGTGCAGGCGAGCAGCGCCGCCAAGACCACGGTGACGCGACGCGGATGCCCGAGCATCATCACCGTGATGCGCTCGTCGATGCGCCGGGCGCAGGCGCCTGCGGCATGCCGGCGCGGATGCGTTCGGAGAAGTCAGCCGCGGTGTCGGCGGCGATGGCACGCGCGGTGAAGTGCCCGCGCTGCTTCAAGGTCGCAAAGTCATAGCCCGGCATCAGGCCATGATGGTCGTACGCGTACTGATCGGCATAGCCGGACAGCAGCAAGCGGTGATCCAGCGGCAAGCTGGGCTGCAGCTGGCGCACCAGGGCATACACGATCGTGGTGCAGTTGCTGGTCAGCGTGTTGTAGAAGGCCGGCTTGCGATTCAAGTCGTTGGCCAGCGCCACGTAGCCCATGAACATGCGCCGCAGGCCCGCCCTGGGAATGGCCAGGCGATACAGGTACATGTCTTCGCCACGCACGTTGGTGCGCACGCGCAGGATGTCGCGCTCGTCGGCGGCCACCAGGGTTTCTTCGAAGCTGCGGAAGAAGCCGCCCACCGCAGAAAACGATTCGCCGCGTTCCTTGCGGATTTCCAGCGAGAACACCACGTGCGAGCCATCGTCGAAGCCGAACGACACCAGCGTGTGCGCAATCGCCGGGCCCATCCAGTACGACAGGGCCAGATCGGCGCTGACCAGGCGATCCAGATCGTACTGACGGGTCTCCCAGCGTGGGACGTAGTTGGTTTCGCTACGCCAATCGAAGTTGCGTACGTTGTGCAGGGTGACGATGTTGCCACGCACCTCCGGCTGCAGGCGCTGGGCGACATCGTCGGCCCAGTCGCGGTCCTGGCTGGGCTGCATCAACCCCCACGACACCGCCAGCGCCACGAACGCGGCACCGAAGATGCCCACCAGGGCCCAGTTCTCGCGGCCACGGCGCAAGCCCCATAGCGCGGCCAACGCCATCGCGCACCACGAGGCCACCCAACCGCCACGCACCAGGGCGTTGCCGGTGAGCGCGAAATAGATCGCCAGGCCGCCCCACAGCGCCGCCAGCACCAACAGCGCGCGCAGCGCCCAGCGGCCGATTACCGCGCGGGTGGCTGGTGTCATCGCGTGCCGCCTTGCGGCACCTGCATGCCCAGCGCGTGCATCAACAGGTCCGCCGAGCGATGCGCCAGGCGCTTGCGCTCCGCTTCGTCGTTACCGCGCAGGCAACTGCCCAGCATGTCGATCACCAGCAACAGTTGCTCGTCGTCGACATCGGCCCGGCACAGGCCGGCATCGCGGGCGCGGTGCACGAACGGCAAGAAGATCGCCACCACCCGCCGGTCGGCCGCTTCCACCGCCGGATTTGCGCGTTCCATCGAGCGCCAGAAATCCACCAGCGGCGCAGACTGGGCGATGTGCTCGGCCACGTCGTGCAGCAGCAC
Organism: Xanthomonas sp. 4461; assembly: GCF_024806475.1. Classification (NCBI taxonomy): domain Bacteria; kingdom Pseudomonadati; phylum Pseudomonadota; class Gammaproteobacteria; order Lysobacterales; family Lysobacteraceae; genus Xanthomonas; species Xanthomonas sp. 4461. The sequence continues at coordinate 62,118 of NZ_JANTYV010000007.1, read as the reverse complement.
GGCCAGGCCGTCCGCCCGGTCGGCCAGATCGGCGGCCAGCCGCTCCAGGCCATCCAGACCACGCGCCATCAGCGCGGTCATCAACGCCACCCGATCCGGAAAATTGCGGTACAGGGTGGCGCGGCCGAGGCCGGCACGTTCCACCACCAGTTCCAACGGGGCATTGACGCCGTGTTCGCTGAACACTTCGTCGGCGGCATCGAGAATCTGCCGGCGGCGTAGCGCGGCATCGGGGCGGGGAGTCGTCATGTCGGCATTATCGGACAGATTTGTCCGCTAATGCCAGAGTCCGCTTGCCGCTTGCGCGCCCTCTCCGACCAACGGTCGGATCAGCCGGTGTTCTGCACGCCTTGCGAGACGCCGTTGACGCAGGCGACCAGCGCACGCAGCAGGTCCTCGTCTTCGCCACCGGTGGCGCGCCAACGTTGCAGCAGGTCGACCTGCAATACGCTGATCGGGTCGATGTAAGGGTTGCGCAGGCGGATCGACAACGCCAGGCGCGGGTCGTGCTGCAGCAACGACTGCTGTTGCAGCAGCGCCTTGACCCAGTGCTTGGTCAGCGCCAGTTCGTCGCGAATCTGCGGAAAAAACCGCGCATGCAGGTCGCCCGACAAACGCGAGAACAGCTCGGCGATGTTGAGGTCGCCCTTGGACAGCACCATGGCGATGTCGTCCAGGAAGGTGCGGAAGAACGGCCAGTCCTGCGCCATCTCGCGCAGGCTGTCCTCATGCCCGGCCTCCACCGCCGCCTGCAAGCCGCTGCCCACGCCGAACCAGCCCGGAATCACCGCGCGCGCCTGGCTCCATGCAAACACCCACGGGATCGCGCGCAGATTCGACAGCGCCGCGTCCTGGCCCAGCCGACGCGAGGGGCGCGAGCCCAGCGTCATGCGTTCGATCACATCGATCGGCGTGGCCAGGCGGAAGTACTGCATGAAATCCGGCGCACCGACGAAGGCGCGATAGGCCACGCTGCTGCGTTCGGCAACCAGATCCATCACCGGACGCCAGGTGTCCTCGCGCGGCTCGGGCGCACGCGGGCGCAGGCTGGACAGCAATACCGCGCCGGTCATCTGCTCCAGCGAGCGCAAGGCCAGTGCGCGAATGCCGTACTTGCGATGGATCACCTCGCCCTGCTCGGTGACGCGCAAGCGGCCGTCGACGCTGCCGCGCGGCGCCGCATCCAGCGCGCGGCTGGTCTTGCCGCCGCCGCGGGCGATCGAGCCGCCGCGCCCGTGGAAAAAGGTCAGCCGCACGCCGAGCTCGGCGGCCGCTTCCAGCAGTTCCACCTGCGCACGCTGCAGGCCCCAGCGCGACGCCGCGATGCCGCCGTCCTTGCCGCTGTCCGAATAACCCAGCATCACCATCTGCGTATCGCCGCGCGACGCCAGATGCTGGCGATACACCGGGTCGGCCAGCAAGTCCTGCACGGTGCCGGTGCCGCCGCGCAGATCGTCCACGGTTTCGAACAGCGGCACGATATCCAGCGGCACGGCACCAGCGTCATCGACCAGGCCACCGCGCCGCGCCAGGGCGAGCACGGTGAGCACGTCGGCGCGGTTATGCGCCATCGAGATGATGTAACTGCCCAGTGCATCGGCGCCGTGGCGCGTGCGTGCATCGGCAAGTGCGGCGAACACCGCGTCCAGCCGCGCATTGCCGTCGTCCTGCACACGCGGCAACGCCTGCTCGCCAGACGCGTACGGGCCCAGCAGCGCGGCGCGCTGGGTGGCGTCCTGCGCGTCCCAGTCGCCCTGTTCCAACGCATCGGCAACCGCGCGCGCATGCACGCTCGATTCCTGACGCACATCCAGCCGCGCCAGATGGAACCCGAAGCTGCGCACGCGCCACAACAGCCGACGCACCGCAAACCAACCGGCATGCAGCCCCTTGTTGGCCTGCAGGCTGTCCAGGATCACCTGCAGATCGTGCTCCAGCTCCGACGGTGCGCTGTAGGCGCCATCGGCATCGTCCAGCGTGGCCTGCAGCCGTGCACGCATCAGGTCGTTGAGCAGCCGGTACGGCATGTCGCCGTGGCGCGGGCGCGAGCGCGCGGCTGCGTCCGGCAGCAATGCGCGGTAGCGCTCCAGCTGCGCATTCAATGCCGGGCTCACCGCCACCAGCGTGGTCGACTGGCTGAGCAGGCTGGCCAGTTGCCAGAGTTCCTTCTGGTAGCGGTCCAGCACCGCACGGCGCTGCGCATCCAGGGTGCCGGCGATGGTGGTGGCATCCACGTTGGGATTGCCGTCCATGTCGCCGCCCACCCAGGTGCCGAAGCGCAGCAGGCGCGGCAGGGTCGGCACGCTCCCGTAGGTTTCTTCGATGGCGTGTTCGAGGGTTTCGTACATCACCGGGATGACGCGATAGAGCACCTGGGTGAGATAGAACCCCACGTGTTCGCGTTCGTCGTCCACGGTGGGACGCACCGGCGAGGAATCGGCGGTCTGCCAGGACGCGGTCAGGGCCATGCGGAAGCGCGCCGCATCGCTGGCGCGCTCGTTGGGGGTGCGCATGCCGTCGAGGTTGTCGACCAGGCTGGCGACCATCAGCTGTTCTTTTTCCAGCAGCGCGCGGCGCACCGCCTCGGTGGGGTGCGCGGTGAACACCGGCTCCACGTCGATGCGCGGCAACCACTGGCTGAGTTCTTCCAGGCTCACGCCCTGCGCCTTGAGCCGGCGCAGGGCATCGTGCAGGCCATCGGGCTGCGGCGTATCGGTACCGCTGCGCTGGTACTCGCGGCGGCGGCGGATGCGGTGCACGCGCTCGGCGATGTTGACCACCTGAAAATAGGTGCTGAAGGCGCGCACCAGCGATTCGGCATCGCGCGGCTCGCGCCCGGCCAGCTGCTCGCTCAACGTGGAAGGCGGCGCATCGCTCTCGCGACGCGCAATGGCGGTGGTACGGACGCGTTCGATTTCGTCGAGGAATTCCGCAGACACCTGCTCGGCGAGCAGATCGCCGACCAGTGCACCCAGGCGACGCACATCGTCGCGCAAGGGAAGATCGGGGGTAGCGAACACAAGACTGCTGCGGTACTCGTTCATCGGAAACGCACACCCTCATCAAGCGCAAAGTCGTCGAAGACTAACCCAAAAGGATTAGATGATCGCGACCATCACGACGGTTTCAACACCAACCATCGTGTGCGCCTACCGACGACCTGTAGGAGCGGGCTTGCCCGCGATGGGCTTTCCCGGCAACGCCCATCGCGGGCAAGCCCGCTCCTATGCGACGTGGCTTCCCTGGCAAGGCCCTCGCGGGCAAGCCCGCTCCTGCGGGTGATCGCGCAACCATCCACGCGGCTCAGCAGACGTTGCCGGCAGCGCAACAGCCGCATACGCGGTAGGAGCGCACCCGGGCGCGACGAAGCTCATCGGTAACACCGCATCGCGCGCAAGCGCGCTCCTACCGGTGCCAGCGCACCATCGATCAACGCGTGCGCGTCGCGCCGGTCTCCTTCACCGGCTCGCCAAGATTGCTCTTCAACCACTGCTCGCTCTCGGCCAGCATCTGCAGGATCGATTGCCGCGCGCGATACGCATGCGATTCGTTGGGCAGCATCACCAGCTTCGCGGTGCCGCCCAGGCCCTTGATCGCGGCAAACATGCGCTCGCTCTGGATCGGGAAGGTGCCGGTGTTGTTGTCGTCCTGGCCGTGGATCAGCAGCAGCGGGTCCTTGATCTTGTCGGCGTAGTTGAACGGCGACATCGCCTGGTACACCGATTGCGCCTGCCAGTAGTTGCGTTCCTCGGCCTGAAAACCGAATGGCGTGAGCGTGCGGTTGTAGGCGCCGCTGCGTGCGATGCCGGCCTTGAACAGCCGCGTGTGCGCAAGCAGATTCGCCGTCATGAACGCACCGTACGAATGCCCGCCGATGGCGATGTGCTCGCGGTCGGTGACACCGCGCCGCACCACTTCATCCACCGCCGCCTGTGCGTCGGCGATCAGCTGCGGCACATAGGTGTCGTTGGGTTCGGCATCGCCTTCGCCGACGATCGGCATGGTCGGGTTGTTGAGCACCACATAGCCGATTGCCAGGAACGCCTGCGGCCCCCAGTAGCTGATCGCATTGAAGCGATACGGCGAGTCGGTGACCTGGCTGGCGGTGTCGGCACTCTTGAACTCGCCCGGATACGCCCACATCAGCAGCGGGCGTGGGCCGTCGCGCTTGGGGTCGTACCCCGGCGGCAGCAACAGCGTGGCGGTGAGGTCCACGCCATCGGCGCGCTTGTAGCGGATCTGCTCCTTCTGCACGCCGCGCAACTGCGGCAACGGGTGCGCGAACTGCGTCAGCGCACGCGGTGCCGGCGCCGCATCGCCCAGCGACTGCACGAAATAATTGGCGGGTTCTTCAGGCGATTCGCGGCTGAGCAGCAACTGCGTGCCCTGCGCATCCAGCAATGCCAGCGGCGCGGAATAGGTGGGCGCCTGCGAATGGAACAGCCGCGTGACGCGCTTGCTCTGCAAATCGAAGCGATCCACGAACGGGCGGTCGCCTTCTGGCGAAGCACCCTTGCCGAGCAGGAACAGGCTGTTGCCATCGGCACCGGTCTGCAGCAACGCGCGGCCCTTGCCATCGGCCACGGTCGCCGGCGTGCCGGGATCGTTATAGCGGTCCTGCGAGGAACGATCCCACAGCAGTTCCGGCGCGCGCTGCGGCTGGTCCGGCGCAATGCGCCACTGCTTGGTGCGCCGGGTCTTCCACCAGCTCTCGCTGAGGATGGCCAGATCGCCGCGGCCCCACTGGATGCCCTCGAACCGGCTGCCCAGCTGCGCCAGCGTCACCGGCCCACGCGCGAATGGCGCCGCCTGCATCCGGACCACATCGCGCACCTTGCTCTCGCGTGCCGGGTCGCCGCCATCCTGCGCCTCGGCCCAGACCAGCGTGGCCGGCGCGTCGTGCCGCCAGGCGATGTCGCGCACGCCGGTGGGCACGGCGTCGTTGCCGGTCGGCAAGCCTTCCACCAATGGCAACTGGGCAATCTGGCGCACCAGCTTGCCCTGCAGGTCCAGCACCTCGATGCGGCGCGCGAAATTGTCTACCGGCACCAGGTAGGAAAACGGCCGCTCGCTGCGTTCGCTCAGGATGTAGCGCCCATCCGGGGACACCGACAGGTTGAGGTAGATGCCGGGCGTGGCGATCGGGCGCACCTGCCCGGTGACGCTGACGATGACCGGCTGGCCGGTGGCGTAGTACTCGAACACGCGCGCATCGGCCTCGTTGCGCAGCAGGTCCTGATAGGTCGGCAGCGAGCGCACGCCTGCGGCGGCGCTGGTCTGCTGGGTCGCCGGGCCGTCCGGCACTGCGTCGCGGGGGGGCGGCGCGCCCTGCCCTGCCACTTGCTGTTGCAACAGCAGGCCGCTGCCGTCGGGCAACCAGTGCAACTCGTCGTCGACGCTGGTATTTAAGCCAGCGACCAGGCGCCTGGCCTGCCCGGCCGCCACGTCCACCAGCCACAGCTCGTTGGCGCCGCTGGTCGCGTCCTCGCGCCGGAACGCCAGGTAGCGCTGGTCCGGCGACCAGCTCAGCGTGGCCAGCGACAACGGCGTCGGCAGGCCGGCGATCTGCCGCTCGCTGCCATCGGCCACCGACAGCAGCCACAGCCTGCCGGCGAAGGCAAACCGGCTGCTGGCGAAGGTCTTGGGATGGATGCGCAGGCCGGCCAGCTTGAGCTCGGGCTGGGCCACCTCGGCGATATCCGGCAGCGCCGGCAACTGCAGCATCGCAGCCAGATCGCGTTTGGGCGAGAGGTGCAGCAGCGGCGCGCGTGGTGCATCGACCACTGCCTGCAGCGCCTTGGAGGGCAGTTGATACCCGCTACTTGCTGCCGCGGCGGTGGGTGTCGCTGGTGAGCTGGCTGCCGATGCCAGCAACGGCGCGCTCAACCACAGCGCTCCTGCGCCTGCCCACACCAACGCCCATGTGTGCTGCCGCCAGCCTTGCGCATTCCGTTTCGCCTGCATTGTCCGCTCCCGGTCTCGATCAACTCTGGACCTTAGCAGCCGCTCGTCGGCGACTCCCCTGCCGTTGGTTGGGGGTCGTGCCACTTCATGCCCGCCAATTCATGCCGGAGGGGGGTGCTGCCGATATACTCGGCGCTCTCGTCGAGGGGCGCTGCGACCGGTATGGCGGACTGATCCGCCAACTGCACCAAAAGGTGCAGGAAATACGGCCAGGCTCGACAAGCATCCATCGTTCAACGGCGCCCGGCATTGCAGACATCGATCTGCCTACCGGAGCTATTGCATGAACGCTGTCACGAAAATCGCCCCACACAACGACTATAAAGTCGCCGACCTCTCCCTGGCCGATTGGGGCCGCAAGGAGCTGGACATCGCCGAGCACGAGATGCCAGGCCTGATGTCGATCCGCCGCAAGCACGCGCAGAGCAAGCCGCTCAAGGACGTGCGCATCACCGGCTCGCTGCACATGACCATCCAGACCGCCGTGCTGATCGAAACGCTCAAGGACATCGGCGCCAACGTGCGCTGGGCCTCGTGCAACATCTTCTCGACCCAGGATCACGCCGCAGCCGCCATCGCGGTCAGTGGTACGCCGGTGTTCGCCTGGAAGGGTGAGACGCTGGAAGAGTATTGGGATTGCACCCTGGACGCGCTGACCTTCACCCTGGCCGACGGCACCCAGACCGGCCCGGAGCTGGTGGTGGACGACGGCGGCGACGTCACCCTGCTGATCCACAAGGGCTATGAGCTCGAAAACGGCTCCACCTGGGTCGACGAACCGGCCTCCTCGCACGAGGAAGGCGTGATCAAGGCGCTGCTCAAGCGCGTGGCCGTCGAGCGTCCGGGTTACTGGACCCGCGTGGTCAAGGACTGGAAGGGCGTCTCCGAAGAGACCACCACCGGCGTGCACCGCCTGTACCAGATCGCCGAAGCCGGCAAGCTGCTGATTCCGGCCATCAACGTCAACGATTCGGTCACCAAGAGCAAGTTCGACAACCTCTACGGATGCCGCGAGTCGCTGGCCGATGGCCTCAAGCGCGCGATGGACGTGATGCTGGCCGGCAAGGTTGCCGTGGTCTGCGGCTACGGCGACGTCGGCAAGGGCAGTGCCGCCTCGCTGCGCGCCTACGGCGCCCGCGTGATCGTCACCGAGATCGACCCGATCTGCGCCCTGCAGGCGTCGATGGAAGGCTTCGAGGTCAACACCATCGAATCCACCCTGGGCCGCGGCGACATCTATGTCACCACCACCGGCAACAAGGACATCATCACCGTCGAGCACCTGCAGGCGATGAAGGACCAGGCCATCGTGTGCAACATCGGCCACTTCGACAACGAGATCCAGGTCGATGCGCTGAATGCACTGAAGGGCGTGGAGAAGATCAACATCAAGCCGCAGGTGGACAAGTATGTGTTCGCCAACGGCAACGCGATCTTCCTGCTGGCCGACGGCCGCCTGGTGAACCTGGGCTGCGCCACCGGCCACCCGAGCTTCGTGATGTCCAACTCGTTTGCCAACCAGACCCTGGCGCAGATCGACCTGTGGGAAAAGCGCGACAGCTACGAGAAGAAGGTCTACATCCTGCCCAAGCACCTGGACGAGGAAGTGGCCCGTCTGCACCTGGAAAAGATCGGCGTCAAGCTGACCACGCTGACCAAGGACCAGGCCGAGTATCTGGGCGTGGACGTGGCTGGTCCGTACAAGCCGGATCATTACCGCTACTGATCCATCGGGCGAGCCATCGCCCAGGCAAGGACGTGCAGAAAAAACGGGCGCCGCAAGGCGCCCGTTTTGCATGCGATCGGCGAACCGAACGCGCCTTGATGGTGCTGGCTGCAACGCTGTCTTGCGTCGAGGGAGTACCGCAGTGCAGTGCCGCGCTTGGGAAGATCGGGTGCTGCACACGTCTGCGGCTAACAACTTTCCAAACTCCGCTGACCAACATGGCGCGCAACGCTTGCGCCGCTCATGGCGTGCGTTGGTGATTCCTCGCCGCATTCGCACTTTCAAGAGAACTCGTCATGAACAAATGCATGCTCACGTTGGCGCTTTCGGCGCTGGTACTGGCGGCTGCACCCGATGTCTTCGCGCAGTCCGCATCCGGCGACGGTGCGGGTTGGTTCGTCAACGGCGGGGTCGGCCGCACTTCGCTCAAGAGCGGGCCTTACGATGGCAGCGATACCGGCTACAACGTCTCCGCCGGGTATCGCTGGAACGCGCTGTTTCCGTGGCTATCGATTGGCCTGGAGGCTGGCTACAACGATCTTGGCAATATCCAGGCGAAAAACCTGTTCAACGGTGATGCGGTCGTGGAAGACGAGAGCCAGCTACGTGGATGGACGGTCGGGGTGAGCCAGCGCTTCGCACTGGGCGACAAGTGGTACGCAAGCATGCGTGGCGGGATGTATGGCTGGAAGGGCCAGGGCCTGCGCAATGACACCGTGTCGAACCGCTCCGACCTGGACAAGCTCTCGTGGTACGCGGGCGCCGGCGTGGGCTACAACCTGGGCGAGCACTTCAGCATCGGCGCCAACTACGACCATTACAACGCCAAGAAATTCGATGTCGATCTGAGCACCGACATGGCATCGGTGAATGCCGAGTACCGGTTCTGACAGCCATCGGAATGTCGAGCTGCGGTGCGTTCGGAAAACCACAGACGCAGCTCGGCTCTACAGCCGCACGTGCAATCCGTTCAGGCCAAGCGAAAGGATGCGCTTGCGGTGGCGCAGCGATGCTGCGCCACCGACACGCATGAGTTCACGCGCGGCGCTTCTGCTTGCCCGCGCGAAAGAATCGCACGATACGCCCCCGGCTAGCTGCCTGCTACGGCCGCCAATTCGCATTGCGTTCCCAGAACGCAACGCTGCGCCGGTAGGCCTCGCGGTCCAGTGGCACGCCGGAGCCGCCCTCTTCCACGCCCAGCGCATTGCGCAACATCGTGATCGGTGCCATCGGGATGTCGTCGGGCTCGGCGGTGTACAGGCAGCCCACCACGCCCCAGTCCGCATCGATCGGCGCGCCTTCCTTGGCGAGCTGATCGCGGCTGTACAGGATCGGCACCATGTACTGCGCAACCGGCGACTCGACGCCTTCGAACCAGCGCACCAGAACGGGAAGCTCCTGCGTGTTGCGCGACTCATAGCCCGAGCGCAGCAGATGCCGGTTGTCGGCAGTGATCGGCACCGTCAGGCAGCGCGTGCTGGTCCAGTTGCGGTGTACATGCAGCTGGCAGAACGGGGCGTAGCCTTCGATCACGCGCAACGGCGGGGCGTCATTGAGATGCTGGATGAACTGCTCGGGCGTGCAGTCCTGGATGGCATTGCGCCGGCCATCGCGTGGAAACAGACGGGGGCGGGCAAACGCAGTAAGAACGATGGACATGGCAGTGCGGGCAGCGGCTAGGCCCTCAAGGGTAACCTCTGTCTGCGGCCGTTACCCGCAGGCCTATGCTGACGAGCAAGCGGCATTGCACGGCATGCGTCACTGCTGTTGACGCACCGCTGCGGGCAGCGAGCGACAGGCAGCGCCAGCGCCCGTCGCGGCCTCACCAGATCAGATCGTCCGGCACCTTGAACTGGCTGTAGTAGTCATCGTCGCCATCGCTGGCGGCCGGTGCCGTGCTGCGGCCGTGATCCAGCACCACGGTCGCTGCGTCGCGGCTGTAGACCTTCTCGGCCGCAGCGCGCGGGATCAGCTCGAATCCTTCGCCATGCCGCACGATCACCAGCGCGCCGCTGGCCAGCTGGCTGCGCAAGATGGAATTGACCAATACGCTGCGAATGACGCTGCCATCGTTGAACCGATAGTCGATCTCGCCTTCCCGCTTGACCTTGCTGGTCTCCACGATCTGCCGCACCTGCGCCAGCACTTCCTGCTTGCGCAGCTGCGCGTTGCGCTCCTCGGCCAGCGTACGATCGCGCTCGGCACGCTCGGCCTGCAGCCGCGCCGCATCCACCTTGTCGGCATCGGCAGGCGTTACCGCCCCGCCCTTGGCGTGCCGCTGCTTGACCTGCTCGCGCGCAATCTTGTCCACCTGGGCTTTTTTGACCAGGCCAGCCTTGAGCAGCTGTTCTTGCAGTGGATTACGCATGGGAGACATCGGCAGTGGACCAGCGTCTAGTTTAACGCGACAGCCGCCAGGCACCTTTGCCGCCGGTCCGGGCCGCCGCGCATCCGTCGCCGCGGAGCGCCCGGGCAGGTGCGCCACCGGCCACGCAGCGCTTATGATGCTGCCACTTCCATACAGTTCAAGGACGAATGATGATCATCTGGGGATCGGGCGGCGACGCCATCGCACTCGGAGCCGCCGACGGCGCGCATTGCGACCAATGCGCGCAACAGCGCAGTTTTCGCAATGTCCTGCATTACCGCTATGCGCACCTTTGGTACATCTTCAGCTGGGTCACCAAGAAGCAGTATCTGCGCGTGTGCGACGGCTGCAACCACAGCACCCCGCTGGACACCAAAACCTTCGAAGCGTCCCGGGGCAAGCCGCCGATTCCTGCCTACCGCCGGTTTGGCGGCCTGGTGCTGCTGGGGCTGATTGCGCTGCTGGTGCTGTTTGGCGCCTATAGCGCATCGCAGACATCCAAGCAGGACAACGCGCTGCTGGCGCAGCCTGCGGCAGGAGACCTGTACACCGTGGACCTGCAGACGGTAGCGCCCGGCGCCTACGATGGGCATGCCTACGGTGTGGTGCGGGTACACAGCGTCAATGGCGACACCATCAGCTTGGCGCTGCCGCAAAAGGGCTTCAGCAAGTGGAAAGGCGCCGAGCGCGATGCCGGCGGCAGCGCCGCCAAGCAGCCGGCGTACTACACCGACGAGCACATCGACCTACCGCTGACCAAGCTGCAGGAATTGCATACCCGCGATGAGCTCCGCCACGCGTATCGCTGAGCGCTGGCGGCCAGCCGGTGCGGCGTAGGCTGCACCGGCGCAGTGCGTGGCAACCGCTGTTGCCTGCGGCGTTTCTCCTTGAGGCTGGTGCATAGACCGCTCAAGGCAGCTTCAAAACGCGTAGCAACGTCGAGCGCGCGCTCGTTGCATGGCGAACATCGACAGGGCGCTGCCTGCCGCATTCCAGTCCTGCCACGGCCCTCGTCGATGGCAATACGTCGCTGACCACGCGCGTTAGCCGCCCAAACGCGTCAGCCCGATGCCCTGCGCTCCAGCCGCAGCGGATGCGGCGCAAGTTGTGCGACCCATCGCGCTGTTGCCGTCGAACCCCGCACGCAGTTTGGCGGTCCGCCGCATTGAATACGTATGCACAACACCGATGTTGCGGCGCGATGCGCGCTTAGCATCGCCACGCGCTGCACGCCGTGCGCGCGCTTTCCGGAACAGGGGCCGGAGGCCTTGATGCGGGCATCGCGGACTGCGCGGATGCTCGCGCTTACCGACTGGAGAATCATCCGATGCATAGCACGCCTGCTCATGCTCCACCCTCGCTTGCGCAGCGATACGGCCGCCTGCTGCTGACGGCGGCGGTCTTGCTGCTTGCCACCGCCAACGTGCAGGCCGATGTCATCCTGCATGCCTTCAACTGGCCCTATGCCACCGTGGAAGCACGCGCCAAGCAGATCGCCGATGCCGGCTATCGCAAGGTTCTGGTGGCGCCGGCCACTCGTTCGCAAGGCAGCGCGTGGTGGGCACGCTATCAACCGCAGGATTTGCGCGTGATCGACGGCCCGCTTGGCGACACGGCCGCGTTCTCGCGCATGGTGCAGGCACTGGCCAACAACGGCGTGGAAACCTATGCCGACGTGGTGCTCAACCACATGGCCAACGAAGCGGCGACCCGCCCGGACCTCAACTACCCAGGCAGTGCGGTGTTGTCGCAGTACGCAGCCAACCCGGGACGTTACGATTCGCTGCGCCTGTTCGGCACCTTGCAGTCGAACTTCCTGAGCGCCAGCGACTTCGGCCCGGCGCAGTGCATCACCAACTACAACGACGCCTTCCAGGTGCGCAATTATCGTATCTGCGGCGGCGGCAGCGACCCGGGCTTGCCGGATCTGGTCGGTAACGACTGGGTGGTGCAACAGCAGCGCGCCTATCTGCAGGCGCTCAAGGGCCTGGGCGTGACCGGCTTCCGCGTGGATGCGGCCAAGCACATGACCTTCGATCATCTGAACCGCGTCTTCGATGCCGGCATCCGCTCCGGTGTCTATGTGTTCGGCGAAGTGATCACCGGCGGCGGCACCGGCAATGGCGATTACGACCAGTTCCTTGCGCCGTATCTGCAATCCACGCCGCATGCTGCATACGATTTTCCGTTGTTCAACGCAGTGCGCAACGCCTTTGCCGTGGGAGCCAGCATGCAGCAGCTGGTGGACCCAGCCAGTACCGGGCAGGCGTTGCCAGGCAATCGCGCGGTGACCTTCGCCATCACGCACGACATCCCCAACAACGCCGGCTTCCGCTACGCCATTCTCGACCCGGTCGACGAAACCCTGGCCTATGCCTATCTGATCGGTCGAAACGGCGGCATGCCGATGGTCTATACCGACAATAACGAGAGCGGCGACAACCGCTGGGTCAACGCCTACCAGCGCGACGACCTGCGCCGCATGATCGGCTTCCACAACGGCGTGCAGGGCACCGACATGCAGGTGCTGTCGTCCAGTTCCTGCCACATCCTGTTCCGTCGCGGCAGCCTGGGCATCGTGGGCATCAACAAATGCGGCAACCCGGTCACCACCACCGTGGGCATGAACAACAGTGTGCTGTACTGGAACGCAGACTACGTGGACGCGCTGGGCTCGGGCAACGTGGTGCGCATCACCAGCGGCTCTTACACGTTCACCCTGCCGGCACGTGGCACGCGGATGTGGCGGCGCTGATCCCGAGCGCAGCAATGCACCCATCGGCACTGACTGCATGAGCAGGTAATGTAAATCGCACCTGCACACCAGGCAGTGCCCGGATCTCGCACGCACGCCGCCAACACTACGCCGGCGTGATCGCCACGCGTGTTGACGCGCATCAGTCAACGCCTGCGCCGCATGTCGCGTGCGCAGGCGTCGTGCGTGTGCGCGCGGCGAAATCGCTGCGCTTGACGCAACCACATGGTGCGCATGCGATCACGCGCGGACATGATGCACACGGATGCGATCGACACATTCTTGGCCAGCGAATGAATCGATCGACAGAAACAGCGCGCGCGTCGCAACGAAATGCTCGGTTTGCCGGACCTACTGGCAACCGGCTGCATGCGGGTCCATTTTCCTGGCATGCAGCCGGCTGACCGCGAGCCGATGGCATCGCCGCCTGAGCAATGATCGACCCAACGTCGCGCGCAACCGTCCAGCGGGATGACGGGGCGAGGCACCGACGGATCCGCGGCCCATACCGCATCCATCGGTGCTCGCCTGACAGCTGCGCAGGCGCCGTGTCGGCAACTCGTGTTGCGGCGCTGTCGGTCTCACCGACCAGTGGTGCATTACCGGAGCACAGCCGATGCCTTTGTACTTCGTCCGTCATGGCGAGTCGCTCGCAAACGAACAGAACTATTTTGCAGGCGCGCAGAATTCGCCGCTCACTCCGCTGGGCCGTCGCCAGGCGCGTCAGGCAGCCGACTACGTCCGCCAACGCGGGCTGCACTTCGATCAGGTCCACGTGTCCACGCTCGAACGGGCGCAGGCAACCGCAGCCATCATCCTGGAAGGCGTCACCGCAACACCGCAGATGATCTCCAGCGCCGCATTGGTGGAACGCGATTTCGGCATCTTCGCCGGCAAGAACAAAACGCTGATCAAGAAGTCGATCGGCCATCGCCTCTACGACGCCTGCTTCCACGATGCCGACGGCGCACCACCCGATGGCGAACACTGGATGGACATGTACGCCCGCTGCAAGCATTACTACGACACCGTGCTTGCGCCGCTGGACCGGCAAGGCAAGCAAGTACTGGTGGTGGCGCACAAATACATCGTCGAGGTATTTGCGCTGATCGCCTCCGGCCTGCCACCTGCCGACTATATCGACTTCCGGCTGCCCAATTCCCGGCCGCTGTCGTGGGACGAGCTCAGGCAGATGACGGCGCGCAGTTCCTCGCGCATGAACTACCTGGGCGAGCAGACCGAAATCCATCTCCTGCAATGGATGCTGATCGCCGCGCTAGGCGGCTTCGCGCTGGCGTGCGCGGGCGTGCGCTTGCCGCATATTGCCAGCACCATGGCCATCGTCGTATTGCTGGCAGTCAATGCGTTCTTCCTGTCGGTACGCATCGAGGCCGGCGCCTTGCGCCTGACCCAGGGGCCGGAAAACATTGCGCTGTGCGTGATCAGCGTGGCACGCGCGTTCTGCGCCATGCTGTTGCTCACACAGTTCCAGAACGAATGGATCCACGTGATCGGCCTGTTGCTGATCGTGCCGCCGGCATTGTCGGTGCCGACCTTGTCGCTGGCGCGCGGCGGCGATTATTTCTTCGCAGCGCGCTACACACTCGTCTTGTCGGTGCTATTGCCGCTGCTCCTGCTGGCGTTGTTTGTGGATCACCGCGCGCTGCTGGGAAGCGCGCATGCGTTGGAGCGGTTCTTCGTGGTGCTGCTGCTTGCATTGGCGCTGCCCTCGCTGGCCGCACAGGGGTGGCGGCGGGCGCGCCCGATCGCGGCTGGCAAGCTCGCGACCAACTGGGGCTGGGTGGGCGCATTGACGATGGTGCCGATGGCCTTGCTGGTCGGGCTACGCACCGAAGGAACCGCGCTCGTCCACGCGTTGACGCATGGCGGTTGGCAGGCCTGGGGAGCGCTGCTGCTGCCGTTCACGCTGCTGCTGGCTTGCCGCGTGGGCAGCGCCGTGTACTTACGCGCACACCAGAGCGTGACCGGCAAGCGTATCGATGCCGGCATCGCGGCGGACATTCACCTGCTGCAGACCTCGCCCAACATCTTCCTGTGGCTCAGTCTGTTGTTGCCGGGCACGTTCACGCATGCGCCCACACTGGTCGCCGGCACCTTGCTGGGCTTCTTCGCGTTTGCCCTGCTCGATGAGACGTGGGTGGTCAGGCGCTTCCGCGCGCAGATCGCCCCAGCGTTGCGCAGGCCGGCGAATCCAAGCATGCCGGCGACGGATGTGCGCAATGCCGAAAACATCGAGCAAGACGACGTGGCACTGGAAAGCCGTTGATCGGCATCGTCGGCAGCCAGGCTGCCGACGAACGTGTAACACCATGGCGCTGCGGCAACCGTGCAGACACGCGATTGCGGCAAGACAACACCGTCCGATGGCCGGTGTTGTTCGTCATCCCGGCTGCCGGGATAGTGCCATCGATTACCAGGCGAACGGAGCGGTGACCGTGCGTGCCCCGAGCAGGAACGCATCGGCGACATGCACGAACGGAGCGACATCCACCTCCGATTCGCCGGCACGCACCAGCTGTACAAACCGCCGGTACAGGCCATCGTACTCGCTGGACGCGGGCACGGCCTGCGCCTGCCCGTCGATATGCAGCTTGGCGCCGCCTTCGCTGAGCATGAGCACGCCCTGGGTGGTTTCCACTTCGATATCCCAGCGCTGATGGCCGGTCTGCAGGAAGTCGAATTCGGCCGTCACCGGCACGCCGGCGGTATCGACAAACGCAAGCCTGGCGTACAGCGGCGCCTGGCGGTTTTGCGGCGTGTGCAGCTCGGCCTCGCGCAGTGCGAAGCTGCGCGGCAGCAGGTGGGTGGCAATGGACAACGCATTGATGCCGGGATCGAACACGCCCATGCCGCCGGGTTCGAGAATCCAGTCCTGTCCCGGATGCCAATGGCGGATGTCTTCCTTCCAGGTGATATGCGCACGCACGACCTGCTTGTCGGCCAACCATGCGCGCGCGGGTTCCACGCCGGCCGCGCAACGCGAATGCCAACTGGTGAACAGGCTGCGCTGTGCGTGCTGCGCCACCTTGCGCAGGTCGTCGATCTCGGCAAGCGTGGCGGCTGGAGGCTTTTCCAGAAAGACATGCCGGCCAGCGTTCAATGCCGCCTGCGCCAATGCATGCCGCCCCACCGGTGGCGTGCACAGCGCGACGGCTTCAAGCTCCGGATGCGCGGCGAATGCCTCATCCAGGGTGTGATACGCCGGGACGCCGTCGACCGTGCCATGCCGGCTCACCGTGGCCACCAACTGCACGTCCGCACGCGCGGCGATGGTCGGCACGTGCTGGTCGCGGGCGATCTTGCCGATACCGACAAGGGCAATGCGCAATGCGTCTGGATGCTTCATCGAAACCTTCGTGCTGGTGAGGAGGGGCGTGCCCGCCGCCTGCGCTGCCTGCGGCAAAGGCGTCGGGCCGACGCAACGTGTAGCCAGACCTGCGACCACACACCTGCGACGGCGCAGTGTACGGTCAGGCCATGGCCCGCTGCGATACATCGCTCCTGCTTGTTTTGCTATACCTGCACGGGCGCCATGCAGCGGTTCCGGCAGCGCTGCGCAGCTGCAATGCCTGCCGGCCGCTGCGATACAGGCCGCCACGCCGATTGCGACGCGCGTCTTGACGGGCCGCGCCCACGGCAACGATTGACGCACGGCATGCGCACGGCCCAGGATCGCCGGCCGGCACGCAAGTGCCCCTCGTCGCAGGACTGCATCGATGCTGCATCACGTATCCATTGGCGTTGGCAACATCGCGGCCTCGGCCGCGTTTTACGACGCCGTGCTTGGCGCACTCGGCTATGTGCGGGTGTGGTCGGACCTGAAACCGGGCACGCACGATCAGGCCGTCGGCTACGGCCACCCCGGCGGCGAAGACTGCCTGGCACTGAAACAGCAACAGGCGACGCAATGCGCACCGGGCCGCGGATTCCATCTAGCATTCGCAGCCAGCACTGCTGCAGCAGTGGACGCCTTTCATCTGGCCGCACTGCAGCACGGCGGTCGCAGCAACGGCGCGCCCGGTTTACGACCCGACTACGGCGATGGGTATTACGTCGCATTCGTCATCGACCCCGACGGCCACCACATCGAAGCGGTGGTCGACCCTACGGCATGAACACCTGCAAGTGATATCGGCCCGCGTCACCCTGCCGCCGCGTTCGGTGATCTTGGGTCCGCACAGATCGCAGCGACGATCAACCGGAGGCTACATTTCCAGCACCACCTTGCCCAGATGGCTGCCCTGCTCCAGATAGCGATGCGCCGCGGCCGCCTCGCCAAGCGGGAAGCGCCTGTCGATCAGCACGCGAATCCGGCCTTGTTCGATCCATGGCCACACCACGCGCTCGACTTCTGCAGCAAGGCGGGCCTTCTCGTCGGCAGTGCGCGGACGCAACGTCGATCCGGTCAGGATGGCCTGCTTGCGCATCAGCTGCGGAATCGGCACCTCGATGGTCGAACCGGCCTGCGAGGCGATATAGACGATGCGCCCGCGCGGGTTGAGCGCTTCCAGCGTATCGGCAAACACCGCGCCACCCACCATGTCGAGCGCCACGTCCACGCCGCCATGCGCCTTGGCCACGTCCACAAACGATTCGCTGGTGGAATCGATAGCCACATCGGCGCCCAGCTCGCGCGCCTGCGCCGCCTTGCCGGCCGAGCGCGCAGTGGCCAAGACATGTGCACCGGCCGCCTTGGCCATCTGGATCGCGGTGACGCCAATCCCTGAAGTTGCCCCATGCAGCAGCAGCCACTCACCGGCCGCCAATCGGCCATGCTCGAACAGATTGGTGTAGGCAGTGAAGAGGGTTTCCGGCAATGCGGCTGCATGCACCAGGTCCATGCCGGCGGGAATCGGCAGCACATGCCGCGCATCGACCGCGGCATATTGCGCATAGCCACCACCGCCAAGTAGCGCGCATACACGGTCGCCCGCCTTCCAGCGACCGGCCGGCTCCACGATCTCGCCGGCCACTTCCAGACCCAGCGTTTCCGGCGCGCCGGGCGGCGGTGGGTAATGCCCGGCGCGCTGCAGCAGATCCGGGCGATTGATGCCCGCCGCATGTACGCGGATCAGCACCTGCCCGGGCGCCGGACGCGGGCGCGGTTGCTCGGTGGCATACAGCGCATCGGCATCGCCCTTGCCATCGCGGATGGCGATGGCGGTCATCGTGGTATCGGACATCAAGGCGCTCCGTCAAAGGGGCGCCCAGTGTAGGCAGGCAGATGTAAATGCCCGGCGTAGGGCGCGCGATGCCACTGCCGCTGCACACCATGCCTGCATCATGCGCACCTGCATACAGCAGACACGCGTGGCAATGCTCACTCCTGCCCGGGAGCGACGCCCTGGTCGATGCACTGGCGGATCGCTTCGAACACCTTGGACGTGCCATCGTCCTGGCGCGATCGCAGCCGAGCCGCAAAGTCGCTCAGCAACTTGCTGCCATCCACGCCGGGCTGTTCGGCCAGGGCAACAGCCAGATCGCCGACACTCGCGCCAACGCAACCCGGATGCGGCCCAACGATTCGGCGATAACATCCATTTCCTGCGCTTGCATGCCGCGCTCCGGTGACGTGGCGCGGAGTGGCCGAGCTTGGCGCGCACGCCGCGCCGCGCTGCGGGCGCATGCAAGCAGCCCCGGCCATACGGTCGTCCCTGCACACGGGCATCGCCCGCAATCGATCGGGACACCCGCTACCAAATATGCATTCATCGCGATGAAGCGATATTATGTGGAAACGATCCGCCGGACCCGCCGCGATGACGCATCTCAGCTTCGAGTTTTACCCGCCCAAGACCGACGACCAGCGTGCGCAGCTGGACCGCACCGCGACCCGGCTGAAGGGCTATGCGCCCGAATATGTGTCGTGCACCTTCGGCGCCGGCGGCTCCACGCTCAGCTACACCTCCGAGACAGTGCGCCATCTCAAGCAGAAGCACAGCTTCGAGGCAGCGCCGCACCTGTCCTGTGTCGGCGGCAGCCGCGAGGAGATCCGCGAACTGCTCAAGCTGTATCGCGCCATCGGCTGCACCCGCATCGTTGCGCTGCGTGGCGACCTGCCCTCGGGCATGGGACACCCGGGCGACCTGCGCTATGCCTCGGACCTGATCGCCTTCATCCGCGCCGAGCACGGCGATGCCTTCCGGATCGAGGTCGGCGCGTATCCGGAAACCCATCCGCAAGCGGTCGATGCCTTGAGCGACCTGCGCTATTTCAAGGCCAAGGTCGATGCCGGTGCGGATGCGGCGATCACCCAGTATTTCTACAACGCCGATGCCTACTTCCATTTTCGCGATGCAGTGCAGCGCATGGGCGTGGAGGTGCCGATCGTTCCCGGCATCATGCCGATCTCCAATTTCTCGCAGCTGCGGCGTTTTTCCGAGCAATGCGGCGCAGAGATCCCGCGCTGGATCGGCAAGAAGATGCAGTCCTACGGCGACGACGCCGACGCGGTGCGCGCCTTCGGTGCAGAAGTGGTGGCCAGCCTGTGCGAGCGCCTGATCGCCGGCGGCGCACCGGCCCTGCACTTCTACACGCTCAACCTGGCCAAGCCGACCACGCAGGTGCTGCAGCTGCTCGGGCGCTGAGCGCGGCCACAGGCTCGGCCCTCTTGCGGCAACCTGCCGGTACACACGATTCAATGCATGCGGGTGCGCCCGGCCACACCACGTACGCGCGCGCGACCCTCGCGTTTCTCGCCAGCTCACGCGTGCCCGGCTACGCTGCGCCGATGTTTCGCTTCCTGCCAATGATGGTGTTGCTGCTCTGCCTGCCTGCGGCCAATCGCGTGCAGGCACAGGAGATCCGTCGCTGCGTCACGCCGGACGGCCAGACCATGTTCACCGACCGCCGTTGCGAAGACGTGGGCGCCGCAATGCGCGCGCCACCGGCCCCGCGCACGCAAGGCAATACCGGGCTGCACCGCTATGGCTGCCCGCGCCGGCTGAGCGAATTGGTGTCGCTGCTGCAAAGCGCCGTGGACAGTCGCGACGTCAATCGACTGTCCAGCCTGTACCTGTGGAGCGGGCAATCCGACGCGGCGGCCAACCAGGTACTGAGCCGGCTGGAAGCCATCGTGCAACGCCCGCTGCTGGACATCGCACCGATGTATCCGCAGACCGGGACACCTACCTGGGATACAGACACCGCCGCGGCAACTCCATCGCTGGACGGCAGCGCGATCGATGCGCCATTGCCCGCGCCCACACGCCCGCGCCCATGGGGCCTGCGCCTGGAACAGAACCTTGCCAGCGGCACCCCCGCGCGCAGCGTGTTGCGCCTGCGCCGGCAATACAACTGCTTTTGGGTGACGTTTTAAGCCCGACCGAGGCCTGCGGTGGGCGCTCTCCAAAACGGCATCGGCGTGAGGGATGGCGAGCACTCACTTCCAGAACTTCCACCTGGACGTCTTGCGAGGCAATTCAATCCCGTTTGCACGCGTCCTCAGGAACTCCAGATACTTGGGATCCTCGCTGGCGAAAACGTCGGGGCCGTCCCCCATGTAAGCCCGCATGAGCTCATCTGCCGAGCGATCAAGATTGCCAAGCTCAAGCTGGCACTGCCCAAGTCGCAGATGGATGAACGGGTTCCCAAGTGCGCCAGGGCACTGCATGGCATGGGACAGGTTGTCGCGACCTGCCGTGAAATCTCCACTGCGAAAATTGGCATCGCCGACCGCAGCGAGTATCCACGTCGCCGCCCGCCAGTCCTGCTTGGGATCGGGCAACACGTTCCAGGCCGACCAATACGCCTCCAGCGCCGAAGGAAAATCGCCCGCTTCGGCATGCCGATCGCCCAGCGCGCACAGACGGTCGAGTTCCGCGCTCGTTTCCAGCGAGAGTTCAAGCACCTGGTGATCTCCGGTCGGCCCTGACAACACTCAGGTGGGGCAACACTGTTTCACTGCAAGGCGGGCCTAGCCGATGTCGGGGGATCGGTATGCCCACCCTGACTCCACCGTTCCATCAGCACTGCCCGCACCCTCCGATGGCTGCTCAGCGCGTTTGTCGGCCGCTCCTGGCGCAGAGTCACTGCGATGACGGCAGTCGCCCACACACCACGTGAGGTCATTGTCCAGCCGATGCGACTGCTTTCGACAATGTCATCAAGCGATAGACGCTAGCGCGCGGATGCTGACACGCTCACTGCGGCCAAAGCGAGCGAATTGCCGCAATGCCTTGCGCGCCATGCGAGCGTGCTTCGCGCAGATCGGCCACCTGCATGCCGCCGAGTGCGTAGATCGGCAACGACACCTGCTCGCGCAGGGTTTCGAAGCCGTCCCATCCCAGCGGAGTCGCATCCGGATGCGATGCGGTGGCCTGCACCGGGCCCAGCACCGCAAAATCGCAGCCCAGCCGCTGCGCATGACGCAAGTCCTCCAACCCATGGCAAGAAGCGGCCACCGGTTGTTCTGCGGGCAGCGGACGTTCCTGCAAACCGGCCAACTGCTCCGATCCCAGATGCACGCCGATTCCAAGTTCCGCGGCCAGTGCGACATCGCGATTGAGCAACAGCTGTGCGCGTGCACGGCCGCGCAGGGTCAGCACCTGATGCAACAACGCCTGCCAACGCGCCGGCGCGACCTGGCGCCCGCGCAGCTGGATGCGGGTCACACCGTCCTGCAGCGCGCGCTCCAGGCCCTCCAGCCAGCGCGCATCGTCGTCGGGCTCGGGCGTGATCAGATAGCGGTCGGGCTGACGCAGCACACCCACTACCGGCACATCGGCCGGCGGCATCGAATAGCGGGTGAGCTTGTCGGCGGCCACCCAGGTCATCGCCTGGCCCTCGCGCCCGCGCGGGCTGCCTTTCCAGGACGTGATGTGACGCACCTCCAGGCGCAGGCGCTTGTCCGGATACAGCTGCGGCACGTCCATGATCCACTCGCCAACCTGGGCCTCGATGCCGAGTTCTTCATTGAGCTCGCGCACCAACGCCTGCTCGGAGCTTTCGCCGGGCTCGCGCTTGCCGCCAGGAAATTCCCACAGGCCGGGCATGTCGCGGGTTTCGGTACGACGCGTCAGCAGGATCCGGCCGCGCGGGTCGGTGATCACGCCGGCGACGACGTGGATGGAGCGAAGGGAATCGGGCATGCAACAAGAGTGCCGCGAGTGAGCGGTTCAACGCAATCGCTTGGGGGCTGGGAATAGAGATTCGGAAATCGGGAATCGGGATTGGTCGAAGCACGCACCGTGCCTGCCTTTGCAATTCCGCCTTAGCAATTCCCCATTCCCGATTCCCGATTCACTCCTACAGCGGCTGCCCGATCCGCCACAGCACGCCACTGGGATCGTGCAGGGTGAAATCGCGCGCGCCCCAGGGCCGGTCTTCCGGCGCGCTAAAGCTCACACCGAACTGCTCATCCAACCCCAGGTCATGCACGTGCTGCCACCACCCATCGGCATCGTCCACCCACAGATGCAGCATCAGGTTTTCGGCCAGCTCACGCACATAGAAATCCTGCAGCAGGAACGCGCAGTGCGCACCGTGCCGAAAGCAGGTCACGTTGCCCACCTCGTCCTCCTGCACGAAGCCCAGCGCACGATAGAACCGCTGCGACAGCGCGTAATCGCGCGCAGGCACAAACACTTTCAATTGCTGGCTGGACAGCAGCGTCATGACCGCACTCCCCGCAGGATATGGATCGAGCATACGCCCCGCAGTGGCGCAGGCGGGGAAGCTTGCATGCAGCGGGGCGCAGTTGGCACCCGTGCGCGATGGACAAGCGGGTAACGAACCTGCCAGGCCGAGGCGCACCGGGACAGAACTCATCGAGCTCCTCGAACTCTTCTGGCGTCTGTGCCGTGGTTTCCAGGCATGACCTGGCAACGATGCAGGCCACGCCGTTGGCAAAGAGGCCGTTGGCAGAAATTTGGCCAAAGGCACGAAACCTAAGTGTGGCCTCGGATCCGGCCTGCGACATCCCCTTTCCTGCTTCAAGCGCCCCCAGGGATCCCATCCGTAAGCAGAGCCCCTTTGGTAAGGGGGCGCGCCAACGGCGCGGGGATCGGAAGCAAGGACCGTGCACCCAGCGTCCGCGCAGCGGACGCTGGGTGTGCAGCCCGCCAAGCGGGCTGCACCACGGTCAGCTCAGCTCAGCTGAGCTGACCGTGGCAGTGCTTGTACTTCTTGCCGCTGCCGCAGGGGCACGGATCGTTACGGCCCACCTTGGGCTCGTCACGTGTGACCTGCGACACCGGCACCGGTGCGTTGCCGCCCTGCATCTGCTCCACTTCCTCGTCGGCGCCGTAGCCGCCGGCATCCTGGTGCTGGAACTGCGAGGCCATCAGGCGTGCTTGTGCCTGCAGACGCTCCTGTTCTTCCAGCTCGGCCACTTCCTCTTCGCTGCGGATGCGCACGCGTGCCAGCAGGTTCACCACTTCGCGCTTGACGTTCTCCAGCATCTCGGAGAACAGCTCGAAGGCTTCCTTCTTGTATTCCTGCTTGGGCTGCTTCTGCGCGTAACCACGCAGATAGATGCCCTGGCGCAGGTAATCCATCTTGGCCAGATGCTCCTTCCAGCCCTGATCGAGCACGGTCAGCATCACGTGCTTTTCCAGCGCGCGCATGGTGTCGTTGCCCACCGCCGCTTCCTTCTCGGCGAAGTGCGCATCCACCGCGGCCTGTACCTTGGCGGCGATCTGCTCGGCGTCCAGTTCTTCCTGCGTGCGCGCCATTTCGCGCAACGCCATCGGCATGCCCAGCTCCGATTCCAGCGTGGCTTCCAGCCCCTGCAGGTCCCACTGCTCGTCCACCGAATTGGGCGGCACGAAGCGGGCGACCAGGTCATAGATCACATCGCCGCGGATGCCATCGACGTTGTCCTTCACCGACTCGGCATCCAGCAACTCGTCGCGCTGCGCGTAGATCACCTTGCGCTGATCGTTGTTGACGTCGTCGAAGTCCAGCAGGTTCTTGCGGATGTCGAAGTTATGCGCTTCCACCTTGCGCTGGGCCTTCTCGATCTGCCGGCTGACCAGGCGATCTTCGATGACGTCGTCTTCCTTCATGCCCATCATGCGCATCGCCTTCTGGACCCAGTCCGAGGCGAAGATGCGCATCAGGTTGTCTTCCAGCGACAGATAGAAGCGCGACGAACCCGGGTCGCCCTGACGGCCGGCGCGGCCGCGCAACTGGTTGTCGATACGCCGCGATTCGTGACGCTCGGTACCGATGATGTGCAGGCCGCCGGCCGCCTTGACCGCGTCATGCCGACGCTGCCAATCGGTCTTGATCGTGAAGCGCGCGTCCTCGGTCGCATCCTCGCCCAGCGCGTGATACTCCGACTCCAGCGAACCGCCCAGCACGATGTCGGTACCGCGACCGGCCATGTTGGTGGCGATGGTCACCGCACCCGGCTGGCCGGCGTTGGCCACAATGGTCGCTTCGCGCTCGTGCTGCTTGGCGTTGAGCACTTCGTGCTTCACGCCGGCCTTGCGCAGATGCTCGGACAGCATCTCCGAGGTCTCGATCGAGGTAGTACCCACCAGCACCGGCTGGCCGCGCTTGGCGCAGTCTTCGATGTCGGCCAGCACCGCATTGAACTTGCCCTTGCGGTTGAGGAAGACCTGGTCCGGATGGTCCTTGCGCACGGTCGGGCGGTTGGTCGGGATCACCACCACTTCCAGGCCGTAGATGCTCTGGAATTCGTAGGCTTCGGTGTCGGCCGTACCGGTCATGCCGGACAGCTTCTTGTACATGCGAAACAGGTTCTGGAAGGTGATGCTGGCCAGCGTCTGGTTCTCGCGCTGTACCGGCACGCCTTCCTTCGCTTCGACCGCCTGGTGCAGGCCGTCGGACCAGCGACGCCCGGACAGGGTGCGGCCGGTGAATTCGTCCACGATCACCACTTCGCCATCGCGCACGATGTAATCCACGTCGCGCTGGTAGATCGCATGCGCGCGCAGTGCGGCGTTGAGGTGATGCACCACGCTCAGGTTCTGCGCGGCGTACAGGCCGTCTTCGGCGTTTTCCAGGATGCCGGCCTGCATCAGCAGTTCTTCGGCGTGGCCCATGCCCGCCTCGGACAGATGCACCTGCTTGCCCTTCTCGTCGATCCAGTAATCGCCCTCGCCTTCTTCGCTTTCCTGCTTGGTCAGCTGCGGCACGATGCGGTTGACGCGGATGTACAGCTCCGGCGATTCGTCGGCCGGGCCGGAAATGATCAACGGGGTGCGCGCTTCGTCGATCAGGATCGAGTCGACTTCGTCGACGATCGCGTAGTGCAGATTGCGCTGGTAGCGATCGGCGCGCGACAGCGCCATGTTGTCACGCAGGTAGTCGAAGCCGAATTCGTTATTGGTGCCGTAGGTGATGTCGCTGCCATAGGCCTCGCGCTTGTCGCTATGCGGCATGCCCGGATACACCACGCCCACGCTCAGGCCCAGCCAGTTGTACAACTTGCCCATCTGCGCAGCGTCGCGGCGCGCCAGGTAGTCGTTGACCGTGACCACATGCACGCCTTCGCCCTGCAGCGCGTTGAGGTACACCGGCAGGGTCGCCACCAGGGTCTTGCCTTCGCCGGTGCGCATCTCGGCAATCTTGCCCAGATGCAGCACCATGCCGCCGATCAGCTGCACGTCGTAGTGGCGCATGCCCAGCACGCGACGGCTGGCCTCGCGGCACACCGCAAAGGCTTCGGGAAGAATCTTGTCCAGGGACTGCCCGGTGGCAAGCCGCTGCTTGAACTCCGGGGTCTTGGCTTGCAGCTCGGCGTCGGAGAGCTTCTCGATCGTCGGCTCCAGCGCATTGATCTGGGCGACGAGGCGGGTGAGCTGGCGCAGCTGGCGTTCGTTACGACTGCCAAAGACACGGGTAAGCAGACTGTTGATCATTGAAGAAACCGGTTGAAAAGGAACGGTTTGACCGACGCCGGTCCCAAGACCCGACCGCCGTAAACGAAACAGGGCGCACTGCGCCCTGTCATGGCAACACCCTATTGTAGCTTGGGGCGAGCCTTCACGAATCAAGCACCTCCGCCGGAGCGTGCCGTGCCTTCGTCAACCGCGCCCTCGGCGCCCTACCGGCGTGTTGGTGTCGCCCAGGAACTTGCGCGGATTGACCACGCGACCATCGGCCCAGACCTCGAAGTGCACGTGCGCACCGGTGGAACGGCCACTGGAACCGGCCCTGGCCACCTGCTGCCCGGCACGTACCAGATCGCCCACCTTCACCACCAGGCGCGAGTTGTGCGCGTAGCGGGTCACGTAGCCGTTGCCATGGTCCACTTCCACCACGTTGCCGTAGCCGCCACGCACACCGGCGTAGCTGACCACGCCATCGGCGACCGACATCACCGGGTCGCCCACGTTGGCGTGGAAGTCCACACCCTTGTGGAAGGCCGAGCCGCCGTCGAACGGATCGGCGCGGCCACCAAAGCCCGAAGTGATATAGGTGTTGCGGATCGGCATCCGCGATGGCACCGAATTCTGCTCGAGCTGATGATCGAACATCAGCGAAGCCAGCACGTTCAGTTGCTGGCCGGAGGCGGAGAACTGCTGTTCGACCTGCCCCAGCGTCTGCTTGAGCGTTTCCACCGGCATGTCGCTGACCGGCTCGTCGCCGCCACCGACGCCGACCGGCGCGTCGAAGTCGAACTCGCCATCCTTCAACTTGCCCATTTCGGTCAGCCGCTCGCCCAACGCGTTGAGGCGGGTGGCCTGCGCCTGCAGCTCGCCCATGCGTGCGGCCAGTGCATTGACCTGCGCCTGCGAGGCGCGCTGCGCCTGGGCCAGCTCGGCCTGTTGCTGCGCGACCTTGGCCTGCAGCGCGGAATTGGTCACCATGCCGGTGGCGGTGCTTGCGCCGACGCCAATCAACATGCCCAGCCCAAGCACGGCGCCGAGGACGACCATCGGTCGATCCGCGGCAAAGCCCTGGAACTGTCGGGCTACACGCTGTACCCGGGTTTCGCGAGATTTGATTACAACTTTCTTCAACGCCATATGAGTGTCATGTCCAAGCCCAAGTCCAACGCACGCAACCCTTCCGCTCCGCAGCAGGCCATCGAGGCCGCGCTGGGTGAAAAGGCTGGCGACCCCTTGCGTCGAGCCTTGTGGCTCGATGCGCTGGACCGGCAGTTGCGCCCCCTGTTACCGCCCCATCTGGCGACCCGTTGCCGGTTGGCCAATGTCCGAGGCGAACAGCTCGTTTTTCTGGTTGATTCACCGATCTGGCATGCCAAGGTGCGGCTCGCCGAGACCCAACTTCTTGATGCGGCCCGATCCATCGGGTTGAAGGCCACCGCAGTGACCGTCAAGACGGCAAGCACTCCGCTGCATTCCCCAACACAGCAGAACCGCGACCGTCCACGGCCGGTGTCCGAAGCCACGCACAAGGGTCTGCGCGAGGCACTGGCATCCCTGCAGGACGTCTTGCCGACCAAGCGGTGACATCCTTGCCGTCGTCTCCGGGCGGCCAGCAGCGCGTGAAAAGATTGCGAAGACCACGCACGACCCGACGCATCCTAGCGGTCATGGCGCCCGCAGGAGTTAGAGAAGTCTTAAATAAAAGTTAAGGCGCGGGACGAAATTCGACCAGGTTCACACTTTCGATGCCAATTGCGGCATTCCCTGACTCATCGTCAGGCAGTGAGCGCAGTCGGCGAGCGGTCGTCAGGCAAGTGCAGGGGTTGGCAGAACGCAGGCGGGGGCCAGCGCCGCCTGGCAGGGCCGCATCAACCCGAAAGCGACGCGGCAGGGGTGGCGTTCTCAGGCGTAGACGGGGCTGGCGTAGGTCACCGGCGGTTGCTCGGTGCCTTCGGGGAAGCTGACCCATTCCCAGGCGGCCTGATCCGCCAGCAACGCGCGCACCAGCTTGTTGTTGAGCGCATGGCCGGATTTGAAACCTTCATAGGCGCCCAGGATGGCGCCGCCAGCCAGATAGAGGTCGCCGATGGCATCCAGGATCTTGTGGCGCACGAATTCGTTGGTGTAGCGCAGGCCATCCTCGTTGAGCACGCGGAACTCGTCCAGCACGATGGCGTTGTCCATCGAACCGCCCAGGCCCAGATTGCGCTCGCGCATGTACTCAAGGTCGCGCATGAAACCGAAGGTCCGGGCGCGCGAGATTTCCTTGACGTAGGCCGAGGTGGAGAACTCGATTTCCTGGCGCGATTGCTTGGCCGGGATCATCGGGTGATTGAATTCGATGGTGAAGCCCAACTTGTAGCCGTCGTACGGCTCGAAACGCGCAACCTTGTCGCCCTCGCGCACTTCCACCGTCTGCTTGATGCGGATGAAGCGCTTGGCCTTGTTCTGCTCGACGATCCCTGCAGACTGCAGCAGGAACACGAACGGGCCGGACGAACCGTCCATGATCGGCAGCTCGGCCGAGGACAGTTCGACGATGACGTTGTCCACACCCAGGCCGGCCAGTGCCGACATCAGGTGTTCGACGGTCTGGATCTTGGCGCCGTTGCAGGTCAGGCCTGTGCACAGCGTGGTCTCGGTGACCAGCTCGGCATCGGCGGGGACTTCGACGACCGGTTCCAGGTCCACACGCCGGAACACCACGCCATGATCGACCGGGGCCGGTCGTAGCGTCATGTACACCTTGTCGCCGCTATGCAGGCCGACGCCGGTGGCGCGAATGGTGTTCTTGAGAGTGCGTTGCTGGGTCATGTGCGAAGTCTGGGGGAACGATGCAGACAGACGCTGAACAGACTGTCTAATCCAGTGAGATTATCCGAATTTTAACAAGTTGCGCGTGAGGAAAGGTGTCATACCGCTGTCTTGCCACTGCAAAAGCTGCCGGATCGTGACCGATCCGGCAGAAGAGGACATGACATGGCAGCCCCGACAGCTGTCGGGTCGGACGGGCTACGCCGCCGTAGCGACGTAGCCGACGCCCATCAGTCGGCCTGGCGGCGCAGGAACGCCGGGATATCCAGGTAATCGTTGGGCAGGTCTGCAGCCGGCGGTGCGGCATTGCCGGCACTGTGGCTGCTGCCGACCGAGTCGCTGCTCGGACGGCGCAGGCCCAGGCCCATGCTGCCGCCGACGGCCTTGGACACCGCGTCGCCGCTGGTGGTGTCGAAGTCGCCGAATTCCGGCTGGCCGGTGGTGGCGTTGCGCACCAGCTTGATCGGCGCGCGCTGGTCCGGACGCTGGGTCTGGCGGGCGACGGCACGGTTCAGGCCGGTGGCCACCACGGTCACGCGCACTTCGTCCTGCATATCCGGGTCGAGCACGGTGCCGACGACCACGGTCGCGTCTTCCGAAGCGAAGGCTTCGATGGTGCGGCCGATCTCATCGAACTCGGACATGGTGAAGTCCGGGCCGGCGGTGATGTTGACCAGGATGCCATTGGCACCGGCCAGGTTGACGTCGTCCAGCAGCGGGTTCTGGATGGCGGCTTCGGCAGCTGCCTGTGCGCGATCGTCGCCGCGAGCCGAACCGGTGCCCATCATGGCCAGGCCCATTTCCGACATCACAGTGCGCACGTCGGCGAAGTCGACGTTGATCAGACCCGGACGCACGATCAGATCGGCGATGCCCTGCACGGCGCCCTGCAGCACGTCGTTGGCAGCGCGGAAGGCCTGGATCATGGTGGCGTTGCGGCCGAGCACGGTGATCAGCTTTTCATTGGGGATGGTGATCAGCGAGTCGCAATGCTGGCTCAGTTCCTCGATGCCCTTCAGCGCGACCTGCATACGGCGACGGCCTTCGAACGGGAACGGCTTGGTGACCACGGCCACGGTCAGGATGCCCATTTCCTTGGCCAGCTGCGCAACGACCGGTGCAGCACCGGTGCCGGTGCCGCCGCCCATGCCGGCGGTGATGAACACCATGTCCGCGCCCTGCAGCGCGTCCATGATGCGCTCGCGATCTTCCAGCGCCGCCTGACGGCCGACTTCCGGATTGGCGCCGGCGCCCAGGCCCTTGGTGACGTTGGTGCCGAGCTGCAGCTGCAGCTTGGCGCCGCAGTTCTTGATCGCCTGCGAGTCGGTGTTGGCGGTGATGAATTCCACGCCATCGACGTTGGTGTTGACCATGTGCGCGACCGCGTTGCCGCCGCCGCCGCCTACGCCAACAACCTTGATGACCGCGTTGGGAGCCATCTTTTCGATCAGTTCAAAATGTGCCATGTCAGTGTCCTCTTGAGCCGGGATTGGGGAGTGGGGATTCGCAAAAGCGAGGGTCCCTGCCCACTCCGCATCACGGCGAGTGTTGTTGTTTGAAAGTCGGGATTCGTGTGCCTGGGCCATGGATGCGCTGTTGCGCTCTACGACTCACCGCACCTACTCCTCGACGCAATGCCTGCAAAAAAGTTTACCGCCTACCCGCTCACCGCTCTCCACTTATCTTCGCCGCCGCTTTGCTTTTCTTTCGCTCTTGCCAATCCCAAATCCCGAATCCCGGCTCCTCAGAATTCGCCGCGATACCAGTTCTTCAATTTCTTGAACAAGCTGCCCGCGCGTCCGGTCGGGATCGACGGGCGACGCGGGTGTTCGATCTGGCTGCCCATCAGCAGCAGGCCCACGCCGGAGGCGTGCACCGGGTTGCCGACGACCTCACCCAGGCCGGTGACGTGCTGCGGAATGCCCACGCGCACCGGCATCTGCAGCATTTCTTCGGCCAGTTCGACCACGCCTTCCATCTTCGAGGCGCCGCCGGTGAGCACCATGCCGGCGCGCACCATTTCCTCGAAGCCGGAACGGCGCAGTTCGGCCTGCACCATCTCGAAGATTTCCTCGTAACGGCCCTGCACTGCCTGCGCGAGCGCATGCCGCGGCATGCGTCGCGGCGGGCGGTCGCCCACCGACGGCACCTGGATGCTTTCCTCAGCGGTGGCCAGCTGCGCCAGTGCGCAGGCGTAACGCACCTTGATCTGCTCGGCTTCCGGCGTGGGCGTGCGCAGCATGTGCGCGATGTCGTTGGTGACGTGGTCGCCGGCGATCGGCAGCGAAGCGGTGTGGCAGATCGCACCCTGCACGTACACCGCCAGATCGGTGGTGCCGGCGCCGATATCCACCAGCACCACGCCCAGTTCCCGCTCGTCGGCGGTCAACACCGCCACCGAGGAAGCCAGCGACGACAGCACCAGGTCGTCCACCTGCAGGCCGCACTTCTGCACGCATTTGGTGATGTTGGCCGCGGCCGACTGCGCGCACACCACCAGATGCGCGTGCACCTCCAGGCGCACGCCGGTCATGCCGACCGGGTTGCGGATGCCTTCCTGCGAATCGTCCAGCACGTACTCGCGCGGGATCGCATGCAGGATGCGCTGGTCGGCGGGAATGGCCACGGCCTTGGCGGCATCGAGCACGCGCTCCAGATCGCTCCAGGTCACTTCGCCGTCGCGGATCGGCACGATGCCGGGCGAGTTCTTGCACTGCACGTGATTGCCGGAAATGGACGCGTACACCGAGCGGATTTCGCAGCCGGCCATCAGCTCGGCTTCTTCGACCGCGCGCTGGATCGACTGTACGGTGGACTCGATATCCACCACCACGCCGCGCTTGAGACCGCGCGATTCATGCGAACCGATGCCGATCACTTCGATCGGATTGCCGGGCGAGTACTCGCCGACCAGCGCGACGACCTTGGAGGTGCCGATGTCCAGTCCAACGATGAGGGATTTGTCGCCTTTGCGGTTCATGTCTTAAAGCCGGGAATAGGGAATAGCGAATGGGGAATGGTCAACAGCGGTGCACGGATGCGGGGAGAGTTCAGGACAAGCGTGTGCGGCGCAGCGGGCGACACTGGCTTTGGCTTTTTATCCATTCCCGACTCCCCATTCTCCATTCGCCGTTCGACCGTGAAGCCGTTGGTGTAGCGCAGGTCGGCGCGGGCGATCGGGCGTTGCGGGTCGGCCAGTTGCGGCAGCACGCGGGCGAAGCGTTGCAGGCGGGCGCGGGCATCGTCACGGCCGATCACGATCTGCACGCCGTTGCTCAGGCCCAGCGACCAGCTGCCGCGGGCGTCCATCTCCAGGCGATCCACATCCAGCCCGGTCGGCGCGAACAGCGCGCGCGACTCGTTGTAGAGCGCCACCACGTCCTGGGTCTTGCTGTCCGGGCCGCCGAGCTGCGGCAGCTTGAAATCCTTCAACAACGGCGGGGTGCGGAACAGCCGGCCCTGCTCGGACAGCATGCGGTCGGTACCCCAGCGCGCGAACGGCTTGTGCTCGGTCACGCGTACTTCCAGCACGTCCGGCCAACGCTTGCGCACCTGCGCGCTTTCCACCCACGGCAGCCGCGCGATGGCGTCTTGTGCGTTCTGCAACTTCACTGCGAAAAAGCCCGAGCGCGCATACGGCAACACCACCGCGCGCAATTCTTCGGCCGGCACCCGCTTGAAATCGCCGGACACCCGCAACTTCGCCAACGGCCATCGCTCCGCACCCACCCACCCGTTGAGCACGGCCACCACCGGCAACGCGACCAGCGCCACCGCGATCAACCAGGCCAGGATGCGCAGGGTGGCGTTCATGGGTGTGCTCCGCACACGGGATTCGGCATTGGGGATTGGGGATTCGCAACGGCGCGCGCTGCGCTCGCGGGATTGGAAATTCGGGATTGGGGACTCGCCACAGCAACGGCAACGGCAACGGCGCGCATGGCGTCGCTGTTGGCCAATCCCGAATCCCGAATCCCCAATCCCGGCTTCACAGCGTCTGCTCCAGCACGCGCCAGACCAGTTCTTCGAAATCGATGCCGAGCTGGCGCGCGGCCTTGGGCACCAGCGAGTGGCTGGTCATGCCGGGAGCGGTGTTCACTTCCAGCAGGTAGAGCTGGCCGCTGTTGCGATCGCGCATGACGTCCACGCGGCCCCAGCCGCGGCAGCCGGCAGCACGGAAGGCGTCGAGGGCGAGCTGGCGGATCTGCGCTTCGGCCTCGCCGTCCAGCCCCGGGCACAGGTACTGGGTGTCGTCGGCCAGGTACTTGGCGTTGTAGTCGTACCACTGGCCCTTGGGCACGATGCGGATCGACGGCAGCGCGGTCTCGCCCAGAATGGCCACGGTCAGCTCGTCGCCTTCGATCAGTTGCTCCATCAACAGTGCGCCGTCGTAGCGCGCGGCCAGCAGCACAGCTTCTTCGAGCTGCGCCTGATCGAACACGCGGCTGACGCCGACGCTGGAGCCTTCGTTGGCCGGCTTGACGATCACCGGCAACCCGATCTGCCGTGCAGCGGCGTGAATCTGGTCTGCGCTGGCGCCGGCAGCCAGACGCGCGTAACGCGGCGTCGACAGACCCAGCGACAACCACACCTGCTTGGTGCGGATCTTGTCCATGCTCAACGCCGAGCCAAGCACGTCCGAGCCGGTGTAGGGGACGCCGAAGGCTTCCATCAGGCCCTGCACGATGCCGTCTTCGCCGCCGCCGTTATGGCCGTGCAACACGTTGAACACGCGATCGAAGCGCTGCGCGACCAGCGCCTGCGCCAATGCGGGAATGCCGTCGACCGGCTGCGCATCGACCCCACGCGCGCGCAGTGCGTCCAGCACGTTGCTGCCGGAATTCAACGACACTTCGCGCTCGGACGAGGTGCCGCCAAGCAGCACGGCGACGCGTCCGAACGCGGCCGGATCATTGCTGCGTGCAGCGGCGATCGGCGCGCTCATGACTGCTCTCCGACAAAACCGTGATTGATGATGTGCTGGGCGACATACCCGATATCGCCGGCGCCCATCATCAACAGCAGGTCGCCGTCCTGCAGCACGTCCGGCAGCACTTCGGCCAGGCCGGCGATCTGGCCGACCACCACCGGCTCGCTGCGGCCGCGCGCACGGATGGCACGTGCCAGTGCGCGCGAGTCGGCGCCGGGAATCGGCGCTTCGCCGGCGGGGTAGACCTCGCTCAACACCAATGCATCGACAGTGCTCAGCACGGCGGCGAAGGCATCGAACTGATCGCGGGTACGGCTGTAACGGTGCGGCTGGAAGGCCACGACCAGACGCTTGTCCGGCCAGCCGCCGCGGGCGGCAGCGAACACCGCTTCCAGCTCGCGCGGATGGTGGCCGTAGTCGTCGACCACGCGCACGCGCGCGCCGTTGCTGGTGGTGACTTCGCCCAGGTCGTTGAAACGGCGACCGATGCCGGCGAAGTTTTCCAGCGCGCGCGCAATGGTCTGCGGCTCCACGCCGAGCTGCCAGCCGATCGCGGCGGCAGCCAGTGCGTTGAGCACGTTGTGCCGGCCCGGCAAGGCCAACGTCACCGGGGTGGTGGTGCCTTCGGGCAGGCGTAGCGTAAAGCGCATCCGCGGGCCGTCTTGCACCACGTCTTCGGCGCGCACGTCGGCGTTTTCGCTCATGCCGTAGCTCATCACGTGGCGCGGCGTCTTGCCGGCCAGTGCAGCCACTTCCGGGTCGTCGATGCACAGCAGGGCCAGCCCGTAGAACGGCAGGCGCTGCAGGAATTCGGCAAAGGCGGCCTGCACGCGGGCGAAGTCGTTGCCGTAGTTTTCCAGGTGATCCGAATCGATGTTGGTGATCACCGCCATCAGCGGATTCAGGCGCAGGAAGCTGCCATCGCTTTCGTCGGCTTCGGCCACCAGCCACTGGCCGCCACCGAGCTTGGCATTGGCGCCGGCCGCCAGCAGTTGCCCGCCGATGACGAAGGTCGGGTCCAGCCCACCTTCGCTCAACACGGCCGCAGCCAGGCTGGTGGTGGTGGTCTTGCCGTGCGTACCGGCCACCGCGATGCCGCGACGGAAGCGCATCAGCTCGGCCAGCATCGCCGCACGCGGCATGATCGGAATGCGCTGGCTGCGCGCTTCCATCAGCTCGGGGTTGTCTTCGCGGATCGCGCTGGACACCACCACGCAATCGGTGCCCAGCACATTGGCCGCCGAATGCCCGCGCATCACGCGTGCACCGAGCTTGGCCAGGCGGCGCGTGGCCGCATTGTCGGCGTTGTCCGAACCGGAGACCTCATAGCCCAGCGTCAGCATGACCTCGGCAATGCCGCTCATGCCGGTGCCGCCGATGCCGACGAAATGCACGCGCGGAAACGCGCGCACCAGATCGCCGCTGTCCTGCAGACGGCGGATCACGCGGCACCTCCGGCGGAGGTGCGAATCGGGAATCGGGAGTCGGGAATCGTGTAAAGCCAGGCACCGACGGCGTTGAGCGCCTGATCGGTACGCTTGTTTTCTTGCATCACTGTGTGTTCCTGCAGTTGTTTCGAGCTCTGCCCATTCCCCATTCCCGATTCACCACTCCCGGCCTCTTGAAGAATGATGTCGGCGATACGCTCGGCGGCATCCGGCTTGGCCAGGGTGCGGGCGGCTTGCGCCATCGACAGGCGGCGTGCCGGGTCGGTCAGCAAGGTCTGCAAGACCTGCTGCAGGCGCACGGCCAACGTGTCGTCCTGCTTGAGCAGCACGGCGGCGTCGGCGCCGACCAGGTATTCGGCATTGCGGGTCTGGTGATCGTCGACGGCGGCGGCGAAGGGCACCAGCACGCTGCCGATACCGGCGGCGCACAGCTCGGCCAGGGTGGAGGCGCCAGCGCGGCACACCACCAGGTCGGCCCAGGCGTAGGCGGCGGCCATGTCGGCAATGAACGGTTCGACGCTGGCATTCACCCCGGCCTGCGCATAGGAAGCCTCGGCTTCGCCGCGCAGCTTCTCGCCGCACTGATGGCGCAGCTCGACATCCGGATGCCCGAGCGCCGCCAGTGCCGCGGGCACTGCCTGATTCAAGACGCGTGCGCCCTGGCTGCCGCCAAGCACCAGGACGCGCACCGGCCCACCACGCCCGACCAGGCGTGCGGCCGGTGCAGGAAGCGCGGCGATTTCCGCACGTACCGGGTTACCCACCGCTTCCTCGCCAGCGAAGCTGCCTGGAAAACCGGTCAGCACACACCGCGCAAAACGCGACAGCACCTTGTTGGTCATGCCGGGCGCGCGATTTTGTTCGTGGACGAGCAACGGCACGCCGAGCAGGCGTGCAGCCAGGCCGCCGGGGCCTGCCGCAAAGCCGCCAAAGCTGATCACCGCGCGCGGCTGCCGCTTGCGCAATACGAAGCCGGCAGCGCGCACGGCGCGCATCACCCGCACCGGTGCAGCAAGCAACTTGATGACACCCTTGCCACGCAGACCGCTGATGGCCAGCGTGTCGATCTGGAGATCGTGCTGCGGCACCAGCCGCGTTTCCATCGCACCGTCGGCGCCCAGCCAGGTCACCGGCACGCCGCGCGCGCGCAGCACCTTGGCCACGGCCAGGCCCGGGAAAATATGCCCACCGGTGCCGCCAGCCAGGATCATCACGGGGCGGCTGCCCGCAGATGGCGTGGCCGAGGTTTGCGAGGGAGCCGCCTGCACGCTCATGCGATTTTCCCGAAGGTCGGTTCCACACGCGGCTGCATCCTGCTGGTGCCGCGCAGGATGGCCGATGCTGGCGCCACCGAAGGCGGCGCAGCTGGCGTCGCTGCCACCGGTGCCGGTGCTGCAGCGGTCTCGCGCTGCGGCTTGCGCCCCGCCGCATACGCCGGCGGTACGGAGTCGACCACCGGCTCGGCCGGCTCGGACGCTGCGGTGCCCGCACCCTGCGGCGACAACTTGCTGCGCAGGCGCTCGGCGCGATCCATCTCGTAGGACACGCGCAGCAGCAGGCCCATGGCCATGCAGGTCATCAGCACCGACGAACCGCCGGAGGAAATCAGCGGCAGGGTCAGGCCCTTGGTCGGCAGAATCCCCAGGTTCACGCCGATCGACACGAAGCTCTGCATCGCCACCCACAGCCCGATACCGAAGGCCACGTAGCCGGAGAAGTGACGCTTCATTTCCACGCAGCGCATGCCCACCCAGAACGCACGGCCGACCAGCAGCGCGTAAAGGCACACGACACCGCAGACGCCGATGAAGCCCAGCTCTTCGGCGATCACCGAGAAAATGAAGTCGGTATGCGCTTCCGGCAGGTAGTTGAGCTTCTGCACCGACGCACCCAGGCCTACCCCGATCCACTCGCCACGGCCGATGGCCATGAGCGCATTGGACAGCTGGTACCCCGAGCCAAGCTGATCGACCCACGGGTCCATGAAGGAGGTCACGCGCCGCATGCGATACGGCTCGAAGATCACCAGCGCCACCAGCGCCGGCAGCAGCAGCAGGATCGGCAGGATGATGCGTCCGATCGGGGCGCCACCGAGCACCAGCATGCAGGCAGTGACACTCAACAGCAGCATCGACGAGCCGAAGTCCGGCTGCAGCAACAGCAGCGCCACCAGAAAGCCGACCACGAACACCGGCTTGAGCATCGCCTGCCAGGTCGCGTTGACCTCGTCGCGAAAGCGCACCAGGTAACTGGCCAGCCAGATGATGTAGAGCACCTTGACCGCTTCGACGACCTGGAACCGCGACACGCCCAGGTTGATCCAGCGCCTGGCACCATTGACGGTGCTGCCCAGGCCAGGCACGAACACCACGATGAGCAGCAGGAAGCAGGCCAGCAGCAGCATCTGGTTGTGCTGCTCGATGGTCTTGAGCTCGGTGCGCATCGCCCAGAACGCCAGCCCGATGCCGACACCCAGGAACAGCAGGTGGCGGGTCAGGTAATAAAAGGGGCTGGCTTCCAGCTCGATCGAACTGGACGCCACCATCACCACGCCCAACGAGGCGAGCGTGACCGCCGCACCGAGCAGCCACGGGTCGTAACGGCCGCCGATGGCGTCCAGTCGTGTGGCCTGGCGGGACATGTCGTTCATCAGCGCACCTTCAACGTGGCAAGGCCGATCAGCACCAGCACCACCGAAATGATCCAGAAGCGCACGATCACCCGCGGCTCCGGCCAACCCTTGAGTTCGAAGTGGTGATGGATCGGCGCCATGCGGAACACGCGCTTGCCGGTGAGCTTGAAGCTGGCCACCTGGATCATCACCGACAGCGTCTCGATCACGAACACGCCGCCCATGATCACCAGCACCAGCTCCTGGCGCACGATCACCGCGATGGTGCCCAGCACCGCACCCAGCGACAGCGCGCCGATGTCGCCCATGAACACCATGGCCGGATAGGTGTTGAACCACAGAAAGCCCAAGCCTGCCCCGGCGATCGCCGAGCAGATGATGATCAGCTCGCCGGCGCCGGGAATCAGCGGGATTTTCAGGTATTCGGCAAACACCACGTTGCCCGAGGCATAGGCGAACACGCCCAGTGCGCACGCCACCAGCACGGTGGGCATGATCGCCAGGCCATCCAGGCCGTCGGTGAGGTTCACCGCGTTGGAGAAGCCGACGATCCAGAAGTAGGCGATCACCACGAAGCTCACGCCGGCCAGCGGCAGCGCGATCGACTTGAACATCGGGATGTAGAACGTGATCGCCGCCGGTACGTCGGCGGTGTAGTACAGGAACAGACCGGCGGCCAGGCCGAAGATCGACTGCAGCAGATACTTCCAGCGCGACTTCAAGCCGTTGGGATCGCGGCGCACGATCTTGATCCAGTCGTCGTACCAGCCGATCGCGCCGAAACAGAGCATCACCGCCAGCACCAGCCACACATAACGGTTGCGCAGGTCGCCCCACAGCAGCACCGACAAGGTCACCGTCAGCAGGATCAGCGAGCCGCCCATGGTCGGCGTGCCGGCCTTGGAAAAATGCGTCTGCGGGCCGTCCTGGCGGATCGGCTGGCCGCCCTTGAACTGGGCTAGCTTGCGGATCACCGCAGGGCCCATCCACAACGACAGGAACAACGACGTCAGCGCCGCCAGGATGCCGCGGAAGGTCAGATAGTTGAACAGCCCGAACAGGCTCTCCAGTTGCTGCAGCCAACGCGCCAACTCAAGCAGCATGGGATGCGCCCTCCGCCGGTGCGAGCAGCGCGGTGACGATGCGGTCCATGGCGCTGCCGCGGGAGCCTTTTACCAGCAGCGTGGGCGGGGTGTGCGCCGTGGTGGCGGCAGTCTGCGCCGCCGCACCGGTGTGTTCGTACATCGAAGAAGATTCCTGCGTTGGAGTCTGCGAAACGGCGAGCTGCGCCAGATCCGCCTGCAAGGCCGCGATCAACGCGGCATGGGTGGCGAACACGCGGCCGCCCTCGCCGAATGCCTGCGCGGCGGCGGCACTGAGTTCGCCCAGCGCGTACAGGCGCTGCAGCTTGGCCGCGCGTGCGCGACGGCCGGCGGCGGCATGCAGGGCCGCGCCTTCCGGGCCGAGTTCGCGCATATCGCCCAGAACCAGCCAGCCATCGCCCGGCGCGGCGGCCAATGCATCGATGGCCGCATCCAGCGAGCCGGGGTTGGCGTTGTAGCTGTCGTCGATCAGCACCGCGCCATCGGGCAGGCGATGGGCGATCTGCCGGCCGGCTACCGCGCGCGCCTTGGCCAGGCCAGCGGCAATGATCGGCAGTGCGATCCCGGCGCCCAGTGCCAATCCGGTGGCAGCCAGTGCATTGAGGACGTTGTGGCGACCCGGCAATGGCAGCGCAACCTGCGCCTCGCCCTGTGGTGTCACCAACGTGAACTGTGCGCCATCGGCCTGCAGTCGCAGCTGACGGGCGCCGATGTCGGCGCTGGCCTGCAAGCCGTAGCGCAACACGCGACGGCCCTGCACCGGCTGCGCATGCAGTTGCTGCTCGAACCAAGCGCCGAACGCATCGTCGGCATTGATCACCGCCACGCCATCGGACGGCAGCGCGGTGTAGATCGCGCCCTTGGTCTGCGCGACGCCGAGCAGGCTGCCCAGACGCTCCAGATGCGCCGGCGCGATGTTGTTGACCAGCGCAACATGCGGCCGCGCGATGTCGGTGAGGTAGGCGATGTCGCCCGGCTTGCCGGCACCCATTTCATAGATCGCGACATCCGCGTCGTCGGGCGCTGCGATCACCGCCAGCGGCAGGCCGATTTCGTTGTTGCGGTTGCCCGGGGTGGCGTAGACGGTCGTACCGTCGACCCGCCCTGCTTCGGCCAGGATGGCCAGCAGCAGCGCCTTGACGCTGGTCTTGCCGTTGGAACCGGTCAAGGCGATCACGCGGGTGGCGCGATCGCGCTGCATGCCGGCGGCAATGCGCGCCAGCGCCACCTCGGTGTTGTGCACCAGCACCTGCGGCACGCCCAAGGTCGGCAACAGGCGGTCCACCAGCAAACCGCTGGCGCCTTGTGCGAGCGCATCGGCAGCGAAGTCGTGCCCATCGAAACGCTCGCCGCGCAGCGCCACATACAGGCTGCCGTGGGACAACGTGCGCGTATCGTTGCCGACCGCATCGATCATGGCATCGTCGCCATGCAGCTCGCCGCCGGCCCAATGCGCAATCAACGACAACGGGGTGAGCTTCATGCGCGCACTCCCAGCACGGTGCGCGGCAGCAAGGCCTGCGCCGCTACTGCTGCATCGTCGAAGGCGTGCTGCACGCCGGCCACTTCCTGGTACGCCTCGTGGCCCTTGCCGGCGATCAGCACGATATCCGACGCACTGGCCATGGCGATGGCCTGATGGATCGCCGCGGCGCGGTCGCGCTGCACGATGGCAGCATCCGGGCGCGCAAAGCCGCGCACGATATCGGCAACGATGACGTCGCCATCTTCGCCGCGCGGGTTGTCGTCGGTGACGATCGCCACATCGGCATTGAGTTCGGCGATGGCGGCCATCTGCGGGCGCTTGCCGGTGTCGCGTTCGCCACCGCAACCGAACACGCAGATCAGCCGGTCCTGCGCATGCGAGCGCAGGCTGGTCAGCGCCTGTTCCAGCGCGTCGGGCGTGTGTGCGTAGTCGACCACCACCAGCGGTGCGCCATGCGCGCCGCCGAGACGATTCATGCGGCCGTGGATGGGCTGCAGCTGGCCCAGCACCTGGGCGATCTGCACCGGCGCATAGTCCAGCGCGTGCAAGGCACCGGCCACCGCCAGCAGGTTGTCCACGTTGAAGCGGCCCAGCAAGGGCGAATGCACGGCGTGCACGCTGGCATCGATCCGCAGCGCGAAGCTGATGCCGTTGTGATCCAGCTGCAATGCATCGGCGCGCACCGTGGCGCCACCCTGCCCGCGCGAACTCAGACCGATCGCGCGCAGCGCAGGATCGAGCGAGGCCAACAGCGTGCGGCCGAACGCATCGTCCAGATTCACCACCGCAGCCTGCAACCCGGCACGCGTGAACAGCCTGGCCTTGGCCGCGCCGTACTGCGCCATGTCGCCGTGGTAATCGAGATGATCGCGGGTGAGATTGGTGAACACCGCCACGTCAAAATGCACCGCATCTACGCGGCCCTGATCGAGTGCGTGCGAGCTCACTTCCATCGCTGCGGCCTGCGCGCCTTCGTCGCGCAATTGCGCCAGCAATGCATGCGTGGGCAGCACCAGCGGCGTGGTGAACCCGGTCGGTACGGTCGCGCCGTACAAACCCACACCCAGCGTGCCGAGCGTGCCGGTGGGCGTACCGAGCATGGTCAGCGCCTGCGCCAGCAGCTGCACGGTAGAGGTCTTGCCGTTGGTACCGGTGACGCCCACCATCCGCAACGTGCGCGACGGATGACCGTGGAACTGGTCGGCCATGCTGCCGAGCCGCGTACGCAGGCCGGGCACGGCGATGGCGTCGGCCGGTGCCGGCAACGCGTCCGGTGCGGGCGGCTCGAACAGCACCGCCACCGCGCCATTGGCGCGCGCCTGCTCGACAAAGCCAAGCCCATGCGCGCCGAAGCCGGCGATCGCCACGAATGCATCGCCCGGGCGCACCACACGGCTGTCCATCACCAGGCCGGACACCTGCACATCGCGCGCAAGCGTCAGTTCCGGCAACAGCTGCGACAGCGGCATGCTGCGGCTCACTGACGGCTCTCCTGCAACGGGGCAGGCTGCGCAGGCGCAGGCGGCGGCGCGATCGCGGTCGGAATGCCGGCCGACACTTCGTCCACCGGATCCGGCACCAAGGCCGGATCCAGATCGGCCGGCTGTGGCTTGACGATCGGTTGACCGGTCTTGCCTGCGGCCTGCGCGGCCAGCCACGACTGGATATCGTCCGGCGGCACGTCCATCAACCGCAGCGCGCCTTCCATCACCTTGTGGAACACCGGCGCCGACACCAAGCCGCCGTAATACACCTTGCCCTGCGGATCGTTGATGACGATGACGGTGGCAAAGCGCGGCCGCGTGGCCGGCACCAGACCGGCAAACAGCGCGTTGTAATGCCCGCGCTCGTAGCCGTTGGCGCCGTTCTTGCGCGCGGTACCAGTCTTGCCGGCCACGTGATAGCCCAGGATCGCCGCGCCCTTGGCGCCGCCCTGGGTGACCACGGTTTCCATCATGTCGATGACCTGGCGCGCCACCTCGGGGGTGACCACCTGACGGGTCTCGTTGTGCTGGCCGCGCACGAAGGTCGGCGGGGTCAGCTTGCCGCCGTTGCCCAGCGTGGCGTACGCCTGCGCGATCTGCAGCGGCGTCACCGACAGGCCGTAGCCGTAGGACATGGTGGTCTTGGACGGGCCGCTCCAGCGCGCCGGCTGCAGCACCACGCCGGCCGATTCGCCGGGAAACCCGCTATGCGGCGCAGCGCCGTAACCGAAGTTGCGGATCGACTGATAGAAGGTCTGGTCCGGCACCTTGGCCGCGATCTTGGCCGCACCGATGTTGGAGCTGCGGGTG
Source organism: Xanthomonas sp. 4461 (assembly GCF_024806475.1). NCBI lineage: Bacteria > Pseudomonadati > Pseudomonadota > Gammaproteobacteria > Lysobacterales > Lysobacteraceae > Xanthomonas > Xanthomonas sp. 4461. The sequence goes on along the minus strand of NZ_JANTYV010000007.1, from coordinate 19,774 downwards.
ATCACGCCGGTGACGTTGAGGACGCCGTTGTTGCGCGGCACATCGCGAATGGTGAAGCGTCCCACCGACATGTAGCCGGGGTTGGTATCGATGACGGTGTCCTTGGTCACCACGCCGGCGGTCAGCGCGGTGGCCACGGTCAGCGGCTTCATCGTCGACCCCGGCTCGACCAGATCGGTGACGGCGCGATTGCGTCGTGCCGACGGATTGATGCCGGTGACCGAATTGGGGTTGTAGGTGGGCAAGTTGACCATCGCCAGCACTTCGCCGGTGGCCACGTCCATCACCACCATCGACCCGCCGGCAGCGTTGTTTTCGACCAGCGCGTTGCGCAGTTCCTTGTAGGCCAGAAACTGGATGCGGCGGTCGATGCTCAGCGTCAGGTCCTTGCCCGGTTGCGCCGGACGCACCAGGTCCACGCTCTCCACGATCGCGCCGCGCGCATCGCGCACCACCTTCTTGGAGCCCGGCTTGCCGCGCAGCCATTCGTCGAACGCCAGCTCCAGCCCTTCCTGGCCGCGGTCGTCGATATTGGTGAAGCCCAGCACATGGGCCATCGCCTCGCCTTGCGGATAGAAACGACGGAACTCGCGCTGCGAGAACACACCCGGGATCTTCAACGCCACGATCGCATGTGCCTTGTCCGGGTTGATCCGGCGCTGCAGGTACATGAATTCCTTGCCGGCCTTTTGCGCCAGCCTGGCGTTCAACTCGTCCAGCGGCTGCCCGAGCGCCTTGGCCAACTCGGCAATGCGGTCGGGGTTGCGCAGCAGTTCCTGCGGATTGACCCAGATCGACTCCACCGGCGTGGACACTGCCAGCGGCTCGCCATTGCGGTCGGTGATCATGCCGCGCGAGGTGGCGATCGGCAGCTCGCGCAGGTAGCGCGCTTCGCCCTGGCGCTGGTAGAAATCGCGATTGACCAACTGCACGAATGCCGCCCGACCGATCAGCGTCACCGAGCACAGGCCCAGCGCGATGCCTACCAGCGTCAGGCGGCCACGCAGGTTGAAGTTGCTGCGGGGGCGGTTGCGGCCGGCTTTCATGGCGCACCTCCGTGTGCGCCACCCTGCGGGCGGCTGCGCCGTGCAAAACGGCTGTCCTGCCGTTGCGTCATGGGCGCAACACCTACATGTGCGCCACCCTGCGGGCGGCTGCGCCGTGCAAAACGGCTGTCCTGCCGTTTTGTCATAGGCGCAACACCTACATGTGCGCCACCCTGCGGGCGGCTGCGCCGTGCAAAACGGCTGTCCTGCCGCTGCGTCATGGGCGCACCACCACGATGTCGTTGGTCTCCGGGAACTTCATCCCGATGCGCGCACGCGCGACCTGATCGACCCGATTGCTTTCGGCCCAGGTGGCCTGCTCCAGCTGCAGCCGGCCGAACTCGATATTCAATTCGTCGCGCGTGTGCTCGAGCTTGGACAACTGCACGAACAACTTGCGATGCATGTGGCGCATGTACACCACCCCGATCGCCGAGGCGATGCTGCAGGCCAGCAGCACGATCAGCAGCAGGCGGCTCATGCGGCGTCTCCGTTCGGAGACGCGGGGAATCGGGAATCGGGATTCGGAAATCGGGAAGCAGCGGCGCTGTTGCCTTTGCCCATTCCCGACTCCCCATTCCCCATTCCCAGCTTCTCAGCCACCCGCAACACCGCGCTGCGGGCGCGGGGGTTGACGTTCAACTCGGCATCGTCGGCCTTGATCGCGCCGCTGATCAGCTGCAGGGTCGGCACGAACGGCTGCGCTTCGGGCAGGCGGCGGTTGCTCGGCGGGGCCTTGGCGTAGCGGGCCATGAACTGCTTGACGATGCGGTCTTCCAGCGAATGGAAGCTGATCACCGCTAGGCGGCCGCCCGGCTTGAGCGCGCCCAGGGCAGCGTCCAAGCCGGCTTCCAGATCGTCCAGTTCGCGATTGATGTAGATGCGGATCGCCTGAAAGCTGCGCGTGGCCGGATGGGTCTTGCTGTCGCCACGCGGCATCACCGAGGCGATCAGCTCGGCCAGCTGCGCGGTGCGCAGCAACGGCTGCTCGGCGCGGCGTGCCACGATGGCGCGTGCGATACGGCGGCTCTGGCGCTCTTCGCCATAGGTCCACAGCACATCGGCGATCTCGCGGTCGCTGGCATGCGCCAGCCACTCGGCCGCGCTCTGGCCGCTGTCCGGGTCCATGCGCATGTCCAGCGGGCCGTCCTTGCCGAAGCTGAAACCGCGACCGGCCACGTCCAGCTGCGGCGAGGACACGCCCAGATCCAGCAGAATGCCGTCGACGCTAGCAGTGGCGACCACCTGGCCGAGCCCGGCGAAACTGCCGCGATGGACGGACACGCGCGCATCGCCACCGAACGTCTGTTCGGCCACCGCGATCGCTTCAGGGTCCTTGTCCATCACCAGCAGTCGACCTCCCGGGCCGAGGTGTTGCAGCACGCCGCGTGCGTGTCCGCCACGCCCGAACGTGCCATCGAGATAGGTTCCGCTTTCGGTCACCTGCAGGCCATCCAGAACCTGCGTGTACAGCACCGGCACATGGGCCGCCGGCGGCTGCGACACCGGGTGACCGGGCTGCGCTTCACCGCGCATCCGGGCACCCCGGCTCACAACCTGAGATCGAGCAATTCATCGCCCAGATCCCCGTCAGACAATGTCTGCTGGATCAGTGCGCGATGTGCCTGCTCGCTCCAGAGTTCAAATTTGTCGCCCATGCCCAGCAGCACGGCCTTCTTCTCGATGCCGACCGCGTTGCGGTGGCTGGCCGGAATGCTCAGACGGCCATTGGCGTCCAGCTCCAGCACGGCGGACGAACCCACCAGTTTTTGCTGCAGCGTGCGGACCACGCGCTGGGTGTTGGGCTTGGACATCACATCGTCGCGCACCCGCTCCCACTCCTTCTCCGCATACAGCCACAGGCATCCGGCTTCGAACGGGTTGTAGGTGAGCACAAGGCGGTTGGCACTCACGCGCGCGACCAGGTCGCGATACGCGGTTGGTACCGCCATGCGCCCCTTGTCGTCTACCGTGATGGCAGTCTCGCCCTGAAACACCGAATGCAACCTCGAATACCCGCTGGGGGATCATTGAACCACGAAAAACCACAAAACACCTGGTTTTCCCTCCGATGCCCACCTTAGCAGCGCGCCAAAGGTTGTCAACAGTTTTCAAGATCACAAATCGCCAGTCGCATCAATGAGTTGCAGCACTCTTTAGAGACTTGTTCAAAGCTTATCCACAAGTTGCTGTTTCGTCTCAGATTTTGAGATTGAACGAAAATTCAGGGCCGTGAAGGCCATGTAAACCCGACCCCGGTCTCACTTCACGCTGCGCCAGCTGCACCCGGCCACTGCGCAAACGGGCGACAATCGCGGGCATGTGCCTGGTCGCTCTTGCCTGGAAAACCCACCCGCGCTGGCGCCTGCTGCTGGCCGGCAACCGCGATGAATTCCACGAACGCCCCACCGCCGAGCTCGCGCAGTGGGCGGCGCCTGCCGATACCGTGCTGGCCGGTCGCGACCTGCGCTCGGGCGGGAGTTGGGTCGGACTGGGCAGCGACGGCCGTGTGGCCGTGGTTACCAACGTGCGCGACCCACTGGCCAGCATGTCCGGGCGCTCGCGCGGGCATCTGATTGCGGACTACCTGTCCGGCAGCCTGGACGCGGCCGGCTACGCCCACGACCTGGCAGGCGCCGGGCACGAGTTCCCGCCGTTCAATCTGTTGCTGTGCGACGCAGACCGCTGCGAACACCTGAGCAACCACCCGCCACTGGCGCGCCAGCTGAAGCCGGGCATCCATGGCATGTCCAACGGCCCGCTGGACATGCCGTGGCCAAAGACGCGTGCATTGACCGGCGCCCTGCACGACTGGTGTGCCCACGGCGACGACGACCTGCAACCCCTGTGGGACGCGCTGGGCAACCCCGCCACCGCGCCTGACCACACCCTCCCGAGCACGGGTGTGGATCTGTCAACCGAACGCCTGCTCTCGGCCGCCTTCATTGCCGGCCCCAGCTACGGCACCCGCGCCAGCACCATCGTGGCGGTGGACCATCACGGTGGCGGCTTCATCCACGAGCGCCGCTTCGGCCCGGATGGCATCTTCCAGGGCGAAACACGGCTGGACATCGCTGGCACGCGCTGACACCCCAAATTCATGCGCATCAAGAGGGTACGAAATGCTCGCCCCCATCCGCCCTTCGGGCACCTTCCCCCGCAAGCGGTGGAAGGAAGTGGATCAGGTAGCGCGCAAGCACCCCAGCCAACCACCTATCTGCAGGCCCCCTTGAGTCAAGGGGCGCGCGGCGACAGCCGCAGGGTTGTGGCGTGCCCGGAGCGGGACCCGCGGTTTGTAACGCCGTAGGCGGTACGAAGCGTGGGCGCCTTTTGACCAATCCGCCCTTCGGTCACCTTCCCAAGCACGCGGTGGAAGGGAGTGGATCAGGTAACGCGCGAGCACCCCAGCCAACCACCTATCTGCAAGCCCCCTTGAGTCAAGGGGCGCGCGGCGACAGCCGCAGGGTTGTGGCATGCCCGGAGCCGGGACCCGCGTTTTGTACCGCCGTGGGCGGTACGAAGCGGGGGCGCCTTCTGACCAATCCGCCCTTCGGGCACCTTCCCGGCACGCGGTGGTAGGAAGTCGATCAGGTAGCGCACAAGCACCCAGCCAACCACCTATCTGCAAGCCCCCTTGAGTCAAGGGGGCGCGGCGACAGCCGCGGGGTTGTGGCATGCCCGGAGCGGGACCCGCGTTTTGTACCGCCTGCGGCGGTACGAAGCGTGGGCGCCTTTTGACCAATCCGCCCTTCGGGCACCTTCCCAAGCACGCGGTGGAAGGGAGTCGATCAGGTAGCGCGCAAGCACCCCAGCCAACCACCTATCTGCAAGCCCCCTTGAGTCAAGGGGGCGCGGCGACAGCCGCGGGGGTTGCGGCATGCCCGGAGCGGGACCCGCGTTTTGTACCGCCTGCGGCGGTACGAAGCGTGGGCGCCTTTTGACCAATCCGCCCTTCGGGCACCTTCCCAAG
>NZ_JANTYV010000007.1:0-14660 GCF_024806475.1 Xanthomonas sp. 4461 | reverse complement strand
AAGGGAGTCGATCAGGTAGCGCGCAAGCACCCCAGCCAACCACCTATCTGCAAGCCCCCTTGAGTCAAGGGGGCGCGGCGACAGCCGCGGGGGTTGTGGCATGCCCGGAGCGGGACCCGCGTTTTGTACCGCCTGCGGCGGTACAAAACGTGGGCGCCTTCTGAGGGCGAACGCCCAAAGAAGGCGGCGGAGCCGGCCGATAAGCCGGGTTCTGTCGTGGACAGTCATTCGTCTAGGCGCTACGTCACCGCAGCGCTCAAGCAACCTACCCGGATCCAGCGCGGGCCACGCCAATGGATCCCTATTTGGTCTTGCTCCAGGTGGGGTTTGCCGTGCCGGTCCGTTACCGGACTCGCGGTGCGCTCTTACCGCACCATTTCACCCTTACCGGCTCCCCGAAAGGAACGTAGGCGGTATCTTTCTGTTGCACTGTCCGTCGGCTTGCGCCGCCCAGGCGTTACCTGGCACCTTGCCCTATGGAGCCCGGACTTTCCTCGGCACCCTTGCGAGTGACGCGACTGTCTGGCCGACTCCGCCGGGGCGCACTATACGCTATCGCCACCGTGCAAAACGGCGCCGAACCAGCCCTGCCATCGCCAGTAGGAGCGCACCTGGGCGCGAACCGGCCTTACCGAGACATCCCACGCGCACGCACACCCGCTCCCGCGATCGCCCTCCTATCCTCCATACAACGCCTTGCGCGGCGCACCGGTCAGTTCGGCGGCCAGCTTGGCGGCGGTGGATGGCGGCAGGTGTTCGGCGAGTTTGGCGTAGACGCGGCGGCCTTCGGCCAACTGGCCGTCGGCGGCGTCGGCGGCGCCCTGCACCATCACCACGAACTCGCCCTTGCGCTGGTTGTCGTCGGCTTCGACCCTGGCCTGCAGCTGCGCCAGGGTGCCGTCGAGCACGGTTTCGAACAGTTTGGTGAGCTCGCGGGCGATCACCGCCGGGCGCTCGTCGCCGAAGGCACCGCGCAGGTCGGCCAGAGAGTCGACGATGCGGTGCGAGGACTCGTAGAACACCAGGGTGCGGGTTTCGCCGGCCAGGTGCGCCAGGCGCTCGCGGCGGGCGGCGCTCTTGGCCGGCAAAAAGCCCTCGAAGCCGAAACGGTCGCTGGGCAGGCCGGCGACGCTGAGCGCAGCAATCGCCGCGCAGGCACCCGGCACCGGGCTGACCTTGATGCCGGCGACGCGGGCAGCGCGCACCAGCTTGAAGCCGGGGTCGCTGACCAACGGGGTACCGGCGTCGCTGACGATGGCCAGCGATTCGCCCTCGCGCAGGCGCGCCACGATGCGCTCGGACATGGCCTCTTCGTTATGGTCGTGCAGGGCCAGCAGCGGGCGGTCGATGCCGAAATGACTGAGCAATTGGCGGGTATGCCGGGTGTCTTCGGCGCAGATCGCGGCCACGCCACGCAACACCTCCTGCGCGCGCGGCGACAGGTCGGCCAGGTTGCCGATCGGCGTGGCGACCACGTGCAGGGTTCCAGGGGACATCATCAGCGGTCTTCCGGGGGCAAAGGGTAGAATCGTAGCGGTTTTCAACGGACCGCCCTGGCGGCCCCTGTCCAATGGATCTGAAATGAACAAGCGTGTTGCAAGGATCTCCGCCCTGTCGTTGCTGGTCATGCTGGCGGCCGGTTGCGCCACCAGCAGCGTCACCCAGACCGCCTCGCCGACGCAGAGCGCTGCGTTGGCGTTGCTGGACCAGGGCAAGCCGCGCGAAGCGGCGCAGCAGCTGGAAGCCGAAGCCGCCGGTGCCAGCGGTGCGCAGCGCAGCCGTCTGCTGGCCGCCGCCGCGTTCGGCTGGCACGACGCCGGCGATGATGCCCGCGCACGCACGCTGCTGGCGCAGGTCAACGCACGCCATCTGAGCGGGGAAGAACGCGCCCGCTTCGGGCTGCTGACCGGCGAGCTGGCGGTGATCGACAAGCAGGCCGCGCAGGCGCTGCAGGCACTGGGCGACAGCCCGCAGGGGCTGACCCAGCCGCTGCAGACGCGCTGGCTGCTGGCACGCGCCGCCGCGCTGGAAGCCACCGGCGACCTGTTCGGCGCCGCCGCCGACCGCGCACGCGCCGATGCCAGCCTGGCCGGCACGCCCCGCAGCGAGAACCAGCGTGCCATCGTGCGTCTGCTGGCGGCGCTGGACGATGCCTCGCTCAAGGGCCGTACCGCCGCGCTGCCGGCCGGCGACCCGCTGTACAACTTCGCCGGCCGCGCGTTGATCAGCCGCGGGTTGGCGCTGCCGCGCGCGTTCGACCGCGATGCGCAGTGGGGCTTCGACACCAGCAAGCGCCCGCCGGCGGAGCGCGATGGTTACCGCCCGCCGATCAAGCTGGCCGTCCTGCTGCCGCTCACCGGCAATCTGGCCACCGCTGCCGCGCCGGTGCGCGATGGACTGCTGGCCGGCTACTACGCCGAAACCCGCCGCCGTCCGGAGCTGCAGTTCTTCGACACCGCCGGCACCGCTGCCGGCGCCAACGCCGCCTACGACAAGGCGGTGAGCGCCGGTGTCGATTACGTGGTCGGCCCGCTGGGTCGCGACGAAGTCAGCGCCCTGTTCGCGCGAGGCCAGCTTGCCGTGCCGGTGCTGGCGCTCAACCGTCCCACCGACAACAAGGCGCCGCCCAGCGGCAGCGCGGGTTTCTCGCTGGCACCGGAAGACGACGGCATCATGGCCGCCGAATACCTGCTCTCGCGCGAACGCCGCAACGTACTGATCGTCGGCACCGGCGACGACAACGGCAAGCGCACCATCAAGGCCTTCCGCGACCGCTTCACCGAACGCGGCGGCACGGTGGCCGGCAGCATCAGCGTGGCCGATGCGCCCGGCGACATCGGTGCGCAGCTGCGCAACTATGGCACTGCCGATGCGGTGTTCCTGGCGGTGCGCGGCAATACCGCGCGCGCGTTGGCCCCACAGCTGGCGTTGAGCGGATTCGCCGGCAAGTCGCGCGTGGGCACCTCGCAGCTGGTCGCCGGCACCGGCAAGGTCGAAGACGATCTGGCGCTGGACGGCATCGTCTACCCCAGCGAAACCTGGACCGCGCTGGGCGTCTCCGGCCTGCCGGCGGCCAGCCAGGTCGCCAGCACCCTGCCCAGCGCGCGCGGCCCGGCCGCACGCCTGTTCGCCTTCGGCTACGACGCCTGGAAGATCAGCGCGTACCTGGAAAAGCTCGCCACCGGCACCGATGGCGGCCTGCGTGGCGCCACCGGCACCTTGCATCTGGACGGCTTCGGCAACGTGCTGCGCACCCCGGCCTGGTCCACCTTCAACGGTGGACGCGCGGTGCCGATCGCCGACGGCCGCTGAGCTCATGCCGGCAGCGCGCCAGCAACGGGGTGCGGCGGTGGAAGCGGCCGCACGCGTCATGCTGGAGCAGGCCGGTTTGCGCCTGGTGACAGGCAATGCCAACTATCGCGGCGGCGAACTCGACCTGGTGATGCGCGACGGACAGTCGCTGGTATTCGTGGAAGTGCGTTATCGCCGCGATAGCCGCTTCGGTGGCGGCGCGGCCTCGGTGGATGTCCGCAAACGCCGCAAGCTGGTGTTGGCCGCGCAGTTGTTTCTTGTTTCTCATCCTGCATTGGCAGCGCTACCGTGTCGCTTCGACGTGGTCGAGGCCAGCGGCGAGCCGCCGCTGCTGCACTGGATCCGCGACGCCTTCCGCGCCGACGATTGCTGAGTGTTCAGAAAGCTCGACTAACGAGATTCGATGCCGACCATCCTGACCCACGCCGCAGTGCCACTGGCGCTTTGGTGCGCCAGCGAACGCGGACGCATTTCCCCGCGACTGCTCGCTGCCGGCATCGTGGCGGCGATGCTGCCCGATGCGGATGTGCTGGCATTTGCGCTGCACGTTCCGTATGCCGATGCGTTTGGCCACCGTGGTGCCAGCCATTCGTTGTTGTTCGCCAGCGTCGTTGCACTGTGCGGCGCGTTGGCGCATCGCAGCCTGCGTGCGGATGTCGTGCAGGCCGCAGTGTGGCTGTTTGTCTGCACCGCCTCGCACCCGCTACTGGATGCGATGACCTCCGGCGGACTTGGCGTTGCGCTGGCATGGCCATGGAGCGAGGCGCGCTGGTTCGCGCCGTGGCGGCCGATCCGCGTGTCGCCGTTCGCCAACGGGTTCTTCAATGCGCGCGGCCTGGCCACGCTGCTCTCCGAGCTGCGCTGGGTCTGGCTGCCGCTCACCGTCGCAGCGCTGGGATTTAGATGCATCCAGCGCGCCGCACCACAGGATCACCCGCAATGACCGACGTACTTCCCATCCCGCTGGCCGAGCTGTTGGCAGCGCGGCTTGGATCCGATGGCTGGTTGACCGGTGCCGATGCGCGCCGCCGTTACGGCGAAGACGATTCGCATCGCTGGGCATTGCCCGCTGCTGTGGCGCTGCCGCGCGATACTGACGACGTAGTGACGATCGTGCAGGCCTGCCGCGCGCATGCCGTGCCGATCGTGGCGCGCGGCGCGGGCACCGGCACCACCGGCGCGGCGGTGCCGTTCTCCGGCGGCGTGGTGGTGTCGATGGCACGCATGAACCGCATCCTGGCATTGCGCCCGCAGGACCGCTGCGCCGTGGTGCAGCCTGGCGTGCTCAATGGCGATCTGCAGCAGGCCTTGCAGCCGCATGGCTTGTTCTGGCCGCCGGATCCGTCCAGTGCGGAGATTTGCAGTGTTGGCGGAAATTTGTCCACCAACGCCGGCGGCCCGCGCGCGGTGAAATACGGCGCCACCCGCGACAACGTACTCGGCCTGGTGGCAGTGACCGGCACCGGCGACGTCATCCGCTGCGGCGGCGCATACACCAAAAATTCCACCGGCTACGACCTCACCCATCTGTTGGTCGGCAGCGAAGGCACGCTGGCGATCATCGTCGAAGCGACCTTGAAGCTGACACCGCGCGCAGTCGCGCAGGCCGGACTGCGCGCGTTGTACCGCGATGCCGCCAGCGCTGCGGCAGCGGTGTCGCGGTTGATGGCGCAACCCACCACGCCGACCATGCTGGAATTCATGGATGCCAGTGCGATCGCACTACTGCGCCGCAATGGCAGCGACGTGCCCGAGGCTGGCGCGATGTTGTTGATCGAAGCCGATGGCGATCACGACACGCTGCCTTACGCATTGCAGGCCCTGCACGATGCCGCCGATGGCGAGGGCGTCATCAGCCTGGACATCGCCGCCGATGGCAGTGCGCGCGACAAACTGTGGGCGGCACGCCGTGCGTTGTCGCCGGCGCTACGCACCATCAAGCCCGGCAAGATCAACGAAGACGTGGTGGTGCCGGTGTCGCGCATTCCTGCACTGGTTGCAGGCGTGGAAGCGCTGGCGGCGGAGTTCGCCCTGCCGATCGTCGCCTTCGGCCACGCCGGCAACGGCAACCTGCACGTCAACATCATGTACGACCCGGACGATGCCGACGAACACACGCGCGCGCATGCGGCATTGCCGCGCGTGTTCGCGTTGGTGTTGTCGCTGGAAGGCACGCTTTCCGGCGAGCACGGCATCGGCGTGGCCAAACGCGACTTCATGACCCAGGCCTTCAGCGCGCCCACGCTGGCGGCGATGCGCGCGATCAAGGCCGCACTGGATCCGGACGGGATCTTGAATCCGGGCAAGGTGTTGCCGCCGCTCTAGTGGTGCTGTCGCCTCAGCGCGTCACCCCGATAAACCGCAGCCCCACGCCGGGCTCGGTGACGATGTAATGCGGGGCGGCGGCATCGTCGTGCAGTTTCTGGCGTAGCTTGCCGACCAGGATGCGCAGGTAATGGGTGTCTTCCTCGTGGGTGGGCCCCCACACTTCGCGCAGCAGCTGCGGTTGCGTCACCACGCGGCCGGCGTGCTTGAGCAGCAGCGCGAGCAGGGCGTATTCCTTGCGGCTCAAGGGCACCGCTTCGCCATCGAGGGTGACTTCGCGCAGGCCCAGATGGATGTGCAGGCGACCATCGTCGAACACGCTTTCTTCCACCGTGTTGCCGGTGCCGGCCTGGCGCAGCAGCGCGCGGATGCGCGCCATCAGTTCCTGCACGCCGAACGGCTTGGTGACGTAGTCGTTGGCACCGGCATCGAGTGCGGCAACCTTTTCGGTTTCGCCGGCGCGCACGGTGAGCATGATCACCGGCACGTTGGACCATTGGCGGATCTCGCGCAGCACCTCATGGCCGTCGCGGTCGGGCAGGCCGATGTCCAGCACCACCAGTTCGGCGCCCTGCCCGGCCAGCAGCGCAAGACCTTCTTCGCCGGTGCCGGCCTGCAGCACGCGATACCCCTGCGCGCGCAGGCTGATGTCGAGAAAGCGGCGGATCTGCGGCTCGTCGTCGACGATCAGCACACGGGCGGGCGGGATGGCAGTGGGGTCAGTCGGCATCGGGGCGAGGTGGCGCGGCGGGAACGAGCAACGGCAGCGTAATGCGGATCGTGGTGCCGTGACCATGCGTCCCGGCCAGCGCCTCCACGCTGCCGCCGTGCGCGCCGATCATGCCCTGGCAGATCGTCAGGCCCAGCCCGGTGCCATGACGGCCGCGGTCGCCGCGTTCGACGCTGTAGAACATGTCGAAGATGCGCGCGCGCTCGTCTTCGGGAATGCCGGGGCCCTGGTCGCCGATGTCGATCTGCAGCGCGCCGCTGCGCAGCTGCGCCTGCACGGTGACGGCCATGCCGGGTGGCGAAAATTTCGCCGCATTCTCCAGCACGTTGAAGATGGCCTGCTCCACCAGCGCCGGGTGCACCCAGATCGCCGGCAGGTCGGCGGCCAGCTCCAGTTGCAGGCGCACCTCCGGTTGGTAGCGCTGCAGGCGGCGCGTGGCCGAGCCGACCAACTCGTCCACGCCGATCCAGTCGCGATTCAAGGTCAGCCCGGTGTGGCCGAGCTTGGTCATGTCGAGCAGGTTCTGGATGTAGCGATCCAGCCGCTCGCCTTCGAGCTGGATGGTGTCGAGCAAGGCATGGCGATCCTGCGCATCCATCGCGTCGCCGTAGCTGGCCAGGCTGCTGGCCGAACCGATCATCGAGGCCAGCGGCGAGCGCAGGTCATGCGAGACGGACGACAGCAAGGCAGAGCGCAGGCGCTCGGTTTCGCCACTCACGCGTGCGCCTTCCAGATCGGCGACCAGGCGCGTGCGCAGCGCCGCCTGACCGATATCGTCCACCATCGCTTCGGCCAGCCGGCGTTGCTCCAGCCCGGGGCGCTGTACGCTCTGCCGGAAGCGCAGCGCCGCCACGCCGAGCGTGCCGCGCTCGTGGCGTACCGGCAGGCACCACCACTGCGCACCGGCCAGGGTGTCGGTGAAGCGGCCCGCAGCTTGCCCATGGCGCTGCGTCCACTCCGCCGCGCTGCGGTCAAGTGCGCCGAAGCTGGCCGGTGCGTCGCTTTCGCGCTGCTCCAGGCGCAGCCAGACCTCCGCATCCAGCGCGGTGCTCAATGCACGGCGACCGGCTTCCAATACCTGGCCGAGATCGGCGGCCGTGCTGAGCTGGCGGCCCAGTGCCTGCAGCGCGTTGGCGTGCGCATTGGCGGCGCGCAACGCCAGCACCTGGCTACGCAGACGCGAGGCCAGGCGCCCGGCGACCAGGGCGGCGATCAGGAACAGGCACACCGTCACCACGCCCTGGCGCGCGCTGATGTGCAGGGTGAAGCGCGGTTCGATGAAGAAGAAGTTGTAGGCGACAAAACTCAGTAACGCCGCGATCACCGCTGCGGCCATGCGCGTGCGCGAGGCGACCAGCACCACGGCGACGATGAACACCATCGACAGATCGTCGATATCGGTCCAGCGCTGCAATAGCCACGCCACGCCCACCGCACCGGCGGCGGCGATTGCGGCAAAGGCAAGGTCGTAACCTTGCAACCAATGGCGCGGATTGCGCCAGCGTTGCCGCGCGCGCGCGCGTGCATCGGCGGAGCTGACGATGACCAGTTCGTAATGCGCGCCACGCTGCAGCAATTGCTGGGTCAGGGTGCGGTTGAACATGCGCGCCAGGGGACGCTCGCGGGTGCGCCCGAGCACCAGGGTCGACACACCGTTTTGCGATGCGAAATCCAGCAAGGCCTCTGCGACATTGGCGCCATGCAGCAATGCGGTGTCGCCCCCCAGTCGACGCGTCAATGCAAAGGCGCGGTCGATCTCCAGCTGCCAGCCGGCATCGGCCACGGTACGTGTCTGCACGGTGACCACGGTCCATGGCGCATCGCGGCGTTCTGACAGTCGCCGTGCCACCCGCACCAGATACTCCGAACTGCCACGCCCATCGATGGCCACCACTACGCGACGGCGCAGCGCGGCGGTGCCGGGCAACCCGCGTGCGGCCTGGGTGTCGCGCAGGTCGCTGTCGACCCGGTCGGCGGCGGTCTGCATCGCCAACTCGCGCAGCGCGGTCAGGTTGGATGGCGAAAAAAACGCCTGCAACGCCTGTGTCGCCTGTTCGGGCAGATACACCTTGCCCTGCTGCAGGCGCTCGATCAGTTCGCGTGGCGGCAGATCCACCAGCACGATGTCGCGCAGGCGATCGAACACCGCATCGGGCACGGTTTCGGACACGCGCACGCCGGTGATGCGTAGCACGATGTCGTTGAGGCTTTCCAGGTGCTGGATGTTGACCGTGGTGTAGACATCGATGCCGGCATCGAGCAACTCGACAATGTCCTGCCATCGCCGCTCGTGCCGGCTGCCGGGCACGTTGCGATGGGCCAGCTCGTCGATCAGGGCCAAGCGCGGCTTGCGCGCCAGCAGCGCATCCAGATCGAGCTCTTCCAGCGTGCGGCCCTGGTAGCTCACGCGGATGCGCGGCAACAGCGGCAAGCCGTCCAGCAACGCGGCGGTTTCGCTACGCCCGTGGGTTTCCACAATGCCGGCCACCACGTCCATGCCCTGCCGCAGGCGCTCGCGCGCCCGCGACAGCATGGCGTAGGTCTTGCCCACCCCGGGCGCCGCGCCCAGGAAGACCGTCAGGCGCCCGCCGTGCTCTCGCTGCAGTTCGTCGATCAGCGCATCGGCTTGTTGGGTGCGGGCGTCGATCATCGGGAATGGGGAATGGGGAATGGGGAATCGCAAAGCCTACAGCTGCCCGATGATCCTATTGCTTTTGCTTCACCCCATTCCCGATTCCCGTTTCCCCATTCCCGGCGCGATCCAATGCCAGGTTCAGCGCCAGCACATTCACCCGTGGCTGCCCAAGCAGGCCGAACTGGGGGTGTTCGGTGGCGGCCTGCAGGAGCGCGGCAACGCGTTGTTCCGGCCAGCCGCGGGCGGCGGCGACGCGGCGCACCTGTACCTGGGCGCCGGCCGGGCTCAGGTGCGGGTCCAGGCCGCTGCCGGACTGGGTCAGCAACTCGCCCGGAACCGCATCCGGGGCGATGCCATCGCGTGCGGCAACCTCGGCACGCGCTGTGGCGATGCGCGACTGCAGGTCCGGATTGGAGCGCGCCTGATTGCTGCCGGCGGCAGCGGTGAGGTCGTACTTGGCCGCGGATGGGCGCGGCTGGAAGTAACGCGCATCCGTAAAGGGCTGCGCCACCAGTGCCGAGCCGACCACCTTCGCCTCCGCACGCAGCAGCGAGCCTTGCGCCTGCGCCGGAAACAGCGCGCCAGTGATGCCGGTGGCGACCAGCGAATAGGCCAGACCCAGGCCGAGCAGCGTGAAAGCGGCCAGGCCGATGGAGGCACGCAGGACGCCATCATCGCGCAATGGCACGGAGGTGGACATGGCAGTGCTCTTGGAAGACGTGGTCATGACTCAGGTACCCAGGGTGGCGACAAGCGCCAAATCGATCAGTTTGATGGCGGCAAACGGCAGCAAGACGCCACCCAGGCCGTAGATCAGCATGTTCCGGCGCAGCAAGGCGGTGGCGCTGGACGGACGGAACCGCACGCCGCGCAAGGCCAGCGGAATCAACGCCGGAATGATCAACGCATTGAAGATCAGCGCCGCCAGCACCGCATGGCGCGGGCTGGACAACTGCATCACGTTGAGCGCGGCCATCGAGGGAATCGCGGCCGCAAACAGCGCGGGCAGGATCGCGAAGTACTTCGACACGTCGTTGGCCAGCGAGAAGGTGGTCAAGGCACCGCGCGTGATCAACTGCTGCTTGCCCACTTCGACCACCGCCAGCAGCTTGGCCGGGTCAGAATCCAGATCCACCATGTTGCCGGCCTCCTTGGCCGCCTGCGTCCCGGAGTTCATCGCCAGGCCCACGTCGGCCTGTGCCAATGCCGGCGCATCGTTGGTGCCGTCGCCGACCATCGCCACCAGCCGACCGCCGGCCTGCTCGGCACGGATGCGCGCCAGCTTGTCTTCCGGGCGCGCCTGCGCGATGTAATCGTCCACGCCGGCTTCGGCGGCAATCGCGGCGGCGGTGAGCGGGTTGTCGCCGGTGATCATCACCGTCTTGATGCCCATCGCACGCAGCTGCGCAAATTTCTCCTTGATGCCCTGCTTGACCACGTCGCTCAACTCGACCACGCCGAGCACATGGCGGCCTTCGGCCACCACCAGCGGCGTGGCACCACCGCGCGCGACTTCTTCGATACGGCCGTTCAATTCCGGCGAGACCGTCGCGCCCATTGCCTGTACATAGGCGACGATCGAGTCGCCGGCACCTTTGCGGATGCTGCGCCCGGCGATATCGACGCCGGACATGCGGGTTTGCGCAGTGAAGGCGATGAAATGCGCGCCGTCCGGCTCGACCGCAACCGCACCCTGCTGACGTGCCAGCTTGACGATGGATTTACCTTCCGGCGTCGGGTCGGCCAGCGAGGCCAGCATCGCGGCATCGCGCAGTTGCGTACGATCGATGCCGGCCAGGGGATGGAACGCGGTGGCCTGGCGGTCGCCGTAGGTAATGGTACCGGTCTTGTCGAGCAGCAACACGTCCACGTCGCCAGCCACTTCCACCGCCTTGCCGGACTTGGCCAGCACATTGGCCAACAGCGCGCGGTTCATGCCGGCAATGCCGATCGCCGGCAACAGGCCGCCGATGGTGGTCGGGATCAGGCACACCAGCAATGCGATCAGCAACAACGGATCCAGCGTGACGCCGACGAAGCCGGCAATCGCCGGCAGCGATGCCACCACGATCAGGAAGGTCAACGTCATTGCGGCCAGCAACAAGGTCAGCGCGATTTCGTTGGGCGTCTTCTGCCGGTTGGCGCCTTCCACCAGCGCGATCATGCGATCCAGGAAGCTGTGGCCCGGCTCGGCCGTCACCTTGAACACGATCTCGTCGGACAGCACCCGGGTGCCGCCGATCACGCCACTGCGATCGGTGCCGGCCTCGCGCAGCACCGGTGCCGATTCGCCGGTCACCGCCGCTTCGTTGATGGTGGCAAGACCGCGCACGATCTCGCCGTCGGCCGGGACGAATTCGCCTTCGGACACCATCACGTAGTCGCCCGGGCGCAGCTCGGCAGCCGGCACGCGGGTTTCGCGCCCGCCCAATGCGGTTTCGACGCGACGTGCGACCAGATCCTTGCGTGCACGGCGCAGCGATGCGGCTTGTCCACGCCCGCGCGCTTCGGCAATGGCTTCGGCAAAATTGCCGAACAGCACGGTGACGAACAAGATCACCGTGATCGCCCAGCCAAAGCCGGCATTGCCGTAGCCGCTGGCGGTGATCACCGCCGCCAGCAGCGTGCCGCCCATCACCACCGCCATGACCGGGCTGCGCAGCAGATGCCGTGGCGACAGCTTGATAAAGGCCGCACGCATCGCTGCGATCAGCACCGCAGCATCGAACAACGCTGCGTCACCGCGCTCGCGTTTTTCAGTTGTATCGATCGTAGACATTGCTCAATTCTCAGGACGCCGCCAGGGCGAGGTGTTCAGCGATGGGACCCAGCACCAGTGCCGGCATGAACTGCAGCACGGTCAGCACGAGCACGATCGCCATCAAGGTCAGCGCGAAGGTGGGCGTTTCGACCTGCAGGCTGCCGGCCGATTCGGGCGCACGCCGCTTTACCGCCATGCGCGCGGCCACCATCAACGGCAGGATCAACGCCGGGTAGCGGCCCAGGACCAGCACCACCGAGCAACTCAGGTTCCACCAATACGTGGCATCGCCCAGCCCTTCGAAACCCGAGCCATTGTTGGCGAAGGCCGAGGTGTACTCGTAGAACACCTGGCTGATGCCGTGAAAGCCCGGATTGGAATTGGCTGTCAATGCCGGCACCGCCAATGCCACCGCGGTAAAGCCCAGCACCACCAGCGGCTGCAACAGGATCAACAGTGCCAGCAATTGCACTTCGCGCGCTTCGATCTTGCGGCCGAACAATTCGGGCGTGCGCCCGGTCATCAACCCGGCCAGAAACACGCTCAATAACAGGTACACCACAAACTGCTGCAGGCCGCAGCCGACGCCGCCCCAGATGGCGTTGATCAGCATATCCACCAACGTGACCAGGCCACTCAGCGGCGCCAGCGAGTCGTGCATTGCATTGACCGAACCGTTGGAGGTTTGCGTGGTCAACGCTGCCCACAGTGCGGACGCATCGGCGCCGATGCGCACTTCCTTGCCTTCCATCAAGGCCGGCGAGGCGGCACTGGCCGAATGCGCTTCGGACCACAGCAACAACGCAGTGGAGGCAGCCGACATCGTCAACATGGTGCCGAACACCAACGCGGTGAGTCGCTTGCGCCCGGTCAGGTAGCCGACCATGAACACCACGCTCATCGGCAGCAGCACCAGCGCCAGGGTTTCCAGCAAATTGCTCAACGGCGTGGGGTTTTCCAACGCCACCGAACTATTGGGGCCATACCAGCCGCCGCCATTGGTGCCGAGCTGTTTGACCGCGACCATCGCCGCCACCGGGCCGACCGGAATGGTCTGCTTGGGCATGCCGGCACTGCTGTCCAACGGTGTGGCGGTGGCGGCACCCCGCAATGTGGAGGGAACGCCTTGCCAGCCAAGCAGCACTGTCCACAGCAGGCACAGCGGCAGCAACACACGCACGCTGGCGCGGATCACATCCGCCCAGTAATTGCCGACGTCTGCCTCCGGCAGTGCCTCCAATCCCGAAGCCGACTGCTGCCGTCCCTGGTGTGGCGTGTGAATCTCCGCATCGTACGGCCCGTCCACCGGTGGCTTGGCGCTCGCCGTCGCAATGGATGCCAGCGAAGCATCTGACACGGTTGCGGCGGCTCGCCCACCGAACAATGCACGCAAGGTCGCCACCGCCAAGGCCAGGCCCATCATCGGCGTCACCACCTGCAGGCCGACGATGCCGGTCATCTGCGCCAGGTACGACAACTGCGCCTGGCCTGAGTAGTGCTGCTGATTGGTGTTGGTGACGAACGACACCATGGTGTGCAGCGCGGTATCCCAGCGCATGTTCGGGATGGCGTCCGGGTTGAACGGCAGCCATGCCTGGGTCATGAACACCGCCCAGGTCAGCAGGCCGACAACCAGATTGCTGAGCAAGAACGCCACTGCATAGCCGCGCCACGACATGCCCTGCTGCGGGCGGGTACCGAGCAGTGCATACAAGGGCCGTTCGATCCAGCCGAACAGCGCATCGCCGCGCATCGGTGCACCACGCATCACTGCCGCCAGATAACGGCCCAGGGGCCACGCCAGCACGATGGCCAGCGCGTAGACAAGAAAGGTTTCACTCATTGGAGCGCACTCGCATCAGAAGTCTTCGGGCCGCAGCACCACGTACAACAGGTAAGCCGCAGCAACGAGTACGGCCACGCCGCACAGCAGGGACAACCAGGCAGGCATGACGGTTACTCCCCGTCATGCGCGCAACGCGGCGCGATGGATGCGATGTGCAACGGCGCATGCAGCGTCTGCAGGCCGACAAGGCAAAGCGCTGCCACACCGCGCGCACAGCGCCGATGGAGCAGACAGGTCAAGGGATGCATCGGAATCGTCCAGGGCGGAACCGCTCCGCCAACCCGCGCAGTGTCTTCCCGGGCTGCGTAAAGTCGCTATGGACCTGCGACAGCCGCCGCGTAAATTCCGCATAAATGCTGCGCAGCGACGGTGTGCAGTCACGCCATGCGGTCATTTCCGGGCAACCGCGACCTTGCCCTCACAGTCCAGTCCCCGCTCAGGACAACCAGGTTTTGGATCGGTGCGTTATGAAGCCGTAGCAACGCTCTACTGGTCGAGGGTCCGGCGCCCTCACCGCTCGCGGGACACGCCGTGAACCAGTCCCACGAAGCATCCATGCCGCCACACGGTCCCGCAAGCGGCGAGCACGCCGCACCAGACTGTTTGCTGGCTGCTTTAGTGAAAGCCATGCACACCGACCATCTCGACGGGTCCTTGCCCGCCCACCGTCACGGGACCTTACGCGGCATGGATGCCGCGTAAGAGCTACATGGACGTACTTGCAGCGTGTCCCGCGATGGTGAGCCGGCAAGGGCCTGCAGCAAACGCGCAGCATCGAGGGCGCGGTGCCCTCGCCGCTCGCGGGACACGCCGTAAACCCGTCCATGGGGGCTCGGTGGCGGCATCCATGCCGCCACACGGTCCCGCAATCGGCGAGGACACCGCACCAGACAGTTTGCTGGCTGCATTACTGAAAACCCTGCACACCGACCATCTTGACTGGCCCTTGCCGCCCACCGTCGCGGGACCTTACGCGGCATGGATGCCGCGTAAGAGCTTACAAGGATGTACTTGCAGCGTGTCCCGTGACGGTGGGCGGGCAAGGGCCCTG
>NZ_JANTYV010000006.1:0-407992 GCF_024806475.1 Xanthomonas sp. 4461 | reverse complement strand
CGACGGTGGGCGGGCAAGGACCGGTCATGATGGTCGGTGTGCATGGTTGCGAGCAGTGAATGACCTGCGCTGTTTCGATAACGGCGCGTCCGATCAGCATCTCGATGCAGTCAGGGCAGTGGGCAGGCTTTCAACGAAGCGACCTGCAAACTTCTGGTGCGGCATCCTCGCCGACTGCGGGACCGTTGGCGGCATGGATGCCGCCATCGAGCCCCCCATGGACGGGTTAACGGCGTGTCCCGCGAGCGGTGAGGGCACCGCGCCCTCATCGCTGCGACTTTGCTGCAGGGCCCTTGTCCGCCCACCATCGCAGGACACGCTGCAAGTACGCCTCAGCTGTAGGCGTGGCGTGCGCTGGCCAGCAGGGTGCTCAAGCGGTCCTGCGGCTCCAGGCGGAACACCGCCACGGCGTCTACCAGCTGCGCGGCCTGGTCTTCCATCGCGCGTGCCGCAGCGGTGGCTTCTTCCACCAGCGCTGCGTTCTGCTGGGTGGTTTCGTCCATCTGGGTGACGGTCTGGTTGACCTGGGTGATGCCGGCGGCCTGCTCGCGCGAGGCGCTGGTGATCTCGCCCATGATGTCGGTGACGCGCTGGACCGAGCCGACCACCTGCTGCATGGTGCTGCCGGCCTCCGATGCCAGTGCGGCGCCGTTGCCGATGCGGGTCACCGAGTCTTCGATCAGGTGCTTGATCTCCTTGGCCGCGCCGGCCGAGCGCTGCGCCAGTGTGCGCACCTCCGAGGCCACCACGGCAAAACCGCGGCCCTGCTCGCCGGCACGTGCCGCTTCCACCGCCGCGTTCAACGCCAGGATGTTGGTCTGGAAGGCAATGCCGTCGATGACGCTGATGATCTCGGCGATCTTCTTGGACGAGGCGTCGATGTCGGCCATGGTGGTGACCACGCGGCCGACCACATCGCCGCCCTTGGCGGCAACGCCGGCGGCATCGAGCACCAGGCGGTTGGCCTGGTCGGCGTTGTCGGCATTCTGCTTGACGGTGGCGGTGAGCTCTTCCATCGATGCGGCGGTCTCTTCCAGCGCGGCGGCCTGTTGCTCGGTGCGCCGCGACAGGTCGCCATTGCCGGTGGCGATCTCGGTGGCAGCCGAGTTGATCGCCAGCGACGAATCCTTGATGCGGCGTACGATTCCGGCCAGCTGGTCGGCGGTGGCGTTGGCATCGTCGCGGATGGTGGCGAACACGCCTTGCAGATCGCCGTCCATGCGTGCGGTGAGGTCGCCCTGCGACAACGACGACAGCAGCGCGGACACGCGTGACAGGCCGTCGGCGTTGTTGTCCAGCAACGCGTTGAGCTGCTGGGCGAGCAGCAGCAGGAAGCCCTGCTTGCCATCAAGGCTGACGCGCCCGCTCAGGTCGCCGACGGCGGCCGCCTGAACGATGCGTGCGACCTCCTGTTCCACCTGGACTTCCTGGGTGCGGTCGGCCCACTCGACCACAAACCCCATGCGCTCACCGGCCGCGCCCAGTACCGGGCTGACCACCAGCCGCATGGTGCGGCCGCCGACATGGATCTGCGCGATGTGCGTGCTGGTGAGCTGATCGAGCATGCGTGCCTGATGCTCGGGCTTGCGGTGGAACTGGTCGATGCTGGCATTGATCAGCGCATCGGCGTCGAAGTGGGGCAGGTCGCGGCGTAGCTCGTCCTGCACGCTCTTGAGCATGCGCTGCAGCGGGCGATTGACGTAGATGATGCGGCGGTCGGCGTCGGCGATCATCACGTTGGTGCTGACATCGTCCAGCGCGGTGCGCACGCGCAGCGCTTCGCTGGCGATCAGGTGATCGCGTTCCAGACGCGCGCGCAGGTCGTCGCGCATGGTGCGGGCGTTGAGCAGCAGGCGGCCGAGTTCGTCGTGGCGATCGATCTCGATGGGGTTGTCCAGGCGGCCGGCGGCGACATCGCCGAGTACACGTTCCACTGCAAGCAGCGGGCGGGTCACCATCTTGCGTGCGGCGATGAACACCACCGCGATGCACAGCGCCAGTACCACCAGCGAGAACAGCAGCATGCTGCCCATCAGCTCGTCCAGCGGTCCGTCGATGGCGCTGCGCGGCTGGGTGCCGATCACCGCCCACTGCCACGGCGCATAGCGTTGTGCGGTGACTTCGTAGGCCTGCGCGTTGCCCTTGGCATCGCGCAGCTGCAGGTTGGCGCTGGCTTGCTTGCCGTCCAGCACCGACTGCAAGGCAGCTTGCTGATCGGCCGGCACCAGTGCCGACAACGTCGCCGGCGTCCCCGGCGGTGCGGCGATGATCTGGCCCTGGTGCTCGCCCGGCGCCATGTCGGCGATGACGAAGTAGCCGTCCTGTCCCAGCTTGGTGGTGCTGACCTGGGCCTTGAGCGCGGCCAGGCCCTGGGTGTAATTGCGGCCGACGAAAAGCGCGCCGATCACCTCGCCGGCAGCGTTGCGCAGCGGCGCGTAGTAGGTCATGTACTGGTCGCCGAACAACTGCGCCTGGCCGGTGAAGGGCTTGCCTGCGGACAGTGCGGCATAGGCCTTGCCCTTGCGATCGAGCAGGGTGCCGATCACGCGCTCGTTCTGCTTGTTGCGCAGCGAGGTGGTGATGCGCACGAAGTCATCGCCGGTGCGCGCAAAGATGGTCGCAACGCCGCCGGTGGCCTGCGCGAAGCGATCCACCGCATCGAAATTGAGGTTCAGCGCCTGCGTGCCGGAGCGCAGCGTGGGCGTGTTCTGCTCACCGATGGTCACGGTGCTGGCGGTATCCAGTTCGCGTGCGCCGCGCGGCAGCATGTCGTCGAAGACGCTGCCCAGACGCTCGGTGCCTTCGGTCAGGGTGACGTCGTACATCGCCACCGACTGCTGCATCAGCCGGGTGCTGGAGCGCAGCTCGGCCTTGACCTGGGATTCGATGTCGCCAGCGGACTGGCGGTAGATGGTCAGGGCCAGCAGGCCCAGCGAGATGGCAATGACCAGGGTCAACAGCGCGGAAAGCCGGGTGCCGACCGAAAGTCGGTTGAAGGAATGCATGAGGAATCGACCTTGCCCGGGGGAGGGCGTTACGGATGCGTGAAGTCCATAGCGGCCGTCTATGCTCAAAATTGATGTTTTATGTTGAATTGAGCATAAATTGTCGCGTTCGCTTGGCGTTAACCGATGTATTCCATGTCGCGAATTGTTAAAGATTGGTGATTTTGGGTGAATCGGATCGTCAGCGTTCCAGCATGTCTAGCGGCTGATGTCGCAACGCCACCGCAGAACAAAAAAAGGGCCGCTTCTCCTCGCAAGGAAGCGACCCTCAAGATTCGTTGACCACGAATCAAACTACTCTCGAATGCTGTTCTTTGATGCTGCGTGTGTTGCGGGGTGCGGCGTGTGTCTTAGAACTCCTGCCAGTCGTTCGGCCCTGCCGCCGCGGTGGCCGCGCCGATGGCGCTGCGCCGTGGCGCTGCGATGCTGGCGGCAGCGACGGCCGGGCGTGCAGCGAAGCGCGCATTGACCGGCGCACCGACCATCGATGACGGCTGACGTGCAACCGGGCCTTGCTCGGCGATCTTGAACACGGCCACCGCCTCGGTGAGCTGCTGGGCCTGTTCTTCCATCGCGCGGGCGGCGGCGGTGGCTTCTTCCACCAGCGCTGCGTTTTGCTGGGTGGCTTCGTCCATGTGGGTGACGGTCTGGTTGACCTGCTCGATGCCGGCCGACTGTTCCTGCGAGGCGGCGGAAATCTCGCCCATGATGTTGGTGACGCGCTGCACGCTGGCGACGATCTCTGCCATGGTCTTGCCGGCCTGGTCCACCAGTTGCGAGCCGTCGGCCACGCGCTGCACCGAGTCGTCGATCAGGCTCTTGATCTCCTTGGCCGCCGCAGACGAACGCTGTGCCAGCGTACGCACCTCGGAGGCGACCACCGCAAAACCACGGCCCTGGTCGCCGGCACGCGCCGCTTCCACGGCAGCATTCAAGGCCAGGATGTTGGTCTGGAACGAAATGCCGTCGATGACGCTGATGATGTCGGCGATGCGCTTGGACGAGGCCTCGATGCCGCTCATGGTGTCGACCACCTTGCTGACCACCTCGCCGCCCTGCGAAGCCACGCTTGCGGCGCCGATGGCGAGCTGATTGGCCTGGCGTGCGCTTTCGGCGTTCTGCTTGACGGTAGAGGTGAGCTCCTCCATCGAGGCGGCGGTTTCTTCCAGGTTGGCCGCCTGCTGTTCGGTGCGCTGCGACAGGTCCTGATTACCCGTTGCGATCTCGCTGGCGGCGGCATTGATCGAGGTCGCCGAGTGCTGGATGTGCCCGACGATACCGGCCAGCTGGGTGGCGGTGGCGTTGGCGTCGTCGCGCATCTGTGCGAATACGCCCCTGAAATCGCCGTCCATGCGCGCGGTCAGGTCGCCTGCGGCGATGGCGCGCAAGATGCCCGATAGCGACTGCAGGCTGCCATCGGCAGTGGCCATCAACTGATTGAGGCTTTCGACCATGACGCGGAAATCGAACTGGAACTGCGCCGCATCGCCGCGTGCGCCGAAATCGCCGTTGGCCGCGGCCTGGGCCAGCTGCTTGATCTGCTGGTTCATCGACGCCAGGTTGGTTTTCACCTGCGCCATGGTGTCGGTCAGCATGGCTTTTTCGCCGGGCAGCGCATCCATGTCCTGGCTGAGGTCGCCGATCGCATAGCGCCCCATGATCTGCGCCAGGCGCTGCGTGAGCTGGACGTGGCTGTCGACCAGGGCATTGGTGTCGCTGGCCATGCGGCCATAGTCGCCCGGGAATGCGCCGGCCTCCATGCGGAAGCTGATCTGGCCGCTGTCGTGGCGCTTGGCCATGTCCAGCTGGCCGGTGATCAGATTGCGCACCTGCGATTGCATCTTGTCCATCGCCTGTAGCAGGCGGCCGGTTTCGTCGCTGGCGTCGCTGTGCACTGCGTTATCGAGCCTGCCGTCGGCAATCGCCTCGGCGGCGCGGGTGGCGCGGTTCAACGGACCGGTGAGGCTGCGGGTGATCATCCAGGCCAGCAGGGCGCTCAGCAGTACCACCGCAACGCCGCCGCCGATCAGCATGCTGCGGCCACGCGCCATCGAGGCACTGGCCTGTTCATAGGCCAGCTGGCTGCTCTCGCGTTGCGCCTGCGAGTAGGTGCGGATCGCATCCTGCCAGCGCTGGGTGGCCGGCGCGGCGCGTTCGAGCAGGACCGGCATGGCCTGGTCGACCTTGCCGGCCATGCCCAGCTCGCGTACCTGCTGGTTGTGCGCCAGCGCCTGTTCGCGGGTCTGGTCCAGTGCGTTGCGCAGTTGCTGGTCGTGCGCATCGGCGGGAAACGCATAGAGCTTTTCGCGTAGCTCCTTGTAGCGGATGCGCTGGGCATCGATCACTTCAGCGAACTGCCGGTTCTGCTCGGCGGTGGTGGGCAGCACGATGTTGCGCAGGTTCAACGAGATGGTGGCATTGGCATCCAGCATGTCGGTGGCGTACTGGATCATCGCCATGTTGCGCTTGACGATGGTGTCCAGGCGCTCGCGTGCCTGGCTGAGCGTCAACAGGCCGGCGGCCACCAGCGCGCAGGAGAGAAGGATCAAAACGCCAAAGGCCAGCGCGAGGCGCTTGCCGACGTTGAAGCGGTGCAGGAAGGAATTCATGGAGTGGCCTGAGCGGATGTGATCGTGATGGGCATGCGTTGCAGGGCAGCGCTGGAGCGGTGCCGTCTGCAGGTCATGCCCGGTGTGTTGCATCGCTGAAGTAACGGCGCTGCCGGGGTCGCATTGAGGTGGTCCGGTCAGGCTGGTAAAGCCAGGTCTCAGGCACGTGATCGGGGCATGAAGAACCTGTAGGGAATCGGTGCCCGGGTGTCGGGAATTTTCTGAAAGCAAGATCGGGAATGACCATTTTTACTGCGATTTAGGCGTGCACGGCGTCCGGCCGTGAAAGCCGACTTCACGCGGATGACAGTGCACGCGATAGCGCGATTGAATGGATGCGGCAGCTCATGCTGCGTAATGCAAAACGGCACCGCAGAGCCGGTGCCGTCATGAGCCTTCTGCCGAGAGGGTGCACACGTCGCCACGCCCGCGCATGCGGCGACGGTGCAATCGGCACAGGCGATGTGGCATGCACCGTGCGCGTCTTGCAGTGGGGTGCCCGCATCGCCCGGGTGTATTCGCAATTGCTGCATGCGCCCGGATCGGTTGCTAGCCAAAAAAAAGGACCGCTTTCTCGCAAAAGCGGTCCCGCAAGAGTCGTGCAGCGCGGATGCGCTACATCCAGGTGTCAGAACTCCTGCCAATCCAACGCCGCCTCGGCCGTGGCAGCGACGGTCCGTGCACTGTGCGGACGTGCAGGCGCACGCTTGACCGACGCCGATGCCGACGCTTTGGGAGACGCAGACAGTGCGGCGGTGGCCAAGGCTGCCATTCGACGCACGGACGGCTGGCTGTCGGACAACTTGAACAGCGACACGGTCTGGGTCAGCTGCTGGGCCTGATCTTCCATCGCGCGTGCGGCGGCGGTGGCTTCCTCCACCAGTGCGGCATTCTGCTGGGTGGTTTCGTCCATCTGGGTCACGGTCTGGTTGACCTGTTCGATCCCTGTCGATTGCTCCTGCGAGGCAGCGGAGATCTCGCCCATGATGTCGGTCACGCGCTGCACGCTGGCCACGATCTCGGCCATGGTCGTTCCCGCCTGATCGACCAATGCAGCGCCTTGCGCGACATTGCCGACCGAGTCGTCGATCAGCTGCTTGATCTCTTTCGCAGCACTGGCAGAGCGCTGGGCGAGGGTGCGCACTTCGGAGGCGACGACGGCAAAACCGCGTCCCTGTTCGCCGGCACGTGCCGCTTCCACCGCGGCGTTCAAGGCCAGGATATTGGTCTGGAACGAAATGCCGTCGATGACGCTGATGATCTCGGCGATCTTTTTGGAGGAGGTTTGAATATCGGACATGGTGGTGACCACCCGTGCGACCACCTGACCACCCTGCGAGGCGACCGATGCCGCTCCGATCGCCAACTGGTTGGCCTGGCGCGCATGTTCGGCATTTTGCTTGACGGTGGAGGTCAGCTCTTCCATCGAAGCGGCGGTTTCTTCCAGATTGGCGGCCTGCTGTTCGGTGCGCTGCGACAGATCCTGGTTGCCGGCGGCGATTTCGCCGGAGGCCAGGCCAATGGCATCGGCGGCAGTGTGGATCCGCCCGACGATATCGGCCAGGCGCTCGGCAGTGCCGTTGGCATCGTCGCGCATCTGCGCGAACACGCCCTGGGACTGGCCGGTCATGCGGGCAGTGAGGTCGCCCGCGGCAATCGACTGCAGCAACGTGGACAACGCTTGCAGATTTCCGTCGGCGGTGGCCATCAGCTGGTTGAGGCTGTCGACCATGACGCGGAAGTCGTATTGGAAACGTTCGGCGTCGCCGCGGGCGCTGAAGTCGCCGGCAGCGGCAGATTGCGCCAGATGTTTGATCTCGCGATTCATCGCCGACAGGTTGCGCTTGACCTGGGCCATGGTCTCGCTCAAGACGGCTTTTTCGCCAGGCAACGTCTCCATGTCGTCGGACAGGTCGCCGATGGCATAGCGGCTCATGATCTGGGCCAGCCGCATGTTGACTGCGATATGCGAGGCGACCAGTGCGTTGCTGTCACGCACCATGACGCCGTAATCGCCGGGAAATGCCTGCTCGTCCATGCGGTAGCTCAGCTCACCCAGGTCGTGCCGTCGCGCCATTTCCTGCTGTGCCTGCGACACCGCCTGCAACTGCGCCTGCATCTTGCCCATGCTGTGCAGTAGCCGGCCGGTTTCGTCGGTACCGGTGGTATCCACTGCGACCGACAACCGACCTGCCGCGATCGCATCGGCGATCGTCGATGCCTCGCTCAAGCGGCTCATCAGACGACGGCGAATCAGCCAGCAGGTAGCTATTGCGACCACGATCGCAACGCCGCTGCCGATCAGCATCGACCAGGTGCTGCGGATCTTGGCGGCGGCCAGTGCCGTACTGCGCTTGTCGAGCAGCCCGCTTTCCTGGGCCTCGAACTCGGTGAGCAGGGTGCGGATCTTGTTCATTGCGGCGCGTTCGTGGCCGGCGCTGAACTGCGCCAGCACGTCGGGCAACGCCGCGCCACTGCGGCGCAGCGCGGTCAAGCGTTCTTCGTGGCCGATAAATTCGACGTAGGCCGCATGCAGGGCCGCCAGCCGCTGCTGCTGAACCGGATTGTCGGCGGTCAGCTGTCTGGCGTGATCGAATTCTTTGTCGAACTGCGCCATCCCGTTCTTGTAGGGCGTCAGATTCGCTTCGTTGCCTGAAAGCAGATAGCCGCGCGCGCCGGTTTCGATATTGATGCTGGCGATGGACATCGCACGACCGGTCGCGATGACCTGGTAAGTGTGGTCGTTCAATGCGACCGCCTGAGACAGGCTGGACTGTCCGCGCAGCCCGACCGTGGCGACGATCAACAGCACGATGATGACCGCACCAAAGCCGAACACGAGTTGTGTCGACAGACTTCGCTGTTTCATTGCTTTGCCCTTTTAAACGGAATGAAGTGACTACCGAAGGTGTGGCGATCGCCCGCTGCCGCACCAATTGTCTGCACCCGTTGCGATGCAGCAGGCAGCGGCGCTGACAGCAGGTGCATGGCGTTACGTCGTGCACTGGCAGGTGCGAGACGCCGCTCCCCAGCGGCGTTCCGGCAGTGCTCTCGATCCGTGTATCACGCAGACCCCGTGCCGGACCCTTCGATGCGTGCCGAATGCGGCACGCGTCTGCATCGAGATGGATCGCGATGACGAATGTTGACGCGGACGCACTATGTCATCGCATTGTGAATACGCATATAGGAACGTTCGGACGCGCATGTGAGGCGAAACATTACAGCGATGTGGCTATCAAGCCGGCTGCAATGGTCGCCGGCCGCAGCGCCATTGGTGTGTTCCAGTGCGGTGGCGGGTCGCTGCCGATGCACGCTGCGTGGCGCTGCAGCGCGCCGTGGTGTCTGATCGATCGGCCAAACGCAAAAAGGCCGCTTTCCTCGCGGAAAGCGGCCTCCGGGCGACACCTCATGCGTGACTCAGAACTCCTGCCAATCGCCCGTATCGGCCGCTGCTGCCGAAGTGCCGGTCACGCTGCGACGCGGCGGGGCACTGCTGCCGCCACGTGCAGCCGGACGCGCAGCGAAGCGGGCATTGGCCGGTGCCTTGGCGATGGCCGAGAGCTGACGCGTCACCGCGCTGTGCTCGGCAACCTTGAACACGGCCACCGCTTCGGTGAGCTGCTGGGCCTGTTCTTCCATCGCACGTGCGGCGGCGGTGGCTTCTTCCACCAGGGCGGCATTCTGCTGGGTGGTCTCGTCCATCTGGGTCACGGTCTGGTTGACCTGCTCGATGCCCGAATACTGTTCCTGCGAAGCGGAAGAAATCTCGCCCATGATGTTGGTGACGCGCTGCACGCTGGCGACGATCTCGGCCATGGTGGTGCCGGCCTGATCGACCAGGGCGGCGCCCTGGGTGACCTTGTCGACCGAGTCGTCGATCAGGTGCTTGATCTCTTTCGCCGCACCGGCCGAACGCTGGGCCAGGGTGCGTACTTCAGAGGCGACCACCGCAAAGCCGCGGCCCTGTTCGCCGGCACGCGCCGCTTCCACTGCGGCATTCAACGCAAGGATATTGGTCTGGAAGGCGATGCCGTCGATGACGCTGATGATTTCGGCGATCTTCTTCGACGAGCCCTGGATGTCGGCCATGGTGGTGACCACCCTGGCCACCACGTCGCCGCCTTGCGAGGCCACTGCTGCGGCGCCGATGGCGAGCTGATTGGCTTGACTTGCGTGTTCGGCGTTCTGCTTGACGGTGGAGGTGAGTTCTTCCATCGAGGCGGCGGTTTCTTCCAGATTGGCGGCCTGTTGCTCGGTGCGCTGCGACAGATCCTGGTTGCCGGAAGCGATCTCGCCCGATGCCGACCCGATCGCATTGGCGGCCAGCTGGATGCGGCCGACGATGCTGGCCAGCTGTTCGGCGGTGGCGTTGGCGTCGTCGCGCATCTGCGCGAACACGCCCTGGTACTGTCCACTCATGCGCGCGGTGAGGTCGCCGGCAGCGATCGACTGCAACAGGCTGGAGAGCGACTGCAGATTGCCGTCGGCGGTGGACATCAGGTGATTGAGGCTTTCCACCATGATGCGGAAGTCGTACTGGAACTGCTCGGCATTGCCGCGTGCGCTGAAGTCGCCGTTTGCAGCGGCTTGCGCCAGCTGCTTGATTTCCGAATTCATCGTCGACAGGTTCGCCTTGACCTGATTCATCGCAGTGGTGATGGCGGCTTTCTCGCCCGGCAATTGCGGCATGTCTTCGGTCAGGTCGCCGATCGCGTAACGCTCCACCAGGTGAATGGTCTGCGTCTCAAGCGCGATGTGTGCGGCAACCAGCGCGTTGGTGTCTGTGGCCATGCGGCCGTAGTCGCCGGGGAATGCGCCGGCATCCATGCGGAAGCTGATCTGGCCCGCGTCATGACGCTTGGCCATGTCCAGCTGCGCGCTGATCAGATTGCGCACCTGGCTCTGCATGCGGTCCATGGCCTGCAACAGGCGGCCGGTTTCGTCGTTGGACTGAGTGCGCACATCGTTATCCAGATCGCCATTGGCAATCGCCTCGGCGGCGCGGGTGGCCTGGGTCAGCGGGCGCACCAGGCTGCGCGTGATCAACCAGCCCAGCAGGACGCTGAACAGCACGACGGCCAGGCCGCCGCCGATCAGCATCGCGCGACCGCGTGCCATTTCTGCGGTCGTGGCCACATAGGCTTCCTGGGTGCGCTGACGCTGCAGCTCCGAATACTCGGTCAACGCGTCCTGCCATTCTTGCGTGCCCGGTGCGGCCTTTTGCAGCAGCAGCGTGAGTGCTTCGTCAGGCTTGCCGGTCAGGCCCAATTGTGCGACGTCTTCGTTGGTTTTGCGGGCCTGGGCGCTGGCAAGGTCGATCCGGTTGCGGATCTCGGTGGCTTGAGGCGAAGCGGAGAATTCGTACAGCTTGCGGCGGGTGTCCTCGTAGCGCTTCAGCTGGTCCTTGATGAGGGCGTAGAAGCGCAGATTGTCTTCCTGCGTGGTCGGCAACACGATATTACGCAACTGCACGGCGATGACCGAGGTGGCATTGGTCATGTCCTGCGCGTACTGCATGATCGTGATGTTGCGATTGACCACGGTGTCCATGCGATCACGGGCCTGCGCCAGCGTGTACAGGCCGGCGGCCACTAGCGCGCACGACAACAGGATCAGCGTGCCGAAGGCGAAGGTCAGGCGCTTGCCGACGTTGTACCGTTGAAGAAGAGCGATCATTTTGGGGTCTCGAGGCAGTTGGCAAGAAAGGGCAAGACGCGTCGGGGCGGACGCGCTGGGCACTACGTGAGTCAGGCGAGGCTGGGCATGTCGCGAGCCCATTACCGGTGCGTGTGATACATCGTCACGACGCGACCGAGTGCAGGGCAGGTATGCATGCTTGTGGTCTGTAACGGCCAGCGCTCTTACGGCTGAACTCGCCACGCCCTGTGCGTATGGGCGGCCGTCATTGAGGTGACGTGGATGTGCACAAACTGCCCGGAAACGCCGATGGGAGCGCTTCCACAAGAGGGGCTGTCTTCTGCGGATTCACTTGATGATCACGCTTTCAGGAGCGATACGAAGGTGCCGCGTTGAGGCGGGCGGTGTGGAAACCACCAGTTGAGCCTGGACGCACGCGTCCTGTTCAGCGTACGGGCGTGCGGCAGCAGACCAAGGGATGCAATGCCGCGAGCAACGGCCTCACGCCGTGATGCCATCAGACCATCGAACCGTCACGTCACGTCACGTCACGCCGCGCGCCCGAGCCGGGCAGGCGTGGCCGCTGCCTGCAGCTGGAACACCGACACCGCATCGCGCAACTGCTGCGCCTGTTCTTCCATCGCGCGCGCGGCGGCGGTGGCTTCTTCCACCAGTGCGGCGTTCTGCTGGGTCGCCTGATCCATCTGCGAGACGGTCTGGCCGACCTGCTCGATGCCCTGCGACTGCTGCAGCGAGGCCTCGCTGATCTCGTGCATGATCGTGGTGACGTTGCGCACCGAATCGACGATGTCCTGCATCGTGCGCCCCGCCTGGCCGACCAGCTGGCTGCCATGCTCGACCCGGCTGACCGAATCGTCGATCAGGTGCTTGATCTCCTTGGCCGCAGCGGCCGAGCGCTGAGCCAGGGTGCGTACTTCCGACGCCACTACCGCAAAGCCGCGGCCTTGCTCGCCGGCACGCGCGGCTTCCACCGCCGCGTTCAAGGCCAGGATATTGGTCTGGAAGGCGATGCCGTCGATCACGCCGATGATGTCGGCGATCTTTCTGGACGCAGCCTGGATGCCGGCCATGGTGCCGACGACCTGGCCGACCACCTCGCCACCTTGCGAGGCGACGGCGGCAGCGCCGACCACCAGCTGATTGGCGCGCCTGGCGTGCTCGGCGTTGTTGCGCACGGTGGAGGTGAGTTCTTCCATCGAGGCGGCGGTTTCTTCCAGATTGGCCGCCTGTTGCTCGGTACGTTGCGACAGGTCCTGGTTGCCGGATGCGATCTCGCTGGCCGCATCGTTGATGGCATCGGTGGAGCGCTGGATGCGCCCGACGATATCGGCCAGCTGCGTCACCGTGGCATTGGCATCGTCGCGCATGCGCGCGAACACGCCGTGGAAGTCGCCCTGCATGCGGCTGGTGAGATCGCCGGCGGCGATCGCCTGCAG
Organism: Xanthomonas sp. 4461; assembly: GCF_024806475.1. Lineage (NCBI taxonomy): Bacteria > Pseudomonadati > Pseudomonadota > Gammaproteobacteria > Lysobacterales > Lysobacteraceae > Xanthomonas > Xanthomonas sp. 4461. Next base: position 395,281 of record NZ_JANTYV010000006.1, on the reverse strand, counting down.
CACGTTGGACAGCGACTGCAGATTGGCATCGGCGGTGGACATCAGCTGATTGAGGCTGTCCACCATGGCGCGGAAGTCGTACTGGAAGCGCTGCGCATCGCCGCGCACGCTGAAGTCGCCATTGGCGGCGGCCTGCGCCAGCAGTTTGATTTCGCTGTTCATCGCCGACAGGTTGGCCTTGACGGTGTCCATGGTGTCGCTGAGCACGGCCTTCTCGCCGGGCAGGCGGTCCATGTCCTGGCTCAGGTCGCCGATGGCGTAGCGCGACATGATCTGCGCGAGCTTCATCTTCACCGCGATGTGCGAACCGACCAGGGCGTTGGTATCGTGCACCATGGTGGCGTAGGCGCCGGGGAAGCTGTCGGCCTGCATGCGGTAGCTGATCTGGCCGGCGTCGTGGCGCTGCGCCATCTCGCTCTGCGCAGCCAGGACGCGCTGCACCTGCTCCTGCATCTGACGCATGTTGTCGAGCAGCTGGCCGGTTTCATCGCGGCTGGGCGGCACGATGCGTTCGTCCAGCATGCCCTGCGCGATATTGGCCGCCACCGCAGCGGCGCGGCGCACGTTGCGGGTGAGGGTGGACAAGGTATACCAGCCCAACGCGGCGATCAGCAGCGCGAGCAGCGACAGACCGGCGACGGCCTGGTACATCGCAGTACGCGCATCCACCAGGTGGCGCTCGGATTGACGCTGCAGGGCTTGCAGCGAGACGTTGCTCAGCTCATGCATGGCCTGGCCAAGCGCATCGAGCGCGGCATTCCACTGCGTGTCGGCCTGCGCATCGCTGCCTTCCAACGCGGCACCAAGGGATTTCAATGCGTCGCTGGCGCGGGTGGCCTCGGCGCTGGCGGCATCGGCCAGCGCAGGGTCGGGCTGTTCCAGCAGGCCCATTGCCTTGTCCAGCTCATGCCGGAAGCGCACGTGATTGCGCTGCAACTGGCTGAGCTGTTCGTGCAGCATGGCGCGGTCGTCGCCGGCCTGCGACGGGTCGTTGGCCGCATCCAGGCGGGTCAGCGATTCGGTGGCGTCGGGGCTATAGATCAGGGTCGCCACCACCAGGTGGTAGCTTTCGATATACGGGGTGTAGACCAACTGGCTGTCGTCGCGCAGCGCATCCAGCGCAGCGAAGGCTTGCTCGCTGATGCCGCTGTAGCCGCTGGCTGCGGCGGTCGAGACATGGCGCTGCTGCAGGGCGAGCAGTTGTTTCTGGCTGCGTTCGAAGCCGGGCATGGCCGCCGTGGTGGCGAGCAGTTGCTGCAGATCGCGTTGGGCGCGTTGCGCTGCTGCGTCGGCGGCGGCGCCAGTGTCGACGTGGGCCGCGTGCAGATCGGTAATCAGGCCCAGCATCTGGCCAAGCGGGGCGTAGCTACGCAATTCGTTGCTGCTGATGGCGACGCTTTCATTGAGCTTGCCGCGATAGAGCAGCACCGGGATCACCATGCCGACCAACGCCAGCACACCGATCGCACCGAGTTTTTTGACAATGCCCAGATCGTCCCAGCGGCTGGCCCAGCGGCGCGGGGAGGATGGAGCGGTGTGCGGCAGGGCAGGAGCAATGGTCATCGGTGCGTCTCATGGGCGTACGCAGACTATCGGCCGATAACTGTTATGCCTTGAGCCGGCCGGCATCGCTGCCGACCGGTCCCGTTCAGGCAGTTCAGTTCGCTTGCTTAGAACTCCTGCCAGCTGGTGTCGTTGCTGGGTGCGGTGACCACGGCGCGCGGTTTGGACGCTGCGGTGCGGCCAGCTGCTGCCACCTTGGCCTTGACGGCCTGGGTGATTACCTCACGCGGTGCGGCGACACGTGCCGAAGCTTGTACATGCGCGGCATCGGTCTTGAACACCGCCACCGCATCGGTCAGCTGGGTGGCCTGTTCTTCCAGTGCACGTGCGGCGGCGGTGGCTTCCTCCACCAATGCGGCGTTCTGCTGGGTGGTCTCGTCCATCTGGGTGACAGTCTGGTTGACCTGTTCGATGCCGGCCGACTGTTCCTGCGAGGCGGCGGAGATCTCGCCCATGATGTCGGTGACGCGCTGCACGCTGGCCACCACTTCGCCCATGGTCTTGCCGGCGGTGTGCACCAGCGCGGATCCTTCGGCCACGCGTTGCACGGAGTCGTCGATCAGGCCCTTGATCTCCTTGGCCGCACCCGACGAGCGCTGGGCGAGGGTACGCACTTCCGAGGCAACCACTGCGAAGCCGCGGCCCTGTTCGCCGGCCCGCGCGGCTTCCACCGCTGCGTTCAACGCCAGGATGTTGGTCTGGAAGGCGATGCCGTCGATGACGCTGATGATGTCGGCGATCTTCTTGGACGAGGCTTCGATACCGGACATGGTTTCGACCACCTTGCCGACCACTTCGCCGCCCTGTACCGCCACGCTGGCGGCACCGATGGCGAGCTGGTTGGCCTGGCGTGCGCCCTCGGCGTTCTGCTTGACGGTGGAGGTGAGCTCTTCCATCGAGGCGGCGGTTTCTTCCAGATTGGCGGCCTGCTGCTCGGTCCGCTGCGACAGGTCCTGGTTGCCGGCGGCGATTTCGCTGGCGGCGCCCTTGATCGACACGGCCGACTGCTTGATGCCGGTGACGATTTCGGCCAGTTGGGTGGCGGTGGCATTGGCGTCGTCGCGCATCTGCGCGAACACGCCACGGAACTCGCCGCTCATGCGTGCGGTGAGGTCGCCGGCGGCGATCGACTGCAACAAGCCCGACAGCGCCTGCAGATTGCCGTCGGCAGTGGACATCAGGTTGTTGAGGCTTTCGACCATCAGGCGGAAGTCGTACTGGAAGCGCTCTGCCTCGCCGCGGGCGCTGAAGTCGCCGTTGGCGGCGGCCTGCGCCAACTGTTTGATCTGGGTGTTCATTTCACCGAGGTTGACCTTGACCTGGGCCATGGTGTCGCTGAGCACGGCCTTTTCGCCGGGCAGCTTCTCCATATCCTCGGACAGGTCGCCGATCGCGTAGCGGCCCATGATCTGCGCCAGACGCATCTTTACCGCGATATGCGAGCCGACCAGAGTGTTGGTGTCGTGCGCCATGCGACCGTAGTCGCCGGGAAACGCGGCCGCGTCGATACGGAAGCTGATCTGACCTTCGTCGTGGCGCCTGGCCATGTCGGTCTGCGCGGCCAGCAGATTACGCAGCTGCAGCTGCATCTTGCTCATCGCCTTGAGCAGGCGGCCGGTTTCGTCGTTGAACGACGTATCGACATCGTTATCCAGCTTGCCGCCGGCAATCGCCTCGGCGGCGCGGGTGGCGCGGCCGAGCGGCTGGGTGAGGCTGCGCGTGATCAACAGGCCCAGTGCGGCGCTCAGCAGGACCACCAACACGGTGCCGGCCACCAGCAGCTTGCGCGAATCGGCCATCGACTTCAGTGCGACGGCCGATGCATCGGCTGCCATCTTGTCCTGCAGTGTGATGTTTTCGGCAATCTTGTCCTGCCAGCCCTGCATCGCCGGCGCGGCCTTGGTGAGCAGCAAGGGCAGGGCCTCGTCGCTGTGACCGGTCATCACCAGATCGATGACCTTGTCGTTCAACACCTTGACCTCGGCACGGCGGGCATCGATGTCCGCGCGCAGCGCCTTGCCCTGTTCCGACGGCGGCATGGCATACAGCGCTTCGCGGGCTTTTGTATAGTCGGCGCGCGCGGACTGGATCTGCGCGATGAACTTGCGATTTTCCTCGTCGGTGGTAGGCAGCACGACATTGCGCAACTGCATGCCAATGATGAAGTTGGCATTGATCATGTCGTTGGACAGGCGAATTTTCACCATGTTCTGGTGCACGATGTCGTCGACCAGGGCGCGTGCCGAACTCAAGCCGCGATAGCCGATAAAAGCAATGCAACCGGACAATACGATCAGCACGGCGAAAGCCGCTGCCAAGCGCGGGCCGACGTTATAGCGTTGGAGAAGTGCGGTCATGACCGAATCCTGGAAGGCGTTATGCAGTGGAAGGGAGCGACGAAGGCAGCGCCAACCAGCTGCTGCGTCAGGTGTCGCTATGCGCAGTAACGGCTCATGACAGGTATCACTGAATACCCCGATATCAAAAAATATATAACTCGAGTCAGGCTTGTGAAACATATTGATAATTACTCTTGTCAGCCTGTTTCCATTTTCGCTCTTCTAATTGCTCGAGTCCGGTTTGTAGATAACAGGCTCATCAATACATAAACTAATACAAAAATAAAATATGATGTTTAAGTTGTTTTATCTTGAGTGTTATCGATAGTTTTCCTTGCGGAAACGATCAGTCCAAAAAAAACCGCGCCTCCGAAGGAGCGCGGTTTCGATGGCATCGGTCGCAGGGCGACCGATCGGGTCGCTCAGAACTCTGCCCAGTCCGATTCGGTGGACGACGCCGACGCCACCGCAGCGCGTGCGGCCGGCCTTGCGGCAGCTTGCCTGGGTTTGGCCGCCGGCGTGCTCGGCGCGGCTGGACGTTTGGCAGCGATCTGGCGCACCACCGGCGTGGGCGGCGTCACCGCTTGCAGGTCGGCCGACAGACGGAACAGCGCCACCGCTTCGGTCAATTGCTGGGCCTGTTCTTCCATCGAGCGTGCGGCGGCAGTGGCTTCTTCCACCAGCGCGGCATTCTGCTGGGTGGCTTCGTCCATGTGGGTGACGGTCTGGTTGACCTGCTCGATGCCGGCCGACTGTTCCTGCGAGGCGGCGGAAATCTCGCCCATGATGTTGGTGACGCGCTGCACGCTGGAGACGATTTCGCCCATGGTCTTGCCGGCGGTGTGGACCAGGGCGGAGCCGTCGGCCACGCGCTGTACCGAATCGTCGATGAGCTCCTTGATCTCCTTGGCCGCGCCCGACGAACGCTGGGCTAGGGTACGCACTTCCGAGGCCACCACTGCAAAACCGCGCCCCTGCTCACCGGCACGCGCGGCTTCCACCGCGGCATTCAAGGCCAGGATGTTGGTCTGGAAGGCGATGCCGTCGATGACGCTGATGATGTCGGCGATCTTCTTGGACGAGGCTTCGATGCCGGACATGGTCTCGACCACCTTGCCGACGATTTCGCCACCCTGGGAGGCCACACCTGCAGCGCCGATCGCAAGCTGGTTGGCCTGGCGTGCACTTTCGGCATTTTGCTTGACGGTGGAGGTGAGCTCCTCCATCGAGGCGGCGGTTTCTTCCAGATTGGCGGCCTGCTGCTCGGTGCGCTGCGACAGGTCCTGATTGCCGGCGGCGATTTCGCTGGCGGCACCCTTGATCGAGATGGCCGACTGCTTGATGCCGGTGACGATTTCGGCCAATTGGGTGGCGGTGGCATTGGCGTCGTCGCGCATCTGCGCAAACACGCCACGGAACTCGCCGCTCATGCGCGCGGTGAGGTCGCCGGCGGCGATCGACTGCAGCAGGCGCGAGAGCGACTGCAGATTGCCGTCGGCGGTGGACATCAGTGTGTTGAGGCTGTCCACCATGGCGCGGAAGTCGTACTGGAAACGCTCGGCGTCGCCGCGGGCGCTGAAGTCGCCGTTGGCGGCCGCTTGTGCGAGCTGCTTGATCTCGCCGTTCATCGCGCCCAGGTTGGTCTTGACTTGTGCCATGGCGTCGGTAAACACGGCTTTTTCGCCGGGTAGCTTGTCCATGTCGTCGCTGAGATCCCCGAGCGCGTAGCGCCCCATGATCTGGGCAAGGCGCATCTTCACCGCGATATGCGAGCCGACCAGATTATTGGTGTCGTTGGCCATGCGGCCGTAGTCGCCCGGGAAGGCCGACGCATCGATGCGGAAGCTGATCTGGCCATCGTCGTGGCGCCTGGCCATGTCGGTCTGCGCGGCCAGCAGATTACGCAGCTGCAGCTGCATCTTGTGCATGGCGGTGAGCAGGCGGCCGGTTTCGTCGTTGAACGGGGTATCGACATCGTTATCCAGCTTGCCGCCGGCGATCGCCTCTGCAGCGCGGGTGGCGCGGCCGAGCGGCTGGGTGAGGCTGCGGGTGATGGCAAACGCCAGCAGGCTGCTGATCAACAGCACCGCCACTCCCCCCGCAATCAATAGTGTCCTGCCGCGGTTCATTGCGGCCAGCGAATGGCTATAGGCCAGTGCGGTCTGCTTTTCCTGCAGGGCGACGTTTTCGTCGATTTTCCCCTGCCAGGCAAGCATCGCCGGGCGCGCCTTCTCGCTCATCAGCGTCTGCGCGTCGGCGTTCCTGTTCTGCACTGCAATCGCCATGACCTGGTCGTTCAGGTCTTTGGCAATTGCGCGCGCTGCATCGATCTCGCCGCGCAGCTTGCGGCCGGCCGGCGAGGGCGGGAAGGCGTCCAATGCCTTGCGCGCCTCCGCATATTGCTCGCGCTTTTGCTTGATGGTCGCCAAGGCCTGGTCGTTGAGCGCCTGGCTGGTCACCATCGAAAGGGTTCCAAGGGCGATGAAGATGTCCGCATTGGCTTTGCGCATCTCGTTGCTCAATTGAATCTTTACAAGGTGTTCCTTGACGATGGCGTCCAGCTCGGCTCGCGCCGTAGCCATCGTGCCCAGGCCGGATGCGACCAGCAGGCCGGACAGCAGGATCAGGAGCCCAAAGGCCACGCCCAGCCGCCGGCCGACGTTGTAGCGCTGCAGAAATGCGTTCATACCGTTTCCTAGATAGGTGAGCCGACGTGCTGCGTCGCAGGTAGGGCAATGACGGATGTCATGCCCTTGCTGGTGTAGTAGCGGCGCCGATATCTTTTTGCTGAATAGCTGTATATCTAAAAAAGCATAACTGCGGTCACAGATGTGAGTTGTCGAGACAAAATCTGTCCTCATAAGGTGCAGGTACGGGCCAGAAGCACATGGATAAGCCTGGCTGCGTCAAGCGAACCCTGCCGCAGAGCTTTGCCCAGCTAGGGATGCGGCGATGTCTTAAAAGTGGCTTATTCTTGTCCTGTCGGGCGCAAATAGTGACGTCGACAAGGGTGGTGTCGCACCGCAGTGCGTTCAGCTGTGCTTTCGATGTGCAAAAAAAAAAACCGCACCCTTTGGGGTGCGGCTTTCGTCACGGATCGGGCGGCGACGCTGGCAGCGCGCCGTAGGCGGCTCAGAATTCTGCCCAATCGGACTCGTTGGAGATTGCAACGGCCGGGGCAGGGCGCGCGACAGGCTTGTGCACGGGCTTGGTCGCAGCACTGCCCTTGGCCGGCGTACGCGTGGCTGCCTGCGGGCGCAGCGCCACCGGCGTGGGCCGCGTCACCGCTTCCAGTTCTGCCGACAGGCGGAACAACGCCACCGCTTCGGTCAATTGCTGGGCCTGATCTTCCATCGAGCGTGCGGCGGCAGTGGCTTCTTCCACCAGCGCTGCGTTTTGCTGGGTGGCTTCGTCCATGTGGGTGACGGTCTGGTTGACCTGCTCGATGCCGGCCGACTGTTCCTGCGAGGCGGCGGAGATCTCGCTCATGATGTCGGTGACGCGTTGCACCGAGGACACGATCTCGCTCATGGTGGTGCCGGCCTGATGCACCAATGCCGAGCCTTCGGCCACCTTGCTGACCGAGTCGTCGATCAGGCTCTTGATTTCCTTGGCTGCGCCGGCCGAACGCTGTGCCAGCGTGCGCACTTCCGAGGCAACCACGGCAAAACCACGGCCTTGCTCGCCGGCACGTGCGGCTTCCACCGCTGCATTCAATGCCAGGATATTGGTCTGGAACGCGATGCCGTCGATGACGCTGATGATTTCGGCGATCTTCTTGGACGAGGTCTCGATGCCGGACATGGTGGTGACCACCTGGCCGACCACGCTGCCGCCATGCGATGCCACACCAGCGGCGCCGATCGCCAGCTGGTTGGCCTGGCGCGCGTGCTCGGCGTTCTGCTTGACGGTGGAGGTGAGTTCTTCCATCGAGGCGGCGGTTTCTTCCAGATTGGCCGCCTGTTGCTCGGTGCGCTGCGACAGATCCTGATTGCCCGCAGCAATCTCGCTGGCGGCAGTATTGATCGCCAGGGTGGAGTGCTTGATGCGGCCGACGATGTCGGTCAGGCGTTGTGTGGTGGCATTGGCATCGTCACGCAGACGCGCGAACACGCCGTGGAATTGCCCATCCATGCGTGCGGTCAGGTCGCCTTCGGCCACCGCACCGAGCAACTGCGACAGCTTGCCCAGGTTGCGATCGCTGACTTCCATCATCGAATTCAGGTCGGCCACCATCACCGCGAAGTCGTACTTGAAGCGTGCCGCGTCGCCGCGTGCACTGAAGTCGCCCGCCGCTGCGGCCTGCGCCAACTGCTTGATCTCGGTATTGATCGACAGCAGGCTGGCCTTGGCCGCATCCATCGCTTCGTGCAGGATCGCGCGGCTCGCCGGCAGACGGCGTGCGTCCTGGGTCAGGTCGCCCTGTGCGTACTGGTTGAGGATGCGCACCGAATCGGTGATGGCGTCCAGATGCTCGAAGATCATCGTGTTGATGCCGCCAGCCAGCGTGCCGTACACGCCGGGAAAATCTTCCGGCATGCGGTGGGTGATGTCTTCGGCCGCATGCAGATGCGACATGCGCGCGGTCTCGTCGGAGAAGCGGCGCAGCATCTGGGTCATGCGACCGGTGGCGTCGAGCATCTGGCCGATTTCATCCTGGCTGGTCTTGCCGACCTGCACGCTCAGATCGCCGCGCGACACTGCCTGGATGGCGCCCAATGCCTTGGACAGCGGATTGGTGATGCTGCGCGCGATCAACCAGCCGAAGGTGACCGATAGAGCGGCCATCAGCAGCGTGCCGATCAACAGCACCGCGCTGGTCATCTTGAACGAGGCGCTGCTGGCGGTCACCATATTGGCCAGTGCGGTGGACTGCTCGGCATACATCTTGTCGATGGTCTGGAACAGCACCTTGCGGATGTCGCCGGATTGCTTGTTCGCACGCACCGCGGCCGCGTAGTCGGGGTCTTTGTAGAGCGCACGCAAGGCCTTGTTGGCCTCGAAATAGCTCGCGCTTTCTTTGGCGAGCTTGTCGTAGCCGGCCTTCAGCGGCGAGCCGGCACCGATCTTGGCTTCCAGCGCCTTCTGCGTCTGCGCGTATTTGCCCTGGATCTCGTCCATGCGGGTCAGGAAGTAGTCGTAGCGCTCCTGGTCCTGCAGATTGACGAACTGGCCCGACTCGTAGATACGGAATTCGCCGCCGAATGCGCGCAGCTCCGAGAGCCTGCTCAGCACCGGAACCACATCTTCGTTGATCAGCACAGCCTGCTGCTGCATCTGTTTCATGCGCGAGAAGCCGAGCCCGCCAAGCACGGCAGTGAGGACGGCACTGAGGCAGAACGCAAACATCAGCTTGCGGCGAATCGGCCAATCGTTGAACTTGTTCATGCAGTAACTCCGGGGCGTAGCATTGCGCTGTTGTCCTGCACGCTAGCGGCCCGGAGCGATGATTCTTTATCTCTGAAGGATGAACCGGGCCGTTCCAGATCCGGGCTATATGCCCGGTTTACCTGGAAAACATGAAGATCGTCCACTATCGTTCGCCCAACGACAGCATCCAGTGCCGTCGTTGCGGCGCTGCAGATACCGCTTAAAAGTCCTGCCACTGGCCATCGTTACCGGGCGCGACCGTGGGTGCGGTGGCCGCTGCACGGCGTGTGGAGACTGCCGGTTTGGGCGCGATGGATGTCGGTCTAGCCGGGCCTGCCAAGGCGGCGACACGGGGCGCATCGGCAAGCGTGAAGCGTGCGACTGCCTGCGCCAGTTGTCCGGCCTGATCTTCCATCGTGCGCGCTGCCGCCGTGGCTTCCTCCACCAACGCGGCGTTCTGCTGGGTGGCCTCATCCATCTGGGTGATGGTGCGATTGACCTGCTCGATGCCGGACGATTGTTCCTGCGAGGCCGCCGCAATCTCGCCCATGATGTCGGTCACGCGCTGCACGCTGGCGACGATGTCGGCCATGGTGGTGCCCGCCTGGTGGACCAGCTGCGAGCCCTCGGCGACCTTGCCGACCGAATCGTCGATGAGATGCTTGATCTCCTTCGCCGCAGCGGCCGAGCGCTGCGCCAGGGTGCGCACTTCCGAGGCCACCACGGCAAAGCCGCGGCCTTGCTCGCCGGCACGCGCCGCTTCCACCGCTGCGTTCAAGGCCAGGATATTGGTCTGGAAGGCGATGCCGTCGATGACGCTGATGATCTCTGCGATCTTCTTCGATGAGGTTTCGATGCCGGACATGGTGGTGACCACCTGGGCCACCACCGCGCCGCCCTGCGAGGCGACGCCGGCCGCACCGATGGCGAACTGATTGGCCTGACGCGCGCTCTCTGCGTTTTGCTTGACGGTGGAGGTGAGCTCTTCCATCGAGGCGGCGGTTTCTTCGAGATTGGCGGCCTGTTGCTCGGTGCGCTGCGACAGGTCGCTATTGCCGGCGGCGATCTCGCTGGAGGCGGTATGGATGCTGCCGGCGGCCTGCTGGATGCGTCCGATCACCTGGGCCAGCGCTTGTGCGGTGGTATTGGCGTCGTCGCGCATGGTGGCGAATACACCGTGGAAATCGCCGTGCATGCGTGCGCTCAGGTCGCCCTCGGCCAGCGCGCTCAGCAGCCGCGACACCTCGGCGATGCTCACCGCATTGGCGTCGAGCAGGGCATTGAGCTGTTGCGCCAGTTGCAGGAAAAAGCCCTGCTTGCCGCTGCTGTCGATGCGCTTGGACAGGTCGCCTGCCGCAGCGCTGCGCACGACATCGGCCACGTCCAGTTCCACCCGCGCTTCGGCGGTGCGGTCGCGCCACTCGCAGACAAAGCCCAGATGCGCACCGCGCTCGTCGCGGATCGCCGACACGTTTTGCGTAATGCAGGTGGCGCGGTAGCGCACTTCGCGTTGCGCGGCGCCCTGGCGGTCCAGGCGCTGGTAGATTTCTGCGTCCTGCGCGTTACCCACTTCCAGCAGCGAGACCGGTTGCCCGACCAGGTCGGCCGTGCGATTGAACGCCGGTGCGCAGGCCTGGATATCGTCCGCATAGGTGTGCAGCAAGGACTGCAGCGCGGTGTTGCTGTAGATGATGGTCAGGTCCGGGTCGGCGATGTACATGCCGGTGGAGGCGTTATCGAGGGCGGTGCGGATGCGCAGGTTTTCTGCGGCGATGCTGCGCTCGCGCTCCAGGCGTTCGCGCAGGTCGCGCTGCATGCGCGACAGTGCTGCCATCAGGCTGTGCGCGTGTTTTGCGGCAACCGGTATCGGCTGGTCCAGGCGGCCTTGCGCAATGTGCTGTGCAGCGGCCATGGCCAGTTGCGGTTCGCCGCCAAGCAGGCCGAACACCGAACGCAGGATCCAGCCGGCGGCCAGCGCCAGGCAGACGAATGCAAGCACGACGGCGCCGCCTTGCTGCCACATCACACGGTGGCTGTATTGCTCGGCCTGGCTGCGGTTGGCCTCGTTCAAGGACAGGATGCGCTCGCTGATCGTCCCCATGCGGGTTTCGAGCTGGCCGAACTTGTCGGTGAAGTCGCGGTACGCCGCAGCGCTGTCGGCATGCGTTTCGGCCAGCGCCATGACCTGCTCGGCAGAGGCGATGTAGGCCTGCAACGTGGGCGCCACCGCTTCCAGCTCGCTGCGCAATGCAGGGTCCAGCGGGAGCTTGCGGTTGGCTTGCACCGCCTCGCGGAATTCGCCGGCATGTTCGCCCAGCGATGCACGTGCGGCGGCGATGCCGGCATCATCCTGGCGCGATGCGGCGAGCAGCCCGGCAGTGACGTCGCCGCGCAAGGCGTCGTGCATCATGTCGGCCTGCATGTGGTTGCGCAGTGCATCGGAGGAGATGACCTGCGCGGTGATGGCATCCAGCAGCCCGCGCTGACCGTTGTAGCCGACACCGCCCAGGGCGAGCAGCGCCAACGCGGCGACCAGCACCAGCACGCCCAACATATGCATGATCTTCATTGCGCAGCCCGTATCAGAAGCGGAAAGACAGACCGACGCCGACGGCGTGGTCGGGCGAGCGGTCGTTGAGGCCGCGGCTGTACACCGCATCCAGTTGCACGTCGTTGCTGAGCAGCCAGGCCGAGCCGACATCGAGCAGGGCCACGCTGCCGCCATCGTCGCTCTTGGCGATCTGCGGCAATGCCACTTCGACGAAGGAGCGCACGCGGTCGTTCCAGGCTTTGCCGAGCACCGCGCCCAGGATGCCTGCGGTGTAGCGATGTCCGTCGCCGTCGTCGTCCCAGATCACCCCGGGCATCACGCCGGCAGAGATGCTGTCGCTGAGCTCCCATTCGGCCACCAGCCGGAACGAGGGGCGTGCACCGTGGCCGCGCAGGGCCTGTGCGCCGCTGGGCAGATCCACGTGCAGCAGCCAGGCCAGCGAGGTCTTGCCACTGTCGGAGCTGGCCAGATGGTGCTTGATGCCGAGCGAGACGTCGGACATGCCGCTGACGCTGGATTCGCCCGGCAGGTCGATGTGTTGCCAGCCATCGGTTTCCAGCCGCAGTTCCCAGGTCTGGCCGAGCCCGTAGCGGAACAGCGTCGGCGTGGAATACCCATCGACCGACGCATCGCGCTCCCACGCGGCGCTGGTTTCCACCTGTAGCCGCTGGTGGCCGACGGTAAGGCTGGACTCGACGAAGTCGGGGCGATCGGTGGCGATGGGATCTTCGGCGCAGGCATGGCCAGCGACGCACAACAGCGCAAGACAGCTGGCGAGAACGGACGACTTCATGGCAACCCCTGCAATGATCGAATCTCGGACGCATGCGGCTGCGCGTGCGGTGGGCACCTGCGCGCATGCGGTGGTTGAGCGGCTGTTGCGGTGGGGCACAGGCAGCCGTTGTCACCCTGGCTAACGGCAACGCCAGATAAATCTTTAAGCATTGCCGATGGGTGGAGCAGTCAAGGGGCAGGGCGCGCATGCAGTGCAGGAGCGATAGCTAGGCTTGCGTCTGCTGGGCGCCACGTGTCCGTGCGTGTTGTCGTTGCAGCGGATCGGTGTCGCAGGCTGGAGCGTCCCAAGGACGTCGCGAGCAGGCACCAGATGCATGCCCGCACGGCGCGCGCCAGCTGCGACGATCAGGATCGACTGCAGGCAACACGGCGCCTGGCACAGGCGCCGTCACTGCATCACGCGTGGATCAGAAATCCTGCCACTGGCTGTCGTTGCCGGCAGTGTTGCCCGATGGCTTGACCGAATGGCGCGCAGGTGCGGCGATGCGCATGCTGCCGGCGGGTGCGCGCCTGGACGAGGGCAGCGCACGGACGAGCGGCTTGGTTGCAGGCGCTGCGCTCGCCGGTGCAGCCGGATGGCTGAGTTTGAACACGGCGACCGCCTCGGTGAGCTGGCCGGCCTGTTCTTCCATCGCGCGCGCGGCAGCGGTGGCTTCTTCCACCAGCGCGGCGTTCTGCTGGGTGGCCTCGTCCATCTGGGTGACGGTGAGGTTGACCTGCTCGATACCGGCCGATTGCTCCTGCGACGCAGCGGAGATCTCGCCCATGATGTCGGTGACGCGCTGTACGCTGGCGACGATCTCGCTCATGGTGGTGCCGGCTTGATGCACCAGCGACGAGCCTTGCGCCACCTTGCTGACCGAGTCGTCGATCAGGTGCTTGATCTCCTTGGCCGCACCGGCAGACCGTTGCGCCAGGGTGCGCACTTCCGAGGCCACCACCGCAAAACCGCGGCCTTGCTCGCCGGCACGAGCGGCTTCCACTGCGGCGTTCAACGCCAGGATGTTGGTCTGGAAGGCGATGCCGTCGATGACGCTGATGATTTCGGCGATCTTCTTGGACGAGGTCTCGATGCCGGACATGGTGGTGACGACCTGGGCCACCACCGCGCCGCCATGCGAGGCGACATCGGCAGCGCCGATCGCCAGCTGGTTGGCCTGGCGCGCATGTTCGGCGTTTTGCTTGACGGTTGACGTGAGTTCTTCCATCGAAGCGGCGGTTTCTTCCAGATTGGCCGCCTGTTGTTCGGTGCGCTGCGACAGGTCGTTGTTGCCCGCAGCGATCTCGCTGGCGGCCGCATTGATCTGGGTGGCCGAGGTCTGGATACCGGAGACAATGCCGGTGAGCTGCGCCACGGTGGCGTTGGCGTCGTCGCGCATGCGTGCGAACACGCCGGCGAACTGCCCATTCATGCGCACCCTGAGGTCGCCTTCGGCCAGCGCGCTGAGCAGGCTGGAAATACGCTCCAGGCCTTGCGAGGTGGTTTCCAGCAATCCGTTGAGCTGGCGGCCGAACTCCAGATAGAACCCGTGTTTGTCGTCCAGCGCCAGCCGCTGGCTGAAGTCGCCCATCAACGCCGATTGCACCAGTGCGGCCACTTCCTTCTGCGTGCTGACTTCGGCACTGACATTGCGCCACAGCAGCATGCTGCCGCTGCGACGACCATCGGCCGCGTACAGCGGGGTCATGGTCAGATCCAGGGTCACCGGACCGAAGGCGTAGCGCTCCAGCGTGGTGGACTGCAATTGCTGCAGCCGCTGCATGCGCGCCTTGCCGTCGCTATCGGTACCGAACACGTAGTCCAGCGGCCTGCCGACCACCGCATCGGCACTAAAGCCGGCCTGGCCCTTGGCATGGAAAGCGGGTTCGCCGTGCTTGAGCGAGGTGTGCAGCGCTTCGGTGACGAACACTGCGTTGTGCTGTTCGTCGGCCAGCAACACCTCCATCTCGGAGTGTTCCAGCGCGGTGCGGATGCGCAGGTTTTCGTTGGCGATGGCGGTGTCGCGGTCGATCCGCGCACGCAGGTCATCCTGCATGCGCTGCATGGCGCCCATCAGCCGGCCAACTTCGTCCCGACGTTGCACGGTGATGTGGTTATCGAGCTTTCCCGACGCGATCGCATCGGCCACGCCGACCGCCGATTCCAGCGGGCGCACCACCTGGCGACGCAGCAGCAGGAACAACGCACCGCTGAGCACCACCGCCGAGGCCAGGCCCACCAACAGGATCGTCCACAGCAAGCGATGCGCCTGCTGCATGATGGCCGCATACGGCACCACCACGCCCAGCGCAAACCGCTCCTGCGCCTTGCCGATCTGCAGGGGCACATACGCACTCACCATGCCGTTGGCATCGGGACTGAAATCCACCGAATCCTTGCCGGCCTTGATCGCTTCGAGCATGGCGCGGTGGCGCGCGTCGGTGACCGGCTTGCCGATGCGTGCGCTGTCGCGCGATGACAGCACCACCCCGGCGGGCGACAGCAGTTCGACATATCCGCTGTCCATCGGACGCAGCGCACCCAGGCGCTGCTGCAGGGCTGCCAATGCCACGTCCACCGTCACCGCGCCCAGATACTTGCCGTCCTGCAGGATCGGGGTGGACAAGGTGGTCATCAGCACGGTCTTGCCGCCGATCTTGTAGTCGTAGGGTTCGGCAACGGTTTGCCGCAGCAGCGCGCGCGGCTTGAGATTCCAGTCGCCAAGGCCGGGAGTTTCGTAATCGGTGAGCGGCTCGCGCACCAGCGTCTGGCCGTCGCGTCCCCAGTACGTCATGAAGCGGCCGCTGGCATCGTGGCCCTTGGCGTTGGCGAAGTCGCTGTCCTTGCCATCGAAGGCCTGCGTCTCCCACAGCGTGCCCATGCCCACCCACTCGGGATGATCCTGCAACTGGTCGTGGATCACCGCAGCGGCGGTATCGCGGCTGATACCGCCGTTGGCGCGTTGTACCAGCAAGCTGGTGGCCAGCGACTGACCGGTGGTCAGTGCCTGCCCAAGTTCGCTGCCGATCTGCTCGGCCTGGTAGCGCGCGGCATTCTGCATCGTGGCCTGGGCAGAGGTGCTCAGCGCACCGCTGCTCTGCCAATAGGTGATGGCCGCGGTCAATCCGAAGCACAGCGAGGCGATGACCGCGGTGCCGAACATCAGCCGGTACGCAAGGCGGCCGCCGAAACGTGAGTGCGAGGAGAGCGAGGTCATGGACATGGCTGCAAAGGGAAGGGAGGAGCCCGCTGAAGCGGGGCAGTGCAGGTAGAACGACCAACACACTCACCGGGCGGCGGTGAGCCAGGTGCGGGCGGCATGGGCCACCCGCGCACTGCATCCGTGAGCACCGTGGCGGCCTTGCGGCCGCCCGATAGTGTGGTGAGCCGCGCTCAGTAGGCGGCCATTGCAACGCGCTTGGGCGCGCGTGCGCCTGCACTGCCGAGCTGTGCGGGCGATGCGGCCACCACCCGGAAGATCGACACCGCATCGTCCAGTTGCTGCGCCTGCTGCTGCATCGCGTTGGCGGCAGCGGTGGCTTCTTCCACCAGCGCGGCGTTCTGCTGGGTACTCTCGTCCATCTGGGTGACGGTGAGATTGACCTGCTCGATGCCGGCCGACTGTTCCTGCGAGGCGGCGGAGATCTCGCTCATGATGTCGGTGACGCGCTGCACCGAGGACACGATGTCGGCCATGGTCTTGCCGGCCTGATCCACCAAGGCCGATCCCTGCGCCACCTTGCCGACCGAGTCGTCGATCAGGTGCTTGATCTCCTTGGCCGCACCGGCCGACCGCTGCGCCAGCGTACGCACTTCCGAAGCCACCACTGCAAAACCGCGGCCCTGCTCGCCGGCGCGTGCCGCTTCCACCGCGGCATTCAAGGCCAGGATGTTGGTCTGGAAGGCGATGCCGTCGATGACGGAAATGATCTCGGCGATCTTCCTGGACGAGGTCTGGATGCCGGACATGGTATCCACCACCTGGCTCACGACCTGGCCGCCCTGCGAGGCCACGCTGGCTGCGCCGATCGCCAACTGGTTGGCCTGACGCGCGCTCTCGGCGTTCTGCTTGACGGTGGAGGTGAGCTCTTCCATCGAGGCAGCGGTTTCTTCCAGATTGGCCGCCTGTTGTTCGGTGCGCTGCGACAGATCGTTGTTGCCGGCGGCGATTTCGCTGGCGGAGCCGGTGATGGAACCGGCCGCCTGCTGGATACGCCCGACGATGCCGGCCAGCTGCGTGGCCGTGGTGTTGGCATCGTCACGCATGCGTGCGAACACGCCATGGAATTGCCCGTCCATGCGTGCAGTCAGGTCGCCTTCGGCCAGTGCCGCCAGCAGCTCGGACAGCTTGCCCAGATTGCGGTCGCTGACCTCCATCATCGCGTTGAGATCGTTGATCATGCGTGCCGAATCGTGCTTGAAGCGCGCGGCATCGCCACGCTGGCTGAAGTCGCCATTGGCCGCCGCCTGCGCCAGGCGCTTGATCTCGGTGTTGATGGCCAGCAGGCTGGCCTTGGCTGCATCCATCGCTTCGTGAAGCACCGCCCGGGTGCCGGGCAGGCGCACCGCATCGCGCGACAGGTCGCCCTGGGCGTACTCGTTGAGGATGCCGATGGCATCGACGATGGCGTCCAGGTGCTCGAAGATCATGGTGTTGATGCCGGTGGCCAATTCGCCATAGACACCGGGGAAATCGTTCGGCATGCGGTGGGTGACGTCCTCGCCGGCATGCATGTGCATCATCACCTTGGTCTGCGCGGAGAAGCGCTCCAGGGTGTGCACCATCTCGTCGGTGGCCTTGAGCATCTGGCCGATTTCATCGTTGCCATGCTCGGCAGTGCGCACGCTCAGATCGCCACGTGCCACGCCCTTGATCGCCGCCAGGGCGCGCGCCACCGGCTCCAGGATCGAGTTGCCGATCAGCCAGCCGACCAACAGGTTGATCAGCACCAGCACGCCGCCGGCCAGGGTCACCACGCCGGTGAACGCCAGCGCCTGCGACTGGGTGTCGTCCAGATACACGCCGGTCCCGATCACCCAGCCCCACGGCTTGTACAGCGCCGCGTACGAGGTCTTCTGCACCGGGTCTTTCTGTCCGGGCTTGGCCCAGGTGTAATCGACGTAGCCGCCGCCGGCCTGCGCGGCGGTCACGAATGCCGGGAAGATACGCTTGCCGTCCGGGCTGAGCACGTCGGCCAACGGCTTGCCGTTGAGGTCCGGGCGGGTGGGGTGCATCAGCATCACCGGCGCCTGGTCGGTGACGTAGATGTAGTCCACGCCACCGCGTGCGCGCATGGTCGACAAGGTGGCCAGCGCTCTGCTCTTTGCAGTCGCCACATCCATCTCGCCCTTGTCGGCGCGCTCGGCGTAGCCGTTGACCACCGCCATCGCCATTTCGATCTGGCTCTTGAGCCCATCGCGACGCGTATCGGTGAGATCGACGTACTGCATGCGTGCCGCGACGACGGCCAGGATGATGATGCCCAACGCAACGAGCGCCGTCTGGGCGAAGAATTTGCGTTTCAGCGGCACATTGGCCAACGTCTTTGCGAGCGAGCTCTTGAACGTCATGACAGGTATCCAGCGAGAGGATGGTGACCGGGATAAGTCGAATAGCGACCCGGTAATAGAAATGTTGAGCGTGGCGAGACGTCAGTTGTGCTGGCGCCGCGTGCCATGTAACGACGTCCGCAGGCACGCCGTCGCAGGCATCGCCACAGCGCCATCGGCTGACGCCTGCACGCGGTAAACCGGCACGCGGCAGGCTACGCATGAACCGCAAGGCGGATCACGTGAAGCGGCGTGGCGTGTTGCAGGGGTGTGGCGATGGCCGCGCCGCGACCGAGCGGCACCGGCTGGAAGGCGCGCCTAGCGCTGCGGCGTCTCGACCTTGGCCACCGATGCCTGCAGGTTCTGCAGCTCGGTCCAGAGCACCTGGTGGGTATCGCCGGGCTGGCCAAGCGAGAACGCTTGCGCCTGGTACAGGTCGCCGGCATGCAGGGCACGATTGGCCAGACGCTGTTGCTCCAGATACTGGCCCAGCCGCTGCTGCACCACTGCAAACTGGCGCGCCTGCTCGCCTTGCGGAGCGCTGGCCTGGAAGTATCCCGCATGCCGGGCGATGCGTTGACGCAGATTGCCCATGCGCTCGTCATAGGCCTGCACACGGACCGCGTCGTGCGCTGCGGCAAGCTGTGCACGCTGGTCCTCGCGCAATTGCACCAGGTCGATCGCCAGCGACTGCAATGCGCTCACCGGCACGCTGTCCAGCAGCACCGACACCGGTGCAGCCGGTGCGGCAAACGAGGGCGGCAACGACACGCTCGCTGCCAGCATGGCCACGGCGAACACGGCGCCCAGCATGTTGCGGGCAGAGCGGATGGAGTTGGCGGTATGCATGCGGACGTCCTTCGACATGGCGCGGGCGCTGGCGCCCTCATTGCCATGTGTATCGGCCGCGGAAGCTTGCGCTTGATCACCTTTCGACCAACGGCAACCCGGGTGGGTGAATCGTTGGCCTGGTGAACCAGCCGGTGATGCCGGCCGATGGCATCCGCACAGCACAACGCCCCGGCGGCTGGCCGGGGCGTCGGGGCGCCGGGAGGCGGACGGAGGACGACTGGCGCGGTGACGCCTAGCGCCACCGGCACCCGAAGCTACCTCTCAGCGGGAGCTGGGAGGTAGCCGTGCGCTTAGAACTCGCGCCAGTTCGCCTGGCTGTCGGCGGTGGTTGCCAGGGCCGGGTGCGAGCCGGGGACGGGCATGATCGCCGGCTTCGCTTTCGCAGGGTCACGGGGGCGGGGCGACCGCGTCGAGGCGACGCTTGCCAGCCGCTGCGGGGCAGGGCGGGGCGTCGCTGTCGGCTGCGTCGTGCCGGGGTGGATCTTGAAGATCGCCACTGCATCGGACAACTGGCCGGCCTGGTCCTCCATCGCACGCGCTGCAGCGGTGGCTTCTTCCACCAGCGCGGCGTTCTGCTGGGTGGCCTGGTCCATCTGCGTCACGGTGAGGTTGACCTGCTCGATACCGGCCGACTGCTCCTGCGAGGCAGCGGAGATCTCGCCCATGATGTCGGTGACGCGCTGCACGCTGGCCACGATCTCGGTCATGGTGGTGCCGGCCTGGTCCACCAGCAGCGAGCCCTCGGCGACCTTGCCCACCGAGTCGTCGATCAACTCCTTGATCTCCTTCGCTGCGCCGGCCGAGCGCTGCGCCAGGGTGCGTACTTCGCTGGCCACCACCGCAAAGCCGCGGCCCTGATCGCCGGCACGCGCCGCTTCCACCGCCGCGTTCAAGGCCAGGATGTTGGTCTGGAAGGCGATGCCGTCGATGACGCTGATGATGTCGGCGATCTTCTTCGACGAGGCCTGGATATCGGCCATGGTGGCGACGACCTTGCTGACCACCTCGCCACCCTGCGAGGCCACGTTGGCGGCGCCGATGGCGAGCTGGTTGGCCTGGCGTGCGCCTTCGGCGTTCTGCTTGACGGTGGAGGTGAGTTCCTCCATCGAGGCGGCGGTTTCTTCCAGGTTGGCCGCTTGCTGCTCGGTACGCTGCGACAGGTCGTTGTTGCCGGCAGCGATTTCGCCGGCAGCGGTGTTGATTGCGCTGGTGGCCAGCTGGATGCGCCCGACAATGCCGGACAACTGCTCGGTGGTGGCATTGGCGTTGTCGCGCATCTGCGCAAACACGCCATGGAACTGGCCGTGCATGCGCTCGGTCAGGTCGCCGGTAGCAATGGCCTGCAGCACCCCGGACAACGCACCGAGGTTGCCATCGGCGGTGGCCATCAACTGGTTGAGGCTTTCCACCATCGCCAGAAAGTCATGCTGAAACCGCTGCGTATCGCCGCGCACGCTGAAGTCGCCATGCGCGGCGGCCTGCGCGAGCAACTGGATCTGGCCGTTCATCGCCGAGAGGTTGCGCTTGACCGCATCCATGGTGTCGCTGAGCACGGCCTTCTCGCCGGGCAGGCGGTCCATGTCCTGGCTCAGGTCGCCGATGGCGTAGCGCGACATGATCTGCGCCAGCTTCATCTTCACTTCGATATGCGATGCGACCAGCGCATTGGTGTCGCGCACCATGCTGCCGTATTCGCCAGGAAACGCCGCCTGATCCATGCGGAAGCTGATCTGGCCGGCGTCGTGCCGGCGTGCCATGTCCTGCTGCGCGGCGGCCACCGCCTTGAGCTGATCCTGCATGCCGCGCATGCTGGTCAGCAACTGGCCAGGCTCGTCGCCCGGCTGCGGGCCGATCGGGTTATCCAGCTTGCCGTGCGCGATCGCCTCGGCCACCTGCGTGGCCTGTTTCAGCGGGCGTACCAGGCTGCGCGAAATCAGCCACGCCAGTGCAGCGGCCAGGCCGGCCGACAACAGACCGAAAGCGATCAGGGCGCGATTGGCCAGCGCCACGCTGCTCAGGATCGTGTCCGCACCAGCGGCGTTCTGCCGGTTCTGCAATTCCACCGCGGTGGCGATCGCCTTGGAACGTCGTTGCAGCAAGGGCTGCGCCTGGCCGTTCAACAGCTGCTTGGCGCCGTCGAGATCGCCATCGCGCACCATGCCGAGCAGACGGTTGTTGGTGGCACGGGCCGCGGTGAGGCTGTCCTGGATGGCCTGGCGCGCGCGCATGCCGTCGGCGTTGGTTGGCAGCTGCTGCAGCGCGGCCCAGAGTTGTGCGTAATGCGCGCGGTTGTCCTTGAGCTGGGCATCGACGGCGGACCGTTGTTGCGGGGTGGCCAGCATGAAGTCGCGCAGGTAGCGTTCGCCGAGCATATTGCTTTCGCGCATCTGGTTGAGCAGCGCAGCCTTGCGGTTGTTGACCTCGATGATGATCGAGACCTGCTGTTTGACGGTCTTGAATTCGTATAGCGCCAGGGTGGTGGAGCCGGCCAACAAAACGATCAGCAACGCGAATGCCAACGCCAGGCGTCGCCCGACGGTCAGGGAGTGCAGGAATGTCATGGTGTTCTCTAGGGGAGGGTGGGAAAGAGGTACACCGGTAGCGTTCGCTCGGCGGGTTTCTTGAGCCGTTCGCCCTTGCCTTGCACGCTTGCGTTCAGCGCGATCGGCGCAACCACGCTGGGTTGGCGCGATGCGCGTTGCGGCTGCCCATGCCACGGGATGACATAGGCGGGCTGGTTTGCAGGCCATTCCCCGGCGTGGATTGCGATCGACGCCGGGAGGCTCTGTGCTGCGGCGTGGCCAGGACGACAAACGCGTGCCGCCACTGGCGGCGCGCAACCACGACCCGCCTCACGCAAACGCACAAGCCCCGGCATCGCTGCCAGGGCTTGGGGGTGCAGACCGCGTCACCGCAGCCTATGTTGCGCAGGGCCTCAGAACTCGTGCCAGCTGGTGTCGCCGCCGGAAGCGGTTGCCAGTGCAGGGCGTGCCGCGGCTTGCGGCTTGCCCGCCGCAGCCTTGGCGGCAGTGCGCTTGGTCGCAGGCGTCTTGAGCGGCTTGGGCGCTGTCGGGGCGGGGCGCGCCGTTGCCGTCGTCGTTGCTGCGGTGGGCTGCAGTTTGAAGATCGCCACCGCGTCGGACAGCTGGCCGGCCTGGTCCTCCATCGCACGCGCTGCAGCGGTGGCTTCTTCCACCAGCGCAGCGTTCTGCTGGGTGGCTTCGTCCATCTGCGTCACGGTGAGGTTGACCTGCTCGATGCCGGCCGACTGCTCCTGAGACGCCGCAGAAATCTCGCCCATGATGTCGGTGACCCGCTGCACGCTGGCCACGATCTCGGCCATGGTCTTGCCGGCCTGGTCCACCAGCAGCGAGCCTTCGGCCACCTTGCCGACCGAGTCGTCGATCAGGTGCTTGATCTCTTTTGCGGCACCGGCCGAGCGCTGCGCCAGGGTGCGCACTTCCGAGGCCACCACCGCAAAGCCGCGGCCCTGCTCGCCGGCACGTGCGGCTTCCACTGCGGCGTTCAAGGCCAGGATATTGGTCTGGAAGGCGATGCCGTCGATGACCGAGATGATCTCGGCGATCTTCTTGGATGAGACCTCGATACCGGACATGGTGGTGACCACCTGCGACACCACTGCGCCGCCCTGCGAGGCCACATTGGCCGCGCCGATGGCGAGCTGATTGGCCTGGCGCGCATGCTCGGCATTCTGCTTGACGGTGGAGGTCAGTTCTTCCATCGAGGCGGCGGTTTCCTCCAGATTGGCCGCCTGCTGCTCGGTGCGCTGCGACAGGTCCTGGTTGCCGGCGGCGATCTCGCTGGCCGCCGAATTGATCGAGGTGGTGGCGTGCTGGATACGCCCGACAATGCTGGACAGCTGTTCGGTGGTGGCGTTGGCGTCGTCGCGCATCTGTGCGAACACGCCATGGAACTGGCCGTGCATGCGCTCGCTCAGATCGCCGGCCGCAATGGCCTGCAATACCTTCGACAGGGAGGCAAGGTTGGCATCGGCGGTGGCCATCAGTTGATTGAGGCTGTCCACCATGGCGTGGAAGTCGTACTGGAAGCGCTGCGCATCGCCGCGCACGCTGAAGTCGCCATTGGCCGCGGCCTGCGCCAGCGTCTTGATCTCGCTGTTCATCGCCGAGAGATTGCGCTTGACCGTGTCCATGGTGTCGCTGAGCACGGCCTTCTCGCCGGGCAGGCGATCCATGTCCTGGCTCATGTCGCCGATCGCATAGCGCGACATGATCTGCGCCAGCTTCAGCTTTACCGCGATATGCGAGCCGACCAGGCTGTTGGTGTCGTGCACCATGGTGCCGTACTCGCCCGGAAACGCGGTCTGGTCCATGCGGTAGCTGATTTCGCCGGCATCGTGGCGCTGGGCCATTTCCGACTGCGCTGCGAGCACGGCCTGCAGTTGTCGCTGCATGCCTTGCATGCTCTGCAGCAGCTGCCCGGCCTCGTCGCGGCTATCGACATGGATGGCGTTATCCAGCTTGCCTTGCGCGATGGCGCCGGCCACCCGCGTCGCGCGGCCCAGCGGGCCGGCGATGCTGCGTGCGATGAACCAGCCTGCGAAGGCGGCCAGCAGCACCGCCGAGGTCATTGCCGCGATCATCACCTGCACCGAGCGCTGGTAAGTCGCTTCGGCCTTTGCGATTTCGCTGTCCATGTGTGCGCTGTTGAACTTGGTCAGCTCGACGAGCTTGGCAAACAGGTCGCGCCGCGCCGGGCGCGATCGTTCGTCGGAGACGGTGTTGGCGGTGACCAGATCGCCGGCGCGCAGGGCGGCGCCGAGCGCTGCATTGGCGTTGTAGTACTCGGCCAGTTTCAGCTTGACCGCGTCGTACAGCTCGGCCTCTTTGCCGGGCGTGGTGGTTTTGGCGTAAGCCTTCTGTGCGACATCGATATCGGCGCGCGCCTTGTCCATGCGCTCGAAATAATTCTGCACCGCCTTCGGATCGTCGGCATGCGCCAGCTGAGCCAGTTCGTAGGTACGGAATTCGCCGAGCAGGGCACGCATTTCGCTCAACTGCTGCACCGCCGGTGCCCAGACATTGCCGATTTCGCGTAACAGGTGGGCGCTGGATTGCATGCGCACCAGCGCGAACACGCCAAGGCTCAAGGTGATCAGTGCGGTAAACGAAAAGGCGACAGCCAGCTTGCGTGCGACGGCGAGATTGCGGAACCAGTTCATGAGAGTCATCTCTTGAGTGCAGAGATCAATGGGCACCGTGGACGTCCGGAAAGCACGCAGACGTCGAAAACGGTCGTTACGTCAGACATGGCCGAGGGCCAATCCACACCGCGGGTCGTGCCATGCCGCGCGGGTCTGCAAGCACCGGCGGCCCCCAGGCCGCCGGTCAACATCACATCTGAAGCTGTACTGCGCGGCGTCCGTGCCGCAACTGCCGGTGATGCGTCAGGCGGCCTGCGGAACCCGCAGCGAGCGCACCAGTCCACCGATATCCACGATCAGCGACACACGGCCATCGCCCAGGATGGTGGCGCCGGAGACGCCGGGGATGCGCCGATAGTTGTTTTCGATGTTCTTGACCACGACCTGCTGCTGGCCGAGCAGTTCGTCCACTTCCAGCGCGATCTTCTGGCCGTCGCCTTCGACCACCACCACCAGCGGTTCCTGCGAGGATTGCTGCCCGCCGAAGCCGTAGTAATTGGTGAGCGAGAGGATCGGCAGGTACTCGCCGCGCACCCGCAGCACGCGGCCGTCGCCAGCCATCGAGCGGATGTCTTCGGCGGCCGGCTGCAGTGCTTCGAGCACGTAGGCCAGCGGCAGGATCAGGGTTTCGCCGGCCACCGACACGGTCATGCCGTCCAGGATGGCCAGGGTCAGCGGCAGGCGGATCAACACGCGGGTACCGCTGCCGGCGTTGCTTTCCAGCTGCACTTCGCCACCCAGGCCCTGGATGTTGCGGCGGACCACGTCCATGCCCACGCCACGACCGGACAGGTCGGTGACGGCATCGGCGGTGGAGAAGCCCGGCGCGAAGATCAGGTCCCACACCTGCGCATCGGTCGGGTTGTCCGGCACGGCGATGCCGCGTTCGGCGGCTTTTTCCAGGATCTTGGCGCGATTGAGGCCGCGGCCGTCGTCGCTGACTTCGATCACGATGTGGCCACCCTGGTGCGAGGCCGCCAGGGTGATCGTGCCGGTCTCGTCCTTGCCGGCGGCGCGACGCGCATCGGGCATTTCCAGGCCGTGGTCGATCGAGTTGCGCACCAGGTGCACCAACGGATCGGCAATCTTTTCGATCAGGCCCTTGTCCAGCTCCGTGCCTTCGCCGATGGTGCGCAGGCGCACCTGCTTGCCGAGGCGGCTGGACAGGTCGCGCACCAGGCGCGGGAAGCGGCGGAACACCGCATCGACGGGCAGCATGCGCACGCCGATGACCGCTTCCTGCAGATCGCGGGTATTGCGTTCGAGCAGGTCCAGGCCGGCGAACAGCTGTTCGGCGTGCGCCGGGTCCAGACCGGTGGAGACCTGCTTGAGCATGGCTTGCGTGATCACCAGCTCGCCGACCAGATTGATCAGTGCATCGACCTTGTCGACGCTGACGCGGATCGAGGTTTCGGCTTCTGCGGCGGCGGCCTTGGCCGGTGTCGCAGCAGCGGCGGCAGGTTCGGCAGCAGCGGCAGGTGCCGCAGCGACGGCGACGGGCGCCGCGACAGCGGCTTCCACGGCCAGGCTCGGCGGCGGGCCGGGCACCGCCATCGGGCGGATCTCCAGCTCGCAATCGTCCACCACCCAGGCAAAGGTGTCTTCGATCTTGCTGCGCGGAATCTTGCCGATCAGGCCCAGATCCCACGCCAGATAGGCTTCCAGCGGGTCGATGTTCTCAAAGCCCGGCATGCGCTCCAGGCGCGCGGCAATCTGCAGCGGGCCCAGGTGCTCGAGCTCGCGGATGATGCGCAGCGGGTCGTTGCCGCTCATGAACAGCGACGGCGCCGGAGTGAAGCCGATGTGCCAGGCTTCGGGTTCTTCTTCCTTCGGCTTGGCCACCGCCACGGCGGCCGGCGCTTCGCCCGCGAGCACCGCGTTCAGGCGGGTGTGCACGGCCTTGACCGCGGCCGGGTCGGCCGGGGTGCCGTGTTCGGCTTCGCGCAGCAGCGCGCGCAGCACGTCGACCGAGCCGAGCATGGCATCGACCGCATTGGGTTCGAGCTGGCGCTTGTTGGAGCGCAACTCGTCCAGCAGCGTCTCCAGCACGTGGGTCAGGCCGGCGACCGCTTCGAAACCGAAGGTGGCAGCGCCGCCCTTGATCGAGTGCGCGGCGCGGAACACCGAGTTGATGATTTCCGGGTCGCGGTTGCCCTCTTCAAGGGACAGCAGCCCGGCCTCCATCGCGTCGAGCCCTTCACGGCTTTCCTCGAAAAAGGTGGCGTGGAAACGTTGCAGGTCCATGCTCATGGGCGTGAGATCCGATGGTGAAGCGAGTAAGGATTAACCGAGGACTTTCTGCACGGTGGCGATCAGCTGTTCCGGATTGAACGGCTTGACCAGCCAGCCGGTGGCACCGGCGGCCTTGCCTTCGGACTTCTTGTCGGCCGCCGATTCGGTGGTCAGCATCAGCATCGGAGTGAACTTGTAGTCCGGCAGCTGGCGCAGCTCGCGAATCAGCGAGATGCCGTCCATGTTGGGCATGTTCACGTCGGTGACCACCGCATTGAAGCGCTGGCCCTTCGCGCGGCCCAGCGCAACGGCGCCGTCTTCGGCTTCTTCGACGGCAAAGCCGGCAGAGGTGAGGGCGAAAGAGACCATCTGGCGCATCGACGCCGAATCGTCCACCACCAAGATACGTGCGCTCATGCGGCGTTCTCCACAGATTTCAGGTTGTCATTGGATGCGGAAAGCCCAAGCGCGTCGGTGACGCCGAGCAGACGTGCCGCATCTCTAAAAGTGTCGTTGCAGCCATCGAATTCGGTATGCAGACCGGCCTGGCGGCGACTCTGCACGAAGGCGCAGAGCAACTGCACACTGGCGGTGTGGATACGCCGGACTTCACCGGCATCAAGCACCAGGTCGCCGTCCTGGGTGAGGAATTCGGCAAGCTTCTGCTTGAGGTCGGCGCTGGTCTCGATGCCGAGATCCTCACCCAATGTCACTGTGCTCATTGTTGCTCCGAACGGATGGTTCTATGCGTACTAACGGCGGAAGGTGGGAAAGCTTTAACGGTGAATCGGTGACACGCCAGATTGCGCAAGCTCGGCGTTAATGCAGCAGGTGCGTGGCATCGAGCAGGATCATCGGTTGATGGCCCAGGCGTGCGACACCGCGGAACAGGTTGTTGGAGATGCGGCACAGGCGTGCGTTGTCCGGCGGTTCGATCTGCTGGTCGGTGAGGCTGGTGACGTCTTCCACGGCCGACACGCGCAGGCCCATGGTTTCGCCGTTCTCTTCCAGCACCACCACCCG
Source organism: Xanthomonas sp. 4461 (assembly GCF_024806475.1). NCBI lineage: Bacteria > Pseudomonadati > Pseudomonadota > Gammaproteobacteria > Lysobacterales > Lysobacteraceae > Xanthomonas > Xanthomonas sp. 4461. Next base: position 367,841 of record NZ_JANTYV010000006.1, on the reverse strand, counting down.
CGTCTGCAGATCCATATCCACCGGCGATGAGCCCAGGTGGATGCCCAGATCGATCACCGGTACCACCTGGCCACGCAGATTCATGATGCCGAGCATCGCGCTGGCGGTGCCACGCAGCGGCAGCAGCGGCACCGGCAAGACCACTTCCTGCACCTTGAGCAATTCCAGCGCATAGGTCTGTTCGCCGCAGCGCAGACGCAGCCAGCGGGTGCTGCGCTCGCTGGCGCGGCGCTCGGCATGGATCTTGTCGGCCTGACCGGGGGCAAGCAGTGCCTGCAGCCCTTGCGGGTACACCGGCGCGGGTGCGGCGCGCGGGGCGGCCGGCGCTGCACGCGGGGCAGGTGTGGGGGCAGGCGCTGCGACCGGGGCGGCTTCCAGCCCGAAGGCCGGATCGGCATCCATTTCTGCCAGCAGATCGGCGGTCAGCAAGTCCACTGCAGAGGAGGCGGTGCCGAAGGCGGGGTCGGCGTCCATTTCGGCCATCAGATCGGCCGTGCTCATGAACGCGCTTGGCGCGGCCGGGGCGAACGCCGGGTCGGCATCCATCTCGGCCAGGAAATCGGCGGCAATGTCGGCAGCGCTCGGTGCGGCAACCACCGGCGGCCCGAAGGCGGGGTCGGCGTCCATTTCTGCGAGGAAGTCGGCAGCGATGTCGTCGGCGCTGGGCTTGGCGACGACCGGCGCGAAGGCGGGGTCGGCATCCATCTCGGCAAGGAAGTCGGCAGCGATGTCGTCGGCGCTGGGCTTGGCGACGACCGGCGCGAAGGCAGGATCTGCATCCATTTCGGCCAGGAAATCGGCAGCGATGTCGGCAGCGCTGGGTGCGGCGATCACGGGCGCACCCAGCGCAGGGTCCGAACGCATGTCGGCCAGCAGATCGGCAGCAATGACCTCCGGCGTTGCGGCGACCGCAACCGGCGCGTCGGCGACAGCGACGTCGCTGTCTTCGATCGTGGCGAGCGCCGCGGCCGGCTCGGCGGGCAGGAGTGCAGCGACAGCAGTGTTGGCGACGACAGCGGGAATCTCCACGCCGGCATCATGCAGCAAGCCTTCCAGATAATCGTCCAGCTCACCGTTGGCGGTGTGGTTGCTCATGCGGCTTGCTCCATGCGCATCGCGTCATCGGCCAGCACCCATTCCAGCGCGCGGCGATAGGCGGACAGGCCGCGGCCCTGATAGTCGCCGCCGGTGGCGGGGATGGTGAGTGCGGCGGCATTGCAGATACGGGTGTCCATCGGAACGGCGTCTTCCCACACCACCGGGCCGTAGGTGGTCTGCATTTCCTTGAGCGTTTCGTTGCCGGCGCGGGTGCGGCGGTCGAACAGGGTCGGCAGGATCGACACCGGCAGTTCGCGGCGACGCGAGCGCTGCACCATGTCGGCGGTGCGCACCATGCTGGCAAGGCCGTGCAATGCGAGCGGCTCGGCCTGGGTCGGCACCACCACGCGGTCGCAGGCAGCCAGCGCGTTGATCATCAGCAGGCCAAGCGTGGGCGGGCAGTCGAGCAAGATGTAATCGTGCTGACCGGCGTGGCGGGTCATGGCGTTCTGCAATGCCAGGCCCAGGCCGGGCTGGTTGGCGCTACGGCGCTCCAGCGTGGCCAGTGCGGCTTGCGCGCACACATACGACAGGCCAGGGATGCTGCTTTCGTGCGCCAGGCTGGCCAGATCGCTCGGCGGGGTGCCAAACAGGTCCAGCACCCCGCGCGGCGGCGGGTCGACCGCCACGCCGAACGCGCGGGTGAGCGAGGAGTGCGGGTCGAGGTCGATCAACAACACCCGATGGCCGAGCGCGGCCAAGCCGCGACCCAGTGCCAGCGTCGTGGTGGTCTTGCCCACGCCGCCCTTTTGGTTGGCGATTGCCCAGATACGCATCTCACTGCACTCCTTCAATTACGGCGGGGACGGAACTTGTGCCGCTTTCGGTGGTGACGGCCGTTTGGCCGCCGTCTGACTTGGGAAGCTGTAGCGCCCCGGCGGCGGTCGCATGCAACTGCGATGGCGGATCGGGTGCGAGTGAGCCAGCCGAGTCAGCGAGGATGATCAACACCACACGCCGGTTCGCATTCCGTCCCGCCTCGGTTGTGTTATCGGCACGTGCGCGGAATTCTCCATAGCCCACCATTGCCAATCGTTGCGGGGCGATGCCGTCGTCGGCAAACAGGTGCACCACGCTGGCCGCACGCGCCGCCGACAGCTCCCAGTTGGAGGGGAACTGCGCGGTGGCGATGGGCTGGTTGTCGGTATAGCCCTCCACGCGCACACCGTTGGGCGCATCGCGCAGCACCGACGCCAGGGTGGACAGCGTGCCGCGGGCGCCGCCGGCCAGGGTGGCCGAGCCGGTACCGAACAGGATGTCGCTGTTGATCTCCACTTCGATCCACAGATCGTTGCGGCGGATGGTGATGAGTTTCTTGTCGATCAGCGGCGACAGCGTCTTGCTCAGCTGCTGGGCCACCGCGTCCATCTGACGCTGCGCGCGTGCCAGCTGGGTCTGATTGCGCAGCGATACCGGCATGCGCATCTGCGCTGCCATCGACGGCAGCAGGGTCGGGTCGGTGGGGCCGTTGGATGCGGCCATCGGCGCGCCGGCCTTGATCACCGACGGGCGGTCGTAATCGGCGCCCAGGCTCTGGGTCTTGCCCAGTTGCACCGGGCTGGCATTGGTGGACGAGCCGCCGAATGCGCTGGTCAGCGCCTGTGCCATGACCTTGTACTTGCCCTCGTTGAGCGAGGAAATGGCGTACATCACCACGAAGAACGCGAGCAGCAAGGTCATCAGATCGGCGTACGGAATCGCCCACGCTTCGTGGTTGCCATGGTCTTCGTGGTGTTTGCGACGGCGGGCCATGGGGGGGCTAATGCAAGTAGCCTGCCAATTTCGACTCGATGTTGCGCGGGTTCTCGCCCTGGGCGATCGCAATCAGCCCTTCGATCGCCATTTCGCGCTCGTTGGTGCTGCAATGGATCACGCTCTTGAGCTTGGCCGCCACCGGCAGAAACAGCAGATTGGCCGACGCGATGCCGTAGATGGTGGCGGTGAACGCCGCCGCGATGCCGTGGCCGAGCATGGCCGGGTCGGCCAGGTTCTTCATCACCGCCATCAGGCCCAGCACCGCGCCGATGATGCCCAGCGTGGGCGCATAGATGCCCATGCCTTCGAACACCTTGGCCGCGGCAAGATCCTGACGCTCCTGGTTGTCCATTTCGATCTCGAGCATATGCCGCATGGATTCGGGCTCCACGCCGTCGACCAGCATCTGCAGGCCCTTGCGCAGGAAGGCATCGCTCTGGCGCGGCAGCTGGTCTTCCAGGCCGAGCAGGCCCTGACGCCGCGCGATGTTGCTCCATTCCACGATCCGCGCCACCAGCTGCGGGCGATCGCTGGCCGGCGGCTGGATCACCCAGCGCAGGATCTTGAACGCGCGCCGGAAAACCGCCGGCGAGGTATGCAGCAGGATCGCCGCCACGGTGCCGACGATCACGATCACGAAGGCAGCCGGCGACCACAGCGACGAAATGCCGGCGCCTTTCAATACGCTGCCGCCGACGATCGCCACGATCGCCAGCACCAGTCCGATGATGCTCAATCTGTCCATGCAAGCGGTATCGGCCCAGGCGCGGCGGACTTGATAGAGCCAGATGGTCGAGAGCGCCAGAAAGTTGTCGTTTTGCGGAATGGGCCGCTTCCACTCGGGCATCGATGCAGGGTTTCCAGGTCATCGGTGCGCGCGCTTCCGACCAGGGCGTGTCATCAAGCCCGCAGCAGGCCCCGCCGCCCGTGCGCGTGCACACAGGCAACAAGCGCGCGCATGTTCGGTGGCGATCGTGTTGGCGATGGCCGCCAAGCGGCGTGTGGTGGGCGATGCCCTCACGTCGATCCCGTCTCTTGCTGAGCCCGGTTTCAAATGAGGTGTGTGCTGGCGCTTCGGTTAACCGCTTGCGTCCGGTTGCGGGCTAGGGTGTGTTGCTTGCAGCGATCACGCTGCTGCAGCCGGCGACGCGGCGGGCTCTACCGTGCCATGTGCAAGCGTGGCGGGCCGGCCGCCCATCGTGGGTGGCTTGCAACGCCGCTGGTCTGTTGCGCGGCAGAATGCGCTGCCGCATGGGCTGTGCTACTTAGCTTTCCACGCCATTAGAACGATCTAATTGCATCTGCATGGGGAAGCGGGCGCAAGAGGAGGGGGCAGGCTGCCGCAACGGCGACGGATATTTTTGTGTCACTTCGCGCAGCGTTCCTGGCCGATCGTTGGATCGACAGACATCCGCCGCAGCCAATCATCTTTGGGAGAGCACGATCGAAATGAACTGCATGCCATTCGCACGCCACCGCAGCACGCTGTCCGCCGGGATCGCCATCGCCTTGTTCGCGAGCACCGCCTCTACCGCCGCCGCCCAGCAGGCCGACGGCACGCCGGCGCCCACGGGCCAGGCCGAGGTGCAGGCCACGGACCTGGACGCGGTGACAGTGACCGGCTACCGCTACGCGATCGAAAAAAGCCTGGAGCAGAAGCGCAACGCCAACGCCGTGGTCGATGTGATCACCGCCGAGGACGTGGGCAAGTTCCCCGACAAGAACGTGGCCGATGCGCTGCAGCGCGTGCCCGGCGTGGTCATCAGCCGCGACGGCGGCGAAGGCAAGAACGTCAGCGTGCGCGGCCTGTCCTCGGAGCTGGTGCTGACCGAATTGAACGGCAACTACATCGCCACCGCCGAGTCCAACGGCGACCCGACGCGCTCGTTCAACTACACGCTGCTGCCGTCGAACCTGCTCGGCAGCGCGGAGCTGTACAAGACCCCGGAAGCGCGCATCGACGAAGGCGGCATCGGCGGCACGGTGATCCTGCAGACGCGGCGCCCGCTGGAACTGGAGCCAAACTCCGGCTTCGTCTCCGCCGAGGGCACCTGGTCCGATACCAGCAGGAAGACCGACGGACAGTTCTCCGGTTCGTACGCGTGGCACGACAAGGACAACCGCTTCGGTGTCTTCGTTGGCTACACGCAGCAGAAGCGCACCGCACGGACGCTCGATGCCAGTACCGAGAGCTGGCAGTGGTACGGGCGCGACGAAGTCGGCCCGGCGGTCGACGTGAACGGAAATCCATCCGACTTCAATGCCAACTGGTGGGGCGGTACCGGTTTCTGGACCCAGGACGGCAATTACTCCACCGGTTTCATGATGCCGACCGCCGTCAGCCTGGGCGCCAAACGCGAGGAGCGCGAGCGCAAGGGCGGGCAACTGACCTTGCAGTTCAAGCCGACCGACGACCTGACGCTGACCGCGAACTACTTCCGCTTCGACCTGTCGCAGGACTCGCAGACCAATACCATCAAGATTCCCGAGTGGAACATCGCCCGTTACAACGGCGACGGCAACTGGCGCGGCGGCCGTCTGCTCGACCGGCTGCAGTTCGATCCCAGCGGCACGATCGTCACCGGCGCCGCCTACAGCCTGCGCCCGGGCAAGACCTACTACTGCAGCGAGGCCGAGGCCGCCGCGGCCGGCCTGCCGCCGGGCGGCTGGGGCTCGGACGACTGCACGGTGCCGACGCCGCAGATCACCGGCAGCTACAACATCGAGAAATCGCAGTCGCAGACGGTGGACCTGGGCGGCGAATGGCGTGGCGAGCAGGTGGACGTGGCGTTCAAGGCTGGCCGCACCTGGGCCAAGGGCGGGCCGGAGCTGCAGTTTTCCCTGCCGATCAAGCCGCGCCTGCAGAACGCCGACGGCAGCTGGACCAACGCCAACTTTGCCAGCGCCTGGGACCTGACCGGCACGCCGTCCATGACGTTCTCGCCGGAGCTGATGCAGAACCTGCGCGACGGCATCCTGCAGGTCGACCTGGGCTCGACCGGCTCGTCCTGGACCCGCAACACCAACCAGCAGCAGTACGCGCAGATCGATACCACCTGGCATTTCGACGGCGAGGTCGTCGACTCGCTGCAGTTCGGCATCAAACGGCGCGACGGCGGCATCCACCGCAGTACCGGCAACAACTACTGGGTGTGCCCAGGCACCGACCCGGGTGACTACGACAACCGCTACTGGAACGGGCGCTGCAATGCCATCGCCACGCAGTTCTCGCCGGGGCTGCTGTTCGCGCAGGACAACCTGGCCGGTGGCGTCAACGCGAGCGCGTTCCCGGCGATCAACTTCCCGGGCTACATCGGCTACTTGAACCAAACCTACGGCGCGATGCAGACCCGCAGCGAAGACAACTTCGTCTACAACGTCGACGAAGAGATCTATTCCGGCTATCTGCAGCTCAACTTCCACACCGAGCGGCTGCGTGGCAACGTCGGCGTGCGGGTGGCGCGTACCGGCCAGCGTGCCGAGTCCACCGACAAGGTGACCGCCTACAACGACTATTTCTTCGACGGCGCCGACGGCAACCCGCTGGCCTGCCAGCAGGGCGCCGCCACGCCCGGCGGCGCGCCGGCTGACACCTATTGCGGCACCGAAGGCTATTGGCGCCTGGCCGACAGCGTGCAACGCACCGAGTCGTTCGTGGTCAGCGGGCTGGACCGCAACTACACCGACGTGCTGCCGAGTTTCAACCTGGCCTACGACCTGACCGAGAACCTGTTGCTACGCGCGGCAGCCGCCAAGGTGATTGCACGCCCCAGCTACAACGACATCGCCGCGCCTGGCAGCCTGGAGTTTTACAGTCCCGAATACGTGGCCGATCGGCGCCTGACCGGTGGTGCCAGCGAGCAGGGCTGGTACGGCTCGGGCAGCAACAAGAACCTGGAGCCGTACAAGGCCAACCAGTTCGACCTGGGGCTGGAATGGTATTTCCACCCGGGTTCGGTGGCAGGTGTGGGACTGTTCCGCAAGAACGTGGAGAACTTCGCGGTCGACGTGATCAGCGACGTCAACATGATGGTCGATGGGCAACCGGTCACCGTGCAGAACTACAGCACCCAGGCCGGCGGCCAGGACGCGGTCTCGCAGGGTGTGGAGCTGTACGCGCAGCACACGCTGCCGTCCGGCCTCGGTGTGCAGTTCAACTACACCTACAACGATGCCAGCAAGGCGGCGGTGCGGCTGGAGGACGGTACCGAGGCTGGCGAGACCGCCATGCCGGGCAGCGCCAGAAACCAGACCAACTTCACCGTGTTCTACGAGACCGACAGCCTGCTGCTGCGCGCCTCGTACAACCGTCGCGGTGAGCTGGTGCAAGGCCTGGTCAACGGGTTGAACGTCTTTGAGGAGCCGTACTACCAGATCGATGTCAACGCGGCGTACAACATCACCCCCGCGCTCAGCCTCACCGCCTCGGTACTGAACCTGACCAAGCAGGAGTCCCGCTCGCACCTGGGCGAGGACACCCGCGCCCGCTTCTATACCGGCGGCTACGCAGGCCGGCTGGCGTACCTAGGGCTGACCTACAAGTTTTAGGTCGCAGCGTGTCGTGCCCATGCCTGCCGCGTGGCGGACGGTATGGGCGCGATGGTTTTGGCGGCGGCCGAGCTGTAGTGGAAGTGAACCTGGAACCGTTATTTCTATTTCATGGCGCTTTCCAGAGCAGTTCACCGCGACAGCAAGACAGCCGCACACGCTGGCCAGGCAGGCCCTTGCGCGCCAATAGAGTTTTTCTGACTCCCGTCCGGTCCGCGTCCGCTTTCGGCCGAGAGCGGACATCCATCAGAGGCTCAATCGCGATGTTCTCCACGTAAGCAGGAACCAATAGTTAGTGCAGTTCCACACTCACAGTTGCAGTAATTTCGGAGAAAATATGTAACAACTATGGGCACCGCTACACTCAAAGTCATTCTTAAGGGGGACTCATGTTTAAGCGGATTGACATCACCTGCTTCGGAAGCTTCAGCGGACTGAACTGGAAGAATAGCCTGCGTGACCGTGGCAACAATGTTCAGGATTTCAAGCGCTTGAATATCCTCTACGGGCGCAACTACTCCGGGAAGACCACCCTCTCACGAATCTTCCGTGCGTTGGAAACTGGACGCATGCCCTCAAACTACGTAGGTTCAACCTTCACTGTTCATGGGGACAAAGGAGACGTAACTCAGGCTAGCATCGCTGGCCATGGCTACGATGTTCGGGTCTACAATCGTGATTTCGTCAGTGAAAATCTCAGCTTTCTAATTAATCAGGCCATTGGTGGAGAAATAAAGACCTTCGCCATCGTCGGAGAGAAGAACAAGGAGATCGAGGATGAAATCGCGGCCATCCAAACAAAACTTGGCAGCCTTGAAGCCAAGGCAGGTCTTCGGCACGATCTAGATACCAAGAAGAAGGAAAGAGATCGGACCAAGAACAACCATAAGGGTGCTCTTGATGCTCTGGAAAGCAAGCTCCGCTCTCATGCCAATGATAAGATCAAGCAGAACCGCACCTACGGCCCTGCGGTCTATAACATCGAAAGCATTAAGAAGGACATCATTGCTGTCCAGAAGGCTGGATTCACGCCGCTGACAACCGAAGAGCAAGCCACTAAGGTGAACCTCTTGAAGCAAGAGGCCCTTCCTGACATTACCGACACCATATCGATCAGCCTCAAGATCGAGTCAATAAGCAAGGTGGCTGAAGATCTGCTTTCAAGGTCAATCAAGCCAACCCAGGCGATTCAAGAACTGTTGAATGAGACTGCCCTTCAGGCATGGGTGAAGCAAGGGATACCACTACACAAAGACAAGCGGGACACGTGCGCCTTCTGCCGCCAGAATCTTCCTCATGACATCTGGCAGGTTTTGGACGCCCATTTCAGTAAGGAATCTTCCGATCTGGAATCATCCATCGATTCATGCCTGACCTCAATCACCAGCGAAATTCAAGCCATTCCTGGCTTCTTGACTTTAAGCGGCGATAAGTTCTATGCAGAGGAAAAGGTCTCCTTTGAAGCCAGTAAAAAAACGCTCAATGAATGCTTGAAGGTTTACAAGCAGGATCTGGAAGCACTCAAGGCAGCATTGGAGAAGAGAAAGAACACCCTCTTCCAGCCGGTTTCCATGCCACTCTCCGAGCACGATTCGGCGGCAATTCAGAAGTGTTCCAACGACATCAACGATCTGATCGTCAAGAGCAATGGCCGCACCAGCTCACTGGAGAAGGACAAGGGCTCCGCACGCGAGGCATTGCGACTCACTGATGTGGCCTCTTTCATCGGTGACATCGCCTACAGCACCGAACTGGCCCGCATAGCTGGTCTTAAGACAGACGCCGACACTGCCAGCACGGTCTATACGGACGCCGAAGTCGAGATCGTCAAGCTAGAAGCTGATGCCACCCGCTTGCAAGGTCAACAGAAGGATGAACGCAAAGGTGCAGAGCGGGTCAACTCCTTGCTCAACCACTTCTTCGGTCACGACGGCATCAAGCTTGACGCCAAGGACAACGCGGAGAAAAATGCCGTCAAGTTTGAGATCACGCGGGATGGAAAATCAGCCTACAACTTAAGTGAAGGCGAATGCAGTCTGATTGCCTTCTGCTACTTCATAGCCAAGCTGGAAGAGCCTGACAGCAAGGGCAAGGATTTGATCATCTACATCGATGATCCCATATCGAGCCTGGACGGGAACCACATCTTCTTCATGTTCAGCCTGATCGAGAGCCTGATTGCCAAGCCGTTCAAGAATGCGGACGGCTCCAACGGCTATCGCTACAGTCAGCTCTTCATCTCCACCCACAACCTTGACTTCCTGAAGTATCTGAAGAGGTTGTCGACACCCAAAAAGAAGGTGCCAGCTGGGGAAGGCAAGACCAAGAGCGTGGATGATAATGAGCATTTCATGGTGGAGCGGAATGGCCCCACGAGCAACATCGTACTGATGCCGTCCTACCTAAAGGACTACATCACTGAGTTCAACTATCTCTTCCACCAGATCTACAAATGCAGGAACCAGGGCGCTGCACAAGACACACATGAGCCGTTCTATGGCTTCGGGAACAATCTTCGCAAGTTCCTAGAAGCCTTCCTGTTCTTCAAGTTTCCGTACCACGACGACAAGAACGATGCGTTTGAACGAATCAAGAAATTCTTTGGCGATGAAGACGCAACGGCAGTCGCATTGGTGAACCGGCTCAACAATGAATTTTCTCACCTTGAGTCAATCCCAGATCGTGGGTTCAAGCCTGTAGAGATTCCAGAGATCGCCAAGGTGGCGAACTTCGTCTTGGACAAGATCTATACGTCAGATCCTCATCAATACAATGCGTTGTTAAAGAGCATTGGAGAGCCTGCGAGGAACCAATAAGAGAAATAACGGTTCCAGGCTGAAATAACGGTTCCAGGTTCACTTCTACGCAGCATGGCCTTTGCCAAACCATCGTGCCCATGCCTGCCGCGCGGCGGTATGGGCGCAATGGGTTGGCTCTCGGTCATCTGCATTACCTGCAGGTTGAAGGCGTTATTGACGGTTGTGGGGTTTTTGCATAGCTCGGGGTTCGTGGGGAGAATCATCACCATCGAGGTGTCTACGAGAATTAGATCAGCACACCAACTTACCGCCGCGCGTAGCGGCGTAGATCAGCAGCGATGCTGGTAGTAAAACGACAACGGCCGCAGTACGCGGCCGTTGTCGTTAGATCAGGCAGCCAGGATCGTCTTCCCGATTCACGATTCCCGAAAATCAATGATCGCTGGAGCGCAATCCATCCACATCCAGGATCAGCGCCATGCGGCAAACGTGATGGGGTCAGGTGCACTTATCAGGCGACGGCGCTCGGCTTGCGTGGCCCTTATGGAACTGCGCCAGCGGCGCACACAGCCGCGCGAGACCTGCCAGCGTGTATTGACACGCCAGACCGTGTACTTGCAATCTAGTTCCAAGGAGCGTCGAAACTCCTCACGTAGCGGTACCCACCTCCGTCAAACCGGTGGGTTTTTTGTGCCTGCATCCTGCAGGGACAAGCCGACGCAATGCCTGCGTCGGGAGGGCGGCTAATACAACACCCGCAAGGGGAATATGCCCGCCGGCTACGTGCGGTTTCGAACCTCCCGACATCCCGTCGCCGTTGGCGGCGGTTCTTGGGTTGTTCCAGGAGGGCGTTGCCATGTCTACCGCACCATCCACGCCGGCATCTGTACCGGTTGATCTGTTGCCAGCTTCCGCTCACCGCCTGCGGTGGGATGTGGCCGGAGTGCTGCGCCGGCTCGTCGCACGCACGGCCGTTGAGCAGGCGATCGACCATCCCGCGCATCTGCTGAGGCTCCAGCTCGCTGTATTGCCGCACACCTCGGGTTACCGGTCCGCACGTAGTGCCGTGGGGTTGCAGCAGTGCGTCACTGCAACCATCACCCGCCACCACCAGGAGGTGCCATGACACGCCGCCGCCCGCCCACGGCATCTGCCAGCGCACGGCCCACCCGCACGCGTACGCGCCCCACGCCGCCCAAGCGCGTGCAGTGGGTCGTTGTGGAGCCCGACCGCACCAAGCTGCCACCGATGCTGCCGCCCGACCCGGACGCCTCCCCGCAAGGCCCCGGCACGCTACGCGCACCCCGCCGCGCCCGCCGCCCTCGCCAATGCACCGTCAGCTACACCCATTACCCCGGCGCCCACGACCACGGCGGCGACCAGCACGTGCCCCACGTTCGCCTCAGCGGCCTATGGCTGGAACAACTGGGCTTTGTCATCGGCACCAAGCTGCGCATCACCGCAAGCGAAGGGCAGCTGTTGATGGAGGTGTTGCCGTCAGTGGAAGTGCCGGCCAAGGCGCGCAGCGTGCGGCGATGATGCTGCGGCTGCCAGACCCCTTGCGATTGACCTCGGTGCCGGATGCCACTAGCGTCCCCGCCGCACCAGCGCACAACGGACGCTTCATGATCGCGCGCCCCCTCTACGCCTTGCTCGCCACCTTTGCCCTGGGCGCATGCGCCCACACTGCGGCCAACCCAGCCCCGGCAACCGTCACGGAGACATCTGCCATAAATTCATCCAGTCCTACCACTGTGCCGCCTAGCAAGCTCACTGCGGAAGGCTTGCTTGGTCAGCTGCTTGTGTTGATCAAGGGCAGCCAGGACATCTCCGACTTCACTCCCGAGCGTCTGAATTCCACGATGGGGCAGGCGGTTCAGTTCGTGAAAGGCGACGAACGCCGATATCGGGCCTTCGGCCCGCTCACTAAGGATTGGAGTTATGGATTTGGAGTCGATGAAACCAAGCTCGATGGACGCTGGTTTGAATTCCGTTTTGATCGCAATGTGGCCGGTGCATCGCCTGCGATGACCGAAATTTGTCGCCTGGACTTTGATCGTTTTACCCAGCAGCTTGAGCAGATGGGATTTGCGCGTGAGCGCAACATCGTCGAAGACGGGCGCTGGATGAGTGATTTCTTTACGCGCCCAGGAATGCGAGTAGAGGTTTTTCCGCGTGGTGAGGCTGCAGAACCGCAAGCGTTGGTAGCGCACAAATGCGTCGAATGGGTCTACATCCGAATGGAGGTATTGCCGCCGGTGGAGATGCCGGCCAAGGGGCGCGGCGTGCGGCGATGAGGCTGCGGCTGCCAGAGACCTTGCGATTGACCTCCTTGCCGGATGCCACTAGCGTCGCAGCCACACCAGCGCACAACGGACGCTTCATGATCGCGCGCCCCCTCTACGCCTTGCTCGCCACCTTCGCCTTGGGCGCATGCGCCCACACGGCGGCCACCCCAGCCCGGGCAACCGTCACAAAGACATCGGCCATGAATTCCTCAGCCGAATCCAAAGTCACTCCCGTTGGCAGCGAACCCAGCGGGTCGATACGAACGGCAGAGGATGCGCTCACCCGCATGCTTGCGTTGATTCAAGCTATTGACGGATTGGACGATCTGACGCCCGACTACCTGCAATCCAAAATGGGGGTTCCGGTGACGCGTGCGGCAGCTGATCCCAAGCGGTATGGCGCCAGTGCTCCGCTTACCAGTGAGTGGGGTTACAGCTTTGGCATGGACCAGACGCCTACTGCAGGGCGTTGGTTCGAGTTCACTTTTATTCCAGCGCAAGCGGGTGCTTCCCCGTCCATGACGGAGATCTGCGGGATCGATTTCGATACGTTTACCAAGAAGCTGGAAAATATCGGGTTTGTACGTCAACGCAACATGGTGGAAGACGGGCGATGGATGAGTGACTTCTTCAGCCGGCCAGGCATGCGCGTGGAGGTGTTTCCACGAGGCGAGGCCGATGCACCGCAGGAGCGGGTGGAGCACCACTGCGTCGAATGGATCTACATCCGTTAACCCAAGGAACGGTCATGCCTTTGAGTCCACAGGCACATGCCATTGTTGATGGCTTCGGGCGCCAGCCAGGCGTTACCCCCATAACGGTTCCAGGTTCATTTCTTTCACCATCCGGACTACAGCCTCAGGGCATCCCAAGCTCCCGCATCATGGTGCCGCAGTGCAATTCGGAAAGTCCTTGAGATAATCTGCGAGCGAATCCATTCCCACGCTCGTGCGCAGCGCGTCCACATCACCGCTGCCATCAAGCGGTTGCGCCACACGCTTTCCGTCGACGCACGTCACCTGCGTGCCGAAAAAGAACGGGGTCAGATTCACTTAAGGAAGCTCTGAACAACGTATCGCAGATACGTGACACTAACCACTCAGGTTGAGGAGTGATGCATGCAACTGACGTTCGGTGACGCTGAGGGCCTGGGCAAGCGTAAGCAGACCCGTCGCGAGATCTTCCTGGCGGAGATGGACCAGTTGGTTCCGTGGCAGCAACTGCTTGCCCTGATCGCGCCGCACTGTCCGGTATCGGGGCGGCTCGGTCGGCAGCCGCACGCACTGGCAACCATGTTGCGGATTCATCTGTTGCAGCAGTGGTATGCGTTGAGCGATCCGGCGATGGAGGAAGCGCTGCACGAGATCCCTACCTTGCGGCGCTTTGCCCAGCTTGGCGGCTTGGACAACGTTCCGGACGAGACCACAATTCTCAACTTTCGGCGCCTGCTGGAGACCCATGGCCTGGCAGCGCGGATGCTGGAAGCGGTCAACGCGCATCTGGCGCGCAAGGGTCAGAGTCTGCGGTCGGGCACGATTGTCGATGCGACACTGATCGCTGCACCCAGTTCGACCAAGAACGCCGACCATGCGCGCGACCCTGAGATGCATCAGACCAAGAAAGGCAATCAGTGGTATTTCGGGATGAAGGCGCACATTGGCGTGGATGAATTTTCCGGGTTGGTGCACCACGTGCGTTGCACGGCCGCCAACGTCGCCGACGTCGCGGTGACGCACACGTTGCTGCATGGCAAAGAAGACAGCGTGTTCGGCGACAGCGGCTACACCGGTGCGGACAAGCGCGAAGACCTGCAGGCCTGCAAGGCTGCAAGGCTGCATTCTTCATCGCTGCCAGGCCCTCGACGATGCAAGCCATTGGCAACAAACGCGAGCGTGTTCGGGAACAGCGTTGGGAACACTTCAAGGCAAGCGTGCGCGCGAAGGTGGAGAATCCATTCCGGGTGATCAAGCGCCAGTTTGGCTACACCAAGGTCCGCTATCGCGGCTTGGCCAAGAACACGGCGCAGGTGCTGACATTGTTTGCGCTGTCGAACCTGTGGATGAAGCGAAAGCAGTTACTGTCCGTTGTGGGTAGCGTGCGCCTGTAACCCGGGAAATTCTCAAGGAAAGCGCCAGAAATGGCCAAAATCCGAAGATCCAAACGAGACTCTCCGGAACGACGCGACATCCCGCACTCTCAGGCCCCGTTGTTCAGACCTTCCCTAGCGGGCGTCGGCGGGATTTGAGGAGCTCGTGGTTAGGAAGATGTATCAGTGCCTGAGCGTCTCACTATCTGGGAATTGGGCGTGCAATTTTCAGTAGCCGAAATGTCCAACCAAACTTCTCAACGATGTGCGGAGCGAAACTCCGCCGGCCCTTGTCCAACGTAATTTCTGAAGAACTTGGAGAAATTGGTAGACTCCTCGAAACCCAGGCTATCTGCAACACGATAGATGGGCCGGTCGGTATGCGCAAGGAGTCGCTTGGCTTCGAGGATGAGGCGTTGCACGATGACTTCCTTGGCGCTCAAGCCGACCGCGTCCTTGGTTGCACGATTGAGACTTTTCTCTGAGCACCCAAGCGCATCAGCGTAGAGATTCACCGCGTGCCACCTTGCGAGCCTCGTCTGAAGCAGCTCATTGAATTTGGCGAAACGCTTCGAGGTGGAACTGCGGAATGATACCTGGACGCTCCGCCGCGCATCCAAGATACCCAGACGTAGAATCAGCGTGCAGAGCTGATATCTTAAGAGCGTATGCACTACCTTGGTTGAGGCATCGCACTTTGCGTCTTCGCCCATCGCCATGACCGCGTTTGTCATCAGAGCGAAGTCATCCTCGCAGACGACACGATGGGCCGGCATGCGTTCAAGCATGCGCAATGGCATGAGATTGCTCGGCACATCGGAGATGGCCGGCAAGAATTCCGAGCGGAAGAACACCAGCCAACCGTTCCAATGCGTTTGGTCTCCAAAGCTGTGCACCTGGCCTGGCCTCAGGACAACGACGGAGCCCGCAGCACAAGGCACCGGTTCGAAGTCGACCATTTGCAGGCAGATTCCGTCGGTCACCAGAACAAGCATGTGGAAGTCATAGCGATGAGTCGCTCTAACCTTCTCAATGGGCGAACGTCGAACGATGTCGGCGAAGAGTAGAACCTCTACGTCAAGTTCACGACCAGAAGGAGCGTAGCCCAGGTGCGTGATATCCAATCCCTTGAGCGCCATGGCATACCCGCATGTTGAGATGTCCGATTTTTATCATAAAAGCGCGCCAATTCATCGAGATATGGGGCGAATTTATCTTTAAATTTTCACTCACCAGCAGATCGGGGCCTCCCGACGGCCTATCCAAAACCCAACTCACAAGGACTCGCACATGCAAAACCTCGCCACTGCCAACGCCTATATCCAGGCCATCCAGACCGGTGATCAAGCTGCGTTCGGCAGCCTCGTACACCCTGCTGTTGTGTGGCACCAGCCAGGCAACCATCAATTTTCCGGCACCAAGAACGGGATTGCCGAAGTTGGCGCCATGATCGGGGGCATGATGGAGGCATCAATGGGCACCTTTGCCATTACCAAGGTACACAGCTATCTGGCTAATGGAGATCTTGTCGCGGTTGAAATCGATTTTTCCGGTCAACGCGAAGGGTTCAAGCTGTTGCAACGTGGTATCGACCTACTGCGTATCGTCGAAGGGAAAATCGTGGAGGTCTGGCTATTCTCTGCAGATCCGGAGCAAGAGGATGCGTTTTGGGGCAAATAGGAATTCTTCCCGCGCGCATCGGTTTGTGTTCCAAATTCATCCATACGACTAGCTCAGATAGAGGTTTCTGCCATGAACGAGAAGAACAAGTTGATCGCCACACGCGCTTATCAACGTATTTTCGGAGATCTGGACGAATCGGCAATGGACGATTGCATGACGCCCAACTTCATTCAGCACAATCCGACGATTGGGGATGGTCCTGACGGTGTCAAAGCGCTGGTGAGGCGACTAATTTCGCAGGGAGTTCGGAAGCAGAAAATCCAGTTCAAGCATGTTCTGTCCGAAGATGATGTCGTGATCCTCCATTCGCGTTACGAAATGGAGGGGAAGGAGTGGCGCTTCATCGACATCTATCGGTTTGAGGGTGATAGGTTCGCCGAACACTGGGACGGCATGATGCAGATGCCTGATGTGCGCGCCAATAGTAATGGACTGTTTTAGCAGGCAATCGTCGTCACAACCCGCCAACGCCTGGGACGCCCCGTGAGTGGAGACGGCTGCGAGAATGCTCTTTCGAAATAACGGTTCCAGGTTCACTTTCACGGCAGCCTGGTCGTCGCCAAAACATCGCGCCCATGCCTGCGCGCGTAGCGACATAGATCGACAGCGATGCTGGTAGTGAAACGACAACGGCCGCAGTACGCGGCCGTTGTCGTTACATCAGGCAACCAGGATCGTCTTGACGATTCCCGATTCCCGATTCCCGATTCCCGATTCTCCGAATCCCGAATCCCCAACCTCAATGATCGCTGGAACGCAATCCATCCACATCCAGGATCAGCGCCATCCGGCCATCGCCAATCAGGGTGGCGCCGGCGTAGCCGGGCAGGCCGCGCAGGGCGCGGGGCAGGGGCTTGATCACCACTTCCTCGCGGCCGCGGACCTGGTCCACCACCAGGCCGAAGCGGGTTTCGCCGGCCTGCAGCAACACCACGGTCAGTAGCGGCGGTTGTTCGGCGGGCACGCCCAGCCAGCGGCGCAGGTCGATCAGCGGCAGGGTGTGCGAGCGGCGGTCCAGCACGGCGCGGCCGTCGAACCAGCCCAGCGAGGTCTGCGGTGCGTGCAGCACCTCGACCACGCGCGCCAGCGGCAAGGCGTAGACGGCTTCGCCGGCCTGCACCAGCAGGGTCGGCAGAATCGCCAGGGTCAGCGGGACGCGGATCATGAAGCGGCTGCCGCGGCCCAGTTCGGACTGGATCTGGATCTGCCCGCTCAATTCGCGGATGCGCGACTGCACCACGTCCATGCCCACGCCGCGGCCGGAGATGTCGGTGACCTCGGCCTTGGTGGAAAAACCCGGCATGAAGATCAGATGCAGGCACTCGTCGGTGCTCAGACGGGCAGCGGCTTCGGCGTCGATCAGGCCCTTGTTGCGGGCGATCTCGCGCAGACGCTCGGGGTCGATGCCGGCGCCGTCGTCCTGGATTTCGATACTGACGTAGTCGCCTTCCTGCTGCGCAGACAGCCGCACGTGACCGCTACGCGGCTTGCCGGTGGCTTCGCGCAGGGCAGGGGACTCGATGCCGTGGTCGATCGCGTTGCGCACCAGGTGCACCAGCGGGTCGGCCAGGGCTTCGACCAGATTGCGATCGAGCTCGGTTTCGGCGCCGATCAGCTCCAGTTCCACTTCCTTGGACAGGGTGCGCGCGACATCGCGGGCCACCTTGGGGAAGCGTGCGAACACCTTGCTGACCGGCTGCATGCGGGTACGCATGACGGCGGTCTGCAGGCGGGCGGTGGCGATGTCCAGCGTGCTGACCGCGCGGTCGAGTTCTTCGTCGCGCAGGCGGGTACGCAGCGTCTTGAGACGGTTGCGCGACAGCACCAGCTCGCCGATCAGGTTGACGATGGCGTCCAGGCGCTTGGTGTCCACGCGCACGGTCTGCTCGGCGTCGCCACCCTTGGCCGCCGCCTTGGGCGCGGCCTTGGCGCCAGCCGCAGCAGCGCCATGTGCGTCGTCGTGTGCGGGCGCGGCGGCGGCGGCCTTGGGAGCGGACTTGACCGCCGGCGGGCCGCTCTTGGCATCGAACTGCGCAATCAGCGACGCCGGTGCGTGCGGTACGGTTTCCCCCGAGCCCATCGCATCCAGCATGGCCTGCAGATAGTCCAGCGACTGCTGCGCGGCATCGAAGTGATGCGCCTGCAGCACCGCCTGGCCCGAGCGCGCCATGCCGAGGGTTTCTTCAGCGGCGTGGCACAGCTCCACCATGGGTTTGATCGCCAGGAAGCCGGCGCCGCCCTTGAGCGTGTGGAAACCGCGGAACACTGCATTGAGCTGGTCGGCTTCGTCTGGCGCCTGTTCCAGCGACACCAGCTGTTCGCCGAGGCGGTCCAGGATTTCCTGGGCCTCGACGATGAAATCGGCAGCAATATCGTCTGGAACAGCACTCATGGTTACAACCCCAATCCGGACAGCAAATCGTCGGCGTCGTCCTGCGACACCGCGTGACGGTCCAGACCCTTGATTGCAGGGCCGGCCAGACCGCCGTCGTCTTTCTTCGGCTCCGTGTTCTTCGGCGGCAGGCCGAGCGCACCGAAGCCCTCATGCACGCGGCGCACGATCCCGGCCACGCGGCGGATGATCTGCCCGCTGAGGTCCTGGTAGCTCTGCGCCAGCGACAGCTCGGTCAGGTTGTGGCGCATCTTGTCCAGCAGCGCGCCCTGGTCTTCATTGAGCCCACCGTCGCGCAGCTGGTTGGCCAGCACGCGGCATTCTTCCACCAGGTCCAGCGTGCGATGGCTGGCCTTTTCGGTCATTTCCACCACGTGGTCCAGGCGCGAGCAGGCATCGTCCAGTTCGCCGGCTTCCTCGGGCACCGTGGGCAATTCGCCCAGCGCCTGGCCGAGTTCGCGCGCGAGCCGGCTCAGGCTCTGCATCATCGGGCGTGTGCGCAGGGCGGCGAGGTGATCGACCTCGCGACGCCAGGCGACCTGGTCACCGCTTTCCAGTGCATCGAGCGCGTTCTGCAGGCGCTCGATCAACGCGGCACGTTCGGCATCGGTTTCCACGGTGGCGTTCATCAGGCGGTCGCCGCCAGACGTTCGAACACCTTGCCCAGCTTTTCTTCCAGCGTCTGCGCGGTGAACGGCTTGATGATGTAGCCGTTCACGCCGCACTGCGCCGCTTCGATGATCTGCTCGCGCTTGGCTTCGGCGGTCACCATCATCACCGGCAGGTGCTTGAGCTTGGCGTCGGCGCGGATGTTGCGCAGCAGGTCGATGCCGGTCATGCCGGGCATGTTCCAGTCCGTCACCACGAAATCGAACGGGCCCGCGCGCAACGCAGCCAGTGCGCTGTTGCCGTCTTCGGCCTCTGCGGTATTGGTGAAGCCGAGATCCGCCAACAGATTCTTGACGATACGTCGCATCGTCGAGAAGTCGTCCACGATCAGGATCCGCATGTTCTTGTTCACATCAAGCTCCTAACGCTAAAAAATACGCGAAAAAATTAGTCGTCAATTTCGACACCGGCATCGGCCAGTTCGAAGACTTTGAGGCGGCCGCGCAAACGCACCACGGCCTGGCCATGGATCTGGCAGACGCGCGATTCGCTCACACCGAGCACGGCGCCGATTTCCTTCAGGTTCAATTCCTGTTCGTAGTACAGCGACAGCACCAGCTGCTCGCGCTCGGGCAACTGGCCGATGGCCTTGCCCAGCTCGCGGCCGAATTCGCCACGCTCCATCATCTGCTGCGGATTGGGGCCACCCTTGGCGGTGGTGTCCAGCTCGCCGTGATCCTCGATGCGCGATTCCAGGCTCAGCACCTGGCCGCGGGCGGCATCTTCCATCAGGCGCAGGTAGTCGGGCAGCGGCATTTCCATCGCGGCGGCCACCTCGGTGGCGGCGGCGGCGCGGCCGGTGTTCTGCTCGATCTTGCGCACCGCCGCAGCGGCGTCGCGGGCACGGCGGTGCACCGAACGCGGCACCCAGTCGCCACGGCGGATCTCGTCGATCATCGAGCCGCGGATGCGGATCGAAGCATAGGTTTCGAACGAGGCGCCCTGTTCGGAGTCGTAGCTGCGCGAGGCCTCGATCAGGCCGATCATGCCGGCCTGGATCAGGTCGTCCACTTCCACGCTGGCCGGCAGGCGCGCGGCCAGATGGTGGGCGATGCGGCGGACCAGGTCGGCGTGCTGGGTCACCACGTCGTTGGCGTTGTTGCGCTGCACGGCGCGGTACTGCGCGCTGGCCGTGGTTGCGGTAGCGGTGCTCATGCGGCCACTCCCCGTTGAATGATGCGTTCGACAAAGAACTCGACGTTGCCGCGCGGCACGGTGGGAGCCTGCCAGCGCGAGGTACGGCGTGCGATTTCGGCGATGGCCTGCGCCGACGGACTAGCGGGGTAGGCCTTGATGACCGGCTGCTGACGCTGCACCGACAGCCGCAACCAGTCGTCCTGCGGTACGTGGCCGAGATAGTTCAGCGACACGTCGCCGAGGAACTTTTCGCAGACGCGGGAGAGCTTGTCGTACAGCAGGCGGCCTTCGTTGGGGTCGCGCACCATGTTGGCGATGATCTGCAGGCGGTCCACGCCGCGTTCGCGCGAGAGCACCTTGATCAGCGCGTAGGCGTCGGTGATCGAGGCCGGTTCGTCGCAGACCACCACCACGGTGTCCTGGGCGGCCTGGCAGAAGGTCAGCACGCTGTCGGTGATGCCGGCGGCGGTGTCGATGACCATCACGTCCAGGTCGCGTTCCAGTTCGGAGAACACGTTGACCAGGCCGATGTGCTGGGCCGGGGCCAGTTCGGCCATGTGGCGGCGACCGGAGGCGGCCGGCACCACCAGCACGCCGCCGGGACCTTCGATGATGACTTCATCCAGGGTGCAGCGGCCGGCGATCAGGTCGGCCAGGGTGTACTTGGGCGACAGGCCCAGGACCACATCCAGGTTGGCCAGGCCCAGGTCGGCGTCCAGCAGCAGGGTGCGCTTGCCCATGTCGGCAAGTGCCACCGCCAGGTTGGCGGAGATGTTGGTTTTCCCCACGCCGCCCTTGCCGCCGGTCACGGCAATGGTGCGCACCGGGCCCAAGGGCTCGGGACGGGTCGCCGACAGGGGGAAGGCGTTGGTCAGCTTG
This sequence comes from Xanthomonas sp. 4461, assembly GCF_024806475.1. NCBI lineage: Bacteria > Pseudomonadati > Pseudomonadota > Gammaproteobacteria > Lysobacterales > Lysobacteraceae > Xanthomonas > Xanthomonas sp. 4461. The sequence goes on along the minus strand of NZ_JANTYV010000006.1, from coordinate 346,547 downwards.
GCGTATTCACGCGACTGCATGGTTGTGCTCCGGAGTACAGGGCTTATCGGCAGCGCGCCGCAAATCTTCAAGGCGAAGAACGAGACTGGCGGCATTGGCGCGGTGCAGGTCGTCGGGGACCCGCTGTCCGTCAGTCACCCAGGTGATGGGCATTTGGTGGTCGACCACCACCGACAAGGCGCTGCCGAAGCGGCCGGTCTCGTCGAGTTTGGTCAGCACCACGCCTTGGGGCTTGGCGTGGGCGAAGCGGCGCACGACCTCGTCGAGGTCGGCGAAATGGGAGTTGGCGGGCAGCACCAGCAGCGAAGTCACCTGCTGGGCGGCGCGCAGCCAGTTCAGCTGGGCGGCCAGGGCGCGGTCGCGCTGGCCCATGCCGGCGGTATCGATCAGCACCAGCTTGTAGTCGCGCAGGCGGTCCAGCAGCTCGAGCAGGCTTTCGGCGCTGTCGGCCTCATGCACGGCGATACCGAGCTGACGGCCGTAGCTGTGCAGCTGCTCGCGGCCGCCGACGCGCAAGGTGTCGGTGGTGACCAGGGCGACGTCGCGCGGGGCGTGCTGGGCGGCGAAGCGCTGTGCCAGCTTGGCGATGGTGGTGGTCTTGCCGGCACCGGTCGGGCCGACCAGGGCGATCACGCCGCCGCGTTCCAGCGGGTCGACCGGGGCCACCGGCAGGCGCTTGGACAGCAGGCCCAGCATCAGCCCGCGGCCACGGTGCAATTCGGTATCGGCCGGGATCTGCATGGCGACATCGCGGGTCAGGCCGGCATCGAAGCCGTAGTCGTCCATCAGCTCCAGCGCCTGCGCACGCACCGGCGAGCCACGCAGGCGCTCGTCGGTGAGGCGGTTCATTTCGCGCTCGATCATCTGCCGCATCAGCGCCAGTTCGCCACGCAGCTGCTTGAGTTCTTCGTCGTTCTGCGGGGCCGGCGCGGCGGCCACCGGCACTGCGGCCAGTGCGGCGGGGGCGGGCGGGGCGACCACGATCGGCGGCAGTGCGGCCGGCGGCAGGATCTGCGGCAGCGCGTCGTCCAGGTCGAAGTCGGCTTCGTCGTCGAATCCATCGTCGTCCTGCCCGTGCGCGGCGTAGGCCGGGGCGGCGACTGCTGCGGCAACGACCGGGGTCGGCGCCTGCAGCGGAGCGGCCTGTATGGCGGGGCGCTGCACCGGGGCGGTGGTCAGAAAGTCGGCGAACAGCTGTTCCGGCACCGCCGACAGCGCGTGTTCCTGGCGCTGCACGACCGGCGCGGCCAGTTCCTGCGCGGCCGGCATCGGCGCGGCGCTGCGGATCGGGGTGGCGACCGGCGCCTGGCGCGGCACGCTGGCCGGCTGGCGCAGGGCCATGGCAGCAATCATGTCTTCGGCGGCGCTGGCCACGCGCTGGCGGTGGCTCATGGTCTCGGCAGCGGGCTTCAGTGGAGCGTGGACCGGCGCGGCCGGGCGGGCGGCAACAACCTGCGCCGGCTGAGCCGGAGCCTGCTGCACGGGAGCCTGCTGGACCGTCGCGGTGCCGGGGGCCGGCGTTTCGCGGGCGGTTTCCAGGGCGCGCTGCACCAGCTCTTCGTCGTAGTTGCTGGCGGCGACGATCTCGATGCCTTCGGCGGTACGGCGGTTGGACAGGATCACGGCATCCGGGCCATGTTCCTCACGCACCATGCGGAATGCGGTGCGCATGTCCGGGGCGACAAAGCGTTTGATCTTCATGCCACATGCCTCCAGGAACGGGACCCGCCGGACGCCGGACGGGTGCGCGATGAATGTGGGTGTGTTGCCAGCGTCATGAGTTGCCTGTCCCGTTCGGTTGTTCCAAGTCCTGCCATCCGCCCCGCAGCGGTGGTGCTGTCTGCGGTCTCGCCAGAGCTAATGCACGCGGCGTGCCAAAACCGCAATGCTGGGTTTTTGGCGAGAGGGGGTGGAAGCGCGCCGAGGCGGCTGGGTGTAGATGCTGCGCTGCGTGCACTTCGTTAAGTGCTTGCATCTATTGAGATTTTCGGCAGCGTTACTGGCCGGTTCGACGGCGCCCATGTGCTGGGCGGCAGGGCAGATCTGGTGTGTTGGAGCGCACCGAGCGCCTGCGCGAACCGCCACCCAGTCGCGCTCGTGTCGCTTTCAGCGGTCGGTGTCATGCAATCGATTGGAGATTTCGCCGAGTGGCGGATTTCCGACGCCTGGATCTGGTGCCTGGCGGCCAGCCTGTTGTGGTTGCCGGTGGCTGTACCGGAGCGCTGATGCGTAGGAGCGCACCCGGGCGCGACGGGCTGTCCCGGTAAAGCCCTCGCGCCCAGGTGCGCTCCTACAGGAGGCATGTGGTCGGATATCCGACGCGTCGTAGGAGCGCCCTTGGGCGCGATGGGCCGTCCCGATAAAGCCTGTCGCGCCCGAGGGCGCTCCTACAGGGGCAGCGCGGCGTGTCGTAGGAGCGCAGCCGGGCGCGACGGGCTGTCCCGGTAAAGCCGTCGCGCCCAGGTGCGCTCCTACAGGAGGGATGCGGTCGGATATCCGACGCGTCGTAGGAGCGCCCTTGGGCGCGATGGGCCGTCCCGATAAAGCCTGTCGCGCCCGAGGGCGCTCCTACAGGGGGGCAGCGCGGCGTGTCGTAGGAGCGCACCCGGGCGCGATGGGCCGTCCCCGGGACAGCCCGTCGCGCCGGGGTGCGCTCCTACGCCTCAGCTGATCGTGCCGACCAGCTTCAGACGCTTGTCTTCCGGCACTTCGCTGTAGGCCAGTACCGACAGGCTCGGCACGCTGTGGCGGACCAGGCGGGCCAGTGCGGCGCGGACCTGGCCGGGTACCAGGACCACGGCCGGTTCGTTGCGGGCTTCCTGCTTGCCGACGCAATCGGCCAGGCTCTGGTGCAGACGCTCGGCCAGGCCGGGCTCCAGTGCCACTCCGTTGCCGTGGGTGGATTCCTGCAGCACGCGCTCCAGCTGCGGGGCCAGCGTGTAGACCGGCAGTTCGGCGGACATGCCGGCGATCTCCTGCACGATGAAGCGGCCCAGCGAGGTCCGCACCGCGGCGGTGAGGGTGGCCGGGTCCTGGCTGTGCGGGGCGTGCTCGACCAAGGCTTCGACGATCTTGCGCAGCTGGCGCACCGGAATGCGCTCGATCAGCAGGTTCTGCAGCACGCGCACCACCACCGACAGCGGCAGCGCCTTGGGGGTGAGGTCTTCCACCATCTTCGGCGCGGTCTTGGCCAGGGTCGCCAGCAATTGCTGCACTTCCTCGTGACCGAGCAGTTCCGGGGCGTGTTCGCGGATCAGGTGCGACAGATGGGTGGCCACCACGGTGGCCGGGTCGACCACGGTATAGCCCATCGATTCGGCGTAGGAGCGCTGATGCGGCTGGATCCAGGTGGCATCCAGGCCGAACGCCGGGTCCTTGCCGGGAATGCCGTCCAGCTGGCCGAGCGCACCGCCCGGGTCCAGCGCCAGCTCGCGGTCGGGGTAGATCTCGGCCGTGGCCACCGGCACGCCATGCACCAGCAGGCGATAGGCGTTGGCCGACAGCTCCAGGTTGTCGCGGATATGCACCGGCGGCACCAGGAAACCGATGTCCTGGGTGAGCTTGCGGCGCACGCCCTTGATGCGCGCCATCAGTTCGCCGCCCTGGTGCTTGTCCACCAGCGGGATCAGGCGGTAGCCCACTTCCAGGCCCAGCGGGTCGATCGGGCGCAGTTCGTCCCAGCTCAGTTCCGCGCTGGCCTGTGCGGCGGTGGCCGCGGCGGCCGCCTTGGGGTCGCTGGCGGGGTCGCCGGTCGGGGCGACGACCAGGCTGCGCTTGTACATTTTCCAGGCGATCACGCCCAGGATCAGGCCCAGCGTCAAAAACGCGACGTTCGGCATGCCCGGCACCAGGCCGACCAGGCCCAGGATGGCTGCGGCCACCGCCAACGCGCGGTGCTGGCCGAACACCTGGCTGATCATGGCCCCGCGCATGTCCTGCGCACGCGAGGCGCGGGTCACCAGCAAGGCGACCGAGGACGACACCAGCAGGGCCGGCAGCTGCGCCACCAGGCCGTCGCCGATCGACAGCAGGGTGTAGGTGGAGGCGGCATCCACAAAGCTCATGCCGTGCTGGAACATGCCCACCGCCATGCCGCCGATGAGGTTGATGAACAGGATCAGGATGGCGGCGATGGCATCGCCGCGGATGAACTTGTTGGCACCGTCCATCGCGCCGTAGAAGTCGGCTTCCTCGCGGACTTCCTCGCGGCGGGCCTTGGCTTCCTCGCGCGTCAGCAAACCGGCGTTGAGGTCGGCGTCGATGGCCATCTGCTTGCCGGGCATGGCGTCCAGGATGAAGCGCGCGGTCACTTCCGACACGCGTCCGGCACCCTTGGTGATGACCACGAAGTTGATGATGGTCAGGATCGCGAATACCACGATACCCACGGCGTAGTTGCCGCCGATCACGAACTGGCCGAAGGCCTCGATCACCTTGCCGGCTGCGGCATGGCCGTCCTGGCCGTTGATCAGGATCACGCGGCTGGAGGCGACGTTCAGCGCCAGCCGCAGCATCGTGGTCATCAGCAGCACGATCGGGAAAATGGTGAATTCCAGTGGGCGCTGCACGTACACCACCGCCAGCAGCACCATCAGCGAGATGGCGATGTTGAAGGTGAACAGCGCATCCAGCACCGGCGCGGCCAGCGGCACCATCAGCATGGCCAGCATGGCCATCAGTGCCAGCGGGGCGCCCAGGCCGTTGCGCAGCAACTCCATGATGCGGCGGGCATTCATCGGGGCAGGTTGGGCGCTCATGCGCTGGCTCCCTTGCCGAACTCATCCACGTCCAGCGACGGCAATTCCGGCATCGGGCCGCCGTTCCAGCCACGCAACTGGTAGACGTAGGAGAGCACCTGGGCCACGACCGAATAGAGTCTCACGGGAATTTCCTTGCCGATTTGAGCTTCTCTATACAAGGCGCGTGCCAAAGGCGGTGCGGTGACGATCGCCACCCGGTGTTGTTCGCAGGCTTCGCGGATGCGGAAGGCCATTTCGTCCACGCCCTTGGCCACCACGATCGGGGCGCGCATCTTGCCGCCTTCGTACTTGAGCGCCACCGCGTAGTGGGTCGGATTCATCAGCACCACGTCGGCCTTGGGCACCGCCTCCATCATCTGGCGCTGCGACATCTGCATCTGCATCTGGCGGATACGGCCCTTCACCTCCGGGCTGCCCTCGCTCTCCTTCATCTCGCGCTTGATCTCTTCGCGGGTCATCTTGAGCTTCCGCATCCAGTTCCACTTCTGGTACGGCGCGTCGATGGCGGCCAGCAGCACCAAGGCGCCTGCGGTGTAGAACAGCAGGCTCTTGGTGAAATGCAGGCCGTTGCCGACGGCCTGTTCCAGCGGCTGGTTCACCAGCGAGCGCAGGCCGTGCAGGTTCTTGGAGATGCACAGCCAGGCCGCCAGGCCGACGAACAGCAGGCGCAGGATCGACTTGACCAGCTCGGCCAGGCTGTTGCTGCCCCACATGCGCTTGATCCCGTTCATCGGGTTGAGCTTGGTGAGGTCGGGCATGATGGCCTTGCTGGAAAAATGCAGGCCGCTCATCAGCAGCGGGCCGGCCAGTCCGGCCAGCAGGCAGACGCCGATCAACGGCAGCATTACCCACAGCAGCTGCATCAGCAGGTCGCCGAAGTGGCCGAACAGCGCCATCGGGTTCTCGCGCATCCTGGGGTCGGGGCTGAGCGCGGTCTTCATCCACACCGCCGCGCCATCGCCGATGCCGCCGGCCAGGGCCATCAGCCCGAACACGCCGGCGCCGAACACCGCCGCGGTGGACAACTCCCGCGATTGCGGGATGTTGCCCTGCTCACGTGCCTCGCGCAGGCGTTTTTCGGTGGGAAGCTCTGTGCGTTCGCCGCCGTCTTCGGACTCGGACATGGAGGTGCCGGTGGGGGATCAGCCTGGGCTGATGCAAGTTGTGTTCCTTAAAAAAAGGGATTGGGGAATCGGGATTGGGGATTTGCAAGAGCGGGTGGCGGGGCGCGGGGCGAGTTGGGGAGGGTGGTGGGGGCAGGGCGGGTCGGTCGCCGATGTCTGAGGAGCGGCAACGTCTCGGCAAACGGTCGTGGCACGTCAAAAACGGGATTGGGGAATCGGGATTGGGGATTCGCAAGAGCGGGTGGCGGGGCGCGGGGCGAGTTGGGGAGGGTGGGGGCAGGGCGGGACAGTTGCCGATGTCTGACGACTGGCCTGCATCGGGCTGGATGGGCGGCGGCTCGGGTCGCCGGCATCGGGTTGCACCTATGGCAACTCGCAGGGTGCGCATGCCGCGCTTTCGGCCAGCCGCCGGGGCTTCGCTCAGCTGGCCTGGCGACGCAGGCCGTCGCGCTGGGCGACGACCACGGCGATGAACCGGTCGGCCTCCATCGGCCGCCCCAGCAGGTAGCCCTGCAACTGGTCGCAGCCCAGCCGTTCCAGGGTGTTGCGCTGGGCAGCGGTCTCCACGCCCTCGGCCACCACCTGCAGGCGCATGGTGTGGGCCAGCGCCACGACCGCCGCGACGATGGCGATGTCTTCGGCGCCGCTATCCATGGCCTGCACGAAGCTGCGATCGATCTTGAGCTCGTGCGCGGGCAGTTTGCGCAGATAGAGCAGGTTGGAATAACCGGTGCCGAAATCGTCGATGGCAATGCGCACACCCAGCGCATTGAGCTGGCCGAGCGTGCGCAGGCAGGCGTCGGCATCGCGCATGGCCATGGTTTCGGTGATTTCCAGCGTGAGCTGGCCGGGCGCGATGGCGTAGTGGCTCAGCGTGGTGGCCACTTCGTCGAGCAGGCTGGGCGAGGCCAGCTGGGTGGCCGACAGGTTCACCGCCACCCGCCAGTCGCCGTGGCCGGCATCGCGCCACGCGCGCATCTGCCGGCACGCCTGCTGCAGCACCCAGCTGCCGAGCGGGCCGATCATGCCGCTGCGTTCGGCCAGCGGAATGAAGCTGTCCGGCGGCACCAGGCCGCGCTGCGGATGCTGCCAGCGGATCAGCGCCTCGGCGCCGATCGGGCGGCCGTCGTCGGCGCAGTACTTGGGCTGGTAGTGCAGCACGAACTGGCCCGATTCCAGCGCGCGCGGTATGTCTTGCAGCAGCTGCAGGCGCTCGCGGGTGGTGTCGGTCATGGCGCGCTCGAAGAAGCGGTAGCGGTTGCGCCCGGCCTGCTTGGCGTGGCCCATCGCCGCGTCGGCGTGGGTCATCAGCTGGTGCTCGCTGCCGGCGTCTTCGGGATACAGCGCAATGCCGATGCTGCTGCTCAGGCGCAGCTCCTGGTCGCCGACCAGAAACGGCACCGCCAGCGCCTGCAGCAGATGCCCGGCAATGGCCGCGGCGTCTTCCGGGTCGGCGATATCGGCCACCAGCACGAATTCGTCCGCGCCCAGCCGCGCCAGGCTGCCATGCGCGCGCCGGTGCGCGCTCAGGCGCTCGGCCACCACCACCAGCAATTGATCGCCGACCCGGTGGCCATAGCCGTCGTTGATCACCTTGAAGCCGTCCAGGTCGATCAGCATCACCGCAAAACGTTGCCCATCGCGTTGCGCGCGCTCGATGTTCTGCAAGACGTGCTCGTGCAGCAGCACCCGGTTGGGCAGGCGGGTGAGCGGGTCGTGCAGGGCGGCCAGCGCCAGATCGGCATTGGCTTGCGCCAGCGATTGCGCCAGCACGTCGGTGCGCTGCTGATAGCGGCGCGACAGCACCGAGATCACCAGCGCCAGGATCAGCAGGCCCAGCGTGACCGCCACCACCACCGCGGCCAGCCACGACAACGGCAGGTGCGCCCCGGCGGCCGCGCCGCAGATGCTGCCCGCTGCGAATTGCGCGGCGGCCATGCCGGTGTAATGCATGCCGACGATCGCTACGCCCATGATCAAGGCGGCGATCAGGCGCAGGCTGTAGCGGCGGCCATCGTGACGCAGCCGGAATGCGATCCACAGCGCGGCGGCGGACGCACCGATGGCGATCGCCACCGACAGGACAAACAGCATCGGGTCATAGGTGATGGCAGGCGACATGCGCAGCGCGCCCATGCCTATGTAGTGCATCAGCGCGATGCCCAGCCCCATCAGCACCGCGCCCAGGCCCAGCCGCGGCCAGGGCAGTTGCGGTTGCGAGGTCAGCCACAGCGCCAGCGCCGAGGCCAGGATGGCCGCCAGCATCGAGTAGGCGGTCAGCGCCACGTCGTAGCCCAGCGGAATGGGGAGCTGGAACGCCAGCATGCCGACAAAGTGCATCGACCAGATGCCGATCCCCATCGCGATGGCGCCGCCCACCAGCCATGCGGCGGCGATGCCGCCACGGCTGACGGTCATGCGGGCGGCCAGATGCAGCGCGGTGTAGGAGGCCAGCACGGCCACCACCAGCGACAACAGCACCATGCCAAGGTTATAGGTTGCGACCACCCATCCAGTTCCGACGTCGACAGACGCGCTTGCTCAAGGAGCTAGCGACCCGGCGTGCGCGTTCTTGAGCCCGCAAGCGCGCAACGCTGTGGATCGATCAGGCCACCGAACTTTCGGGTTCTTCCGGTTCGATGCGGTTGCGGCCGTTGCCCTTGGCCCGATACAAGGCCTCGTCCGCACGCGCCAGCAACGAGGCAGCGGTGTCGCCGATGCGAAACCACGCCACGCCGACCGAGCAGGTCACCTGCAGCGCTCGCGCGGCACCGACCTCGTAGGGCGGCAGGCTGATCGCTGCGTGGATGGCGCGCAGGCGGTGCTGGCTCTGGCGGTTCATGCCAGGCAAGAGCAACAGCAGTTCTTCGCCACCGTAGCGGCCCACCTTGTCCGAATCGCGCAGGCACGCGGTGAGCCGGGCGCCGACCTTGGCCAGTACCGCGTCGCCGACCAGATGGCCGTGCTCGTCGTTGACCTGCTTGAAATGATCCAGGTCGATCAGCACCACCGCCAACGGGTGCTCGGCATGCGCGCAGGCCTGCAGCTCTTCGGTCATGGCATCGAGAATGCCGGAGCGGTTGAGCAGGCCGGTGAGCGCATCGTGGCTGGCCTTCAGTGCCAGCGCCGCGCGCGCGCTCTCCAGGTCGCGTTTTTCGTGTTCCAGCTGATAGGTGCGTTCGGCCACCAGCTCGGCCAGCATGCGTTCGCGCGCGACCAGATGGCGGTGCCGCCAGGTCCACAGACCGATCAGCAAGCCGCCGCCGATCAAGATGTACAACGCGATCGCCGGCGGGCTGCGCCACCACAGGGGCGCCACTGCAAAGGCCAGATCCACCACCGGCGAGGTGGTGCGCCGATAGCGGTCCACCAGTTGCACCTGCAGGCGGAAATGCCCGGACGGCAACGGCGGCTGGTCGATCGACAGGTCGTCGCTCTCGATCCATTCGTTGTGCAGACCCAGCACGCGATAACGCACGGTCAGCCGGCTCGGGTCGTCGTAGACCTCCATCGTCGACAGCTCGATATGCAGTGGCGTGTCGCTCCAGCCCAGCAGCTGCCCGGCGCGGATCGGCGCGCCGCCGCGGCTGACGCTGTCGATGCGCACGCTGGGCTGGCGCTCGTCGAACAGGCGCGCCGGGTCCTTCAGGTGGCTGACGCCGCGCGCGGTGCCGATCCACACCGAGCCGTCCGGATCTTCGGCGAATGCGGCCTCGGACACGTCGTCCCAGAGCAGGCCCTGCGACTGCGACAGATGCGCCCAGCGCTCGCCGTTATAGACCTCCACGCCGCGTGCGTGGCCCACCCAGACCCGCCCGAGGCTGTCGCCGCGCATCAGGTACACGCCGACATCGCGCAGCGCTTCGTCGCTGATCGCCTGCAGGTCCAGGCCATCGGCGAGCAACATGCCGTGCCACAGGCCGGGGCGATAGAACGCCAGCCACACTTCGCCGCTGTCGCTGATGTGGAACTTGCTGATCCACGGGTCGGCGTCGCCGCCGTTGACCTTCACCTGCACCTTGGACCAATGCGAGTCCTGCAGCCGGAATAGCCCGTTGGCACTGGACACCCACAGCGTGCCGTCGGCGGTCTGCTGGACATCGGTGTAGGCGATCGTCGGCATGCCGGCGGCCGGCTGCAGGCTGCCGCCGTCCAGCGGGCGCTCGATCACGAACAAGCCGCCCACCGTGAGAATCCACAGGCGGCCCTGACGGTCGATGTGCAGGCGCCGACCGGTGCGCGGAAGTTTGGCGATCTCGGCGCTGCGGCCGTCCGGCCAGTTGCGGCGCAGCAGGCCGGCAGAGTTCAGCGTCCACAGGCTGCCGTCGGTGCTGCGCGCCATGCCGACGATCTGGATGCCCGATTGCGGCAAGGCCGGTACGAACCGCCCGCCCGCTTGGGCCTGTCGTCCCACGCCGTGCTCGTTGCCGACCAACAATGCGTTCTGTGCATCGCGTGCGATGGACCAGGTGGGCGCGGCCGGCATGCCTTGCGAGGCATCCCAGTTTTCGATCCATTCGTAGCCGGCCCAGCGCACCAGACCTTCGCCGTCCACGGTCATCCAGACATCGCCATCGCGGTCCACCACGATCGCATCGCTGCTGCCGGGCGGCAGTCCGTTGTCGGTGCCAAAGCTGCGCCAGGCACCGTTTTCCCAGCGTGCCAGGCCGTCGTTGCGGCGGACCAGCACGCGTCCTTCGCGGTCCATCACCAGTGGCGCCGGTTGCCCGACCGTGCTGCTGTCCAGCAGCGGCAACGTCCGCACACCGAATGTGCCTGCATGCGGCGCGCGGTAGAGCAGGGTGCCGGCACCGCGCACCCACAGACCACCGTCGTTGTCGCGCAACACGCTGTACCAGCGATCGACCGGCACGCCCTCGTCGGGCCCGTAAACCTTTACCTTGCGCTGTGCATCGATGGCGCACAGCTTGCGTCCGCAGCCGACCCACAGCGTGTCGCCTTCCACCGACAGGCTCAACACCTTCGACAGCTCGGGCACCCGCACCCGCGTGGCGGTGTCCAGCAGCGATTCGCTATGCCAACGGCCATTGCTGCGCGCGCGCAGTATTTCCAGTTCGCCGCCATTGGCGATCACCGTGCCCCAGGAAAGGCTGGCAAGCAGCAGGCCTTCCTGCAGGTGCTGGGCTTCATCGCGCGCGAGCTTACGAAAGCCATGCTCGTCGCCGATGAACAGCGCCTGGAAGCCGGCAACCCACAGGCGCCCATCGGGCTGTTCGCTGATTGCCGTAATCGGTTCGTTGCGCAGGCCGTCCAGCATCACCTGTTGAAAGATGCGGCCGTTGTAGCGATACAGACCGCTCTCGGTGCAGACCCACATCAAGGTGCTGCGGGTCTGCAACAGGCAGGTGCCGGCAAGGCCGAGCAGACCCTGGTCATGGGCATAGCGGCGGATGCTGGCGCTCTGCGCGCTGGCCAGCTCGGCAAACGACAGCAACGCCAACAGCAGCATCGCAGCAAGCGATGCCGCTCGGCCTGACGACCTCCATTGGCGGTGCAAAAACCCCACGGGCGTTGCAATCTCCCACGCATCGGTGCGTGCGGTCCGCGCCCCTCGCGCGGGTGACTCACGCTTGCCATTGGCAGCCCCCCATAGCGGCCGCGATATATCGACTAGCGGCTGTTCACGCGATTTACTTTAGGACAACGCCGTTGCCAGTGCACAGCGGCCAGGCAGGCGCGAGCGCTGTACGACGCCAATGTGTGCATCCCATCAAGGCGACTGTGCGCCATCGATGCAAATGTGTGCATCTCATCGATGCGCCTGCGCGTTGTCGATGCATTGGATGATCGCGCCAGATGTGCGTGGCAGGTGCAGGACGCGGCAATCGAGGCCGGCAGTGATCGAGCGAACACGACCGACACGCAGGCACGCGTTGGATCGAACGAAACTGCGCTCAAGCTTCATGTTCGATCCACTCGGCATCTCACCCGACCGCGCGCGCGTGGCCGTCGCATGCCCTGACAACGTTCAGCGCTGCATGGATGCGGGCGCTGCCGCAGCCCGGCGTGATGCCTCCAATCGCGATGACGCGACCACAGCGGCCTTGCAGCGATCAGTTGCCGACAGTGCCGGATGCCGCAGCGAGGTGGCCGGCATCGTAATAGATGCGATTGCGGCCGCTGCGTTTGGCGCTGTACAGCGCGGCATCGGCGCGCGCCAGCAATTGCTCCAGGGTTTCGCCGGGAATGAACCAGGCCACGCCGATCGAGCAGGTGACGTGCAACCAGCCACCGTCGATGGCGTAATCGCCGCAGATGCCGCGGTGCAGCGCATCGAGCCGATGCGTGGCGTCGTGCGTCAGCCCCGGCAGCAGCGCCAGCAATTCTTCGCCGCCGTAGCGGCCGATCCGGTCGTCGCCACGCACCAGCGTATCCATCCGACGACCGACCCCGGCCAGCACCGCATCGCCGGCCAGATGCCCGTGCTGATCGTTGACCAGCTTGAAGTGATCCAGGTCGATCAGCACCACCGCCAATGGCCGCGCCGTTGCATCGGCCCGCAACAGCATCTCGCGCAGCGTGGCGAGAATGCCGGAGCGGTTGAGCAGGCCGGTCAGTTCGTCGTGGGTGGCCTTGAGTGCCAGTTCGGCACGTGCCGATTCCAGGTCGCGCTTGTCCTGTTCCAGCTCGGCAGTGCGCTCGGCAACCAGCTGCTCCAGTTCGCGCTTGCGTCGCAGCAGTTTGGCCGTGCGCCAGCGCAACAGCACGATCACTGCTGCGATCGCCAGCAACACGTACGCGATCAAGGCGGGAATGCCGCGCCACCAGGGCGGACTGAGCACGAAGGCAAAGCGCGTGATCGGGCTTGCACTGCGCTGGCCCGCGTCCACGGCCTGCACCTCCAGGGCATAGCGGCCAGGCGGCAGCAGCGGATAGGTGATGTGGCTGAGCGAGGTGCTGGTCCAGCTGGCCTGGTGGCCTTCCACGCGGTAGCGGAAGCTGATGCGGTCCGGGCCGCCTTCGGCACCGGGCGTACTCAGATCCACATCCAGCGGAACCTGCGACCACGGTACCTGCGCACCGGCAGCAAGGGTCTGCCCGCCACGCTGCACGCGCAGCACCTCCACCCGGAGCAGCGGCGAGGTGAACGCACGCGACGGATCGATCAGATGGGTCAGCCCGCGGCTGCTGCCGAGCCAGACGCTGCCATCGTCGTCCTCGAACAGCGCATTGGCAGACACGTCGTCCCACAGCAGGCCCTCGCTGCGCGTGGCGCGCGACCAGCGTCCACGGTCCAGCAGGTCCAGGCCCTGGCTGCTGCCCAGCCACAGGCGTCCCTTGCTGTCGTGACGCAGGATGAACGGCATCACGCGCGACACCAGCGTGTCGCTCACTGCGGTCAGCGTGACCTGCGCATCGTCCTGCACGGCGCCGTGCCACAGCCCGGTGTCGCGCAAGGACAGCCAGAGCTGACCGTCGTCGGAAAAGTCCAGCAGGAAGTAATCGTGGCTGGGAAGGTTGCCGTGCACCTGCACCTGCAGCCAGCGGCCGTTTTTTTCCTGGCGATACAGCCCTTCGCGCGTGCTGGCCCACAGTCGACTCCGAGCATCCAGCTCGATATCGCCGACGAACGCCGCCGGTACCGCTTCCTCGCGCCTTGCCTGCAGCGGCAGTTCGGGCGGGACGGAGTACAGGCCGCGCGGCGTGGTGACCCACAGCACCCCGCGCGAATCGAACAGCAGCTTGTTGGTGGGCAGGCCGAGCTGCAGCACGTCGATGGTCTTGCCCGTTCGCGGGTCGCGACGTGCCAGGGCTCCGGACGAGCGCGCCACCCAGGCCGCGCCATCTGCCGGCGACAGCGCGATGGAGATCGATTGCAGCAACGGCTCACCGTTGGCCAGTGTCCACGGCTGCATGCGCCCGGTCCGCGGATCCAGCACATTGGAGCCGGCATCGCCGCCTACCAGCAGCTCCCCACTGGGCAGCCGCTGGATGGCCCAGGTCGGCGATTCGGCCAGACCCTGGCTTTCGTCCCAGTGCTCGATGGTGCCGTAGCCCAGCCAGCGCTGCACACCCAGGCCGCGCGTGCCGATCCATAGCTGGCCGGTGCTCTGCATCATCAACGGGCCGACCATCGGGCTGATCGACAGCCCCTGGTCGTGCCCGAAATAGCGCCAGTGATCGCCTTCCCAGCGCACCATTCCGCGGTCGGAGCGGGTAATCAGGCGGCCCTGCGCATCCTCCGACAAGGTGGTTGCGCCGGACAGGGTGTCGAACCGGGTACCGGCCGGAGGTGCGTGGTCGCGGAACACCCGCTCGCCCGGCGCGCGCGACATCACCAAGCCGCCGCCGCGCAGCCACAGGTTGCCGCGATGGTCGCGGAACACCGCGCGCCATTGCCGTTCCGGCACGCCGTCGGCATCGCCCAACTGGGTGATGCGTCCGTCGGCATCGATGCGGCAGACGCGTTGTCCGCAACTGGCCCACAGCGCTGTGCCGTCGGCCAGCAAGGCTTTACCGGCGGGCAGGGTGGTGCCGTCGTCCAGCCGCAACGGCAGCACCCGGGCGCTCCAGCCGCCCGGCTTGGCCGGCAGCAGGTGCAATAGCTGATTTTCGCTGACCACCACCACGCCGCCCGCGTACGGGGCGATCACATTGCCGCTGTCGGCGCGGATCGCGGTGCCATTGTGCAATACCGGGCTAAAGGTGGTGCCGTTGCGCACGAACACGCCGTTGGCGCTGGCCACCCACAGGCGCCCGCGCCCATCCAGCGTCAACGCGCGGATATAGCGTGCGTCCAGCCCGCTTTCGCGGCCGACGGGAATGAGTTGTTCGCGTTCGAAACGATGCAATGCCAGTTCGGTACCTACCCAGACCACGCCCTGTCGGTCCTCGAGCAGGCTGTTGACGGTCATGCCCTGCAGGCCATCGGCCTGGGCGTAATCGTGAAAGCTATAGGTTTGCGCCCATCCGCTGCCCGCGATCAGCCACCCGAGCAGGCACAGCGCTGCCAGGCGCAGCGCCTTGCCGCGCGAACCAGGTGGAACGAACAGCGCAGACACGTTGGGCATCGGTTTCCGCGAGAAGAAGGCAATGCGATCGAATGGGTCAATCGTCCCCAGCGTTGACGGCGACCGGTCGCAAAACTTGAGCGGCCGTACGGTCAGCCCGTCAGTTCTCTGGCGGAGTCGAAGGCGGTGTCGAACATGCGCTGCACCGGTGGCGCGAACTCGCTTGCGAAGCTGGACAACAGGAACAGCCCCAATAAGACCGTCAGCGGCAACCCAAGTTGCATCGGGTTCAACGCCGGCGCCGCCTTGGCCAACGCGCCGAAGGCCAGATTGACCGCCAGCATCGCCACCATCATCGGCAAGGCCAGGGTCAGCCCGCCGCGCAGGATCTGCAGGAACAGGGTCGGCGCCACCTCCGCAAACGCGCCGGCGTCGGGAATGGCCGTGCCGATCGGCAGCGCCTTGTAGCTGTCCACCAGCAGCGAGATCACCGCAAGATGCCCGTTGGCCGCAAAGAACAGCAAGCCGAACCCGATGTAGAACCACTGCGCGATCACACCGGAGGTCACCCCGCGCATCGGGTCGGACATCTGCGCAAACGACAGGCCGGTGGACTGCGACACCAACTCGCCGGCCAGTGCGCCGGCCTCGAAGATCAGCTTCAACATGAAGCCCATGCTGGCGCCGACGGCCAACTCGCGCGCGATGCTCAGCACTGCCTGCGCGGTGAATCCGTCCCACTCCGGCACCGGCGGCAGGATCGGCGCCAGCACCATCGACAAGGTCCCGGCCAGCATCACCCGCACCCGCCCGGGCACTGCGCGCGTGCCGATCAACGGCATGGCCGTGAGCAAGGCACCGGTGCGCAGCATGGTCCACATGATCGCCCCGACCATCGCAAACGCGCGCTGGCCGTCGATCACCATCTGGGTAGCGGAATCCATCCGGTGCGGCCCGCTAACCGATCAGATGCGGAATGCGCTGGAACAGCGCAATGGTGAATTCCACCAGATGCCCCAGCAGCATGCTGCCGGTGGCGAACAGGGTCGCGGTCAACGCGACCGCCTTGGCCACGAAGCCGATGGTGGGTTCATTCAACTGGGTGGCAGCCTGCACCACACCGATGACCACACCGACGATCAACACCGCCAGCAGCATCGGTCCGGCAATCCACAGGACGGTGACCAGGCCACCACGTAGTTCAGTCAGGGCGATTTCAGGGCTCATGGGCGTGCTGATGCAAGTCGGGTGCCAAAGGGCGGGGATTGGAGATTCGGGATTCGGGATGGGGTGCTGGGCTAGCGGTTTGGTGGTGAGTGAGGTCGGTTTCATCCTTGCCTTGCCTTGCCTTGCCTTGCCTTGCCTTGCTGTCGCTTTCGCTTTCGCTTTGCTGTTGCTTTGTTGTTGGCTTTACGGCCCCCCATACCGCAGCGGCAAGCCGGGTAGATACAACCCGAAGGGCATCGCGCAAGGATGCGCGATGTTTTTGTAAGGGACAGGGATGTCCCTTACAAAAATTTCTACCCGGATTGCGGACCTGGAGCGCGCAGCGCGGAAGGCGCGAGGACGGGGTGTGTTTCTTTGGTTACTTTCTTTGCACAAGCAAAGAAAGTGACTCGCCCCCCGAAGGGGGACGAAAGCTTTGCACTTGCACTTGCACCTGTGTTGCCTCGTCGCATTGATTTCGCTTATCAATGCCACGCAGTGAAATCAAAGGCTTTCACGCCCTGTCAGGCGCGAGTCACTTTTCTTTGCTTGTGCAAAGAAAAGTAACCAAAAGAAAGCACACCCCGTCCTCGCGCCCTCCGCGCCTTCGGCGCTGCGGGTGCGCAAGTCCGGCAGAAATTTTTGTAAGGGACATCCATGTCCCTTACAAAAACGTCGCGCATCCATGCGCGCCGCCCTGCGGGTTGTATCTGCCGGCCTTGCCGCTGCGGTATGGGGCCCCAGACGAGCAAAGAGCACAGAGCAAAAGCACAGGAGCAAGCAAAGGCAAAAGCGCAGATCCGGGAGCTTGAACCGAGAAGCAATAGCCAAAATTTTTTTTGGGGGGGGGGCGAGGTGAGCAGGGAAGAGACGGGAAGGGCTAGTGCTCCGAAGCCGTCGTTCGTTGTCACCCTATGCCGAACTCAACCAGACGCAGTCACCACTCAAACATTCATGTGGCTCAGCTGGATACCAATGACAGTGCCAGCCACATCGATCGCGGGCAGCGCGCCATCCATACCTACGACGCGTTGAAGCTCGCTGCCAGCGTGCCCACCACCAGCACCCATCCATCCACCAGGATGAACAGCAGGATCTTGAACGGCGCGGAGATCAGCATCGGCGACAGCATCATCATGCCCATCGACATCAGCACGCTGGCCACCACCAGGTCGATGATCACGAACGGGATGAAGATCAGGAACCCGATCTCGAAGGCGGTCTTCAGCTCGCTGGTCACGAACGAGGCCACCAGCACCGGGAACGGCACCGCGTCCGGACCTGCGTACTTGCCGTCGCCGGCCATGCCCGCGAAGGTCATCAGATCGGTCTCGCGAATCTGCGCCAGCATGAAGGCGCGCAGCGGCTGGGTGGTCAGCGTCCAGGCGGTGGAGAAATCGATCTGGTTGTTGAGGTACGGCTGCAGGCCGGCACCCCACATCTTTTGCCACACCGGCATCATCACCAGCGCGGTCAGGAACATCGCCAGGCCCAGCAGCACCTGGTTGGACGGGGTCTGGCCGGTGCCCAGCGCCTGACGCAGCAGGCCCAGCACGATGGTGATGCGGGTAAAGGCAGTCAGCACCAGCAGCATCGACGGCAGCAAGGTGATCGCCGTCATCAGCAGCAGGGTCTGCAGCGGCAGGCTCACCGGCTGGTCGCCGATGCGGCCCACGCTCACGTTGGGCAGGTTCGGCAACTGGTTGGAGCCGGGCGGCACCGCCGGCGCCGGTGCGGCAGCGGCAGCGGGGGCAGCGGCCTGCGCCATCGACGGCAACGCGGCGGGCGTGGCGGCGGCCAGCAGCGGGCAGCTCATCACCAGCAGGATCAAGACCAGGCGCAGGCTGCGCCCCCAGCGATTCCAACGACTGAACATGTCACGGGTCCTTGCGCAGCTTCTGTGCGAGCAGCTGGGCGAAATTGGGGAGTTGCTTGAAATTGGGCAGGGTGGGAGCGGGCGCTGGCGGCAGCGGTTCGGGCAAGGTGTGCAAGGTGCTGATGCCGCCGGCGGTGACGCCCAGCAGCAATTGCTGGCCGTTGACCTCCACCACCACCACGCGTTCCTTGGCACCCACCGCCAGGCTGGTCACCACGCGCAGGCCCTCGCTGTTGCGAAAACCGCTGCCGGGCATGCGCTTGAGCAACCAGCCCAGGCCGACGATCAGCGCGAGCACCAACAGCAATGCAAAGACCGCGCCAAACAGGCTGGGCGAGGACGGCGCCTGCGCACCGACCTGGGTGGCCTTGGCCGCAACCGGCGCGGCGGCAGCCAGCAGGCCGATCACCGCAGCCTCCGGATCCGTTCGCTGGGGCTGACCACGTCGGTCAGGCGGATGCCGAAGCGGTCGTTGATCACCACCACTTCGCCATGCGCGATCAAGGTGCCGTTGACGTAGACGTCCAGCGGCTCGCCGGCGCCGCGTTCCAGTTCCACCACCGAGCCCTGATTGAGCTGCAGCAGGTTGCGGATCGGGATGCGGGCGCGGCCCACTTCCAGCGACAGCGTCACCGGCACGTCCAGGATGACGTCCAGGTTGAGGTCGGTGGCATTCTGGTCGTGCTCGGCCTGCAGGTTGTCGAAGGTGGCGGGCGCGGCGTCGAGGATGTCGGAGTTGATCATTTGCTGGGGTCCTGGGATGGAACGGCACGCGGGGCTTGCACGCCGGGCGGGCGGACGGCGGTGATCTTCACGGCGTTGTTGCCGTTGGAGACGCCGAATTCGCCGGTGAACATGGGAATGTCTTCCACGCACAGCGGTACCTGCGCGGGCAGATCGATCGGCAGGATGTCGCCGACCTTCAGGCCGGTGAGCTGGCGCAGGCTCATGCGCTTGCTGGCCAGTACGCTCGACAGCGTCACCTCGGCGGTGTTGAGCTGCTCGCGCAGCATGACGTTCCAGGAGTCGTCGCGGTCGTTGCGGTCGCTCTGGATGCCGGCATCGAGCAGTTCGCGGATCGGCTCCAGCATCGAGTACGGCAGGGTGATGTGGATCTCGCCGCCGCCACCTTCCAGCTCCACGTGGAAGCGGCACACCACCACGTATTCGCGCGGGGTGACGATGTTGGCGAAGTGCGGGTTGATCTCCGAGTTGATGTACTCGAAGTCCACCTCCATCACCGGCGCCCAGGCTTCCTTCAGGTCGGCGAAGGTCTGCTTGAGCATCAGCTGGATCACGCGCATCTCGGTGGCGGTGAATTCGCGGCCTTCGATGCGGGTATGGAAGCGGCCATCGCCACCAAAGAAGTTGTCCACCACGGTGAACACCAGGGTGGGTTCGAACACGATCAAGCCGGTGCCGCGCAGCGGCTTGAAGCGGATCAGGTTGAGGTTGGTCGGCACGTACAGCGAGTGCATGTACTCGTTGAACTTGACCAGGTCGATGCCGCGCACCGACAGGTCGGCCGAGCGCCGGATCAGGTTGAACAGGCCGATGCGCCACAGCCGCGCAAAGCGCTCGTTGACCATCTCCAGGGTCGGCATGCGGCCACGGATGATGCGGTCCTGGCTGGACAGATCGTATTGCCGCGCTTCGCCGGGCAGCGGCTCCGGCTCGGTGTTGACCGCACCCGAATCCACGCCATGCAGCAGGGCATCGATTTCGTCCTGGGAAAGCAGATCACTCACGCTCATGGGGCAGCCTTACTGGGTGACGAAACTGGTGAACAGCAATTCTTCGATGCATTTCTTGCCGGTTTCGCTGGTCATGACCTTCTGCGCTTCGGCCAGCGCGGATTTCTGTAGCTTCTGCTTGCCGGCCAGATCGGCCACGTCGGTGGCCTTGACCTGAGACAGCAGCATCAGCAGGTGCGCGCGGATGGCGGGGGCGTTCTCGGTGATGAGTTTGAGTTCTTCCGGGTCGCGGGTGACCAGCTGCACTTCGACCTGAAGATACTGCGGGCCGTCGCCGGGATCGGCCAGGTTGACCACAATCGCCGGGTCCATCGGGAAGTACTGTGCCGGCTTTGGCACTTCGGCCACCTTGGGGGCATCGTGCTTGCCGCCTTTTTCATCGCCCTTGTGGCCGAGGAAGAACCACGCACCGCCGCCGGCCGCGGCCAGCACGACCACGCCAATGGCGATCAGCAGAAGAGGCTTCTTGCCGCCTTTCTTCTTCTCTTCTTTCTCTTCGGTCTTTTCAGGTTTCTTGGCCGCTGCCACGTTCTGCTCCAGGGGAATGCTCACCCAATGGATGCAACTGGCGTGCCAAAACCGCGACGGATTCCTGGCGCCGCGTGGGCGCGTGTGCAAAACCCCCGCAAGCCTTGCGCTGCGAGGGTGGAGAGCGGGCGGCAAGGTCAGCGCGCGCTGCGTTTTTGCGTTGCGCCGGGCCGTCCCGGCGCGGCGGCTCAGGCGTAGGCGTCCAGCAATCCACGCTGGCGTAACACTACTGACGGAATTCCGACGGGCGGGCTGTCGTCCAGGGTGAGGCCAGTGCCATCGCGCCCGCTGCCGTTGCCGTTGCCGCTCTGGCCTTGCTGCTGTTGCTTGCCCACATCGGCCTGGCCGAGCTGGAAACCGTTCTGGCCGAGCATTTCGCGCAGCCGCGGCAGGCTCTGTTCCAGAGCCTGACGGGTATCGGCACTGGCGGCGGTGAAGCTGGCGTTGACCTTGTCGCCATCCAGATGCAGCCGCACTTCGACCGGGCCCATCTCGTTCGGGGTGAGCTTGATGTGCGCGTGGCCGATCTTCTGGTCGGCCAGCCAGCTCAGCCGCGCGCCGATGGCATCGTCGAAGGTGTCGCTGCCCATCTCCGGGGTCGGCGTGGGCGAGGCGCTGAAGATCGGCGCCGGGTCCTGAAGGCGGGTGAGCGTGGGCGCGGCGGTGGGCAGCACGAACGCCGGGGCATCCGGTGCGTCCACTGCTGCGCTGTCGTCGGCCGGGTCCAGTGCCTTGACCGCCATGCTCATCAGCGCGGCGGTCTGCGCATCGCCGCTGACCGCAGTGGCCGAGGTGGGCTTGGCGCCTGCGGCGGCAGCCGGCGCAAGCGCACCCAGGGCGGGCAGGGCGGTGGCGGTTGCGGCAGCAGCGGTTGTGGGCGCGGTGGTATCGGTCGGCAGTGCGGTCGCGGTCGGCGTGGCGCCGGCCGCATTGGCCACACTGGCGGCGAGCGCGGCGGCAGCGGCGGCGAGCACATCGCCGCCCGGTACTGCCTGGGCCAGCAGGCTCATGCCAAAACCGCCCAGGCCGGCGGGCGGCCAGCCGGCCTCGGTGGTCGTGGCCGCATCGGCGGGGGCGTCCTTGCTGTCCTTGCTGGCAGTTGCGCTCTTGCCGCTCGCGCTGGCGGCACTGCTGTCCTTGGCTGTGGATTCCTTGGCGGGCTGGGCAGACTTGGCATCGCCGTCCTGGGCGCGCGGGCGCTTGGTCGCATCGCCGGGCGCGTCATCGCCCTGTTCGTCGTCGGAGCGATTCTTGTCGGGTTGGCTGGATTTGGCGGCAGGCGGCTTGGCCGGCACGCGCTCGGGCGCCTGCGGCGGGGCGTGGGTGGGCGTGTTGGCCGGATTGAGCATGCGCGCGAACTGGTCCTGCGCCGGGTCCTGCTCGGACGACGGGTCGCTGTAGCTGGACTTCTTGCCGGTGCTGGCAAGCGCGCCAAGGCCGGCGGCAAACGCGGACAGGGGGTTCATACAGATTCTCCGTGAGTATCTTCGGCCCGCGCCAGGCGCGAGCGGCGTGCGCCCAGATCGTCCATCTCGCGCTGGTCGCGACGTTCGATCACCTTGTTTTCCTGGGCGCGGTAGCTGGCGGCCAGTTGCTCCAGCACCTGCTTTTCGCGGCTGGCCAGCAGCAGGCGGGTGCGCTCGGATTCGACCTTGGCGATGTTGCTTTCCACGGTCTGGGCCTGCTGCAGCACGGCGCTGTCGAGCCGGTCCAGAAAGGCGCGGCGGTTGCTCAGCGCCACCGCGCTGGTGCCGGCCATGTGGCTGTTGGCGTATTCCTCGGCGTAGCGGCGCAGTTCCTCCAGGCGCGACTGGTGGGTCTCCAGCACGCGCTGGCGCTCGGCCAGGTCGCGGGCGACCTTGTCTTCCTGTTCCTGGGCCCGCCGCAGTAGGGGATCGATTCGCTTGGACTGCATCATGGATTAATTCTCGGGTTCCACCAGTTGCTGCAGCGCGGACAGGCTGTCGCTCAGCAGCGATGCCTTGTGGACGTCCTGGCCAAGGAATTCGACGATCTCCGGCCAGCGCGCCAATGCTTCGTCGGTGGCCGGGTCGCTGCCGCGCTGGTAGGCGCCGATGGCGATCAGGTCGCGGTTGGCGGTGTAGGCAGAGAGCAGGCGCTTGAGCTTGCGGATGCGCAGGCGCCAGGGCTCGTCGGCGATATCCTGCACCACGCGGCTGACCGACGATTCCAGGTCGATGGCCGGATACAGGCCGCTGTCGGCAACCCGACGCGACAGCAGAATATGGCCGTCCAGGATGGCGCGGGCAGCGTCGGCGATCGGGTCCTGCGGGTCGTCGCCTTCGGTCAGTACGGTGTAGAAGGCGGTGATCGAGCCGCGGCCCTTGGCGCCGTTGCCGGCACGTTCCACCAGCGCCGGCAATTTGGCGAACACTGACGGCGGATAACCGCGGGTGGTCGGCGGCTCGCCGACCGACAGGCCGATCTCGCGCTGCGCCTGGGCGAAGCGGGTCAGCGAGTCCATCAGCAACAACACGTTCAGGCCCTGGTCGCGGAACCATTCGGCAATGGCAGTGGCGCGGTAGGCGCCATGCAGGCGCGCCAGCGGCGGGCGGTCGGCCGGGGCGGCGACCACCACGGCGCGGCGCAGGCCTTCCTCGCCCAGGGTGGTCTCGACGAAGTCGCGCACTTCGCGGCCACGTTCGCCGATCAGCCCGACCACGATGACATCGGCCGAGGTGAAGCGGGTCATCATGCCCAGCAGCGTCGATTTACCGACACCGGAGCCGGCGAACAGGCCCACGCGCTGACCACGGCCGATCGGCAGCATGGCGTTGATGGCGCGCACACCCACGTCCAGCGAGGTGGTGATGGGTTCGCGCGCCAGCGGATTGATCGACATGCCGGCCATGCTGACGCTGCCTTCGCCGCGGATCGGGCCCTTGCCGTCCAGCGGGGTGCCATCGCTGTCGATGACGCGGCCGAGCAGGCCTTCGCCCACTTCCACGCCGCCACGGCGGCGCGAGGGCACCACGCGGGCGTTGGGCAGCAGCCCGTGCAGTTCGGCGCTGGGCATCAGGTAGGTACGTTCGCCGGCAAAGCCGACCACTTCGGCATCCACCCAGCCGCCGTCGACTTCGACCTTGCAGGTGGCGCCCATCGGCGCTTCGCAGCCGGTCGCTTCCAGGGTCAGGCCGACCGCGCGGCGCAGGATGCCTTCGCGGATCAGGGTGCGTCCGGCGGTGGGCTCTAGGCCAAGCGTGCCCAGCCGGGTGGCCAGGCGCAGGTTGCGTGCATCCAGCCAATCGGCCGGGGTGGCACCGAACAGGGCGCTCACAGGCCCGCTCCGGATTTGCGCATGACTGTCTCCAGGGCGGCCCGCAGGCGCGCGTCCAAGGTGCCGTCCACGCGCACGCTCTCGGCATGCACGCGCAGGTCGCCGCGGCTCAGGCTCAGATCCGGGGCCACGCGGGTGGTGCTGCTGGGCGCCAGATGCGGCAGCAGCGCGGTGATGTCGTCCGGGTGCAGTCGCACTTCGACTTCGCGGCCGGCGCCGCCGACCGCATCCACGGCTTCGCCGACCAGGTCGGCCAGCAGCTGCGGTTCGACCTGGTAGGCACGCCCGATCAACTGGCCGGCGATGCGCACGGCCAATTCGCCAAGCGCGCCGACCACCTCGTTTTCCAGCCGCGCCAGCGGACGGGTGAAGTTGTCCAGGATGCCGTCGATCTGCGCGGTCAACCGGCGCACTTCGGACTGGCCCTGGGCAAAGCCCTCGGCATGGCCGCGGGCAAAGCCTTCCTGCTGGGCGGCGTCTTCGATGGCCTGGATCTCTTCCAGGGTCGGCGGGCGCAGCACCGGCTCGTACACGGCCGGTTCGTCGAACTCCGGTTCCGGCGCGGCCAGGGCCATGTGCAGGTCGGGGGCCAGCCAGCGGGTGACCACGTCGTTCATACCATCGCCTCCGCACCGGCGCCGCCGAGGCTGATGGCGCCTTCGTCAGCCAGGCGGCGGACGATGGTGAGGATTTCCTTCTGCGCCGCTTCCACGTCGGCTAGGCGCACCGGGCCGCGCGCTTCCATGTCTTCGATCAGGATCTCGGCAGCGCGCTGGGACATGTTGCGGGTGATCTTCTCGCGCACCTTGGTGTCGGCGCCGCGCAGCGCCAGGCCCAGGCGCTCGCCGGAGACTTCGCGCAGCAGCGTCTGCAGGCCACGATCGTCCAGGTCCACCAGGTTGTCGAACACGAACATCAGGTCCTGGATCTTGGTGGCCAGGTCGGCGTCGATCTTGCTGATCTCGCCCAGCACGCCCTGGTCGGCGCCTGTGTCCAGGAAGTTGAGGATGTTGGCCGCCACCTTGATGCCGCCCACGTTGGACGACTTCAGGTTCTGGTTGCCGGCAAATTGACGCTCCATGATGTCGTTGAGCTCGCTCAGCGCGTTGGGCGGGATGCCGTCCAGGGTGGCGATGCGCAGCAGCACGTCGGCGCGGGTGCGCTCGGGCAGGTTCTTCAGCGACTCGGCCGCCTGGTCGCTGTCCAGATGCGCCATGACGATGGCGATGATCTGCGGGTGCTCGTTGCGCACCAGGTCGGCCACCGCACGCGGGTCCATCCACTTCAGGGTGTCCAGGCCGGTGGTGTTGCGGCCGAGCAGAATGCGGTCGATCAGGCCGCCGGCCTTGTCGGCACCCAGCGCCTGGATCAGCACGTTGCGGATGTAGTCGTCGGCGCCCACGCCCAGCGAGGTCTTGCCGGCCAGTTCGCCGTTGAACTCGTCCATGACCTTCTCGACCTGGTCGCGCGAGATGCCGGTCATGGTGGCCATGGCGATGCCGATCTTCTGCACCTCCTTGGGGTCCATGTGCTTGAGCACTTCGGCGGCGTCGCTTTCGCCAAGCGACAGCAACAGCACGGCAGCGCGTTGTACGCCGGTCATCGGTGGTGTATCAGGCTTCACTGGCGACCCATCCCTTCACGACTTGTGCGACACGTTTTGAATCGGCTTTGACTGCTTCGCGTGCGACGCGCATGCGCTCTTCGTAGGCATCCGGCAGGGCGATCGGGGTCTTGCGTTCCTGCCCGATGCTGGCGGTGTCCTCGCCCATGTGAGGCAGCAGCGACTCCTCGTCGTCGACCATCCGCACATCGGCGCTCTGCGGAGTGCCATCGTTGCCGCCATTGCGCTGCTTTTCCTTGACCGCGGTCACGCCGGTGAGCTGGCGCAGGGTGGGGCGCACCACGCCGAACAGCAGCGCCAGCACCACCACCGCACCGACCAGCAGGCGCAGACCGTTCTGCACGCGCGGGTCTTCCCACCACTTGGGGCCTTCCTCGCCCGCAACCGCTTCCCGCACGAACGGGGCATTCATCACCGACACCGTGTCGCCACGTGCCGCGTCGAACCCCACCGCCTGCTTGACCAGGCCCTCGATGCGGGTGAGCTCGGCGGCCGTCAGCGGCTGCTCGACCATCTTGCCCTTGGCACCGGGTCGCGGGACGTTGTCCAGCAGCACCGCCACCGACACCCGCTTGATGCGGCCGGCCGGCTGACGGGTGTGTTGCAAGGTTCGGTCCAATTCGTAATTGCGGGTGGCGCTCTTGGAAGTCTCGGTCGGCGCGGCAGGAGCCGCGGCCTGGCCGTTGGCGGCGGCCGGGGTGCCCGGTGCGCCGGCGACGGCCGCAGCCGGCGGCTGGCCGGGACTGTTGCTGGTGGCGCCCGGAGGACCCTGCGGGCCGGTGGCGCTGGTGCTGGTGTCGCTGACCTGCTCGCTGCGCAGCTTGGCCGGCTCGCCGTTGTAGAGTTCGCGGGCTTCTTCGACCACCGAGAAGTCCATGTCCACGCTGACTTCCGGGTTGACCCGGCCCGGGCCGGTCATCGGCTCGAGCAGCTCGCGGATGCGCTGGTTGTAGGAGCTTTCCTGGCGACGCACCTGCTCGAACTGGGCGGCATGCTGGGCGGCATCGCTGTTGGGATCGGCGATGGAGAGCATGCGACCGCTCTGGTCGACCACGGTGACGCGTTCGGGGGTCATGTCCGGAATGCTGGACGCCACCAGATTGACGATGGCATCGACCTGGTTGCGCTCCAGGCCCTGGCCGCCGCGCAGCTCCAGCACCACCGAGGCGCTGGCCACTTCGCGCTGACGGGTGAACGCGCTGGGCTTGGGGATGGCCAGATGCACGCGTGCCTCGCGCACCGGGCGCAGGGTGCTGATGGTGCGCGAGAGTTCGGTTTCCAGCGCGTGCTGGTAGCGGGCGTTTTCCACGAACTGGCTGACCCCGAAACCCGGGTCCTTTTCCATCAACTCGAACCCGCCGCCGGTTTCCTTGCCGGTCAGGCCGGAGCCGGCCAGCTTCAGGCGCGCATCGTACAGGCGGTCCTGCGGAACCGAGATGGCGCCGGTGTTCTGGTCGATCTTGTAAGGGATCTGCGCGGTACGCAGCAGGTCGGCGGCCTCGGCATTGCCCTTGTCATCCAGGCCGGTGTACAGCGACTGGTAGCCGGGCTGCTGCGACCAGAAGAACACCGCCAGGCCTGCACCCACCGCCAGGGCGATCATCGCCATCATGGTCAGCTTGCGGGTGATCTGCAGGCTGCGGACACGGTCGAACCACTGGCCCGCCTTTTCGGCGTTCTGGTTCATGTTTTCTTTGCTGATCGCGAGAGCCATGTGTCGTCAACCTTTACAGCGGCATGTTCATGACGTCCTGGTAAGCCTGGACGAGACGGTTGCGGACTTCCACGGTGGCGCGGAAGGCCACCTGGGATTGCTGGGAGGCGACCATGACCCGGGCCAGATCGGCACTGGGGTCGCCCATTTCAAACGCCTTGGAGAGCGCGCCGGCCTTCTGCTGGGCCTCGTTGACGCCGCCGATGGCGCCGCGCAAGGTCTCGCTGAAGCTCGGCGCCTGGGTGGCCGGCGTTCCCTGTGCGCCAGCCAGTCCCTGGATCTGATTGCCGCGCGCCGCATCGCCGACCGCACCCATCGGGCCTTGGCCCATCTGCGTCTGGTAGCTGCGGATCTGCGAAAGAATCGAGGTAACGGAGTCGCTCATGGGTGCGGTCAGCCAGGGAGGCATCCACACCAATGCAAGCGGCGTGCCGAAATCGTGCCGGGATTCCGGCGCCGGCACGTTCCTGCCGCGCCCTGTCGCGAGCGCGTCGCAGCGATACCGCCCCCCATCCGCCCTTCGGGCACCTTCCCCCGCACGCGGGGGAAGGGAGTCGGTGATGGTCAGTTGCAGTGGACTGACAGATCACTCGCAGCCAAGGTTTTCCTTTCCCCCGTCACGCGCAGCCAATGCTTTCCCTTCTCCCGCGGGCGGGAGAAGGTGGCGCGCAGCGCCGGATGAGGGCAGCACCGTCAATTCACACGCGGCCAGACACCCGTTCTACCGCCAGCCGGAAAACGCTGAAGCAGCGTCCCCGCGCTAGTCCGGCAACCAGGCCGCTCGCCAGCTGTCCAGATGGCTGCCGCTCAACATCCAGTCGCGTCTCACTGCCTCGCGCAAGGCCGCACCCTTGGCGCGCGCCGCATCCAGGTCGGCCAGATGTTCGCGGATCGCGCCGATCCAGTCGCGATAACGGTTCTTCACCAGGGTCACCGGCAGGGTGCCCTGATAGCAGCGCACGTCGCTGGCGATCACCGGATAGCCGCAGGCACCGTACTCCAGCAGGCGCAGATTGCTCTTGCACTCGTTGAACAGGTTCTGCTCCACCGGCGCCAGTGCCAGATCCAGGTCCAGCGCCGCCAGCGCCGCAGGGTACTGATCGATCGGCACGCCCGGCTGGAACTGGTGGATGTGCTGGCGCAGTGCGAACGGGTACATCCCCATGAACACCCAGTCCACCTCGCCGGCGAGCTCCTTCACCACGTCGGCAATCAGCTCCAGGTCGCCGGTATGGCTGGCGCCGCCGGCCCAGCCAATCCGCGGCTTGCGACCCTGGCGTTCGGCCCGCGCGGGCAGATGTTCCCACCAATGTGGCGGCAGGCGGTTTTCCGCCACGCGAATATCGCTATGCAGCCCGGCAAACGCCTCGGCCAGGGCAGGCGTGGAGACCACGAAGCGGTCCACCATGCCCAGCCCGCGCCGCACGGTCTTGAGAATGTCCTTGGGCATCTGCGCGCGGTGGGCATTCTTCAGCGGCAGGTTGGGCAGGTAATCGTCCAGCTCGTAGACCTTGAACGCGCGCGACAGCGCCTTCATCCGCCGCATCGCCTCCAGCCGCGCCTCGCCGACCTGGCGTTGCAGGATCACCACGTCGGGATCCTGACGCGCCAGTTCGGCAATCTCCAGGTAGCCGTTGAACAGCACGCCTTCGGCCAGGCCGGCCTCGCGCAGGGCGCGCAGTGGCTGGATCACCCGATAGTGTCCGCAGCCTTCGATATCGGCCGGCAGTGCGATCACGCTCGGCAGCGGCCGCCACGATTGCAACGGCCGCCAGCTGGCGCGCGGGTCGGCCAGTTGGAAGCCGGCGCCGGGGTCCAGCGAGAAACCCGGGTTGTAGGCCGGGTCGTTGGCCATCACCGGAAGCCAACGCGCGTACATCGCTTCTTCGTCCAGCGCAGTGGCGGGCATCTGCTCCGGTGGATCGATCAACAGCTGCGCCCGCGCCGCGAACACATTCAGGTAGCCGGCCTGGTGCAGGCGCAGGCACAGGTCGACATCGCTCCACTGCGCCAGTGCCGGCTCCAGCGCAAAACCGCCTGCGTCGATAAACAGCTGGCGCGGCAGCATCAGGCATTCGCCGCTCAAGGCGGTGTAGTTCTGGTCCAGCTGCAGGCGCTGCAGATAACCGGATTCGTCGAACGCATGGCCTCCGAACGCGCGCGCCGCCGGTGCCCCCAGGCCCAGCAGCAGACCGGCGTGATGCACGGTGCCGTCGCCGCGCAGCAACTTGCCGGCAACCGCGCCCACCTCCGGCCGCAGCGCATGATTGAGCAGCTGCTCCAGCCAATCGGCCTTCATCACCGCAGCGCCGGCCGACAGCCACAGCAACATATCCCCACGTGCATGCTCGGCGGCGGCATTGCAGACCGCTTCGCGCGCAGGCTCGGCAGCAAAGCGCAGCACGCGGATCTGCTGCAGGCCCAGCGCATCGATGCCAGCCAACCAATCGCGCAGGTCCGGTGCGGTGCTGTCGCGGTCCAGCAGCAGCACCTCGTAATGCGGGTAGGCGGTGTTGGCCAGGATGCTTTCCAGGCAGCGCTGCACCTGCGGCAACCGGCCATCGACCAGCACCAGGATGCTGACCAGCGGCTGCTGGGCATGCTGGTAATCCACCGCATGCCGACCAGGGCCGGCGCTGTGCACGCGTGCATCCGCATACCCGCGCGCGGCCAGGTGGCGGGCGATGGCACGTTGCTCGTCCGCATCGGTTTGCAGTGTCTGGGCTGCGGCCACCAACAATGGCTCGGCGATGTGCTGCACACAGGCCAGGCCGTAACGCTCGACCAAGCCAAGCTGATAGCCGAGTTCGAAGGCCTGCCCAAGGTCTGCCGAAAAACCGCCGTCGGCCACCAGACTGCTGCGGCGGAACAGCCAGTGCCGCGACAGTGTGGACGGCGCGCTCAGCAGCACATCCAGATACAGCGCCGGCCGCAACGCCAGCCCAAGCTGCGCGGTGTCCAGCGCAACCACTTCATCCGCATAGACAGCCTGGCACTGCTCGGGCAGCCCGATCATGCCCAGCGCCAGCATCGTCAGGCCGCTGACGGTAAAGAGGCTGCCGGCATCCACCAGCAGCACCCAATCGACATCCTGCTGCCCTGCGATGGCCTGGTTGAGTGCGGCCACCAGACCCGCATCGCCACTCCGCACGCCATGCTCGCCGCGGGCGGCCACCTGGTGCGGTGCGCTGCTGACCACACAGGTCTGCCGATTGCGAAAGCAGGCCACCGCATCGATGCTGGCCAGGGTTGCGGCCACTGCTGCGGCATCCCCGTCGCGGTCGATCAGCATCACCGCAATGCGCGGCCCGCCGGCATGCGCCTGCAGGCGCGCATCGATCAACGCGCGCTGCACATCGCTGGGGTGACGCACGCCCAGCCAGGTGGCCGGCGACACCTGTTCGGCCATGCCGGCGCTGCGCATCAGCGCATTGACCAGATCCACCGACTTGAACACGCGCGCCTTGTGCGGGCTGAGCGGGGCGACCCGCACCTGGCGGTTGTCGCCGGTCTCGCGTCGCCAGCCGAGCTGGCGGATGCCCTGGCGCAGGTCTTCGTGGCCCTGGTCGCCGACCCCGACCTGATCGCGGCCGGCCTGGCTGAACTGCGCGCTGGACACCCGGAAGTGCGTGAGCGGTCTGGCCAGAAACGCCAGATTGCCATGGCGCAGCAGCTTGACGTAGATCGCCAGGTCGCCCACCCAGTGGATGAGCTTGCCGTTCAACATCATCAGCTCGTTGCCCAGCGCCAGCAGGTCAGCGCGTCGTGCAAGCACACAGCTCGGCTCGCCGATGAAGTTGATGGCGTGATCGGCCAGGAACGACACCAGCTCCGGCCCGTCGATCAGCACGTCGTCGGCGAACGGAAAGCAGGTGGCCAGAATGTCCGGCAACGGCGCGCCATCGTCGTCGATGCGCAACCGACGCGAGGATGCCATCGCCGTGCCCGGGTTGCGCTCGATCGCTTCCACCAGCTGCGCAATGCAATCGGGCTCCAGCACATCGTCGTCGTGCAGGAACTTGACGTACTCGCCCTGGGCCAGGCCGATACCCTTAAGCGTACTGCCCAGCTCGCCGAGCCGGGTCGGATTGCGATGGTAGCGGATCGTGAACGGCGCGCCCGCCAGCCTGGACGCCAGCAACGCCTCGATGGCGCCATCGGCATTGTCGTCGCAGATCACGAGCTCCAACGCCATGTAGGTCTGCGCCAGCACGCTGTCCAGCGCCTGCGCGAAAAACGCGGCCTTGTAGGCCGGCATGACGATGCTGACGAGCGTGGGGGAATTCATGTTGGCAAGGGTAGGTGCAGGTGGCGGGAACGAACGCGGGGCGTCGTGATCAATGGGCCGCTGCCAGGGTGCGTTGGAGGCGGCTAGTGTTGATGAAGACCACATCCACCACACGACAATGGCCTTGGGCGTCGACGCTGGCGGACAGGCAGGTATGCAACAAGAAGCCGTTTTGCTGCATGAAATCGACCACCTCCGTGCAGCTGTACGAGCCACGGAAACGTTCGATCACCGATAGCTCCAGCATCACATAGCTGATCGAGCGCAGCGACTCGATCGCGCCGCGCAGAATCTGCAGCTCATAGCCTTCTGTGTCGACCTTCAGCAGCACGGTCCGGTCGATACCCTGCAGCTGCGCGAACACATCGTCGAGTCGGCGCAAGTGCACCGGCAAACGCACGATGCGCTCATCGCCAGTATCGCGGAGCGGGCTGCTTGCCAGCAGTGAGCTCAACACTGGCGCGTCCTCTCGGTAATTTATAAAGGTGTGCTCCTCGCGGTCTGACAGTCCGATCTGGAGATACTGGCTGCTCGGGAACTGCTGCCGCACTCGCTCGACCTGATCCGCAAACAGCGTGACGGGCTCGATGAACACAACGTGCGTGGGTTTGAGCGTGCGATACAGATCCGGCGTGCCGTCGGCGACCCCGACGTCGATGATGGTCTGCACGTCCTTGAGCAGTTCCAGGTTGCGCCACTTGACGAAGCCGCTGCGGTCATCCGTAGATGGCGCCGGCGTTACGGGCATGTAGCGTGTCCATTGGCCGATTCCAGTGGTTGCTACAGTCGGCCCCGAAATCTCGCGGTGTGCAACCGCAAGACGTGTCTCGTCGAGCAGGAGGGTTGAGGCGTGCTGGCTTGCCTGCGCGCCAAGTACTTGGCAAGGCAGTGGCGTTGACGCCTGTGCTACATATGCGTCCAAGCCTGCTTGCAGTGCCTGCTCGTCGCCTTCGAGCAAAACGTAGCGCAGTAACGCCGTACCGGGCTGCACATGGTGCAGGCCAGCGAGCACGGCGGCGGGAACATCGCGCCATGCAGCAATATGGAACTGTGTGCCCAGCGTGCGTAGCACCGCCATGGCGTCATCGCCGGACGCATGCTCGATCAGCACGATACGTCCACGTTGCGCATGCCACTGCAGCCAGCTGCGCAGCAATGCATTGATCTGTTCGGCGGCGAAGCTATTGTGCAGAAACCAGGCCATGCCCCAATCGACTGCGGCCCAGGGCGCTGGCAGGCGTATGACCGGCACGGTTTCCAGGCCTAGCGCCAGCGCTGCAGCCAGACGGTGCGCGCCATTGAGCAGGCGGCCGTGCCCATCGATTGGAATTGCGCAGTGCGTTTGGAAGCCCTGCTCGCGCACTTGTTCGATGAGCGTGGCAAATGCCAGCTCGTAGTCGGCCACGCAGGTCTTGCCAAGCGCATCGGGCTCCTGGCCAGCGGTGCGCTGGTGGATGTGCCGGCGATAGAGCGCGGTGGCATCGACGGCGTCATCGGACGCTTGGCCAAGATAGTGTTGCGCGAAGCGGAGTTTGGCCGCGATATCCAGCCGGTCCGGTGTCCACAGCGCCACTGGCGCGACCCATTCAACGGCCTGTGGCCGCAGCAGACAGGCCGCCTCAAGTGGCGCATTAATGCTGCCCAGACGCTCCGCCGCTGCATACAACCCCACGGCCTGCTCCGGCTGCTCTGCCCTTAGCAGTCGTGCCAGTTCAAACTGCCACTGCGGATTGCTCGGCTCCAACCCGATTGCCTGGCGCAGACGCACCTTTGCCTGCTCCGTGCGACCCTGCTTGAGCAGCAGCATGGCGGCTTGTGCCTGTGCGGTGGCGGTATGGTGGGTGTGCATCAGTGCCCCGGCTCGGCGAGCCGATCAAAGACATAGAACGCCCGCTCGATGATGCCGTCATCCTTCAGCAGCCCGCGCGAATGCACGCAGAATCCGGCGTCAAGTAGATGTGGAATCGTTGCGAAGAACGTCGTGTCGTTAGTGGCCAGATTGTTGCTCTCCAGGACCAATCGCCCGCCCGGCGCAAGTAACCCATGCAGGACAGCCGCATACTCGGCGATCGGCATGCCGATCCACACGTGCACCGCGAACGAGAAGATGACGTCGTAGTGCTGCTGCTGGACGGCCATGAAGTCGGCGAAGTTGCTGCACTCAAACTGACAGTTCTCGATCCCGCGCGCCGCGGCCATCCGTTGCGCGATGTCGATCAGCGCCGGTGTGTGGTCGATGCCGTGGTAGTGCCGTATCACCGGCGCTAGCGCCAACCCGAACATGCCGATATTGCAGCCTATGTCCAGCACGCTGGCATGAGCCGGCAGCCAGCTGTTCACCCGATACTCTGCCAGCCGCTGCAAGGTCGGGCGCTGGCCTGGGAGCTGCCAGTCCTCATGCCCCTGATACAGCTGGCCACGCCCGAATTGCAGCGGGGCAGCGGAAATCTGTTGCTGAATCTCCTGCACGCAGCGTTGCCAGCGCGCCTCATCTGGCGCTTTGCTCTGTAGCGCTAGCTGCACTGAAGCAGGATTTGTCTGCGTGGTGCTGAAATGAGTGCGTCGTTCCAATGTCTCCACTCGCTCGTGCAGCCGCGCCACGCCATTGCGGGCAACGGTTTCGTAGGGCAGCGTGCGTTCCCAGGTCAGCACCTTGGAGTAGTCCCACCACTGATCAATGGTTTCGCGTGCATGGTGGTGCATTAATGGCGGAAGCTCGGTAAGGATTGGTGGCGCACGCTCTGGCGTGAGCAACTGGTGCCAGAATCCCGGCGCCAGCAGCGACTTGAAGTGGATCTGCTGGTACGCCTGCCCGACGTTGCCAGCGGCATCGGAGAGCGGCACGAAGGGACGGAACAGGGTATGCGCCGTCTTGCCGAACCACTCCGCCTCTTGCAGCATGCCCGACGAAATACCGACAAGCTGCACGTCCTGCTGCGTGCTGAGCACTTGGTAGGCGTTCTGCAGGCAGGTACCGGGGGTCTGGCCGGTAATGCGTTCTAACTCCACGCATTCGTCCTGCGCAAACTGTCCAGCAAACGGGTGCGGCTTGTAAAGCAGGCGACGTGTGGCGCAGAGCGCACGCAGCTCCTCAGCGAAATCCTCGCAACGCAACGAACGGCCATCATCGGTAAGCAGAGATGCATCGTAGGGCGCCTGTCCGACGAACAGAAGTGCCCCCTCCAGATCGGTGAGCACATGGCCCCGCTCATCTTCCATCCGGCGCTGGTGCATGCGCACATTGGCTGCCAGCACGGCTGCCTCCAAGCGCAGTTCGTCCTCGACGACAGCAGCCCTGCCAATGCGTGCGCGCATGTCTGCATCGCTGCAACGCAGCGCAATGTAGAGATCGCGCCCAAAGCGCAACGGTGAAACCCGTATATCGATGAAGGCGATGCTTTCCCGGATACACAGCGCAATCAGCCAGGGTGGCATCTCAAATGACAGCACAAGTGCATTTGCTGGCAGGTGCAGCAGAAGATACCTGCAGGCTGGATCGCCAATACGATGGTAGCGGGTTGCCCACTCACCATCACCACCGTCGAGCGCAAGGTTCCGAAAGTGGGCGACATCAAAGCCATTTTGCAGGCTGCCAACTCTGTCATCGCGAGGCGCAACGCCGATGTTCACGCCGCAACCCTGGCGGATCGGCTCACGGATCAGGTCGAAGAACCCGTCGGGAAAGGCTGGCGCCTGCCGGATGAGATCCGGTAGCAGCACAAGGTTCATCGTCATCCGTTGCGTTCCAGTGTTGGTGATCTATTGCCGGCAGTGCGGTGTGGCAGTACGGCGGTCAGGCAGCTCAGGGCTGGGCTTGAAGCATAAGCAAGAGATATGCCTAACGTCCAAGGCAGCCCGATACGTCATGTATCGGGCGTCGATACTCGCGCGTGCTTTGCCGATTACGCGGCTTCAAATTACGTCAGCTGCCGCTGATTGCAGCTTTGCGAAAGTCAGTTCTAGCCCTGCAGGCCCAGGACGGTCGCAGCGTAGAGACAGTTGCCCAATCGGGAAAGCGCCAAGGCACTGCAGCAAATCGGATGGACGCCGCAGACGCACCTTTGCCAGTAGGTTTTCGGTGCAATGATCTAGCCACTTGAGCACCGCGACGGGTTCCTCAACATCGATACGGACAAACTTGTTGTTGGCATCGCTGTCAGGCGTTGCCGCCGTGCCAACGTGGTCTTGCCGCACGGCAGTGTCACTCGCATGCAGGCTAGACAGTGCAGGCTTGATACCAAGTCCACCGAGCAGCAAGGCAAGTCGCGTCCCTTCCTCTTGCGCGCTGCCTGCAGAGAACGAAGAGAACCCATAGGCGAACCCGCCAATGTTGTGATGGACCACTGCCTGCTCAAGAAATGCACTGCGGGTGTCAGCGATCTCCCAGATCATGCCGTTTCTGGCAATGGCTTTGAATGCCTCGGAATACGGGTCTTTACGCATGAAAAACGGGTGCTCCGATGCATCTGTGGTGACCACAGCACTTAAAGACGCCATTAAACCGCTCTGCAGGAACGAGAGATACGCGCCAAAGGTACGATTGGAGAGTGGGTCAGGCCACTGCTCACTAAAGCGTTGCAGATCCCTGTGGGCAGTGTCGTCAAACGCTTGTGGCAACGTGATCAGGCCAAGCGTTCGGGTCATCTTCCTGCGCGCGAGATCTGCAGCATAGCCTTGAAGTAACTCGCCTTGATCCACTAAGCGCATTCCATGCTCACGAACGCGACGCATCCATATCGCTCTCTGCACGCCGTCTTTAACCAGTAACAGGACATCGGAATTGGATAAGTCCTCGCGTGCGAGGAACTCATCGGTCTGCATCAAAGGTATCGTGTCGACGTTATCGGTCAGTAAGACGTCGTGCACGATGGCCACTGCTTTCCATGGAAAGTCCGGATCCATCAGTGCCCTTTTGAGGACCACCGAGGCTGGTGCGGTGTAATCCCAACCAATGAAGAAGAGCGGTGCGGGCTTCAGCACGTTAGTCCTTGCAGCGGTTTCTTAAAGTAATAGGTCTGCGTGTCGCCAATATATCCTTCGCGAAGTGTTCCGCTTCGAGGACTCTGCGAATTGGTCGCAACCACCTTGCCGTCAACACCAACGATGGTGCAATCAGCACCCTGCCAGCTGATCAATGTCAGCCCGTGCTGCTGTCCAAGCTCCAGCATCTCTTCGACAGTGTAGTGTTTGTAATGCCAGTGATAGGGGTTCTTAGACAAGTCCACAACACTCGAGTTCGGTGCCGATATGATCAGGCGTCCGCCCGGCTTGAGCGCATGCACCATCAAGCCAAAGAACAGTGCGCCGCTTTCGACATGCTCGATGGACTCCATGGAGACGATGAAATCAAAGTGATCGGCGGGCAGCGCAAATGGGAAGAACTTGTGCGCGAACATGATATTGAGGTCAACATACGTCTGCGAGGCACGCGCGATCGACTCTGCTGACCCATCAATGCCTAGCATGAAGCAGGGTAGGCCCTGGGCTAGAAGATGGGTTCCATAGCCACCTCCACAGAAAATGTCTGCACCCAACAACGGTCCTGGTAGGTCACTGAGTGCTTGTCGCGCAAACGCGTAACGTGCCAGATGGTCTGGCGGAATCTCATCGATTTTCAGCGTAACGACGCGCTCGCCACTGGTTAGCGCGAAATCTCGGTCAATCAAGCCCATGCCATGCTCCTTCTACGTCAAAGCTGATTAGTACTTTCTGGTCTGATCACTTCAGTTGAATCTGCTCTGCGGCTATTAAAGGATCCGAGCTCCATCGACAAGGAGTGCATCGAAGAACGAACGATCAGCTAATACTGCTGGCAGTTGCCCGCCGAGCAACCATTCACAGTGTTTGCCTACTTGTGTATGCGCGCACGCAATGCTGCCTGCACTGAGGGTTGAGCCTGTGCCGATCTGTACGTGCTCGGCCAGCAAAACACCTGCGCGCAGACTCACGCAGCTACCGAGCTTCACGTCACGATCCAGCACGACTTGACGATCCAGCCAGCTGCCCATGCCCAAGTTACATCCGCTGGCAATGCTGCAACCCGGGCCAATGAGAACATTGCCCATCAGACGCACGCTAGGTTCGACAACCGCGTTAGGCGAGACCAGATTGAATGTCCTGTAGCCAGCTAGCCTGACTGCCGCAATCAGTGACTGGCGCGCATAGTTGATTGCGCGCTCGTCCAGTGCAACGAACACCTCGGTGGCTTCGGATGGATGTTCGGCACGCAATGAGCTGATATCAAAGTTGTGGCCATCAGTACTGGTCAAAGGCAGGCGCATGGGCGCCAGGCCGAGCTGGCCTGCCAGATCGAAGGCTGTATCCAGTGCCCATCCACTTCCCGCCACGATCTGCCTGGTCACAGGTGTTCCCCAAGCACCTGGCTGCGGTACCACAGATGCTGGTTGACCAGCTGCAACTCATAGTCGCCGTGCATAAACGGATGTGCCTGAGGCCGGAGTCCTCGCTGGAGGCGTTCAAGCACTTCAGTGTCTTCAGCGATTACGGTGCGCTCGCCACGGATCAGGGTGCTCAGCAGCGCGGTGAAATCGGTGCGCTCATTCTTGCGGCGTGCCGTCATCATCCACAGGTGATAGTCGGTTTCGCCTGGCGCCACCGGCTCGTACTGCTGTAGCAGAAAATGCTCGCCACGAACGCTGCAGAAGTTGACGTTCGGGTAGATGAACCAGTTGTAGTAGATGTGCTCGCTACCGTAGGTATCGCACAGCGCGTTGAACCAGGAAGCCTGGGGCTGTAAAGCGGCCCTCGTGGAGAAACTCAATGTCTCCAGGGCAGGGGGCTGCGCGTTCTGCAGCAATTGCTTCACAATCGACGGTGCGTCTGCGGTTGCGCCGGTTGATCGGACGGGCGCAGTCATCGCAGGCAGGAAGGTCTTCGGATGCACGAACGGGACATGGTTGTAGTCCTTCACATTCTCCATGTTGAGCTTCCAGTTGTAGCGGACCCGATGGCGGCTGTGGATGACCTGCTTGTCCAGGTGCGAGGACGCGTCGCGCAATTGGTCCAGAAACGCCTCGGAAAACTGCTCCTGCAGCGCGATGGGCTGTTCGGACAGGTTGACGAACAGCAGTTGGCCCACTTCCTCCACATGCAGCTTGTGCAGACAGATGCGTTCGCGTTCTTCGGCATCAAACCGGTACAACTCGGCATTAGGCATGGCACGCAGCTCGCCCTCCGCGCCGAATGACCACGCGTGGTATGGGCACACCAGTGGCCGCTGCCCGGCATCGGCCGTTTGAATTGCCGAAAGGCGGTGGGGGCACTGGTTAACGAACGCACGGATGCCTGCTGCCGTCCGTTGAACGAGGACAGGCGTTCCAGCGATGGTGCGCGTAAAAAACTGGTTGCGTTCGCGCACCATCGAACTGAACCCTATGAAATTCCAGAGTTTTGCGAAAAGCCGCTGCTGCTCCAGCACAAACGTATCGACGCTGGTGTAATGCCGCGCATCCAGTGCATGGCGGGTCATGATCGGCATCCTGTAATGGCGCTAGATGGCATTGCCGCTCAGGCCTGGTCAACAGGCTTGTTGAAGATGGAACGCGCCGGGTTGCCAACCACGGTCTGGCCAGCGGCAACGTCCTTGAATACGACCGAACCCATGCCGACAACAGCCCCTTCGCCAATGGTGACGCCTCGCGCGATCAAGGCACCGGTGTTAATCACTGCACCGTCTCCAACCTTGACGTTACCAGCAAGCACGCAACGCGGTCCGATATGCACATAGTCGCCAATGTCAACGTCATGGCCAAGCAAGACGTCCTGGTCAATGAAACCATATCCGCCAATACAGCTATCCACGCCACAGCTGACGTCGTATCCGAAGTAGGTCGGCCCGTAAACGGTACGCGCACCTAGCATGCAGCGCGTACGCACGGAAATGAATTCCGCACCCTTCGCCAGCAACGGCACGACTTGCCGCTTACGCATTGCCGGGTCACCGATGGCTGCAACAAATAGATGATCTGAGGTGGGAGCAAAGTTCGTGGGCTCGCCCAGCCACGGGTAGTAGAGTGCAGGCGAGACAGCGTGGGCACCACGCTCATCGAGAAATCCAGCGATGACCCAATCAATACCATGCCCGTAATCCACTTGCAGCTGCGCAAGCACCTGACGTCCCAAACCGCCAGCGCCGAGAATCACCACGCGTTTCATGTTTACGTCCTCACTTAGCTGATCGTCAAGCCGCCGTCCATGACCAGGCTCGTGCCGGTGATCCAGCGACTGGCGTCGGACAGCATGAAAATGGCTGCATTTGCTACGTCGTCCGGCTTACCGAATCCCAAGGGGTAGTTGGCACGTTCGGCATCCAGCGAGCCAACTACCTTCGCGGTCGCATCAAGGAGCGGGGTGTCCACTAACGCCGGGGACAGGCAATTGACGCGGATCCCCCGCTTGACAACTTCCATTGCCAGACAGCGCGAATAGGCGATGAGTGCGGCCTTGGATGCGGAGTAAGCACCCACCCCGGCCACACCGATGTGCGCAGCGATCGAAGCGATAAATACAATGGAGCCATCGGCTGCAATCAGGTTGCGTTTAAGCAATCCCTGGGTCAGCAGGACGGGTGCGTCGACATTGGTGGATTGCACTTCGTGCAGGTGCGCCTCGTTCATCATGCGTGCTGGGCACAGGCGCGAAATGCCCGCACTATGCACCACCCCATGGAGTGGCGCGGAGAGCGAATCCACCAACGCGTTGCGTTCGTCGGCAACGATCAGATCGGCGTTTATCGCCTGATGCGACGCCGCCGAAATAGCATGCAGCTCGTCCAATGTTCCTGTCAGCCGGGCGGTGTCGCGCCCTGTAACCACTAACCCGGCTCCCATGCGCGCGCAGTTCAGCGCAATCGTACGGCCCAGGCCCGAGCTGGCGCCGGTAACAAGCAGGCGTTTGCCTGCAAGGCTGAAAGGATTGAAGCGGGTCTGGTCGTTCACGTGGTCTCGTCTTTTGCTCAGGATTCGTTGCCGGTGCAGCTCACGCCTCGATCAAGTCAGGAAACACCGCGCCCTCGACATCCACCAGGCAGGTGCCCCACGACAGCCCGATGCCGAAGCCGCATAGCAGCAAGCGCTTGCGGCCGGATTCCAGTTCCTTGTTGATGCGCGCGGTCATGGTCACCGGCAGTGAAGCGCCGCTGGTGTTGCCGAAGTCGCGCAGCGTGGAGGGAACTTTTTCCACCGGCAGACCGAGTTTCTTGCGGATGGTTTCGTTGATCATGCGGTTGGCCTGGTGGAACACGAAATAGTCGATGTCCTCTTTGGCCACGCCGGTGTAGTCGAGCAGTTTCTGCACTGCTGGCGGGATGCGCTGGGTGGAGAAGCTCAGCACTGCCACGCCGTCCAGGATCAGGTCCACGCCACGCTTCCAGGCACCATCCGCCTCGTCGCGATACGGCACCAAGTGCTGTATGCCGACCGGTTCGCGGTGCCCGCCCACCGGCAGGATGATCGCGCGATAGCCACTACCATCGCTGTTGAGATCGAAATGCATCGGCGGCGCGTCGGCGCTGAACTCCAACGCAGTGGCGGTGCCGGAATCGGAAAAGATCGGGTCTTCCAGATTGGCGCTGCGGTCGCCGACCAGCAGCAGGCCCTTCTTGACGCCGCCGGCGGCGATCATCGAGCCCAGCAGGTTGATGCCGAACGGGTAGGCCGAACAGCCCAGGTTAACGTCGAAGGCGACCGTGGCATGCGACAGCCCCAGTCGATCCTGCAGGATGATGGCGGTGGCCGGGATCGGATAATCCGGCGACTGGGTCACCACGATCAGCGCATCGATCTCCTCGCGCTTCCACTGCAGCTTCTCAAGCAGCACTTCGGTCGCATCGAAGGCCATGTCGGAGAAACACTGCCACTCCGAAGCCATGCGGCGCGTCTCGATGCCGATGTTGCGCACCAGGCGCTCGCGCTCGGAGCGGATCTGCGGCCGGCAGTCGGTGAGATTGGACACGACCCGCTTCGGCACGCAGGTCGCCATGCCGGCAAAGCGGACGTTGTGCAGCGTGGAGGTCGGCATGGTACTTACGCCTCGGTCAGTTTGTAGAGATCGCCGACGGTGACGGCTGCAGTGAGATCTTCGCCGGTGATGGTCTTGCTGTATTCCATGTCGAACATGACGATCACACCCAGCGCTGCCAGCGAGTCCCACTCCGGCAATTCCAGTAGCACGGTGTCCAGTGTGACCTCCACCGGCTCCTGGAAGTCGGTGGCGGAGAGGAAGTTCTCGATAAATGTTGCCTGGGTCATGCGAGCTCGCCTGGTTGCCTGTTGAAGAGATGGGAGTCTGAAATGCAGGTGCAGCGTGGTGCGATCATGTTGCCTTTGCGCCGGCGATCAGGTCGGCAATGGTATCGACCTGTTCGCTGGTCAAACCGGGAAAGATCGGCAGGCACAATACTTGGGCGGCCACCGAGCGCGCTACCGGCAGCCGCGCCGGTGCCGACGAGGGCAGGGCGCGATACATCGGGAAGTCGCTGATCAACGGATAGAAATACCGTCGTGCCAGGATGCCGTGCTCGCGCATCAATTGGTACAGCGCATCGCGCGCCAGCGGGTAGTCGT
Organism: Xanthomonas sp. 4461; assembly: GCF_024806475.1. NCBI lineage: Bacteria > Pseudomonadati > Pseudomonadota > Gammaproteobacteria > Lysobacterales > Lysobacteraceae > Xanthomonas > Xanthomonas sp. 4461. The sequence continues at coordinate 304,820 of NZ_JANTYV010000006.1, read as the reverse complement.
CCTGCACCAGGATCGGAAAATACGCATGATTGGCGCTGGAATGCTGCGGTGCTGCGACGCAGCGGATGCCACGCACCTCGCTCAATCGTTGCCGGTATTGCGCGTCGATGGCGCGGCGCTGCGCAATGGCCTCGTCGATATGCTTGAGCTGCAACAGGCCGAATGCCGCGCTGATTTCGTTCATTTTGCCGTTGATGCCCGGTGCCACCACCGTGGTTTCGTCGACGAAGCCGAAATTCTTCAGATGCCCGATGCGTTGGTAGGTTCTTTCGTCCGGGCACACGATGGCGCCGCCCTCGAAGGTGTTGAATACCTTGGTGGCATGAAAGCTCAACACGCTCAGGTCGCCGTGGCGCAGGATCGATCCGCCGGCATCGCGCACGCCAAACGCATGCGCTGCGTCGTAGATCACCTTGAGGTTGTAGATGTCGGCGATGCGGGTGATGGCAGTGGTATCGCACGCGGTGCCATAGCAATGCACCGGCATGATGGCGGTGGTCTGCGGGGTGATGGCCGCCTCGATCTTGGACGGGTCCATGTTGAGCGTCACCGGGTCGATATCCACGAATACCGGAGTGATGCTCTTCCACAGCAACGAGTGCGCCGTGGCCACGAAGGAGTAGGGGGTGGTGATGACTTCGCCGGTGATGCGCAGCGCCTGCAGGGCGGTGATCAACGCGGTGGTGCCGTTGGTCAGCAGGGCCAGATGCGGCACTCCCAGGTAGTCGCACAGCGCCTGCTCGAGCGCACGGTGCATCTCCCCCCCGTTGCTGACGATGCGACTGGTCCAGATCCGTTCCAGGTACGGCAGAAAGTCTTCCAGCGGCGGCAGCAGCGGACTGGTGACGGGGATGGGCATCAATGCCTCGCTGGGACGGTGGATGTCGGGATTCCGCCGCAACCGGCGGTTGCGGACGGAGTGATCCTGTTGAAGCAAGCGCTATGCCAGCGGGCGCTGGCGGAGCGGTGGCCGGCTCAGTTCGCCAGCTCGGTCTGCTCGCGGTCGATGCCGTACTTGCGCAGCTTCTCCACCAGCGTGGTGCGGCGCAGGCCGAGTAACTGGGCTGCATGCGCAACCACCCCCTGGGTGCGTTCCAGCGCCTCGTTGATGAGGGCCAGCTCGATGTTGGCCATATGGCCACGCAGGTCGATGCCATCGTCGGGCAGGCTGGCAGCAGAGACCGGTTCGGCGTCGGCGGTCTTGGGTTGCAGCGTCACCACATTGCTAGGCAACGCGTTGACGTCGGCAGGCGCCGCCACCAGGGCCGGCTCCGGCGGCAACTCGACCGGAATGGACGATGCGAAGTCGCCGCGATAGCGCGCCGGAAGGTCCTGTACGCGCACCAACCCACCCGGATGCAACACCGCCAGGCGCTCCACCAGGTTGGTCAGTTCGCGCACGTTGCCCGGCCAGTCGTAGCTGCGCAGCGCCTGCAGCGCCTCATCGGCAAAGCGCACTTCGCCGCGACCGGTACGCGCCAGCTGGCCGGCGATCGTCTGCACCAGGCTGGCAAGATCGTCGACGCGCTCGCGCAACGCCGGCATTTCGATCGGGAACACGTTGAGGCGGTAGAACAGGTCCTCACGGAACTGCCCGTCGCTGATGCGGGTTTCCAGATTGCGGTGGGTGGCGGCGATCACGCGCACATTGCAGCGGATGGTCTGGCCGCCGCCAACACGCTCGAAACTGCGCTCCTGCAGCACGCGCAGCAACTTCACCTGCATCGGCAGGCTCATGTCGCCGATTTCGTCGAGCAGCAGGGTACCGCCCTCGGCCATTTCGAAGCGGCCCTTGCGGGTGGTCAGCGCACCGGTGAAGGCGCCTTTTTCGTGGCCGAACAGTTCGCTTTCCAGCAGGTCCGGCGGGATCGCGCCGCAATTGATCGCCACGAACGGCCCATCACGGCGGGGCGAGTGCTGGTGGATGGCGCGGGCGACGACCTCCTTGCCGGTGCCCGATTCGCCCAGCACCAGCACCGTGGTGTCGAACGCGGCCACCTGGTCGATCAGCCGGCGCAGGCGGGTGACCGCCTCGCTGTTGCCGGTCGGCCCGGTGTCCTGTTGCACGCCGGCCTGGTGCTCGGCATCCAGGCGCTTGAGGCTTGCGCGGCGCAGCAGCGCTTCCAGCTGCGCGTGGCGCAGCGGCGTGTCCAGCGCCCAGACATTGGCTTCGTGCAGGCCATGGGTCTGCGCAAACGTGGTCGGGCTGCCTTCCATCAACAGCACCGGCGGCGGCAGCTTGGCATCGGCCAGCCAGTCGAAGAATTTGTCGGCCTGCGCGGCGTCCTGCGCCGAGCCCACCATCACCGCCATCCACTCATCGTGGCGGTGACGGCCAGGATTGATGTCGGCGCCGTCGGTGACCCAGCGGGGATTGAAGTCCATGAACTCGAGCAGCGAGACGGTGCGCTCGGCGCGCACGGCGTCACTGTCGATCAACAGAATGCGGGACTCACTCATTCCTGGCTCCTTCCGTCAGGCCCTCCAGGATTGGCATGACTTCCTGGATATAGGACAGCTTGCTGACAAAATTGTCAGCACCCGCGCGAAGAGCGTGTTCACGATGCTCGGCATCGTCGAAGTGGCTCGCGATGACAATATACGGCGGATCGTCCTGTGTCTTGATCAGACGCGTGGCCTGCAGGCCGCCCATCTCGGGCATGGCCAGATCCATCAACACGACATTGGGGCGCAGCGACTCAGAGCGCTCGATCGCTTCCAGTCCATTGGCGGCACTGCCCACGATGTTGAGCCACTCCACTTTGCGAAAATGACGCATCGCAGCGTTGATGAAGCCCTCGTGGTCGTCGACCAGCAGCACGGTGAGTTTGCTCATAGTAGTCCTTATCCCGCTCGCGCAAGCAGCGGTTTGTTGTTACGGCGGCGCTCGCGGGCCGGGGCGATGTCCAGTTGTTCGCGGTACTTGGCCACGGTCCGGCGCGCAATATTAACGCCCTGACGCGACAACAGGCCGGCGATGGCTTCGTCGGCCAGCGGGCGACCCGCCGGCTCGCTCTCGATCAAGCGACGCACCATGGCCTTGACCGCCTGGCCGGAGACACTGGCGCCTTCGAGCCGCACGGCGAAGAAATGCTTGAGTTCGAAGGTGCCACGCGGGGTTTGCAGGTATTTGCCGGTGGTGATGCGCGAAATGGTGGATTCGTGCATGCCGATCTCGTCGGCGATTTCCTTCAGGGTCAGCGGTGCCATCGCTTCTTCGCCGCGCGCCAGGAAGGCGGCCTGGCGTTCGACGATTGCACGCGTGGCGCGCAGCAGGGTTTCGTAGCGCATCGACAGGCCGCGGGTCAGCCAGCGCGCTTCCTGCAACATGTCGCGCAGCGGCTGTGCGGCATCGCCGGCCTCTGCCAGCGCGCGTTCGTGCACAGGGTTGATGCTGACGCGATGGGTGGTGGCCGGGTTCAACGCCACGCGCCAGCTGCCATCGGCATGCCAGGCGAGCACATCCGGAATCACGCTGGCGTTGCTTTCCTGCAGCAGGTCGTCGCCCGGACGCGGCTGCAGCGACAGGATCAGCCGCACCGCTTCGCGCGCATCGTCCACTTCGGCATCGTGCGCACGCGCCAGCAGCGCGTAGTCGTGGCTGGCCAGCAGATCCAGATCGCCGGCCAGGATGCGCGCGGCCAGATGACGGGCCGGAACGCGGCCGGGCAGGGCGCTCAACTGGGCTTGCAAGCATTCGCGCAGATCGCAGGCGGCCAGGCCCGCCGGGTCGCCGTGCAACAGGCGTTGGCGGCTCGCTTCCACCGCCTCGACGGTCATACCCAGGCGCGTGGCGCCGAGCTGCTGCAGCGTCGACAGCGCCTCGGTCAGATACCCGGCATCGTCGGTTTGCTCCAACCAGAACGCGGCGGCCCCCAATGCGGCCTCGTCCAGGTCCAGCGCCAGTTCGCGCAGGATGCGCACATGCGGGTCGCTGGACTCGCCGGCGGCCACGCGCTGCATGCGGTCGTCGTCGCCATCGTTCCAGCTACTGCTCTGCACGTCCCACATCGTGCTTTCCGGCAGCTCGTCGAAGGCGGCGACATCGCTGGCGCCATCGTCGTTGGTGGCGGCCTCGTCCCCGTTATCGGCCAGCTCTTCCAACTCCAGCAACGGATTGGTTTCCAGGGCGCGACGGATTTCCAGTTCCAACTGCATGCCGTCCAGTTGCAACAGACGGATCGACTGCAGCAGCTGCGGGGTGAGGTGCAGTTGCTGGCCAAGCTGGGCGGAAATGGTCGTCTTCATGGAAGCGCTTCCGAAGGGCGCTGCATGCAGCAGCGATGGAACGCATCTTGCAGGACAAAGCGACGGGTTTCTAATCAGGGAGTCAGGTGAGGTGGCTCATGATTTTCCTGACAGTGTGTCGGGAATCCCCTGACAGGATGGGCGAGCTCAAGCGTGCCTGACGGAATTCCGTCACTGTTTTCGTTGCGGCAGCCCTGTGCGGGCCGCGCCGGGTCCTTCGAGCCACCGATACGGCGATTGCGGCTGCAATCGCTCAGACCAGTTCGTTGTGATGCTTGGCGGCCAGCAGGACCAGGTCGTTGGCGCGACGGCAGCCCAGCGACTCCATCATGCGCGCGCGATGGGTCTCCACCGTCTTGACGCTGATGCCCAGGTCGGCGGCAATTTCCTTGTTGCTCTGGCCGCGACCGATCTCGCGCAGGATCTCGCGCTGGCGCGGCGACAGCGCCGCAATACCCACCGGTTTTTCGCGGCCCAGCATCGGCGCAATCATCTTGGACGAGATCTGCGGGCTCAGGAACACCTGGCCGGCAGCGGCAGCGCGCAGCGCCAGTTCCAGCTCCAGCGGCGCAGCGTCCTTGACCACGAAACCGACCGCGCCACGATCGAGCGCATCGCGCACATGCACCGGGTCGTCGTGCATCGACATCATCACCACATGGGTGCGTGGTGCGGCGCGCAGCACGTCGGTCATGGCGTCCAGACCGCTACGGCCAGGCAGGGACAGGTCCATCAGCACCAGATCCGGGCGATGCAGGGATGTCATGTCCAGGGCTTGTTGCGCGTTGCTGGCCTCACCGACGACATCGATGCCGGCAAAGGTTTGCAGCAGCCTGGACAGGCCTGCACGGACAAGGGTGTGATCGTCGACGATGATGACTCGCACGGCGCAGAAGAGACCTTTTTTCGGTATGGGGCACCTTAGCCGACCCGGCGCCCGGCGCCAACCATCGGGATCAGCGCTGGCGGCGGGCGTCGGCGATCTGACGGCGATGCAGACGAAACAGATGACGTTCCAGAGCCTCCTGCAACCCGGGTGAGAGTGGCGCGAACCGCAGCCAAAGCCACTGATCGTGACCATCGCCTGCGCTGGCCAGTACCTCGGCGGGAAGCTGTACCAATTCAGGAAGCCAGTCGGACGGTTGCAGGCAGACGCTGCCGGTCGTGCCCGGCACGTGGCTGGTTGCGCAATTCAGGCGGATCCCGCGGACCGACCAATGCACCATGGTCTGGATCAGGCCGCTGTCGCCCTGGCGCACCAGGCGGCCGATCAGCGCGAGCATCAGATCGAGCTTGGCATCCATCCGCTGCACCAGCAGCGGCAGTTCGCCACGGTCTTCGCTGCTCTCATCGCTACGCAGGTCTTCGACCTGGCCCAGGCTGCGCAGCAGCGTCTCTGCGGCACTGTGCGAGCCCGCATCGGCATCGGCACCGGCGCGGAAGCCGGCCGGCAGACGCAGTTCGCAACTGAGCGTGTCGGCAAACAGCTCGGCATCGGCGGAGGGCGCGAGTGTGCCGAGCGCGGTCATCAGATCCGTCCGACCCGGGCGTAGGCGCGGCTGGCCGACGAGGAGGTGCGCTGGGCGCGGATCAGATCCAGGAGCTTGCGGCGGCGTTCGAGCATCATCCGCATCAAATCCTGCTGCATCGTCTGCAAGGTCTGCAGCGCGTCGCGGTCCTGGCTCAGATCCGCGTGCTGCGCATACTCGCGCAAGTGCAGGTCGTGGCTGTCGAGCAGGAACGGCATCGCCTCGAAATCCTCTTGCGCCATGGCAAGGCGGAGGTCGGCGATTTCGGCTTGGAGGCTTTGCGCGCTGTGCATGGCTGGACTCAGGAAACCGCAGCGAGGCCGCGTTGTTCGAGGGGAATGGAGTTCCACGCCGAATCGATTTCGCTGAGCAGATCCAGCGCTTCGGTCAACGCGGTCTCGTCGTTGTGCAGGTTGGCAGCGGTCAGGCGCTGCATGACGTAGTCGTACAGGGCCGACAGGTTACCAGCGATTTCGCCACCGGCTTCGTGATCGAGCGAGCCGTTCAAATGACCGACGATCGCGCAGGCTTCGCCGATGGCCTTGCCCTTGCGTGCCTGGTCGCCCTGCACCATGCAGGCCTGGGCCAGGCGGATGCGCTGGCAGGCACCGGCGAACAACAGCGACACCAGCTTGTGCGGGTCGGCTTCGGTGACGCTGGTGGACACGCCGACCTTGCGGTATTGCTCGGCATACTGACGATTGGAACCGTACATGGATGACTCCCTCAATTGGCTGGCCTTCGCTGGTCCCGGAGCGGGGTGCTCCTGCGACAACGCTCCTGCCAAGAGGCAAGGCCGACATCACGATAGGTACTTCTTGTATCGGCAACATCGGCGTACGACTTGAGGACTGGCATCACGGAAATCAGCTTGTCAGCAGGCTGCTGAGCGAGCTGGTGCTGCTCTGCAGCTTGCTGATCATGGTTTCCATCGCGGTGAACTGCGCGGTGTAGCGATCGGAGAGCTTGGTCATGCGCGCGTCGAGGTCGTCCAGGTCGGACTCGTAGCCCTTGATGGTCTTGTTCAAGCTGTCCGAACGCAGGGTCAGGGTGCCATTGGTGGCGTTGACGTTGCTGTCCAGCAACTTGGTCATGGCCGAGCCGTATTTGCTGTCCTTGCCGAACACCTCGGCAGCGGCGCCGCCGTCGGCGGCGATGGCGGTGTCGAACTTGCCGCCGTCGAAGCTCATCACGCCATCCTTGTCGATGTTCAGGCCCAGCGCCTTGAGTTCGGTAAGGTTGCCGCTGACCTGGCCGCGCAGTTGCTGCTGCAGGCTGCGCACCAGCGAGTCGCCTGTCAACGCCGCGGCGGTCTTGGTGGTGGCGTCGTAGGCGCTGCTCTTGGCCAGCAAGGTATTGGCGGTGTTGTAGGCGGCCGCGTAGGCGGTGAGGTTGGCCTTCAGGCCGCTGGTGTCGGCCGCAACGCCCAGGTTGACCTTGGTGCCTTCGGCGGCCTTGGTCAGGTTGAGCACCACGCCCGGCACGATGTCGCTGATGGTGTTGGAGCTGGAGGTGCGCTCGAAGCCGTCCACGCGCACCAGCGCATCGGCGGCGGCCACGGTCTGGTTCAACCCGCCGGTGACGCCGGGGCCATAGGTGAGCCCGCTCAGGCTGGGGTCGCTGGCACTGACGGTCAATGCGCCCTTGGTGCCGGAGTCGACCGCGTTGAACACCAGGTGCTGGCCATCGTTGGCGGTCACCACGCTGGCAGTGACGCCCTTGCCGCCGGCGGCCTTGTTGATGGCGGCGGCGATGTCGGTGAGCTTGTCGGTGCCGCTGATGTCCACGGTGATGCTTTTGTCGCCGTAGCCAATGGTCAGCGTGCCGCTGCCGACGGTGGCATCGGCGGTGAACGCGCCGGAGGCGAGCTTTTGCGCGCTGGCCAGCGAGACCACTTCCACCGAGTAGTTGCCGGGAGCGGCCGAACTGGTGGTGGTGGCGGTAAAGCCGGCATCGGTGGGGACCGTGGCCTTGTAGGCGTTGGTATCGGCGCTGCTGACGACCTTGTCCAGCGCAGACTTGAGCGTGGTCATGCTGCTCTTGATCTGGCTGATGGCCGACAGCTGCGTGGTCGCTGCGGTGCCGGCCTTGTTAATGCGCGCCTGCTCCGGATCCTTCTGACGGGATACCAGGGTGGACACCACGGTGGGGATATCCAGCCCGGAGCTGGACGTACTGATCACCGATGCCATGTTGCATTCCTCGTCTGGGCATCCGGACAGCGGATGCATGGGATTACCAGACGGGTATCGGCCGCATCCGGGGGGACTTGAGCGGTGCCGATACGTCTGGCTGACCGCAACGCTGATGCAACTTCCGTGCCTGCCGCGTCAATCGCCCGGCGTCAAAAAATCCGCGCCCACAAAAAAGCCCCTCCGAAGAGGGGCTTTTGATCGCTGCAAAGCGCTGCTGATGACTCAGGCAGGTTACTGCAGCAGGCTCAGCACGTTCTGCGGAACCGACTTGGCCTGGGCCAGCATCGCGGTACCGGCCTGCTGCAGGATCTGCGTGCGGGTCAGCTCGGCGGTTTCCTTGGCGTAGTCGGTGTCGCGGATACGGCTACGCGAGGCCGACAGGTTTTCCGAGGTGGCGCTCAGGTTGGCGATGGTGGAGGTGAAGCGGTTCTGCACCGCACCCATGTCGGCGCGCGAGGAGTTGACCGCGGTCAGCGCCTTGTCGACGATTTCCAGGGCCTTCTGCGAGCCGGAGAACGTGGAGATATCCAGGCTGCTCAGGGTCGACGCGGTGGAGCCGGAAGCAGCCGAGGCGGTGGTGATGCCGGCGCCGACGGTGATGCCGGTGGCGCTGGAGGTACCGGCGGTCAGCGAGGTGAAGTCCTGGCCAGCCTTCAGCGATTCGATCTGCACCGTACCGTCGGTCTTGATCGAGGCGTACATGCCGGTCTGGTCCAGCTTGTCGTTGATGGCCGCAGCGACCTTCTTGTTCACGTCGGCAGCGGTGTCGCCGGAAGCGACCTTGACGTCGGCGATGGTGACGCTCTTGGCCGAGCCGCTGGCGTCCTTGAACGACAGGCTGATGCCGCTGACCGAACCCGACGCGGTGGCGGTGCCGGTCACGCCAGCGCCGGAGACGGCGGCGGCGAAGTTGGCCTTGCCTAGCGAATCGACGTTGGCGTCGACGATGCTGTTGATGCCGATGGTCTGGCCGGCGTCGGCGCCGACCTGGAACAGCGCGCCGGAGAAGTCGCCGTTCAACAGCTTGGTGCCGTTGAAGTTGGTCTGGTTGGCAACGCGGTCGATTTCGGCGGTGAGCTGCTTGACTTCCGAGTTCAGCGCGTCGCGGTCGGTGGCCGAGTTGGTGGCGTTGGACGACTGCACCGACAGCTCGCGGATACGCTGCAGGTTGCTGCCGATTTCGACCATCGCGCCTTCGGCGGTCTGGGCCAGCGAGATGCCGTCGTTGGCGTTGCGCGAGGCAACGTCCAGGCCGCGGATCTGCGTGGTGAAACGCTCGGAGATCGCCAGACCTGCGGCGTCGTCCTTGGCGCTGTTGATACGCAGACCAGACGACAGACGCTGGATGCTCGTCGACATGCTGGCGCTGCTGGTGTTGAGGTTACGCTGAGCGTTCAGCGACATTACGTTGGTGTTGATTACCTGTGCCATTTTGATTTCTCCTAAGCGATTTTTCCGGCAAGGGGGACTTGCCCGGAGCCTCCGCAGGGGGGCCATCAAGTTGGCCGTTGCCGCTGCTGAGATGAATAACGGCGTTGCGTCGGGAACCTTTAGCGAAATCCAGTATTTTTTTACTGTTTTTCTGCTGCGGGACGAAATGCGTAAGCGTTGTGTATCAAGGGGTTTGGTTTATTCGGCAGCACCCCGTCAATCTTTAGCGTTGGTATAACTGTTCGAAAAATAAACTCCGTCCGCCTGCGCAAGTGCTCACGCGCAGGAGCGAAGAAAACGCAGGTTTTCTGCTGCAAATCAGCGGATCAGGTTGAACAAGGACGAGGACTGCATCTGCTGAAAAATGGTCTGAGCGGCCTGCAGGGAGGCCTTCTCGAGTTCGTACTGCCCGATCGCCGAGGCGTAGTCCAGATCGCGGATCGACGACAAGGTGGTCTTGAGCGTGACTTCGTTGGATTCAAGCAAGGAGTTGGCGTTGTCGATGGCCGACAACTGCGCGCCGCCGGAGGCGCGCGCATCGATCATCTTCGACGAAGCCTGCGCGATGTCGCGCATGGAGGTCTGCAGCGTATTGATCATCGCCGCCTTCTGCGGCTGGGTCAGCGTATCGGAGGTGAGCGCGCCGACCAGATCGTCGATGGTGGAGAACACGTCCTTGGTGGTGGAGGCGCCGATCTGGAAGCTGTCGCCGACCGCCGGTGCGCCGCTGATGCGCATGCGCACGCCGGCTGCGGTGATGTCGTCGCCATCCTTGTAGGTGCCGGTGCTGACCACTGCATTGGTGCTGTCGCGCACCTCGTAGGTGTCGGCGGCGGTGAACTGCACGCTGTAGCTGCCGCCGTTCCAGCTGCCGGTACTGGCATCGCGGCTGAAATCCAGCAGCAGCCCGGTGCCGGTATTGGCATTGGAAGGGTGCGCGTCCACTGTGCCGTCGCCGGTGCGGATACGCATGAAGATTTCGCTGCCGGGCAGGGTGTCGCTGACAAAGGTGTCCGGCGCCACTTCGACCTGCTTCTGGGTCTGGTCGCCGTTATAGACGACGCCGCCATTGCTCTTGATGAACGGCGCGCTGCCATCGGCGGTGCCGCCGAACAGGTAGCGCCCGGTGCCGTCGGTGCTGTTGGCCAGGCTGACCATGCTGTCGCGCAACGCGGTCAGCTCCGAGGCGATCGCCTTGCGGTCGTCGGGGCTGAGCGAGGAATTGTTGGCCTGCACCGCCAATTCGGTGACGCGCGCCATTTTGTCGCCGGCTTGCGAGAGCGCGTTTTCCTGCAGGCCCAGGCGGTTCTGCACGTTGTTGGCGTTCTCGCCGAAACGCGTGATCGCGGCCAGCGCACGGTCCAGGCCCACTGCGGTGCCCGCGGCGACCGGATCGTCCTTGGCGGTGACCAGGCGCTGGCCGCTGGACAGCTGCGACTCGAGCTGGTTCAGCCGCGTCTGCTTGGCGCCCATCGAGGCGATCGACTGGCTGTACATCATGCTGGTGGAGATACGGTCGGTCATCAGCGTACGGCGCCCAGGATGGCTTGGAAGATGGTGTCGGCGGTGGAGATCATCTGTGCGGCGGCCTGATAGGCCTGCTGCAGCTTGAGCATGTTGGCGGCTTCCTCGTCGAGGTTGACGCCGGAAATCGAATCGCGGCTGGCCTGCGCCTGGTCGTTGATGACCTTCTGCGCGTCGGCGGCGTAATCGGCCGCACGCGCCGCCGAGCCCACCGACGTGGTCAGGCCCGACAGCGCGCCGTTGAGCGTGACGGTGCCGCCGCTGAGCGCTTTGGCATCGTCGATCTTGGCCAGCAACTTGGCATTGCCGTTGTCGCTGGAGCCGGCGCCCATCGGGCCCACGCCGAACGTATCGCCGGCCTTGGGCGCGCCATCCAGCGTGAAGCTCCAGCCGTTGGCGCTGATGGTCTGGCCGGCGGTGTAGGCGAACGGGCCGGTACCGTCAATGGTGTATTGATTGGCGTCGATGAACTCCACCGACGACGGGGTCAGCAGCGCCGGGTTCTGCGCATTGGTGACCTTGACGTCGCTGATCTTGCCCGAGCCCAGGTTGGCGACGGTGGCGGTGGCCTTGACCGGGGTGGCCGCGGCAATGCGCGACGGGTCGGTGATGGCCACCGATAGGGTACCGGCCAGTCCGGCGGTGGGCTGCAGCAGGAATTTGTCGCCGTTGGCCGGTGTACCGCCCACCACCATGCTCACGCCATTGAGCACCAGCGGGTTGGCAGGGGTGCCGGTGCCGGTCATCGGCACCGCCGCGCCGGTGCTGGCGCTGGTGGCCTTCCACGCCGTGCCGTCGAAGCTGAGCGTGACGTTCTGCCCATCCACCGCCGACATGTTGCTGAAGCTGGCGGTCAGCGACGCGGTGCCGGTGTTGCCCGGGTTGGCCGCAGTGGTGGGCGAACCGATGTTGAAGAAGTTGCCGCCCATCGCGCCGTACAGGTCCATGCCCTGCGCATGACCGGCATTGAAGGTGCTGGCCATGCCCACCGCAAGGCGGCCCAGTTCGGCCTGGGTCGGCTCCAGCACGCTGCTGCGAAATTCCAGCAGGCCGCCGATCTGGCCGCCCAACGAACTGGCGCTGAGGCTGACGTTCTGCCCCTGGGTCTGCATCGCCACCTGCAGCTTGGTCGGCTGGTATGGGTCGGCGACGGTGGTGAGCTTGGACGAGGTGGTTCCCACCACCAGCGCCTGGCCACCGGCGGTGAAGACATTCATGAAGCCGCCGTCCTGCATCACCGCGGTGCCGCCGGTGTAGCCCACCAGCTTGCTCACCAGCGCATCGCGCTGGTCCAGCATGTCCGGCGACGCGTTGGCCGCGCTGTTGCCGATGGTGCCGTTGATCTTGGCGATCTGCTGCGTCAAACGGTTGACTTCGTCCACCGAGGACGTCAATCCGCTGTTGACTTCATTGCTCAGGCTGTCCATCTGCCCGTTGAGCTGCTTGAAACGCGTCGCCAGCGAATTGCCGCTGTCGAGCATGCTCTGGCGCTCGGCGGTGGAGGACGCATTGGACGACACCGCACTGGTGGAGTCGAAGAAGTTCGACCACAGCCCGGCCACATTGGTGGCGGTGTTGGAATACAGCGCGTCCACGCGGTTGGACAGCGAGGACAGCTGCTGCAGCCGCGAGAGCTCGCCGCCGCTGTCGAGCAGGCGCGAGATGGCCAGCTGATCCGCCACCCGACCCACATCGGTGATCTTGGCGCCATTGCCCACGAACGCGTAGCCCATGTCGGTGGGCGTGCGCGTTGCAAATTCCACCCGCTGGCGGCTGTAGCCTTCGGTATTGATGTTGGCGACGTTATGGCTAACGGTCGACAACGCCCGTTGGAAGGCGATCAGCGCGCTGGTCCCGGTGGACATGATGGACATGGGCGTTTACCTCAACGACGGGTGGTGCCGAACCCGGCGGGCTCGGCGGTACTGGCGTAACGGTTGGACAGATCTGCCGCTGCGTTGCCGATGGCGGCCACCGCGCGGTCGATGGTCGGCCCGTTGGCGATCGCCGCGATCTTGGCTGCGTAGCCCGGATCGGTGGCGTAACCGGCCTGTTGCAAGCCGCGTGCAAAACCGCGGATATCGGTGCCGGCCTGCAAGGCGCCCTGGTAGCGGCTGTTGTTCTTCAGCAGGCGCACGTAGTCGGCAAAGCTTTCCTCGGCCGAGCCATAGGCGCGGAAATCGGCGGTTTCGGTGGTTTTGACGCCATTGACGTATTCGTGGGTGCCGGTGGTGACCTTGGCGCCGTTCCAGCCGGTGGCCTTGATGCCGAACAGGTTGTTGGAATCGCCGCCGTTGCCGATGCCGCGCCGGCCCCAGCCGGTTTCCAGCGCGGCCTGCGCGACCAGCGCACGCGGGTCCACGCCCAGTTCGCGCGCGGCCTTCTGCGCATGCGTCCAGATCTTGGCGACAAAGCCTTCCGGAGTGCGCTCGCCCAGGCTGGCCGCAGCACTGCTGGCCGCGCTCGCGTTGACGGCGGCATTGGCATCGGCGGCATCGCTGGCGGCCACGTCGCTCCAGCGGTCGTTGGCAGAGGGCCAGCTCAGTGCGGCCGCATCGTCGCTGCCGGCATCGCTGCTGCCGGTGCGACCGGCGATCAGGTCCAGCACCTGGCTCATGCCGACGCCGCCCAGCGCACCTGCGCCGAGCTTGGCTGCCGCGCCCAGGGTCGCGCCGATGCCGCTGGCGGCGCCATCGCGGGCGGGCAGCGGCAACGAGGCATCGCGCTTGCCGGCCACCAGCGAATAGGCCTTGGCGGCGTCGGCGGTGCTCAGCGAGGTGTTCAACGCCGGGCCGCCGGTGTCGCCGCTCAGCTGCTTGGAGATCATCGCCGACAGGCCCAGGCCCTTGCCTTCGGTCAACGCCTTGGCCATCTGCTGGTCGTACATCTCGCGGAACATCTGGTTTTCACCCGGAAACATCGAGTCGCCGGAGCTCGCATCGCGCATGCTCTTGACCAGCATCTGCGCGAACTGGCCTTCGAGCTGACGGGAGACCTTGTCGATCTTTGCCGGATCGGCCTTGGTGCTCGGGTTGAGATCAATGGGCGAGGCTGCGATACGCATGTCAGATCACCTCCAGCTCCGCCGTCAGCGCGCCAGCCTGCTTCAGGGCTTCGAGAATGGCGACCAGGTCGCCGGGAGCCGCGCCCACTTCGTTGACCGCGCGAACGATCTGATCGAGCGTGGTGCCGCCTTCGAACTTGAACATGCGGCTACCTTCGGAGGTGGCCGTGATCGTCGATTGCTGGGTCACCGCCGTGCGGCCGCCGCTGAAGGCGCCCGGCTGGCTGACGTTGGTGTTCTCGCTGATGGTCACGGTGAGCGAGCCATGCGCGATCGCCGCCGGCATCACCCGCACCAGCTGGCCGATCACCACCGTGCCGGTGCGTGCATTGACCACCACCTTGGCCGGCGCGTCGCCAGGCGACAGTTCCACGTTTTCCAGCCGCGCCAGCAGGCCGATGCGCGCGCCCGGGTCGGTGGGCGAGCGCACTGCCACGGTCACACCATCCACTGCACGCGCGGTGCCGGCGCCGAAGCTGTTGTCGATCGCCGCGACCATGCGCGAGACGGTGGTGAAATCGTTCTGGTGCAGGTTCAGGGTGATCTCGCCGCTGCCGGCAAACACATCCGGCAGTGCGCGCTCGACGGTGGCGCCGTTGGGAATGCGACCGACGCTGGGAATATTGACCGACACGCGCGAACCGTCCTTGCCCTGCGCGCCGAAGCCACCGACCACCAGGTTGCCCTGCGCCATCGCGTAGACCTGGCCGTCGGCGCCTTTGAGCGGTGCCATCAGCAGCGAGCCGCCACGCAGCGACACCGCGTTGGCGATCGAAGAAACGGTGATGTCGATCGGCTGGCCGGGCTTGGCGAACGGCGGCAGTTCGGCGTGGATCGCCACGGCCGCGACGTTTTTCAGCTGCGGATTGACGTTCGCCGGAACATTGACGCCCAGCTCGCCGAGCAGGTTCTTCAGGCTCTGCACGGTGAAGGGCGCCTGGCTGGTGCGGTCGCCGCTGCCGTCCAGGCCCACCACCAGGCCGTAGCCGACCAGCGCGTTGCCGCGCACGCCGCCGACCTGGGCAAGATCCTTGATGCGTTCGGCCGAGGCCGGCGCGGCGATCGCGCACAGCGCGACAGCGGCAGCGAGCAGACGGAAGGGCAGGGAAGACAGGGTCATGGTCGCAGGCTCAGTAGGGCGACAGACGGGAATTGAAGAAGCGGCTCAGCCAGCCCATCGCGTTGGACTGCGCGATCGCGCCACGGCCGCCGTAGGCGATGCGGGCATCGGCCACCTTGCTGGAGGGCACGGTGTTGTCCGGGCCGATGTCGGCGGCGCGCACGATGCCTTGCACCTGCACCAGCTCGTCGCCCTGGGTCAGGCGCAGGTTCTTCTGCCCCTGGATCACCAGATTGCCGTTGGGCAGGCGCTGCATCACGGTGACGGTCACGCTGCCCTGCATGCGGTTGCTCTGCGCGGTATTGCCCTTGCCGGCAAAGCTGCGGTCGCCGCTGGTGGAGTTGCGCAGCACATCGGTGCCGTTGACGGTGAGCGGAACACCCAGCAGCGTCGGCGTGCTCATGTCGACCGTGTCGGCCTTGCTGACACTGGTATTGGCGGTGGACGAGGCGGTGGTGCTTTCCACCAGGTTCACCGTCAGCAGATCGCCGACATCGCGTGCACGACGATCGCCGTAGAGATTCAGGCTCGGGCCGGCGGCATAGATCGCCCCGGCGGTGGGCTGCGCCACCGGCGCGACCACCGGCACGATCGGCGCCAGTTCGGCGAACGGCCGTACATCGCCGGCCGCCACGCACCCACCCAGCAGCGCGCTGCAGGCAATGGCGAGGCACAGGGAGGAAAGGGAGGGCAGGCGTGACATGGCGTGGATTCCTGAGAGGGCAGCGACCGGCGGGCCGATCAGACGTTGTTGTTCAAGTAACCGAGCATCGAGTCGGTGGTGGAGATCGCCTTGGCGTTCATTTCGTAGGCGCGCTGGGTTTCGATCATGCTCACCAGCTCTTCCACCGTATTGACGTTGCTGCCTTCCAGCGCGCCCTGCACGGTGGTACCCAGGCCGTTGAGGCCCGGAGTGCCGTTCTGCGCGGGGCCGGAGGCGGTGGTTTCGACGAACAGGTTCTCGCCCTTGGACTGCAGGCCCGAGGGGTTGATGAAGTCGGTCAGCGTCAGCGCACCGATTTCCTGCGCGGCGGCCTGCCCGGCCAGGGTGACGCTGATGGTGCCGTCGTTGCCGATGGTCAGCGACTGCGCGCCTTCGGGCACCTGGATGCCCGGCTGCAGCGGGTAGCCACTGTTGGTGACCACTTCGCCCTGCGCGTTGATCTGGAAGGTGCCGTCGCGGGTGTAGGCCGAGGTACCGTCGGGCATTTGCACTTCGAAGAAGCCGCGCCCGTTGACCATCACGTCGAGCGCGCGGCCGGTCTGCTGCTGGCTGCCCTGGTCGAAGCCCTTGAAGGTGGACACCACGCGCACGCCGGTGCCCAGCTGCAGGCCGGTCGGCAGCTGCGTCTGCGCCGACGTCGAGCCGCCGGGAGCGCGCACCTGTTGATACAGCAGGTCTTCGAACGCGGCACGGTCGCGCTTGAAGCCGGTGGTATTGGTATTGGCCAGGTTGTTGGAAATGACCGACATGCGCGTCTGCTGCGCATCCAGTCCGGTTTTGGCGACCCACAAAGCCTGATTCATGACCCGATTCCTCGTTAGACCCGGGGATGTGTTCCGGGTACGGCTGGGTATATGCACGTGCCGTGCCAAAGCCGCGCCGGATTTTTGCCGGCTGTGCGCTGGATCACGCGGAGCGGGCGCGGCGGCCTGCGCGGGGCAGGGGGGGGCGGATAGGCTGCGGCTAGGCGGAAGCGGTGGAAACCTGCGCCGCAGATCAGGCGCGGCAGAGCGCTCGCCGGTCAGCGAGGAGTTCGACGAGCTGTAAACCCTTGGCGCTGCGTGCGGAAGGGTTCTCGGGATTTGCCGGCTGGCATTGCGAGGCAGTCGACAGGCTGGTTGGTCGAGCGCGCGGTGCCCTCACCGCTCGCGGGACACGCCGCAAGTACGTCCATGTAGGCTCGGTGGCGGCATCCATGCCGCCACACGGTCCCGCAAGCGGCGAGGACACCGCACCAGAGCGTTTGCCGGTTGCTTTCAAAGCTTGTCCATTGCTCGGCTTGTATTGAGAAGATGAGGGGTGGCGCCGTTCCTCAGCAACCCATGTCAGGCAGTGTTTGCACCCTGCGGACCGACCGTCTCGACTGGTCCTTGCCTGCCCACCGTCACGGGACCTTACGCGGCATGGATGCCGCGTAAGAGCCTACAGGGACGTACTTGCGGCGTGTCCCGCGACGGTGGGCGGGCAAGGGCCCTGCAACTAAGTCACAAACCAGCGCTCTGCAGCGAAGGCCCAGATCAGCAGCATTGCCAACCTCACACACCTGGCCGACAAACCATCGGTAGTCAGCGTCAACCGCGTACGAACCGCCTGCGAGACCGCAGGAGTCGGAGTCGAAGGACATGTCACTTCGCTCGCGAGCCACGTCCCCCGGGCGGCCGCCATCCAGGTGCGCGGCAGAGCTGCAAAACCAATCGGCGGTAGGGCAGTGGGCGTCAGTCGCACTTAGCCGCTGACACGCAGCAGCGAATTGGCCGACTGGGCGTTGTCGTCGCCGTTCTTGATGATCTTGACCTGCATTTCGAACTGCCGCTGCAGCTGGATCATCTCCACCAGCGCGCCGGCGGCATCCACGTTGCTGCCTTCCAGCATGCCGCTGTTGACGGTCTTGCCGGTGGCCACCGCGAACGCCTGCGCCGGGTCGGTGCTGGTGTTGCGCATCAGCCCGTCGGGGCGCCGCGTCAGCCGGTCGGCGGGGGCATCGACCACCTTCATCTTGCCGACGATGGCCATGGTCTGCGGCCCTTCGCCCTGCGGAATGATCGAGATGCTGCCGTCGCTGCCGATTTCCATCGCCTGGTGCGGCGGAATGGTCATCGGGTTGCCGCCTTCATCCAGCACCGCGTGGCCGTTGGCGGTGACCAGCTGGCCATTGGCGGTGAGCGCCAACTCGCCGTTGCGGGTGTAGGCCTCGCTGCCGTCGGGCGACTGCACCGCCAGCCAGCGGTCCTGCTGCAGCGACACGTCCAGCGGGTTGCCGGTCACCTTCTGATGGCCCTGGCTGCGGTCGAAGCCCTGGTCCACATGCAGCGCATCGATCCGCGACGGATAGCCCTTGCCCTGGATCTTGAAGGCCTCGGTATTGGCCAACGCGGCCTTGAACCCCACCGTATCGACGTTGGCGAGATTGTGCGACACGGTGCTCTGTGCCTGCAGGGAGGCACGGGCACCGGTCATCGCAACGTAGAGAGCTTTGTCCATGAGGCACCGGGAATCGGGAATGGAGAATCGGGAATCGCAAAAGCGGGATTGCGGGGACTGGGGAGTTGGGGACAAGGCCTGCATCGATTACGCGCGACGCCGGCTCTTACGATTCCCTAATCCCGATTCCCCATTCCCAGCCGTTAACGGATATTGATGATCGTCTGGGTGACCTGATCCTGGGTCGAGATCATCTGCGAGTTGGCCTGGAAGTTGCGCTGGGCCACGATCATGTTCACCAGCTGCTCGGTCAGGTCCACCGTGGAGGCTTCCAGCGAGCCGGACTCGATCTGGCCCAGGTCCGAGGTGTCTGGCGCACCGGTGCGGGCGGCGCCGGAGGTGTAGCTTTCGGCCCACATGTTGTTGCCCTGCGACTGCAGGCCCTGCGGGTTGACGAAGCTGCTCAGCGCAACCTGGCCCAGCGGCTTGTCGGCACCGTTGGAATAGCGCGCGAACACCACGCCGCTGGTGTCGATGCTGATCTCGTTGAGCTTGCCGCTGGCATAGCCGTCCTGGCGGGTGTCGCGCAGGGCGAAGGCTTCGCCGTACTGAGTGGAGCCGGTAACGTCCAGGCGCATGTTCAGCACGCCGGCACCGGTGCTGGGGGTGAACGGGTCCATCGTGATGATGCCGTTGGCCGGGGTGGTCAGCGAGCCGGTGTCGGAGAACTGCAGCGTGGTCGGCGCACCGACCGCCGCACCGTCCACGTAGTTGTGCACCTGCCATTCGTTCGGGTTGGCGGTCTTGACGAAATAGGAGGTCTGCACGTGGCTGACGCCCAGCGAGTCATAGACGTTGATGCCGCCGGTGGAATGGCTGTAGGTCTTGTCGTCGGCGGGGCTGAACGGGGTCACCGTCGGTGCGGTGGCATTGCCGGGCAGGGTGAAGGCCAGGTTGACCGTGGAGGTCGACTTGGGCGGGCTGTCGGTGGTCAGCAACTGCAGGTCCGACAGGCGGCCCACGTCGAAGCCATTGCCGCTGGGGTTGGGCGCGAACACCTGCAGGCGCGCACCCTGCGGATTGACCACGTAGCCATTGGCATCGGTCTGGAAGTTGCCGGCGCGGGTGTACATCTTGGCGCCGTTGGAGGTCACGGTGAAGAAGCCCTCGCCGGAGACGGCCAGGTCCAGGCTGCGCCCGGTCGGGTCGATATTGCCCTGCGAGAACTGCTGCGCCACGTTGCTGACCCGCACGCCCGACCCCACTGCATTGCGCGACAGGCCGTAGCTTGTGCTCTGGAACATGTCGGCGAACTCGGCACGAGATTCCTTGAAACCGGTGGTGTTGACGTTGGCGATGTTGTTGGAGGTGACGTTCAGATCGGCATTTGCTGCGTTGATGCCGGACAACGAGGTATTGAAAGCCATGGATGAGTTCCTTTGAGTGTCGGTTGCCGGCTCAGCTGACGCGGAGCACGTTGGCGAGCGGGGACGTACCGAGCCCCGTCAGGTTGAGATACAGGCCGTCCGAGCCGATCGTGACGCTGTCCACCGGTGCATCGACATAGGTGGACAACTTGCTCTTGGAACCGGCGGTGTCGGTCTGGGTGGCTGTAATGCCGTACTTGCCGGCAGCCATGCGGTTGCCGTTGGCGTCGGTGCCATCCCAGGCGAACGACACCTCGCCGGCGGCGCTGGCCGGCACGCTGAGCTGCTTGACGAAGGCGCCGTTGGCATCGGTGATTTCGAAGTTGACGGTGCCGGCCGAGGTCGCCGCGACCACGCCCTTGGCCGAGCCGGTGGCGTCGATGGCGACCTGCGCGGAGGGCACCAGCACGTTGTGCCCGACCAGTGCCGCGCCCTTGAGCACCTGGTCGGCGTTCATCGAATCGGAGAAGTTGCCGACCTTGGTATTGAGGTCGCCAATGCCCTGCACGGTGGAGAACTGCGCCAACTGGCCCAGGAATGCGCTGTTTTCCATCGGTTTGAGCGGGTCCTGGTGTTGCAACTGCTCGGTCATCAACTTGAGGAAGTCGGCCTGGCCCAGGGACTCCTCCTTCTTTTTCGTGGAGGCGGCGCTGCTGGTGCTCAGCCCGAGGCTGGCGTAGAGGTCACTGCCGATCGTGCTCATCTGGAATGGTCCGTTAGTAAAGGTCAGCTAGGAAGGGTCAGCGACCCATCGTGAGAGTCGCGAGCGCCAGTTCCTTGGCGGTATTGAGCATTTCCACGCCGGCCTGGTAATTACGCGAGGCAGAAATCATGTTGACCATCTGCGAGACCGGGTCCACGTCGGGCGAGAACACGTAGCCGTCGGCATCGGCCAGCGGATGGCCTGGCTCGTAGCGACGGATCGGCGGCGCGTTGGTGGTGGTGATTTCCTTGACGTTCACCGAGGTCAGGCTGGGGTCCTGGCGGCTCTGCTGGGCCTGGAAAATCGGCTCGATCGGCTTGTAGGTCGCTTCTGCAGAACCGGCCACCGAGTCGGCATTGGCCAGGTTGGAGGCAATGGTGCTCAGGCGGACCGACTGCGCATGCAGCGCCGAGCCTGCCACATCGAAAATGGGAAGATTGCTCATGACTTATTGGCCCGTGATCGCGGTGAGCATCGAGCGCACCTTGGATTCGAGGAAGCTCAGCGACGCGCGGTATTCCAGCGCGGCGCGGCCGTAGGCGGCGCGTTCTGCATCCGGATCGACGGTATTGCCGTCCAGGCTCGGCTGGTCGGATTCGCGGGTGATCTGGAACGGGTTGAGTCCGGCGCTGCCGCCCACTTCGTAGTGCTTGGCATCGGTGGCCTGCATCAGGCCGCCGTCCTGCACGCCCTGGGCAGATTTCAGCGCCGCTTCGAAGTTGAGATCCTTGGCCTTGTACCCGGGGGTGTCCACATTGCTCAGATTGCTGGCAATGAGCTTCATGCGCTGCTCGCGCAGCGTCAACGCGTCGCCATGGACGCCGAGGAAGGACGAGAAGGGATTGGACACGGTGCTCTCCCGCGAAGTGTTGCCAGGGAGGAAGCAATGTTTGTGCCAATCGAGGTGGCGCGGGCTGCAGAACGCGGAGAACGATCGGCGCTGCCGACGAACGGCAACTTGCCGTCCGGAAGACGCGATGGACCTGAGTCCATTACGAAGTTTGCTTCAATCAAGCGCGGCAAGCCGGAAGGTTCGGCCTTCCCGGAGGCGCGGTCTGGCGTCGCAGGTGCCGCCTCGAGGGCGGGTCGACGCACCGACCCAGTTTATCCGCCGCGGTGTCCTTGCAGCCCGGCGCAGCGCGCTGTCCTGCGATCGGCGCCGATCCGGCGGCCGAGCAACCTGCTCAGGCCGCTTCGGCGACGACTTTCAGGCGGGCCAGCACGTAATCGGCCAATTCGTGGGCGCTGTACTTGGCCACGAAGGCATTGGCGCCGACCTGTTCGACCATGGCGTTGTTGAACACGCCCGACAGGGAGGTGTGCAACAGGACGTACAGGCCTTGCAGGCCCGGCGTGCGCCGGATTTCCGTCGTCAGCGTGTAGCCGTCCATTGCCGGCATTTCGATATCGGAGATCACCATCGCATAGCGGTCGGCCGGGTTTTCGCCCGACGCGGCCACCTGCAGCAGGTGATCCAGCGCCTGGCGGCCGTCGGACAACAAGGTTGCCGACACGCCCAGCTGGTCGAGCACGCTGCGGATCTGCTGACGCGCCACCCTCGAGTCGTCCACCACCAATACCTGGAACTGGCGGTCGTAGGCCACCAGCTGCAGCGACGGGTCCAGCTGCACGTCCTTGCTGACCTTGGCGATGTCGGCCAGCACGCTTTCCACGTCGATCACCTGGATCAGCTCGCCCTGGAACCGCGTCACCGCCGTCAAATAAGTGGCTTCGGCGCCAAGTTCCGGCGGCGGATGGATATCTTCCACCGCGATATTGACGATGCGCTCCACGCCGCTGACCAGGAACCCCTGGACCGAGCGGTTGAACTCGGCCACCACCAGGTAGCCCGGTCCGTTCTCGGAGTGCGAATCGCGCTCCGGGTGGCCGATGGCCAGGCCCAGATCCAGTACCGGCACCGACCGCCCGCGTACGTCGGCAACGCCGGCGAACTCGGTGGGCAGGCCGGGCACCTGGAACAGCTCGGGCCGGCGCAGCACTTCCTGGACCTTGAAGACGTTGACGCCAAAAAGCTGGCGTCCGCCCAGCCGGAACAGCAGCAGCGCCAGTCGGTTGTGGCCAGCCAGTCGGGTGCGCTGGTCGATGCGGTTGAGCAGATCGTGGGTCATGGGGCAGATATCGACAGCGCCGCCTGGAAACTTGAGGGCTTTGTGGCTGGTCGGGGGTGCTCTCGGGAATGGAGAGTCGGGAATGGGGAATCGTAAAAGCGAGGGATGGGCTTTCCGCAGCAAGCCCGAGGCGAAGGGCAGTGAATTTGCCTGCTGATAGCTTTCACCTAGTAAAAATCGCACGGCAGCAACGAAGGCCGACCACCTCTCAGCCACCCTAACCGATTCCCCATTCCCGATTCCCTATTCGAAAACAGGCACGCCGCTTGCAGTGTCTGTTCCGTCTTCCTCCGGATCTGGTCCCATGCGCCTGCTCCTGCTTGTCATCTTGTTGGCTGCCGCTCCGGCCTGGGCCCAGAGCTATCAGTCTGTCGATTCCATCCGTGCTGCGGCGCTGGCCACCGTCGGCCCGGACGCCGAAGCCGAGGCCACGCTCGACCCGGGGCTGCGCATGCCGGCCTGCCCGATCGCGTTGCAGGCCCAGCCCACCGGTACCAATACGGTGGAGGTGGCCTGCCCGCAGCCGGCCGGCTGGCGCCTGTTCGTGCCGTTGAAGGTGCGCCGCAACCAGGATGTGCTGGTGCTGCGCCGCGGCATCAGCGCTGGAGAAACCATCTCGCTGGCCGATATCAGTATCGAGAAGCGTGACGCCGCCCGCATCGTCGGTGCGGTACTGGCCGATCCGGTGGCCGCAGTGGGCAAGTCCGCTCGCCGCATCCTGCCGGCCGGCTCGCTGCTCTCGGCCAACGATCTGGTGACGCAGCGGCTGGTCCGGCGCGGCGACACCGTCCCGTTGGTCTCGCGAAATGGCGGTCTGGAGGTGCGCATGAGCGGTCGCGCACTCTCCGATGCCGGCGAAAACGAGCGCGTTTCCGTCGAAAATTCCTCGTCGCGCCGGGTGGTGCAGGGGATTGTTGAAGCGAGCGGAACCGTTGTGGTCTCCAGGTAAAAATTTTCTATAAAGTTTTTTTTCTGGGTGCCGTTATCCCCTACGACCTGTAGAGGAGTTCCTGACATGACCCAGAAAATCGAAGGCAATCTACCGACCGCTGCCACCCTTCGTATCGCGTCCACGAGCAGCAAGATCGCTTCGGCCGGCGAAGATCGCGCGTCCCCGGTTGCCGCAACCCCGCCCACCGACAGCGTCAAGCTGACCGGCGAGGCGACCAACCTGCAGAACCTGCAGCGCGAGCTTTCGCAGTCCTCGGCGATCGACACCGGTCGCGTCCAGGCGGTGAAGGATGCGTTGCAGAACGGCAGCTACTCCATCAATCCGGATGCCATCGCCAGCCGCATGATGGATCTGAATCAGCAATTGGCGGGTTGATTCCCGACTTAAAGGATGAACGTGAACGAGTTCCTGCAACGTCTCAGCGATGCGCTGGCCGGCGAGCGCCAGGCATTACTCGAGAACGACATCGATGGGTTGATGCGGCACACGCAGGACAAACTGTCGGCGCTGCGCGCGCTTGAAGCGGCAATGCCCGAAGGCCAAGAAGACCGCCTGCGTGAGCTGGCCGAAGCCAACCGCGCCAATGGCGCGCTGCTGGCACGCCGCCGCCGCGAGGTGAACTGGGCATTGCGGCACCTGGGGCGTACCGAAAGCGCGCCTTCGTACGATGCCAAGGGCCAATCCAACGTGCTGCGCGGCGGACGTTCGCTGGCAGTGGCCTGAGCCAGCCATCCTGCGTCGGGCGTACGCACCGTGGGTGCTGCGCGCAGATCGATGCGGTGGCAGAAGGCGATGCGGCGTTGCTGCCGCCGACAAGGCGGGCTGGCCGACGTTGCAGTACCGACAGAGAAGAACGGCGTGGAGTGACCGCCGTGAGATCACGCACGCGCGCCACTGCAGATCACCGGCTGCGCCTTCCGGTCGTGCATGAAGTCGTTTCAGCGACGGCCCTAAGACCAAGCGGCGATACGGCCGCCCCAGGGTTGGGCGTATATTGAGGCGTCCTTGCTGCCGCCCTGTCCCGTGACCGCCAAGTTTTTTCTCAATCAATCGTTGTTGCCGTCTTCGACCATCCTGCGCGCATTCGGCGACCAGATGCTTGAAGGCGTGTTGCTGTTCCGCGCCGACGGGCAGCTGATCCTGGCCAACGCCGTCGCGCGTCAAAGCCTGTGCAAGGAAGACCCCGCCGACGATCGCAACCTGGGCGAGCGGATCTCGCAGGTCTTGCCATCGGATGCACTGAATCAGGCACGCAGCAAGGGCAGTTGGACCGGTAGTCTGCCGGTGGCCGACCGCGTGGTCATCGCGCACCTGTATTACAACGAAGAGCAGGGCGTCGGCCACTTCCTCGCGTTGTTCCACAACATCGAAGGGCAGCAGGATTACGAGCGCGAGCTGCAACAGCGCCATGCCGAACTGCGCCAGGCCTATATGCGCTTGAACGGGGCGCAGGACAAGCTGCTGCAGTCGGAAAAGATGGCCTCCATCGGCCAGCTGGCCGCCGGCGTGGCGCACGAGATCAACAACCCGATCGGTTACGTCCACTCCAATCTGGGCAGCCTGCAGGAATACCTGCGCAGCCTGTTCACGCTGATCGAAGCCTACGAGCGCGCGCTGCAGGCGCCGGACCCGAAGGCCTTGATTCCGGAAATCGACGAAATCCGCAACCGCGCCGACATCGACTTCATCAGCCGCGATCTGCCGCAGTTGATGGCCGAATCGCGCGAAGGCATCGAGCGGGTGACCCGCATCGTGCGCGACCTCAAGGACTTCTCGTACTCGGACCGTTCCGAGTCGTGGAAGATGGTCGACCTGCACGCCGGCCTGGAATCCACGATCAACATCATCTGGAACGAGCTCAAGTACAAGGTGACCCTGGAGCGCAATTACGCCGAGCTGCCGCTGGTGGAATGCCTGCCGTCCGAGCTCAACCAGGTCTACATGAACATGCTGCTCAACGCCGGCCAGGCGATCGTCGAGCGCGGCACGATCACCGTCACCACCGGGCGCGACGAAGCGGAAAACGTCTGGATCCAGTTCCAGGACAGCGGCGCCGGTATCGCTCCGGATCTGCTTCAGCGTATCTTCGATCCATTCTTCACCACCAAGCCGGTCGGCAGCGGCACCGGCCTGGGCCTGTCGATTTCCTACGGCATCATCAACAAGCACCACGGCCGCATCGACGTGGAAAGCGTGCCGGGGCAGGGCGCCAGCTTCCGCATCGTGCTGCCGATCCGGCAGCCGAAGTAGCGCTGGCGCGCTGGGAATCGGGAATAGAGAATGGGGAATCGTAAGAGCGGATTGCTTCGCTCTTTTTGATTCCTGCAACGAAAGTGCTGACGCGCTTGCATTGTTAGCGGGAGCTATGTGGTGACCTGCCAACCTTGACTGTCATTACAGGAAGATGGCTTGCGCAAAGCAGTAGCGCAAAGCTCGCCGAAGCCGTCTTCTGCTCTCCCGATTCCCCACTCCCGATTCCCTATTCCCGGCCATTCCGCAATTCGTCATGGGTACGGAATGCCTGGCGAATATGCTCGCGCAGTTCGTCGTCGTTCCAGGGCTTGGTCAGGAAGCGGTAGATCGCGCCGCGGTTGATCGCCTCGGTCACCGTGGCCAGATCCGTATAGCCGGACAGCACCAGGCGTACGGTGTCTGGGTAGAGCATCTTGACCCGGCCCAGGAACTCGGTGCCGCTCATGTCGCTCATGCGCTGGTCCGACAGGATCACCTGCACGTCGTTGGTGGCGAGCAGGTCGAAGGCATCGCGCACGTTGCCGGCCGCCAGGATGCGGTAGCCGTCGCGGCGGAACAGACGCACCAGCGAGCGCAGCACGTTCTCTTCGTCGTCCAGCAGCAGCAGGGTGCGGTCGGGGCGGCTTTCGGCAAACGATTCCGGGCGCAGATAACGCCGACGCAAGGCCATGCCGGCGGACTCGGCCGACATCGGTTCGCCGAACAGATAGCCCTGGAAGATGTCGCAATCGTTGCGGCGCAAAAACCCCAGCTGCGCCTGCGATTCCACGCCATTGGCAATGACCGTCATGCCCAGCTGATGGCCCATCGCGATGATGGCGCGCGCGATCGCCGCCTCGCGGCTGCCGGCCGGCGCGCTCTTGATGAAGCTGCGGTCGATCTTCAGCCGGTCCACCGGGTAACGCACCAGGGCGCTCAGGCTGGAATCGCCGGTGCCGAAGTTGTCCAGGCTCAGGCTGATGCCCTCATTGCGCAGGTTGGCCATCGTCTCGTGGACGAAGTTGACGTTGTTGGTCAACGCGCTTTCGTTGATCTCCAGGGTCACGAACTGCGCCGGCACGCCGGCGGTCTGCAGCATCGCCATCACTTCGTTGAAAAAGCCCGGCCGCAACAGCTGCAGCGTGGAGACATTGACCGCGATGCTGAAATCGTCGAAGCCCTGATCGCGCCACAGACGCGCCTGACGCACTGCGTTCTGCAGCACCCATTCGCCGATCTGCACGATCACGCCCAGGCGCTCGGCGGTGCGCATGAAGCGCTCCGGCACCAGCATGCCCAGGGTGGGCGATTGCCAACGCAGCAGCGCCTCCATGCCGACAATGCGGCCGTCGCGCGCGCTGACCAGCGGTTGATAGCGCAGGCGCAGCTCGCCATGCGGGATCGCATCGACGATCTGCCGCGCAATGATGCTTTCGCTATGCGCGTTGGTCGCAGAATTGCGCGTGTACAGGCGCACCGTGTTGCCGCCTTCGCGCGCGGCCTGGTAGCTGGCTTCCTCGGCGTAGTCGAGCAGGATCGAGAGCGAGGTCGAGTGTTCCGGACACAGGCTGATGCCGACCTTGCCGGTCATGAACAAGGTGTACGGCAGCACCGACAGCGGCAATTCCAGCTGCTGGCGAATCTCTTCGGCGAAATCCTCCGGCAACGGGGTGTCTTCGCGGCGCACCGCCACGATGATCATCTCGTCGCTGCCGTGCCGCCACAGCTTGCCGCGCGTGCCAAGAAATTCCTGCAATCGGCGCGCGGCCAGCGTCAGCGCCTGATCGCCGACCTCGCCACTCATGTTCTCGTTGATCGAGGCAAAGTGGTCGATATCGACATGGAAGATCATCAACGGCTGGCCGCCGGACGCGGCCGCGTCGACCAGATGCAGCAATTCGGGATTGCCCGCGCCCAGGCGTGTCGGTTTGACGATTTCCAATCCGGGCGGGATTACGGGGCTCCACATGACTCAACGTCCACCATCTTCGTGGACGGACTCGCCGGCCGGGTGATAGGGCAGGCGCAACGTCACGCGCGTGCCTGCTCCGGGTGCAGAGTCTATCGCGAGCACGCCGCCGACGGTTTGCGCGCGCTCACGCATCACGATCAGTCCAAGCCCGCGCGGGCCTTCCGGCTCGAAGCCATCGCCGTCGTCGCTGACTTCCAGGCGGAAACTCTCGCTGTCGATCGATTGCAGGCTCATGCGCACCTCGCCCGCGCATGCGTGCCGCAAGGCGTTGGTCAGGCTTTCCTGCGCAATCCGGAAGCAGGCCTGCTCGATCTCGTTGCCCGGGCGGACGTCGAGCGCCTGGATGTCCAGTTCCAGGCGCACGTGCGAGGCGCGGAACAGCATCGACGCCTGCCAGCGCAACGCCGCTTCCAGCCCCAGCGCGTCCAGTTGCGGCGGACGCAGCAGCATCGACAGGTTGCGCAGCTTGGTCACGGTGCTATCGGCCAGCGACACCACTTCCAGCAGGTCTTCGCGGCGCGCGTCGGGATCCGGTTCGTCCAGCGCGGCGTGCGCGGACAGCTTCATCGCCGTGATCGCCTGGCCGATATCGTCGTGCAGATCGCGCGAGATCGCGCGGCGTTCGTCTTCCTGCAGCGAGAACAGGCGCTTGGCCATGGCCTGCAGCTCCGCATTGCTCTCGGCCAGCGCGTCGCGTATGCGCTCGGGCTCGCTCAGGTCGCGCACCACCAGCAGCTTGCAGCTGCGCCCGCCATAGCGGATATCGCCGGCCGACAAGCCCGCATAGAACGTGCTGCCATCGCGACGGCGCATCGCCCGCGCACTGGACACCGGCTCATTGCGATCGCTGCCGGCGCGCAGATACTCGCGCACCACCGACAGGTCGGAATCGCCGACCAGCGTCTGCAGCGGCTCGCCCAGGATGGTTTCGCCCTGGAAGCCGAACTGGATCGAGCCGGCGGCATTGGCGTACATCACGTGCTCGTCGGCGAGGATCAGCACGCCGTCCGGCAGCACCCGCACCAACTCGCGGAACTGTTCTTCGCGTTCGCGCAGCAGACGCCGCGACTGTTCGCGTTCGCTGACATCCTGCAAGGTGCCGTGCACATGTCGCGCGCCGCTGGGCAGGGTCACGCTCTCCGCGCGCAGATGCACGGTGCGCGGTTGCGAATCGCCGCCGGTGAGCGGCAGCAGCACATCGATCTGTACTTCGCCGCCGGTGCACATGTCTTCGATCATGCGTTCGATGCGCGTCTGGGTAGCGGTGTCGGACGCGGTCAGCAGCTCTTCCAGCCGATGTTCGCGGCGATGCATCGGCACGCTGCGCCCCAGGATGCGGTAGACCGCCGACGAATAACGGCCGAGGCCGGTGGTGCGATCAAGCTGCCATGAGCCCAACCGCGCGATGCCTTGCGCTTCTTCCAGCCGCTCCAGCGCTTCGTCGCGCAGATGCTGCGCCTGTCGCTCTTCGCTGCGGTCCACCGTCACCACCAGGCGGGCAGGGCCGCTGGCCAGATGCAGCTGATTGCTGCGCACCTCGACATGCCGCAGCCCGCCGCGGGTCAGCAGATCTTCGTTCAACACGCAGGTGGCATCGCCCTTGCCGCGGATCTGCGCAATGATGTCTTCCAGCCGCGCACCATCGGCGTTGGGCCAGATCGCCTGCAGCGTCTGCTGCAGGAATTCGTCGCGCTCCCAGCCGAAGAATTCCAGCGCCGCCGGATTGGCGTCGAGGATGCGCAGGGTGGCCAGGTCGTAGATGAAGGCCGGGCTGGGCAGGGCCAGGAACTTGGCCTGCAGCAGGGCCTCGGACTGCGCCAATTGCGCATGCTCTTCCACGATCAAGGTCATGAAGCGCCGCAGCACCAGGTGGATCACGATGCTCGACACCAGCAGGAAGCTGGCGTCGGACCAGCGCTCCGGTACCGCCGCACCAGCCAGGTTCAGCAATCGGTTGCCCAGCAGCAGCCACACCACGCCGATCAACAGGTACAGCCCGGTCAGCGTCCACAGGCCTTGCTGCAGGCGTTCGGCCAGGCGAAGTCGGGAAACCGGAGGCGACGAGAACGCGGGCGCTGCGACAGGTTGGTGCATGGGTCCGCGGACGACCTCTGGAGCTGGCGATGCGGACATATTAGCCGTAACTGATCCCGGTTCGGTCGCGCCCCAAACACCCGCCTCAACTAATCCGCCGGGCGGCCGTTATCCATTGCGACCCCGAGGCAGGGGACGATCCTTCGGAGTGTTCCAGAGTGGACTCAGGCGTCATTGCAAGCATGCTGCAGCACCCGCTGACCTCAGCGGTGGTGTTGTTGGATGCGCATGGCCAGCCCCTGGCGGCCAATCGCGTTGCGCAGTCCCTGGGACTGCCGGCAACCCTTGGTGCGTATGCCGAAGTGCTGGAGAGCAGCCGCGTCCAGGTGGCCGAAAACGGCGGCATGGCGGCCTGCGTATTGCCTGGAGCCGGGGGCGGACGGCTGGAAGGCTGGCTGCGTGCGGTCTGCGACGAACATGGCCAGATCATGGCCTTCACCCTGAGCATTCCCGAGCCGGTGGGCGCCGATGGCACCAGCCGCTGGGAAATGGGCCTGGACAGCGCCGACCACGGGTTGTGGGACTGGGATATCCCGGCCGACGTGGTGTACCGCTCCGAACGTTGGACCCGCATGCTCGGTTATTCCGAGCAGCCCCTGCCGAACAATCTCACCGCGTTGTCCGGGCTGATTCATCCCGACGACCACGCGCAGGTCAGCGCCGCGGTCCAGGCGCATCTGGATGGGCGTACCGATACCTACGTTGCCGAGTTCCGGCTGCGCCAGCACGACGGCCAATGGCGCTGGATCCTCGATCGCGGCCGCGTGGTCTCGCGCACCGCCGATGGCCGCCCGCTGCGCATGGTCGGCACCCATACCGACGTGCATCACCACAAATTACTCGAGCAGCAGCTGCGCGAGCAGCAGGCCCAGCTCGAAGAGGCCCAGCGCATCGCCAGCATGGGTAGCTGGAGCTGGGATTCGCTGAAGGACAACCTGTGGATCTCGCAGGATTTCCTGCAGCAGCTCGGCATGACCCAACTGCGTTTGAGTGGGATTCGCGATCTGCTGCGCCTGCTCGCCCGGCCCTCGGTCGCGCAACTGCGCGGTGCCTGGCGCAAGATCAAGCACGAAGGCCTGCCGGTGCATTTCGAGCTGGAGGTCAATGGCCTGCTCGGCGTCAATCCGCATCATCTGCGGGTCTGGGCGCAGCCGGTGTTCGATGGCGACGGCAGCATGGTGCGTGTGCTGGGCCAGTTGCAGAACGTCACCGAGCAGCGGCAGACCGATGCGCTGATCCGCTGGCGCACCGAGTTGCTCAATCGCGTGTCCGCGTTGGGCAAGATCGGCGGCTGCGAAATCGAGGTCGACACCCGCCGCATGCAGTGGACCGAGGAGTGCTACCGCATCCACGGCCTGCGCAAGGAAAACATCACCCTGGAGCAGGCGCTTGCGCTGTACACCCAGGATTCGCGCGACGCTTTCGAAGCGGCGCTGCTGCGCATCTCCGATGGCGGCCTGCCCGAGCAGCTGGAGCTGTGTTTCTACCGCAACTCCGGTCAACGCATCTGGGTGCAGGTGCTGATCGAACTGGACCGTCGTGAAGGCCTGCCGCCCCGATTCGTCGCGTTGTTCCGCGATGTCACCCGCGAGCGCGAAGCCAACGAACGCATCGAGCTGCTGGCGCACTACGACCGCCTGACCGGACTGCCGAACCGCTTCTTGCTGCGCGAGCAGGCAGAAAACGCCATTCGCGAGGCGCACGAGCGCGGCCAGGTGCTGGCCATGCTGCTGATCGATCTGGACGGTTTCAAGAGCATCAACGACTCGTTCGGCCATGCCACCGGCGACAATCTGCTCAAGCTCGCGTCGGCGCGCCTGCATCAGCATCTGCGCAACAGCGATCTGTTCGGCCGTTTCAGCGACGACGAATTCATCGTACTGCTGCGAGATCTCTCCGAGCCGGAGGACGCCGGCCACGTCGCGCGCAAGTTGATCAGCGCGCTGGGCGAGCCGCTCCGCAAGGACCACGTCACCCTCAAGCTCGGTGCCAGCATCGGCATTGCGCTGCAGGGAGAAGGCCTGTCGGATTTCGACAGCCTGCTGCGCGCCGCCGATGCGGCGATGTATGCGGCCAAGGAATCCGGTCGCAACACCTTCCATTACTACAGCCAGGACGTGCTGCTGCGTGCGCAGCGCCGGCTGGAGCTCGAGCATGCGCTGCAGGGCGCGCTCGAGCGCGAAGAGTTCACGCTGGTCTACCAGCCGCTGGTCAATACCGTGGGCGATGCGTCGCCGGCGATCGAAGCGCTGATGCGCTGGAATCGTCCTGGCCATGGTCCCTGCAGTCCGGTCGAATTCATCCCGATCGCCGAAGAGTGCGGCGAGATCGTGCGTCTGGGCGAGTGGGTGATCGGCGAAGCCTGCCGCCAGGCGGTGGCCTGGGACCGCGCCGGCCTCAATTTCAGCCGCATCGCCGTCAACGTCTCGGCCGTGCAGTTGCGCGAACGCGGCTTTGCCGAGCGCGTGCTGGAAATCTGCCGCGACAACAGCTGGCCGCCATCGCGGCTGGAGCTGGAATTGACCGAATCCGCGCTGATTCGCGATTCGGATTCGCTGCGCCGTTGCTTCGAATTGTTCGAGCAGAATGGCGTGCTGCTGGCGGTGGACGACTTCGGTACCGGCTTTTCGAACCTGCATTACCTCAACCGCTTCCCGGTGCAGCGCCTGAAGATCGACCGCAGCTTCGTGCAAGGCATGCTCGACGATGCCAACACCGCCGAGGTCACCCAGGCCATCGTGCATCTGGGCCATGCGTTGGGCATGCAGGTCGTCGCCGAAGGCGTGGAGACCGTGCAGGAAGATGCCTTGCTACGCCAGCAGGGCTGCGACGAGATCCAGGGCTACTTCTACTCGCGCCCGTTGTCGCCACGCGACATGGCGCAGTGGCTGCGCGAGGCTGAAGCCGGCATGCGGCTGGGCGCGCGGCTGGTGATTGCCAGCTAAGCCGCTGGCGATGCTGGCACCGCATACGTGGCGCCGCGCACTATCACCCAGTTATCCGATTGGCTCCGTGCCGCTGCGCTGCGGTACGGCGACAGGTGACAGGTTTGCTGCCTGCCTGTTGCCGGCGATCTGGCGCAGAACCCGACCTGATGTGCAGCACGTGCGGCGCAAGCGGCGCGGATCGCGCTTGCTCGTCACAGGCGACACTGGCATCGCGTAGACACCTCGATGTTGTCGTTGCTGGACAGGGACACAACCCGGTCCAGACGCATCGGCTGATGGGTCAGTGCAAGATGTTATGGATCTCCCCGGAAGCGGTTGGAACATCCTCCGAACGGATCCAGCATGGCTCGATAGCGCCACGAAGAACGAGGGCTGTTGTTCAGTGCATGCATGACTGCCAGCGTACCCGTGTCACGCGATACGCATCGACCGATGCAGCGTGATCGACCGGCGTCGTGCCGGGCTTATTCCGGTTCGAACGACAGCTCGCGCCTCCAGAGCAGCGGTGTGCGCTCTCGCCGTTCATCAGGGAAGAAAAGGGACAGATAGCCGGCTGCGCTCGCACGGCTGCGAAGTTTCAAGCCAACGCCTTCTGCTGTCACCACGGTCACCGCGGTCACCGTGCCTTGTGGATTGACCTGCATTTCCCAGACAAGGCGGCCATGCCACTCGGCCGGCGGGATCGCTGTGTCATAGTTCGGGCGGCCAACGACATACGGTGTTCCCGGATCGTTCGACAGTGGCGAGTCTGCCAGCCTGGCATGGACCTGCAACGTCTCTTCCCCGGTGCGCCCATCTCCTGTGCTTGCGCGAAACGTCCACAGGCCAGGCTTGCCTCCCTGGCCCAGATCGGCACCGTAGCAGCGCTTGACGCCCCGGTAGTCGGGGTAATGGTGGCTCGACACTTCCTGCCCGGAGGCATCGAACGCCTTTACTACCAACCCACCTACATCGGTGCCGGCGAGATTGGTCGCGACACACACCTGGTGAGTGTGCTGACCATCGGTCAAAAACTGGATGGTTTGCTGGCGGGCAATCGAATGAGGTGGCCGGGCATCCCAGAGGAATTCAAGATACACCTTGTCATCTGCCGCATTGGCCGAGTGAGAAAGTACTGCCGCGAACAACGCCAGGCGACCGGCTTTCATGGCATCCAGTGCTCAATCCGAAGAAGACAGCATGCTGATCGCCCGGCTTGGTGACGGGCTCGGGAAGTGAGATGGATGGTAGAGGCCTTGGCCAGGCCTGACAAACCACAGCCGGTGTGAGCGAGTCTCGGCCGGGCAGGGGCAAGGAGCGCGTACGCACGGCATCAGCGATGCCGGGAGGAGCGAAGGAAGCGGACGGCTCAGGCACCTGAGATCGGGCAGTCCAACAACACGGCGGGGCGCCTGCCGAGGCACGCCCCGCCGTTGACGGGGTCAGCGGGCCGACGCACCGACGGCGGCGCCGTCCAGGCCGAGGTCCCAGGCCACGGTCGCAAACAGCAGGTCGTCTTCGCTGCAATCGCGGCGCGGGTTGATCAGCGCCTTGACTTCCTCGCGTGCGGCTAGTTCCAGCCGTTCCAGTGCGGCCGGCAACCGTACCCGCCGCAGCACCGGTCTGGCCGCTTCGCTCTGTGCGATGCGCTGGGCATGGGCGGTGGCCAAGGCTGCTGCCTGCAGTGCGGCAGTGGGGTCGGCATCGGTGGTGGGGGCAAGAAGCGTCATAAGCGGAACACCGGGTCGTTACGGAACGACAAATCCCCGGAAGGCCGGGGAATGTCGGGATCAGAAGCCGCGGGGAGACATCGGTCTTAGAACAACTCGACCGTGCCGGCACCCATGCCCTGCTGTGCGACCGGCTTGTGTGGCGGGCGTTCCCACTCCACACGCATGTCGCGCAGACGGCTGGACACCTTGGCCAGCGACGCAACCAGGTCGCTGTCGTAGACGCCTCCATTGCGATGCAGCAGTTCCTGCAGTGCCACCGCCTCGCGGTTGATGGCGGTGAGGCGATCGAGGTGGGTGTGGATCCCGCTCAAGGTCTGCGTGGCAATGTCTTCGAACTGCAGTGCGCGGACCGCTTCGGCCACGCTGCCGTCGATGGACCGAGCGCACTCGGAGATTTCGCGCATGCCATCGCCCAACGAGGCGTTGATCTGGGCGACGTTCTCCAGCATGGCGGCCGATTCATGGCGCGCCTCGCGGGAGCGGTCCATGTGACGCGAGGCCAGCTGCGAGACCGTTTCACGCACCTTGGCGATCGATTCCTTGGAGCTGTGGGCCAGCTTGCGGATCTGTTCGTTGAAGGTGGTGGAACGTTCGGACAGGTTGCGCACCTCGTCGGCCACCACCGCGAAGCCGCGACCGGCTTCGCCGGCACGTGCTGCTTCGATGGCGGCGTTCAACGCCAGCAGGTTGGTCTGGTCGGCGATCGACTTGACGTCTTCCAGCAACGCGAAGATGCCATCCAGGTGCTGGGCCATTTCATCGATGTGATGGACGGTGTTGGTGCTCTGGCCGCTCACCTGTTCCAGCGCTTCCACCAATTGCTCCATGCGGGAGCTGGCGTGCTGGGCGAAGCGGGCGACGTCGACGCCGGCGCTGCCATCGTCGCCTGCGCGGTCGACGATGCGGGCCAGTGCCTGGCTCTGCTGGCGCGACTTGCGGTTCATCGCTTCGAAGCTGCCACCAAGACCGGACACGGCCTGGCGGATCAGTTCGCGGGCACGCTCGACTTCCGAGCGCGAACCGTCGACTTCGTTGCTGACGAACGTACGCAGTTCGTTGAGCAGCTGGTCCTGCTCGCGCAGGATGCGGGTCTGGTCCGGGTTGCGCCGGAACTGGGAATACGTCACCCAGGCAGCGAAAACCAACCAACTAAGGGTCATGGTCGCCAGGATTGCCCAGCGCACCGAGGCGGGCCAGTCGAATCCGACAGCGAAGGGAAACAGCAAGGTCAGAGCCAAAGGAGCGGCTAGACGGATGAGTGGACGTGAATACATGGGCGTTCTCGGCAGAGTCACGGTTGCTGTATCGGCACTACCCCCGTGGTCTTTAGCGACGATCGCCATATCGTCCTGCCCATGCGCTTGCGATCGGCGAGCGCTACCGCCTGTTGCGGGCGCCTGAAACCGCCTGGTTTGCCGCTCAGCGCAGCGCGCGGTCCACCGCTTCGCTCATCGCGCGTTTGGCAAACAGGAAATCCCACAGGCTGCCCCCCATCTGCCGCCACAGCACCGCCGAGCGCACTGCTGCCAGCAACAATGCACGGATTTCAGCGACCACCCCTGCCTGGCCGAGGTAATGCGGGTTGCCCTGCACCATGACCTTGGGGCGCAGATGGCTGATGGTCTGGGCGTACAGCCCGCCCAACGCACTGAGCACATCCGGATGAGCGCTATCGTTCAGGTTCTGCGCCTGGCGGGCGGCGGACGCGATGCCGCCGGACACCGTGGAGACGGTCGTGGTGTCGCGTACGAAACGGCGCTCCAGTTGCAGGACTGCCAGCGCCAGGCGCGGCAGCACATCGTCCTGCGCCTGGTTGCGGAAGTAGTTGTGCAACAGGCGCAGACCGGGCGCTACCGCCGCTGCCGAGCCGTACACGGCCTCCGGCGAGGCCGCATCCACCCGGAACACGCTGTCCATGGCGGTGCGCACCGTCGCCGCTTCCGAATGGCCGGTCTCGGCAATCCGCCGCACCTGCTGCAAGGCCTGTGCGACGCCGGCAAGCGCCAGCACACGGTGATCCATGGAAGAACTCATCAAGCCACACCCTCAAGAGGAAAAGAAGATCCCGCCAGCTGGCGCTCCAGCGGCGCATCGGTGGCGGCAATGACCGCACCGCCCAGGCATTCCTCGCCGTCGTACAACACCAGCGATTGCCCGGGCGTCACCGCCCGCTGCGGCCGCTCGAAGCGTACCTGCACGCTGCCGTCGTCCTGCACATCCACCGTGCACGGCTCGTCCGGCTGCCGATAGCGGGTCTGCGCAGTGCAGCTGAAGCGGCGCGCAGGCGGTGCGCCCGTCACCCAGTGGGCCTGCTCGGATTGCAGCCAGCGCGATTGCAGCAAAGGGCTGTCGCGGTCCTGGTCCACGTACAGCACGTTGCTGGCCACATCCTTGCCGACCACGTACCAGGGCGCTGCCGCCCGGCCACGCACGCCGCCGATGTTCAGGCCTTCGCGCTGACCCAGGGTGAAATAGAACACCCCCGGATGGTCGGCGATGCGTTGCCCCTGCGGATCGCGGATCTCGCCGCTGCGGGCGGGCAGGTAGCGCCCCAGAAATTCGCGGAAGTCGCGCTCGCCGATAAAGCAGATCCCGGTGGAATCCTTCTTGGCGTGGGTTGGCAGGCCAGCGTCCTGGGCGATGCGGCGCAACGTGCTCTTTTCCAGATCACCGATCGGGAACAAGGTGGCAGCCAGCTGGGTCTGCCCCAGTTGATGCAGGAAATAGCTCTGGTCCTTACCGCGGTCGGCGCCGCGCAGCAGGCGCCAGCGCCCGCCGCTGTGCGCCACCCGCGCGTAGTGGCCGGTGGCGATGCGCTCTGCGCCCAGCGCCTGGGCCGCATCCAGAAAATGCTTGAACTTGACCTCGCGGTTGCACAGCACGTCTGGGTTGGGCGTGCGCCCGGCCGCGTATTCGGCCAGGAAGTGCTCGAACACGCCGCTCCAGTATTCGCCGGAAAAATCGCGAAAGTGGAACGGGATACCCAGCACCCCGCAGACCGCCACCGCATCGCGCCGGTCGTCTTCGGCGCGGCAATCGCCACTGCCGTCGTCGGCCCAGTTCTGCATGAACAACCCGGCGATCGGCTCGCCTTGCTGCGCCAGTTTCCACGCTGCCACCGACGAATCCACGCCGCCCGAGACGCCCACCACGATGCGCGGCGTACTCATGCGACGTGCTGCACCAAGGCCAGCGGGTGACGCTGCCCGGCCAGGAAGTCGGCCACCACTTCCCACACCAATGGACTGCGCAGCCGATCGGTCGCCTCGCGCAACTCATCCGGGGTCATCCACAGCGCACGCACCACGCCGGTATCCAGGCTGCGCTCCGGGTGATGGGTCACCGCCTCGCCGACGAACGCGAAGCGCAGGAAGCACTGGCCACTTGGCGCCACCCACTGGTAGGTGCCGATGAAGTGGGTCAGCCGCACGTCCCAGCCGGTCTCTTCCAGGGTCTCGCGCACCGCCGCGTCCAGCAGGCTTTCGTTCGGCTCCAGGTGGCCTGCAGGCTGGTTCAGCAACAGCCTGCCTGCGATGGTCTCTTCAACCTGCAGCAAGCGCCCATCGCGCACCACCACGGTGGCCACGGTGACATCCGGGTGCCAGCGCTGTTCGGAAGTGCTCATCGGTCGTGCTCCTGGGCGGGCGCGGGGCCGGCCATTGCGCCGGTCACCGCATCGGTGCCGAGGCGACCCGCACGGCCGCGTGGTGCGGGCAGGGGCGCGCAGGCATGCCGGGATGCTGCGGAAGACGGCGCCAGTCGCAGCGCGGTCGGGGTATCGGTCATCAAGGGCCAGCCGGGGATATCGGAGACAAATTGTGCGGGCCGCGGCGCAAATCGTCCAATGCGTGCGGCGATGAACCGTATAATGGCCGGATGCCTCGGAAGACCTCTCACGAACACGATCATGGCCTCACGGTCGAAGCCAGCAAGCCTGAAGTGGCGCCACCGCCGCGTTACCAGGTGCTGCTGCTGAACGACGACTACACCCCGATGGACTTCGTGGTGACCGTGCTGCAGCAGTTTTTCAACCTCGATCTGGAGCGGGCCACCCAGGTCATGCTGCATGTCCATACCCGCGGCCGCGGGGTCTGCGGGGTCTACAGCCGCGAAGTGGCCGAGTCCAAGGTGGCGCAGGTCAACGAATTTTCGCGCATGAACCAGCACCCGCTGCTGTGCACGATGGAACAGGCCTGAGCGAGCCTGGAGGTCGTTCCAGCAGCGCAACAGTGTGGCTGCGATCACGTGCTAACGCCGTCTGAACATGCCTATCCGATAGGGTTGTGGAAAATCCCGACAAAAGCCGCATATTGTTGGCAACAGCCGTTCGGAGTTACCAATGTTCAGCAAAGACCTAGAGCAAACAATCGGCCAGTGCTACAAGCGAGCACGCGAAGCGCGTCATGAGTTCATGACCGTCGAGCACCTGCTGCTCTCGCTGCTGGACAACCCTTCTGCGCAAGCTGTGCTCAAGGCCTGCGGGGCGGACCAGTTACGGCTGCACAACGACCTGGAACAGGCGATCGAGGCCTCGGTCTCACGCCTGGCCGAGGACGATGGCCGCGACACCCAGCCCACCCTGGGGTTCCAGCGTGTGCTGCAGCGTGCGGTCTACCACGTGCAGTCCTCGGGCAAGAAGGAAGTCACCGGTGCCAACGTGCTGGTCGCGATCTTTGGCGAAAAAGACTCGCACGCGGTGTATTTCCTGAATCAGCAGGACATCACCCGCCTGGACATCGTCAATTACCTGTCCCACGGCATCGCCAAGCTGGGCGAAGACGGTGAGCAGCCGTCCGCCTCCGACGGCGAGCCCAAGAGCGAGGGCGGGGAGGGCGAGGCCAAAGGCGACGCGCTGGCCGAGTACGCCACCAACCTCAACGAGCAGGCGCGCAACGGCAAGATCGACCCGCTGGTCGGCCGCGCCGATGAGATCGAGCGGACCATCCAGGTCCTGTGCCGTCGCCGCAAGAACAACCCGCTGTACGTGGGCGAGGCCGGCGTGGGCAAGACCGCGATCGCCGAGGGCCTCGCCAAGCGCATCGTCGACAACGACGTGCCGGAAGTGCTCGCCGATGCGGTGATCTTCTCGCTGGACCTGGGCGCGCTGGTCGCCGGCACCAAGTACCGCGGCGACTTCGAAAAGCGCCTCAAGGGCGTGCTGACTGCGTTGAAGAAGGTGCCCAACGCGGTGCTGTTCATCGATGAGATCCACACCATCATCGGCGCCGGCTCGGCCTCGGGCGGCACCATGGACGCTTCCAACCTGATCAAGCCGGCACTGGCATCCGGCGAGCTGCGCTGCATCGGCTCGACCACGTTCCAGGAATACCGCGGCATCTTCGAAAAAGACCGTGCATTGGCGCGTCGCTTCCAGAAGATCGACATCGTCGAGCCGACCGTCGGCGAAACCTTCGAGATCCTGCAGGGCCTCAAGCCCAAGTACGAAGCGCACCATGGCGTGACCTATGCCGACGACGCGTTGCAGGCGGCGGTGGACCTGTCGGTCAAGCATATCGGCGACCGCCTGTTGCCGGACAAGGCCATCGATGTGATGGACGAGGCCGGCGCGCGTCAGCGTCTGCTGCCCGATGGCGTGCGCAAGGAGCTGATCGACATCGAGGAGATCGAAACCATCGTGGCCAAGATGGCGCGCATTCCGGCCAAGCAGGTCAGTGCGACCGACAAGGACGTGCTGCAGCATCTGGAGCGCAACCTCAAGATGGTGATCTTCGGCCAGAACCCGGCCATCGAAACCCTGGCCGGTTCGATCAAGCTGGCGCGTTCTGGCCTGGCCAATCCGGAAAAGCCGATCGGCAACTTCCTGTTTGCCGGTCCCACCGGTGTCGGCAAGACCGAGGTGACCAAGCAGCTCGCGCTGCAGTTGGGCATCGAG
Organism: Xanthomonas sp. 4461; assembly: GCF_024806475.1. NCBI lineage: Bacteria > Pseudomonadati > Pseudomonadota > Gammaproteobacteria > Lysobacterales > Lysobacteraceae > Xanthomonas > Xanthomonas sp. 4461. The sequence continues at coordinate 264,502 of NZ_JANTYV010000006.1, read as the reverse complement.
CTGGTGCGTTTCGACATGTCCGAGTACATGGAAGCGCATTCGATCAGTCGCCTGATCGGCGCGCCTCCGGGCTACGTCGGCTTCGACCAGGGCGGCTTGCTGACCGAGAAGATCGTCAAGACGCCACACTGCGTGCTGCTGCTGGACGAGGTTGAAAAGGCGCACCCGGACATCTTCAACATCCTGTTGCAGGTCATGGACCGCGGCATCCTCACCGACACCAACGGGCGCGAAGCCAACTTCAAGAACGTGATCCTGGTGATGACCACCAACGCCGGTGCCACGCAGGCGTCGCGGCGGTCGATCGGCTTTACCAAGCAGGATCATTCCACCGACGCGATGGAGTCGATCCGCCGCGGCTTCACGCCGGAGTTCCGCAACCGTCTGGACGCGATCGTGCAGTTCCAGCCGTTGGGCTTCGACCACATCCTGCGCGTGGTGGACAAGTTCATCATCGAGCTGGAAATGCTGCTGCAGGAAAAGCACGTCTCGCTGTCGGCGACCCCGACCGCGCGCGATTGGCTGGCCCAGCACGGCTTCGACCCGTTGATGGGCGCACGCCCGATGTCGCGGGTGATCCAGGAGAGGATAAAGCGTCCGCTGGCCGACGAGCTGCTGTTCGGCAAACTGGTGGAAGGCGGCCGGGTCAACATCGACGTCAAGGACGGCGAGCTGGTGGTGGAGGCGCATCCGGAACCGGAGCGCTTGTTGCCGGCAACTGTCGACTGATCGCCGTAGCAGGTCGATGAGTTCCAGAAAAGCCGCTCGGATGAGCGGCTTTTTTATGCCCGGACGGTGCGATGTCGTGCCAACGGCGAGTGACCGCCTGATTGCCCGAACTCGCTCAGTGCAACACCCGGGCTCTGCAACCAGATCTGGCGGCGCAGGATAGCCGGGGCGCGGGACAAGCAAGGCGCTGCCGTCTGCTCAAGTGATGCGTTTGAAGGGCGATGCCCGAGCGCGCGGTTTGAGGTCGGCTCGCGATCGGACATCCGTCAGCACTCACCGATCGCATTCGACCAAGGAGTATGCAGCGCACTTGCCCACGCTTGGCTAAGACACACGCCCCTCACCAAATCGCGGGCACGACAAAAAGCGGCCAATGGCCGCCTTGCGTCTCACACCAGAACCGCTTACTTCATGCGGTAGGTAATACGACCCTTGGTCAGGTCGTAGGGAGTCATCTCAACTTTGACCCGGTCGCCGGTCAGGATGCGGATGTAGTTCTTGCGCATACGGCCGGAGATATGGGCGATGATTTCATGCCCGTTTTCCAGCTTGACCCGGAACGTGGTGTTGGGAAGCGTCTCGCTGACGCTGCCTTCGAATTCAATGGAGTCGTCTTTCGACATGTAATCCTGTGCAATCAAAGCTGGCCCGGAAGGGCCGTAAGGGACGGCATTTTACGCCCCATCTCCCCGTGGTGCAAATTTTATGTTAAGCGGGCTTCACCCAGCGCCGTGACGGACCGTTCGCCGTAGCGTTCGGACCAGCTGCCGGCCGGTTCCGCCAGGCCAACCTGGCGCCGCACGTGCTGCAGAAACTCCGGGCGTGGCATGTGGTGCGCACCCAGGCTGAGCAGGTGCGGGTTTTCCACCTGCGCATCGATCAGCGGCCATCCGCGCGCATGCAGGTCGGCGGCCAGGGCGGCGAGTGCGACTTTCGAGCCGCCGCTTTCCGCGCTGAACATGCTTTCCCCGAAGAACATCCGGCCGACCGCCACGCCGTAGATGCCGCCGACCAGGCGCGTGCCATCGAACACTTCCAGTGAATGCGCGTGGCCGCGATGGTGCAGATCGACATATGCAGCCTGCATCTGCGCGGTAATCCAGGTGCCGTCCTGTCCGGGACGCGGACTGGACGCACAGGCGGCAATGACCTGTGCAAATGCGGTATCTGCACGCAGTGTCCAGCGGCAATTGCGCAACTGTCGCTTGAAGCGCGACGACAGGCGCACGCCATCGCTGCAAAAGACCATGCGCGGGTCCGGGCTCCACCACAGGATGGGTTGTCCGTCCGAAAACCAGGGGAAGATGCCGTGCGCATACGCGGTGAGCAGGCGCTGCGGCTGCAGGTCGCCGCCGATGGCGAGCAGGCCATCGGGCTCGCGCAAGGCCCGTTCGACCGGGGGGAACGGACTGGCAGGGTCAGGTGACAGCAGGTGGGGCAGGGCGCGCGACATGGGCTGAGTCTAGCGGTGCCGCGTGCGCGTGGCGCGCATCGGGTCAGTCCCGAAACGGGCTGTGGTCTGCCAATTCGATCGCATGCCTGGCCACGGCCTCGCGCTCGTCGGCGCACCACTGCGCCAGCGGTTCGCGGAAACCGGGGTCGGCGATCCAGTGGCGGCTGCGGACCAGTGTCGGCAGAAAGCCGCGTGCGATCTTGTGCTCGCCCTGCGCGCCGGGCTCGAAGCGGGCCAGGCCCTCGCGCAGGCAGTATTCGATGCCCTGGTAATAGCAGGTTTCGAAGTGCAGCCCGGGCAGGGCTGCGCCGCCCCAGTAACGGCCGTAGAGCGTGTCGCGGCCACGCAGGCACAGTGCGCCAGCAATCGCTTGCCCATCGAGGTCGGCCAGGAACATCACCAGCTGACGGGGCAGATGCTGCGCCAGGTGGCGCAGGAATTGCGGAGTCAGGGCTGGCGAATTGCCGTACTCGTTGAAGGTCTTGAGATAGAAGCCGTACATGGCGTCCAGGTCCGCCTCGCTGGCCTCATCGCCATGCACCACGCGCAGCTGCACGCCGGCGCGCTGCACCTTGCCGCGTTCCTGGCGGATGTTCTTGCGGCGCTTGTGGTCCATCGCCGCCAGAAAACTTTCGAAATCGCTCCAGCCGCTGGTGTTGTCCCAGTGGTATTGCAGGTCGTTGCGTTCCAGCCAATCGGCATCGAATGCGGCATCTTCATCGGCCAGATGAAAATTCACATGCGCCGAGGACAGGCTGCTGCGCTCCACCAGCTCGCGGATCGCGGCCAGCAGGTGTCCGCGCCATCTGGGCGCGCCGAGCAGTCGCGGGCCGGTCACCGGCGAGTAGGGCACGCCGCACAGCCACTTGGGGAAATACTCCTGCCCGTAACGCGCGTACGCGTGTGCCCAGGCGTGATCGAACACGAACTCGCCGTGCGAGTTGTTCTTCAGGTATCCCGGCGCGGCGGCGACCAGCGTGTCGCCCTCCCACAGGGTCAGATGCAGCGGGTTCCAGCCCCAGTCCGGGCGCAGGCAGCCCTCCTGCTCCAGGCCTTCCAGGAACGCGTAAGAAATGAATGGGTGCGCGCCGTCGTGCAGCGCGTCCCAGGCGCCGGCCTGAAGCTCGTCCAGCCGGCGGCACCAGCGGGCCGTCACGCTCATGCGCGCGGTCCGCTGGTGCTGCTGTCCGCGCGGCGCGGCCGGCGGTCAACGGCCATCTCAGGCGCTCTTGTCGAGGTAACGCTCGGCATCCAGCGCGGCCATGCAGCCGAAGCCGGCCGAGGTGATGGCCTGGCGGTAGTGCTGGTCGGCGACGTCGCCGGCCGCGAATACGCCGGCCACCGAGGTCTCGGTCGCTGCGCCGTTCAGGCCGGAGCGGATTTCCAGGTAGCCGTTGTTCATGGCCAGCTGGCCGTCGAACAGTTGCGTATTGGGGTGGTGGCCGATGGCGACGAAGAAGCCGTGCGCGTCGATGTCGCGGGTGCTGCCGTCGATGGTGGACTTGACCCGCACGCCGGTCACGCCGGCATCGTTGCCCAGCACTTCGTCGATGGCGTGGTGCCAGACGGTTTCGATCTTGCCGGCGGCGACCTTGGCGAACAGCTTGTCCTGCATGATCTTTTCCGCGCGCAGGGTGTCGCGGCGGTGCACCAGGTAGACCTTGCGGGCGATGTTGGAAAGGTACAGCGCTTCTTCGACCGCGGTGTTGCCGCCACCGACAACCACCACGTCCTGGTCCTTGTAGAAGAACCCGTCGCAGGTGGCGCAGGCAGACACGCCGCGGCCCTTGAAGGCTTCCTCGCTGGGGATGCCCAGATACTTGGCGGTGGCGCCAGTGGCGATGATCAGCGCGTCGCAGCTGTACTCGGCGCCATCGCCGGTCAGCCGGAACGGGCGCTGCGACAGATCGGCGGTATGGATGTGGTCGAAGATGACCTCGGTCTCGAAGCGCTCGGCGTGCGCCTGCATGCGATTCATCAGGTCCGGGCCCATCAGGCCGTGGGGATCGCCCGGCCAATTGTCCACCTCGGTGGTGGTCATCAGCTGGCCGCCCTGCTGCAGGCCGGTGATCACCACCGGCTTGAGGTTGGCGCGGGCGGCGTAGACCGCGGCGGTCCAGCCGGCCGGGCCGGAGCCGAGGATCAGCAGGCGGGAATGCTTGGCGGGACTGGCAGATGAGGCGCTCATGTATACTCGCGATCTAGGAATTGGTAGGGACGGCGCTCATTAGAGCGCCCCCGTGGCGGCATAGAGTGGCGGTCCCCACCCGGTGAATCAAGGCGGCGCGATGGAACTGCTTGAACCGCAGATGGCATGGTCCGCCCGCAACGCATGTTCGACGCCGCCTTGTGCGGCGTTTTTCGTTGGCCGCCGGGCATGCCGGCAACCGGCGCTCATTCAACTGCTGAAACCGTGGCCTCAGTCGTTTATTATCAACCACTAACAGCATTTTTCTAAGGTCTGGCTACAGGTGGCAAAGCAGGTTCCCGAACGCAGCAAGCCCGCAGAGGGCAAATCGTCGTCGCGCAAGACGGCGGTGGCGGACAATCCGCGTCGGCAAAAGCTCTGGCGCGACCTGGCATTGATCGCGGTGGCGCCGTTGCTGCTGTATCTGCTGGCCAGCCTGTTCACCTACTCGGCGACCGATCCTGGCTGGTCGCGCACCGGCAATCTGGTCGCGCCGATCCACAACATGGGCGGTAGATTCGGCGCGATGGCGGCGGATGTTTTGCTGCAGCTGTTCGGTTACGTAGCCTTCCTGCTGCCGGTGATCCTGGGCGCAGTGGCCTGGATCGCACTGATCGGCGAGCGCGAGGAGCAGAGCCAGAGCGATCTCGGGCCGGCGCTGCGGTTGGTCGGCATGGTGGGCTTTTTGATCTCTTCGACCGGCTTTTTGCACCTGCGCCTGTTCCAGGGCGAGGTGGCGGAGGCTGGTGGCATTCTCGGCAAGCTGGTCAGCGGCTCGCTCAGCTCGGGCTTTGGGGCGTTGGGCGCCAATCTGTTCGTGGTGGTGTTGTTGCTGGTTTCGATCACGCTGGCCACCGGGTTGTCGTGGTTTGCGGTGATGGAGCGCATCGGCAAGTGGGTGCTGGCGCTGGGCCCGTTGATGCAGCGCAAGACCCACCAGGCGACCGAGTGGCAGCAGACCCGCGTGATGCGCGAAGAGCGCGAGGAAGTGCGCAAGGTCGATGCGGTCAAGCAGGCCAAGCGTGAGCCGGTCAAGATCGAACCGCCGCCGGCACCGGTGGTGGAAAAGAGCGAGCGCGCCAAGCGCGATACGCAGATTCCGATGTTCCAGGGCGTGAGCACCGATGGTTCGGACCTGCCGCCGCTGGCCCTGCTGGACGACCCCAAGCCGCAGGCCAAGGGGTATTCGGAAGAGACGCTGGAGACGCTGTCGCGGCAGATCGAGTTCAAGCTCAAGGATTTCCGCATCGAGGCGCAGGTGGTCGGGGCCTATCCGGGCCCGGTGATCACCCGCTTCGAGATCGAGCCGGCGCCGGGCATCAAGGTCAGCCAGATCAGCTCGCTGGACAAGGACATTGCGCGCGGGCTGTCGGTCAAGTCAGTGCGCGTGGTCGACGTGATTCCGGGCAAGTCGGTGGTCGGCTTGGAAATCCCCAACGTCACCCGCGAGATGATCTTCCTGTCCGAGCTGCTGCGTTCCAAGGAATACGACAAGTCGGCCAGCCCGCTGACGCTGGCGTTGGGCAAGGATATCGCCGGACGTCCGACCGTGGCCGATCTGGCGCGCATGCCGCATCTGCTGGTGGCCGGTACCACCGGCTCGGGCAAGTCGGTGGCGGTCAATGCGATGGTGCTGAGCCTGCTGTTCAAGGCTTCGCACAAGGAACTGCGGATGCTGATGATCGACCCGAAGATGCTCGAACTGAGCGTCTACCAGGGCATCCCGCATCTGCTGGCGCCGGTGGTCACCGACATGAAGGAGGCCGCCAACGGCCTGCGCTGGTGCGTGGCCGAAATGGAGCGCCGCTACAAGCTGATGAGCGCGGTGGGGGTGCGCAATCTGGCCGGCTTCAACAAGAAGGTCAAGGATGCCATCGATGCCGGTCAGCCGATGATGGACCCGCTGTTCAAGCCGAACCCGGAACTGGGCGAGGCGCCGCGGCCGCTGGAGACGCTGCCGTTCATCGTGATCTTCATCGACGAATTCGCCGACATGATGATGATCGTCGGCAAGAAGGTCGAAGAGCTGATCGCGCGCCTTGCGCAGAAGGCGCGTGCGGCCGGCATTCACTTGATCCTGGCCACGCAGCGCCCGTCGGTGGACGTGATCACCGGCCTGATCAAGGCCAATATCCCGACCCGCGTGGCCTTCCAGGTCAGCTCCAAGATCGACTCGCGCACCATCCTGGACCAGTCCGGCGCCGAGGCCCTGCTGGGCAATGGCGACATGCTGTATCTGCCGCCGGGCACCGCGCTGCCGGACCGTGTGCACGGCGCCTTCGTCAGCGACGAGGAAGTGCACCGGGTGGTCGAGCATCTGAAGGCCAGCGGGCCGGTGTCGTACGTGGAAGGCGTCCTGGACGAAGTGCAGACCATGGGCGATGGCACCGTGGTGGGCGCAACCGGCTTGCCGGAGAGCAGTGGTGGCGGCGGGGATGAGTCCGACCCGCTGTACGACGAGGCGCTACGCATCGTCACCGAAACCCGGCGCGCATCGATTTCCGGTGTGCAGCGTCGCCTGAAGATCGGCTACAACCGCGCCGCGCGCCTGATCGAGGCAATGGAAGCGGCCGGGGTGGTCAGCCAGCCCGAGCACAACGGAGATCGCACCGTGTTGGCGCCGCCACCGCCGAAGTAAGCGTAGTGGTGACGTCGCTGCGCGGTGCGGCGCGCTGCGTTGGAACGCGGCGCATTGGGAACTCGGCGGGCAGGGGCTCCACTTGCGCAGGGCGCCCGCTTGATCGTGCTTGACCCGCCAGGCCTGCCGGTGCGGGACGCCGCATGCCGCATCTGCATTGTTCAAATCGCCGCAACCAGCGCTGCCGTACGCACCGATGCCGCATTGTTGGAAGCCGATACCTGTCATTGCCGGGCACACCGGCTACCCTAGCGGACAAGTGCCGCTCCGGCCCGTCGTGATCGAGACCCATGCTGCGTCGTCCCTTGTTGCTGCTCGTGCTGTTGATCTGCGCTCCGCTGCTTGCCCAGGCGCAGCAGCGCCCCGCGCCTGCCGCGGCGGCGCGCACCCAGGCCGATACCAACTACAGCTTCGTGCGCTATCGCGCCGACTACGAAGTGCGCGCCGATGCCAGCAGTGTGGAAACCGACGAATACGAGATCCTGCTCAAGACCAAGTCGGCAGTGGAGCAGTTCAGCCAGGTGCGGCTGAGCTACAGCGAAAAGATGGAGACGCTGGAGGTGCTGGAGGCGTATACCGTCACCGCCGAGGGGCTGCGTCAGGACGTGGCGGCCGACAAGATCTACACCCAGGAAAGCTATTCCAGCGCCTCGGCAGCGATGTATGCCGACCGCAAGGTCAAGGTCGTGGTGTTCCCGAACCTGGCGCCGGGTGCGCGCATCGTCTATCGGGTGCGACGTGCGCAGAACACGCCGTACTTCCCCGGTTACTTCAGCCTGTGGGAAACCTTCAGCGTCTTCGCGCAGTACGACGATGCGGTGGTGACATTGGTCGCGCCCAGGTCGCTGCCGATGCATCTGTCCGCGCGTGGTCTGCAGGGCAGCACCAAGCCGGTGGTGCGTGGCGATCAGGCGCGCTGGGAATGGCGCTACCAGCGCTCCACGCCGATGAAGAACCAGAACTGGAGTGCGGCGACCTGGGAGTTCAGCCCCACGCTGATGGCCAGCACCTTCGACAGCTGGTCGCAGATGGGCCTGGCCTATCACGTCAAGGGCGGACGCGCCGCCGCGGTGACGCCGGCGATCCAGTCGCTGGCCGACGAGGTGACCCGCGGTATCGATGAGCCGCGCGCGCAGGCCGCTGCGTTGTATGCGTGGGTGGCGCGCAATATCCGCTACGTGGCGGTGTACCTGGGCAACGGCGGTCTGGAGCCCAACAGTGCCGACAGCATCCTGGCCAACCACTACGGCGACTGCAAGGACCACACCGTGATCCTGGAAGCCTTGCTGGCGGCCAAGGGCATCGCCAGCACACCGGTGCTGATCGGCGCGGAAGGCGGTCCGACGCTGCCGGCAATCCCGGTGCTGGGGCGCTTCAATCACGCCATCACCTACATCCCGGCCTTCGATCTCTACGTCGATTCGACCAACCCGTACGCGCGCTTCGGCCAGCTGCCGGCCAGCGATCTCGGCGCGCCTGTCGTGCATACACGCGACGGTAAGGTCACCCAGACCCCGCCCAACGATCGCAAGGTCAACCGATACGTTGCCCGTACCGAATACCGCTTCACGCCGCAGGGCGGCTTGCAGGGCATGACGACCCTGGACAGCGGCCAGACCGGCGAAGTGGGGTTGCGCGCGATGTTCGTGCAACTCAATGCGCAGAACCGCAACCGCATCGAGGAATCGATCATTGCCCAGTCCGGCTTCGTTGGCACCGGGGATCTGCTGATTCAGGGCGATCCGCTGGATCTGGAGGCGCCGTTCAACTATCGCTACAGCTTCCTGGCCAACGATGCGGTGGATTTTTCGGTGGTCGGCGGTATGACCTTGCCGGACATGCCGGGTGCCGAGTCGACGCGCGGGATCTACACCACCACCTCGGCCGAAGACAACCTGACCCCGTTCTACTGCAACGACAGCGTGCGCGAGGAAACCTACGTGGTGACCTTCCCCGACACGGTGCCGATCATCGCCATCCCGCGCAGCAGCACCTTTCGCAATGCCGCCGGCGAGTACGCGGTGGACTGGTCGCGCCAGGGACAGACGGTCACTGCGGTCCATCGTCTGCAACGTGCGGCGGTGCACGGGCCGCAGGCCTTGTGCCAGCCACAGGATTACCGTGCGTTTCGCGAGTTGTATCAGCAGGTGCGACGCGGCTTCCGCGGGCAGATCGTCTACGGCGATCTGTCCAAGGTGCAGACCGCGCACTGAGCCAGGCAGCTGCCGCTGCATGAACGCGGCCGTCCGATAGCGCTCGCCCATTCATCTATGAAGCTTCAGAATTGGCGTACTCCTTCCTGGAAGACCGCGATGCATCGTCAGCTCCGTTATGCCGTCCTCGCCACCGCCCTGTTCGCCGGCACCGCGTTTGCCGGTGCGCGCCAGGAGCTGGACACGTTCACCCGTGGCCTGAAGGGCCTGGATGGGCAGTTCAACCAGCAGGTCACCGATGCCAACGGACGGGTCAAGGAGCGTTCGAGCGGGCGGGTGGCACTGTCGCAGCCGCGCCAGTTCCGCTGGGAATACGCCAAGCCTTACAAGCAACTGATCGTGGCCGACGGCAAGAAAGTGTGGGTCTTCGATCCCGACCTGGAGCAGGTCACGGTGCGTGCGCAGGGCAACGAAGAGCAGAACAGCCCGCTGGTGGCATTGATCGACCCCGCGCGGCTGGACAAGCAATACGACGTCAGCGAAGAAGCGGCCCCGCGTGATGGCCTGCAGTGGCTGTCGCTGACGCCGAAGGTCGACACCGAGGCCAGCTTCCAGATGGCTTCGCTGGGCTTCGGCAAGGATGGCCTGGCCAAAATGGAAGTGGTCGATGCGGTAGGTCAACGCACTGCGATCAGTTTCAGTGGCTGGAAGCGCAACCCCGCGTTCGCGGCCGACACTTTCCGTTACGCCCCGGCCAAGGGAGTGGATGTGGTGGGCGACGCGCAGTAACCCTGTAGTTGCGGGGCACTGACTCCGCGTTGTCAGGCTGCGCTCCTAGCCCCTTGCGCTTTGCCCGCGGATGTCGCGCCTTCCTGCGCGAAGGCGTCTGCACGGCGCCTGTCGTGCTCCGGATGCGGTCGCCAACGTGCATCAGTGCCGCCAACGCCTCTGCGACCGTGCGAGTCCTGTCGCGTCCGCGCAACACCACATCGCTGCAATGCGATAACGCCCCGCCGCGATAGAATGAGCTGTGGCACGAACCAGATCCACCATCGACAGCACCGCCGATCTGCTTAGCGTGGACGCGGACCATCTGCGCCCGCTCGCAGAGCGCATGCGTCCGCGGACGCTGGACGAAATGGTCGGCCAGAAACGCCTGTTGACGCCCGACAGCGCGCTGCGTCGCGCGGTGGAATCCGGTCGCGTGCATTCGATGATCCTGTGGGGTCCGCCGGGATGCGGCAAGACCACGCTCGCGTTGCTGCTGGCGCACTACGCGGATGCCGAATTCAAGGCGATTTCCGCAGTGTTGTCGGGGCTGCCCGATGTGCGCCAGGTGCTGGCCGAGGCCGCGCAGCGGTTCGCCAGCGGCCGTCGCACCGTGTTGTTCGTCGACGAGGTGCATCGCTTCAACAAGGCGCAGCAGGATGCGTTTTTGCCGCATATCGAACGCGGCACCATCCTGTTCGTCGGTGCGACCACGGAAAACCCGTCGTTCGAATTGAACTCGGCCTTGCTGTCGCGCTGCCGCGTGCACGTGCTGGAATCGGTGTCGCCGCAGGACATCGTCGAAGCGCTGCAGCGGGCCTTGCACGACTCCGAGCGCGGGTTGGGGCAGGAGACGATCCAGGTCAGCGACGCGTCGTTGCTGGAAATCGCCAGTGCGGCCGACGGTGACGTACGGCGCGCGTTGACCCTGCTGGAGATCGCCGCCGAACTGGCGGGCGGCGAGGGCGGGGAAATCACGCCGCAGACGCTGCTGCAGGTGCTGGCCGACCGCACCCGCCGTTTCGACAAGAACGGCGAGCAGTTCTACGACCAGATCTCGGCGCTGCATAAATCGGTGCGCAGCTCCAATCCGGATGCGGCGCTGTACTGGCTCACGCGCATGCTCGACGGCGGTTGCGACCCGGCGTATCTGGCGCGGCGTCTGACCCGCATGGCGATCGAGGACATCGGTCTGGCCGACCCGCGCGCGCAGAGCATGGCGCTGGAGGCCTGGGATATTTACGAGCGCCTCGGCAGCCCGGAAGGCGAGTTGGCGTTCGCACAACTGGTGCTGTACCTGGCCAGCACCGCAAAATCCAATGCCGGCTACGCGGCCTTCAATCAGGCCAAGGCCGAGGTGCGCGCGACCGGCACGCAAGAGGTGCCGCTGCATCTGCGCAATGCACCGACCAAGCTGATGAAGACGCTCGGCTATGGGCAGGACTATCAATACGACCACGATGCCGAAGGCGGCATCGCGCTGGACCAGACCGGGTTTCCGGATGCGATGGGCGAGCGGGTGTACTACAAGCCGGTGCCGCGCGGGCTGGAGATCAAGCTGAAAGAAAAGCTGGATCGGCTGCGCGAGGCACGTGCGCAGGCGCGGGCTGACAAGGCCGGCAAACCCACGGCATAATCGCCCGCACAGGAGATGGCATTCCTCCTTGAACCGCACGCACTCTGCGCGCTGATGATGCCTGCCACCCCCGCCGGGGCGGCAGGCCTGTGCCCCGGCATCGCTTCTTGACTCAGGATGGATGACGCCGATGTCGCACGCTATTTCTTCTAAGACTCCCCCCGATAGCGGGGTGCACGCATGAATGCACCGGTGTGGTGGCAACAGCTGTTGCTGGCGATGACCGGCGGTGCACTGGGTTCCGGTTTGCGTTTTGCCATTGGCGCGTCGTTGTTGCAGCGCTTCGGTACCGGTTTTCCGTGGGGAACGCTGGCGGTGAATCTGCTCGGCTCGTTCGTCGCCGGCGTACTGCTGGTCTGGCTGGATGCGCGCGGACCATCGAGCTGGCCGCTGCGGGCCCTGCTGATCGTCGGCGTGATCGGCGGGCTGACCACGTTTTCATCGCTGATGATGGAATGCCTGGTGTTTGCGCGCACCGATCGGTCCACGATGATCGGCGTGTATCTGGCAATGACGCTGGTGGCCGGGCTGGTGCTGGTGTTTGCGGGTGCGCGGACAGGTCAGTGGCTGGTGACGCGCTAGGCATCGGCCTTGTTGTAGGTGCTGAAGTTTGCCGGCGAAGGCTTCCGGGCGGCGCATTGCATGCGGCGGTTATCTCGGGGTGTGCGGCACTGCGGGCGCGGCGGTTCCCACGATGCAGCCGAGCGCTGCGGTCGCTAAAACAGAGCCCAGCAAGGTACGATCGGCGCAGCCACCGGAGATGTCGACTGGTGCACGTGATTCCGCTCGCTGCGCAGCTCCGGCCGACGACGGGTTGCGGCCATAAAGAAGGCGTGCTTGCGCACGCCTTCGGTCACTGCTGATCGCGTTCGCGAGATCGGCACCTTGGCCGATCTCGTCGAACCCGTGCTTACAACGCTTCGATGATGCCTGCCGCGCCCATGCCGGTGCCGATGCACATGGTGACCATGCCGTACTTCTGCTGACGGCGACGCAGGCCGTGCACCAGGGTGGCGGCACGGATCGCGCCGGTCGCGCCCAGCGGATGGCCCAGTGCAATCGCGCCGCCCAGAGGATTGACCTTGGACGGGTCCAGTTCGCTGTCGCGGATCACCGCCAAAGCCTGCGCGGCGAAGGCTTCGTTGAGCTCGATCCAGTCGAGTTGGTCCTTGGTCAGGCCGGCCTGCTTGAGCGCCTTGGGAATGGCTGCGATCGGGCCGATGCCCATGACTTCCGGGCGCACGCCGGCCACCGAGAAGCTGACAAAACGCGCCAGCGGGGTCAGGCCGTAATCCTTGATCGCCTGCTCGGAGGCCAGCAGTACCGCGCCGGCGCCATCGCTCATCTGCGAGGAGTTGCCGGCGGTGACGCTGCCGCCGAACTGCCCATTGCGGAACACAGGGCGCAGCTTGGCCAGGCCTTCCAGCGAACTGTCCGGACGCGGGCCTTCATCGGTGTCGACCAGCCGCTTGCGCAGCGCGATGACATTGCCGGCAAGGTCGGGCTGGTGCGAATGGATCTCGTACGGGGTGATCTCGTCGCGGAACTCGCCCGCCGCGATCGCCGCGATGGCCTTCTGGTGCGAGGCCAGCGCAAACGCATCCTGATCCTCGCGCGAGACCTTCCACTCCTCGGCCACTTTCTCGGCGGTGATGCCCATGCCATAGGCAATGGCCACATGGTCGTCGGCGAACACGCTCGGCGACATGGCGACCTTGTTGCCCATCATCGGCACCATCGACATCGACTCGGTACCGCCGGCCAGCATCAGGTCGGCATTGCCCAGGCGGATCTGGTCGGCCGCCATCGCCACGGCCTGGATGCCGGACGAACAGAAGCGATTGATGGTCTGGCCGGCGACGGTGTTGGGCAGGCCGGCGAGCAGCACGCCGATGCGCGCCACGTTCATGCCTTGCTCGCCCTCGGGCATCGCGCAGCCGATGATGGCGTCGTCGATGCGCGACAGGTCGATGCCCGGCGCCTGCGCGACCACCGCGCGCAGCACGTGCGCCAGCATGTCGTCGGGACGGGTGTTGCGGAACACGCCCTTCGGCGCCTTGCCGACCGGGGTACGGGTGGCGGCAACGATGTAGGCTTCTTGAATCTGCTTGCTCATGGCTATCTCCGATAGCCGGGAATCGAGAATGGGGAATCGGGAATCGCAAGTGCGGATTCGCCTGAGTTCACCATCTTCATCACCCGGCAGAATTAATGGGGAGAAGCGGGGAGTCGGTTGGGCTTTTACCCATTCCCGATTCCCCACTCCCGATTCTCAGTTCCGCAACGGCTTACCCGTCTTGAGCATGTGCCCAATCCGCGCCTGGGTCTTTTCCTGCTGGGCCAGTTCGACGAAGTGCTTGCGCTCCAGCTTGAGCAGCCATTCTTCGTCGACCAGCGCGCCGCGATCGACCTCGCCGCCGCACACGACCGTGGCGATGCGGGTGGCGATTTCGTAGTCGTATTCGCTGATGAAACGGCCTTCCAGCATGTTGACCAGCAGCATCTTAAAGGTGGCGATGCCGACGTCGCCGGCAACCTGGATGCGGCGTGCCGGCAACGGCGCGCGGTAGCCGCCTTCGGCCAGTGCGCGCGCTTCGGCCTTGGCGATGTGCAGTGCCTCGTAGCTGTTGAAGACGATCTTGTCGGTGGTGCGCAGCAGACCCAGCTCCTGGGCGTTGACCGCCGAGTTGGAGACCTTGGCCATCGCGACGGTTTCGAAGGTCTTCTTCAGCTCGGCGAACACATCGCCGCCCGGACCTGCCGCCACCGAGGCACGCGCGGCGATCTCCTTCAGGCCACCACCGGCCGGCAGCAGGCCGACGCCGGCTTCGACCAGGCCGATATAGCTTTCCAGCGAGGCCACGGTCTTGGCGCTATGCATCTGGAACTCGCAACCGCCACCCAGCGCCAGCCCGCGCACGGCCGAAATCACCGGCACCTGCGCATACTTGATGCGCTGGCTGGTGGCCTGGAAGTTGGCGACCAGCGCTTCGAACGCGTCCACCTTGCCGGCCTGCAGCAGACCCAGCGCACCGGCCAGATCGGCACCGGCGGAGAAGGGCTCCTTCTGCTGCCAGATCACCAGGCCGGCGAAGTCCTTCTCCGCACGACCCACCACTTCCTGCAGACCATTGAGAACATGGTCGGACACGGTGTTCATCTTGGTCTTGAAGCTGACCACGGCGATGTCGTCGCCGTCATGCCACATGCGCACGCCGTCGTTCTCGAACACCGTCTCGCCTGGCGAGAACTGCTCGCCCAGCAGCGGATCGGGGAAGCGCTGGCGCTTGTACACCGGCAACGCCGAGCGCGGCAGCTTGGCGTCGCGCGCCGGGCTGTAGGAGCCTTCGGCACCATGCACGCCGTCGCGACCGTCGAAGACCCAGTTCGGCAACGGTGCGCTGCTCATGCTCTTGCCGTTGGAGATGTCTTCGGCAATCCACTGCGCCACCTGCTTCCAGCCGGCGGCCTGCCAGGTCTCGAACGGGCCGAGCGACCAGCCGTAGCCCCAGCGGATCGCCAGATCCACATCGCGCGCGGTCTCGGCGATATCGGCCAGGTGATAAGCGCTGTAGTGGAACAGGTCGCGGAACGTGGCCCACAGGAACTGCGCCTGCGGGTGCTGGCTTTCGCGCAGCTTGGCGAACTTTTCGGCCGGGTTCTTGATCTTGAGGATCTCCACCACCTCGGGTGCGGCAGTGCGATCAGCGGCGCGGTAATCCTGCTTCTGCAGGTCCAGCACCACGATGTCCTTGCCCACCTTGCGGAAGATGCCGGCGCCGACCTTCTGTCCCAGCGCACCCTTGGCGATCAGCGCATCCAGCCACTTCGGCGACTTGAAATACTCGTGCCACGGATCGTCGGGCAGGGTGTCGCCCATGGTCTTGATCACGTGCGCCATGGTGTCCAGGCCGACCACGTCGGAGGTGCGGTAGGTCGCCGACTTCGGGCGGCCGACCAGCGGGCCGGTCAGGCCATCCACTTCATCGAAACCCAGGCCGAATTGCTGGGTGTGATGGATGGTGGACAGGATCGAGAACACGCCGATGCGGTTGCCGATGAAGTTCGGGGTGTCTTTCGCATACACCACGCCCTTGCCGAGCGTGGTCACCAGGAAGGCTTCCAGGCCCTCGAGCACGGCCTTGTCGGTGCCCCTGGCCGGGATCAGCTCGGCCAGGTGCATGTAGCGCGGCGGGTTGAAGAAATGCACGCCGCAGAAGCGATGGCGCAACTGCTCCGGCAGCACGTCGGAGAGCTTGTTGATGCCCAGGCCCGAGGTGTTGGACGCCAGCACCGCATGCTCGGACACGAATGGGGCGATCTTCTTGTACAGGTCCTGCTTCCAGTCCATGCGCTCGGCGATCGCCTCGATGATCAGGTCGCAGTCGCGCAGCTGTTCCAGGCCGCTCTCGTAGTTGGCCGGGGTGATCGCCTCGGCCAGCGCCTTGCTGGCGAGCGGGGCGGGGCTGAGTTTGCCGAGATTGGCGATGGCCTTGAGCACGATGCCGTCGGCGGGACCTTCCTTGGCAGGCAGGTCGAACAGCACGGTGTCGACGCCGGCATTGGTGAGGTGCGCGGCGATCTGCGCGCCCATGACGCCGGCACCGAGCACGGCGGCGCGACGAACTAGCAACGGATTGGACATAGCAATTAGCCTCTTGGTGGAACGTTTACGGTGTGGAATGAGCGCGGAAACCGGGTTCCGCGAAACGAATGAGTTCGCGCGCGGCCCGCGCACGGTGGTCGGCCTCGCTGACCCCTGCCGGGCGCTTGATCAGCCCGAAATCGGCCATCGCATAGGTAAGCGCCCCGGCCAGAAAGTCCAGCCGCCAGTACAGCTCCTCCTTGCTCAGGCCCGGCACGCAACCGGCAATGGCCTTGCCGAATTCGCGCAGGACATGACCGTAATGGTCGGACAGGAACTTGCGCAGGTTGTCGTTCTTTTCCGCATAGGCACGGGCGATCACACGTACGAAGGCGCCGCCGTTCTGGCGGTCCTGCGCCATCGCCAGGGCCGGCTCGACGAATGCGGCCAGTACCGCGGTGAGCTCGCCGGGCTGGGTTTTTTTCGCCGCCTCCAGCTGTTGCAGTCGCGCGGCGGTCATTTCGTCCATGCGACGGCGGAACACCTCGTTGACCAGGTTTTCCTTGGAGCCGAAGTGGTAGTTGACCGCGGCGATGTTGACGTCGGCCTGGGTGGTCAGCTGCCGCAGCGAGGTGCCGGCAAACCCATGCTGGGCGAACAGCTCCTCGGCGGCACCGAGAATGCGGTCCTTGGTGGAGAAGTGGGCGGGCTTGGGCATGCGCTGGGGTCGAACTCAATCAAACGATTGTTTGAGTCTACGGGCTCGGTTGCGGGCAGGTCATGCGGCAATGCAGCACGATTCAGGGGGCGGTGTGCAAACATGCGGGCGACGAGATAGAATTGACCATCGCAAAGAAGCCTAAGCCCGCGTTTTGACGCGGGTTTTTTTCATGATAACCTCGGGCCTTCAGTGGCCCGCCCAACGGAGAATTCCCAATGGCGCTGGAGCGCACCCTGTCCATCATCAAGCCTGATGCCGTCGCCAAGAACGTCATCGGCGAAATCTACAGCCGCTTCGAGAAGGCTGGCCTGAAAGTGGTGGCCGCCAAATACAAGCAGCTGTCGCGCCGGGAAGCCGAAGGCTTCTATGCCGTCCACCGCGAGCGTCCGTTCTTCAATGCGCTGGTCGAATTCATGATCTCCGGCCCGGTGATGATCCAGGCGCTGGAAGGCGAGAATGCCGTTGCCGCGCATCGCGACCTGCTGGGCGCGACCAATCCCAAGGACGCTGCGCCGGGCACCATCCGTGCCGACTTCGCCGACTCGATCGATGCCAATGCCGCCCACGGCTCGGATTCGGTTGAGAACGCTGCCAATGAAGTCGCCTATTTCTTCGCCGCAACAGAAGTGGTCTCGCGCTGAGGCCGAGAGAGTCGAATCGTGAATGAGGTCGTGATCCCCTCCGTGTTGCAGGACGTTCCTGTCCGTACCCCGGAACTGCGCAAGCAGAACCTGCTCGACCTCGATCGCGAGGGACTGGAGCGCTTCTTCGCCGACACGCTCGGCGAAGCGCGCTACCGTGCCCATCAGGTGATGAAGTGGATTCACCACCGCTACGTCACCGATTTCGACCAGATGACCGACCTCGGCAAGGCGTTGCGTGCGAAGTTGCACCAGCATGCCGAGGTGCTGGTTCCCAATGTCGTGTTCGACAAGCCGTCCACCGACGGTACCCACAAATGGCTGCTGGCCATGGGCACCGACGGCAAGAACGCCATCGAAACGGTCTACATCCCCGACAAGGGCCGCGGCACGCTGTGCGTGTCGTCCCAGGTCGGTTGCGGGTTGAACTGCACGTTCTGTTCGACCGCCACCCAGGGCTTCAATCGCAACCTCACCACCGCCGAAATCATCGGGCAGGTATGGGTTGCTGCGCGCCATCTGGGCAACGTGCCGCACCAGCAACGCCGCCTCACCAATGTGGTGATGATGGGCATGGGCGAGCCGTTGATGAATTTCGACAACGTCGTGCGCGCGATGAGTGTGATGCGCGACGATCTGGGCTATGGCCTGGCCAGCAAGCGGGTGACGCTGTCGACCTCCGGCCTGGTGCCGATGATCGACCGGCTTTCCACCGAAAGCGATGTCTCGCTGGCGGTCTCGTTGCACGCCGCCAATGACACGCTGCGCGAGAGCCTGGTGCCGCTGAACAAGAAGTACCCGATCGCCGAGTTGATGGAATCCTGCGCGCGCTATCTGCGTGGCAGCAAAAAGCGCGACTCGGTGACCTTCGAATACACCTTGATGAAGGGCATCAACGACCAGCCGGAGCACGCACGCCAGCTGGCCAGATTGATGCGTCAGTTCGACAATGCGGTGCAGTCCAAGGATGCCGGCAAGGTCAACCTGATTCCGTTCAATCCTTTCCCCGGCACGCGTTACGAGCGTTCCGGAGAGACGGAGATCCGCGCATTCCAGAAGATTCTGCTCGACGCGCAGGTGCTGACGATGGTTCGCCGTACGCGGGGCGACGACATCGATGCGGCATGCGGGCAGCTCAAGGGGCAGGTCATGGACCGTACCCGTCGCCAGGCGGAATTCCGCCGCACATTGGAAGGGCAGGCCGATCGAGATGCGGCAGCGTGAACTCGCGTTAATGGCCGCCGTGGCGATCGCGCTGTGCGCGGCCGGCTGCGGTGGTCGCAATGCCAAGCCGGGCAAGATCAGAAGCGTGGAGCAGGTTGCGCCCACCTACGATTTTCGCGACAGTTCGGCCACGCGCGACCGGCTTGCGTTGGAGCAGAAGCTGGGCCTCGCCAACAACCGTCTGCAAAGCGGCGATTACGCTGCCGCTGAGCAGTTGGTGCGCGATGTGTTGAAAAAGACGCCCAACTCGATCGATGCCTTGATGTTTCTTGGCGTGATCCAGCAGGGCCAGGGTAGCCCCGCTGCTGGAGAAACCTACCGCCGTACTGCCGAATTGGCGCCGCAGCGCGGTGATGTGCTCAATAACTATGGGGCGTGGCTGTGCGCAAATGGCCAGGCGGGAGAATCGCTTGGCTGGTTTGATCGCGCTCTGCAGGATTCAAGTTATGCGCCGGCACCGGCACTCGCCAATGCCGGTGGATGCGCACTGCAGGCTGGTCAGCGCGAGCGTGCCTTACGTGATCTGCGCAAGGCGTTGGAGCTCGAGCCCTCCAACGCCTATGCACTCGAATCGATGGCGCGTTACGAGGTTGGCCAGAAAACGTATTTCGAAGCACGTGCCTTTATCGAACGCCGGCTTGCGGCTGCACCGGTAACGGCTTCCGTGTTACAACTCGCCATTCAGATTGAGCAAGGGCTAGGCGACAAGGTAGCTGCCAGCCGTTACCAACAGCGGTTGGTCAAGGAATTTCCTGACGCAGCGACCGCTAACCCCGGGGCCAATGCATTGTGATCAGTGATTCCAATCCGAACCCTTTCGAGCAGGAAAAGGGCTGCGGGCCGCAGTTGCGCGAGGCGCGCGAAGCAGCAGGTCTGAGTGTGGACGATGTCGCTGGCAAGCTACGCATGCCGGCGCACGTGGTGCGATCGCTTGAGCAGGAAGACTGGCAGCGCCTGGGCGCGCCGGTCTTCGTTCGCGGTCAGTTGCGCAGTTATGCGCGGCTGTTGCAGGTGGATCTGGAGCCGTCGCTGCAACAGGCCAGCATCGCGCCGATCGAACCGGTGAAGCTGGTCAGCCACACCCATACCCCGCGTGCGCGCCGCATTCTCGAAAGCACCGCACGCAAGGCGATGTATGTCGTCATCACCGGCGTGTTCGCTGTGCCGGTCTGGTATGCGACACGCTCGCATCTGGATGGCAAGGGGCCGAGTACGGTGTCGCTGGACAGCATGCCGGTCGCAGCGAAGACCAGTGCTCCCGCCAACCCTGCAGCGCCGCCGGCCGCGCCGCGCGAGCAGCCGGCACCGTACATCGCATCGATGACGCCTGTGCCGCGTGCGACGCCTGAGGCCGAGGCGGCACCGGCAGTGGCGGACGCCGGCAAACACCTGTCGCTGAGTTTCAGCGGCGACAGCTGGGTGCAGATCCTGGCACCGGATGGCAGTGCAGTGGAAAAAGCACTGATCCGCGCCGGCGAGCATCGCAGCTATTCGCCGGGGCAGGTGGGCCGCATCGTACTGGGCAATGCGTCGGCGGTAGAGGTTCAGCAAGGCGGCAGTATCGTCGATGTGAAACCGTTCCAGCGCGCTAACGTGGCCCGTTTTGCGGTATCCTCCGACGGCTCCGTGGTACCTGCTTCCGAGTGAAGCGGACTGCGGTTTTTCATTTTCCCCTTTTGATGTTCCGCGCCTCCGGGATGACGGAGCGAGAGTACGCATGGCGATCGACGATCTGCTGGACGAACACGAACAAGGCGAACGCGTTCGTTCCTGGTTGAGAAAGAATGGCGCGGGACTGGTGGGCGGCGTCCTGCTCGGACTGGCCCTGATCCTGGGCTGGCAGTGGTGGCAGAAGCGCACCAACACCGAATTGGTCGAAGCCAACGCGCGGTACGAAGCGGTGGTGAAGTCGATCCAGGCCAAGGACCTGGACAAGGCGGCCAAGGACATCGTGGCGCTCGACGACGGCAAAGGCGGCATCTATGCCGAGCTGGCTGCGTTACGTCTTGCCAAGGCGCAGGTCGATGCCGGCAAGCACGCCGAAGCGATCAAGACGCTGCGCGACGTGCCTGCAGAAGGCGAGCTCAAGCACATCGTGCAACAGCGTCTGGCGCGCGTGCTGACCGAGAGCGGCAAGCCGGATGAGGCGATCAAGCTGCTGGCCGACGCGCAGGATCACGCCAGCCTGGAGATCCGCGCCGATGCGCTGGTCGTTCAGGGCAAGACCGATGAAGCGCGTGCGTTGTACGCCAAGGCATTGACCACGGTCGATGTGGCCTCGCCGCAGCGCCGGTTGCTGGAAACCAAGCTGATGGATGTGGGCGGCAAAGTGCCCGATCCGGCGGAGCAGATTTGATGAAGCAGGACACTATGTACAAGCGCATTGCGTTGATCGCCCTGATGGGCATGTCGTTGGCCGGTTGCAGCACGGTCAAGGGCTGGTTTGCTGGTAAGGATGCTGCTGCCAAGAAGGCGCAGGAACCTGCCGAGCTGGTCAAGTTCGAGCCATCGGTCAAGGTCGACAAGATCTGGTCCACCGGCATCGGCAAGGGTGAAGGACACATCGGCGTGCGTCAGCGTCCGGCCGTCGCCGATGGCAAGGTCTATGCCGCAGCGATCACCGGCGGCGTGCAGGCGCTGGATCTGCAGACCGGCAAGCGCGTGTGGGAATACAAGCCCAAGAAAGAAGAGCGTAACGACCGCAAGTTCAAGCAGCGCCTGTCCGGTGGTCCCGGCGTCGGCGAAGGCCTGGTGGTGATCGGGACGCTGTCTGGCGACGTGATTGCGTTGAACCAGGCCGACGGCACCGAGAAGTGGCGCGCTAAGGTGCCCAACGAAGTGATCGCCGCGCCCGCCATTGCACAGAACCTGGTGCTGGTGCGTAGCAACGACGGCCGCGTCAGTGCCTTCGATGCGGCGACCGGCGAGCGTCGCTGGTTCCATGCCGAAGAAGGCCCGACCCTGTCGGTGCGCGGCAATGCGCCGATCGTGACCGGCCCGGGCGTGGTGTTTGTCGGTAACGACAGCGGCACCTTGAGTGCGCTGGCGCTGCAGGATGGCCGCCCGTTGTGGGAACAGGCGATCGGCGTGCCGGAAGGTCGCACCGAGCTGGAGCGCATGTCCGACGTGGACGGCGCGCCGGTACTGGATGGCACCACCCTGTACGCCACCAGCTTCAAGAACGAAACCCTCGCGCTGGAAGGCCCGAGCGGACGTCCGTTGTGGACGCGCGATCACGGCGGCGCCGGTGGCGTTGGTGTGTCGTCGGCCGTGGTGGTGGTGTCCGACAACGCCGGTTCGGTGTGGGGCCTGGACAAGAGCAGCGGCGCGGCGATGTGGTCGCAGGCTGCCTTGGCGCGTCGCTCGCTGACCGGTGTGGCCATCCAGGGCGATTACGCCGTGGTTGGCGATTACAAAGGCTACCTGCACTGGCTGAAACTCAGCGACGGTGCACTGGCCGCGCGCGCTCGCGCTGGACGCGACACGCTGCTGGCGCAGCCGGTGGTCGTCGATGGCATTCTGCTGGTACAAAACACCGACGGCGATCTCACCGCCTTCCGGTTGGCACAATAAGGACCTTGCGATGCTGCCCCTGGTCGCCCTGGTTGGACGGCCCAATGTCGGCAAGTCCACCATCTTCAATGCGCTGACGCGCACCCGTGACGCGCTGGTCCACGACCAGCCCGGCGTCACCCGCGACCGTAACTACGGCGTCTGCCGTCTGGACGAGCAGCAACCCTTCATCGTTGTCGATACCGGTGGTATCGCCGGCGACGAGGAAGGCCTGGCCGGCGCCACCGCGCGTCAGGCGCGTGCAGCCGCTGGCGAAGCGGATCTGGTGTTGTTCGTGGTCGATGGCCGCGAAGGCGCGTCTTCGCTGGATGACGAGATCCTGGCCTGGTTGCGCAAGCTGGCGCGGCCGACCGTGCTGGTCATCAACAAGATCGACGGCACCGACGAAGAGACCGTGCGCTCGGAATTTGCGCGCTACGGCTTCTCCGATGTGGTGGCGCTGTCTGCTGCGCATCGGCAGGGTATCGATGAACTGCTTGAGGAAGTCGGTGCACGGCTCCCGGAGGAAGGGTCCGGCGAGTTGCTGGACAACGACCCGGCGCGTGTGCGGATCGCCTTCGTGGGCCGCCCGAACGTGGGCAAGTCGACGCTGGTCAATCGCCTGCTCGGCGAGGAGCGCATGATCGCTTCCGAAGTGCCGGGCACCACCCGCGATTCGATCGCGGTGGACCTGGAGCGCGATAATCGTCAGTACCGCCTGATCGACACCGCCGGCCTGCGCCGCCGCGGCAAGGTGGAAGAGGCCGTCGAGAAATTCAGTGCGTTCAAGACGCTGCAGGCGATCGAGCAATGCCAGGTCGCGGTGCTGATGCTGGACGCGACCGAAGGTGTGACCGATCAGGACGCGACGATTCTCGGCGCGATTCTGGATGCCGGCCGCGCCCTGGTGGTGGCGATCAACAAGTGGGATGGGCAGAGCGACTACCAGCGTGCGCAGGCCGAAGACCTGCTGTCGCGCAAGCTGGGCTTCGTCAGCTGGGCCGAGGCGGTGCGGATTTCTGCGCTGCACGGCTCGGGCATGCGCGAGCTGTTCCAGGCGATCCATCGCGCACACGCGTCGGCCACGCACGAGTTCAGCACCAGCGAAGTCAACCAGGCGCTGGAAATCGCCTACGAGACCAATCCGCCGCCGAGCATCCGCGGCCACGTTTCCAAGCTGCGCTACGTGCATCCGGGTGGCGCAAACCCGCCGACCTTCATCGTGCACGGCACGCGCCTGAAGGTGCTGCCGGAGTCGTACAAGCGCTATCTGGAGAACTTCTTCCGCAAGCGCTTCAAGCTGGTCGGCACGCCGGTACGCTTCATCTTCCGCGAAGGCGCCAATCCGTACGAGGGCAAGAAGAACACGCTCACCGAACGGCAGGTGGCGCGCAAACGGCGGTTGATGAAGCACGTCAAGGGCAAGTAGGCGGGGTCTGATCACGCCTGGCGAGCTTTCGCCAGGTGGACACAGGGTTGGTACGCGTTCGGCCGGCCCTGATCGAATGTTTCAACAGCTGCGCACGCGAAAGTCACGTGCTTCGGACGACTGCATGGTCGTTTTGCCAGCCGCTCTAAGTCGTCGTGTCGCACTGGTATCCTGCGCGACATGACCGACTATCCCTCCCGTATTGCGTATGCGCAGGCGCTGCAGATTCTGCAGGCCGTTGCAGCCAACAGCCGCCCGCCCGATGAGAACATCGCCACCGCGCGTGCCGATGGGCGGATTTGCGCTGCCGACCTGATCGCGCCGCTCGCCCTGCCGCCATTCACCAACAGCGCAATGGACGGCTTTGCGTTGCGGCATGTCGATATCGCTGGCGGCGATGCGTCGTTGCAACTGGTCGGCGAACAATTCGCCGGCGAACGTTGGACCGGCACGCTGAGCGCGGGGCAATGCCTGCGCATCACCACCGGCGCGCCGCTGCCGGATGGCGCCGATACTGTCATTCCGAAGGAAGATGCCGACGAGCGCGATGGCGTGGTGCGCTTCCGCACGACGCCTGCACCGGGCACGGCGGTGCGGCTGGCCGGTAGCGACGTGCGTGCCGGCGATCTGGTGATCCAGACCGGGCAGGTGCTGACCCCGGCCCGCATCGGGCTGGCGGCGGCGCTGGGCGTCTCGCGGCTGGCGGTCGCGCCGCGACCGACCATCGCGGTGCTGGCGACCGGCGATGAATTGGTGGAGCCTGGCATGCCGCTCGGCCCCGGCCAGATCTACAACAGCAACCGCGACATGCTGATGGCGCAGCTGCGGGCGCTGGGCTATGCGCCGACCGCATGGCCGACCTTGCCGGACGATCCGCAGCGCATCCGCACCATGCTGGAAGATGCGGCGGCGGCCTTCGATGTGGTGATCACCTGCGGCGGCGTATCGGCTGGGGAAAAGGATTACCTGCCGCGCCTGATCCAGGAACTGGGGCGGATCCATTTCTGGCGTGTGCGCATGCGCCCGGGCATGCCGGCGGTGTTGGGGCAGATCGGACGCTGCCTGGTATTGGGCCTGCCGGGCAACCCGGTGTCTGTCCTGGCGACGTTGATCGCCTACGGTGTGCCGTTGCTGGACGGGCTACAGGGGCGCAGCGAGCCGCGTCCGGTGTGGCACGCGGCGCTGGCAAGTGCCTGGGAAAAGCGCCACGAGCGTCTGGAATTTTTGCGCGGCCGGCTTGAGTGCGGCGTTGACGGGCGCTTGAGCGCGCAGCCGCATCGAGGCGACGCGTCGCATCTGCTGCGTGGGGCGGCCGACAGCAATGCGCTGATCGTCCTGCCGGAACAGGCGCGTCGCTTCGAGGCAGGCGAGATCGTGCAAGTGATTCCGTACGCGTTGTAGCCCTGCAGCGAGGCGAAACGGGTCTAGCCCGGGGTGCCAGGCCGCGCGTTGCGGTGCTGCGAGTGGTGCTGCGAGCGGCGCTGCTAATGCCTAGCGACTCGGCTTCAGGCGCTAACGAGCCTGGTGTGGTGCGACAACGCGGCTGACGGATCCGCTCCATCGGCCAGCTTTCCGGCTTGCTCGGGCAGGGTGAGCCGTGCTCGCACATGCGTCACCGACACGATGTGTGCGCCGATCACGCGTTGCGCATCTGCAACGCCACCTCGGCAGATGCGCTCAACCGACTGCGCTGCCGCAAAAGGACGCGTAGTCCGCATACCCGGGGAATGCGATACCCGGCGCGCACAACGGGCAATGCGGATCGGGCGGCAGGCGGATCTCGCGGAATCGCATCGATAGCGCATCGAAGCTGAGCAGGCGGCCGCTCAGGCTGTCGCCGATGCCAAGCAGCAACTTGAGCGCTTCGGTGGCCTGCAATAGCCCGATCACCCCGGGCAGCACGCCGAGCACGCCGGCGTCCGCGCAGCTGGGTGCAAATTCCGGCGGCGGCGGTTCGGGGAACAGGCAGCGGTAGCAGGGCGCATGCCCGCGGTTGCGACCGGCATCGAATACGCTCACCTGACCTTCGAACTGTTGCACCGCCCCGTACACCAGCGGCTTGCCGAGTTTGACGCAGGCATCGTTGAGCAGGTAGCGCGCGGCAAAGTTATCGGCACCATCGACCACGACATCCACATCTTGCAGCAACGCTTCCACGTTGTCGGCGCTGACGCGTGTCTGCACCGCCTCGACGTGCACGCGCGGATTGAGTGCGCCGATGCGCTGCGCCGCCGAGTCGACCTTGGCGGTACCTAGGCTGTCTTCGGTATGCAGGATCTGACGCTGCAGGTTGCTGCGGTCGACGACATCGTCGTCGGCCAGACGCAGGTGGCCGACGCCTGCGGCAGCCAGATAGAATGCGGCCGGCGAGCCCAGCCCGCCGGCGCCGACCAGCAGCACGCGCGCAGCTGCCAGCCGCTGCTGGCCTTGCACACCGACCTGGGGCAAGCGCAAATGCCGCGAATAGCGCTCAAGGAAATCCTGCTCGTCCGCCGGCAGGCTGGGGCGCACCAGCGGCAGGCCGTCGCTCATCCATGCGGTGGTGCCGCCCACCACCGATGCAACCTGGGTGTATCCCTGCGCACGCAATGTTTCGGCTGTATGCGCGGAGCGTCTGCCGCTCTGGCAGATCAACAGGATTTCGCGTGCGTGGTCGGGCAGATGCTGCGTGGGCGCGGTTTCCAGATCGTGTTGGGCAATCGCCAACGCGCCCTCGGCCTGGCCACCGGCGCGCTCATGCAGTTGCCGGATATCGATCAGCAGTGCGCCTTGCACGGCGCGTGCACGCGCATCGGTGGGGGAGATGTCATGGCTGCTCATGACGCTATTGTCGCGCAAACAGCGCGGTTTTGATGCGTAATGGCCTGCTGCGGAATTGGACGCGCGCAGCCGATCCTCCGGCCCTTGACGTGCTGCCACCAAGCGCATCCTGCGACGCTAGCTCGGGGTGTGACCGCCGCATGGCCTATGCACGTGTGGCTCGCAATTGATGCGCAGACAAGGGGTAGGGGAGCTTCGACGCCCGGTGCTGGTGTCGAGCAGGTCATCCAGACTCACGCAGTGGCTGGATGTCGCACTCAATGGCGAGCCCAACAAGAAAGTGGCGCTCTTTCCGAGGCGACCAAACTGCGGTGAGTTTCGATCAACAACTAAGCGCCGTCCTGGCTGGGGCGATGTCAGGCGGCATTGCCTTGCCGCAACGTCCTTGCACCCTTGGTTCCGTTTGCGTGCGACCTGGCATGGAGCATTTGTCATCAGGCTCACCGAGGCAGCGGTAGCGTGGAGGCGTGGCAATGCGGTTGGGATGCGTCAGGCGGTGCAACCTCTAGCTGAGAGATGCGTCATTGCATCGACGTTGACGCCGTCCGGGCTTGTCTGACCATCCTCGCGATGCGTGACATCCACTTTCGATCAAAGAAGGAGATCTTGATGACCCACGACATCGATGCGCAACTGAAACAATTGGCAGAACAATTACCTGAGATCCGCAGCCAGCATCCGGATGATTTCTGGGACGTGTTCCATGCCCGTACCGAAAAAATCAGTGCCGCTGCGCAGTCGCCGGAAGAGGCGGCGCAAATCGTCAAGCGGATCGATGAAATCCTGGTCGCCAATCAGCTGGGGCCGGCAGATCCCGGGGCATGATGTCGCAGGTGTTGTTGTCGATCAACCAACAGCAGCAGCGTCCATGGCTCCATCTTCATCCGGCTTTCTGTGCGCGATGTGCGTCTTCCGGTTCGGCATGATGGCGCGATGTCGGGCGCTGGCCGTGTTGCGGGTGCACCTGCAGCGCCGAACGGCGGCCTGCCACCTGGGTTAGCTGGCGGAGCAGTGCAATCCCGCGATTCGCCAGCGTACCTGCCGTGATCGAACGCCGTCATCAACGCACAGGCGCGCACCTGTCTATGCTGCGGCTTCACATGTCTTGAGCATAGGCTTCATGCAGCGGCCGCCATGCTGCGGCTTCACCAAGCGCGTAGCGAGCTGGTATCCCATGGCAAGCGTCACACGCAAGATCGCCACGTTCAACATCAACGGAATCGGCAGCCGATTGCCGCATTTGTTGGAGTGGCTCACGCGCGAGCAGCCGGATATTGTGGGTTTGCAGGAGCTGAAGGCCACGCAAGAGGCGTTTCCCGAGCAGGCGATTCGTGATGCCGGTATGGGGTGATCTGGCAAGGGCAGCGCGCATGGAATGGCGTGGCCTTGCTGGCACGCGGCGCCGACCCTGTCGAGATTCGTCGTGGCCTGGCGTGGGACCCGAGCGACACACAGAGCCGCTATCTTGAGGCAGCGATCCACGGGGTGGTGGTGGGGTGTCTGTATCTACCCAATGGCAATCCGCAGCCGGGTCCGAAATTCGATTACAAGCTCGCCTGGTTTCAGCGTCTGATCCGACATGCCAAGACACTGGTGGACTTGCCGCATCCGGTGGCCTTGATCGGCGATTTCAATGTGGTGCCGACCGATGCGGACATCTACGACCCCAAGGGTTGGCGCAAGGATGCCTTGCTGCAACCGGAAAGCCGACAGGCGTTTCAGACACTGATGGAGCAGGGGTGGACCGATAGCCTGCTGGCCCTGCATGGCGATGCGCCAATCTATACGTTCTGGGATTATTTTCGCCAGCATTTCGCACGCGGCCGCGGCTTGCGGATCGACCATTTACTGCTCAATCGCGCACTGGCGCCCGGCTTGCAGGACGCGGGCGTGGACAAGTGGGTGCGAGCTTTGGAAAAGGCCAGCGATCACGCGCCCACCTGGATCAGCGTGCGTGTACCGGACACCGCGGTGGAGGCGATCGAAGATCATGGCGCTGCACCGCCGGTGCGCAAACGGGGGGCGACGAAGAAAGCGCCCGCCCGCAAGACAGTCGCCAAGAAGGCGGTGACAGCCACTTCAAGGCATGCAGTGAAGAAAAAAGATGCGGCAGTTGCGCCAGTCGCCAAGCCTGCGAAGGCTGGCAAGCAAGTGGCCACGCAAAGCCCAAGGAAGGGTGGGAAAACGTAGCAGCGACGAACTGATTTGCGGGGTGACTTCGGGAATGGTGCAATGTAGTCACGATCAAGAAAAAAGCTGCGAGATAAGCAAATGGCAGCGCCGCGACAGCACGTCAGCAGACATGGCTGGCGCGGTGTCGTGTCCCGCATGTCAACCACTGGGCATGGTGCCGTTTCGCAGAGCGACGGCCGCACTCCAAGGCTGCGAAATACGAGGATGGTGATCGTTGAATCGACATGCGCATTTGCGCTCGATGCTTGAATGCGCCGCCAGGCGCTTCTTGGCCCATGGCGTACCGCCCACTGGGCGTGATCTGCTGCAGCACACAGCCAGTGATTGCTGACGATAGACATGGCATTGCCAACCCGATAGCCAGAGCACGGCAGCGCTGCGCTGCTTTTGTGGATGAACAGCTGGTGCGACACGCCGTGGGTTTCATCGCATCTTCGTTGCTTGTGGATCTGGTGGATCTGGTGGATCTGGCCGATCAGGATGGCCTTGGCTGGCGGCTCAAACGGTCGAAGAAGCCCATGCATCACAATGGTTGAGGACTGCAATTGCAGTTGCGGCGTGCGCTGTGGGCAGCGTCTTCGAGCAGGGGCAAGCCAGGTCGCGTAGACGGGGAGACCGTGGTTGTGCGCCCAGGCCACACGGCGTTGCGATGACGCGACGCGCGGCGCTGTACCGGCTGCGCTGCAGGCCGGTATCCTAGCCAGGTCATTCATCGGTCGGCAGTGCATTGCTCATGATCAGCTACGCCGAAGCACTTGCCATCGTGCACCAGCAGGTCGCCACGCTGGCCAGCGAATGGGTCGATAGCGCTCAAGCCGAAGGCCGTGTGCTTGCGCAGGCGTTGTCGAGCCCGGCCGAGCTGCCGCCGTTCGATAACAGCGCCATGGATGGGTTTGCCATCGCCACACATGGCTTGGGTGTGGCAGCAGGCAGCGAGCATACGGTGGTTGGCACCATCGCAGCAGGGACGGATGCGGCAGCAGCCGAGCTGGGCGCGGCATGGGAGATCATGACCGGCGCCGGGGTACCTGCGGGCGCCGATGCGGTGGTGCCGATCGAGCAGGTGGATGTGCTTGCGCATCACAACGCACGACCCAGCCGTATCCGTCTGCGTGCCGATGTACGTGCGGGGCAGCACATCCGCCGCCGCGGGGAAGACGTGCGCCTGCAGGATGTGGTGATCGAGGCGGGGACGGTGTTGCGTGGTGCGCATTTGATGGTGCTGGCCGGCTTGGGCTGCGCGCAGGTCCAGGTGGTGCGGCGGCCGCGGGTTGCGCTGATCGCGACGGGCCGCGAGTTGATCGGCGACCCTGCGCAGCCGCTGCAGCCCGGCCAGATCCGTGATGGCACCAGCAGCTATCTGCGCAGTCAGGTGCAGGCGGCAGGCGCGGTGTTGGTGTGGCAAGGCCAGGTGGGCGACGACGATGCAGGGTTCGATGCCGCACTCGCACAGGCGCGCGAGGCTGGCGCCGATGTGATCTTGAGTACGGGTGCGGTGTCGCGCGGGCGCTATGACTTTGTGCCCGATGCACTGGTGCGGCATGCAGCGTGCCTGCTGTTTCACAAGGTCGCCGTACGACCGGGCAAGCCGGTGCTGCTGGCGCGGTTTGCCGACGGCGTGTTGTATGTGGGCCTGCCGGGCAATCCCATGGCAAGCGCGGCTGGGCTGCGGTTTTTTGTCGAACCTGCCTTGCGCGGGTTATTGGGGATGCCGGCCGAGCGCGGCCTGCGCGTGGCCCTGGAGACGCCGATGCAGGCACGGCCGATCTGGCGCCAACATCTGCGTGCGCGCCTGTATTGCAACGCGCTGGGCGCGCTATGCGTGCAGATCCTGCCGCAGCAGGAATCGTTCCGGGTAGCGCCGTTACTGCAGGCCAATGTGTGGGCGGTGCTGGAGCCGCAGCAGGACGCAGCTGCGCCATGCATGACGGCAGAGGTGTTCGGGTTGGGCCACCTGCAACCGGCAGCTCCGGTGTTGATCCCATGAGCCGGTACGCGCACCACACCGGCGTGTGCGCTGCATGAGCGCGGCATCTCCGTGGACCGGCGTGGTGCTGGCCGGCGGGCGCTCGTCGCGGATGGGGCAGGACAAGGCCATGCTGCTTTGGCGCAGGCGGCCATTGATTGCGCACATGCAGGCGGTGCTGCGCAATGCGGGCGCGCAGGACGTCTTGCTCAGTGGCCAGCGCCCGGGCTATGACGGCATCGCCGACACGCAGCCGGATCTGGGCCCGCTTGGCGGGCTGGTCAGCGTGGTCGGCCAGGTTGCCGACCTGACCACGCTGGTGGTGGTGCCGGTGGATATGCCGCTGCTGTCTACCCAGTTGATAGCGCGGTTGCTGGCGCCCGCACAGCAGCGCTGTGTCGCCTTCGACGAACAGATGTTGCCGATGCGTCTGTGCATCGACGCGACCGTGCGTGAGGCCTTATCGACGTTGATGGTAGGCCAGGCATCGTCACGCTCGCTGCGCGCCTTGCAGCGTTCACTGCAGTGCCATCGCATCGCTGTCACCGATAGCGAACGCGCCGCGTTCGTCAATTGCAATACGCCCGAGCAGTGGAGTCAGCTCATCCATGAAAATCCAGATTGAAGGCCAGCAGGTGCGGTTCCGTATCGACGAGGCCGAACTGGCCGCTTTGCTGGCCGGGCACAGCGTCGACAATCTCAGCCGCCTGCCAAGCGGGCAGGGCGCGCGACTGGTGCGGCATAGCGTGAGCCTGACCGGCGGTCACGCTGCGTGCAATTGCGCCACCGACCATTGGCAATTGCTGGTGCCGCGCGACGCGCTGGAAGAACACGCCCGCCAGCTCCCGAGCCGCGACGGGTTGCGCTTCAGCTTCGATGCGGGCGCCGGGCATGCAGAACAGATGGCGTTGCACGTGACCTTCGATATCGATGTGCGCGACAGTGCGCGCAAGCGGTTCCCGAAGGAGTGAGCCGAGCTGTTGGACGCGCACCCGCCGAATGCGCGTGACTGGCTGCACAGCGATGGAAGGCATGAGGCCCATCATGCGATCTGCGCAGTGCCAATACGGCCGCAGTGCGTTTGCGCGTCAGGGCGTCAAGAGACGTAGTGCGCAATCGTCGGGCGAGGGTGGATGACCCTCAGGCAGCGGAGTGCATGTGTCATGCATGCGCACTCCTAGCATCCGCCGTGACCGCCTGGTGACTGCGTGGTCGTTTCTGTCAGCCATTTTTAGTCATGGCGTGACTTGGTTGCAGCGTTCGGTGCAAATCCCCGGCACGCGCTCGCAGGCCAATCCGTGTGCCTGTAGTGCGGCTTCGATCGGGGCCGTTGCCCCAGCGCAGTAGCCGGTGCCGCTGCGCAGCGCGACCACGTGCAAGCCTTCGCGCGCCAGTTCCAGCAGCAGCGCCTGTTGTGCCTGCGGCTCGGGCGGCAGTGCGCGTCGTGAGGCGTCGCGGCGTGCCAGTTCCAGGATCGCCTCCGGGACCTCGGCGTCAACGAGCAGCACATCGGCCAGGTTCATCGCACGCAACGCCTTCAAGGTCAGCAGGCCTGGATCGCCGGGCCCGGTACCGACCAGTTGCACGCTGCCACGCGCCGGCACGGTGCCGGCATCGTCCAGTGCCGCACTGAAGGCCGCTTCGGCTGCGGCATCGTCGCCGGCTTGCAGCAGCAATGGCACCTGCCCATCGATCACGCGATCGAACCAGCGCCTGCGCCGGTTCATATCGGGGAACTGGCTGCGGATTCGTTCGCGGTGGCGCGCGAACAGACCGGCGAAGCGGCCGACCGACGCATCCAGCTCGCGCTCGAGCCGCTCGCGCAGGCGGCGCGCCAGCATCGGCGCCGCGCCGGCCGACGAAATGGCGATGACCAGCGGGTCGCGATCCACGATCGCCGGCACCTGATACGTCGACAGCTCGGCATCGTCCACCACGTTGACCAGCCGCTGACGCGCGCCCGCCGCTGCCGCAACGCGCTGGTTCAAATCGGTGTCGTCGGTGGCCGCCACCACCAGCCAGACCGTGTCGATCCAGGCCGGATCGAACTCCTCGCCCAGCTGCTCGAAGCGCCCGGCGTGCATCAGTTCCGCAAGCTCGGGCGAGAGCGCGTGCGCATACAGGCGAATCTGCGCGCCCGCCTTGAGCAGCGCGAGCACCTTGCGCGTGGCAACCTCGCCACCGCCGATCACCAACACGGCGCGCCCCTGCAGGTTTGCGAACAACGGGAACAACGGCATCAGGCTCACTCCGAAAGATGACTCGCACCGACGGCATGTTGCATGGCACCATCGGCCCACGTCCACACGCCCCGCCGCCGCCAATGCGTGTCTTGCTGGTCAACGATACCGAAAAGCCCATTGGCGAACTGCGCCAGGCATTGACGCGTGCCGGTTACACGGTGCTCGACGATGTGGCATCGGTGAGTGCGTTGCTGCATGCGGTGCAGAGCCAGCAGCCGGACGTGGTGGTGATCGACGTGGATTCGCCTTCGCGCGATACGCTGGAGCAGTTATCGATGCTGCATACCCATGCACCGCGCCCGGTGGTGATGTTTTCCGGCGATGGCGACGATGCCTTGATCCATGCTGCGGTGGGGGCTGGCGTTACCGCGTACGTAGTGGACGGCCTGGCACCGGCGCGGCTGGCGCCGATCGTGCAGGTGGCGCTGGCCCGGTTTGCGCACGAGAGCAGCATGCGCAAGCGCCTGGACGATGTGCAGCAGGCATTGCAGGACCGCAAGCAGATCGACCGCGCCAAGGGTCTGCTGATGCAAAAACGTGGCCTCAGCGAGGCTGAGGCGTACGCCGCGCTGCGTCAGCAGGCGATGAAGCAGGGTGTCAAGCTGGCCGAAGTGGCGCGACGCATCGTGGCCATGGCCGAGTTGTTGGGATGAACAGATGAGCCAAGCCGAACTTCCCGTATTGCGCGTGGCCTACATGCCGCTGATCGATTGCGCGCCGCTGATTGCCGCACAGAGGCTGGGCCTGGATCGTAAGCACGGCCTGCAACTGGACCTGCAACGGCAGGCCTCCTGGGCCGGCGTGCGTGACCGTCTGCTGGCGGGCGAGGTGGAGGCGGCGCATGCACTCGCGAGCCTGGTGTATGCCATCGATCTGGGCATTGCCGGGCCGCAATGCGCGATGGCGTTGCTGATGACGCTCAATCACAACGGTCAGGTGATCACGCTGGCGCCTGCGCTTGCGCAGGCCCTGGAAGAGGGGCAGAGCTTGCCGCAGGCGCTGGCCAGCCTGGGCCGCCGCGCCGTGTTTGCGCAGACCTTCCCGACCGGCACGCATGCGCTGTGGCTCTATTACTGGCTGTCCGCGCGCGGCGTGGATCCGATGCGCGACGTGGAGGTGCTCAGCATCCCGCCGCCGCAGATGCCGGACGCCCTGGCCAGCGGCCTGGTCGACGGCTATTGCTCCGGCGAGCCGTGGGCTGCAGTTGCGCAGGCGCAGGGCAGCGGTCGCCGGGTAATCCGCAGTGGCGAGCTGTGGGCTGGCCATCCGGAAAAGGTGCTGGCATGCCGGCGCGAATTCGCCGCGCTGCAACCCGAGTTGACCGAACGCCTGACCGCCTGCGTACTGGATGCCTGCCGCTGGCTGGATGCGGACCCGGCAAATCGCGCGCAATGTGCGCAGTGGCTGGCCGAGCCACAGCATATCGGAGTATCGGCCGCGTATCTGGCCGCTTGCCTGGATGCCGATGCCGATGTCGAAGTCGAGGCACATGCGAAGGATGTGACAGCGCTGGCCTTCCATGGCGATGGCGCGGTCAACATGCCGTGGCTGTCGGACGGCGAGTGGTTCCTGACCCAGTTCCAGCGCTGGGGTTGGCATGACATCCAGGAAGACGACATCGCGCGGCTGCGCGACATCCATCGACTGGACAACTATCGGCGCGCTGCCGCGCGCGTGGGCGTGGTTTCCCCCGAGGGCGACCACCGCAGCAATCGGTTGTTCGATACGCCCTGAGCCCGGGTGCCGAGCGCATCAGGCGGCAAGTCAGGCTGGGGTGCGTTGGATGAGATTGGATGCATTGGATCCTGCGGACAGAAGCCAAGGCAACGGCAACGGCGCGAGGCATGTGGTCTGCGGCTCGGCCGCAGGGCCCTTGCCCGCCCACCATCGCAGGACACGCCGCAAGTACGTCCCTGTAGGCGCTTACGCGGCATCCATGCCGCGTAAGGTCCCGCGACGGTGGGCGGGCAAGGACCTGTCGAAATGCTCGGTGTGCAGAGTTTTCAATAAAACAGCCTGCAAACTTCCTGGTGCGGTGTCCTCGCCGCTTGCGGGACCGTCTGGCGGCTTGGATGCCGCCACCGAGCCTCCACGGACGGATTCACGGCGTGTCCCGCAAGCGGCGAGGGCACCGCGCGCTCGACTAACACGGCTTTTGACCTAGATATTTGATCGGTATGCACGCGTCCTAGATGAGGCTTCCGAGCACAGCCGTGCGGTAGCTTTGTTGGGTGCTGTTAGTCATGCCAAGTGACAGAGCCTGCGATACAGGGTGCACGCTGTTGGTGCAAGGCTGCACGAAAGACGGGAATGGTGAGTTGCACCGGCGTGTCGATAGGCTGTCGTGAAATCGGACGCACTGCATCCAAAACGCTATTTTTCAATGACTTGTATGGTTGTGATGCTCAGGTGAGTAAGTTGGCACGCTAATTGCGTAGTGATTCCGTGCGGGCACAACGGCGTACCTGCAACAACACGAACACGATGCAGCGGATCAACGGCGATCCGCACGCATCCAGGACAACGGCGTCCTTCCGGTTTACCGGAGGGGCGCCGTTTTTTTTTGACCATCGCACTCGAAGAGGTCTCTATGCAGCGCTCGTTCTGGCGATCCGGGCACACGCCCACCTTGTTCGCATCCTTCCTGTATTTCGATCTGAGCTTCATGGTGTGGTATCTGCTCGGGCCGTTGCAGGTACCGATTGCGCAAGCGCTGGGATTGGACACGCAGCAGCGCGCCTTGATGGTGGCCGTGCCGATCCTGTGCGGGGCGGTGTTGCGTCTGGTGCTGGGCATGTTTGCCGATCGCATCGGCGCCAAGCGCGCCGGCGTGGTCGCGCAGCTCGCAGTGATCGCTGCGCTGTTCGGTGCCTGGCAACTGGGCGTGCACAGCATGGGGCAGGCGCTGCTGCTGGGCGTGCTGCTCGGTATCGCCGGCGCTTCATTTGCGGTGGCATTGCCGCTGGCGTCGCGCTGGTATCCACCCGAGCATCAGGGCACCGCGATGGGCATCGCCGGTGCAGGCAATTCCGGCACGGTGCTGGCGGCGTTGTTCGCTCCGATGCTGGCCGCCGCTTTCGGCTATCAAAACGTGTTCGGGCTGGCGTGCATTCCGTTGGTGCTGACGCTGATCGTGTTTGCGTCGATCGCCAAGGAGGCACCGACACCGGTCGCACGCAAGCAGTGGTCCGACTACGGCCGCGTGCTGGTGGGTAACCGCGACGCGTGGCGCTTCATGTTCTTTTACGCGATTACCTTCGGCGGCTTTTCTGGCTTTGC
Organism: Xanthomonas sp. 4461; assembly: GCF_024806475.1. Taxonomy (NCBI): domain Bacteria; kingdom Pseudomonadati; phylum Pseudomonadota; class Gammaproteobacteria; order Lysobacterales; family Lysobacteraceae; genus Xanthomonas; species Xanthomonas sp. 4461. Next base: position 228,284 of record NZ_JANTYV010000006.1, on the reverse strand, counting down.
CAGCGCGTTGCCGGGTTACTTCCACGACCAGTTCGATTTCGACGCGCGTACCGCGGGCTGGGCCACGGCGGCCTGCGTGCTGGCTGGCTCGGTGATGCGCCCGTTGGGTGGCGTGATTGCCGACCGTGTAGGCGGCACGCGTGCCTTGCTGGCAGTGTATCTGCTGGTGGCCACGCTGGTAGGCATTGCCGGGTTCGGTGCCGGCGGCGCCACCATCACGCTGGCGTTGTTCGTGTTGACGTTGTTGTGCCTGGGCGCCGGCAATGGTGCGGTGTTCCAGCTGGTGCCGCAGCGCTTCGGCCAGGATATCGGGGTGATGACCGGCTTGATCGGCATGGCCGGCGGCATCGGTGGCTTCGCGCTTGCGGCCGGGTTGGGCGTACTCAAGCAGCACACCGGCAGCTATGCGTTGGGCATGTGGTTGTTCGCTGCATTCGCGCTTGGCGGCTGGGGCCTGCTGGCGGGCGTCAAGACCCAGTGGCGCAGCGAATGGTCCGCCGCCGGCGCGGCGCGCGTCTGACATGTCGACAGGAATCCAGGCAATGAAGCAACCCAGACTCGTCGTCATTGGCAATGGCATGGCCGGCATCCGCACCGTGGAGGAACTGCTCAAGCTGATGCCGGGCATGTACCACATCACCGTGTTCGGCGCCGAGCCGCATCCCAACTACAACCGCATCCTGCTGTCGCCGGTGCTGGCCGGCGAGCAGGAGTTCGACGACATCGTGCTCAACCCGTTGCAGTGGTACCGCGACAACGGCATCCATCTGCACTTGAACAAGGAAGTCACGCGCATCGACCGCGTGCGTCGCCGCGTGATTGCCGCCGATGGTACCGAAGCCGAGTACGACCGGCTGTTGATCGCCACCGGCTCGGTACCGTTCGTGTTGCCAATTCCCGGCAATGAATTGAAAGGCGTGATCGGGTACCGCGATATCCAGGATACCCGCACCATGATCGACACCGCGCGCACCAGGCAGCACGCGGTGGTGATCGGTGGCGGCCTGCTTGGCCTGGAAGCGGCCAACGGCCTGAAGGTACGCGGCATGGACGTGACCGTGGTGCATCTGGCCGGTTGGTTGCTGGAGCGCCAGCTCGACCCGGTGGCCGGCAATCTGTTGCAGCAGGCCTTGCGCGCACGCGGGCTGCAGTTCCGTTTGAATACCGCCACCAGCGCACTGCTGGGCAACGCGCAGGGCGAGGTGATCGGGGTGAAGTTTGCTGATGGCAGCGAGATCCCCGCCGATCTGGTGGTGATGGCCGCCGGCATCCGCCCGAATACGCGCCTTGCCGAAGAAGCCGGCATCCACTGCTCGCGCGGCATCGTGGTCAACGACAGCCTGCAGAGCTTCGATCCGCGCGTGTACGCGGTGGGCGAGTGCGCAAACCACCGTGGTATCGCCTACGGCCTGGTGGCGCCGTTGTTCGAGCAGGCCAAGGTGTGTGCGAACCATCTGGCGCAGTTCGGCATCGGCATCTATCGCGGCTCGGTGGCATCGACCAAGCTCAAGGTCACCGGCATCGACCTGTTTTCGGCCGGCGATTTTATGGGTGGCGATGGCTGCGAGGAGATCGTGTTGTCAGACCCGGCCGGCGGCGTCTACAAGAAGCTGGTGATCCGCGACGACGTGCTGGTCGGTGCCTGCCTGTACGGCGACACCAGCGACGGTGGCTGGTACTTCAAGCTGCTCAAGGACGGCACGCCGATCCAGGCGCAACGCGATCAACTGATCTTCGGCGAAAGCGCACTGGGCGACGCTGGCACCGGCGGGCAGGACCGCGCCAGTGCGATGGCCGACAGCGACGAGGTTTGCGGCTGCAACGGCGTGTGCAAGGGCACGATTGTCAAGGCCATCAGCGAGCAAGGTCTGTTCACCGTGGACGAGGTGAAAAAGCACACCAAGGCCGCCAGTTCCTGCGGGTCGTGTACCGGCCTGGTCGAACAGATCCTGATGAATTGCCTGGGCTCCAACTTCCAGGAAACTCCAAAAACCAAGGCGGTTTGCGCATGCACCGACCTGAGTCACGGCGAGGTGCGGCGCGCCATCCGCGAGCACAAGCTGCTGACCCATGCGCAGGCCTATGCCTTCATGGAATGGCGCACGCCCAACGGCTGCGCCACCTGCCGGCCGGCGATCAATTACTACATGTTGTCGACCTGGCCGCATGAGGCCATCGACGATCCGCAATCGCGTTTCATCAACGAGCGTGCGCACGCCAATATCCAGAAGGACGGCACCTTCTCGGTCATTCCGCAGATGAAGGGCGGGGTGACCAATGCCGGCGAACTGCGCCGCATCGCCGATGTGGCCGACAAATATGCGGTGCCGATGGTCAAGGTGACCGGCGGCCAGCGCATCGATTTGTTGGGCGTCAAGAAAGAGGATCTGGTGGATGTGTGGCGCGATCTGGGCATGCCGTCGGGCCACGCCTACGGGAAGTCGATCCGCACGGTGAAGACTTGCGTGGGCAGCGAGTTCTGCCGTTTCGGCACCCAGAACAGCACACAGATGGGCATCGATCTGGAAACCATGCTGGCCAATATGTGGAGCCCGCACAAGGTGAAGCTGGCGGTGTCCGGGTGCCCGCGTAACTGCGCCGAATCCGGCATCAAGGACGTGGGCATCATCGCAGTGGACTCGGGGTGGGAGCTGCATGTTGGCGGTAACGGCGGCATCAAGACCGAGGTGGCGCGCTTTCTGGTCAAGGTGAGCACTGCCGAGGAAGTGCGTGAGTACACCGGTGCGTTCCTGCAGCTGTATCGCGAGCAGGCCTATTACCTGGACCGCACCGTGCACTACATCGCCCGCGTGGGACTGGATTACATCCGTGCGCAGGTGGTGGACGACGCAGCCAACCGACGTGCGCTGTACGAGCGCCTGCTGTATTCGCTGGAAGGCCTGGTCGACCCATGGAAGGCACGCATCGCCGGCGAGCGGCGTCAGGAATACCAACCGCTGCGTATCGCGGCGCCTGCGGCAACGGTGGAGGAATGAGCATGCCCAATCACGCATGGGTGCGCGTGTGCGCGCTGCAGGACCTGCCGGTGCTGGGCGCACGCGTGCTGGAGGTCGATGGACTGCCGGCGATCGCCATCTTTCGCACTGCCAGCGATCAGGTGTTTGCACTACGCGACCGTTGCCCGCACAAGGGTGGGCCGTTGTCCCAGGGCATCGTGGCTGGCGACACCGTGACCTGCCCCCTGCATGGCTGGGCGATCGGCTTGCAGAGCGGGCAGGCCTGCGCGCCCGACGTGGGCTGCGCGCCGCGCTATCCGATCAAGGTGGAGGCCGAGGCGGTGTGGATCGTCCTGCAGCCGGTAGAGCAGGACGATGCCGTGACCGAGCCGGCAACATGAGCGAAGGCCTGCAGCCACCGTCGCCAGCCAACGCGGCGCAGCCACCGACGGCAGGGCCGATGCATCGCATCACGCGCTCGACCTGCTGTTATTGCGGTGTGGGTTGCGGCGTGCTGATTCACAGCACGCACGATGTCGATGGCGAACGCATCGTCGGCATCGAAGGCGACCCGCTGCATCCTGCAAATTACGGCCGTCTGTGCAGCAAGGGTCTGGCGTTGCCGCAGACCGTCGCAAGCACGCAGGGGCGCGTTCTTGCGCCGGAGTTGCGCCGGCATCGGCAGGCGTCGCGTGCGCCGGTGAGCTGGGATCAGGCGCTGCAGCATGTCAGCAGCAAGCTGGCCGCCATCATCCAGGAACATGGCCCCGATGCGGTGGCGTTCTATCTGTCCGGGCAGCTGCTCACCGAGGACTATTACGTCTTCAACAAGCTGGCCAAGGGGCTGATCGGTACCAACAACATCGACACCAATTCGCGCCTGTGCATGTCCAGCGCGGTCACCGGTTACAAGCTGGCGCTCGGCGCCGATGGCCCGCCGACCTGCTATGAAGATCTGGAGCTGGCGCACACCGTGCTGTTTGCCGGCAGCAACATGGCATACGCGCATCCGGTGCTGTTTCGCCGGCTGGAAGACGCGCGTGCACGCAACCCGGACATTCGCTGGATCGTGATCGACCCGCGGCGCACCGATACCGCGGCCATGGCCGACCTGCACCTTGCAATCGAACCCGGCACCGACGTCGCCCTGTTCAACGGCATGCTGCATCACCTGATCTGGGAGGGTCTGGTGGATGCGCGCTTCGTTGCGGCAAACACGCAGGAGTTCGATGCCCTCAAGCGAATGCTGCGCGAGTACACCCCGCGCATGAGCGCCGAGATCTGCGGAATCTCGCACGAGGACCTGGTGCAGGCGGCCGAGTGGTTCGGGCGCAGCCCGGCAGCGCTGTCGCTGTATTGCATGGGCCTGAATCAGTCGGCGCACGGCACCGACAAGAATCTTGCGTTGATCAATCTGCATCTAGCCACCGGACAGATCGGCAAGCCCGGCGCAGGGCCGTTTTCGCTGACCGGCCAACCCAATGCGATGGGCGGGAGGGAGGTAGGCGGCATGGCGACGATGCTGGCGGCGCACCGCGAGATCGGCAATGCGGACCATCGTGCCGAGCTGGAACGGCTGTGGGGCGTGCCGGCGGGGCGCATCTCGCCCAACCCCGGCGCGCCGGCGGTGGAGTTGTTCGAGCGGCTGCGCGCCGGCAGCCTGAAGGCGGTGTGGATCGTCTGCACCAACCCCGTGCACTCGATGCCGGACGTGGCGGGTATTCGCGCCGCACTGGAACAGGCCGAACTGGTGATCGTGCAGGATGCCTTCTCCGGCACCGACACCGTGCCCTATGCCGACGTCTTGCTGCCGGCGGCCAGCTGGGGCGAGAAGGACGGCACGGTGACCAATTCCGAACGCCGCGTCACCCGTGTGCGCAAGGCGGTGGAAGCGCCCGGGCAGGCGCGTGCCGATTGGTGGGTTGCCAATGAAGTCGCCCGTCGACTGGAGGCGCGGCTGGCACCGGCTACCGGCGCCGGCCTGTTCGCGTTCGACAGCACCGCACAGGTCTTCGACGAGCATCGTGGGTTGACGATAGGGCGCGATCTGGACATCGGAGGGCTGGATTACGCGGTGTTGGACAATGGCTCGCAGCAATGGCCGTTCCCTGCAGGCGCCACGCAAGGGCAGGCGCGTCGCTACACCGATGGGGTGTTCGCCACGGCCGATGGCCGTGCGCGGTTTCATGCAACGCCGTATCGCAAAGTGGCCGAGGCCACCTCGGCGCGCTTTCCGATGCGCCTGCTCACCGGTCGCCTGCGCGACCAGTGGCATGGCATGTCGCGCACCGGGCGCGTGGCTGCGGCCTATGCGCACAGCCCGGAACCCTCGTTGCGCATGCACCCGGACGATGCCGCGCGCCGCGGGCTGGTGGCCGGCGAGTTGGTGCAGGTCGCCAGCAAGCGCGGTGGACTGGTGCTGCCGTTGGAACTGTCGGAGGAACTGCGCTCGGGCACCGTTTTTGCCGCGATGCACTGGAGCGGACAGACGCTGTCCAGCGGCGGCATCAACGAAGTCAGCACGCCGGCGGTGGATGCGCGCTCGCACCAGCCCGAGCTCAAGCACGCGGCCGTGCGCGTGGACAAGGCGGTGTTCGGCTGGCACCTGCTGGCGGCACGGCGCGGCGATGCGCTGGCCTTGCAGCAGTCACTGCAACCGCTGCTGCGCGAGTGCGGCTATGCGAGCCTGCGCCTGCATGCCGAGCCATTGACCGATAACGCCGGGCAGTGGGCGGTACTGCACGCCGCCTGCGCGCGCGCGCCCGATGCCGCGTGGATCGATCGCCTGGTTGCCGCGCTGCAATTGCCCGCTGGCGCCGACGTATTGGAGTACCGCGACCTGCGCCGTGGATTGATGCGTCGCGTCGGTTGGCGCATGCAGGACGGCCACAGCCATATCGATGGCCTGCTCCTGACCGCCGCACAACCCAGCGATGCCAATCAATCGCTGCTGACGGTGGCATTGGCCGGCAAGCCCTGGCCGGGGGCGCGGCTGGCGGTGTTCGCCCAGACGCGCGCCGCGCCCAGCGACCCGATCGTGTGCACCTGCATGCAGGTCTCGGCCGCCGCGATCCACGCAGCCATCGACGACGGTGCCGACGTCGCACAGCTCAAGCAACGCCTGGGCTGCGGCACCGTCTGCGGCTCCTGCGTTCCGCAACTGACCCGGCTGTGTCGCCAACCGCGGCTGGCCTGATGCACCCCACCCATCCCTACATTGCGAGATCTCTCATGTCAGTCGGACCGTCCTGCGCGCGTGATGTGGTGTTGTTGTCTGCCGGCCCCGGCGATCTGGAACTGCTCACCATCAAGGCGGTGAAGGCGCTATCAGTGGCGCAGGTGCTGCTGCTGGACGACTTGGCCAACCCCGACATCGTCGAGCTGGCACCGCAGGCGCGCGTGATCCGCGTCGGCAAACGCGGTGGTTGCCGTTCCACGCCGCAGGAGTTCATCTGCCGGTTGATGCGGCGTTACGCGTTGCAGGGGTTGCGCGTGGTGCGGGTCAAGGGCGGCGATGCGTTGTTGTTCGGCCGCGCGGGCGAAGAGATCGACTTCCTGCGCCGCGCCGGCGTGGGCGTGCAGGTGATCAATGGCGTGAGCGCTGCGTTCGCTGCCGCAGCATCGCTGGAAGTGTCATTGACCCACCGCACCCACTGCCACGGCATCACCTTCGTCACCGCGCACACGCACGACCATGGTGAGCCGAACTGGGGTGCGCTGGCGGCCAGCGGTACAACGCTGGGCATCTACATGGGGTTGCGCCGCGCAGACGCGTTGGCCACGGCGTTGCTACTGCATCTTCCAGCCAGCACGCCGGCCGCCATCGTGCAGGCGGCCACGCGACCGGAGCAGCAGCGCAGGCTGACCACGCTGGGCGAGCTGGGAACTACTGCGGCAGCGCTGCTGCCAGGTCTGCCCACCTTGCTGTTGGTGGGCGATGCATTGTCCGAAGCATCGCTGGCCTGCGACGACCGCTTCGGTGCGGTGCAGCAGCAGGCGGCGGGGTAGGCGTGGTGTGTCATGCCGCCCGGGATCGTGCGGCGTGGCATGAGCTGATCAGACGCGCGTGACGGCGCGAGAGATTGCGTTGCAACAGGCTTGACCCGAGGACGTGTGCGGGCTTGATCGCTGGTCGATCAGTCGCACAGCGCGGAGACGTATCGCATCCATGCCTGTGGCCGCGCGAGTGCGCATGACGCCGGCACCTACGATGCTCTAAGGACGATCCTGCGCACGCTCCGCCTGCAGCAGGAGCGCTGCAGGCTGCCAGCCCATCTCGCGCCTGCGTCCACCATCCGATACGGCAGGGCACAGTACGGGGCGCGTCGCTTCGCAACGTGCGTCCCGCAGATGATGCCGTTCCCCAACACGCACGCGTGCATGCCATCCGAGCGCCAGGCTAGCCGTCGGCAGCAACTGCGCCGTCATTGGTAGCGCTAACCGTTTCGCGATGCGTTGAGCCCTTCTTTGCCAGGCAAGGTGTGCAAGATTTGCGCAGCGAGCGCAGCGGTTTTTTCCTGCATGTGCTCGTTTGCCACCATTTTTGCTGTATTTGCGGGTTGGCACGAATGTTGCGTTGAGCTCCTCACCGAATGACGTACCCGATGCATCGAGAGGAGGCACAGTGGAAGACGGACAGAACAGTACTCGTAGCCGGCGCGGCTTCGCCGCATTGGACCCGGAGAAGCGTCGCGTGCTGGCCAGCAGCGGTGGCAAGGCTGCGCACGCCAGTGGTAACGCGCACGAATTCACTAGCGACGAGGCACGGGAAGCAGGTCGAAAAGGCGGCCAGGCAGTGAGCCGCGACCGCGATCATATGTCGCGTATCGGCAGCAAGGGTGGGCGATCCAAGCAGGCCAAGCCGCAGGAAGAATCCGCGTAATCAACGGCACGGCGCGCAACCGCGTGCCGTCGGTGATTCAGGGGGCGCAGGCCCTGCGCTGCAGAGCGCAGGGCCTGCTGTTTTTTTAAGGCGGAAGCCGCTCAGATGCGCGCCGGCACAAACAATCGATTGCAACCGGATGACCTCGGTGACGACGATTACCACGTCCTGTTCATCAGCGCGGCCCTAACCGATTGATGTGCAACGCATTGCTAACGCTTCGGAAATTTTTGCAGCTTTTGCTGCTCCCACTATCGATTGCAGGGCGAATTTTCCGGCTTCCGCTGTTGGGCGTTCCAGCGTCGGCAGAATTTGCAGACCTCGCAAACCCTGCGATGCGGTGACGCTGGCGCTGAAACATCCTGCTATCGACGACAGCCGGGACATCGGGGGCAGGATGGCCGCGTGCGACCAGGCCATGGGTGAAGCGACCGCCTCCAAGGCCATCGTCGAACGCGCGATGGCGAGCCGCCTGTTCGATCACCTGGAGATCGGCACGTAGACCGCATTGTCGGGCGCGGCCAGGAGGGCGGATGTCGAGATAATTCCTGTCTGCAAGCAGATTCTTCAGCGTGAGCCGCCGTGGTGCGCTGGCGGGCGGCGCATCCGCCCGAGGGGATCGCAGGCTGCCCGATTCGCGACGCCACCCTGTCACCTCGCCAAGCAGCAAGACGCGGATGCGGTACGGTCAGCCCCATGAATGCCCGCGCTGCAAGGTTTTTTTGCTTCTGCGCGGCAAGCGCTTACCCTTGAACGTTCTTTGGCAACGCAACTGGATCATGACGACGCATCTCGATTACCCGATCGGTACGCCTGGCCAGCCGTGGGGCGATGGCGAACGCAGTGCATGGCGCGCGCGTCAGTCAGTGCAGCGCAGTTACGCATCGGAGGTGGTACGGCTCATCGAGGCCGTGGATGAGCGCTACCAATGCGTGCACTACGGCACCATCGAAGCAGGTCCCGCGCAGTACCCGCTGCTGGCATTGCGCAGTGCCGTATGGGACAGCACGCTGCCGTGCGCATTGGTGACCGGCGGCGTGCATGGGTACGAAACCAGTGGCGTGCAGGGCGCGCTGCTGTTTTTGCAGCAACGTGCTGCCGATTATGCGGGCAGGATCAACCTGCTGGTTGCACCGTGCGTCAATCCGTGGGGCTATGAGCGTATCCAGCGCTGGAACGCCGAGGCGGTCGATCCGAACCGCTCATTTCGTGCCAACAGCCCAGCCGCAGAGTCGGCGGCCCTGATGCAACTGGTCGCCGCAACGGCGGGCAACATGCTGGTGCATATCGACCTGCACGAAACCACGGACAGCGATGAAAGCGAGTTCCGTCCTGCGTTGGCGGCGCGCGATGGCGTGCCGTTCGTGCCTGGCAGCATTCCGGACGGGTTCTATCTGGTGGGCGATAGTCAAGACCCGCAAGCGGCGTTTCAACAGGCAGTGATCGCGGCAGTGGAGCGGGTCACCCATATCGCACCGGCCGATGCGCAGGGGCAGATCATCGGTGCGCCGGTGACCGGCCATGGCGTGATCAATTACCCGGTACGACGCCTGGGCCTGTGCGCCGGCATCACCGATGCGCGCTATCGCACCACCACCGAGGTGTATCCGGACAGCCCACGCGCAACGCCGCAGCAGTGCAATGCCGCGCAGGTCGCGGCGATTTGTGCGGCACTGGATTACGCGCTCTCACAAGCGTGAAACGACGCAGGCTGCTGCTCGATCGCGTGCTCGCGACGCGCTCGAGCCGCTTGGTGCCGCATGCGGGCAGGCGGTCCCTGCAGGCAAACGTCGGGCGCGATCACGCGGCATTGCTTCAGGGCAGGCGTCGCTGCGCCGTGGCGTCCTGCACATAGGTCGCAACCAGTTGCGCCTCAATCGGCTTGGACAACAGATACCCCTGGGCCTCATCGCAGCCCCAGCTGCGCAGCAACGCAATCTCGTCGGCATGCTCGATGCCCTCGGCAACGGTGCGATAGCCCAGCGCGCTGGCCAGGCGCACCACCGCTTCTGCGCGCATCTGCATGCCGGCCTTGCTGGCAATGCCGGTGACCAGCGAGCGATCCAGCTTGAGCACATTGACAGGCAGTTCGGTGAGGTAGCCGAAATTGCTGTAGCCGGTACCGAAATCGTCGATGGCCACGCTGACGCCAGCGTCGCGTAATGCGCGCAGCCGCGGAATGGCCTCGACATTGCTGCGCAACCAGCGGCCTTCGGTGATTTCCAGCTCGATTCGGCTGGTGGGGATGGCCAGGTCCTTGCAACGATTGATCACATCGGCGGCCAGGTTGATGTTGCCGAAATCGCGCGAGGACAGATTGATCGAGATGGAAAAATCCAGGCCTTGCGATCGCCATTGCGCCAGTTGCAGCAATGCGCTTTCGATCACCCAGTTGGTGACCGTGCACATCAGCGCGGTCTTTTCGAACAATGGAATGAACTCGTCCGGGCCGATCGGGCCCAGGCTGGCATGCCGCCAGCGCAGCAGCGCTTCGAATCCGATCACCGACAGATCCTGCAGGTCGATGCGTGGCTGGAACACCAGCCGGAAATCGCCGGCATCCAGCGCCTTTTCCGCGTCCAGCGCCAGCCGATACGAGCGCTGGATCGCGTCGTCCTGCGATGCGCTGTACCAGCACATCACCGCATTGTTGCTGATGGCATCGCCCAGCGAGACCAGCCCCTTGCGCATCACATCGTTGGTGTCTGGTTGTTGCGGTGCGAAGCGCACCACACCGGCATGGAACGTCAGCGACATCGGCACACCGGCGGCATCCACCGGCTTGTGCAGCATGTCGCGCAAATCCAGCAACAGGTCTTCCATCTCGTCGGGCGCTGAGTTCAGCAGAAAAAAAGCAAAGCGCATCGGGGCGACGTGATAGACGGTGGCCTTGCCACGCAGGGCGCGTGTCAGCACGTAGCTGGCATGACGGATCAGCTCTTCCAGCGGCTGCATGCCCAGCGCCTGGCGTGCCTCATTGGCCGCCTGGGTGTCGTAGACCTCGATAAAGGCCGCAATGGTCGGCACGCTGTGGCTGCCGAAGGCCAGGGCATCCAGGTCCGATTGCAGCTGACGCGCATTGAGCAGGCCGCTATGTGGTTCACGCCGGCCCGCGCCGAACTGCAACTCCAGCTGCGCAGCGGCCACATTGGCAAACATCAGCAGCTGCTGGTGTTCCTGGCTGGCAAGGCGGCGCTCGCGCGTGTCGATCACGCACAGTGTGCCGGTGATGCCCGCTTGCGGCGCACCGACCGGGACGCAGGCGATAAAGCGTGCAGGCAGTCCGGGGAAAGCGGCGTCGCCGAGTTGGATCGGCTCAAGCGCGGGATGTTCGATCAACTCCGTCACCCCGTTGGCAGCGGCAGGGGCACGCTGACACAGCGCGATGGCTTGCTCGACCTGATGGGTGCTGATGCCGCGCGATGCGAGCACACGCATGCGGCCGGCTTCGGTAATGGTCAGTGCCGCTGCCGGTGCGACCAGCGCATGGCAGAGCAGGCGAGCGATCTGTTCGAGCGGCTCCATCCCGCCGAGATCGATCGGCACGCCGGACCAGTCGAACTGGCGTTCCGGTGATTTGTCTCCCGAAGCAAGCGTCATGTCGTCAGATTCCGTGTTGAAGATCACACACTGCAGGGCTACTAGAAACAAATCGAAGTCATCGACGAGTGACGAGCGGGAGCATGTTGCCATTGCAAGCGGTCGCGTCTGCGAGCGGCACACCACACTAATTGTTAAGCGCCGCGCGTCTCGCCTCAAGCCTTGGCTTATACAAATATCGCATTGCACCGCCCGGCGTCGACCGTTAATTGGTTTTATCGATCCAAGCGGGCTCAGGCAATCCGGTTGCGCTCATCACATTGTTTTGCAGCACGGAATAAACTTGTCGTGCCCGCTTATAGGGTTCGATCAGCTGTCACGCAATTTGGCACGTATCGGTTCGCGTGATGCTGCGGGCTCGACAAATCAATCAGCGCCTGCATGCGGCAACAGGTGGCGGATTTACCCGTAGTGCCCGCTAGAAGGTCTTGCGGGTTGCGTCCCGTGACGCTCGCATTTTCGTCTGAAGCGGGCGCTAGTAAACAGGTCGACAGTTTATGGCCGTGTAATGGATGTATTTATGGTTAGTGATACTCAGCACAGTTTGATCAAGTTGATTCGCCTATTAATTTGGCAACGTATTTACCAGGGATTGGTATTAATCACCCTCATCCTTGAGTGACCCATCTGAAGCGGGTCACGCTCTAAATCCATCGGATCGCCATATCCACCTCCGTCATCGAAGGCGCGCACGTGCGTGTGCGCTGATCTGTCGCAGTCAATCAGGGGAATCGGAATGAATCGTGCATTTGCGCTGGTCTGGAACGCAGCCATCGGCAACTGGGTCGTAACGCATGAGCTGGTGCGGCGTCGACGCAAGCCCGGCGCGACGCGTCGGGCGTTGCCGAGTCTGGTGGTTCTGGCGGTGGGGGCCGCCGCTCCCGCATTGGCCTGGGGTGCATGCACGCCCGCACTGCCTGCCGCCGGCGCGACCGTCACCTGCAGCGGTCTGCCGGTCACCAGTAATGCGTTTTCCAGTGGCGCAAATAATCTGACCGTCAACGTGGCTTCCGGCACACAGATGACCGCAGGCTTGCTGGGTGGTACCGCCATCGCGCTCAGCGGCACCAATGCCACGCTCAACAACAGCGGCACCATCGATCCATCCGTGCTTGGCCTGCTGTCGGTATTGAGTACCGGCGTCAGCATGGGCAATGCAAGCTCGACCTCGGTGGTTGCCAATAATCTTGTCGGCGGCACCATCTACGGTACTGGCGGGTTGCTGGGCGCCAACCTGCTCAATCTCGATGGAATGGCATTGGGAATGACCTCTGCCAGCAATGGCGTCGTGCAGATCAATAATGCCGGCACGATCACCAGCCGCTCGCTGCTCAACCTCTCGCTACTGGGTGCCGACACGCCAGTGATCGCCGTCAGTGGCGGTGGTACCGTCAATGCGGTCAACACCGGCACCATCGAGGGACGGGTCGGTTTTCAGAGTTCGGCCACCGGCAACAGTTTCGTCAATTCCGGCACCATCAACGGCAGCGTGTCGATGGGTGCCAACAGTACCAACACCTTCACCGCAGTCACGGGCGGGAGCATCAACAGCGCTGGCGGGCTCGGACTGGAATTGCTTGGCCCAGGCGGCTTGCTGAGCTTTGCCCGCACCGGCGTGGTGGATGGCGGTGCGGGAGGAACCAACACGCTGATCCTGCAAAATTCAGCCACCGGAACCGGCAGCGGCGTGACCGGTGTCGGCACGGCAAGCACCGATCAGTACATCAATTTCGGCAGCCTGCGCGTCAATAGCGGCACCTGGGCCTTGAGCGGCGCGAGCAACTTTGGCAGCAGCGCGCTCAATGGAGGTGTGCTGCAATTTGCGACGCCCGCGCAATTGGGTACGACGATCGCGGCCAACGGCGGCACGCTCGAAGCCACCGCTGCCGGGCTGACGCTGGCTCCGGCCGGTGGCATTGCGCTTGCGGCGGGCGGTTTGACCGTGCAGGGCACCAATGCGCTGACGATCGGCAGCACGCTGACAGGGACGGGCGCACTCACCAAGGCCGGTACCGGCGGATTGAACCTCACCGGCAGCAATACCTTCAGCGGCGGCGTCAATCTGGGCGCAGGCACGCTGACCGCAGGCAATAACGCTGCATTGGGAACCGGGACCGTCACCGCCTCCGGCGGGAGCCTGCTGGCCGGTGCCGCACTCGACTTGACCAACGCTTTTGTATTGAACAACACCCTTGGCATTGGCGGGACCAATACCGTGCGGCTGGGCGGTGTTGTCAGCGGAGCCGGTGCGCTCAACAAGACCGGCACGGGCACGCTCACGCTTGGCGGCGCCAATACCTATTCCGGCGGCACCACGCTGAGCGCGGGCACCACGGTGCTGGAAACCTCCGGCGCGCTCGGCACCGGTACCGTCACTGCGGCAGGCGGGTCGCTGGACACCACCGCACCGTTGACCTTGAACAATGCGTTTGCACTCAATACCACGCTGAGCCTGGGTACAAGTGGCGGTGCACTCAGCTTGACCGGTGCGCTTGCAGGAACCGGCGGCATCACCAAGACAGGCTTCGGCACGCTTGCGCTTGGCGGTACAAACACCTATTCAGGCACAACGACGCTGACAGCAGGCACGCTGCAACTGGGCAATAACTCGGCGTTGGGCACCGGGGTGTTGCGTGTTACCGACAACGCCAGTCTCAGCACCAGCGCATCGCTGGCGGTGAACAACGCGGTCGATCTTGTCGGACCGTTGACGTGGACGGGCGCGCAGGCACTGACCCTGGGTGGCGCCATCACTGGCAGCGGCAGCCTGATCAAGAGCGGTGCCGGCGATCTCACCTTGACCGGTACCAACGGCTATACCGGTGGCACCACGTTAAACAACGGGCGCCTGGTGGTCGGCTCCAACGCCGCACTGGGCACCGGCACCTTGACCGCCAGCGGCGGCGTGCTCGATGCAGGCACTGCGGCGACATTGGGCAATGCGATTGCGCTCACCGGCAATCTGGGCGTGGCCAGCAATGGCACTGCCCTGAACTTGAGTGGTTCGATCAGCGGCACCGGTGCGTTGAGCAAGCTCGGCACCGGCACGCTCACGCTGGGCGGGTTGAACACTTACAGCGGTGGCACCACGCTTGCCGGCGGTACCTTGCAGGTGACCAACAACGGGGCGCTCGGCAGCGGCGCACTCAGCCTCGCCGGCAACGCCAACCTGCAGGGCACGACGCCTACCTCGCTGACCAACGCCATCGCATTGAATAGCAGTGCGTTGACGCTCAACGGCGCGCAGGCGCTGACGCTGGGCGGCGGTATCAGCGGTGCCGGCAGCCTGGTCAAGACCGGTAGCGGCGATCTGACCCTCAGCGGCAACAATCTGTACACCGGCGGCACCTCGCTGAATGCGGGCAAGCTTGTGGTCGGCAGCGACACGGCGCTGGGTGTGGGCGCATTGACCGCAGCCGCCGGCACCACGCTGGACAATCTCGCGGTGAACACGCTCTCCAATGCCATCGCGCTGACAGGTTTGGTCAGCATCGGCGGCAGCAATGCGCTGACACTCACTGGCGGCATCAGCGGTGCCGGAAGCCTGGACAAACTCGGCCCCGCCAGCCTGACCCTGACCGGAAACAACACCTACACCGGTGGCACGCTGTTGACTGCGGGCAGCCTGGTATTGGGCAGCGATGCCGCACTGGGCACAGGCAGCCTCACCGTTGCCGGCGGCCAGCTCGATGGCACCGCGGCACGCGTGCTCGCCAACGACGTGGTGTTGAATGCCGATCTATCGCTCGGAGGCAGCCAGGACCTGGTGCTCAATGGAGGCATCAGCGGGGCGGGCGGCCTGGTGAAAAACGGTGCTGCTGCACTGACGCTGGCCGGCGCAAACACCTTTACCGGCGGCGTGGATCTCAATGCGGGCGCATTGCTGATCGACAGCGGCGCGGCCCTGGGAAGCGGTACGTTGACCGCTGCCAACGGCACCCAGTTGCAGGCGACCACCGCAGCGACGCTGGGCAATGACGTCGTCTTGAACGGTGCGCTGTCGCTGACCGGCAACAACGCGCTGGGCTTGACCGGCACGGTGAGCGGAGCCGGCAGCCTGATCAAGCAGGGCACCGGTGCGTTGACGCTGGCCGGCAACAATGCCTATGCCGGCGGCACGCTGTTGGATGCGGGGTCGCTGATCGTCGGCAGTGACACGGCGCTGGGTAGCGGTGCGCTCATTGCGGCCGACGGCACGCTGCTCAGTGCCGCGATCGCTGCAAGCCTGCAGAACGCCGTCACGCTCAATGGTGCGCTCGGCATCGACGGCCAGGCGCTCACGCTCGATGGCGTGATCGATGGCGCGGGCAGCCTGATCAAGAGCGGTACGCAGACGCTCACGCTCACAGGCAACAACAGCTGGGGCGGCGGGTTGCAGCTGCAAGCGGGCGGGTTAGTGGTCGGCAGCAACACGGCATTGGGGACCGGCACGCTCACCGCTGCAGGCGGCACGACGCTCGATGCCACCACGTCCGTGGCGTTGGACAATGCACTTGCCTTGAACGGAGCGCTGACGTTGCCCGGTACGCAGGACATCGCGCTGGACGGCGTGATCAGCGGCGCCGGCAGCCTCGTCAAGCAGGGCACGGCAACACTGACCCTGGGCAATGCCAATACCTTCAGTGGCGGGGTCACCCTGGATGCCGGCCGCCTGGTGCTTGGCAACGCTGCAGCCTTGGGCGTGGGCGGACTGTTGGTCGGTGGCGCTAGCGAACTGGATGCCAACACTGCGCTTGCGGTCGGCAATAGCGTGCAATTGAACAGCCAGCTCTCGCTGATCGGCAGCAACGACCTGGCCTTGAACGGCACCATCAGCGGCACCGGAAGCCTGGTCAAAGACGGCACCACCACCGTGTCGCTCAATGGCAGCAACAGCTATAGCGGCGGCACCACGCTCAACGCCGGCACGATTGCGGTGGGGGCCGACAACGCGCTCGGTACCGGCAGCTTGTCGGTTACCGGCGATTCGGTGCTGAGCAATGCCATCGCGGTGGCCTTGAGCAATGGCATCGATCTGTCTGCGGCGCTTACCGTCGACAACGCGGCCGACATGCTGGCCAGCGGCACCATCAGCGGCGCGGGCGCGCTGACCAAGACCGGCCTCGGCACCTTGACGCTGAGCGGCGGCAATACCTACACCGGCCCGCTGGCGATCCAGGCCGGCACCGTGGTGGCCAGCACCGCCGCATCGCTCGGCAATGCAAGCAACGTCGATGTGGCAGCCGGCGCATCCTTGAACCTGACCAACGGCGGATTGATCAACGCACTCACCGGTGCGGGTGGCGTCGATACCGATGCCGGTGCCACCCTGCAGTTGGGCAGCGGCAACTTCGCCGGCAGCCTGGGCGGTGGCGGCAATCTGGACAAGGTCGGCGCCGGCACCGTGAACCTGCTCGGCTCCAGCGTGATCGGCGGCGCCACCCAGGTGAGCGGCGGCACCCTGGACGTGGTGGGCAGCCTGGGCACGAGCGCGTTGAATGTGCTCGCTGGCGGCACGCTCACCGGTACCGGCCCCAGTGGCAGCATCGGCAGCGATGTGACCATCGGCAATGGCGGCCGGCTGGCGTTGAGCAGCGGTTCCTCGCTCAGCATGGGCGGGCTGACGTTGGCACCGGGCGCCTTGATGGACGTGTCACTTGCGGCGCCCAGCAACACGCGCCTGCTTGCGGTCAACGGCAATCTCACCCTCGACGGCACGCTCAATGTCATCGACATCGGCGGCTTCGGCTCCGGCGTGTATCGGTTGATCGATTACACCGGCGTGTTGACCAACAACGGCGTGCTGTTCGGCAGCATCCCCGGCAGCGTCGATATCAGCCAGCTGGCATTGCAGACCGCGATCGGCCAGCAGATCAACCTGGTGGTGACGGCGCCGGGCAGCATCGTGCAGTTCTGGGACGGCGTGCAGACCACGGCCAACGGTAGCGTCGATGGCGGCTCGGGCGTGTGGGGCGCTGCCACCAACTGGACCGGCCAGGACGGCTCGACCAACAGCACCTGGCAGGGCGATTTTGCCGTGTTCTCCGGCACTGCCGGCAGCGTCGGCGTGCAGGGCACGCAAAACATCGGCGGCCTGCAGTTTGCGAGCGATGGCTACCTGTTGAGCGATGCCGGTGCGGGCACGCTGGCAGTGGCCAGCCCGCTCACCGCAATCCGCGTCGACCCGGCTGCCACCGCCACGATCGATGTCGCCATCGCCGGCATCGGTGGCGTAGAGAAACTCGACACCGGCACCTTGGTGCTCGACGCAGCCAACAGCTATACCGGCGGCACCGCGCTCAGTGGCGGCACGCTGGTGCTTGGGGATGCGCAGGCACTTGGCACCGGCGCATTGACCGCCGCGGCCGGCACCAGCCTCGATAACAATCAGGCAGTGGTGTTGGGCAATGCGGTGGTGGTGAATGGCGCACTGACTCTGGTTGGCAGCAACGACCTGAGCGTGTCCGGCCCGGTCAGCGGTGCGGGCGGCTTGATCAAGAACGGTACGACCACGCTGACGCTCGATGGCAGCAACAGCTACGCGGGCGGCACCGTGTTGAACGCCGGCACGCTGGCGGTGGGCGGCAACACCGCCCTGGGTGTCGGCAGCCTGTCGGTGCTGGGCAACTCCACCTTGAGCAATGCCGTCGCGCTGGCGCTGGGCAACGGCGTCAACCTGGGTGCGGACCTGACCATCGCCAGCGCTGCGGATCTGGCACTGACCGGCACGCTCAGTGGTGCCGGTGCGCTCACCAAGACCGGTCTGGGTACCTTGACCTTGTCCGGCGCCAACAGCTTCAGCGGCCCGGTGGCGGTGCAGGCGGGTGTGCTTGCCACCTCCGCCACCGGCAACCTGGGGGCCCCCAGCGCGGTGGATGTCGCCGCAGGTGCGGGGCTGTCGTTGGGCAGCAGTGCAGCGCTGGGCGCGATAACCGGGCAGGGTGCGGTCGACATCCTCGGGGGCAACACGCTGCAGCTGGGCGTCAACAACGTCGGCAGCACCTTTGCGGGTAGTCTGAGCGGCGCCGGCAACCTGGACAAGGTGGGTACCGGCACGCTGCAGCTCACCGGTACCAGCGCGCTGGGCGGCGCCACGCAGATCCTCGGCGGCACGCTGGATGTGGATGGCACGCTGGCCAGTGCTGGCGGCCTGAGCGTTGGCGCCGGCGGCAGCTTGAGCGGCAGCGGCGTGGTCGATGCGGCGGTCACCGTCAACGATGGCGGCCGTCTGGTGGTGAGCAGTGGCGCATTGCTCACCACCGGCAGCTTGAGCATGGCGCCCAACGCCACGCTCGATGCATTCCTGGGCATCCCGAGCCAGACCGGCGTGCTGGCGGTCAACGGCGACCTCACGCTGGACGGCACGCTCAACATCACCGACATCGGCGGCTTCGGTACCGGTGTGTATCGCCTGATCGACTACAGCGGTGCGTTGACCGACAACGGCCTGGGCATCGGCACGCTGCCCGGCACCGTGGACCCGACCCAGCTGACGCTGCAGACCGCACTGGCACAACAGATCAACGTGGTGGTGCTGGCGCCGGGCAGCAACGTGCAGTTCTGGGATGGTGCGCAAACCGTCGCCAACGGCGCCATCGATGGCGGCAGCGCTGCATGGACGGCCGGCGGCACCAACTGGACAGCGATCGACGGCCTGACCAACGATACCTGGCAGAACAGCTTCGCGGTATTCGCCGGCACTGCCGGTACCGTGGCCGTGCAAGGCACCCAGGGCATCACCGGCATGCAGTTCGTCACCGATGGCTATGTGCTGAGCGACGGCGGTGCCGGTGCGTTGAGCGCCAATGCCGCCAACACCATCATCCGCGTCGACCCTGGCGTAACCGGCACGATCGATGTCGCCATCGGCGGCGCAGGCGCACTGCAAAAACTCGACACCGGCACCTTGGTGCTCGACGCAGCCAACAGCTACACCGGCGGCACCTTGCTCGATGGCGGCACGCTGGTGCTGGGCGATGCGCAAGCGCTGGGCACCGGCACGTTGACCGCAGCGGCCGGCACCAGCCTCGATAGCAACCAGGCACTGGCGCTGGGCAACGCGGTGGTGGTGAATGGCGCGTTGAATCTGCTTGGCAGCAACGACCTGAGCGTGTCCGGCCCGGTCAGCGGTGCGGGCAGCCTGATCAAGAACGGCGCCACCACGCTGACGCTCGACGGCAACAACAGCTACGCGGGCGGCACCGTGTTGAATGCCGGCACGCTGGCGGTGGGCAGCAACACGGCCTTGGGCAGCGGCACGTTGTCGGTGACCGGCGCTTCGGTGCTCAGCAATGCGATCGCCGCCGTGCTGGGCAATACGGTCAACCTGGGCGCAGCGCTCACCGTCGACAACCCGGCCGATCTGACCTTGTCGGGTGCCATCGGCGGCAACGGCGCGCTGATCAAGACCAATACCGGCACGCTGACGCTGGACGGCAGCAACAGCTATACCGGCGGCACCACCGTCAGTGCCGGCACGCTGGCGGGCAATAGCGGCAGCTTGCAGGGCGCGATCGTCGACAACGCCACCGTGGCGTTCAACCAGGCAGCCGATGGCGTGTTCAGCGGTTCGATCACCGGTACCGGCAACGTGGTTAAGGACGGCGCAGGCGCGCTGTTGCTCAACGGTGCCAATGGCTACAGCGGCGGCACCACGATTGCGGCGGGCAGCTTGATCGGCGACAGCACCAGCGTGCAGGGCGACATCGTCAACAATGCGGCACTGGTGTTCAACCAGACCACCGGCGGGGTGTATGCCGGTGTGGTCAGCGGGACCGGCTCGCTGGAGAAGGCCGGCAGCGGCGCACTGCAACTGACCGGTGCCAACAGCTATGCCGGCGGCACGCTGGTGAGTGCCGGCAGCTTGATCGGCACGACCACCAGCCTGCAGGGTGATGTGGTGAACAATGCCACGCTGGTCTTCGACCAGTCTGCCGATGGCACCTTTACCGGCATCGTCAGCGGCGCCGGTAGCGTGGTGAAACAAGGTGCCGGCGTGCTCACGCTGGCCGGTGCCAACACTTATAGCGGCGGCACCGCCATTGCCGGCGGCACGCTGCAGGGCAGCACCACCAGCCTGCAAGGCAACATCCTCGACAACGGTGTGCTGGTCTTCGATCAGGCCGGCGACGGCAGCTTTGCCGGCAACATCGCCGGCAGCGGTGCGCTGATCAAGAACGGCAGCGGTGCGGTCACGCTGGATGGCGTCAACGGATATCTCGGCGGCACCACCATCAACGCGGGTACCCTGATCGGCGACACCGACAGCCTTCAGGGCAACATCGCAAACAACAGCGCGCTGGTGTTCGCGCAGAACGCCAGCGGCACCTACGCAGGTACGCTGTCGGGCACCGGTAGCCTGCTCAAGGACGGCATCGGCACCCTGCTGGTCACTGCCGACAGTAGCGGCTTTACCGGCCCGACCACCATCACGGCGGGCACCTTGAGCGTCGGCAACCCGGCCAACCCGGGTGCCGCGATCGGCGGGCCGGTGACGGTCGGGCCGGGCGGTACGCTGAGCGGCAGCGGCAGCATCGGCAGCCTGACCACGACCGGCGGTACCCTGGCCATCGGCGGCACCACCGGCACGATTAGTGTGGTTGGCAACGCCACCATCGGCCCTGGCTCCACGGTGCAGGTCACGTCCGGCACGGGCGGTGTGGTGACGCCGGTGACGGTAGGCGGCGTGGCCACGCTGGCGCCGGGCAGCTCATTGGTGTTGGTACGTGCGGCCGACCTGCCATTGTTCACCGAGATTCCGGTGGTCAACGCTGCTGGCGGGCTTACCGGACAATTCACCAACGTCCTCTCCGACTACGCATTTATCGATCCCGACGTCAGCACCAGCGCAACGGGGCTATCGGTGTCGCTGGGGCGTAATACCGTCGGCATGGTGGACACGGTGAAAACGCCCAACCAGCAGTCCACTGCCGCTGCGGTCGATGGCTTGTCGATCGATAGCCCGGTGTATCAGGCCGTCGTGCGTCTTCCGGACGACCCGCAGGCAGTCGCCACCGCCTTCGCGTCGCTGTCGGGCGAAAGCCATGCCAGCACCGCGACCGCCATGCTGGACAGCCGCTTTCTCAACAGCGGCATCGGCAGCCATCTGCGCGGCGACAGCCAGGACACCCGCATCGGCGACACCACCGTGTGGATCACCGGGCGTAGCCTGCCCAATCGCGTCGACGGCGATGCCAACGCGATTTCGGTACGCCGCGAAGACAACGGCATCATGGCCGGTGCAGAACGCCGCATCGGCGAGCGCAGCGTGCTCGGTGTGGCGGTGGGCAGCCAGGACATCGAAAGCTGGTCGCGCGAGTGGGGCGACCGCTCCGACATCGACGGCACCCATGTCGGTGTGTATGGCCAGGCCGATTGGTCCGCATTCTCGCTGCAGGGCGCGGTGGACTATGCGGACTACAGCGTGGACGGCGCGCGCCGGGTCGTGCTGCCCGGCGTGCTCGAGGAACGGCTCACCAGCCAATACGACGCCACTGCCGTGACGGTGTCGCTGGAAGCTTCGTGGAATCTGCGTACCGGCAATGCGGTGTACAGCCCGTTCATTGCCGCCGACTACACCCATCTTAAGACCGACGGGTTCACCGAGCGCGGCGGGATCTCCGGGTTGTCGGTCGACAGTGCCAAGGACGAATTCACCACCACCACCCTGGGGGTGCGCGGACGTTGGGAGCTTGGCCAGCAGGCCGCACTCTATGCCTCGGCGGGGTGGCGCCACGCGTTTGGCGATCGCGCGGTGCAGCGCTCGGCGGGCTTCATCGGCACCGGCTCGGAGTTCTCGGTGCAAAGCGTCACGCTGGCCAGGAATGCGGCCATCGGCGAGTTGGGCGTCAGCCTGATCACGTCGCCCAACAGCCGCATGTCGCTGTCGTTGCAAGGACTCAGCGGCGATGGACAGACCGCCTACGGCGGACAGGTGACCTGGGGCTGGAGTTTCTGATCGGCTCCCCGCAGTCAACGACAAAGCCCCGGCACGCCGGGGCTCTTTTGCCGATCCGCTCGGCCAGGTGCGCATCGAGAAGGATGAAGGCCCCGGCATGCCGGGACCTTCGCAGTCGGTGGCGTTACGCGGCCGGCGGATGCCGTCGCGCAACCGCCGCCAGCGCTGGATCAGAACTGCCAGCGTAGACCGACATTGGCGTTGATGCTGTTGGAATCAGAACGTCCACGCTCGGCGCCCACATTGCCGTACAGCGAGAACGCGTCGTTGACCTGGTACCGCACGCCGACCGAGGCGCGCACGGCCTGCCTGGACACCGGCGTCCCTGCCACGTTGAAGCGCGCTTCCGGCAAGCCGGTGAACCAGGCGCTGAAGTCGGCGTTGGGGTTGCCCAGCAACGAGCGGTAGGCGACCAGACCATCGAAGCCCCACTTGCCGTGTGCCAGATGGCCGCGCACGCCCGCCTCGGCATACCCCGCGCGCAAGGTGTCGCTGCCGGCGCTCAGGCCCAGACCGGTCACCGAGGCTTCGCTGAAGGCATCCTGGGTCTGGCTGACCACACCTGCGGCAACGAAGGGCGACAGCCCGGCATGCGGCAGCAGGCCGACTTCCGCGCGCAGCGACCAGTTGGTGTCGTGGCGACGGTCCTGCAAACGCTCGCCGATGCTACCGGCCTGCACGTTGCGCTCGGTCTCCACATTGCTCATGCCATACGAACCGATGCCCGACAGGTACGCCTGGCCGATCGGCTGGTACAGGTACGCGGTCATCGCGTAACGGTCCGAGCGCAGACGGCTGGCCGAAGCATCGATGTGCGCGCGGTCCTGACCGGAGGTCACCGCCGCGCCTACCACCGTGCCGGCACTGCCGATTGGCAGATCCACACCGAAGGTGGTGGCCTGCTGGGTGTAGTCGGCCGATGCAAACCCGCTGCGGCTCAGATCGCCATCCAGGTAGCTGCCCTGCATCCAGGTGGTCAGCGTGGTGGTGTCGGCCAGGTAGGGCAGGCGATCGGCAGCAACACGCGCATCGTTGAGTGCCGACTGGAAGCCCAGCGTGCGCTCGATACCGTGCACCTGGCCGGCCAGAGTCGGCAGCGATGCGGCAACCTGCGCATTGGATGCCGCCAGCAGCGAGCCGGTGGCGCTGATCAGACCACCCAAATTTGCGGTGTCGCCGGATGCCACGCGGGTGTCCAGCACCTTGACCAGCGCATCAGCCTGGGCAGCGCCGTTGACCACGGCCTGCGGCGCACCCGCGGCCTGCGCACTGGCGGCCGACGCATTGCGGGTCAGGGTTGCGGTGACAGTGGTCGGGTCGTAGGAAAGCGATGCGGTCCAAAAGAAATTGTTGGCGTACTGCACGCGGTCGAACGTGCCCTGCAGGACACCGGCCCTGACGATCTTCTCGCTGCTGCCGACGCTGTAGCCGGACGCTTCCGGCAGCAACAGCAGATTGCCCTTCAGGCTGGCCAAGCCTGTGACGGTCAACCCCTTGCCCAATTCGATGGCGGTGGTGCCGGTGCTGTTGACCAGGCTGTAGCCGCCGTTGATCACGCCGCCGCGCGACTCGAAGGTGGCCGAGTTGGCCACCACAAGATCCGAGCGCAGGCTGCCGGACAGCGCCAGTACGCCGTCAGTAATCGTGGTGCCGCCGGTATAGGTGTTGTTGCCGCTCAGGGTGAGTTTGCCGCTGCCATTCTTGGTCAGGCTGCCGCTGCCTGAAATGTCGTTGCCGAAGGTGCTGTCGTAGCCTGCACCCACGGTGGCGGACCAGTTGCCGGCGAACTGGCCCGGGCCCTTGATCGCCTTGGCCGCATTGACCAGGCCCCAGCCATACAGCGCATCCACGCCCGGGTCGCCCAGGTCGGTAGCGGTGGTCAGCAGGGTCTGTTGCAGGTTGGAGGCGCTCATCCACGGATACACGCCCAGAACCTGCGCCGCGACGCCGCTGACCGCAGCGGTGGAGAACGAGGTGCCGGCGATCTGGCCCTGCAATTCGGTGCCGGCCAGCGCCGGAGCGGTGAAGCTGCCCGGTGCCACCAGGCACCATTGCGCAGCGGCGCCACAATGGTTGGAATAGCTGGTCAGACCGGCCGCATTGCCGGCACTGTCGACATTGATCGCGCCCACCGCCAGCCAGTTGTTGCGCACGCTGGCTTCCTGCACCGGCGTCGCCGCCGGATACGAGGCTTCGGCGGCGCCTTCGTTGCCGGTCGAGGCGACGATCAGCGCGTCTGCCTGCACCAGCGGCGTCAGCGCAAATCGCCAGGCGGCTGCCGCATTGGCGCTGCCGGCGGCGTCGGCATACGAGGCGCCCAGCGACAGATTGGCGATGCGCACGCCGGAGGCGGCCAGATCCACCGCCGCGCGGCGGGCCTGCTGGGTACCGCAGGAATTCTCTGCGCAGATCCGCGCATAGAACAGGTCCGCATCCGGAGCGACGCCACCGGCAAAGCCGTCCTGCGCCGAGCCCAACGCCAGCGCCGAGACGATGGTGCCATGGCCGCGCAGCGCGTTGGACGACGACTCGGGCGTACCCGGGCTGGCGGTGTAGTCGGTGAAGCCATCGACCTTGCCGGCAATCGGCGCGTAACTCGGCATCAGGTTGTCGTCCAGCACCGCCAGCTTCACGCCCTGGCCGCGGGCACCGGCCTGCTGCGCCAGATCGGCATTGATCGGCACCAGCAGATTGCTGCCGACGCCTTGATAACGGGCAGGCGCGGGTGTCGGAACCGGCGCGGTCTTGGGCAGCGGATCGGAGGTGGTGCCCGGGGTGGTCGGCGCGGTCGGCGTAGGTGCCGGCGCAATCACCGTACTCTGCGGCGGCTCACTGCGGACGTTGCCGCCACCGCCACCGCCGCCACATGCGGTCAGGACAAGACAGGAGGCGATGGTGGTTGCAAGTAGCGAGCGATTCATAAGCGTGGTCGATTCCGTTGTAGGCGCGCCGCTACCGCTGATTCTGAAATTTGGCGCAGAAGGTCCCAGCGCTGGCGGTCACCAACGAAGGCGTTTAATTTCACGTGTTATTCACTTCAAACCACAGCGGTCCGTCCCCTCGGAGTTGCGCTGACGAAGTACCCGGCAAATACGTTGATGCACTCGCCGTGTGCCTGCGGTTTGTTTAACGGCGCTAGCCATTAACTCTAAAGTCTGAATGGACAGTTGCTATTCAGAGAAAAAGATCGCGCGATAGGCAGCGCCGATTCACTCCATAGCGATATCGGACTAATAGGCGGCTAACAGATCAAAACACGGAAAATTGTCGGACCGAACGCAACAATAGTCCGTCACATTTCGCAGAGGGCGGCCATCCTAAATGCGATGAAGAGCGTGGGTAATCGGGGAATCACGTCGAAGATGTGGGTAAATCCCTCACGCCTTGTGGCGAATTCAACCGGAAGTTAGGCGCCCTAACGGACTCTGCTGTACGCAGCGTGATTTTGAATAATTTTGAGTGCGACGATGGTTTAAACGGTCCAGGCGAAATTGTCCCCCGATGTCATTGCGATAGAACGTCCTCTCACAACGCCGAGCGGCCTCGTCCGATTGTGCGAAATTCGACGTCTGACGGCGCTGATTGCGCAATCGGTTGCGACGAAAATGAATGATTTGAATAATTTTGTTTATCTTTTGAGGATTTTCTCAAAGTCGTCGCCTTCTAGGACGCCCAGGATGATCTGGGCGTTATTTAATTATCCGATCTTGCAACCCCTTTAGGTTCTTGGGCGAATGCGAGAGGGGGAGGGCGGTGCGAACAAGCTTTTCGCATAGCCAGCGTCCGAAGCCTACAGAGGTTCAGCCCGCTTGGTGTGGACGCCGGTGACCGCAGCCTCAGACGTATCGCGCAAGGCGGTGAGTCGCGGCTATCAGGTTTGAGCGATCTGCTCAGCCAGGGCCGCCAGTCTTCATGCACGGCACGGCGTGGAGGCCGGCGCGGTGCCCGCACTATCCGCAGGTGTGAGCGTGGGCGTTCACATAGTCGACAGGCCGGTAATGATCCAGCGGGCAAGCACGCATGCCGTAGCGGCGATTTCACCGTGGCCAGGTCGCTCCCAGCCACGCGGCAGCGCATCGGGCGAATCGCCCGCCCGGCGGCTGCATCAGCGGATCGGCATTCTCACTGCGTCTTGGCCAAGGCGGCCTTGGCACGGGTGCCGGCCGCCGCACCGACCCGTGTATCCAGCACCTGCGCCAGCGCATTGAGCTGCGCGCTGCTCACACCGATGTTCATGCTGATCTTCAGATGCGACTGCAGTTGCGAGTCCACCCCCTCCAGCGCTGCGAGCATGCTCACCGTTGCCAGCTCGCGGCTGACCCAATCGAGGTTGTCGCGCGCGAAAATGTCGCCGAACAGATGCGTCTTCAAATAGGCATCGATGGCCGGTGCGAACTCGAACAGCGGCCCAGACACCGCCGCCCCCACCAGCTGCGTTTGATTGGCGGTGCCCAACGCAAGCAGTTCCGGGCCGGTCGGCACCGGACCAGGCAGCTCGCCCTGCGTGTCGGCAAGGCCGCGCTGCTGCCGCGCTTGAACCACCTGCATCAGCGCCGACAGCGCATTGAGGCTGCGCGGAAAGCCGGCATAGGCGTAGACCTGTACCAGCACTTCCTTGCATTCGTTGATGGTCAGCCCGGTGTCCAGGCCTGCCTCCAATGCGGTGGTCAAACGGCCGATATCGCCGGTCGCCGCAAACGCGGCAATCGGTGCGATGGCTTGCTGTCGGGGCGACAGACTTTCCGAGATGGGCATACCGATGGACTCCGGGGAAGGTGTTGCCGCGGGGGAGGGGGCAACCACACAGACAGCGACCGCGCCAAGGACGCTGGTCACGAGGCGCGCGAGCACGTGAGGCCGACGCACCGAAGTGGTCGGTCTGTCAGATACAGATCTAGGGGTCGCTGCGCTGAAATCCAAGCGCTATCTCCTTGCGTGATGCGATAGCCGCAGGCCTGGGCGGCTGCGCGATGGGCCATGCGCCGCGATGCGTCTGGACAGGACATGGCGCCAGCATGCCGTATCCGCCTCGCCGTTCCAGCCGCGTGTACCGCATGCAGTTATGAGGTGCGCTCATTACCGCGTGGCGGTAACGGTGTGATGCGCCGAGATCGTTTGATGCGCCGACACTCTCTGCAAGCGGGGCGATGGCAGCCCACGATTAGACAGGCAACGGACCATCCAGCGGTTTGCAGCACGTAAGTGCGCAGCGCTCTGCGCAGACCCAAGACGCCACCGCCTCGCGTGCCAATTCTGTGGTGGCGGGCGCAGCCGCGACAGCTGGTGCAGCATGCGCTACCCCGGCTGCGCTCAATACCGCTGCCAGCAGCACTGCTCCGATCGTCTGCATCTGCCTGCTCCCTGAGTGGATGCGGCCAGCCTAAGAGCGCGTGTTCGCTGCACCGAGCACTCCATGACCTGTGGTCGGTGTGCCGGTCCAGTGGTCGTGTGGCGGGATGAGCGGCGAGGTGTCTGGTCGGACTGCGCGAGTGAGTATTGATGGAAGCCGACAGGATGAGGATGCCAGCTGGCCTTTGAGCATTGCCAGGCGCAACCGCGCACCGACCCGGTGCGTGCAACAGTGCGTTCATGGCATGGGCAGGGGCGGTGCTCGCAAAATCGTCCTGCTCATCACACGCCAGCTGGCAGCATCGGGGCACGTTTCGCCATTGCCCCAACGAGTCCGCCATGAATGCAGCTGTCGTTTTGCCCCGTCGCTGGGCTATCCATCCATTCCATGCAGCCGTGCTCGGCGGCGTGTGGCCTTTGTTCCTTGGCGCGCTATTGAGCGACTACGCCTACTGGAGCAGCTATCAGATCCAATGGGCCAACTTCGCGTCTTGGCTGTTGGTGGGGGCCATGGTGGTGACCACCCTCGCGCTTGTGGCCGCCATCGTCGGGCTTGTGCGCGGCAGCCGCAACGTCATCTATGTACTCGCATTGGTGGCCACCTGGATCGTCGGATTCTTCGATGCGCTGCATCACGCGCGCGATGCCTGGGCCATCATGCCGGCGGCTTTGACGCTGTCGGCAATCGCCACGCTGTTCGCTTTGGTCGCCACCTGGGCGGGATTGTCTGGTCTGCGCATGGGAGGTGCACGATGAGCCGCTACACACATGTGCTTGCAGTCTCCGTCCTTGCCGCGGCATTGGCCGCCTGCGGCAAGGCGCCCGAGCTCGATCAGCACGGCGCCACGCCGGAATTGCCGGCCCCGGATCGCGGGGTACTGCCCGACATGACGATCGCCGAGCCCACCGCATGGGGTGACCGCAAGCCGACCGTGCCGGCGGGGTATCGCATCACCGCCATCGCGACCGAGCTCGGCATTCCGCGCCAGACGCTGGTGCTGCCGAATGGCGACATCCTGGTGGCCGAAGGCCGCGGCGGCTCTGCGCCAAACCTCAAGCCCAAGGACATCATCGCAGGCCCGATCAAGGCCAAGGGCACATCCAAGGCCAAGAGCGGCAATCGCCTCACCTTGTTGCGCGATGCCGACGGCGATGGCACCTATGAAATGAAGACGGTCTTTGCCGACAAGCTCAATGCGCCCTACGGGCTTGCGCTGATCGGCAACGCGCTGTATGTCGCCAATCAGGACGCGCTGCTGCGCTTCGACTATCGCGAGGGCCAGACCAAGGCCAGCGGCGCACCGAGCAAGGTGACCGATCTGCCATCGGCCATCAATCACCACTGGACCAAGGCGCTCACCGCCAGTGCGGATGGTCGCTACCTGTATGTGGCGATCGGCTCCAATAGCAACATCACCGAGCGCGGCATGGTCGCCGAGGTCGATCGTGCGCAGGTCTGGCAGGTGGACGCGGCAACCGGCGCGCACAAGCCATACGCCACCGGCCTGCGTAATCCCACTGCATTGGCCATCCAGCCCGGCACCGGTGCGCTGTGGGCAGTGGTCAACGAGCGCGATGAAATCGGCCCGAACCTGGTGCCGGACTATCTGACCTCGGTCCGCGAAGGCGGCTTCTACGGCTGGCCTTACAGCTATTGGGGCAAAAACGTCGACGAACGGGTGATGCCGCAGGATCCGCAGAAAGTGGCCTCTGCAATCACACCCGACTACGCGCTGGGCTCGCATGTGGCCGCGCTGGGCGTGGCGTTCTCGTCGCCGGTGATGGGCGCGAAGTTTGCCGACGGCGCATTCGTCGGCGAGCACGGCAGCTGGAACCGCGACCCGCCAGTGGGCTACAAGGTGGTGTTCGTACCGTTCCGCGACGGTCGCCCGGCAGGTCAGCCGATCGACTTCGTCTCCGGTTTCCATGGCGATGACGGCAAGACGCGCGGCCGCCCGGTCGGTGTCACTGTCGATCCGCGCGGTGCGTTGATCGTGGCCGACGACCTGGCCAACATCATCTGGCGCGTGACGCCCGAAGCAGCCGCAACCGCAACCGCAGCTACGCCACAGTAAGCCGCAATGCGAGAACCCGCCCGCGCGCATCATGCGTCGGGCGGGTTTTCTATTGTTGTCGTGATACGCAAGGCGGCCAGACAGCCAGATGCCTGGCAGTGCGCCCAGCAGGGCAGGGCGCGCGCGCAACAACGCGAGGCAGGTGGCGTGCGCGCCATGCACGCCATGCCTGCGGATGAGTTGCACACTGCGATGTAGTGCGTCGCCAGTTGATCGTCGCGCGCAACCTGCAGGAGATAGCCATCCCCACCGCATTCGCATACAGTGCCGGCCCTGCGTCGGCACTGCCGCGTGGACGTCTGGCGTCAGGACAGCGCCGGGCAAGGCCATCCGGCTGAGGGTGCATACACGGGAAGAACGCATGGACGACTTCTACCGATCGCCAAGGGACGTTGTTGTCGATGTTGTTCAGATGGGTGTGGGGTGTTGTTGGTGTCGCGCTCGTTCTGCCTGCCAGCGCAGCAGAGCTTGTCGGTCGGGCCGCCGTCACCGATGGCGATACCATTACCGTGGCGCACAAGCGCATCCGGTTATGGGGAATCGATGCGCCGGAAAGCGCACAGCAGTGCAATGGCGCGGATGGCGTTGCGTGGCCTTGCGGTCGTCGTTCCGCGGCGGCGCTGGACGGTTACCTGATGGACAAGACCGTGCATTGTCGGCAAACCGATACCGACCGTTACGGGCGTCCGGTTGCCGACTGCTTTGTACAAGGGCAATCGGTCAACGGCTGGATGGTGCGCAACGGCTGGGCGGTGGCGTATCGCCAATACGCCACCGCGTTCATCGCCGATGAGCGCATTGCACAGCAGCAAAAACGCAATCTCTGGCAGGGAACCTTCCAGCAGCCTGCCGAATACCGCCGCAACAAGCGCCAGCAGATTGCTGCGCGCGCGTCGGCAACTGTATCGGCAGCGGTGCCGGGCGGGTGCGTCATCAAGGGCAATATTTCGGGCAAGGGCAGCAAGATCTTCCACATGCCCGGTCAACGCGATTACGCGCGTACCAGCATCTCGACCAAGAAGGGCGAGCGCTATTTCTGTTCGGCGCAGGATGCGCTCAATGCCGGTTGGCGGCCTGCCGCCCGTTAGGCGGGGAACCGGATCGGTAGGCCGGGCATGAGATGCACACAATGCAGCACGCGCACCGGCCGTGTTCGCTGCGCGGGGTTGCAGCCCTGTGCCTGAGCCGCCATGCCGCGCCGATCGAAACGCGTGGTTTGCTAGCATCGACCGCTCCACGACAACGCGGCGACCCCATGCCACTGCTCCACGTTCCCGAGCCCGATCTGTTCGTGCCTGGCCAAGGCGAGCCATCCCTGCGCTGGGGCGTGCTGGGGCCGGGCGCGATTGCAACCGCCTTCGTGCGTGCGTTACGCAACAATACCCAGCAACGCGCGGTGGCAGTTGCTTCGCGTAGCGGGGAGCGTGCGAACGCGTTTGCGAAGGCATGGGCGATCGAGCGTGCGTACGACAGCTATCAGGCGTTGGTGGAAGACCCGAACGTCGATATCGTCTACGTCGCCACGCCGCATAGCGAGCATCTGGAGCACGGCCTGCTTGCGCTACGTGCGGGCAAGCATGTGCTGATCGAAAAGCCCATCACCACCTGCGCCGACGACGCGCGCCTGCTGGTACAGCAAGCGCGTGCACGCGGTCTGTTCCTGATGGAAGCGATGTGGACCCGCTACCTGCCGCACACCTCGGTGATCCGCAAATTGCTTGCCGACGGCGCGCTTGGCCATGTGCGCCAGGTGTTTGCCGACCTGAGCCAGCGTGGGCCCAGCGACCCCGCGCATCGGCAACGACAGCCCGACCTTGGCGGTGGCGCGCTGCTGGATCTGGGCGTCTACGCCGTGCAGTTTTCCTCGATGATCCTGTCCGCGCCCACCGCGATCGCTGCCGTCGGCGAACTCACCGACACCGGCGTGGATGCCTTTTCCACTGTCGTGCTGTCGCATCGCTCGCAGGCGCAGTCGACCTTGATCAGCTCCATCGTCGCGCGCAGCAGTTCGATGGCCTACGTCGCCGGCACCGAAGGGCGCATCGACCTGGCCGGGGACTTTCACAATCCGTCCAGGCTGCGGATCGGCAGCAACGATGACGCCGGTACGCCTGTCGAATGGACAGACCCGACCGGCATTCAGGGCTACGACGGGCTTTCATGGCAGGCCAACGCGGCAGCACGCTACATCGGAGAAGGCCGTCGCGAGTCGCCGCTGCATCCGCTCGACGAAGTGGTGCAGATCATGACAACGCTGGACCTGGCGCGCGCGCAGCTGCAGGCAGCGGCAGTCAGCGCCGCCATGGCTTGAAGCGCATCACCCGTGGCAGCGACAGCGCAGCCGATACAACTTAGGCCGCCTGGTGCCTGATGCTTGCGCTGCACCGCAACGACACTGCCGCATCGCGTCAGTCGGACTGCCTGCACTCCTGGCAACCGAAGGCAACGCGGATGTCACCAGTCAATCGCTCTCGCGTCGCACCCGGGTGCGGTAGGCAGACACATTGTCGCCGGCGATCTGCGCGTTGCGCGTGCCGATGATCGTATCGACCTTGATGTCGGTACCGCTCACCGGCTTGGCATCGATCTTGGTTTCGCGCTCGAACGCATGCGACTGATCGGTGTTGCGGTGTTGGCACCACGCCCGGCGTTGCTGCCCTGCGCAACCGCCGCAAACAGCGCCGCCGTGGCCGGCAGGCCCGTCGGTACGGTGTAGAAATCCTTCCACTGGTCGGCCAAGACGCCGCTGACCGTACCCACCACCGCCTGGATCAGACCCATGAGAACATCCTGTCGTTTAATAGACCGGCAGCGTACCTGTCTTGCGCGCGCAACTCTATGCCCTGCAGCAGGTGCAGCGCGGCGTTGACGGCGACACTACAGAGCGATGTGCCGATCCAGCAACGACGGCGACTGCAACGCACCACCTGCATCCCGGCGCCACACATGCAAAGCCCCGCATCTGCGGGGCCTTGCATCATGCATGCGGCGCCGCGGTAAGGCGCGCTACGCGTGTCTGGCGATCACGGTA
The DNA here is from genome assembly GCF_024806475.1 of Xanthomonas sp. 4461. Taxonomy (NCBI): domain Bacteria; kingdom Pseudomonadati; phylum Pseudomonadota; class Gammaproteobacteria; order Lysobacterales; family Lysobacteraceae; genus Xanthomonas; species Xanthomonas sp. 4461. The sequence continues at coordinate 195,454 of NZ_JANTYV010000006.1, read as the reverse complement.
GATCGCATTTGATCTTGCCGTCCACGTAATACGGTTTGGGAACGTCGGGATTGGTGCTGGTTTTTTCGAACACCACCTCGAACGAGGCCATGTCGACCTTGCCCTGACGTGAGGTGCAGGCATCCTGAAGTTTCTTCTTCACCGCTGCGATACCGGCATCGCGGTTGGCGCCATCGGCACTATTGGTCAGGTTGGCCACCTCCGCCCAGGCCTGGGTGCTCAGGCCAAGCAGGCACCCGGCGAGCAGCATGCTGTGCAGCTTCTTCATACGATCTCCTTTGCAATGTCCATTGTGCAATGTCCCTGGATGCGCAGCAGATGGGTTGCGGCGCGTCGCAAGCATAGGCATGCCACGTTAAGAACCCGTGCGCGGCCATGCGCATCCATGGCGCGCCGCGTCATTTGCGTTGCACGTCCGGCAGGCTTCACCTGCCTGCCGTTACCGCACAAGCGTCAGCGTTGCCCACGCGAGCACACCGTAACGTGTGGTCTTGGCGACCGCCACCAACGGCAGGAAGACACGCAGCGGCTCACGCATGACCCCGGCCGCCAGCGTCAGCGGGTCGCCGATGATCGGCATCCAGCTCAAGAGCAGGGACCATTTGCCGTAGCTGCCATACCAGGCTTGCGCGCGTGCCAGGGCCTGCGGCGTCACCGGAAACCAGCGTCGCCCCTGAAAACGCACCAGTTCGCGCCCGATCCACCAATTGATCAGCGAGCCCAGCACGTTCCCCACGCTCGCGGCGACCACAAGCCCCACGACCGAACCGCCATCGAGCAGCAGCGCAACCAATGCCGCCTCCGACTGCGCAGGGAGCAGGGTGGCGGCAATCAACGACAGTGCGAACAGCGAGAGATAGCTCAAGCACGGCCTATGGGTTGGTCATGGCGATTTGAATGTAAAAGAATGCTGGATAGCTTTGGGCCACGCATGCATTGGTCGACGAGCGACAGCCACATCCGCAGCACATCACCTGATGGCTCGGTGTGCAAACGATCCGTCTGTCGTCATGCAGGCGATGGCCTGTTACGCCCATTTCCCAACAGGACGGCGCCCAGCATGCATTACAGCAAGGCCAGCTGTCCCACCGCATTGCGCACGCTTTTCTTGGTCATGCGCACCACCGAGCGATGGATCGTCATCCCTTCGATCAAGGCATCGATGGCACTGGCAGCGGGCTTGGAAAAATGCAGCTCCAGCGCCGCGCGACTGCGTGCCATCCATTGCTCCATGATCGCCGTCATCTCCGGGTGGCGGCGCGCAAACGCGTACAGCTCGTAGCTCAGCAGCAGGATCCGCGGCGAGGCGGTGCTGTCGGCAAAGATGATGTTCACCACCGCATCGCAGGCCTGGTCGCGGTTGTTCGCAGCGCGGATCTCGGCAGCGAAGTTTTTCGACACCTCCTGCGAGAAGCGGGTGAATGCCGCGATCAGCAGCTCGTGCATGGAACCGAAGTAGTAGGTGGTCGCGCCCAACGGCACCTGCGCTTGTTCGGCAACCTTGCGAAAGGTCGTCCCGGCCACGCCATGGTCGATGACCACCTGCAAGGTGGCCTGCTCGATGTGTTCTTTTCGATGTGGGTCTTGCTGCCAGGTCCTGCCGCTCATCTGTGTTCGCGCACGTATCGACCAGGCGATGGTAATCCAGAGTTGACTTGCCAATTGGTACGGATGTACAAATTGACACTAACGGCTTTGCGATGATTGTGAGAAAGCATCGAAGAGCCTTGCCTTTTCGTCACGAGGAATACGTATGACGGGTTCGGAAAAACACCAGGTCGATATCGCGCGCAGGGCGACACTGGGCGGCTTGGCCGCTGGTGGCGTGGTCATGGCAACCGGTGCCGGCGCGGCGCCATCAAGCAGCTGGAAGCCAGGACAATGGTTGAACGAGCCCAAATCGCACCGCATTGTGGACGGCAATGTATTGGAGGTGGTGACCGACAAGGATACCGACTTCTGGCGCGAGACCCATTACGGGTTCACCCGAGATAGTGGGCACTTTCTCGGCATCGCGGCGCCGGCAGCGTTTACCTGCCAGCTGCGCGTCCGCGCCAAATTCGAGCAGCTCTACGATCAGGCCGGCCTGATGATCCGCGTCAATGATCGCCAGTGGGTCAAGGCGGGCATCGAGCTCAGCGACGGCCGCGCGATGCTCAGCAGCGTTCTTACCGATGGCAAGTCGGATTGGGCGACAGGTCCTTACGAAGCCGATCCGTCGGACTTCTGGATCCGCGCCACCGTCGACAAGGGCGTACTGCGTTTGCAAGCGTCCAAGGACGGCAACTACTGGCCGCTGGTGCGGTTATGCCCATTCCCGGTCGCTGCTCGCTATCTGGTGGGCCCGATGACCTGCACGCCAGAACGCGGGGGCTTGAAGGTCCACTTCTCCGACTGGATGCTTGGCCCGGTGCTGGACAAGGACTTGCACGATCTGTCCTGAGCGCCTGGCGCAGCCAAAAAAAGACCGCGGTCATCGCCGGGCGGAAGCGGCCGGTGCGAGGTGCGAGTTGCGAGGTGCGAGCCATGCCACGCGGACACTGCGCTGCCGAGTGCGCAGTCACGGCGACCTGACCACGATTCGCCGTCCTTCTTGGTCGCTTCTTGCGCCGTCCGTGCTCGGCAGGCGATGTCTTTGCAGTTGGATCATCGATGACTTCTCGTGTTTCCCACCGTGCGCAACAGCACGCAACCCGCGCCGCATTCTTCATTCCCGGATTCGCCGTGTCGATCTGGGCGCCGCTGGTTCCCTTCGCCAAGCACCAATCGGCATTGGACGAAGCGAGGCTTGGACTGGTCCTGCTGTGCCTGGGTGCCGGATCGCTGCTAGCGATGCCCGTCGCCGGGGTGTGGGCGTCACGCGCGGGCTGTAGGCGCGTGATGCTGGCCACTGTTGCAATGATGTGCGTAGCATTGCCGTTCTTGAGCGCAATGCAATCGGCAGCGGCATTGGGCGCGGTGTTGTTTCTGTTCGGCGCCGGGGTTGGCGCGATGGACTGCACGATGAACATGCAGGCAGTCGCGGTCGAGCGCGAGAGCGGCAAGGTGATGATGTCCGGCTTCCACGCCTTCTACAGCATCGGCGGCTTTGCCGGCGCCTTGCTGATGACGGTGCTGCTCAGCCTGGGCATCGCACCGCCGATCGCTTCGATGATCGGCATGCTCAGCATCGTGCTCGTCGCTGCGCTGGCTGCCCCGCATTGGAGAGCGGAGCAGGGCACTCAGCCAGGCCCGCTGCTGGCCTGGCCGCGGGGTGGCGTCTTGTTGATCGGCATGCTGGCGTTTGTCGTGTTTCTCGCCGAAGGCACCATCCTGGATTGGAGCGCGGTCTTCCTGACGCAGGTTCGCAGTGTCGATACCGCCGTGGCCGGCGCAGGCTATGTGGTCTTTGCATTGACCATGACTGCCACGCGGCTGTTTGGCGATGCATTGGTGCAGCGCGTGGGCCGCGTCCGATCCATCATGCTAGGTGGACTGGCTGCATGCGTGGGCTTTCTGATTGCAGTACTGATGCCCTGGTGGCAGCTCTCGCTATCGGGCTATGCATTGATCGGACTGGGATGCGCCAATATCGCGCCGGCATTGTTTTCGATGGCCGGTCAACAGCGTGCCATGCCCGAGGGCCTGGCGATCACTGCGATGACGACATTGGGTTACGCCGGCGTCCTGGCCGGCCCCGCCTTGATCGGCTTCGCCGCCCACGGTTGGGGGCTGACAGCCGCGCTGATGCTCGTTGCCGCCGCCATGCTTGCGGTCGCGATTGCTGCCCGCTGGTTGCGGTCGGAGTACGCTGAGTAGGGCGGCGCAGAGCTGGACAAAGCCTTGGCTATCAAGGAAGAAGCAGGCAAATGCAAGGCTGTTGGCAAGGCCGCCAGCGTCGTTGCGACATGATAAGCACCTCGGCTACATTCAACGATAGATTGGCCCAGACCGCAGCAGCCACTACCGGCAGTCGGCCACTATCCGCAGCGTCTACTGCAGGCTTGGTGCTGAGACACCACCACCCGCGGCCAGCGCCTTTGGCGCGAACCGGTAACTAGTCGAACGCCATGACGATGCGATGCCCAGATCATAGCCGTAGACCAGTGTGACTTGAATGGCCACCATCGCAGCTGCTTTCTTGTCGTTTGTTAATCAATGCAGCGAAGTGGAAGCGCATCCGTTTCATTTCCATTCTGTTCCTTTGCTTGCCAGCCCATTGGAAAAGGCCCGTTCAATGAATTCACCGAGGAAGAAGCGGTTCACCATGCTGATCTTGTCATCACCGGAAGAGTGATTGAAGCGAGAGAGGCGATGGACCTGAATCCCCAGGGCATGCAACGGCCCTATGCCTATCGCCTCAAGATTCGCGTGGAGCAATGGGTCAAGGGTGGTGGCAATAACATCGTGGAAGTCATAGACGATTTTGGAACGGACTGCGACGGTTTGAACGGAGTAACTCATATCATCGATTCTCCATTCCTCTCGGTTCCAAGGTGGAAGATATATATCAAAAGGTGGCACGGACAACTCTACGTTGGCACGGCGCGTCCAGGCTAACCCCCTGTGTGCCGTGCGAGAAGGAAGGAGCCCAAGCGCGATCGCTTGCGCAAGCGCGTTGCCATCAACATGCTGGCATTAACGGGTTAGTGGCGCTTTGCATTCATTCACCTTTGCGTCTATCGACGCAAAGGTGCTTCAGCCGCACGCGCGCATCCGTTCGCCGTGCCGTCCTGGTCATCGACAGTCTCGGCGCGGCCGCGGGCGATTCAGCGCCAGCTACCACATGAACTTCATCTCGCAGCCAACGTAGTTGCTGTCGTGGCCACCGGCGGCACGCACGGTGTCACCCACCTGGTAATGGACTGCTTCGATGGCGGTCTGCAGCTGTGCATTGAGCTTCCAGTCACCGCGCAGCTGCAGATAGCTGCCCGTCCAGTGATTACCGTTGCCTGCGGTGCCGGCCAGCGGAATATCCGGCTGCACATAAACGGCGTCGGCGGTGCTCTGCCGCCATAACAGGCCCAACGCGGCAGTGACACTCAGGCGCGTAGTGGGCCGCAGGGTGAGCATCGGTTTGACCTGCAGCAGGTTGCTGTAGCCGGTGTAGCCCGCCAAGTTGATGTACGCGCCGTTCGGAAACAGTGGGTTGAAGGTTCCAAGCCGTCTATCGCCCGGATGTCGATCGCCGGAAGCGGTGTCGATCTGCAGCCCCAGACGTGGCATCAGCGCAGTGTCCTGCAGGGTGTAGCCCGCCTTGAGGCCGAGCGCCCAGGCACGCGCGCGGCTGTTGCCGACCTTTCCACGTTGCCCCATCGCTTCGATATCCCAGTCCAGGCCGGTGTGTACACCTGCGAAGCGGGCATCGAGGATGTCGCGTCGCTCGTTGCCGGCGGCATCGAGAAAGCTGGCGTCGTCCTGCCGATAGCGCGCGTAATACAGCGACAGTTCGTCGCTGCCCAGGACGTGGCGTTCGACGCGCACGGTAGCAAGGCGCAGATGTCGGTTGGAGAGATCGTCGAAACTACGGACATCGGCGTACTGCACCGGCTGGCTGACAAACGCAATCCAGCGCCATGGGCCTGTCTCGTAGTTGACCCACACCGCATCGAAGGACTGGCGCACATTCGGGCCATCGCGCAGCGAGACGAATCGCTGCAGGTCGAAGGCAAACTCCTGCCGGCCCATGCGCAGCCTGATCTGGCCAGTGCCCAGCGGCGCGGTGTAGGCGAGGAAGGCCATGCGCAGGTCGACGCGATTGGCATCGGCAGGGCCGATGCGGCGTTTGTCCACTGCGCGGACGTCTTCCAGTTGGGTGAACAGCTGCAGGTGCTCGCCGACCTGCACATCCAGGTGCGCCTGCAGCCGGTGCAACAGATAGCTGTCGCTCTCGCGTCCGATCCCCAACGCTGGCGTGTGGTTGCTTTCGAAGCGTTCGCGCAGGTTGATGCCGAACGAAGCGTAGCCCACATCGCCAAGCGGCACATATTTCAGGCGATCGAACGGGTGCGTGCGCAGCGCCGGATCGGCAAGTGGCGACCAGTCTTCCTGCCAGCGGTTGGACTTGATGGCAGGACGCAGCGGTGTCGCGGCAATGGCATCGACGGAAGCCCGTGCCCATGCATCGGCGCACGGGCACAGCAGCAACGCCAGGGGCAGTGTGAGGCGTAACGACATATGCAATCAGGAGTGGAGTTCGGCGTGCAGCTCGGCGACATATCCACCGGGAAATTCCACCATCGCCGACTGTCGACCCGATGCGGTCACGGCAGGCACCAACACCTTTGCGCCGGAAGCGGTGGCGCGGGCGAGCGTTGCCGCAAGGTCGTCGACGGCGTACCCGGTGAGCTCGTGCCCATACGGATAGGGCAGGTGGCCGTCGGTCACCAGCACCTGCAGCGCACCGAAGCCGGAGCCGATGACGATGCTGCGGTACGTGGCGCCAGGCCGGCCGATCAGCGTTGCGTCCGCATGACGGTCATCGTGCAGCAGCTTGCCATGCGAAAACCTCAGCCAGGCTTTGACAAACGCATCGGCGCGATCGGGCGAGACGTAGACGCGGTTCTCCGGAATCGTCGCCAGCGGTGGGTAATGCGGCGCGCTGTCGTGCCAGTACAGCTGCATGCTGACGCCGCCCGGCCAGGCAATCACCGCATCCATGCCGATCGGATCCTTGAACGGTGCAACCAGCACCTCCGCTCCGGCAGCGCGTGCGGCCGCGATTGCCTGCTGCATGTCGGTCACCAGGTAGCCGGTGCGCTCGCTGCCGAAGGGGTGGGGCACAGGTGTGCGGAATCCGAACAACGACACGGTGCCTGCCGGCGTCTGCACCAGCTGCGAGCTGGTACGGCTGGGCGTCGGCGTGACCGTGGCGATCACTTGGCGCGTGCTCTGCCCGCCGAAGGTTGCGGCGAAGCTGTGCGCGAACGCATCCACATCGGCAGGTGCCACATAGACGTGCGTGGTGTCGTATTGCGGACCGACCGACACTGGTGCTGCGGCATCGGCAAGGACCGGGAGGATCGCGCTCAACACCAGCGCAGAGGACAGGCTCAGGGAAAGCAACGGACGCATGGAAGTTCCTTCGGGAAAGGTGGAGCGACGGCATTGCCGGCCATGGGTAATCGATGCCATCGCTGCAAGGAGGCATCTGCACGCGAAGCGTTCTTGTACGCCGTTTGACCAGGGACGCCACTTGCTACACGCCGCGTGTGGTGTCGTGTTTGGTTGATCAAGCCGGCGATCCGTTCGGTAGCTCGCGGCGCATCGCCACAGGGAACAGTCGACTGATCGACGCGCCGTCGCAGCAAGGCTCCGGCCGGCAACGCAACCTGGGCTGCGCAGGCGGCATGCACCATCAGACCGGATGCACAGGTGCGCTTACGTGTCGTCCCCGTCGGTTTGCGCGGTTGGCGGCGACGGCGCTTGCGGTGCATCCGTCGATGCGCGTTTGCCTGCGGGCAGATGCCCAAACATATGCGGCTTGACCTGATGGCCGATCCACGAGGCTTCGGCCTGGCTGCGCGTTGTCAGCTGGCGTACAAGAGGCGGCAATTGCTCACCGATCAGGATGCCGAGCAAACCGACCAACGCAATGACCGGTGGCGCTGGCGAGCGCACGTTGAGCAGGCTGTAGATCACGCCGACCAGCAGGCCGGCGCCGAGCGAGAGCAAATAGGGCTTCATCGTGCGACTCTCCTGTTTGAAACACGCTTCGCGCACGTCTGCAGTCGATGACGTGTTCGAATCGCCGCCAGCCAACTTGCCTGATCGCGAGGCGAGCGCAGTGCACCGGCCGCGAGCGTCCCGCTCTGGCCCGGCAACTCAGACATCGTCATGGACGCGACCTCTCTGGATAGGGAATCGCTGGGTCATGGCGTCGCGTGGCGCCAGCGGTGCCGTCCATGCTGGACGTATCGCGTCCAATCAAGAACACCGCGTCGGGGCAGGGTCCGATGACTCGATCGGGGGATGCATGTGCACACGTCGCACGGCGCGTCGCCAGCATGCGTCCTGGACCGCAGGCCGGATCGGGCGACACCACCGGCATCGCAGATCGACACCGACACATGGCAGGAAATGACGCAACAGCGGCATTGTTGCCGCAGGGTGGCGGGCGAAGAATGCCCGCACTCCACCCATCTACGGCAGCACATGGCAACCGGCATCTTCTCTGGATTGGTTCGGCACACCGCGTTGGCTGCATGCGTGGTACTAGCCGGGTGCGCTGGGCCGCCATCGAAGGCGACGCCACCTGCAGCCGGGACATCGAGAGCGTCACCCACAGAAGATATGTCGATCCCCGCCTATCGGGCGCGTCCCAACCGCTCGCGCGCAGTGATTGCGGTGGTGGGAGAGAACGCAGGCGTGGAAATCAGCGATTTCCTGGTGCCTTTCGCGATCCTGTCCCGCGCTGGCACGATGGACGTATCGGCGGTGACGCTCGACTCGGGGCCGCTTTCCACATTCACCGATCTTGGCAGGCCCGGGTTCCGGATCGCGACCGATACCACGGTGGCGCAATTCGATGCGACCCATCCACTGGGCGCCGACTACATCATCGTGCCGGCGCAGGCATCCACGCCGCGCCTGCTTGCGTGGCTGAAGCGGCAGTCCCGGCAGGGCGCCACGATCGTCACCATCTGCAACGGTGCCCTGGTCGCCGCGCAGATGGGGATGTTCGATGGGCGGCGCGCCACCGCGCATTGGTCGACCGGCGCGGCGCGGAAACGGCAATATCCGGCGATACGCTGGACGCCGAATCGACGCTATGTTGCCGATGGAAACTGGATATCGACCGCTGGCGTCAGCGCCGCCATCCCCGCATCAATTGCGCTCGTGGAGGCCATCAGCGGGCCTGAGACGGCGCGGAACGTCGCCCAGGGCGTCGGTGCCGTGGCGTGGTCGGCGCAGCATGACAGCGATGTCTTTTCGCCACGGTTGGGCACGACCGCGGTGCCACTGGCAAAAGTGCTGTACACCAACCGTTGGTTGCACGGCCGCGACCAGGTCGACGTACTGGGCAGGGCGGGAATCGATGAGGGTGCCCTTGCGTTGACGATCGATGCGTACTCAACGACGGGCCGCAGCCAGGCCTCTCTCGTGTCTGCCAATGGCGAGCCGTTTGTGACACGTCACGGACTGCGCATCCTGCCCGATCGGGCGCTTAAGGCGGGGACTGCCGCTCCGCTGCTGATCGCTGCCGATCTGGCACCGGTGGCGGCGCTGGACACTGCGCTCGATGGCATCATGCAGCGGTACGGTCGTGCGACGGCCAGGGGCGTCGCGCTGGCGTTCGAATATCCCGATTTCCCGCATTGACTGCACAAGGCGTCCATGTCCGACTCTTCCCCATCGCGTCACGTTGTGCTGCTCGCCCACGACCAGATGAACGTGCTCGATCTCACCGGGCCGGTCCAGGCGCTGCACACCGCCAATCAGTGCCGGCCGCTGGCCGACGGGAGACTGCGCTACACGATGACCGTCGCATCCGAGCACGGCGGCCTGGTGACCACCAGCGCCGGGCTGCAGATCGTCTCTGTGGCATTGGCCAGCCTGGAGGACACCCCGATCGATACGCTGATGGCACCCGGCGGGTGCCGCGGTGACGTGTACCAAGCCTCTGCAGGTCTGGTGGCGTGGGTGGCGGCGCGTGGCCCGACCGTGCGCCGGTTGTGCTCGATCTGCACGGGTGCGTTCCTGCTGGCCGCTGCAGGGCAGCTGGAAGGGCGGCGCGCCGCAACGCACTGGGACTGGGCAGCGCGGCTATCGAATCTGCATCCTGGCGTACAGGTCGATGCCGACCGAATTTTCGTTCGCGACGGTAACGTGTGGTCCTCGGCAGGTGTCACGGCCGGGATCGACCTGACGCTTGCATTGATCGAGGACGATCACGGACACCGGCTTGCCATCGATGTGGCCAGGCAGCTGGTCGTGTTCGTCAAGCGCTCGGGCGGGCAGTCGCAGTTCAGTGCGCCGCTGTCGGCGCAGGCCAGCAGCGGCGGCGATTTCGCAGAATTGCACGGCTGGATGGCGGCCCATCTGCATGAGGACCTGCGGGTGGACGTGCTGGCCGGCCGCATGAACATGTCGCCGCGCACCTTCGCTCGCGTCTACCGCAGCAAGTGTGGGATCACGCCGGCCAAGGCAGTGGAAACGCTGCGTCTGGAGGCCGCGCGTCGCCTGCTGGAGTCCGGCACGTTGCCGATCAAGCGCATTGCGGCGCTGACCGGTCTGTCCGACGAACAGACCCTGCGTCGTGCCTTCCTGCGCTTGCTGGGTGTGGCACCGGGCGATTACCGCGAGCGCTTCCGCAGCAGCTCCGTCCCATCGGCTTGAGAGCCGAAGGCGGCGGCGCCATCGCTGGTGCGGTGTGGTGCATCTAGCGCGATGCCGTTGCGGGAGGTTTGGCCGCATTCGGCGCGTGGCCAAACAAGGCTTTGAATGCGCGGCTGAAGCCAGCTTCCGAATCGTACCCGACACGGCGTGCTGCATCGCCAACGCTGATGCCGCCGGAGCGGATCAGTTCGTCGGCCACCGTCAGCCTCCAACGTGCGATGTAGCGCATTGGTGGCTCGCCCGCGATCTCGGCGAACTGCGCGGCAAATGCCGACCGCGACATGCCCGCGCAACGGGCGAGGTCATCCACGCTCCAGCGGCGGTAGGCATCGGCATGGATAGCCGCGAGCGCACGGCCGATACGTGCGCCTGCCGGGCTGCCCAGCCAGCGTGCGTGCAGCGGCTCCAATTCGGCCCGACTGCGCAGCACGCGGATGACCATCAAGTCGATGATCCGCGACACCATCAGCGTCGCGCCGGCCTGAGCGTGGCGCGCTTCGACCATCAGAAAGTGCGACAGTTGCGCCAGCCATTCCGGCACCCGACCGGCATCTTGGGGAATGCGAATGACCTCGGGCAGGGCATGCATGATGGGCGGGAGAGGCCGGCGCTCGTAGCGGAACATGGCACCGATGACGTGTGCGTTTTCCTCGTCGCTGCCGTGGCGCACCCGCAGTGCGTCGCGGTCGAACGCAGCAGCGTCGAATGTCGACGACCGGGGTCAATAACGGCCGAGTCCGGTTCCATCGTCTGACGCAATCGCCGTTGCAACGCTGTGGTCACTGTTTAGTTCATGCTCGTATCGATCACTCAGGTCTACCGCCAGTTGGCCCCGCAGCTCGCCTTGCTGGATCGGGCAGCATCTTTTGTGGCGAGCTCATACGCACAACTTGTGTCTAGAAGCGGGCCATGAACCAGAGGCTTCTCCCGCGCCGACATGCGAGCGCTGCGATTCGGCCGGACGCTCGGTGCAGATGCATCGGTGCCGATCCCGGTCGGGGCCGCGTCGCACACGGTGGAGTCAACGTGCCCTGCACGTGAGGGAATTGGATATCTGACTCACTTGGGATTGACGAACCATCGTCTAGGTTGGCTTATGTATCAATCAGCCTTGGCCCGGGATGATCTGCCGGGCATCTCCTCGACCTCTTCGAATTCCGCGCTCGCGCAACGCGTGCATGCGCATTTGCGCTTGATGCCGCAACTACCAAATCCCGGTGCAGGAAACACGCATGCACGTTGGCAGGCATTGAGCAGGCTCGGTGCCGAGAGCCTGCCGCTTGCCAAGGTGCTGGAAGCGCATTACGACGCGTTGTCCATCTTTTCCGAGGCCGGTCAGCCGTTGCCGTCGAACGATGCTATCTGGGCGGTATGGGCAGCAGGTGGACCGCACGACTCCGCCACATACGAAGCGGACTCATGCACTGTCGCCGGTATCAAACCGTGGTGTAGCGCAGCGCCGAACGTCGTGACACATGCATTGGTGACTGTAAGGAGCGGCGACCGGTATCCGCTTGCCGCAGTGACGTTGACGCAGGGCCACTTTGAGCTCGACGCAAGTCAGTGGCATGGCCCTGGCATGGTCGGCATTCCGACCGGCAGCGGCCATTTTGCAGGTGCGCCGGCAAGGTTGCTGGGTGAGCCGGACTTCTATCTGCAGCGGCCGGGCTTTTGGCACGGCGGGGCAGGTATCGCCGCCTGCTGGTATGGCGCCGCCACGGCCATTGCCGAGCAGGTCCGCCGTTCGCCAAGGGCGATGCACAATCCCTTTTCCGCAGCACACCTGGGCGCCATCGACGAACAGCTGACGGGCGCGCGACTGATGCTGCAGGACCTGGCGGATACGATCGACAACGCTCCAGCCGAAAGCCATCGGTTCGCAGTTACTCGCTTGCGTAGCTTGATGGACCGCGTCTGCCGGGACGTGATCGAACGCGCTGCATTGGCATTGGGGCCGGTCTCGCTATGTTGCGATGTCGAGCATGCGCAACGGTGTGCAGACCTGGCCGCGTTCATCCGCCAATCCCACGGCGAGAAGGACGAGCAGTGGCTCGGTGAACAGCTGCACGCGCGCGAGGGCAATCCATGGCTGCTGTGAGAGGCGAGCACATCGAAGGTCAAGGCGTCAGCGAAACGCGTTGGCGCGCATCGCAGCAGTTGATTGAGCTGCCCATCACCAGCCTCGACCAGCTACTGGGCGCCGCCACACGTGTTGTGGTGATCTCTCCGCATCCGGATGACGAGGTGCTGGGATGTGGCGGTCTGCTTGCGATGGCCATTGCAGCCGGGAGGCAGGTGCTGATTGTTTCCGTCACCGACGGTGAAGCAGCCTATCCGCTAGACGACGCATGGCCACCGGCCCGGCTGGCGGCAGCGCGTCGCGATGAGTTGCGCGATGCGCTGGCATGCCTGGGCATCGCCCCGTCCAACATCGTCAGGCTCGATGCCGGAGATGGCCAGGTGCGCGCAGGGGTCATCGCACTCGGTGCACAGATCGCCGATCTCCTGCAACCGGGCGATGCGGTGCTGGTCACGTATGCGCGCGACGGCCACCCCGACCACGAAGCGTGTGCAGATGCCGCGAGCAACGCAGCTGCACGCTGCCGAGCGCAGTTGATCCAGTTCCCGGTGTGGGCGTGGCATTGGGACAACCCGGACCAGAGTCAGATGCTGGCAGCGGCCACGCGTCTTCAGCTTACGCCCGCTGCACACGCTGCAAAGGTGCAGGCAATGTCAGCGTTCAAGACGCAGACCGGACGCGTCACGCCCGCGCTGCCCAACCCCATCCTTCCCGATTGGGCGCTGGCCAGGTTTCAGCGCGACCTTGAGGTCTATCTCCCATGAACGCCCAGGCCAACGCAGAATATTTCGACAGCATCTACCAACGGCACGATCCTTTCGGTTACGGGACGCGTTGGTACGAAAAGCGCAAACGCGACATTCTGCTGGCAACGCTGCCTCGGATGGGATTTGCACGTGGATGGGAACTGGGATGTTCCAACGGCGAGGCCACACGCGGGCTAGCCGCCCGCTGCGAGCGTTTGCTGGCGACCGACATGTCGGAAGCTGCCGTGGAACAAGCCAGACAGCGCGTGGGTGAGCGAAGCAACGTGGAGATCGTGCAAGCCTGCCATCCGCAGCAGTGGCCGGTGGGAAGTTTCGACCTGATCGTGCTGAGTGAGGTTGGCTACTATTTCGCCGCCGCCGATCTCGACGATCTGGTCGCGCGTCTCCAGGTGGCGCTCACGCCGGACGGATTGTTGGTGGCCTGCCACTGGAAGCATCCGTTCGAACAGGCACAACAAGATGGAATCGCGGTCCACGCCTGCATCGCCCGCTTGCTCGGCTTGCCGCTGAGTTATCGCTACGAAGACAGCGATTTCTTGCTGGAAGCTTGGACAGCGCAGCCGCTGTCGGTGGCACAGCAGGAAGGCCTGCGGTGATCGCCGTCATCATTCCCGCGCATAACGAAGCCGAGTGCATGGCCGCGTGCCTCACATCGGTCTTGCGCGCCGCCTCGCATCCCGAGCTGCAGGAGGCAGTGGAAGTGATCGTCGCGGTGGACCGCTGCACCGATGCCACCGCCGAGCTGGCGCTGGCATTCGGCGCGCGCGTGGTCGACGTCCCCACGCCCGGCGGCGTAGGCATTGCGCGCGCCGCAGCCGCATCCCAGGCAATTGCGCTGGGCGCCGACTGGTTGGCCGTCACCGATGCCGACTCGCGTGTTCCGGCCGATTGGCTGCTGGAGCAACGCAGGGCAGGCACCGGCGTGTTCTGCGGCGTGGTGGAGGTGGAAGATTGGCTGGACTATTCCGATGAGGTACGCCGCAGGTTCGAACAGAGCCAGGCGACCGGCGAAGGCCATGGGCGCATTCACGGCGCAAACCTGGGGGTGAGCACCGCGCTGTATCAACAATGCGGCGGGTTCTCCGCACTGACCTGCAGCGAAGATGTCGCGCTGGTCCACGCGCTGCAGGCAATCAAGGCGTCGATCGCGTGGTCGCCACGCTCGGTGGTGTGGACCAGTGCGCGCAGGCATGCACGTGCGCTTGGCGGGTTCTCGGATTTCCTGAAGCAGCTGGAAGTTTCGCCCTGGGTGCCCGCATAGCCGGTGACGCAGGCAGGAGGCGTTGTCTCTGAGAGGGCGATGCCGGCGGCAACGCCGCACTTCCGTGGTTTGCTCAGCGGGTGCCGTCGGGCGCAACTGGCTCTTGTTGCCGTGGCGATTGCAAGGCTATTGCCTTGCCGGACAAGCGACGCGGAATGCTTCTGCGCCTTTGCATAGCCTGCGTCGAACGACGGTATTCCACCAACCAACGCCTCCCGTTACTGACCGGCCTTCGACCTCATCTGCACGAGGCGTGGACGAAGCGTGCGCCACCATGCCGGACCGACGGATCAAGGTGTCACATGATCAAGCCAACGCTGTTCTTTCTGCATGCCCTCGGAGGCAGCCGGCATGCGTGGAGCGGTGTCATCGCGCAGCTAGGTGATCGCTTCGACTGTGTTGCCTTGGACATCCCGGGGTTTGGCGATGCGGCTCCGCTGGACCACTTCGACACGAATGCGCTCGTTGACTGGTTCAGCGCTGAAGTCATCAATCGACAGCCGCCATGCTGGTTCGCGATCGGGCACAGCATGGGTGGAAAGATCGCTACCTTGACGGCAGCGCGGGCGCGCGATGGTGTGGCAGGCCTGGCCGGTCTGGCAGGCATGGTGCTGGTTGCCGCCTCGCCACCAGCACCCGAACCCATGGAAGAGTCGCGACGACGCACGATGCTTGCCTGGTTCGAAACGGGCCAGCCCACACGTGCCGAGGCCGTGCAGTTCGTGGAGGCCAACTGCGCCTCGACGCTGCCTGACGGGCCCAGGGCGATGGCGATCAACGATGTCCTGCGCACCGCGCCCAGCGCATGGATTGCGTGGCTCACACACGGCAGTCGGGAAGACGTCCGCGCGCAGGCCGGATGCATCGGCGTGCCGGCAGTGATCGTCGCCGGTGACCAGGATGGCGACCTGGGCGAGGCCGCGCAACAGCGCTTGAATGCGCCGCACTATGCGCATGCGCAGCTTGCCGTTGTGGCCGATGCCGCGCATCTGATCCCTTATGAGCAGCCGCAGGAGCTGGCGCAGTTGATCGCGGCGCATGTGGACCGCTGCGTGCAGAACTGCCTGCCCGAAGCCTTCGTTGCGCTGCTCAACTCCGAGCGCGTCGCACCGCGCATGCGGGCGACGCTGCTCGCGCGGCACGTAGGTCCGCCCGCCACGGCCAAGGGCGTGTTGAACCCGCGCCAGCTGACGGTGCTGGCAGCGGTGGTCGCACGCGTCCTGGATGGCGAAGGCGACGCGCGGCAGATTGCGCGGCGCATCGACGTGCAGCTCGCAGACGGTGCGGGCGATGGCTGGCGGCATGCTGACCTGCCGGAAGATCGCCTGGCAATACCGCTTGGGCTGGATGCGCTCGATGCGCTGGCCGGCGGCTTTGCCGAACTGTCGGTAGACAACCAGGACCGCTGGCTGCAGGACATTGCGCAGGCGGCGCTGGGCAACACCTCAGCGCATGGCCTGGATGCCGCCCAGCTGGCGCATTGGTTCGAGGACGTGCGTGCCGAGACGGTCCGCATCTGGACCAGCCTGCCCGCCACCATGGCAGCGCTGGGCTACGACGGATTCGCTGTTGGCGCTGCCGGCACCGAGAGCCTGGGTTACGCAGAGACCGCAGCGGATCGGCATGAGTCCTGGCAACTCCACGCCTCCGGAGCCGACCGATGAAGACTGCTGGCACACAGGATGTTGTCGATGCCGTCGTTATCGGCAGCGGTGCTGGCGGTGGCCCCCTGGCGGCGCGGCTTGCGCAGGCCGGCATTTCGGTGGTCGTGCTGGAGGCGGGCGCGGCGTTCACGCCGCAGTGCCACATCCCCGACGAATTGACCACCGGCATCTACTGGATGGACGAGCGTCTGAGCGGTGGGCAAACGCCGACTGCGTTCGGACCGAATAATTCGGGTTCCGGGCTAGGCGGTTCCACCCTGCATTGGGGCGCCTTCTGCCCACGGCCGGACAAGCGCGATCTCAGCCTTCTGACCCAGACCGGCCATGGCGCCGATTGGCCCATCCCACACGAGGAGTTGCTGTCTTACATTCGTCGTGTAGAGACGTTTATCGGCGTCTCCGGACCCGCGCATTATCCATGGGACCCCGCGCGCAGCTATATGTACCCGCCACCGCAACGCAATGCGTCGGCCGCGGCCATGGAGCGCGGTTGCCGCGCCCTCGGCATCCGGGCGACCGATGCACCCGCCGCGTTGGTCACCAGGCCCCACCAGCAGCCGCATTGGGGCCAACGCGCAGCCTGCAACAACTGCGGCGCTTGCCATCAGGGCTGCAGCAACGCCGCCAAGGTCAGCGTGGATACCACCTGGCTTCCTCTGGCCAGGGCGCATGGCGCGCAACTGCGCAGCGACAGCCGCGTGATCGATCTGGAACGCGATGGCCGCGGCGCGCTCACCGCGGTGATCTACCGCCAGCATGGGCAGGAGTATCGCCAGCGTTGCAGCACCGTCTTCCTGTGCGCGGGCGGGGTGGAGACGCCGCGCCTGTTGCTCAATCTGGGGCTGGCCAACTCCAGCGGGCAGGTGGGGCGCAATTTCATGGCGCATG
Source organism: Xanthomonas sp. 4461 (assembly GCF_024806475.1). Classification (NCBI taxonomy): domain Bacteria; kingdom Pseudomonadati; phylum Pseudomonadota; class Gammaproteobacteria; order Lysobacterales; family Lysobacteraceae; genus Xanthomonas; species Xanthomonas sp. 4461. Next base: position 178,477 of record NZ_JANTYV010000006.1, on the reverse strand, counting down.
TGGCAACCCAGGTGTGGGGTGAGTTCGACGCAGACATGCGCATGAATCGGGGATACCCGTCCTCGCTCATCACCGAGGACATGCTGCGTCCGGCCGATGCCGACTTCGTCGGCGGCTATCTGGTGCAGAGCCTGGGCGTACAGCCGATCACGCTGGCGAACACCTTGGCGCGCGGTGCCGGCCTGTGGGGCAGGGAACTGGTCGACACCATGCTGTGCTACAACCGCCTGGCCGGTATCGGCATCAATGGCGAATGCCTGCCGCACGATGCCAATCGCCTGGTCCTGTCGGACGAACGGGATGCGTTCGGCCAGCGCAAGGCGCGCATCGATTTCAGTTACGGGCCGAACGAGCAGGCCATCGATGCCCACGCGCGCGCACTGCTTCAAGCGATCTGGCAAGCCGCTGGCGCCCGCAATATCTTCGCGGCTGCGCGTTCGGCGCACACGCTCGGTACTTGCCGAATGGGCACCGATCCCGCGCAGGCCGTTGTCGATCCCGATGGCCGCGCCTTCGATCTGCCAAACCTCTACATCTGCGACAACTCGATTTTTCCCAGTGCACTGGCGGCCAATCCGGCGCTGACGCAAATGGCGCTCGGGCTACGTACCGCAGAACGTTTCCTTGCGCGCTAGCAGCGCCTGCGCCGCAACCTTATTCAACGACCAGGAGTTCAACATGGATCTCGGAATCAACCAGCGTATCGCCCTCATCAGCGGCGGCGACTCCGGCATGGGCAAGGAAACTGCACGCCAGCTGCTCGAAGCGGGCGTGCGCGTGGCGATCACCGATCTTCCCGACGGCACACTCGATCAGGCACTGGCCGAGTTGTCCGGCCTGGGAGAGATCATCGCCATCGAAGGCGACGTGACGCGGGAACAGGATGTCACCGCCATCTGGAACCAGGTGCGCGAACAACTGGGTGAGCCGGACATCTACATCAATGCAGCCGGCGTCACCGGCGCCACCGGCGATTTCCTGCAGGTCAGCGATGCAGGCTGGCTGGAAACACTGGACATCAACCTGATGGGCGCGGTGCGCATGTGCCGCCAGGCCATTCCCGCGATGCGTCGCAAGCAGTGGGGACGGATCGTGCTGTTCGCCTCCGAGGATGCGGTGCAGCCCTACGTCGATGAACTGGCCTACTGCGCGTCCAAGGCCGGCATCCTCAGCCTGGCCAAGGGGCTCTCCAAGGCCTACGGCGCCGACAATGTGTTGGTCAACACCGTGTCGCCTGCCTTCATCGCAACGCCGATGACCGACAAGATGATGCAAAAACGCGCGCAGGAGAACGGAACCAGTGTCGAAGAAGCGATCTCGTCATTCCTGGACGAGGAGCGTCCCGGCATGGTGCTCAAGCGACGCGGCCGCCCGGAAGAAGTGGCCGCGGTGGTCGCGTTCCTGTGTTCGGAGCGCGCCAGCTTCATCAACGGGGCCGGCGTGCGCGTGGATTCGGGCTCGGTGTTTACCATCGCTGGCTGAGCCGGGCGGCGCTGCCACGGTAGCGCCGCATGACTTGAGAGCGCGACGGATAGCCGCTCACCCCGCATCCGCATGATCGTGTGTCTGGGTTGATTCTGCGAGCCGCTCCCCGTGCCCGGCTGGGTACTGCCGCCGTACTGGAGCCGCTATCCATCGCTCTACAGGCCCGTACGTGGGTGGTACCTGCCACGCAATCCACGCTGGTTCGCTCTACGCCGGAGCGATCGCTGCGGTCTTCTGAAAACACCCGGTACGGTGCCGGCGAAAAGCTGGCAGATTCAAGCAAAAATCGTTCCAGCAGCCAAGCGAGCGGCGGGTCGTTGCCATACTGCCCGCAGAACAAATCCCCCGATCTTGGCGCACCCAATGACGGAATTTCCGGAGTTGCGGCGTACAGACGAGGCATCGCATGAAGCCGCCTAAAACATGAGGCCCCGTGCACGGGTGTCGGACAGGAAGTTCTCCAGGCTGCCTGGCTCGGCCAGGCCGTTGTCACCGGCAGGCTTTGTATCTCCTTGCTGCCCAGTGACAGTACGAGTTTATGAAGCAGCAGGGGCCGAATTGCGGTTTTCTCATCGCTGCCGGAGGCGGCGGCGGGGAATCACTGGATGCCGGGGCAGCCGTCCGACTGCCGCTGCCCCGCCGCGCGCTCCCTCAGGCACGCAGCCGCTGCGTCGCCGCACTGCGGCTGCGCGTTGTGGCTGCGCGGTCGCTACCGGCGCCGAGGATCGGGCGGCGCAGGTGCGGCGGTGGCAGGCAGATCAGCACGCACGGGGTTTTGGCCAGGGCAGATTGCAGCGAAGAGCGCCAGACGCCGCGGCGCACGAGGGCGTCGTGTTCGACCACCAGCACATCGGCGCAGGCGCGCTTGAGCAGGCCGGCGATTTCGCGGCGCGGATTGCCGACCGCGACGTGGATGCGCACGCGCAGGTCGTCATCGTCGGGCAGCTGCTGGACCAGGTCGCTGAGCCAGTTGCTGGCTGCGCCTTCGCTCAGCGGCTTGTCGTTGAACAGGCTGTCCACCAGCAGCCCTTCGCTGACCTCCGGCACGACATGCAGCAAGTGCAGGTCGGCGCCGCGACGGCGTGCCAGGGCGGCGGCATCGCGCAGCGATTCCAGGCTGGTTTCGCGGCCGGTGATCCAGCAGGCGACATGGCCGCCGACGGCGCCGTCGCGCGGGATCGCATCGGCATAGGGCAGGGTGAGCATGGGCGTGGCCACGCGCTGCAGCACGCGCGCGCGCAGCGAGACATGCAACGGGCGCGGCAGGCCGGTGCGCTCGGAGGGCGGCATGATCAGCAGCGCGTCGTCGCGGCTGCGGCAGAACGAGACGATGCCGGCGGCGGCAGGGCCACCGGCGAGGGCGCGCTCGCAGCCCGGGTAGTTGGACGCCTCGGCAAAGAAGGAATCCAGCGACTGCTGGGCCTGTGTGCGCTTGCCCTTGGCGTGCACATGCAAGATGGTCAGGCGCGCGCGCAGGCGGTCCACCAGTTGCGCTACGGTCGGGATCGCGGCATGGCAGGTTTCGGAAAAGTTGGTGGCGAAGATCAGGTGGGTGGGGGTGGTCTGCATGGCTGGCTCCGTGGTCAGTAGATGAAACCGTCGATGGCGCGCACCTCGCGCAGCGGAACGCGTTGGCCCAGCATCTCGCGCAGGGTCAGTTCGATGCCGCGCGACAGCGCGGTCATCGGGGTGTCGTGCACGGTGTTCTCGAACGGGTCTTCGATGGCGCTGCTGGCGCTGTCGATGGCGATCAGGGTGAAGCTGATCAGCACCGAGGCGATCGGCATGGCCAGGCCCATGCCGGCGATCAGGCCCAGCGGCACCAGCCAGCAGTACATGTTCACCAGCGTGCGCGGCAGCGAAGAGAACTGCCGTGGCAGCGGGGTGTTCTTGATGCGTTCGCAGGCGCCCTGGATGTTGGCCAGCGTGGTGAGGTTGGCGTCCAGCGACGACCAGCGCAGGCTGTCGAGCATCCCCCAGTCGCGCGCCTGTTGCAGTTGTTCGCCCAGCCGCAGGGTCAGCGCATTGGGAATGTTGGCGTAGCCGCGCAGCTCGTCGGCGCGTGCCTGGCCGAGCAGGCCGGCCAACTCGGGAAACGGGTTCTGCCGGCGCAGATGGCAGCGCAAGGCATGCACGAAGGCGACCTGGTGCACCACGATGTCGTCGCGCAGTGCGGCCTGGCGCGGGTCGGCCGGATTCACATCCAGCGCGGTCAACGCCTGGCGTGCGATGGCGCGCGAGGTGTTCACCAGCGAGCCCCAGAGTTGGCGCGCCTCCCACCAGCGGCCATAGGCCGCATTGGCGCGGAACGCCAGGAAGATGGTGAGCGCCGAGCCGAGCTGGGCCAGCGGCAAGGCTTCGATCGACAGCCACTGCCAGCCGAAAAAAGTGTAGAGCACGGCCACGGCGCAATCGAACGCAAGCAACACCAGCAGGCGCTTGTAGGTCTTGGGCCAGATGCGTCGCAACGGAAACGTATCGCGGGTGATCATGGGAAAGGCAATATCGACGTGGGGTAGGGGCATTACACCCAGCCTCCACGGTCGTGTCTGCCATCCTTGCGCCAGCGTTGGACAGTGCACGCACCGTCCGAACGATGCGGGCGGGCTATCTTTCGATAGGGTGAAATCCGCAGGCCTGGCCACGATGCTGTGGGATCAACCACAGCGAGAGAGGAGCGGCATTGCAGCGCAAGTGCAGGGGTAGGCAATGGACAGATTGAGACTGCCGTTCAAGTGGCGCGGGCAGGTGGTCAAGCTCAATCGCGGCCCGACGCTGTGGGCCTCGCTGGCGATGCTCGCCTCACTGGTGTGGGCGGAGTGGTACTCGCACCTGGGCGTCTCGCTGGGGCTGCTCTACATCCTGCCGGTGGTATTGGCGGCCACGGTGCTGTCGCGGCGCGACATCGTCATCGCCGCGATCGCCTGCGCGGTGTTGCGCGGCTTGTTCGTGACCGACGAAACCCTGGTCGAACAGGCGCTGCGCTTCTTCATGGCGACGATTGCCTATGCCGGTTGCGGCCTGCTCGTGGCCGAAATCAGCCGCACCCGCCGGGTGATCCTGGCCCATTACGTGCAACTGCGCGCCGAGCAGCGGCTGCGCCGACGGCTGGAACGGCAATTGCGGCTGCTCGCCGAGAGCAGCCCGGCGGCATTGCTGACCGTGGCCGGCGACGGCCGCATCGTGGCAGCCAACCGCGCCGCGCACGAGATCCTGGACATGGCCGAGGAGGGCGGGCTGGAAGGCCGCGCGGTGCGCGAGTTCCTGCCACTGCTGGACGATGCGCTGAGCATGAGCGCCAATCTGGATGGCATGCGCACCTCCGCCAGCACCTGGGGCTGCCGCAGCGATGGAACCCGCTTCCCGGCCACCACCTGGTTCTCGGTCTACGAAGACAGCGCCGAGCGCCACCTGGCCGCGATCCTGGTCGACACCAGCGAGGAAGTGCGCGCGCGCGAATCGGCGCACTTCGACGATGTGCTCAAGAACAATCGCCTGCTGGCCGGTGCGGTGTCGCACGAGATCCGCAACCTGTGTTCTGCGGCCGGCGTGGTCACCTCCAACCTGGCGCGGCATCCGGCCATCGGCGAAGATCCGGACCTGGCCGCACTGCGCAGCCTGGTGGCGGCATTGATGGAGCTGGCGTCCTTCAACCTGCGTCGGCAGCTGCCCGACGAGGCGCATGAAACGCGGCTGCAGACGCTGTGCAGCGAACTGGACGTGATCATTCGCTCGGACTGGGAGGACGTCGACGGCCAGCTGGTCATCCAGATCCCCGCCGACTTCCCATCGGTGCACGGCGACCGCCACGCGTTGCTGCAGGTGTTGCTCAATCTGGCGCGTAATTCGCTGCGTGCGGTGCAGGCGCTGCCGCCGCAACGCCGCCAGTTGATCGTCAGTGCACGCCTGGAACAGCAGCGCGCCGTGTTGAGCGTGCGCGATACCGGCACCGGCATCGCCGAGCCGGGCCGCCTGTTCCAGCCGTTCCGCAGCGACAGCGACGGCTCCGGGCTGGGCCTGTACATCTCGCGTGCGCTGATGGCCAACCAGGGCGGCCTGCTGCGCTACGCGCCGGGCGGGCAGGGCGCATGTTTCGAGCTGCATCTGCCGCTGGCACATGCCCCCTATGCGGAGGCGCTGGATGGATGAGTCACGGCGTGCACCGGTGCGGCTTTATCTGCTGGACGACCACACCTTGTTCCGCGAGGGCCTGCTGCGCCTGCTCGGCGCCGATGCCCGCTTCGAGGTGGTGGGGCAATCCGGCACCTTGGCGCAGGCCATCGTGCAGATCGCGTCGCTGATGCCGGACGTGGTCATCCTCGACTACGACATGGGCGAGTACAACGCGCTGGACTACATGCGGCGCCAGGCCGAGCAGGCGCGCCGCCCGGCCACACTGGTCGTCACCGCCGGCCTGCCCGAACGCGACGCACTGGCGTTGATCCGGCTAGGCGTCTCCGGCATCTGCCGCAAGGACGTTTCCACGGATGAACTGATCGACAGCATCCACGCCGTGGCAATGGGCCGGGTGCTGATCGACCAACGGTATCTGCAATCGCTGGTGGCCCAGGGCACCCACGAAAGCCGACCCAGTTTCACCGACCGCGAGCGCGAAGTGCTGCGCGGCCTGTTGCGCGGGCAGTCCAACAAGTTGATCGCCCGCCAGCTGGGCAGTTCGGAAAGCGCCATCAAGGCGACGTTCCAACAGCTGTTCAACAAACTCGACGTGCGCTCGCGCAGCCAGCTGGTGATGGTGATCCTGCAGGACTATCGTGATCTGGTGTGAGGCGGCATGTCGCTTCAATCAGCGCCCGATTTGTTGGATTGGCGAGCGACCCGAAGAGAGCGCAAATTGCTGTTGGAGCGAGAGCAGGGGCGTTAGAGCACATCTAAGCGGGTTGGTGTCGCGCAGGATCTGAACTTTCCAGCTTCGACAATCGGTCGTGCGTTCGCGACAGAACCAACCCCCGACTTGCCAACTCAACCGCTTGCGCGACGTGGCAGGAGCGGCAGGTCAGTTGCCCCACCCCCGATCGAGACGCGCCTGATTGAAGAACGTCGTCGAAGCGCTGCGTCTACTGGCCACTGTCATGCCGTAGGCCTGGCATATATATCCTCCACGCATGAGTGATATGCACTTACGATCTTCTTCCAGCAGGCTCCCGAGAGTAGATTCCCCTGACGATTTGTCAGGAGTGACCCATGCAGACTCGCACCCGACTCCGCACCCTGGTGCCTGGCGTCCCCTCCGCACTGATCTGGATGGCGGTTTCCCTCTGCACCACGACTGCCATGGCGAGCGAGCCACTGCAGATCGATTCGCAGGGAAGTTTCCTCGCTGGTGGCATGGAAAAGACGGAACCCGGCACGTTCGATCCATTGAAACCCTCCAATCCGGATGGCCAGAGCTACCACGGCGATCACGTCTATGCCTTCTATCAGAAGCCGGTAAATGCGCGTCCGCTGCCGATCGTAATGTGGCACGGCGCGGGCCAGTCTTCCAAGAGTTGGGAAACGACTGCCGATGGGCGCGAGGGCTTCCAGAACCTGTTCCTGCGTCGTCGCTTCACTACTTACCTGATCGATCAGCCAAGGCGAGGCAAAGCCGGCCGAAGCATGGTCGAGTCCATGCTGAAGCCAGTGGCCGATGAGCAGATGTGGTTTAACCAGTTCCGAATTGGCCTCTGGCCGGCGTACTTCGGCGGCAGCCAATTCCCGACAGGGAAGGCCACGCTTGACCAGTTTTTCCGTTCGGTCACGCCGAATACGGGGCCGTTTGACCTCGGGGTAGTCTCTGACGGGGTAGCTGCTGTGCTGCAGAAGACGGGCCCTGCGATCCTGTTTACCCATTCGCAGGCAGGAGGCCCTGGCTGGATGACGGCGATAAAAAGCCCGAATGTTCGCGCAATCGTCGCCTTCGAGCCTGGCAGCAGCTTCGTGTTTGCCAAGGACGACGCGCCGGCGCCGATTCCCAGTGCATTCGATACTGTCGCACCTTCGGTGGTTTCGCCTGAGGAGTTCAAGGCGCTGACGCGGATTCCCATTCTGGTGCTGTATGGCGACAACATCCCCGACAGGCCCGTTGACCTGCCCGCGCAGGACAGCTGGCGGGCACGGTTGGAAATGGCCCGCGCCTGGCGCGACGCCGTCAATCGGCAGGGTGGGGACGTCACCCTGATCCATTTGCCGGACATGGGAATCCGTGGCAACAGCCACTTCTTGTTCTCGGACCTCAACAACGTCCAGATCGCTGATCTGGTGAGTGAGTTTCTGGAGAACAAGCATCTCGATCGTTGAGCTGACGTGCCTGGTGCCTGAATCGCGCATTGGTGGTGTGCGAGACCGTGATCGCTGCGTCGCATGCCGAGGCACCATTCATATCATGTGCGCATGAGTGATATCCGGCCGATGCGCTATATCCATGCGTGCACGGTGGTTAGCGTTACTCCTGATCCCACCTAACGTGTGTGCGCCACAAGCACCGGTATGAGGGTAGCGTCCAAACTGGGAGCAGTTGAATGAAGCACATCGTGCACCCCACGCTGTTGGCGATGTCTCTTGGCTTGGCGGCAGGCAACGCCACCGCCGCCGACTACAGGCTCAGCCCGTTCAAACTGGCCTATGAAAGCGCGGTTACGCGCAATGTGCTCGACGAGGTCAACGTCCACTCGGTGTCCTATCCGCCGAATGGAATCGAGATCGCGGCCAACTTCTACACAGCAGCCAGCTTCGATGCTTCGCGGAAGTATCCGACCATCGTGGTCGCCCACCCCAACGGCGGGGTCAAGGAGCAGGTGGCCGGCCTGTACGCGCAGCGGTTGGCCGGGCAGGGCTACATCGCGATAACCGCCGATGCGGCCTATCAAGGTGCGAGCGGCGGCCAGCCGCCCACGTTCTACGGCCGGACGCTGGCTCCATGAGCGCGCGTCGTCAATCACCCGCGCAGACTGCTCTGCTGGGCGCTGCATTGAGCATGGCGGCACCATTCGCTTGCGCCGGCGAAACGCCCACGCAGAAGATCACTCAAGCGGGCACGCAGTTATCCGCTGCCGGTCCGGCGGAGAACTTCGTCGGCACGGTGCGGGTGGATCCCCTGTTCCCAGCAGACAAGGAGCTGCAGGCCTCTTCCGCATACGTCAGCTTCGACCCGGGCGCACGTTCGGCCTGGCACACCCACCCCGCCGGTCAGCGACTGGTGGTTACATCTGGCGTTGGGCTGACCCAGGAGTGGGGCAAGCCGGTGCAACAGATACACACCGGGGATGTGGTGGTGTGTCCGGCCGGGGTCAAGCATTGGCATGGCGCCTCGCCGCACAGCGCGATGACTCACCTTGCGGTGACCGGTGTGGCAGACGGCAAATCGGTGGCCTGGATGGAGCAGGTCAGCGATGACACGTATCGCGAGGCGTCAGCAAGCATCGACGCTCCCGTTGTCGGGCCGCTTTCGTCCAGGCAGCAGGCGATCCCGCTGATTGCGGCCGCTGCGGCCAGCAGCGACATGCTCCAGCTCAACGCGGCGTTGCGCCGGGGCCTGGATGCTGGCCTGACGCTGAGCGAGACAAAGGAAGTGCTCGTGCAGCTGTATGCCTATGCGGGGTTCCCAAAGAGCCTCAATGCCTTGGGCGAATTGATGAGGGTGCTGCGCGCACGTGAGGCGCAGGGTATCGCCACCGCACCCGGGCAGCCGCCCACAGGGGAGGTTCCAGTGGGCGACGCACTGCGCGCGGTGGGCACCGCCAACCAGACCCGGATCTCCGGCGCCCCGGTGACCGGGCCGGTCATGGACTTCGCCCCATCATCAACCAGTACCTGCAGACGCATCTGTTCGGTGACATCTTCGAGCGCGACAACCTGGACTGGCAGAGCCGTGAACTGGCGACGGTGGGCGCGCTGGCGGCGATGCCCGGCGTGGAGGCGCAGCTGCGCTCGCACATGGCGGCCAGCCAGCGCGTGGGCCTTAGCCGCGCACAGTTGCAGCACCTGGCCCAACTGCTGCACCACAGCGGCTACGCGGCCGCATCCACTCGCGCAGTACAGGCACTGGAACAGACCCCGGCACCCGGGCCCTGACAGCGCCCTACATGGAGACCGCAATGAACACCCTGCCTACCAACGCCCAACGCCGCTCGCTTTTGAAGGGCGCGGCTACCTTGGCGGCACTGCCGCTGGCCGGCGCGCTGGCCACTTCCACGGCAAACGCTTTCCCCGCAGCTGCGGCGCCGAAAATGGACGGCCGCCGCATGCTGGGAAAGCTGCAGGTTTCCAGTATCGGGTTGGGCGTGCAGAACATGAGCCGCACCTACCAGACCACCATCCCCTCGCGCACCGAGATGCACCGCATCATCCGTGCTGCGTTCGATCGCGGGCTGACGTTCTACGATGCAGCCGAGGCCTATGGCCCGCATGAAGTGGAACGGATCCTGGGAGAAGGCGTTGCCTCGTTCCGCAACGAAGTGGTGATCGCCACCAAGTTCGGCTGGAACATCGACCTGGAAACCGGTGCCCGTGGCCCGGGCCTGATCAGCAGGCCCGCGCATATCAAGCCGGCGGTAGAGGGCATGCTCAAGCGGCTAGGTACCGACCGCATCGACCTGCTGTACCAGCACCGCGTGGACCCGCAGGTGCCGATCGAAGACGTGGCCGGTGCGATCCAGGACCTGATGACCGACGGCAAGGTGCTGCATTGGGGCCTGTGCGAGATGGGCCTGAAGACGCTTCGCCGCGCGCAAGCTGCGCTGCCGGTGACCGCTGTGCAGAGCGAGTACTCGATGCTCTGGCGCGGACCGGAACAGGAGGTGCTTTCTGCGTGCGCCGAGCTGGGCATCGGATTCGTGCCGTGGAGCCCACTAGGCGTAGGCTTTCTGACCGGTGCGATCGACGCCAGGACACGGTTTGCCGACGGTGACATCCGCGGCATCGAAACGCGCTTCAGCCCGCAGAACATCCAACACAACCTGGCATTGGTGCGCCTGCTCAGAGAGTGGGCCGCGCGAAAGCAGGCCACGCCTGCACAGATCGCATTGGCCTGGCTGATGGCGCAGCAGTCTTGGATCGTGCCGATTCCCGGTACCACGCAGATGGCCCATTTGCTGGACAACCTGGGCGCCGGCGAGGTGATCTTCGGCGCAGGTGAGCTGCGGGAGCTCAACGCTGCAGTTGCGGCGGTGGCAGTGCAGGGCGAGCGCCTTCCGCCAGCGGTGCAAGCCTACAGCGGCGTGGAGGCGCCGTTGCGGTAGCGCTCAACCCCGATAGCGCAGCGCATCACGCAGCACGGTGAACGCAGGTGATGATTGTCTGCGACTGGGGTAGTACAGGTGGTAGCCAGGGAAGGAGGGGCACCAGTCCTGCAGGACGTGGACCAGGGCGCCTGACTGCACGTGGGCGCGCACCAGATCTTCGGGCATGTAGGCAAGCCCCAGCCCCTCCAGTGCGGCGCCCAGGCGCAGAGCGATGTTGTTGAAAACCAGCTGGCCTTCCACCCGCACTTTCAGTTCCTGGCCCTTCTTTTCGAACTCCCACGCGAAAATGCCGCCGTGGGTCGGCAGGCGAATGGTGATGCAGTTGTGCCGGGTGAGGTCGTGCGGTGACTTCGGTTTTGGATGGTGGCGGAAATAGGCAGGCGATCCGACGACTGCCATGCGCAGGTCCGGTCCAACGCGCACGGCGATCATATCCTTGGTCACCTGCTCGCCCATACGGATACCGGCGTCGAAGCCCTCGGCCACGATGTCGGTCAGTCCGTAGTCGACGATCACCTCGATGTTCAGGTCGGGATTGGCCGGCAGCAGCTTGCCCAGCACCGGTTGCATCACGGTGAGCGCAGCATGCTCACCCGCTGTGATGCGGAGGCGACCGGCGGGCTTGTCGCGGTAAGCGTTGAGCTGCGCCAACTCCGTGTCGATTTCCTCGAAGCGCGGTGAAATCACCCGCAGCAGCTGTTCTCCGGCCTCGGTGGGCGAAACACTGCGCGTGGTCCGGGCAAGCAGGCGCACACCCAAGCGCTCTTCCAGCTGACGCATCGATCTGCTCAGGGCAGGCTGGGAGATGCCCAACTGGGCGGCAGCACGGGTAAAGCTGCGCTCCCGCGCCACCAGGACGAACATGGCCAACTGGTCGTAGTTCTCTACGCTCATTGATGCGCACCAGGTATAAGCGATATCCGATTATGCCTCTGCAAGAATGTGTTTCGGGGGCGTAGATTGGCGCCATGACGATTTCAACCCCTGATCACGGTCGCCGGGCAGTCGTTGCCGCCCTGGCGTCGCTGCCGCTGGGATGCTCTGCTGCGGAGCCGCAGGAGGGCGCGGCAGCGGGTCGATCAAACACACGGACGCTGGTTGCCTGGTTCTCGCGCTCGGGCAACACCCGGGTCGTTGCCGGGCTCATTCATCGCAGCATGCCCAGCGACCTGTTCGAGATACAGCCTGCCGTGGACTACCCGGCGGACTATCTGGAAACGGTGGCCAAGGCGCGGCAAGAGCGCGACGACGGAGTAGAACCGGCGCTGCGCACCCGCCTTGCCGGCATTGATCGCTATGACACCGTCTACCTGGGCTTTCCAATCTGGGGCGAGACTGCGCCGCCGATCATTCGATCGCTGTTGTCGCAGCACGACATGAGGGGCAGGACGATCGTGCCATTCATCACCCACGGCGGCTTCGGCGTGGGCAGCAGCCTGCGCGTAGTCGCCAGCCACGCACCCAACGCCCGCATCCTGGATGCATTCGTGATGCAGGCCGATCAGGAACGTAACACCATGGAGAGCGTCAACGCCTGGTTGACCGCTCCGCACACTGCACGATGAGGAGTCGACCATGAAGATGCGTACCCTTGGACAAGGCCTTGAAGTTTCTGCCCTCGGCCTGGGCTGCATGGGCATGAGCGCTGCGTATGGCCCGGCCGCAGACAAGCAGGAAATGATTGCGCTGATCCGCACGGCGGTGGAGCGCGGCATTACCCACTTCGACACCGCCGAAGCCTACGGCCCCTTTGTCAACGAAGAACTGGTGGGCGAGGCACTGGCGCCCGTTCGTGACCATGTGGTGATCGCCACCAAGTTCGGCTTTGACATCGACCCGCTGACCGGTGCTCGCGGCGCAGGTACCAATAGCCAGCCCGCACACATCCGCGCAGCCGTCGAGGCCAGCCTTAAGCGGCTTCGCACCGAACGCATCGACCTTCTGTACCAGCATCGCGTTGACCCGGCGGTGCCCATCGAGGATGTTGCCGAGACGGTGAAGACCCTCATTGCGGAAGGCAAGGTTGCGCATTTCGGCTTATCCGAAGCGGGCGTGCAGACGATCCGCAGGGCACACACCGTGCAGCCGCTGACGGCTGTGCAGAGCGAGTACTCCCTGTTCTGGCGTGAGCCGGAGGAAGAGCTGCTTCCTTTGCTTGAAGAGCTGAGCATTGGCTTCGTCCCCTTCAGCCCGCTGGGCGCGGGGTTTCTGACCGGCAAGATCGACGAGAACACGCAATTCGATGCAACGGATTTTCGTAATGCGGTGCCGCGCTTCTCTGCGGAAGCGCGCCGGGCCAACATGGCACTGGTTGAAGTGGTGAAGGCGATGGCTGCAGAGAAGGGTGCCACGCCTGCTGAGGTGGCACTGGCTTGGCTGCTGGCCCAGCGATCGTGGATCGCGCCGATTCCGGGCACGACCAAGCTTCATCGGCTGGATGAGAATCTGGGTGCCGTGGATCTGGTGCTAGATGAGGCAGACCTGGCGCGTATCAATGCGGACGTGGCCCAGATCAGTATCAGCGGCGCGCGCTTGCCAGAAGCGGCATTGAAGATGACCGGCAAATGAGCGATCGCTGGTCGGTGGGCGGGCTCGGCGAAGGTCCGCTTCTGGCCGAAGGCGGACCTTGTCGCACAGGGTAGGGCAGGGAGCTGCTATCCGATTTCTAGGATTAGGGGGCGTTATCAGGGGTAGGGCCGAGGTTAGACCTTGGCAGAAGCCAGACATTGCAACGCTCAATCGCGGCGGTCTGGCAATCGGATCCAAGCGACTCTTATCCCGTGGACGAGTTGCCCTAACGCAGCGACTCAATCTCCTGAGACAGACGCCATGCCTCGACGCTGTACCCATAGTTTGCACCCGACGCCCCGTACTAGCTTCATCCGCGCGCAGCATACGAGACACCGCTTCTGCTGAGCATCACTAGACGTCCAGTATTCAGTTGGGCGAAAATAAGTCGAACCGGCGCGCTGACGCTCGCAGATATTTGGCAAAGGAGTGGCTAATGGGCCTTCGTGTCACGTTCGACACTAACGTGCTTGACTGGGCGTGCCGTCCTGAGCTGTCAGTCAAGAATTCGCTTCAGCCGCTGATGCTCAAAGTCAATTCCGCACTGAGATCTGGTCAGATCGCGGGCTTCTACTCAGTCACCATGCTAACGATCGAAGGCATCCTGAAGACTGACCGGGCCGCCGTGTACCAGGGAACGACGCTGACTTCGCTTCAAGGGGAACCTAAGGTCATCGCGAACGCTGAACTTCCTCCATCCATCCGCGAGGTTGTAGGCGATGGTAACGTGGAGTCCATAGCATTCACCATTAGCGTTCAGCAACCCGATCGGAAACCGCTACCTCCTGCCGTTAAAGACAGAGCCTTGGCCGCCCACCAGATCGGGCTTCTGGCTCTCAAGGCTGTACCGAGAATGGGCGCATTCTCGATCAACGACCCAACCGGCACGCGCTACCTTGACACTGGCAGTGGTGAGGATCTGAAGAGATGGATCACGACCGCTCATAGGGTGTCTCGCGCAATTGAGGCCCGGGGGGTGGGGCAATCCCAAATCAAGTCCATCGGCGAACGGCTTGCGCAGAACGCCGGTGGAGGCCCTTGGTTCAGCGCATTGGATCAAGCAAAGGACATACATGAGGAGCGAGCCATTGAACGGACTTTCGCTGAGTGGGCGGACGGTGACGCCCTGGCCTCTCACATTGCATACGGCATTGACGTTTTCTGTACCATGGACAAGGGCAACAGCAACGGAGCCAAGTCGATTCTGGACGTTGAGAACAGAGCTTGGCTCAAGCAGGAATTCGGCGTACGGTTTATGACGTTTGAAGAACTTGGTCACAGCTTAGCCTGACCTGTACCGAACGCCTACGCTCAGCTGGTTCACTGGCCCAAAAAGGAACTCTGATCCAGTGCCGGCGCGGCATGTTTTCCTAGGAAAACGAATAAAGGTGTTCTGTCGGATCACCTGGCTATCTTACGCTGATCCCACTGGGCGCAAGTAAGGACTTTACTTCCTCGGAAGGGTTGCCAAATTCAAAGAAATAACACGAATACCTTGAGCGGCAGAACCCTTTTAGTTGAGGGGCTGTGGCGATCAGCCGAGCCAAGGTGCCGCGGCCACTTCACTATGGTGGCGGCCCGCCACTGACAAAGGCCAAGAAGATCAGGGCGAGATCGCGGAGGGCGACCCCGTCCGTGCACCGCTGCCTGAGTGACGGCCGCTTCGTTGATTGGATTGCTGACCGGTCGATGTCTCAGGCGGTCATAAAACGATCTGTTGAGGGGTCGTAGATCGCAGCGCCGGACTTTACCATTCGCTCCCACACCTTCGAAGCATTGGAGAGGCGATAATTTGCGTATGGATTCTCTCGCGAGGGCGTGCTTTGCCGTGAGGACACTGCACATCCGAGAAAATGGCTGGCATAGACCAGAGTAGCCTCCGGAACGCCAGTTCTGCAGTAGATTTCAACTCCATGGCGATTCATAACCCACACAACTGGACCAGCTGCCGTTATCTCTATCGAGAGTTCGTAGGCTGGCAGGCGCGGGTATTCCTCATGACGGACAGAGAAGACTAGGATCTCGTCACCGTCGGAAACCATCACGTTGAAGATGCGCTCAATTCCATCCTCGCCTCGACACACAATTGGAATCATTTTCTCAGCCTCATTGAAGTTTTCGAGAATTCAAATAAATATCAAGCTACCCACGGCCACTCGAACATTTTCAGAGCCTTTCAATTAGACGAGGCGGCCAAGCATATCGGCTAATCGGCTGCCAGCGCAGCTTTGGCCGCTGGGCTACCAAGAGGGGCTGTCCTAAAGTGCACGCCGCTGCCGACGCGCTTGTTGCAGGTAGCGAGCGACCAACGGTTGATCGTATCAGCGCCTATCTGGTCACTTGGTCGCTGAAGAATACAGCCGTTCGCTGGTTGGAGTCTTGGCGGCAGGGTTTTGGCTCTCACTTGGCAACAGACCGTCAGGTCCGGATAGCCACGGCCACCGTGCCTGAAGCCTTCGCGACCCTGGCTTGACAGTGGTGGACGTTGGCGCTGGACCACGCGCGAGCACGCTGATGAGGCATTGGCCGCTTATCGTGCTTTCCCTCTAGACGCCAGAGAAAAACGTAGCGAGATCGGCACACCATGTAGGCTGAACTTGGTCGGCTGAAAAGCTTTGGAATGCTGCGGATCCAACTCTAGGAATTGCAGCATGCGGCCGTGCCGAGTGCGGCACTTTGAGCCAACAAGTTCGCACCACTGAAGACCAGACACATGCGGAGATCGATGATCAGCGCGCTTTAGCGCGCTTCCGTTAAGTGCTTTATTTTGTATGCCTCTATAGCTACTAGCGTATGCTAGACCGCAGCGATCCTCGCACACATCACGGTACGAGAAATTGTTCTGCGTGGGGAGAGTCGAAGGTGGTCTTCTGCTATCTGGCGTCGACCAGTTGGACATCCTGCAAGTATTGCGTCTGAAGAATGCGCCCTCGCCCAAGGTGTCGTTTTGATTGATCGCTGCCGGCCGGCAGCATCATTTCGTTCAGACACTCAGATCTACGAAATCAGTGGTACCAATTCGATTGGCGATTGGTCGGACGTCGGCGGATCCCTCAAGCGTTGATGAAGCGACTTCGGCTTGTTCCTTTGTGGCGTGCATACTGATTGGCTCGGGGGTCACCGAGGCGAACACGCCCCAGCATTTGCGCCAACCTGGATTGAACCTATCTACGTTCGGCGTCAGTAGTTCGATGTCGCGGGCCAAGCTGAAATGCACCGCGTACCCGGTGCCGGCATGCTCGGATTCGGCGCGCAGTGACCGACTCACCATGCCAACGACCTCGCCGTCGCGGTTGAACACCGGTCCACCACTCATTCCCCCGGGCCAATCGCTCTCCACCTCGAATACCGGGGTAGGATTCGATCGACTAACCCCTTCCTCATGGATCGCCACAATCCGACCATAGGCGCCGTACATGCCTTCGTCGAGCAGAGACGATTGCTTGGCAACGTCTACTTCCGAGAGATCTAACTGTGGGAAGCCGACCGCGAGCACTATCTCGCCTATTCTCGGCACCCAGCCGTCTGTCCGTATCGGCAATGTCTGTGGTGGCCGTGCGCCTGGACCGATCGGTTCGGGCTTCAGCAAAGCCGCGTCAATGGCCGGTCGCCTGGAGGCTTGGCCCCGGAGCGCTGCCATCGGATCGTCGGACTCCATCATCGAGGCGATCACCTCGGCCGCAGGCACGAAACAGTCGGGCGGAATGTTGATCGTTCCGAACACGACCGCATGCATACTCAGGAACAGGATCGGGCGACCGGAAAGATGCTTTTCGACAAAGTCGATCACGTGGTAGGCGGTGAGGAAGTTGTCGAAGCCATCGACATGGAATGCGGTCCCGACGCCATACATCCGTCCATCTACCTGCTGGCAGAACACCGGAATGATCGCGTTGCGAAGGCCGAAAGGATCATGGATCTCGAAGGGCGCGAAGGGCTGGTCTGGTTTCGGTTCATAGCCGCGCACGTGCGGCCGAGTTCCGGAACGACCCTCGCAAGTCCGGATGACGAAAGGCTCGAATGCATTCAATTGAAGTAACCCCCGCGCGATGGCATAGCTAAGCGTCCGTGCAACTCTGGCTGAACAGATAAAAGATTACAGAGAATAGTGACATATCTAGCGACTGCTCTTGGCTGGAAGCGGACAGCAGTGGGCTTGGGATTAGGAAGATTTATCGGGGGTAAGCGAGACCAATTCCTCGCACGCGAACGACGGATTTCGCACCACAAGTGGCCGATTTACGCGCAGGGCTGTTAACCGGACGGGCTCGCGCCGTCTCACTATTCACGGCCCTAGACGAATGTCGCGGAAGCCTTCTCCCAGTTGCAGTGCGGCGCTGCGACGGTCGCCCATGTCGATCAGGTGGTCGAGTATCCGAAGGAAGGCCTGCGCCAACGAGAGGTTCATCGGGGCGTCCCGATGTGACAGATGCTGAATGAGGCCGGCGATTCGTGCGCAGAAGAGTGTGCCGCGCCAACCTCGCAGCCCATCAGGGCCCAGTGAAAGGATCTCCAGAACCTGATCCGCGAACGCAGCGGAGGGGTAATGCGCTCGCGACCGTTCGCATAGAGTGAGGTATGCGGCCATTACCGGAACCGCCCAACCCGTCGCACGCACGTACCGGTCCACCAGCGGCATGATTCTCTCAATCTCCGACCAGTCGCCATTGACGTAACGGCTGGCAAGTTCAGCCCGCTCGATTGACACGAACATCAAGCTTTCGACAAACTTGGGTAAATCAAAACCGGACAACTCGCCTGCGCGATAACTGTCCCGCTTAAATGCTCGGTCCGCTAGAAGGCGCGTCAGGCAGAGATCAATCACGGCGACTGCGTCAGCCGGCACGGTATGCGCATCGTAGATGTACCTACAGATATACGAGCTAGCAAATGGGCCCAGCATGGCCCAGCAGTTCTCGCCTTCCAGTTGCAGCATTAGCTCGAGGAAGCGTGGCTGGAGATCCGAAATGGGCATGTAGCCTGCTACGTTACCGATCTGAGACGCGAGGGCGTGCGTCCATTCGAATATGCGCGTGGCCGATCGTCCACGCCGTCCGCGCTCCACCCAAGGCGGCGCGTTCTTCTGGATCGTCCAAGCCAGAACGTCGGCGAGAAAATCGAGCAATGAGTCTCGTGCGTCGCTGTGCAAAATCCCGAACATGGGCGCCCGAGCCAGCACCTCGGCGGCGTACGCGGAGTGCCAGTGGGTGTCAGGTTCGGTCCAGCATTCCTCTGGATTCGTCGCATCGCAAGCTTCGTAATTTTCGTACGATTGCTGTCCGTGCCGCCCTCTAGGTGTAGTTTTTACCCATGCCGGTGGCGGACGTGGGATGGAGGAAAAATCAGTACCGCGGTCGTAATGCAAGCACGCCATGCGCAGCGCTTCCACCGCTAGTGGGGACGGCTCAATGACACCGGTGTGCGGCCGACTGCTCCGGCCGGTTCGCGGCACGTGACACAGCGAGAACGCGAGGAACAGGGCCGCCAACGTCAGCTTCGGGTCAGCGTCCCACAAGTCGCACGCCTCCTTAACTGCGGCCAGCGACACCGCTTCGAGCGGGTGTGCTACCAGGGCTAACAGGTCGCACGGAGCGGCCCGCGTTGCGGTTCCAACGCGCAGGTCCGCGGCGAGGCCGTAGGCAGCGTAGATGCCGTGATGCCAGGGGATCATCGAGCTGGGCAACCACCAAGGATCGCCTTCCTCCTTCAGTCGTACCGCACGATGCAGAACTCCGCGTGCCCATTTCAACTGGTCGTTAGTAGCCCCCGTGCGAAAGGTCAGCGTGACCGCGGCCGTTGACGCCACTGCGCCTCGATGCATGGCGATGGAGTCAGGGCGATCCACCCTCGATCTCCCGAAGAGCTCCGGCACGTCGAACCCTCTAGCCGCCGCTACGGCATCACTGAGGCTCAGTCGGCTGTCGAGCGCATGCTTCTCAAAGGACGTGGATGCCCACCTCCACAGGTTGGCGATCGACAGGTACTGCGTGGCTTGCTCGAGTTTGGCGACGTTCTCCGGCTTGGCGGCGGAGGGGCTGACGTGCACCAAAGCGATATGCTCGTTGTCGGTGCGATAGGCTTGATATGTGGACTCGTCAGCCAGCTCGGCGTACTCTGCCGCCTGCTCGGCGAGTTCACGCTGCACCTCAGGATCCTCACGATCCTCCTCGTACTGATAGGGTAGCCGTTTCGAGAATGCCTCGATGGTGCTGCGCGCTTGCGAGCCAAGCGGCGCCTCGGCGAACACGAACCGAGGCACCATTCCCCGGAGTTCGAGCTTACGAACGGGGCGTGCATTTGCGGTTCGCATTGCGTCCTGATGAGGTCGATCCGATGCGTGTCTGAATCCCATCAGATTGCTGGGCGATAGGTCGCCCGCGAAACGCTGGCGGTCGGCCGTCAGGAGGAGTTGCGACGTGAACAGTGGCAATGTGGTGGCGGATACCGCTTCAGTGTGCAGAGCGAGCATGGCCGCAGTTCCGAGAATCGCGATGCAGTCGTTGCCAGTCACAATCTGCTGAATGAGATCATCGAGGGGTGTGCCGCGTTCGATCTCGCCAAGACACCACTCTTCCAGGGCGAGGAAGCCGCAGCCAATCGCTTTCGGGGCCCATGTTGAGCGGCACCACAGGTATTCGCGATCGCCGCCCCAAAATGTCTGCCTCCCCCATGGGAACGACAGATCCAGCGGCAGCGGCACGCCACGCGACTCGGGGTCGAGACGATGCAACTGCCGCCATGCCGCGATGGCGTGGTTGCACAGCTCACGCAGCAAGCACAAGGCGTGCTGTGGCGACTTGCGAAACAGCGAGGCGAAGGGCTCCCGCAGTGGCGACGGCGGCCAGAAGCTGCGGTAATCGTCGTGGACCGCCAGTTGCTCCCAGTCCGAGGAACTGAACTTGCCGACACTTCGGAAGTGGACAGCGGACCAACTAGCTCTTTCAACACGGCTTAGCGTTCTTGACGGGTCATTCGACATGGCCTGTCGCGCCGCGACCGCGCGATCTTGCTCCGCTTGTTCGCGCGCAACGCGGTCTTCCGGTAGCTCTTCACGCAGATGTGCCAAAGCCAGTTCGACAAGCCGATGCGGTAACGACTGGGCCAAGCGCGGTGAAAACACAACTATGTCTTCAAAGGCGTCGGAACGAATGCGGCGCGAGGCAATCGCGCGTAGCAGGAGGGCGTCCGCGATGCTCGGCTCGTCGAGCGATGAGCGTAGTACGAGCTGGATCAGCGACGTTCGAAACGCACCAGGTCTTGCACCTTCTCCCAAAAGGCCGAATTCTCGTCGGGGCCGCTGGCTTCGCTAATCGCGTCCAGAGCCGCGAGCCATTGATCGCACTGTTCAAGCAGGCGCCGCGAGATGGGGTTGGAGTAGCCATCGAAAGCGTTCTGCCAGAGCTCGAATACGGCGAGCACGACCGGGTACAGCGTCTGAGGAATCGTTGGTATCCGCGCCAACAGGAACACGAGCAAGCGCCGCGCTGCTGCAAGATCGGAGGGCCAGCCTAGAAGGTCAGCGACACGCTGGCGCCGATCGTCCGGAAGCTTGCCGGCGAGGACGGCGGGGTTCGGCGTCGTCTTCTCGGCCTGGAACCAGACGAGGGCCTTGTGCATCAAGGCAAAGTCGTTCTTGGAAACCACCGCCCAGTAGGGAGCCGCGTCCGTCTCGAAGGCGGCGGTGCCCAATGGCGCCAGCAGCCAGGCCCGGGTCCACTGGGCACGTAGATCCGAGGCTCGCGTCTGCTCGAGGTAAGCGACCCAGGCGTCGCCGTGGCTGTATTCCCATTGCGAGGCTAGCTCGACGACGCGCGCAACCGCGGGCGGTTCGCCGGCGGCGCGGATGGCGTCGATCCAGTCCGGACCCAGCTCCGCCAGCACATGGAAGAATGCCCATTCGAAGAAGATGTCATGGGCAAACTGGACGCTGATGCCGTGCCGCGCATGTTGAAGGATGCCATCGGCGCGGAGCTCTTCGACGTAGTTGGTCGACTGGAGCTCACCCAGCCGGATCGGCCGACTGAGCTCCTTGGCGCGCGCACGTGCAAGGCCGAGCAAGGCGCGCTGGCGTTCAAGCGCGGTTTGCCCGGATGCGTTGTAGCCGCCGCGCCTCCACCAGTGCTCGATCAGGTCGATCTCGGACCGGGGGGCAAACTCGGGCCCGCCGGGTGCGGCGGCAAAGGTCTGGTCGAGCACTTTGGCAAAGAAGGGGCGACGGACGATCTCACGCACGGCGTCCGCCCCGAATAGAAGCGAACGCAGTTGCGGCTTGGCCTCGGCGAGCGCATCGGCCTCGGCTTCGCTCAGCGCACCGACCGTGAGCGTTTCGACCGTGAGGGCGGCTAACGCCTCGCCGAGCCAAGTGCGCAACACCTCGATGCCGGTGTCGCGCAAGGAGGCGACGACGCGCCAATGTGCCAGCTCCAGCGATGTCGCGATGGTCTGGATAAGTTGCACGAAGACAGGTTGCTGCGCTGTGGCGACCCGGTCGATCGCGTCAATGAACAGCGTGGGCGTGCCCACCACGCCGACCTCAACCAGCAGCCGCTCCAAACTCGTCCCCGACAGCCCCTGAGAGACCGCATACCCGTTCCAGCTGACGGTGTCGACCTGTTCGGCTTTGAGGAAGAGCACCGGCCCTTGCGCGAGCGAACGCTGTACCGCCTGTTTCACCACCGCCGATTTTCCGCTGCCCGGCAGGCCGCGTACCTGCACGAACCTGGCGTCCACCAACTTGGCGTCGAGTGCTTGCAAATAGGTGCTTCGGTCGATCCGGGCACCACCGATGTCGTCAACGATCAGGTTAGCCTGGCTGCGGGCCAACTCGGTGAGCCGGCCGAGGTCTGCTTGCAGGGACGGCGCGGCCTGCAGCCGAATCAGCGGCACGAGCTCGCGGACCAGACGTGCGCGATCGAACTGGCCAGAGGTCCCGGCCGCAGCACGGGCCAGTTCGACCAAGCGCGACCACACCATCGGGGCTTCTCCGGCCGATTCGGGCGCCAGGCTGTTGCGGATGAGATTGATCGCCAGTGGCGGATCCACCGAACCTTCGCGCAGGAAGTCGAATTGGACCAGGACAAAGTGAGCCAAGAATCGATGCAGCTGCTCGCTGTTGCAGGCGGTTGTGTTCACCGCTGCAAGTAACTGCTCAATGCTGGTTCTGACCTTCCGGTGGTCCTTGCTTGCACTTCCCTCCGGCGCAAATCGCGCGTCGAAGTGGTCGGCCGTCAAGCTTTCGCGCGCCCACTCGCAGATGGTCTTCAAAGCGCGGCCCGGAACGAGGGCGACTTCGCCGATGGCGGCGCCGTAGCGATCGGTGTTGGAGCGGAAGTTAGGCTTGTGCAGCGTCGCCCAAGCGTCGCGAATAATGTCTCGAAAGTCCGCATTAGTGGCGGCAGCGCTGATGGTCAGCGAACGCTTGACCTGCAGGCTAAGGCGGGCGATCCGCCCGTCCGCATCGGCAAAGTCGACAATCACATCGTCTAGCGGCTCTCCGAAATCGCGCTGTTGGACGGAGACGCGAACTACGGTGTGGTCATCGATTCCAGGGGCGTAAGCCTCGGCCAGCAACGCCGCCAAGTAGTATGCGGCCGCGTCGCCCTCGTACGTGAACCCTTCACCGCCGGCAAGTTCTGGAGATTGCGGCATATCCAACAGATCCTTTGTTGTCCACTTTTCGATTGCGTCAGAAGCACTAAGCTAACCTAACCGGCGAGGTCAGGCCGCACGCATTGCGCTATAACTCAATTCGAGTAAAGGCATTTCAACAAATTCTGCCTGCAGTCTTTACTTCAACAGCCGTGCAGCCGGATTGTCCTCAGCTGCGCCAGCTTGAAAGTACCCAATCACGCTCGCCACCGATCGGTGCTCGGTCATAGCCATCACTGCTGCGAGTAAAACCCCTTGCTTGCCCGCCTCGGTCACGAACCCCGACCGCAGGCTGTGCGCCCCAAAGTCCCCCTCCAAGCCCGCCAAACGAGCCCGCTTCTTAACTATGGCAGCTATGGAGCCTGGGAGAAGAGTAGGGCCGACCCGCCCCTTCCAGATACGCCGGAAGATCGCCCCCTCGCTGATTCCCGCCGCATCAAGCCAGGCCCCGAGTGCTTCGGCGCTGCGCCCCAAGATCGGCTTGTCCGGCGTCGAATCTGCTTTCACCCCCGCCTGTTGCGTCTTCGAGTACTCCAGCCGGTAGATGTAGCCATCGTCGCCCACCTTGCGGAGGTCGCGCATGTCCGCGGCGGCGATCTCGCTGCGCCGTCGCCCGCCACTGGCAAAGCCAAAGCAGAGCAGGGCACGGTCACGCAGCCCTTCCAAACTGTCGTCACAGGTCGCCAGCATGGCCTCGAGCTCAGGGCGTGTGATGGCGGTCTTCTTGGTCGGTCGCTCACCGCGTTTGACTGAGGCTCGGCGAGCGCGGCTCAGCAGCGTCCTGACACTGGGCAACTCGCACGGGTTGGCCAAGCGTTTGAGCTTGTGCGCCGTAGACAGCACCGCCACACGCTGGACCACCGTCGACAGCTTTAACGGCCCGACCTTGGCTTTGAGGCGGGCGGCCACCAACGTCTGGTCAATCGCCGGCGGCAGCTCGCTGACCAGGCCTGTCTTGTTCTTGCGCTGAATGTGGTCGACCAAGAACTGGATGACCATGGCCTCGCCCGTCGGCAAGGTCAGTTCGACGCCATAACGGGCCTGGTGCCAGCCGGCCCAGTAGCGCAGAGCGGTGGCGTAGCTGCGAGTGGTGTTGGCGGCGGCCGCTTCGGCAAGTAGTTCGCGCACCGCCTCGGCAGCCTGCTGGGCCAGCTGCTCCGGCAGTACCAGATGAGTGGCCGTCGCCGGCGGAGAGGGCAATGTGCTATTTTTTTCATACTATGTAATAAATGTTATGAAATAGGGTGTGTTCTCGCGATAATCATCACTTATCGCGAGTACGTCAACTGCAGGGCAGGGTGGCAACACGGGAGACAGTTTCAATGGCCAGAGGCATCACCGAATCCGACGTGCACGTCGCTGCTGATGCGCTCGTTGCAGATGGCGAACGCCCTACGGTTGAGCGTATCCGCGCCTATCTGGGTACAGGGTCACCAAACACAGTCGTGCGTTGGCTAGAGACTTGGTGGCAGGGTTTGGGGGCTCGCTTGGCAACGGACCGTCAGGTCCGGATCACCACAGCCAACGTGCCTGAAGCCGTCGCGGCTCTGGCAGGGCAGTGGTGGACGTTGGCACTGGACCACTCCCGAACGCAGGCCGATGAGGCAATGGCTTCTGATCGTGCATCCCTCTTAGATGCCCGAGAAACGTTGGAGCGAGATCGGCTCGCTATGCAGGCCGAGCTTGCCCGACTAGAAGGCTTGACCCGCGCTGCTCAGCAAGCCGAACAACTCGCCGCCGCACGGACGTCCGAGTTAGAGCGCTTTGTCGAGCAGCTGCAGCGTCAGATGGCCGAACTTAGCCAGCAGCGTGACGCCTCAGCTTTGCGCGCCCTCGGCGCAGAAAGCGCCAATGAAATGCTGCGTATCCAACTCCAGGAATTGCAGGATGCGGCGCGTGCCGAGCGCGACACATTGACCCAACACATGCGTGCCACCGAGGACCGGGCACATGCGGAGATCGATCATGCGCGTCAGGAATCAAAGCAGGCCAAGCAGCAGCTAGCGACCAGCCAGCGAGAGGCGGCGCTTGCGAAGCGCGGATTTGAGGAAGCGCTAGAGCGCGCACAAGGCAATGTTTCCGAGCTCCGCCAAGACCTCACGATCCAGCAAGCGCGCGCCGATGCACTTGAGGCACAACTGATTAAATTGAACGATCTGCCGGCAGCACTCGAAGCAGCCTGGCAGCAACATGTTGGACAGAGTCAGCCTAAGCATCCCAAACCTCTGCGCTCTAAGCGAAGTCGCGGCAAGGTGGCTCCCTGATGACAAGCAAGGCATGGTGTCGTGCTGACTACGCGGTGAGCACCAAGGTTTACTTAGGATCTTGTCCCGTGGGAGAGAAAAAGTCCTTAAAAATCAATGCGGGGCACGATCCGAGCAAAAAGGACACGAATTTAAAAAACTGACAGCAAACGGCCCCGAACGGCCTTTCCGACGCCTCCGGCGTACTTCGCATAATGTATATTATGTAAGAACACATCCAGAGCCAGGCCACAGAAGGCTAATAAACTTCACCCACCAACCGCCCCACATAAGCCCACGTCGGTGAGCTGTACCAGTTGCAGACATCGATCTCGCGTGTCGCGTGCAACCACTGCACACCGTCTTCCAGTGCATCGGCTGCCAGCGTGTATCTGCCTTCGGCCAGGTCGCTCTCGAATTCTTGGGCAAATTCGCTCATCAAGGGCGCCAGCAGCAACGCAACAGCATGCTCGCTGTCGAGAAAGACAATTTGCCCAGGAGTACCGCCAACCTCTGGAATCAGGTCGACACACAGGTGGCATCGGGCAAAATCGGTCCCGATGACAATGCGCTGCCGGCCCATCGTCATCACCGGCCGAATTCCTTGGTCCGCAAAGCGCGCTGCGACGGATTCGGTGTTCTGATCGCGCTTCACCGCACCCAGCACTTCATCCACGCTCATCAATGAAAATGCGCGCGCAAAGTTGGCTGTTGCATCAGGGTCCAGTCCCGCGCTTTCGCGGTACAACGCAGCCAGGTCCGCGGGCACTGGTTGGCCAAGCGCCGATTCCAGAGCGGCAAGTTGTACTTCGCTGGCCGGAGGCAGCAGCGCGTTGGCGATGTCGGGCGCTATGCGTCGTAACTGTGCGCGAATCCCTTCAAACATCACGGTGCACCTCGTTCCTTCAACGGCTCACGAGTGTAGCGCGCGCGTATTGGCCGCTGCGTTGGCTAGCGGCGGCCGGGTTCAATCGGTCCGGTCATCGCCTTTCATTGAAGCTGCTGACACCAGCCAACCGTTGACTTGGCGGGCATGCGGTACACGTCAAGCGCATGAATCAGCAGCGAGAACTCGGCAATGCACGGCGCAACTACCCTGCCCCATGGACGTTGCCCTGTTTACGCATCCAGCACCAGTGCCGCATCCGGATATCGGGCGCACATGAAATCGACGAAGGCCCGCACCTTCGGTGCAGCCAGTCGCCTGGAGGTATGCAAGACCCAAAGCGATGGTTCCATGCCCGGGATCGTTCCCCATTGCACCAACGCGCCGCGTGCAAGTTGAGTGCCTGCAATCGACTGTGGAATCAGCGCCACGCCGGCGCCGGCAACGACCGCATCGCGCACCATCAATAGCGAGGAGAACCGAAGCTTCGGTATGGGCTCGAGCATCAGGCGGCCGCCGTCGAGCGACCAGGTGGTCGGCTGGAAATTCGTCGTTACCACACCGGGCACCTGTGTCACTGCACCAGCGCACGGTATCGCGATGCTTGGTGCTGCCACGACAACCAGCCGATCCTTCGCGAAGCACCGGCCGACCAGGCGGCTATCCGGATCGGGATTGATCCGGATGGCCGCATCGAACTGCTCTTCGACCAGGTCGACGATGCGGTCTTCGGCCACCACCTCCAGCGTGATCTCCGGATAGGCGGCACAGAACTCGGCACCAAGCCGCCCCATCGCCAGTTGCGAAAACAGGACTGGCGCCGCCACCCGCAACCTGCCGCGCGGCGTGGACAGTCCCTCGCGTGCAGCAGCCATCGCCTCGGCCACTTCGTTCAACGGTGCTTCGGTGCGATCCATCAGCACCTGCCCGGCTTCGGTCAGCCTGAGCCCGCGTGCGCTGCGCTCCACAAGCCGCACGCCGAGTTGTTCCTCAAGTTCGGCGATACGGCGCGACAACGTCGCCTTTGACCGACCACTGGCACGGCTGGCCTTGCCCAGGCCCTGGTTTGCGGCGACCAGCGAAAAATCGATCAGGGCATTCAGATCCATGGTGTTTCACATTTGAAACCGGGTGTCTGAATTCTGGAGTCTTCGTATCGGATTCGCAACGACATAGAGTCTGTTCACCGCAACGCCAACGCGATGCGCCGGCAACACCCCAGCAGCGCATCCGCACTGTTCGTCCTTCATCCACAGCAGGAGATTCACCATGAGCATTCTCGTTATCGGCGCCACCGGCACCGTCGGTTCGTTGGTCACCGAAGGCCTGGCCACTGCAGGTGCACAGGTCAAGGCGCTGGTTCGCCAGCCGGGCAAACGCAACTTCCCCAAGGGGATCACCGAGGTCGTCGCCGACCTTACCGATGTGGGCTCGATGCGCGCGGCACTGGCATCGGTGCGCACCCTGTTCCTGTTGAACGCCGTGACCCCCGACGAAGTGACGCAGGCGTTGATCGCCTTGAATCTGGCCCAGGAAGCCGGGATCGAGCGCATCGTGTATCTGTCGGTGATTCATGCCGACAAGTACACCAACGTGCCCCACTTCACTGGCAAGCACACTGTCGAACGCATGATCGAAAGCCTGGATATTCCGGCCACGATTCTGCGTCCTGCCTACTTCATGCAGAACGACACCCTGATCCGGCAGACCATTCAGGACTACGGCATCTATCCAATGCCGATCGGCGCAGCAGGTGTGGCCATGATCGATGCCCGCGATATCGCCGACATCGCCGTAGCCGAGTTGCTGCGACGCGACCGCGCTACCGGCCCACTACCGCGGCTCACGCTCGATCTGGTTGGCCCGCAGGCCGTCACAGGCGCGTCTGCGGCGCAGATCTGGAGCACGGTCCTCGGACGCGAGATCGCCTACGCTGGCGACGATGTGGCGGCCTTCGAAGCGCAGATGGCGGCATACAGCCCCTCATGGCTGGCCTACGACCTGCGCCTGATGCTGGCCGGTATCCAGACCATTGGCATGCGGGCGGATGACAACGCTACGCAGAACCTGGAAGCCATCCTGGGTCGCCCGCTGCGGACCTACGAGCACTTCGTTCGCGAAGCCATCGCGACAACGTGAGTGCGGTTTACGCTGCACGCGCGGGTTCATCGCGCATGCTGTGCCACGACGATTGCGCGGCCGATGCAGTGTGCTGCGGGACCAAGACCATCACCGCACGTCACCGGCAATGCGCAAGAACAGTGCCCTGCTCTCTCTGGCCGCCGTCGATGCCGGCCATCCGGCAAGGCGATCATTCGCCATCACCGCACCGCTCCGTTGTCTTCCTGCAACTCGCGCTTGAACGGCACATCCGGCGGCGGCCTGGCGGTGGCGGGTTGATCGTTGAGGTTGGGGTCGCTCAGGCCGCAGCCGCCGCCGAACTGCAACAGCGACACCACGCAGCTGATCTTGGTGGTGGTGCCTGGGATCGGGATCTCGATCTTCTTCAGGCCGCGGCGCACCCATTCCTGCAACAGCGACTGGTTCGGCATCCAGTACTTGTCCAGCGAAGTCGGCGTATAGCCGTACGGCGGACGCTTGAGCCAGGTGCCGCCCTGGGCGATCTGGTCGCGGGTCCAGGTGTCGGTGTCGCTGCCGGGCGGCCCGCGATCGCCGGCTCCCGTGCCGGCCTCGCCCGCTCCCGCCACCCGCACGCTGCCGTCGCTGTTGAACACGCCATCGCGCCGGCCGTTGCCGCCTGTGGTCTCCCCCCGACGGTTGCGGTCGGATTTGCTCCAGTCGTCGGCATTGGCAGCGACGTCCCAACCGCCGCTCCGGTCCGCAGGCGCTGGACCGGCGGCGGGATTGGAGGCCGGCCTGGAGGGCGAAGAGGCTGCAGCAGTGCTGTTGCTGGACTGCTGGGATTTTGCCGGGGACGCCGCTGTCTGCGACACGGAGGCAGCGGATGGCGGCTGCGGAACAGTAGCGTTCGCTGCCGACGTGGGCGATGCGGCAGTCGCTGCAGCAGTCGGCGTGGACGGCGCGATGGGCGCCGGCGCCGGCGCCGGCGTCGGCGTCGGCACTGGATCCGGCACGTTGGGCAATTCCGTGGTGCGCACTGCCACCTCGGGCATACGCACGCTTGGAGTGACTTCCCTCGGACGCATCACCGGTGCCGCAACCTGCGGCCGGTCCGGCACCACGACTTCGCGCTCGCGCACCGCAGGCGCGTCGGTAGGTCGCACGGCCACGGCTGCAGCCGGACGCTGCAACTCGCGCAGCTGCGGCCGGTCGGTCACCGTCTGGATCTCGCGTTGACGCACCTCAACCTGCGGCGCCGTCGGCGTCATCGCCCGGGGCGCCACGGTAACGCTGGGAGGTGGAGGAACCACAAATTCGTTGGTGGCGACCGCTGTGTCGGTCACCTGCAGCGGCGATTCGATGGTCACCGGCGGTACCTGCACCGTCACTTGCGGTACGTCGGGTGTCACCGGTTCGCTGGCAGCGGCGGGTACCGGCTCGGGAGCGATGTCCTGGGCCTGCGCAGTGCTGGTGGCGTCGACGGGCGCCGCAGCAGCAGGCGGCGGTGCCGACGAGGGTGTGGTCGGCTCTGACCACTCTCCAGGCGCCGCACCGGCCTGCTGCGCGGTAGCCGCATCGGCAGACGCCGCCTGTGCTGCCGCAGAAGGTTCTGCCTGCCCGCCCCCCTGCTCCGCCGCGCCGTCGCCGATAAAGGTCATGCGCACGCGCGATTCATCGCCGGGTTTGGTGTCGTCCGGCGCCCAGCGCACGGTGACTACCCAGATCAGCAGCGCAATGAAGCCGAGATGGATCAGCAAACTGCCCAGCATCGCGAGCCAGTGCTGGCGCCGCTGATCGGTCGGGCGCGGCTCCCAATGCTGCCACCACAGGCTGCGAAATGCCTGGAACGGCGTCAATAGCGCTGCGGCAGCTTCGCTTTGCGCGACGGACGGACGTGCCAACAGCACATCCATCACCTGGTCGTCGTTGAACGGTGCCACCGCGTCGTCGCGATTGCGCATCCAGATGGCCCAGCCATACGGCAGGCCGGTGCGCCGATCCAGAATGAGCTTGCCCGGCATGCGCGCGCGCAGCGCCTGCAGCAGATCGGCAGCCGTTGTCACCGGTGACGCGGAATCAGGCCGCGCTGTCGCGCGGAATGTAGGGCGCGTCGCCGGTGGCGTGGTCGGTGGCATCGCGGACTGCGATCACGCCGGGCACGCGTCCCATCAATGTCTTTTCGATGCCCTGCTTCAGCGTGACATCGGCCATGCCGCAGCCGTGACAGCCACCGCCAAAACGCAGCAGCACCACCCCGTCGGCCGAAACTTCCTGCACGGCCACACGTCCACCGTGCGAGGCCAGCTGCGGGTTGATCTCGTTTTCCACCACCCAGCGCACGCGCTCCACCATCGACGCCGAATCGGCCGGCGCTTCGCCCTTGATCTTGGGCGCCTTGATGGTCAGTTGCTGGTTGCCGGTGGACTGGGTGACGTAGTCGATCTCGGCACCATCCACCCACGGCACGCTGGCTGCGGCCACATATAACGTGAAGCCGTCGCAGTCGATGGCCCACTCGTCGCCGCTCAGGTCCGCAGGCTCTGCGAACTCGAGCCTGGCGTCCGCGCGAGGGGTGCCCGGGTCCACCGCACTCAGGCGCACGCCCATGCCGGGCACGCCTTCGCGTTCGATGAGCTTGCGGAAATAGGTTTGGGCTTTGTCGGATATCTGGATCATGCGGGTTATTCTACCGCTCAAAGCGCCCTCGCTCATGGAACACCGTGATCCTGGTGGGTGCGCCGTCCGCCACCCCTGCGAGACCGTCATGACCGATCTGATTCCCCTGGAGCAGGCCCATTGCCTTCCGCGCAAGGGCAGCGACCACAAGCTTGGCGAGGCCCGCCTGGCCGAGCTGCTGCCGCAGGTACCCGGCTGGGAGCTGGCCGAGGCCGGCACGGCCATCACGCGCACGTTCCGCTTTGCGGACTATTACCGCACCCTCGCCTTCGTCAATGCGCTGGCCTGGATTGCCCATCGCGAGGATCACCACCCCGACCTGGGCGTGCACTACGACCGGGTGGTGGTGCGTTATTCCACCCACGATGTGGGCGGGCTGAGCGAAAACGACTTCATCTGCGCGGCCAAGACCGCGCAACTCTACGATCTGGGAGTCACTGCATGACCATTTCTCGCGCCGCCCTCGCCGGCCTGTGCCTGGCGGCCGGCCTCAGCGGCTGTGGCAAGTCGCCGCAACAGGCTTCCGCGCCGGCGGTGGCCCCCACCGAACTGGCCGCAGTGAAGACGCCGCCGCCGGAGTACGCACCGGAGCTGGCCTGCGCCGGGGTCGGTGGCACCACCGTGCTCAGGGTCATCGTCGGTACCGAAGGCACTCCTACCGATGTGGCGGTGACCCAGAGCAGTGGCCAGCCGGTGCTGGACGAGGCCGCACAAAAGCGCGTGCGCGAATGGAAGTTCAAGGCGGCCACCCGCAACGGCCAGGCGGTGCCGCAGACCATCCAGGTGCCGGTCGCCTTCAAGCCGCCGGTACCGCGTCCGGACGAATGCTTCGCCATCGAAGAACGCGCACGCCGCGGCGGCTGAGCGTAATCGTCAGCGTGCCGTTGTGGCTGTGAGCGACGGCGGACAAGCCGCTCGCTGCCGCGATGCGCCGCTGATCGACACCGGTCGCACTGGTCGGTGGTTGCGCCTGAACACGCGGTCGCCTTCGACACCACGCCCTCGTCATCCCGGCATGGCCATCCTGCTGCCGTCAGTGGTCGCGTGATTGAGCTGACGACCGCAAGATCGCTCCCATTCCACGAGGTCGTCGCGTCGCATGCTTGAGGTGTCATCACACAACGTCTGGATCGCGCTGGCAGTCACCCTGGCCGCGGGACTCGCCACCGGCCTCGGCAGCCTGATGGTGGTGTTCGCCAAAAAACCCAACCCGCGCCTGTTGGCGTTCGGGCTGGCATTTGCCGGTGGCGCGATGGTGTACGTCTCGTTGTCGGAGATCCTCAACAAGTCGATCGCTGCGTTTTCCAACGCCTACAACGACAAGCTGGGCTTTACCTTTGGCACGCTGACCTTTCTGGGCGGCATGCTGTTGATCATGGTGATCGACCGCCTGGTACCCAATCCGCACCAGAGCCTGTCCACCGACGACCCGCTATTCCGCGATGACAACCGCGCCTACATCCGCCGCGTCGGCCTGATGACCGCCATCGCGATCACTGCACACAATTTTCCCGAGGGACTGGCGACGTTCTTCGCCACGCTGGAAAGCCCGGCTGTGGGCATGCCGCTGGCGTTTGCCATCGCCATTCACAACATTCCCGAAGGCATCGCGATCGCAGTGCCGGTGTACTTCGCCACGCGCAACAAGTTGTATGCCTTCGGTGCCAGCCTGCTGAGCGGCCTGGCCGAACCGATCGGCGCCGGCATCGGCTATCTGGCCCTGTCCAACGTGTTGTCCGAGGCTGTGTTCGGCACGGTGTTCGGGCTGATCTCCGGCGTAATGGTGTTCCTGGCACTGGACGAACTGCTGCCGGCGGCCAAGCGCTACGCAAAAGGCCATGAAACCGTCTACGGTTTGGTTTCGGGCATGGGCACCTTGGCGATCAGCCTGGTGCTGTTCCGCTTCGCGGCGCCCTAGAGCAACCTTTACCGACCAGGGCGGACATGGGAACGATGCCGCTTGCAAGTGCGGCAAGCAGGTGCTCGGGAACAGCACCGTGAGCTCGAACCGAACCAGGCAGGCTTAGCGTGATGGCCCAAGCCTGCGTCCCTGCACGGCCAATCCATCCCGCCCGAAAGGCAGCCATTGCGCTTGGGCCGTCGCTAATGCCCCTGCACCACCGCTGCCACACGCTCGAAATTGCGGGCGTCCAGATCTTCCCTGGCGATCCAGAAAGTCGCTTGACCACAATCCCCGAACTTGAGGTCTATGGCAGGGTCCCATCCGAGTTGCAACAGACAGACGAGATCTCCTTCAATATCAGGCATGCAGCCCTGCAGCAGCGGAACATGCCCCAGCATCTGGTGGACGTTCACCTCGGCGCAACGCCTCCGGCCATCGGGGTGATAGCGATGGCTTTCCGCATACGGCAAGTGCTGGCCCTCCAGATCCCGGTACAGCCAGGCTGGAATCAACGGAATCACCTCCGGCATGCTGGCAATGTATGCCACCGTGGCCAGCAGCCCGTCTGTAAAGGCACTCCCCATGGTGACGTCGGTGAGCGTCACGCCATCGGGTTCGTCCCCTATCTGGTCAAGGATCCACGTTCTGAACTCCTGCCTGGTCGCTTCATCAGGCACGCTTTCCCACCCGAGACGGCTTGCGCGCTCCACCCACTCCAGTACATCAGGATGCGCGACAAAGTGACTGGTTTTTCTGCTGCGGGCATTACCTATGGTTCGCGCCAGGCGGTCGATGAGGATGCCGACCTGCGGGAAATCGCCCTGGTAACCCAGCCATTGGGCAGGAAACTTCCACGATCCGGACCGCGGCCGTTCCCAATGAAAGACAGCGTCAGCTTTGGGCATCAGCCCCGTCGCTGCTACCGCCGCTCCCAATCGTAGTTCCGACCACCGTTGCAGGTAGGCGTCCGGGTCGAGCTCCGGTGTTGCTTCCTGCACAAACATCTGCTCTGGCCAAGTGTCCATTCGCCGCGCGACCAAGGGCCACTGCACCTGCAGTCGCGGGCCACGCTCACCAGGCAACAGCCAGCCAGGTTCCGAATACGGACTGTCTGCTGCGTTGACGTCCCGAATGGGACGCAACTGCTCCGGGGCCTGGCGCTCCGGCTGCTGCTCTGGCACGTGCTCTGCATAAAGCACCCTGACACGATCCTGGGGAGTGTCGGTATCCCAGATCTGTTCTTCGTCGTTCACGGCGAAGAAGAACAACATACCTTGCCGAGGCATCGACGAATCGACGCGCGGCAATTCCGCACAGTCGATTTGCGCAATGAAATGCATGGGCACCGACTCACCGTAGCTCTCGCCCACCGGCCATTGGAGCCCTTGCGGCAGCTGCGGCAAGCCGTCTAGACGGCTGCGTACACGTGGGAATGCGGTTGGAGGGTAAATCCGCTGCAGAACGATGCCTGGTTTGCAGTGTTTGTCGAAACACGCATCAAGCTCGACTTCCGCTTGATGGTCGCGCAAGCTCGCGTCGTAAAGGGAACGCGCTTTCACTTCCATTGGATTGGTTCTCCATGCCGCAACGCGTAAGGACCCAGAATTCACAGCTCTTTAGCCTGCGAGATCAGCTGTTTGGCTCAGGCTCCGTACTTCAAGCGCCGCCCTAGCCCAAAGATGCACTTACCAACGCAAACGCATACGTAGCGCATGGGCGGATTCGTATCGCCATATGGGCTTCCCACGCTGGGCGTTGGCCCATCACATCGCCACTGTTAAGAACTCCCACAAGGCTTGGCAGGACAGCAGGGTGTTGGGCCTGACTTGGTCATCGTGCCACGGCAGCCACGTCAACGCCCCAGCCGATCCAGCGCCTCGGCCAGCTCCGGAGCCAGTGGCGCGCTCAGCACGTAGGGCGTCTTGCCGGCATCCAAAGCAAATTCCAGCGAAGCCGCATGCAGGAACAGCCGCTTCAGCCCGAGTTGCTCGCGTAGGCGCTTGTTGACCTCGGCCTCGCCATATTTATCGTCACCGGCCACCGGGTGACCCAGATGCTGTGCATGCACGCGAATCTGGTGGGTGCGGCCGGTTTCGATGCGGACTTCGCAATACGAGTGCCCGCCGCGTCGTTCGAGCAATTTGAAATGGCTCAGCGACGGCTTGCCGATCGCATTGACCTGCACATGCCGCTCGCCGCCCTGGCGCAGGCCGATGTGCAGCGGCGCGTCCACCGTCATCACGCCGTCCGGCATCCGCCCCACCAGCAAGGTCAGGTAGCGCTTGGTAATGCCGCGCCCCTCGACGCGGTCGTCCTCGCGCATCAGCGCCTGCAACTCGGTCAGCGCCGAGCGCTTCTTGGCCACGATCAATAGGCCGGATGTATCGCGATCGAGCCGGTGCACCAGTTCCAGGGTCTGGTTCGGGCGGAGTGCGCGCAAGGTCTCGATCGCGCCAAAGCTGATCCCGCTGCCGCCATGACTGGCCACACCGGATGGCTTGTTGAGCGCCAACAGGCGCGCGTCCTCGAACACGATCGCCGCTTCCAGCCGCGCCAGGAACGAGGACGGCGGCGCAGCCTTGTCGCCTTCCTCGTTGACGCGCACCGGGGGAATACGCACTTCCTCGCCGCCTTCGAGCTTGCGCTCGGCCTTGGCACGCCCGCCATTCACACGCACCTGGCCGCTGCGGACCAGCTTGTAGATCAGGCTGCGTGGCGCCCCCTTGAGCTGTCCCAGCAGGAAATTGTCCAGCCGCTGCCCAGCGCGGTCTTCCGGAACTTTGAGAATGCGCACGCCCACACGGTCGGCAGGCGGCTTGGGGGGCTGGGGGTCGGTCATCCGGCTCTTTATTCTGTTACACTCGGCGAGCGAGATAAGGGTTTGATTTCGTTGGAAGTTGATTGGCCAGAAGCCTGCCTTCCGATGATTCCGGCACAGTGCGCGACCACCGCCCCCGGGGCGGCCATGTTAGCGGCTCACCGGCCTACCCGGCCATCGCCAGCGGTTTTTGACCGTTGCGCTGAACATGTCCCGTGCGCTGTCCCGGTCCGTCCGGACGCGGCTGCCGGCCCTGAAACACCTATAAAACTTAAAGACAAGCGCTCCCGCGGCCTGCCGTGGTGTTGCAGCGCTGGAAACCCTGGTCAGGCCTGTCCGCGCGTTGCGCGAAGGGCCGACAAGCTGTTCCAGAGGCGAAACGTCACGGCGTTCCGCGCGGTAGAGCGCGTGAGGAACGCAACAATGAAGCGAATGCTGATCAACGCAACGCAGGCAGAAGAACTGCGCGTGGCGATTGTGGACGGCCAGACCCTGTACGACATCGACATCGAACAGCCGTCCAAGGAACAGAAGAAGTCCAATATCTACAAGGGCCGTATCACCCGGCTCGAGCCCTCCCTGGAGGCGGCGTTCGTGGACTATGGCGCCGAGCGTCATGGCTTCCTGCCGTTGAAGGAAATCTCCCGCGACTATTTCCAGGCCGGCGTCGACCATAACAAGTCGACCATTCGCGAACTGCTGCGCGAAGGCCAGGAAATCGTGGTGCAGGTCGACAAGGAAGAGCGTGGCAACAAGGGCGCCGCCCTGACCACGTTCATCTCCCTGGCCGGCCGCTACATGGTGCTGATGCCCAATTCGCCGAGCGCCGGTGGCGTCTCGCGCCGGATCGAAGGCGAAGACCGTGCCGCGCTGAAGGAAGCGCTGGACAAGCTCGACATCCCCGACGACATGGGCGTGATCATCCGCACCGCGGGTGTCGGCCGTGACGCCGAAGAACTGCAGTGGGATCTGGACTACCTGCTGCAGACCTGGAAGGCGATCGCCGAAGCGGCGCTGAGCAAGCCGGCCGCGTTCCTGATCTATCAGGAATCGCGCCTGATCATCCGCGCATTGCGCGATTACCTGCGCGCCGACGTCGGCGAGATCCTGGTCGATACGCCGGAGCTGTACGCCGACGCGCAGGAATTCATGAAGCAGGTCATGCCGCAGAGCCTGCGCAAGCTCAAGCACTACACCGACGACATTCCGCTGTTCAACCGCTTCCAGATCGAATCGCAGATCGAAGGCGCCTACGAGCGCAACGTGCGCCTGCCGTCGGGCGGCTCGATCGTGGTCGATCAGACCGAAGCGTTGACGGCGGTCGACGTGAACTCCTCGCGCGCCACCAAGGGCAGCGACATCGAGGAAACCGCGTTCCAGACCAATCTGGAAGCGGCCGAAGAAGTCGCCCGCCAGCTGCGCCTGCGCGACCTGGGCGGCCTGGTGGTGATCGACTTCATCGACATGGCCTCGTCCAAGCACCAGCGCGAAGTCGAAAACAAGCTGCAGAACGCGCTCAAGTACGACCGCGCACGCGTGCAGCTGGGCCGCATCTCGCGCTTCGGCCTGATGGAAATGAGCCGCCAGCGCCTGCGTCCGAGCCTGGGCGAATCCAGCCAGATCGTATGCCCGCGTTGCGATGGCCATGGCCGCATGCGCAGCGTCGAATCGCTGTCGCTGTCGATCATCCGCGTGGCCGAAGAGCACGCCATGAAGGAAAACACCGGACAGGTGCTGGTACAGGCCCCGGTGGAAATCGCCAACTATCTGCTCAACGAAAAGCGCAGCGCGCTGCGCGAAATCGAAAATCGCCACGCCTCGCCGATCATCATCGTCGCCGACGAACAGCTGCACACGCCGCACTACGAAGTCACGCGCCTGCGCGAGAACGAGTTGGGCGAAGACAGCGGCAAGCCGAGCTATCAGCGCGGCACCCCGCGCAAGTTGCCGGTGCATGCACTGACCAAGGCGCAGTTGAACATTCCGGCAGCGCCTGCGGTCACCTCGATCAAGCCGAGCCAGCCGGCTCCGGTGCGTGAAGAGGCCCCTGCCCCGGTTGCGCCGACTCCGGCGCCCGCGCCGGTCGTCACCGTGCCGATTCCGGCACCGGTCACCGGCGTGGTCGGCTGGCTGAAGCGCATCTTCGGTGGCGTCGAGCCGGTCGCCCCTGCAGCCGAGTCGACCCCGCGTCCGCGTCCGAACGATGCAGGCCGCAACAATCGCAATGAGCGCGGCGAGCGTGGCGGCCAACGTCGCGATGGTCGCGATGCCCGTAACGGCAACGGCGGCAACCAGCAGCGCGGCAATGGCGGCAATGGCAACGGCGCCAACAAGGAGCGTCGCGATGAGCGCCGCCAGCCGGCCAACGGCCAGAACGGCCAGGCCGCACAAGCTGGCGCGCAGGCTCAGCAACAGGTGCAGGTGCCCAAGCCGCCGCGCAACGAAGCGCAGACACCGAAGCAACAACAGCAGCAGAAGCCCAAGCAGCAGAACCAGACGCCGCGTCCACCACGTGCGCCTGCGCAGCAGGACGGTGCGCCGTCCGAGCGGCAGCCGCGCCCGGCGCGTCAGGATGAGGGCACCGCTTCGGCGCAGACCCTGACATCGACCGCAGCAACCGCAACCACGTCGACGGTCGTCGCAGCCATTGCCGACACCGCTGCAGCGACCGACACGCAGACCATTGCGAACGAAGCCAAGCAGGCCCACCCGATCGACGTCGTGGTGAGCGAGTCAACTGCCGATCGCGGCACCGACGCGAGTGCCGATGGCCAGACCCAGGACGCGTCGGGCGACGATGCGGCTAATGGCGAAGGTGGAAGCCGTCGTCGTCGCGGTCGTCGTGGCGGTCGTCGGCGTCGTCGTGGCGCCGGTGCAAACGGCGAAGGCGGCAGCAGCGTCGATGGTCTGGAAACGGACGATCTGGATGGTGATGCGGACGGCGATCTCGATGGCGACAACGAGGGCGACGATGCAGGCACGCAGAACGCGGCATCGGCCGCTCCGCGTGCAGGGCAGCCGGAGTTCGACTTCGACGATGATGCGCCGGCTCCGGCCGCCCGCATCAAGCCCGAGGCCAATGCAGCCGCAGCGGTGAAGCCGCGCCCGGTGCCGAAGGAACGCGCAGAAACGCAATCCGACAGCGGGACGACGTCGACGACCGCACCGGTCTCCAACGCCGCACCGTCGTTCGAACAGCAGGCATCTGCAACGGCTGCCGCCGCATCGGCTCAGGCAGGCGGTGATGCGAAGGTAGCAGCCACCTCGGCGGCACAGCCGACCGTTACAGCTCCGTCGGTCGCATCGTCGCCAGCCGATGCTGCAGAAGCAGCACCTGCACCGGTGGTCAAGCAAGCCTCGACTGCTGACGCAACGTCGCAGGTCGCGCCGGCTGCTACTGCATCAACCTCGGGCAACCACGCGGGGGCAGCCGTACCTGGCGCAACCTCGACGCCAACCGCTGAAGCGGCAGCAGCCACCCCGGTCGCGGTCACCAAGCCAGTCGAGCCGACTGCACCGACCGTGTCGTCGGCCGAAACGCCCACCGACACGCAGGCCAAGTCCGTGCCGAAGACAACGACCGACACTGCGGCTGCAGTACCGCCGGCCGATTCGCAGGCGCGTAGTGTTCCGGCTGTCGCTGCAACGCCTGCAGTGCATAGCGAGCCTGTGAAGCCCGCAGCAGCAACGTCTGTTGCTGGGCAGCAGGCGCCTGCAGCAACGGCACCGTCGGCCCCACAGGCCACCGTGGTCACTGCCAAGGTGCCTGATGCCGAGCCGTCCAATGCGGCCAAGCCTGCTGCAGACGTCACCGTGACGTCCACTACCGCGGTGACGCAGGCTGCTGCAGCATCGGACGAGGCGCCAGCCGCTCCGGTACGCAAGCCGTATGCCCCGGTGCAGACGACCATGCTGGACGCGTTGGCTCCCAAGCCCGACGCCGCACCTGCTCCCTCGGCGGCCGTAGCACTGGTACCGCACAAGGCTGCAGAGCAATCGTCGCCCGCAGCGCCGCAGGCACCCGCCCCTGTGCAGGAACAGGCAACAACCGACACGCCGAAGCCGACCGTGGTCGTCTCCGAAGCGGTCAAGCCTGCAGCACCGCCTGCTGACGCCGGCAGTGCATCCGTGCAGGAAGACGACGCCGACAAGCCGCGCAACGATCACTGATCGTTGCAACGCCTCTCCGCTCTGGCCCGGAATGCCTGGGCCAGAGCTGCGTCAAACACGGCGGCCCTCGGGCCGCTTTGTTTTTATGCGCGATTGACCACGACAGCAGCGAAGCGCCTGGATGCAATCCAGGACCGCGCGACCAATCGACGCCGCGTCGATTGCTGGGTACTCACGAGGTCGCTCCCTTTCGTTGCAGGTGCCTATGCTGGCGACAGGCTCGGCACGCTGGCATGCTCTGTGAGGCGCGACGCACGCCACTCGCACACATCCTCCCGTCCATGCGCCGCCTCAGGTGTCTGAGGACTGCCAGCCATTGCTCGCTAGCAGCACTGGCCGACCTGCAGAAGTATGGAGGTTCGCCAATGGGCGGTCGGGTCCCTACAGATCGCTCAGCCATATTCAAGCAACACGCAAAGGTGCATGCAGGGACTGGAAAGCGCTACATCGTGCGAGCGGGGTCGGTCAGGCCGTATTGATTGGCCAGGCGCGCCAGCGCGATGTTGTCCTGGATACCGACTTTTTCGAACAAGCGCGCCTTGTGCGTATTGATCGTCTTGGCACTGAGATTCAGGCGCTTGGCGATGTCTTCCTGTCGCAGGCCTTGGGTCAGCAACAAGGCGACTTCCAGTTCGCGCGGCGACAACGCGTCGAATGGCGAGCTACCGCCTTCCAGATTGGACAGCGCAAGATTCTGCGCAATCGTGTTGCCCAGGTAGCGCCGCCCCAATGCAACCTCGCGTACCGCGCGTAACAGCTCATGCGCGTCGCCGCCTTTGCCGACATATCCGGA
This sequence comes from Xanthomonas sp. 4461, assembly GCF_024806475.1. Taxonomy (NCBI): domain Bacteria; kingdom Pseudomonadati; phylum Pseudomonadota; class Gammaproteobacteria; order Lysobacterales; family Lysobacteraceae; genus Xanthomonas; species Xanthomonas sp. 4461. The sequence goes on along the minus strand of NZ_JANTYV010000006.1, from coordinate 137,966 downwards.
AGCGCCTGCTTCGAGCAGGCGCTTGGGCAGCGGACCATCTTCCAGCACCGACACGATGATCACGCGCGTGCCGTAATCGCCCTTGACGATGCGCTCGGTGATTTCCAGTCCACTGACGCCGGGCAGATGCAGGTCGCACAGCACGATATCCGGCTTGAGCTGGCGAATCTGCGGCAATGCCGCTTCGCCGCTCTCTGCCTCACCCACGACATCGACGTCCACTTCCTTGGACAGGATCATCTTCATGCCGGTACGCACGAGTGCATGATCGTCGATCAGAAAAACTCTGATGGTCATCCTTGTTGTCCTCGCTGTGCGGCTGGCTGGTGCAGCCTAGCTCCGTGAATAATTCAGGGCAAGCTTGATGCGACGTATTACATTCAAGTTAGAGCGAAAAGCTCACTTTTTTCGCATGTAGCACTGCTGGCTTTGCGCGATGTGCCACTGCAGTGTGTTCGCATGATGCAAGCGCCTGCAAGACCGGCTGCATCGGGCAATGCAGTCGCGCCCGGTCAGACTTTTCCCGGTTCGGCGGTCCGCGCATCGTCCACCAGCGGACGCAGCGCGGGATCGAGTGCGACGCGCTCATCGAAGACGAAACAGCGGCCGTCGTAGCCTTCGCCGCCGACTTCTTCGAAATAGCCCAGGATTCCGCCTTCCAGCTGAAGGACGTTATCCATGCCATCGGCCTGCATCCACAGTGCCGCCTTCTCGCAACGGATACCGCCGGTGCAAAAACTCACCACCGTGGCATCGGCCAATGCAGCGCGATGCGTTTCAAGTGCTGCGGGCAACTCGGTGAACTTGTCGATCGGCAGGGTCAGCGCCCCCTGAAACGTGCCATATGCCACTTCCTGCGCGTTGCGCGTATCAAGCAACACCAGCGGGCGGCCCCGGTCATCCCGCCCGTTGCGCATCCACTCGCGCAACACCGCAGGTGTCACTGTCGGCGCACGGCCTTGCAGCGGCGAAGCATCGTCGCGACGGAAGCTGATGATCTCCGGCTTGACCTTGACCTTGAGCCGCGCAAACGGCTGCTGCGCGCTCTGGCTGTACTTGATGCGCATCTGCGAAAAACGTGGGTCGCCCTGCAGCCAGCGATAAAACGCGCCGATCCGCTCGGCTTCGCCCGCCAGAAAGAGATTGATGCCCTCTTCGGCCACCAGCACAGAGCCCTTCAGCGACTGCTGTTCGGCGTGCAGCAGCACGCTGTCGGCCAGCTGCTGCGGGTCGTGGATGGCGACGAATTGGTACGCCGCAGTATTGGTGATCATCCGGGTATTTTAAGGCGCCCGACGCCGGGTAGCGAGCGCCTGCCGGATGATCCATCGCCCTGCGGGCAGTGAGAGCGACCGCGCTGCCTCAAGGCCCCCGGGGCAAGGGATATCTGTATCCAGCCCCGATCCCATTACCGGTCACGGCGCGATGCGCCGTCAGCCACGCAGCAACAGAAATGGCAGCAACACCAACGATGCGACGATCAGCATCCCCACCAGCGTGACGATCACGAACACCGGTCGCCTGCGCAGCAATGCAACAAAAGTCTCTGCAGTGCCCGCGGCGATCGCTTCCTGCCGCTGTGCCCGCGCCAGCGCGCCACGCTGGGCCTGATACGCATCCAGCACCGCCCTGGCGCGCGGGTAGTCGGCATCGTCGCTGAGCCAGATGCCGCCTGCGGAAATGCCCCAGTTGCTGGGCCGGGTTTCGTAGATCTGCACCAGGTGCTCGCGCAGCAGCGCCCGCACCTCCGCGGCTTCATCGTCGGGAACATTACGCAGATTGAGCAGCAGCTTGGCCATGGCGCGATGATAACGGGAGCCAGATGCGATAATGGCGGCCTTCCTTGATGGATCACTCCATGCGCCTTCTGTTGACGCTCTGTGCCGCGCTGTTGCTTGTCAGCTGCGCACCTGCCCTGCCGCCGTCCGGCGGCACTATTGCCAGCTTCGAGCGGATCGACCGCACCATCGGCACCGGCGCTGAAGCCACGCCGGGTACGATGGTCACCGTGCACTACAGCGGCTGGCTGTACGACGAAAAAGCTGCCGACAAGCACGGCAAGAAATTCGACAGCTCGCTCGATCGCGCAGAACCCTTCCAGTTCGTGCTGGGCGGGCATCAGGTGATCCGCGGCTGGGACGATGGCGTTGCCGGCATGCGTGTGGGCGGCAAGCGCACCTTGATGATCCCGCCCGACTACGGTTATGGCGACAATGGCGCAGGGGGCGTGATTCCGCCCGGCGCATCGTTGGTGTTCGACGTGGAACTGCTCGGCGTTCAGCCACGCTGAGTGCCTGAGCAATGATGGACACGAACAGACCGCGACTGGCGGTGATTGGCGGCGGACCTGCGGGGCTCATGGCCGCTGAAGTGGCATGCGCTGCCGGGATTGCGGTCGATCTGTACGAGGCCAAGGGCTCGGTGGGGCGCAAGTTCCTGATCGCCGGCAAGGGCGGGCTGAATCTCACCCATTCCGATCCGATGCCGTTGTTCGCCCAGCGCTACCGCGAGCGCACCTCGGCGGTGGCATCGTGGCTGCAAGACTTCGATGCCGACGCCTTGCGCGAATGGGCGCGCGATCTGGGCGTGGAGACCTATGTCGGCAGCTCGGGGCGTGTGTTCCCGATCGATCGCAAGGCTGCGCCGCTGCTGCGCGGCTGGGTGCGCAGACTCAAGGACCAGGGCGTCGACTTCCATGTGCAGCATCGCTGGCTGGGCTGGAGCGACGACGGCGCACTACGGTTCGCAACGGCTGCAGGCGACATCGCCTGTCATGCCGATGCGGTGGTGCTGGCGCTGGGTGGCGGCAGTTGGCCGCAGCTTGGCTCGGATGGCCGATGGCAGGCAACGCTGCAGCAACGCGGCATCGCCGTCGCCCCGCTGGTGCCCGCCAACTGCGGTTTCGATATCGACTGGAGCACGCATTTTGTGCAACGGCATGCAGGCGCGCCGCTCAAGCCGGTCGTCGCACACTGGCGCGATGGCGCCGGCGTGCAGCATGCATTGCAGGGCGAATGCGTCGCGACCGACACCGGCATCGAAGGCAGCCTGATCTATGCAATCGCCGCCGAGTTGCGCCACCAGATCGATGTCGATGGCCACGCGGAGCTCGGCCTGGATCTCGTGCCGGGACGGACCCTGGAACGGATAAGCGCCGACTTGTCCCTGCCGCGCAAGGGGCGCAGTTTCAGCGAGCAGTTGCGTCGCCAGGTCGGCATCGAAGGGGTCAAGGCCGCGCTACTGTACGAGCACCTGGGCAAGCAGGCCGGCAACGATCTTGCGCTGGTTGCACGCACGCTCAAGCACCTGCCGCTGCGCCTGCTCAGGCCCCGCCCGCTCGCCGAGGCAATCAGTTCGGCCGGTGGCGTGCGACTGGAAGCGTTGGACGCGCAGCTGATGGCGCGCGCGCAACCTGGAGTGTTCTGTGCGGGCGAAATGCTCGACTGGGAAGCGCCAACCGGCGGCTATCTGTTGACCGCATGTTTTGCCAGCGGACGACGCGCCGCACTTGGCGCCGTCGACTGGCTGCACCGTCGGCACGATCGCGTCACAGGCGATCGCTGACAGCCGCGCGCGGCCACACCGACTTGACGTCGTACACCACCGCGCCCGGCTTGCCGAGCGCGGTGATGCGCGCTACGTCGTAATCGCGATACTGCGCGTGCGCCACTGCCAACACGACCGCATCGTAGGCGCCCTCGTCCGGCGCCTCGCATAGCTGCACGCCGCCATGCTGCAAGGCTTCTTCCGGGTCTGCCCACGGGTCGCAGGTATCGACCTGCACGCCGGCCGCCTGCAACAGCTGCACCAATTCCAGGGCACGGCTATTGCGCAGGTCCGGACAGTTTTCCTTGAAGGTGGCACCCAGCACCAACACCCGGGCCTGCGCCAGCGTGACGCCGCGTAGCGCCAACATGCCGCAGACGCGCTCGGCGACATGCCGGCCGACGCGGTTGTTGACCTGGCGCGCGGTATGGATCAGGTCCGGGTGGTAACCCACGCTTTCGGATTTGTGCATCAGATAGTACGGGTCCACGCCGATGCAATGGCCGCCGACCAGGCCAGGCCGGAACGGCAGGAAATTCCACTTGGTGCCGGCGGCTTCGAGCACATCGAGCGTGTCGATTCCGAGCTTGTCGAAGATCAGCGCCAGCTCGTTGACCAAGGCGATATTGACGTCGCGCTGGATGTTTTCGACCACCTTGGCCGCTTCGGCCACGCGCATCGACGACGCGCGCCACGTGCCCGCCGTGATGATGCCGGCATACAGCGCATCGACCGTCTCTGCAGCCTGCGGCGTCGAGCCGGAAGTGATCTTGCGAATATCGCGCAGCCGTCGCTGACGATCGCCGGGGTTGACGCGCTCGGGGCTGTAGCCGCAGAAAAAGTCTTCGTTGAAGCGCAGGCCGGAGGCAGCCTCGAGCAGCGGCACGCAGACTTCCTCGGTGGTACCCGGGTACACGGTGGATTCGTAGATCACCAGATCGCCGGGCTTGAGCGCGGCGGCAATCAGGGTCGTGGCGCTGCGCAACGGCTCCAGGTCCGGCTGCTCGAAGCTGTCGATCGGGGTCGGCACGGTGACGATGAAGATGCTGCAGCTCGCCAGGTCAGCCGCAGTTGCGCTGTAGCGCAACTGTGTTGCGGCCGCTAGTTCGGCATCGTCCAATTCCAATGTGGCATCGTGACCGTCGCGCAGTTGCGCGACCCGCTGCGCATCGATATCGAAACCCAGGGTGTCGCGGTTCTGGCCAAACGCCACTGCCAACGGCAGGCCCACGTAGCCGAGCCCGATGACGGCAATGCGCGAATGCAGCAGTGGGAGAAGCGTGTTGCCGGACATGCGGTTCCTTTGGGTCGCGCGCAGTGGGTACCGCGCGGCTGTGCGGCGGCAGCATAGCGCACGCGGCATGTCCGGGCCTTGGCAAGAATCGTCGTCTGGAGATTCACAATCGCCGCGCAATCAGGCACGCTATCGCAATGCCCGGGTGGCGAAATTGGTAGACGCAAGGGACTTAAAATCCCTCAGCTGCAAGGCTATGCGGGTTCGACCCCCGCCCCGGGCACACGCTGGCACGAAAATCCATTGCCGGATGCGATGACATGGCGTCTTTGAGGACACTTTCCTGCCACGCGTGCAGTCGGCATGTCCGCGAGCAACACCACCACCTGCAATCACGGCGGCGCGTGCAATGTCCACTGCGCAGGCAAGCGGTGGCGCATGGTCTACGGACTGAAACCTGCGCTCGGCTTCCATATTAGTGCTTGTCTGCGAACTGCTTTTGCAGGCGCCTCACGACACGGCAGTCGACACAGGGCGCTCCAAACTCGGGCAGGCAGACGAGAGGCTGACTGCGTTCGAGCGCATGGCATTGGCGGTGCGGCGAACAGCTCCGCTGCTGCAACACCAGTTGGTGCCGAATGAGGAGTCTGTAGGGCCAAGAACTTCGATTCGCCACCCCCGCTGGCCCGATCGCCGGTGCATAGGACGCAGAGTGGCACGAGGCCACGGCGCGCGCCTGGTCCACTGCATGGCAGACACCGCCGCAACGTGCACAAGCTTGCGGACCTGCATGGGAGCTCTCGGCTCTGGCGTCATGCAGAGACCTTGCTCAGCCACAAGCCACGTTCAACGACAGCATGCTCGCCGGAGAACGCTTCCTATGACGGAAAACAAAGACCCCGGATATCGCGTGATATCCGGGGTCTGAATTTGGAGCGGGAAACGAGACTCGAACTCGCGACCTCAACCTTGGCAAGGTTGCGCTCTACCAACTGAGCTATTCCCGCGTGAAACTAAATTGTACAGCTTGTCACTTCGTTGCGCTAGTCCCGCCATCGTTGCCGATGCGAAAAAAGCGACTGCAGTATGGAGGCCTGGGCCGGAATTGAACCGGCGTACGCGGATTTGCAGTCCGCTGCATAACCACTCTACCACCAGGCCGAAACATCAAACCCAAGGCATCCTGCCTTGAAACAACGAGACCTCGGACAGGGGGCCTTGTCTAAATCTGGAGCGGGAAACGAGACTCGAACTCGCGACCTCAACCTTGGCAAGGTTGCGCTCTACCAACTGAGCTATTCCCGCTTGGGAGGCGAAATTCTACAGCGAACAGGATAGCTGTCAACTGTTGCTTTCGATTTTTTTCGGCTTGTTGCTGATCGCCGCTTTTTCGTCTGCGCGCAGACTTGGCCATGCTGCCTGCAGATACTGAAAACCGGACCACAAGGTCAGCAGTGCGGCGATCGCCAATGTCCAATAGCCGGCACGGAAGATCAGATTGCCCAACCAGATTTCGTGCGTGGGCATCTGCCCGGGAGTGACCGAATACAGCAGGCAAAGCAGCGCGACCATCTGCGCGGTGGTCTTGATCTTGCCGATCGCTGCAACGCGCACCTTGGCGCGCTGGCCGATCTCCGCCATCCACTCACGCAATGCGGACACTGCGATCTCGCGGCCCACGATGACCGCCGCCCAGAACGCCATCCACGGCGTGGGATGGCCCTGCACGATGAGAAACAGGGCGACTGCGACCATCAATTTGTCGGCGACCGGATCGAGGAACGCGCCGAATGCGGAATACTGGTGATACCGCCGCGCAACCCAGCCATCCAGCCAATCGGTGATGGCGGCCAGCGCGAACACACCGGCGGAGGCAAAGTTCGTCCAGGTGTAGGGCAGGTAGAACACCACGACCAACACCGGGATCATCAGGATCCGCAGCAGTGTCAGCCACGTGGGGATGGTCAACTTCATTACGGGCTCGACTCGCCTGGCGCATCGGGGAGCGCCAGCCCATGCAGGTTAGCGTAGATTCGTGCGGCAAGTGCGGCATTGACCCCGTCTACCCGCGCAATCTCGGCTTCGCCGGCCGCCTTGAGACCGACCAGGCCGCCGAAATGCTTGAGCAGGCTCGCGCGGCGTCGCGGGCCGATGCCGGGAATGTCCTCGAGCTTGCTGGTCATGCGCGCTTTCTGGCGGCGCCCGCGGTGGCCGGTGATCGCAAAGCGGTGCGCTTCGTCACGCACCTGCTGGATGAATTGCAGTGCCGGCGATGCAGCGCCCGGTCGCAACTCGCGACCATCGGCCATGATCAGCGCCTCGTGCCCTGCCCTGCGCTCCTCGCCCTTGGCCACGCCGACCAGCACGACGTTCTCCACGCCCAGGTCGGCCAGCGCAGCCTGCGCCTGCGCCAGCTGACCGGCACCGCCGTCGATCAGCAGCACATCGGGGAGGACGCCGTTTTCTTCCACTGCACGTCGAAACCGCCGTTCGATCGCCTGGTGCATCGCCGCGTAATCGTCGCCCGGCGTAATGCCGGAAATATTGAAGCGGCGATATTGGCCGCGTACCGGGCCGCTGGCGTCGAACACGACACACGACGCGACCGTGGCTTCGCCCATGGTGTGACTGATGTCGAAGCACTCCACGCGCTTGACCTGCTCGGGCAGGCCCAGCATCTCGCGCAGCGCTTCGCTGCGTGCGTGCTGTGCGCTCTGGCTGGTGAGCTCGGTGACCAGGGTCAGCTGCGCGTTGCGCGTGGCCAGCAGCAGGTAGCCGGCGCGCTCGCCGCGCACGTTCCACTTCAACGCCACCTTGTGCTCGGCGGCGGCGCTGAGCGCAGCCTCGATCAGTTCGGCATCGGGGATGTCGCGATCCAGCAAGATCTCGCGCGGCGGCGAGTGTTCGGCGTAGTACTGCGAGACGAACGCAGCCAGGATTTCGTCGGCGCTGTCTTCCCCGTTGGTCTTGGGAAAGAACGACCGCGTACCCAGATTGCGGCCGTCGCGGAAACTGAGCAGCAGCACGCAGGCCTGACTGGACTGGGTGGCGCAGGCCAGCACGTCCAGGTCGGCGGCGCGGCCGTCGACGTACTGGCGGTTCTGCATGCCGCGCAGCGACGACAGCAGATCGCGCAGACGCGCGGCGCGCTCGAATTCGAGCGCTTCGCTGGCCTGCTGCATCGACTGCATGATCTCTTCGCCGAGCTGATCGCTCTTGCCTTCGAGGAACATGGTCGCGCGGCGTACCGACTCGGCGTAATCGGGCGCTGCCACCAGATCCACGCACGGGCCGCTGCAGCGGCCGATCTGGTACTGCAGGCAGGGCCGCGAGCGGTTGCGAAACACGCTGTCTTCGCAACTGCGCAGCTTGAACAGCTTGTGCATCAGGCTCAGCGTTTCGCGCACGCCGGTCACGCCGGTGTAGGGGCCGAAATAGCGCCCCTGCACCGCACGCGGGCCGCGGTGCAGGGCGATACGCGGCCAGTCTTCGCGCGTCAGCAGCACATACGGGTAACTCTTGTCGTCGCGCAACGACACGTTGTAGCGCGGCGACAAGGATTTGATCAGCTGGTTTTCCAGCAGCAACGCCTCGGCCTCGCTGCGGGTCACGGTGACGTCCATGCGCGCGACCTGCGACAGCATCGAGGTCAGCCGCGCGTTCTTTGGCGTACCGTTGAAATAGCTGCCGACACGCTTGCGCAGCGCACCGGCCTTGCCGACGTAGAGCAAGGTGTCGTCGGCCGCATACATGCGATAAACGCCGGGTGCGGTGCTCAACTGCGCAGCAAACGCCTTTCCATCGAAGTCGGCTTTGGGCCTTGCGCTCATTCTTCTATCGCAACATCGCTCAGTGCGCCGCTGGCAAGGTCGTAGCGCAAGACGGCGTGGGCGTCGGTTTCGGCAATCCAGACTGCGCCGGCGGCAACCGCCAACCCTGCCGGGCCGTGCAGACGGCGCGGCAGCTCGACCGTGGTCAGCTCGCCGCCGCCCAGGCGCAGACAACGCAGGCGGCCGTTACCGGTGTCGGCAATCCACAGCAGCGGCGAATCGGCCGCCAGTGCGATGGCTTGCGGAAACTGCAGGCGTGCGGTGCCGCGTGGCCCGTCTTCGTCGCCGAACTGCCAGATGCCCTGCCCGCCCACCAGTGTCTGCACCAGGTCGCCGCGCAGCTGCATGGTGCGAATCGACGAACCCAACCCGTCGCAGACGTAGGCGACCTGCTGCACGGCTGCCAAGCCGGCCGGCTGGGCGAATGCGGCGAGGTGGCCGCTGCCATCGCGGATTTCGAGGGCGCCGGTGCCGGCACGTGCGCTCAGTGCAGCGCGCCCCAGGTCGTAACTCCAGATCCGGTTGTCGCCGGCCATGGCGATCAACACCTGGTTGTCGGCAATGGCCAGGCCTTGCGGATAGTTCAAGGCGGACGCACCGGCGAACGCCAGCGGCCCCTCGACAGGCTCGCCGGAGCGGCCGGTGCCGCACAAGGTGTCCACCTGCCCGCTGCGCAGGTTGATGCGCCGCAGCGCGTGGTTGCCGGTGTCGGCGACGTACAGCTGATCGCGCTCCAGCGCCAGACCCTGCGGGCGACGAAAAGCCGCCTCGCCGGTACCGCCATCGATGAGATCGGCATTCCCGTGGCCGAATTGTCGCAACACCCGGCCGCCGTGCGTGCATTCGAGCACGCGGTGATGCCCGGTATCGGCGATATACAGACGGTCTTCGGTGGCGGCCAGCCCGGTCGGAAAACGCAGCGCCAGCCGCGGCTCGGGTTCGCGCTCCGCGATGCCCTGCAGGTCGGCGTCGGAGGGCGGTTGCTGGCCTTCGCACAATGCGGCCAGGGCCTTGTCCAGATCACCGGTGACGCCCACCAGACGCTGGCGCTCGCGGCCATAGGCATCCAGCAGGACCAGCGTGGGCCAGGATTCGATACCGAAGCGGCGCCAGGTTTCCCAGTCCTTGTCGAGCAGGATCGGTGCACTGACGCCATGCCCGCGCAGTTGCTTGAGCGAGCGTTGCGGCAGGCGTTCGCTATCGAAACGCGGCGTCTGCACCACGATCACCTGCAGCCGCCCGGGGCTGCGCGCCTGCCACTGCGCCAGCTCGGCAAGACGCTCTGCGCACCACACCGAGCTGGCATTGACGAACGCCAGCACGAGCGCGCGGCCGCGATGCTCCTGCAAGGTGGATGGCCTGGCATTGAGCCAGGTGGGAAATTCCGGCAGTTCCTGGGTGAGCTGGGCAGTCATGGCGTAATTATGCCCAAGCGTGATTAGCCGCGGGTGAGTCTGGCGACCGTCTGTCGCGCCGCGGTATCGACCAGCTGCCAGACCTGCTCGAACTCCTTGCTGCCGCCGGTGTACGGGTCGGGTATTTCGTCACGTGCGTCCACGCCGGCCCACGGCAACCACAGGGCGACCTTGTCGCGTCGCGCTGCCGGCGCCAGACGCTGCAGATCGCGCAGATTGTTGTCGTCTGCGCACAGCAGCCAGTCGAAGTGTTCGAAATCCTCCTGGCGCACCTGCCGCGCGCGCAGGCCGGAGATATCCACCCCATGGCCGCGCGCGCAACCGATGGCACGCGGGTCTGGCGGATCGCCGGCGTGCCAGTCGCCGGTGCCGGCCGAGTCGACCTCGATGCGGCGCGACAGGCGTGCCTCGTGCAGCCGTGCGCGCAAGGCACCCTCGCCCATCGGCGAGCGGCAGATATTGCCCAGGCACACGATCAGGACCCTCATGCCGATGCCACGCGCGCTTGTGCCCGTGCCAGATCGTCCGGGGTATCGATGCCCGGCGGAAACTGCTCGGGCGTCAGCGCAACGGCGATGCGATGACCGGCTTCCATCGCGCGCAGCTGTTCCAGCGATTCGATCCGCTCCAGCAGGCCGGGCGGCATCGCCGCGAATTGCTGCAGGAATCCGGCGCGATAGGCGTAGATGCCGATATGGCGCAGCCATTGGCCGTGCTCGGGCAAGCGGTCGCGCTGGCTGGCGAAGCTGTCGCGATGCCAGGGGATCGGCGCGCGGCTGAAATACAGCGCGTGCCCGCCTGCGCTGCGCACCAGCTTGACCACATTGGGGTCGAACAGATCGTGTGCGCTCTCCACCTGCGCGGCCAGCGTCGCCATCTCCGCGCCTGAGCGCAGTAGCAGCTCAGCGACCGCGCGAATACCCGCAGCCGGCGCAAACGGTTCGTCGCCCTGCAGATTCACCACGCACACATCGGTGTCCCAGGCGGCGATACGCGCGCATTCGGCCAGGCGATCGGTGCCGGAAACATGGTCGCTGCCGGTCATCGCGACGTGCACGCCGGGCAGTGCCTCGATCGCGTCGGCAATCCGTACATCATCGGTTGCCACCCAGACCTCGCGCGCGCCTGCGGCCAGTGCCCGCTCGGCCACGTGCTGAATCATCGGGCGGTCGCCGATCAACTGCAGCGGCTTGCCCGGCAAACGGGTGGATGCATAACGCGCCGGAATGGCGACGACGAAATCGGCAGACGGGTTGTTGGTCATGGGGTCGCGTTCTCTGCAGCAAGGGTGTTGGAGCGGCCGGACGGTCGAGCAGGTGTGGCGTTCCTGGATCGGCAGCATTGCGTGTCGATCGAGACGTTGCGACGGATCGCAACAGTTGCAGTGGCGCAGCATGGCGCCTGTGCCGTGTAACGGCTGTCGCTGGCGCGACTGTAAGAGAACGCTGAGGTCGTCGATGTAGCGGCGCCAGGCGCGCCGGCGAAGTGTCTCTGCAAACCGATTGCGACCCGGCTTAAAGCGGTATCCCGCATCCAGCCAGCCTCCAGGATGACGTGCAACCGAGACGTGCGCAGGCAGCACACGCACGCGCAACAAGCGGCCAGGATCAAACGCCCTGCCGGCTGGCTAACTTGTCCAACCGATCCAGCAGGCTCACCCAGAATGCAGCCGGCAACTCCGCCTTGAGCGGCACGCTGTACAGCCACTCATCGGCGAAGGGACGGCACTTCACTGCGTCCTTTTCGGTCATCAATACCGGCAGGCGACTGCCGAAACTGAAATCTGCAGCGCGGTACACGTGATGATCGGGAAACGCATGCGGCACCACGCCGATGCCGCGCGCACGCAACATGGCGAAGAAGCGTTCGGGGTGCGCGATACCTGCCACGGCATGCACGCGCTGCCCGGCCAGCATGCTCAGTGGTTGCGCCCGTTTGCCGTCCATGGGCTGCACGCTGTCGATGCTCAGGCGCATCTGCCATTCGCCGAAACCGGCATCGTCCGTGGTCTGTGCGGCAGTGGTGGCGCTGGCCTGCCCGAGATTGACCACGCGGAAATCGCAATCGCGCGCGCGTGCGGCCGGTTCGCGCAGCGGCCCGGCCGGTAGCAGGCGGCCATTGCCGTAGCGGCGCTGACCGTCGACCACCTCGATTTCCACGTCGCGTGCCAGCCGATAATGCTGCAAGCCGTCATCGCAGACGATGATGTCGCAACCGGCCTCGACCAGCGCGCGCGCAGCGGCCACGCGATCGCTGTCCACACGCACGCGTGCGCCGGTTTTCCAGGCGATCAACACCGGCTCGTCGCCACCGAGCGCCACCGCCGTGTCTGCGTCCACCCATCGTGCAGTGCCGGAGTCGTCGCGGCCATAGCCACGGCTGGCAACGCCAGGCGTCCAGCCGGCTTCCTGCAGCTTGGACACCAGTGCGATGGTCAGGGGGGTCTTGCCGGTGCCCCCCGCCGTGACGTTGCCGACCACGATCACCGGCACCGGCACGCCATGCCGTTTACGCCAGCCGCGGCGGTACAGGCTACGCCGCAGCGCGATGGCCGCGCCATAGATCGGTGCCAGTACGCGTGCAGGCAGCGGAATCGGCGCGTTGTCGTACCAATAGCCCGGCGTACGGGCGCCATGCTTGCTCATGCCTGCCGTTCGCGGAACTGCATGCCGTGCAGGTGCGAATACAACCCGCCCTGCGCCAGCAATTCGGTGTGGGTGCCGCGCTCGACGATGCGGCCCTGATCCATCACCAGCACCTGGTCGGCATGCTCGATGGTGGACAGCCGGTGCGCGATCACCAACGTGGTGCGGTCCGGCATCAGTTTGTGCAAGGCGTCCTGCACCAGTCGCTCCGACTCGTTGTCCAGCGCGGCGGTGGCTTCGTCCAGGATCAGGATCGGCGCATCCTTGAGCATTGCACGCGCGATCGCAAGGCGCTGCCGCTGCCCGCCGGACAGCCGCCCGCCCTTGGTGCCGACGTGCGATTGCAGGCCCTCGGGCAGTTGCGCCACGAATTCCATCGCATTGGCGCCCAGGATCGCGCGCTCCAGTTGGCCAGCATCTGCGGTGCGCATTTCGCCATAGGCGACGTTGTCGGCGATGCTGCCGTCGAACAGCATGACCTGCTGGCCAACCAGCGCGATCTGGCGACGCAGGTCCGCCAAGGCATACGCCTGGACCGGACGCCCATCGAGCAGGATCTGCCCGGCCTCGGCTTCGTAAAAACGCGGAATCAGTTTGATCAGGCTGGATTTGCCGCTGCCGGAGCGGCCGACGATCGCGGTCACTGTGCCGGGTTGCGCGACAAAACTGACATCGGCCAGCGCCGGATTCACCTGGCCTGGATAGCGGGCGGTGACATCGCGGAACTCGATCAGGCCTTTCGCGCGGGTCAAGGGCTCTGCGCCCTGATCCGGCTCGTCCGGGCTGTCGAGCACCGAGAACAGGCGCTCGGCCGAGGCCAGGCCGCGCTGGACCATGTTCTGCACATTGGTGAGCTGCTTGAGGCCTGGAATGATCGTCAGCATCGAAGTCATCAACACCACAAAGTCGCCCGCGGTCAGGCGCCCGGCCAAGGCCTGCGCACCGGCCACGAACAGCAGCGCCGACAGCCCGATCGCGCCGATCATCTGCACGGTGGCGGTGGAAATGCCGCGGGTGGATTCGACCTTCATCGCCAGGCGCAGGTTGCGGTCGGCCAGCGCCCCGTAGCGCTCCATTTCGGTCTGCTGGGCCCCGTAGATCTTGACCTCCTGGTGACTGGACAAGGTCTGGTCGGCGGCCTGCAACAGGTGCGCACCGCTCTCCTGGATGCTGTGGCTGATGCGCCGATAGCGCCGCGCCACCTTGTCCATCACCCAGGCCAGCACCGGTGCCAGTACCACGATGGTGAGCGTGACCTGCCAGCTATGCCACAGCATCAGCGCCAGTGCGCCGATCACCTGCAGCGACTGCTGGATCATCACCTTGACCGCATCCACCGCGGCCTGTGCGACTTGATCGGAATCCGAACCCAGGCGTATCAACATCGATGGCACCGGCTCGGAATCGAAGCGCGAGCCCGGCAGACGCAGATACTTGGACATCACCTTGACGCGCAGATCGCGCGCAATGCTGCGCGCGGATTTGCCCATCGCCATGTCGGTGATATAGCCGGCAACGCCACGCACCACAAACAGCAGGATGATCTGCACCGGCAGCCAGCGGCTGACTTCGGCGTTCTTGTAAATAAACGTCTCGTCGGTGATCGGCTTCATCAACGCCAGGAAGCCGGTGGTGCCTGCCGCTTCGACCAACGCGGCAATCAACGCGGCGATCAGCAACAGCCGATACGGCTTGGCGAAGCCCAACAGGCGACGGTACGTGCGCCAGGACGAGACTGGCGCCGGGCGGTCGTTGATGGTGGTCACTGGCGGGTTCCGTTCTTGCTTGTCTTGCCGGCAGTGCCGGTCTGGGGCGCGGTCGCAATGGCGATACGCCGGAAGCCGAGCTGCCCCAACGCATCCTGCGCGGTGACAACGGCCTGATACGGCGTACGCGCATCGGCACGCATCAGCACCGTCTGCTCGCGGTCGTCGCCGGCGATCTGGGCGATGGTCTGCTTCAGCGACTCCACATCTGCGCGCAGGACTTCCTGGTCGTTGATGAAGTAATGCCCGTCGGCATTGACCAGCACGCTGAGCGAGCGCGGCGGCGCGCTGGTGTTCTGGTCGCTGGCGGTCGGCAATTGCAGCTGCAGCGTGGAGCGTGCGTCGAAGGTCGTGGTCACCACGAAGAAGATGATGAGGACGAGAATGACGTCAATCAATGGCACCAGGTCGATATGCGGCTCGTCCTGGCTTCGGTCGCTGCCGATGCGCATCCGTCAGCCCTTTGCCATGACGGGCTTGCTGCCCGGCGCTGCCGGCGCCACCTCCACAGGCGCCGCGCGGCCATCCATGGTGTCCAGCAGCAGCGTGGCTTCCTGTTCCATCTCGATGATGTAGCCGGCAATGCGCCCCTTGAAGAAGCGATGCGCCATCAACGCGGGCACTGCGATGATCATGCCGGTGGCGGTGCACACCAGCGCCTTGCCGATGCCGCCGGCCAGCTGGTTCACATCGCCCACGCCGTGATCGAGGATGCCCAGGAACATCTGGATCATGCCGACCACCGTGCCGAGCAACCCCAACAGCGGACCGGCCGAGGCGATGGTGCCCAGCGCGTTCAGGTAGCGCTCCATGCGGTGCACCACGTGGCGACCGGTATCTTCGATGCGTTCACGCACCAGATCGCGCGGACGACCGCGCACATCCAGCGCCGCCGCCAGCAGCGCGCCCAGCGGCGAATTGCGCCGCAGCGACTCGATGTGGGTGGGATCCAGCTTGCCGCGCGCGGCCCAGTTACGGACTTCTTCGCCCAGCCCCGGCGGCGTCACTTCGTTGCGGCGCAAGGCCCACAGACGCTCCAGTACGATCGCCAGGGCGATCACACCCAGCAACAGCAACGGCACCATCGGCCAACCGCCCGCCTTGACCAGCTCCAACACGATTCGATTCCTCCGGCAACGCGGCCGCCTATTCGCTGGCCGATAGGATAACAGTCGACCGCCGCCGTTCCGCAGCATCCCAAAGACGCGGCTGCCAGCGTCGTCGCTCGCGCAGCTGCAGGCCGTCCGCCCCCAGCCATACCCTGATCGCACCGGACTGGGCAGTGTCGAGCAATTCGGCCCCGCTGCCCGTCCAGCGCTGCACCACCTGCGCGCGGGGATGGCCAAAACGGTTGCCATACCCGGAGGAGACCAGCGCCAGCTGCGCTCCGGTGGCGGCAATGAAAGCGGCGTGCGAGCCGTCTGCGCTGCCGTGGTGCGGTACCACCACCACCTCGGCACGCAGCCCCGCAACCTGCTCGCGCATCAGTCGACGCTCGATGAGCTCGTCGATGTCGCCCGGCAACAGCGCACTGGCATGCAGCGTCTCGACCCGCAGCACGCAGCTGGATTGGTTGCGCAGGTACGGAAAATCCGCAGCTGGATGCAGGAAGCGAAAGCGCACGCCATCCCACTCCCACTGACGGCCGGCCTGGCAGCGCGAGCTCACATCCAGCGGCGCCCCTGGCGGAGCAGCCGTCATCGCGACCGGCAGACCCGCGCGCACCGCTGCGTAGCCGCCGGCATGGTCGGCATCGGCATGACTGAGCACCAGCGCATCCAGCCGACGCACCCCGAGCGCACGCAGGGCGGGCAGCACCACGCGCTCGCCGGCATCGAACCCATCGCGCACTGCGGGGCCGGTGTCGAACAGCAGCGCATGCCGCTGCGTGCGCACCAGCACTGCCAGACCCTGCCCGACATCCAACACCTGCAGGTCGGCTTCGCCAGCGCCGGGCAAGGCACGATCCGGCCATAGCAACGGCAGCCACAGCAACATCGCAACGGCCTTGCCCGGCGTGCCTCGCGGCAGCAATAACCAGAACGCGCCCAGCAACGCTGCAATCAGCGCAATCGCGTCGGATTCGGGCACCCACCACAACGCCACCGTGGTCTGCCCAAGCCAGACGAACCCCGGCCAGGTCAATGCGAAGCACCAGCCGGCCAATTGCCATGCCCAGACGCCCGCACCGGCATGCAGCGCTTCAAGCGCTGTTCCCAGCAGGCACAGCGGCACCACGACAAAGGTCCACCAGGGAATGGCGACAAGATTGGCCAACGGCCCCACCAGCGATGCCTGCCCGAACAAGCTGACCGTCAGTGGCAGCAAGCCGACGGTGGCGACGGTCTGCGCAGACAGGAAGCCGCGCAGGAGGCTGCGGTCATCTGCGGGCAGGCACCACACCAGCCAGGCGACACCGGCAAAACTGAGCCAGAAGCCTGCCACCAGCACGCTCAATGGGTCCCATGCCAGCACTGCAAGCAGCGCCAGCGCAAGAATCTGCGCCGTTGTGGCGCGTCGCCGCGCAACCCGCGCCAGTGCCACGACAGCGATCATCAGCACGGTGCGCACCGTGGGCAGCGCCAGTCCTGCAACCACCGCGTACGCAGCGGCGCCGAGCAGCGCGGCGATGGCTGCGGCATGCACGCGTGGCATCACCAGCCCCAGACCCGGCCGCCATCGCCACAGCCCGGCCACCATCAGTGCAAAGAACGCGGCAACCAGGCCGACATGGAATCCGGAGATGGCGATCAGATGGCTCAGCCCGGTCGCGCGCAGGGTCGCCCATGCCGCATCGTCCAGTCCACGCGTGTCGCCCAGTGCAAGTGCGCGCAGGTAAGGCGCAGAAGGGCCGGAGACCTGCGCAGCAATCCGCAGCGACATCCGGTCGCGCCAGGCATCCACGCCACGCGGAGCGACAACCTCGCGCGCAGCGCCGAGGTCGCGTACATACCCGGTGGCGACGATGCGCTGCGCCAACGCCTGACGTTCGGCATCGAACCCACCCGGGTTGCGCAGACCGCGCGGTGCACGCAGCTTGAGCTGCAGTTGCCAATGTGCCCCCGCCCGCAGCGCGGCGCGCGGGCCGATCTGGTCGGCACCGAAGGCGTCGTACCAGGCCAGTTGCAACAGTTTGCCGCGCAGGGCCACCGGCTGCGCTCGATCGTGATCGACGCGCAACTGGAACCGCGTACGCCGTTGCTCGGCCACCGGCAGCCCGACAATGCGGCCGCGAACCCTGATCTCGCGCGCTTCGTCACGTGGCGGCAATTGCGACTGCAAGGTCTCGGCCACTTGCCAGCCAGTCAGCCCGAAGCCTACCGTCGCCGTTGCAAGTGCCAGCATCCACCACGCTGGCCGCGGACGCAGCCACAGGGTGAGCGCAGTGCCGAGCACGCCCGCAAACAGACAGGCGGCATACAGCGCCTGCGGCAACAGCGCCGGCGACCATGCACAAACGACCACGCCCAGCAGCAACGCGCCTGCGACCGGCACTGCCGATGCAAGCCGCGGCGACGGGGCTGCGTGACCTGACACATCCATGTTGCCGCTCAATCCCGATCATCCTGATCCAAAGAGCAACGCTAAACCAGCCGGTGGGTTGGAGGCAGCGGTGGTTTGCGCACAACACGGTCAGAAGAGACCGCATCTGCTGTAGCGCGTTGCCTGCCTGCCGCGATTCGATGGGCATGCTCAACGCTGCCAACGGGTTTCGGCCAGGAGCATCAGCGATGAAGCTGGCGGTCAGCTCGATCGTCCCCCGCGCATCCCGTCGGTCGAGCCGCACGAAAAAACCGCGTAGAACGATGAAACGTGGACGATGCAACAATCGCCAGATCACCCCAACAGATCGCACGGCGCCGCATTCGCCTCGATTTCATGAGCGAGCGACTATGTTCGACGCTGTTTTTGAGGAGTTCCCCACATGCGTAAAGGCATTGCATTGATTGTCGGCGTGACCGGCATCTCCGGCTACAACCTAGCCAACGTGCTGGTCGCCGATGGCTGGACCGTTTACGGCCTGGCGCGCCGCCCGCTGCAGCACGACGGCGTCATTCCCGTCGCCGCCGATCTGCTGGACGCCGACAGCACCAACAACGCGTTGCGTGGCCTGCCGATTACCCACGTGTTTTTCTGTACCTGGACGCGTCGCGACACCGAACGCGAGAACGTCGAGGCCAATGGCGCAATGATGCGGCACCTGTGCGATGCCTTGAGCGACGCGCCGCTGCAGCACATGGCGCTGGTCACCGGCACCAAGCATTACCTGGGCGCCTTCGAGAACTACGGTAGCGGCAAGGCCGAAACGCCGTTCCGCGAGAGCGAGCCGCGCCAGCCGGGCGAAAACTTCTACTACACGCTCGAAGACCTGCTGTTCGCGCACGCCGAGCGGCACGGCTTTGGGTGGAGCGTGCATCGCTCGCACACCATGATCGGCATGGCCAACGGCAGCAATGCGATGAACATGGGCGTGACGCTCGCGGTCTACGCCTCGCTGTGCAAACACACCGGGCAGCCATTCGTGTTCCCGGGTTCGCAAGCGCAGTGGAACAGCCTTACCGACCTGACCGACGCTGGCCTGCTTGGCCGTCAGCTGGCCTGGGCGGGTCTGAGCCCGGCAGCGCGCAACCAGGCCTTCAACACCGTCAATGGCGATGTGTTCCGCTGGCGCTGGATGTGGGGCGAGATCGCGGCGTTCTTCGAGCTCGATGCCGCCCCCTGCCCCGACACGCCGCAGCCACTGGAGGCGCGCCTGACCGAGACCGCACCAGCGCTGTGGGCCGAGCTGGCCGCGCAGCACAATCTGGTCGAGTCGGACGTCAATCGCCTGGCCTCGTGGTGGCACACCGATGCCGACCTGGGCCGCGAGATCGAGTGCGTCAACGACATGACCAAGAGTCGCGAACTGGGCTTTCTGGACTTCTACGACAGCCGCGCTTCGTTCTTCGAGCTGTTCACCCGGTTGCGGGCACTGCGCATCATTCCCTGACCGCAGCCAATGCGTCGCTGCAGGTCGCACCGGCCTGCAGCGATGTGGATAAGCGTGGAGTCCAGAGGTTTAGAACCGCCCGACAAACCGCGTGTGCTCACCGCCGGTGGGACGCGGCCGATGCTCGGTACCGCATGGACCATTCATACACTGCGGTTTCGAGCGTGCCGCTCATGCCCTACCCTGGCCAACGGCTCGCCACGTTGCGTTCGCTGGCCCTGGAGCTGCGCACCGGGATTACACCACGGCGGCGACGCACCGAGCTGCCGCGCTGCGCATCCTGCACGCAGCGCGATGGCGCGAGAGATGCGTTTTATTGCGCGAGGCGACCGACAACCCGATCGCGTCGCAGGCACTCACACGGCCGAGGGCGCCAGCTCGCGCAACTTGCCTTGATGCAGCTCCAGCACCCGATCCAGGCGACGCGCCAGGCTGCGGTCGTGAGTGACCAACACAAGGCTGGTACGCTGCGCGCGGTTGAGTTCCAGCATCAGTTCGAAGACCGTACCGGCGGTCTTGTCGTCGAGATTGCCGGTGGGCTCGTCGCCCAGCACGCATCCCGGCTTGTTCACCAGTGCACGCGCCACCGCACAGCGCTGACGCTCGCCGCCCGACAGTTCGCTGGGCTTGTGCTCGATGCGATGGCCGAGCCCGACCGATTCCAGCAACTGCAATGCCTGCCCACGCGCCACCGCCACATCCTTGCCCGACAGCAGCACCGGCATCATCACGTTTTCCAGCGCGGTGAATTCCGGCAGCAGATGATGGAACTGGTACACGAAGCCCAATGCCTGGTTTCGCAGCCTGCCGCGCTCGCCATCGGACAGCGCCGACATGCGCTGTCCTGCGACATACACCTCGCCCGAGGTCGGAATGTCCAGCCCGCCAAGCAGATGCAGCAAGGTGCTCTTGCCCGCACCGGACGCGCCGACGATCGCGACCGTTTCGCCGGTTGCCACCGACAGATCCAGACCGTCGAACACCGGCGTGCGCATCTTGCCTTCGGCATAGGTCTTGCCCAGACCCTCGGCCCGAATCACTGACTCTGCTTGGTTTGGCTTCTGCACGACCGCTTCCCGATTCCCGATTTCCGATTCCCTGATCTCATTCATAACGCAGCGCCTCCGCCGGCTGGGTACGCGAGGCGCGCCATGCCGGGTACAAGGTCGCCAGGAAACTCATCACCAGCGCCACCACGGTGATCACCACCACGTCCTGGGTCTGCATGTCGGTCGGCAGGCCGGTGATGTAGTACACGTCTTCCGGCAGCAGCTTGACGCTGAAGATCGTCTCGATCAGGCCGAGGATGCGCTCCAGATTGAGGGTCAGCACGATACCGCCGATCACCCCCATGATCGTGCCCATGAAACCGATCAACGAGCCCTGCACCATGAACACCTGCATCACCCCGCCGGGCGACAGGCCCAGCGTGCGCAGAATCGCGATGTCGGCCTGCTTGTCGGTGACCAGCATGACCTGCGAAGACACCAGGTTGAACGCACCCATCGCCACGATCAGCGACAGCAGGATGCCCATCACGGTCTTTTCCATCTTCAACGAGTGATAGAGATTGGCGTTTTCCTGGGTCCAGTCGCTCACCCGGTACGGGCCGTGCAACTTCAACGCCAGATCGCGCGCGACGTTCCAGGCCTGATCCATGTCGTGGAGCCGCAGCCGCACGCCGGTGACGCCATCCATGCGCAACACCCGCCCCAGATCCTGCATGTTGACCACCGCCAGGCCGCGATCGATCTCGTTGTAGCCGGCTTCGAAAATCCCGCTGACGGTGAAGCGCTTGAGCCGCGGCATCGCGCCCAATGGCGTAGCCTGGGTATCGCTGAGCAGCACGACGACGCTGTCGCCCACGTCCACACCCAGCCACAGCGCCAGCTCCTTGCCGATGACGATGTTGTAGGAGCCCGGACTCAGGCTGTCGACCGAGCCCTGCTGCATCTTCTTGGCCAGCACGGACACCTTGTTCTCTTCGGCCGGGACGATGCCGCGGACGATGGCCGGCTGCTTGCGCGGGCCCTGCAGCAGCGATTCGGTTTCGATATACGGTGCGGCGCCGGCAACGCGCGGGTCGGCCATGGCGACCTCGACCGCATGCTGCCAATCGCGCATCGGCGCGCCTTCGGCGCTGACAGTGGCATGCGCCGCCATCTGCAGCAGACGGTCGCGGATTTCCTTTTGAAAACCGCTCATCACTGCCAGCGTGGTGATCAGCACGGTGACGCCCAGGGCGATGCCCAGGATCGATGCCATCGAAATAAAGGAGATGAAGCCATTGCGCCGCTTGGCACGCAGGTAGCGCAAGCCGATGGCAACCGGGATAGGTTTGAACATGCGGTTCAACCGGGAAAGGGACGCTATGGTGCCACTTGCGGCCGCCCGGACGAAATCGCATGTGCCTGCGCGGCCAGACGCAGTTCACGTCGTTGCGCTGCAGGCAGGGTATCCGGCCAGAAATGCAGGCGTTCGCGGCGCGCATCCGGACCTGTCCACGCCACCACCGCAATCGGTCCGCGCCAGGCGATCTGCAGGTTCTGCACCTGCGTGCCGTCAATGCTGGCGGGGCTCTCGCCCCAGGGAACGACCAGTTGCCGCACTGGCGAACGCAACAGCCGCCAGTGCGACCTGCCGACCGAAGCCGACGCAACGATGGACAGGACCACAGCCAGCCAGGCCGGCATGCCGCTGCGCCAGATGGCGCACAGCGCCAGCACTGCGAGAAGGCTCAGTGCGCAAACAAGCCCGCGCGAAGGCCGCCACTCAAGCCGGCAAGGCGCGGATATCGGCGATGAGTGCGGCGTTGGCGACATCCGGGCAAGCCTCGTAACCCATGAACCAGCGCCACAACTTATCGTCTTCGCAATCCAGCAGCTGTAGGAAAACCGCGCGCTCGGCCTCGGAAGCCTGCGCCCAGCGCTGATCCAGATAGCGCCCGAACAGCTGATCCAGTTCGCGCATGCCGCGCCGGCAACGCCAGCGCAGCTTTTTCAACAAGGTCTGTTCGTCCATTCCTATCTCCACCCCGCCCTGCGGCGGGGGCGAAAACGACAGCGGCACCTGACCATAAGGCCGGTGCCGCTGCGAACCACATCCCGCCCATGCGAGCTATCGGCGCCTTGCGATCAGGCGCGACGGGCCATCATCAATTTCTTGATCTCGGCGATCGCCAGCGCAGGATTCAGGCCCTTCGGGCAGGTCCGTGCGCAGTTCATGATGGTGTGGCAGCGATACAACTTGAACGGGTCCTCGAGATCGTCCAGCCGCGCACCGGTGTCCTCGTCGCGCGAGTCGATGATCCAGCGGTACGCCTGCAGCAGGATTGCCGGACCCAGGTAACGCTCGCCATTCCACCAGTAGCTCGGGCAGCTGGTCGAGCAGCACGCGCACAGGATGCACTCGTACAGGCCATCGAGCTTGCGGCGGTCTTCCGGCGACTGCAGCCGCTCGCGATCCGGCGGCGGCGGGGTCTGGGTGCGGATCCACGGCTTGATCGACGCGTACTGCGCATAGAAGTGGGTCAGATCCGGAACCAGATCCTTGATCACATCCATATGCGGCAGCGGGTAGATCGGCACTTCGGCCTTGCCGCAGGCATCGATCGCCTTGGTGCAGGCCAGCGTATTGGTGCCGTCGATGTTCATCGCGCACGAGCCGCAGATGCCCTCGCGGCACGAACGACGGAACGCCAATGTCGGGTCGATCTCGTTCTTGATCTTGATCAGCGCGTCCAGCACCATCGGGCCGCACTTGTCGAGATCGATCTCATAGCTATCGGTGCGCGGGTTGGCGTCGCCATCCGGATCCCAGCGGTAGACCTTGAAGGTGCGCGTGTTCTTGGCGCCCTGCGCAGGGTAATGCTTACCCTTGCCGATCTTTGAATTCTTGGGGAGGGTGAACTCTGCCATAGCTGCTCTCGTTGGCTCAGGCGGTGCGCGGTGCGAACGACAGCCGCACCGTGCGCATGAAGGTAAAGACGATGGATGCCGCCACCGAAGCGGCGGTGCAGCGACCGGCCTGTTGCCGGCGCTGCTCCTGCGTGGTCGAACGCTCCGGCCGCTGCAAGCACCTGCCGCGGCGCCAGGACAACCCGGCGACCGGCTTCGTTACAGCGAGGGAGCCTTGTATGCGCATCGATCAGTAAACGCGCGGCTTCGGTGGGACGACGTCCACGTCCTTGCTCAGCGTGTACATGTGCACCGGGCGATACTCGAACTCGCACTTGCCCTTGTCGTCGACGGTGACCAGCGTGTGCTTCTGCCAGTTGACGTCGTCGCGGTCCGGGAAGTCCTCGTGCGAATGCGCGCCGCGGCTTTCCTTGCGCTGCTCGGCCGAGTTGATCGTCGCCACTGCGTTGAGCAGCAGGTTGTTCAACTCGTAGGTCTCGATCAGATCCGAGTTCCAGACCAGCGAGCGGTCGGACACCTTGACGTCTTCGAAGGTGGCGAAGATCTCGGCCATCTTGTCCACGCCTTCCTTCAAGGTCTTGCTGGTGCGGAACACTGCGGCGTCGGACTGCATGGTGCGCTGCATGTTGTCGCGGATCACCGAGGTCGGCGTGGAGCCGTTGGCATAGCGCAACTTGTCCAGCAGCCCCAGTGCCTTGTCGCAGGCATCGGACTGCAGCGTCTTGTGCGGCTGGTTGGGCTTGACCGTCTCGGCGCAGCGGTTTGCCACCGCACGGCCGAACACCACCAGATCCAGCAGCGAGTTGGAACCCAGGCGGTTGGCACCGTGCACCGACACGCAGGCGGCTTCGCCGATCGCGTACAGGCCAGGCACCACCGCATCCGGGTCGTCGCCCTGCTTGCGCACCACTTCGCCGTAGAAATTGGTCGGAATGCCGCCCATGTTGTAGTGCACGGTCGGCAGCACCGGGATCGGCTGCTTGGTCACGTCCACACCGGCAAAGATGTGGGCGCTTTCGGCGATGCCGGGCAGCTTTTCGTTGATGACTTCCGGGCCGAGGTGGGTCAGGTCGAGCAGGATGTGATCCTTGTGCTCGCCAACGCCGCGGCCTTCGCGGATCTCCACCGTCATCGAACGCGACACCACATCGCGCGATGCCAGATCCTTGTAGTGCGGTGCATAGCGCTCCATGAAGCGCTCGCCGTTGCTGTTGCGCAGAATGCCGCCTTCGCCGCGTACGCCCTCGGTGATCAGGCAGCCCGCACCGTAGATGCCGGTGGGATGGAACTGCACGAACTCCATGTCCTGCACCGGCAGGCCGGCACGCATCACCAGGCCGCCGCCATCACCGGTACAGGTGTGCGCGGAGGTGGCGCTGAAGTAGGCACGGCCGTAGCCGCCGGTGGCCAGCACCACGCCGTGGGCGCGGAACAGATGCAGCGAGCCTTCGGCCATGTCCAGGGCCAGCACGCCACGGCAGACACCTTCTTCGTCGAAGATCAGGTCCAGCGCGAAGTACTCGATCATGAAGCGCGCGTTGTGCGCCAGCGACTGCTGATACAGCGTGTGCAGCATCGCGTGGCCGGTACGGTCGGCTGCCGCGCAGGTGCGCTGCGCCGACGGGCCTTCGCCGTACTTGGTGGTCATGCCACCGAACGGGCGCTGGTAGATCTTGCCCTCTTCGGTGCGCGAGAACGGCACGCCGTAGTGCTCCAGCTCGATGATGGCCGGAATCGCTTCGCGGCACATGTACTCGATCGCGTCCTGATCGCCCAGCCAATCGGAGCCCTTGATGGTGTCGTAGAAGTGGTAGCGCCAATCGTCTTCGCCCATGTTGCCGAGCGCGGCGGAAATACCGCCCTGCGCTGCGACGGTATGCGACCGGGTCGGGAAGACCTTGGTCAGGCAGACCGTCTGCAGGCCTTTCTGGGCCAAGCCGAACGTGGCACGCAGGCCGGCGCCGCCGGCACCCACCACGACCATGTCGTACTTGTGTTCAGTGATCTTGTAAGCGGACATCTAATCTGGATTCCTGTTCTGTGTGCCCGATGACTCAGGCACCGCCCAGCGCGATGCGCGCCACTGCGAAAATGCTGACGATCGCGCCAAGCACGGCGATGAACTTCACCGTCGTCTGCAACGCCAGCGCCAGCAACGAATTGTGGATGTAGTCCTCGAGCACGACCTGCAGGCCAAGCTGCGCATGCCAGAACATCGCCACCAGGAAACCGACCAGCAATACGGCGTTCCATGGCTTGGACACCGCGGTGACTGCCGTCATGTAGTCGGAACCGAGCAGGCTCAGCACGAACGCCACGAACCAGATCGCCAGCACGACCAAGGCGGTCGCGGTCAGCCGCTGCATCACGAAATGTTCGGTGCCGGTCTTGGCCGCGCCCAGCCCGCGTACGTTCTTCAACGGGGTGCGATAGCGGCTCATGCGGAAGCTCCAGTGAGGACATACGCCCAGATCGCAGCGGTCAGCACCAGGCTGGCGATCACCGACGTCCAGCTGCTGCGGATGAAGGCGGGAATGCTGAAGCCGCGGCCGAAATCCTGGACGATGTGGCGGATGCCGTTGGACAGGTGATAGGTGAAGGCCCATGACCAGGCGAACAGGAACAACTGGCCGTACCAGGCACCCAGATGCTGGGTGAGGCAATTCCAGTGGTCCTCACCGAGCATCAGCAACAACAGCGAGACGGCGATGACCAGCGCGCCTCCGGAAAGGATGACGCCGGTGGCTCGATGCAGGATCGAGGTCGCCATCTGGATCTGCCAGCGATATACCTGCAGATGTGGAGAAGTGGGACGTTCGCGGATCGCCATTCGCTGGGCTCGTTTTCTCGGCTGGGCGGCACTAGGCCGCTGTGGCTAGAAGCTGCTCAAAAATCGATGCAGCGTCCATTTTTTTCCCAGTCGCCGTAGCGCGTTGGCTCGGGGCCGTCGCGTCCACCAATCTCCTTCGGCAGTGGCTTCTTCTCGGGAATATGCTCCTGAGGGGAAGGCTGCGTCTCGGAATCCTGCGCTGGGGTGGGGGTTGGATGGCCTATCATAGTGGTCTCACAACGTTGCGATTTTAGTCCTCCCCATCCATGGCTGACAACCTGAATCTTATTCCACAGGGTTTTGGCTCCCTGCACGATATGCAATACGTCCGACTCGTTGGCGCGGATGCAGTGGCGTTTGCGCATGCCCAATTCGCCAATGACGTGCAGGCGCTGGCGATCGGGCAGTGGCAGTGGAACGCGTGGTTGACGGCGAAGGGGCGCGTGATCGCCATCTTCGCACTCCTGCGTGAGGACGACACCAATGTGCTCATGCTGTTGCCTGACGGCAACGCCGGCGAGATCGCCGCGCAGCTCGGCCGCTTCGTGTTCCGGCGCAAGCTGAAAATCAACGCCGTCGCGCTTGTGGCGTATGGCGGCTTCCAGGCACCCGAGCACGCGCGAGGCGCGCAGGCCGATATCGAAGCGCAGCGTGTCGCGCTGGATATGGGCAGCGCCGGCTTGCCGCGCACGCTCTTGCTCATCAGCGACCACGCATTGGCGGCGCCTATCGAATTGCCCAACATGGACGTGCAATGGCGCCGTGCGGATCTGCAACTGGGCCTGGTTCGGCTGCCGGATGCACAGCGCGAACAATGGACCCCGCAGCAACTGGCACTGGACCGCCTGCAGGCTTTCAGCGTCAAGAAGGGCTGCTACCCGGGTCAGGAGATCGTTGCGCGCACGCATTTCCTGGGCAAGGCCAAGCGTGCGTTGCAGCTCCTGGAGACTGGAGAGGCCGCCCAGGCAGGCGATAGCGTCGAACTGGACGGTACCGCCATCGGCACGCTGGTCAGCGTTGCCGGCGATCTGGCGCTGGCGGTGTTGCCACTGGACTTGGCCGTGGACGCGGCTATCGCCCTCAACGTGGGCGCGCACGCCGCGCACCCGCGCGCCATCGTTCCCGGGCTGGAGCGTTAAGCCGGCTCCAGCCGCTGCCCGGTTGCCGGGTCGAAGAAATGCAACGCGTCGCTGCGCAATGCCAGGCGCAGCGGTTGCCCGACCGCCGGCAGCGCCTGCGGCGCCACGCGGATCACCAGCGGCTGCCCGCCGCGATCGAGATTGAGGAAGATCTCGTTGCCGACCGGCTCGATGACCTCTACCTGCGCATCGAAACCCAGGTGCGCATCGCTGGACGGCTGCAGATGCTCGGGGCGTACACCGACAATGACGTCCTGGCCGAACCAGCGGCGATCAACGCGTGCGGCGCCCAGCGGCACCCGCCAGCCGTCGGCCATCACCAGATGCAGGCCGTCCTGCTCATCCAGCCGACCCTGCAGCACATTCATCGCCGGGCTGCCCAAGAAACCGGCGACAAACAGGTTGGCCGGACGATCGTACAGCGCCATCGGGCTGTCGATCTGCTGGATCACGCCGTCCTTGAGCACCACGATGCGCTGGCCCAGCGTCATCGCTTCGACCTGGTCGTGGGTGACGTAGATCATGGTGGTGCCGAGCTTGCGGTGCAGCTGTGCGATCTCGGTGCGCACGCTGTGGCGCAACTTGGCGTCCAGATTGGACAGCGGTTCGTCGAGCAGGAACACCGACGATTCGCGCACCATCGCCCGCCCCAGCGCCACGCGCTGGCGCTGGCCGCCGGACATCGCCTTGGGCAGCTTGTCGAGCATCGGGGTCAGGCCCAGCAGCTCGGCGGCGTTATTGACGCGCTCGGCGATGACCTGCTTCGGGTGACCACGCAGCTTGAGGCCGAAGGCCAGATTTTCCGCCACGGTCATGTGCGGATACAGCGCATAGCTCTGGAACACCATGGCGATGTCGCGGTCCTTCGGTGCCACGTCGTTGACCACGCGCTCGCCGATCTTGAGCGTGCCCGCGCTGATGTCCTCGAGCCCTGCGATCATGCGCAGCAAGGTCGACTTGCCGCAGCCTGACGGTCCGACCAGCACCATCAGCTCGCCATCGGCCACCTCGAAGCTTGCGCCCTGCACCGCCACCTGGCCGTTTTCATAGACCTTGCGGACACCTTCCAACTGCACTTTCGCCATCGTTCGGCCTCAACGTGTTGTATGCGCCCTGCCCTCGGCCCTCCCGATGGCAATGACGACCGACCCGTCTGCGAGGAAATCCCCTGCAAACGAATGCATTGGTTTATTCTGACATGTAATCGTTTTCACATGGCAACATCGATCTCGGAGGAACCATGCCGCTACCGACCCACGCCGCTGTTTCCGGCCACGTTACCTGCGCCGCGCGGGCGGGCATTCCGCCACGCATGTGCAGGTATGCCGCCCAGGCGCTAACCGCTGACCACCAGTTGCTGCAACAATCGGGGATTGGGCGTCAGCGTCCATCCCCCGCTGCGCGCACGCAAGTGTCGCCCAGGAACAGACGTACCGACCGCCGGGTATCCGGCGCCTTTCCGACAAGCCGCTGATAACGATGTCCCCAGAATCTGAAACTCGGTCCATGCACAACACCCTGATCCTGTTCGGCGCCACCGGCGACCTCGCCCAGCGCTATCTCTTCCCCTCCCTGCTGCGCCTGTTCGTCGACGGCCTGCTGCCGGAGGACTTCCGTATCCGCGCGCTGGCATTGTCGCCGCACGATACCGAGGCCTTCCGTGAAGTGCTGCGTCCCCGCCTGACCGAAGCGCTGCCGATTGCCACCCAGGAGCAGATCCAGACCCTGCTGCAGCGCGTGGACTACCGCTCGGTGGACCTGCGCAATGCCGAATCGGTGGCCGATGCGGTCCGCGAGCTTGCGTCCCGCCAGATCGTAAGCTACCTGGCGATCCCGCCGGGGCTTTACATCAGCACCTGCCAGGGTCTGGCCCTGGGTGGCGCGCTGGCCGCACCGCACCGGCTGATGCTGGAGAAGCCGATCGGCCACGACTCGGACAGCGCCCGCGAGATCCTGCAGTCGATCGGCGCGCTGATCGACGAAGACCGCGTATTCCGTCTGGACCATTACCTGGGCAAGGCGGCGGTGCAGAACCTGATCGCGCTGCGCTTCGGCAACACCCTGCTGGAGGCGGTCTGGAACCGCACCTATATCGAGTCGGTGCAGATCCTGGTTGCCGAAAGCGAAGGGGTCGACGGGCGCGATGCCTATTACGCCCGCTCCGGCGCGCTGCGCGATATGGTGCAGAGCCATATCCTGCAGCTGCTGTGTCTGGTGGCGATGGAGCCGCCGGCCGCGCTGGATGCCGACCGCATCCGCGACGAAAAGGTCAAGGTGCTGCGTGCGCTGCGTCCGATGACCGCCGAGCACGCCGCCCATGACAGCGTGCGCGGCCGCTACACCGCCGGCACCATCAATGGCCAGCCGGCGCAGGCCTACCACCCGCCGGAAGGCAGCGACGTGGAAACCTTCGTCGCGGTGACCGCGCATATCGATAATTGGCGCTGGGCCGGGGTGCCGTTCCATCTGTGCACCGGCAAGCGCCTGGCCGAGCGTTCCACCCGTATCGTGGTGACGCTCAAGCCGGTGACGCATTGGTTGTTCGAGCGCCCGGACCGGCAGAACGCAGTGCCCAACCGGCTGACCTTCCAGCTGCAACCGCAGGAAAACATCGAGCTCGGCCTGATGAGCAGCCTGGCCGGCCCGGAATGGGGTGCGATCGAGCTGCAGCCGCTGGAACTGGAATTGTCGGTGCCGACCGGCCTGCACCGTCGCATCGCCTACGAGCGCCTGTTCGTGGATGCCTTCAACGGCAACCCGGCGCTGTTCGTACGCGACGACGAGGTCAAGGCAGCCTGGTCCTGGATCGACAGCGTCAGCGACGCCTGGGCCGCGGCGCAATTGCCGCTGCAGCCCTACCCCGCCGGTAGCTGGGGCCCGGACACCGCCACACCGTTCCTGCCTCCTGCCACCGACGCACAGGGAAACAACGCATGACCGCTCCTTCCAAGCCGGTGCTGGTTGCCGATATCGGCGGAACCAATGCGCGCTTCGCGCTGGCCGATGTCGACGCCTCGGTGCCGCTGCTGGACGACACCTCGCGTGAGTTCGCGGTGGTGGAGTTCGCTTCGCTCGGCGAGGCCGCGCGGTATTACCTCGACCAGATCGGCGTGCAGGCCACCCAGGGCGTGTTCGCCGTCGCCGGCCGCGTCGATGGCGACGAAGCGCGCATCACCAACCATCCGTGGGTGATCTCGCGCACGCGCACCGCCAGCATGCTCGGTTTCAGCACCCTGCACCTGATCAACGATTTTGCCGCGCAGGCCATGGCGATCAGCCTGCTGCGCCCGCAGGACGTGGTGCAGGTGGGCGGCGCCAGCTGGCGCCCGGCGCCGATCGATCAACCGCGCAACTACGGCGTGATCGGCCCCGGCACCGGCCTGGGCGTGGGCGGGCTGATCATCCGCAACGGGCGCTGTTTTCCGCTGGAGACCGAAGGTGGCCACGTCAGCTTTCCTCCCGGTACGCCGGAAGAAATCCGTGTGCTGGAAATCCTCTCCGAGCAGTTCGGCCGGGTGTCCAACGAGCGGCTGATCTGCGGCCCCGGCCTGGTCAACATCCACCGCGCATTGAGCGAGATCGCCGGCATCGACCCGGGCCCGCTGGAACCCAAGGACATCACCGCACGCGCTGCTGCAGGCGACCCGCGCTCGGCGCGCACCATCGATCTGTTCTGCGCCATCTTCGGCGCGATCGCCGGCGACATGGTGTTGATGCAGGGCGCCTGGGATGGCGTGTTCCTCACCGGCGGGCTGGTGCCCAAGGTGCTGGATTCGCTGCAGCATTCGGGCTTTCGCCAGCGTTTCGAGCACAAGGGCAGGTTCTCCGCAATCATGTCGCGGGTGCCGTCGCTGGCGGTCATGCATCCGCATGCCGGCCTGCTGGGCGCGGCAGCGTATGCGGTGGATGCGCAGCGTCAGCATCCGGGAGAGCAGCGATGAACCTGCAGGACAACCCGCGCATCACACTGGTGCGCTACGAAGACCCGGCCGAATGGACCGAAGCGGTCGCCAGCGAGATGGCCGATCTGCTGGAACAGGAAATCTCGCGCCGCGGGCAGGCCCGCATGTTGCTCTCCGGCGGCACCACGCCGGCGCCAGTCTATGAATCGCTGGCACATCGCCCGCTGGATTGGTCGCGGGTGGAAGTGGGCCTGGTCGATGAGCGCTGGCTCTCGCCGCAGGATCAGGACAGCAATGCCTGGCTGGTCAACCACAGCTTCCTGACCCATGCGCCGGCTGCGACCTTCATCCCGTTGGTGCGTCCGGGCAAGCAGTTGCCCGAGTGCGTGCACACCGCCAACCTGCAGGCCACGCATGCCGAGCCGGCTTGCCTGGCGGTGCTGGGAATGGGCGGCGACGGACACACCGCTTCGTTGTTCCCCGGTTCGACCGATCTGCCCAAGGCGCTGACCAGCCCACAGCCGTATGCGTCGCTGGACGCGACCGGTTGCCCAGGCGCGAACCAGTGGCCGCTGCGGATCACGCTGACACCTGCCGGGCTCGCCGCGGTCCCTACGCGCCTGCTGCTGTTGCGCGGCAAGCAGAAGCTCGACGTGCTGCAAGCCGCGCTCGCCGGCGAAGACATCGGCGAGTACCCGATTCGCGTTGCGCTCCAGCAGCCCGGGCCGCGTCTGCGGGTGCATTGGTGTGCGTGAATGCGAGTCCCTCGCAACAACCCGCACATCCTTGTGCGGGGATTCTAACGTGCGAGTCCCTCGCAACAGCCGATTTTGTGCGAATCCCTCGCAACAGCCCGCACATCCATGTGCGGGTATCTAAGAAAAGAACAGCGTGATTACCTTCCCCGTTTCTCATAGCCGGTAGCCAATGAGCCTGCATCCGAACATCCAAGCTGTCACCGACCGTATCCGCAAGCGCAGCGCGCCGTCGCGCGCGGCGTATCTGGCCGGTCTCGATGCCGCCCTGCGTGAGGGTCCGTTCCGTAGCCGTCTGAGCTGCGGCAATCTTGCGCACGGCTTTGCGGCCTCCGAGCCGACCGACAAGTCGCGCCTGCGCGGTGCGGCCACCCCCAATCTGGGCATCATCACCGCCTACAACGACATGCTGTCGGCGCATCAGCCGTTCGAGCATTACCCGCAACTGATTCGCGATGCCGCGCGTACGCTCGGCGCCACCGCGCAAGTGGCCGGCGGTGTGCCGGCGATGTGCGACGGCGTCACCCAGGGCCGCGCGGGCATGGAGCTGTCGTTGTTCTCGCGCGACAACATCGCCCAGGCTGCAGCGATCGGGCTCAGCCACGACATGTTCGACAGCGTGGTGTACCTGGGCGTGTGCGACAAGATCGTGCCTGGCCTGTTGATCGGCGCGCTGGCGTTCGGCCATCTGCCGGCGATCTTCATGCCGGCCGGCCCGATGACGCCGGGTATCCCGAACAAGCAAAAGGCCGAAGTGCGCGAGCGCTATGCCGCCGGCGAAGCCACGCGCGCGGAGTTGCTGGAGGCCGAGTCGTCGTCGTACCACTCGGCCGGCACCTGCACCTTCTACGGCACCGCCAATTCCAACCAGGTGCTGCTCGAAGCGATGGGCGTGCAGTTGCCCGGCGCCTCGTTCGTCAACCCGGAATTGCCGCTGCGCGATGCGCTGACCCGCGAGGGCACCGCACGGGCCCTGGCGATCTCGGCGCTGGGCAATGACTTCCGCCCGTTCGGCCGCCTGATCGACGAGCGCGCCATCGTCAATGCCGTGGTCGCGCTGATGGCGACCGGCGGCTCGACCAACCACACGATTCACTGGATCGCAGTGGCGCGTGCCGCCGGCATCGTGCTGACCTGGGACGACATGGATCTGATCTCGCAGACCGTGCCGCTGCTGACCCGCATCTACCCGAATGGCGAGGCCGACGTAAACCGCTTCCAGGCCGCAGGCGGCACCGCGTTCGTGTTCCGCGAGCTGATGGACGCCGGCTACATGCACGACGATCTGCCGACCGTGGTCGAAGGCGGCATGCGTGCCTACGTCAACGAGCCACGCCTGCAGGACGGCAAGGTCACCTATGTGCCAGGTACAGCGACGACCGCCGACGACAGCGTGGCGCGGCCGGTCGGCGATGCATTCGAATCGCAAGGCGGCCTGCGCCTGCTGCGCGGCAACCTGGGGCGCTCGCTGATCAAGCTGTCGGCGGTCAAGCCGCAGCACCGCAAGATCGAAGCGCCTGCGGTGGTGATAGACACCCCGCAGGTGCTCAACAAGCTGCATGCGGCCGGCGTGTTGCCGCACGATTTCGTGGTGGTGCTGCGTTACCAGGGCCCGCGCGCCAACGGCATGCCCGAACTGCACTCGATGGCCCCGTTGCTCGGCCTGCTGCAGAACCAGGGCCGCCGCGTGGCGCTGGTTACCGACGGCCGCTTGTCCGGTGCCTCGGGCAAGTTCCCCGCCGCAATCCACATGACGCCGGAAGCCGCGCGTGGCGGCCCGATCGGGCGCGTCCGCGAAGGCGACATGGTGCGCCTGGACGGCGAAGCCGGCACGCTGGAAGTGCTGGTCTCGGCCGAGGAATGGGCATCGCGCGAGGTTGCCCCCAACACCGCCGTGGCCGGCAACGACCTTGGCCGCAACCTGTTTGCGATCAACCGCCAGGTCGTCGGCCCGGCCGACCAGGGCGCCATCTCGATTTCCTGCGGCCCGACCCATCCGGACGGTGCGCTTTGGAGCTACGACGCCGAGTACGAACTCGGCGCGGATGCTGCTGCAGCCGCTGCGCCACACGAGTCCAAGGACGCCTGACCCTTTTCCCTCTCAGCGGCCGCCCCGACGGTCGCCGTCTAACGGAGTTGCAATGACGATTGCCCAGACCCAGAACACCGCCGAAAAGCTGCTGCGCGACGCCGGCATCCTGCCGGTGGTCACCGTGGACACGCTGGACCAGGCGCGCCGCGTCGCCGATGCGCTACTCGAAGGCGGCCTGCCCGCGATCGAACTGACCCTGCGCACCCCGATCGCGCTGGAAGCGCTGGCCATGCTCAAGCGCGAGCTGCCCAACATCGTGATCGGCGCCGGCACCGTGCTGAGCGAGCTGCAACTGCGTCAGTCGGTGGATGCCGGTGCGGACTTCCTGGTCACCCCGGGCACGCCGGCACCGCTGGCGCGGCTGCTGGCCGATGCGCCAATCCCGGCCGTGCCCGGCGCGGCCACCCCGACCGAACTACTGACGCTGATGGGCCTGGGCTTCCGGGTCTGCAAGCTGTTCCCGGCCACCGCCGTGGGTGGTCTGCAAATGCTCAAGGGCCTGGCTGGCCCGTTGTCCGAGCTCAAGCTATGCCCCACCGGCGGCATCAGCGAAGCCAACGCGGCGGAGTTTCTGTCGCAGCCGAACGTGGTCTGCATCGGCGGCTCGTGGATGGTGCCCAAGGACTGGCTGGCACAGGGTCAGTGGGACAAGGTCAAGGAAAGCTCGGCCAAGGCGGCGGCGATCGTGCGGCAGGTGCGTGCGGGCTGATTTCTGAGCGCCGCATCCAGCGAGTTGAAAAGCCGAGCTGCGTTGGAAAGCTGATTTGGTGACAAAACGCTGGTTGGCTGAGGAAAGCCTGGTTGGTCAGCGCTTTCAGGTGATTGAGTAAAAGCGCAGTCTGGTTACGCTTTGAATTTGGCTGAGGAAGCCTGATTCGCTGGCGCCTTGATCTTGTGCGTGGGAGCGGCCCGCGGGCGCCGGGGCAGGACACGCCGTGAACCCATCCATGGGGGCTCTTACACGCGCCTTGTCGTGTAAGGTCCTGCCCCGGCGCCCGCGGACCACTCTTCGAATGTTCCTGTGTTGGCGGAACGGAGAGCAGAGATCGCCGCAGGGCATGCTCGACCTAGGCTTTGATCGTTGCCTCGGCTATCGAGGCAAAGGCCTCTTCGCATCCCTCTTGAAGGCGGCGGATTGAGAGAGTAGTAGAAACCGTGTGCTTCTAAGTGGTTGGCGTCAGGGCGGTTTATCTGAGAGCTGCGAAGTCGAAGGCCCAGAAGACGTGCAGCGAACCTGGCGGATGATTGGCATGTACCAAATCGAGCACTGAATCGGCTGTCGTTGTTCGTCGCTCAAAGTCACGGCAACGACTCGCCGGGGCGGCAGCGTGGCCGGGGATTGGCGGAGAGCGGCACATGGATGTGCCGCGGCGGCGAGTCAGACAGGATGTCTGACCGAGCCGAGGAGCCGATCCCCGGACGCGCTGTCGCTCTCACCGAAGCCAGCGAATAACAGCCGGCTGATTGGCAGTGCCCGGAGAACCCGTACCCTTTCCCCCAACCCCCGCTCCGCGCCCCGGCCCGCGCTTGCGGCGCGGGCGCTCCAAGACACGCGCGCCCATGGCGCGCAAGCTGTGCCTCCTCGCCCCGACGGGAGAGGGGCTGAGGCGGCCCGTGACGTTCAAGACACAAGCACTACAAGCACTGGCGTCTTAGGCGCACCGTGACACGCCAGCAGATCCCTGCTCTGCTTGCTGGTGTTATCGAGAATCGCGGGCCGCTGAAAATAAGACGGACAATTCGCTTGCCTTGACTAGGTCGTGGCAACGACATGACGAGGCGGCAGTGCGGCCGGGGATCGGCGGAGAGCGGCACTCAGGATGTACCGCGCGGCGAGTCAGACAGGATGTCTGACCGAGCCGAGGAGCCGATCCCCGGCCGCGCTGTCGCTCTCACCGAAGCCAGCGAATGACAGGCGCGTACTTGGCGACCCGTACCCTCACCCCCATCCTCCGCTCCGCGCCCCGGCTCGCGCTTGCGGCGCGGGCGCTCCAAGGCACGCGTGCCCATGGCGCCCACGCTGTGCCTCCTCGCTCCGGCGGGAGAGGGGCGTCAGGCGGCTCATGAGGTTCAAGGCCCGAGCACGACGTGACAGCGGCGCCGTCGGCGCACCGCGACAAACTTCAGCCAGGTTGAATGATCAAGACTCCAGCGCTGCGCTCGCCGGGGGCGTGTGCGGCATCCCGCGCGCACGTCGTACCAGCGCTGCTGCGCCGCTGCTCATGTCGTCGAGAATCGCGTAGATCGTCGGCAGAAACAGCAGGCTCACCACCGTGGAAAACGCCAGGCCGCCGGCGATGGCGCGCGCCATCGGGAAATACGGCGGGCCGTCGCTGAACATCGTGGTGCTGGTCAGCGAGATCGGCACCATCGCCAGGATCGCGGTTCCCATCGTCATCATGATCGGGCGCAAGCGCTCGCGTGAGCCTTCCACCAGCGCCTGCGTGCGGCCCATGCCACGGCGACGCAAATTGTTGATGTGCTCGATCATCACGATGCCGTTGTTCACCACCACGCCCATCAGCACCAGGATGCCGATGAAGGACATGATGCCGAACGAGGTGCCGGTGATCCAGAACAGCCAGAACACGCCAAAGATCGAAAACAGCACGCCGCTCATGATGGCTGCCGGGAACAGCAGCGACTCGAACACCGCCGCCATCACCACGTAGATCATCACCAACGCGATTATCAGATTGAATACCATCTGGCCCATCGCCTCGCCGTCGTTCTGGTAATCGCCGCCGTCGAAGGTGTAACTGTAGCCGGCCGGGAAACTCATCGCCTTGAGCGGCTTTTCCATCGCCGCACGTGCTTCCGGCACGGTGACTTTTTCGGCCAGATTGGCCTTGATGGTCACTGTGGTCTGACGATTGGTACGCCCGATCTGGGTGGCGGCCGGGCGAATCTGCACGTCCACCAGGCTCAGCAACGGCACGCTGCGGCCATCTTTTGTGCGCACGGTGAAGCCGGCCAGGTCTTCGGGCTTGCTTTGCTCGGCGCCGGCAAAACGCACCCACACCGGCACTTCATTGTCGCCACGACGGAATTCGCGCAACGGCGTACCGCGCAATGCCAGACCCACGAAACTGGCCACCTGCTCCGCACTGAAGCCGAATGCAGCCGCGCGTTCGCGGTCTACCCGAATCGCCAACTCGCTGGTGCGGTCGCCGGTATCCACATGCACGTCGCGCAATTCCTTGCGTTGCGCCAGCAGCGGAATGACGTCGTCGGCCAGCGACTTGAGCGCTTCGGTGGAGTCGCCAACCAACTGCACCTGCACGCCCTGGTTGCCGCTGCCGCCATCGCCCTGGTTGCCGATGCTGTAGTCGGCGCGCGCAGAGCGCGGCAGTTCCTTGCGAATCTTTTCCAGCAACGGCGGCAGATCCTTCACCTTGCTCGCGTCGAAGGTCACCACCGTATTGCTGCCTTCCACTTCGCTGAACCACGAATAGATCTGCGTGATGTGGTACT
Source organism: Xanthomonas sp. 4461 (assembly GCF_024806475.1). Classification (NCBI taxonomy): domain Bacteria; kingdom Pseudomonadati; phylum Pseudomonadota; class Gammaproteobacteria; order Lysobacterales; family Lysobacteraceae; genus Xanthomonas; species Xanthomonas sp. 4461. The sequence continues at coordinate 100,431 of NZ_JANTYV010000006.1, read as the reverse complement.
TGGCGCGATTGGCTTCGAGATAATTTTCCACACGGCCGATCTCTTCGCCCAACTGCTCACGGGTGTAGGAGCCTTTCCACTGATACTGGATGAAGGCCTCGTTACCCCCATCGCCGCCGAACATGTCCACCTTGGTCAGCTTCATCGGCACCAGGCTGATGGCGCTCACCAGGATGATGCCGGTCACGCTCCAGCCGCGATGGGCCAGCGTCCACGCCAGTACCCGCGCATAGCGGCGTTGCAGTCTGGCGATCACGCCATGGTCGGAAGTCACCATGGGCGGCGTCTTCATGCGCGCGGACAACATCGGAATCAGGCTGATCGCCACCAGCCACGACGCCAACAGCGACACCGAAATGGTGATCGCGATCTGCGCCATGAAGATGGAGATGTTGTTGGTCTCGCCGAACAGGTTCGGCACGAAGACGATGCAATGGCACAAGGTGCCGGCGCTGAGCGCGATCGCCACGCTGCGGGTGCCGAGCAGCGCCGCCAGTTGCGGCTGCCCGGGCATGCGCTCGCGTTCCTGGTAGATGCTTTCCACCACCACCACCGCGTTGTCCACCAGCATGCCGACCGCCAGCAACAAGCCCATCATGGTCAGGATGTTGAGCGTGACGCCGACGAAATACATGAAGCCCAGCGTGATCGCAAAGCAGATCGGGATCGCCAGCGTCACCATCAGCGTCGATGGCCAGTGGCGCAGGAAGAAGAACAGCACCGTGATCGACAACAACAGGCCCACCGCGCCGGCTTCGGCCAGTTCGGCCAGCGACGAGGTCACCGCCTTGCCCTGGTTGTCGATCACCTTGATCTGCACGTCGCGCATCGCAGGCTCGGCGCGAATGTCTTCGACCTCTTTCAGCGCAGCCTTGGACACTTCCACCAGATTGGCACTGCGCTCCTTGTAGACATCCAGGCCGATCGCCGGGCGCCCGTCCAGCCGCCGCCCGTAGTTCATGCGCGTGGGCTTGAGGCGTACCTGTGCAATATCGCCCAGGCGCAAGCCCTTGGCATTGAGTACGAGCTCACGCAGCTCCTGCAGATCGCGCAACTCGCCGATCGGCTGCACGCGGATGCGCTGCCCGTTGTCGTCGATCTGCCCGGCGGACACCGAGAAATTGAGCTTGCCCAGCCGCTCGCTCAGGTCATTGAGGCTGAGATCGTGCGCGGTCAGGCGATCCGGCGCGATGGCGATCTCCACCTCGTTGGGCGGAGCCCCGGAAATTTCGACCTTCGCCACGCCGGGAATGCGTTCGATGCGCCGCTTGAACTCGCGGTCGAGCATGTCGTACGCACCGGTCAGGTCGGTCTGGCTGGCCAGGCGCACCTTGAGCACCGGCTCGTCGCTGCTGGACCACTTGAAGATATGGAAGCGCTGCAGATCGTCCGGAAAATCGTCGCGAATGGCATCCAGCCGCTCGCGGGCATCCGATGCGGCGATGGCGATATCGCGGTCCCAGTCGGAGAACTCGATGAAGATGTTGGCACCGTCGGCGGTAGCGGTGGAGCGCATGCGCTTGATGCCGGTCATCGTGGCCAAGGCTTCTTCGGCCGGCCGCACCAGGTTGCGCTCCACCTCGTCCGGGGTGGAGCCGGTATACGGCAACTGCACGAACAGGAACGGCGCCGAGATATCCGGCAACGCCTCCAACGGCAATCGGAAGGCGGCGATCAAGCCCACCACCACCAACGACACGAAGCACATGATGGTGGTGACCGGACGACGAATGCTGAAAGCCGCAACGCTCATAGCGCCTCCAGCCCGTCGGTGGTCTCGTGTGCCCGCGCCTGCTGCCGCGCCATGCGCCGCCCGCGCTCCAGGTAGTAGGCATCGGCGCGGCGATCCAGCAGGTCGTACACCACCGGAATCACCAGCAGCGTCAGCAGCGTGGACACCAACAAGCCGCCGATCACGGTGATCGCCATCGGTGCGCGCACTTCCGCGCCCTCGCCCATCGCCACCGCCAGCGGCAGGAAGCCGAACAGGGTGCACAGCGTGGTCATGATGATCGGCCGCAAACGCGAACGCGCCCCCTCGATCAGCGCCTCGCGCTTGGGCACGCCCTCTTCGCGCAACTGGTTGACCTTGTCGATCAGGATGATGGCGTTCTTGGTCACCAGGCCCACCAGCAGGATCAAGCCGATGAACACCACCACCGACACCGGCTTGCCGGTCATCAGCAGCGCCAGCACCGCGCCCACCATCGCCAGCGGAATGGTGAACAGGATGACGAACGGATGCAGCAGCGATTCGAACTGCGACGCCATCACCAGATAGACCAGGAAGATCGCCAGCCCGAACGCGAACAGCAGCGACTTCACGGACTGCGCCAGCTCCTCGCCCTGCCCGCCGATATGCATGCCCACACCCGCAGCCAACGGGTCCTTGCGCACCAGCGTCTCCACTTCGCGCACCGCACCGCCCAGGTCGATGTCCTTCAGGCTGGCCGACACGATGGCCACGCGGGTCTGATCGGCGCGATGGATCTCGCTCGGGCCGGTCGTCGCCAGCACCTCGGCCACCGCAGCCAGACGTACCGGCCGGCTGCTGCCCGGATTGACGATCAGCTGGCGAATCGCATCCACACTCGCACGGTCGCTGTGCTGCGCACGCACCAGCACATCGATCTTGCGATCACGGAAGCTGTAGCGCGTGGCGACATCGCCACGCACCTTCTTGACGATGACATCGGCGATCTGGCGCGTGGTCAGCCCCAGCGCACCGGCGCGCTCCTGATCGAAGCGGATCTGGATTTCCGGAAAGCCCTCTTCCACCGTCGACTTGACGTCGGCGTAGTGTCCATTGGCGCGCAGCATCGCGGCCAGTTTTTGCCCTGCACGCTCCAGCTCGCCCAGATCCTGCCCGCGCAATTCCACTTCCAGCGGCGTGGAGAAGCTGAACAACGCCGGCCGTGCGAAATCCACCTGCGCGCCGGGATGCCCGACCATGCTGCTGCGCAACCGCTGCGTCGCCGCCGCTTCCACTTCCGGGCTCCCGCCGCCAGCCATCACCACGGTGAGCTTGCCGATGTTCTCCCCGCTTTCGGTGGGGTTGGCATCCAACCGCGTACCACTGCCGCTCACGCCATACAACGAGGCGATGCCCGGGTCCTTGTCGTGCGCCAGCTGCAACTCGCGCACCAAGGCATCGGTCTGCGCCAACGGCGTGCCGGATGGCAGCTTCACCGTCATTTCGAAGCGATCCTGCGCCAGCTGCGGGATCAGGTCCGCGCCCAGCATCGGCACCAGCAACACAGTGCCGACAAACGCCGCCGCCGCCAGTCCCAGCACCAGACCGGGCCGCCGCAACGCCGCCGGCAGCATCTCCAGATAGCCGCGTTCGGCACGGCCGTACGGCGCCATCGCCAGGTCGCTGGCCTTGCGCATCACCGGCGACACCACCCGCGCGAGGCCACGCCATAGCTTGACCACTGCCCACGCTGCACCGAAGAACGCATAGCGCACGCTTGCGCCCGCACCGCGCCGACCGGCAGCCATCGGCTTGAGCCAGCGTTGTTCGGGCTTCCAGTCCGGATGGCCTGGCTCATCCGGGAACGCCATTGGCGGAGCGCCCTTGAGCGAACTCAGCATCGGGATCAGCGTCATCGACACCACCAGCGAGATCGCGATCGCGATCGCCACGGTCATCGCCTGGTCGCGGAACAGCTGCCCGGCAATGCCCTCCACGAACACCAGCGGCAGAAACACCGCAATCGTGGTCAGCGTGGAGGCCATCACCGCCATGCTCACTTCGCGGGTGCCGGCGATCGCCGCATCCAGCACGCTCAAGCCACGTTCGCGCGCCTTGGCGATGCTTTCCAGCACCACGATCGAATCGTCCACCACCAGGCCGGTGGCCAGTGCCAGCCCACCCAGCGACATCACGTTGAGACTCAGGCCCAACTGGCCCATGAAGAAGAACGTGGTGATGATCGACACCGGCAGCGACAGGCTGATCACGAAGGTGCTCCAGCCATCGCGCAGGAACAGGAAGATGATCAGGATCGCCAGCACGCCGCCGATTACCGCATCCTTCTTGACGTCGCTGATCGCGTGCTCGATGAAGTGCGACTGGTCCTCGATGGTGGTGATCTCCACATCGCCGGGCACGCTCGCCTGCAACTGCTCCAGCCGCTTGCGCAGCGCTGCGGCGGTGGAGACGGTGTTGGCGTCGCCTTCCTTGTAGATCGCCAGCTCCACCGCCTCCTTGCCGCCCAGGCGGATGATCGCCTCGCGCTCCTTGTAGCCCTGGCGCACGTCGGCCACATCCTTCAGCCGCACCGGCATGCCGCCGGCGATGCTGCTGCTGGACGCCGACGAGGTGCTCTGCACTTCGGCCGCCGCCGCCAGGGCCGCCTGCGAACCGGTGGATGCGGCAATCGCATACATCTGCTGCATCGCCGCCTGCGCCGCGCTGCTGCTGCTGCTCTGCGTGGTGACCAGCATGTTGCGGATCTCGTCCAGATCCACGAACTGGTTGACCGTGCGCACCAGGTAGCGCTGCGAACCTTCTTCCAGCCGGCCGCCGGAGATGTTGACGTTCTCTTCCTTGAGCCGGGTGATCACGTTGTCGATCGGCAGGTTGAGCTGGGCGAGTTTTTGCTGATCGATATCGACCTGGATCTCGTCTTCCAGGCCACCGCCGACCTTGACCGCCGCCACACCGGCCACCGGTTCGAGCTTCTTTTTCAGGTCTTCGTCGGCATAGCGGCGCAGGCCGGTGAGCTGACGGATGGCATCGGTGTCCGACGCCGGCGCCTGTTTGGGCGACAACGCCAGGCGCATGATCGGTTCGGTGGAGGGATTGAAGCGCAGCAGCACCGGCGGCTTGGTTTCCAGCGGCAGCGACAGCGCTTCCATCTTGTCGCGCACTTCCAGGCTGGCCTGGTCCATGTTGGTGCCCCAGGCGAACTCCAGCACCACATCGCTCTGCCCGGTGCGCGAGATCGACTTGAGCTTGCGCAGGTTCTTGACCACACCGACGGCTTCTTCCACCGGCTCGGTCACCAGCGTTTCGATTTCCGCCGGCGCCGCGCCGGTGTATTCGGTGCGTACGGTCAGCGTGGGATAGCTCAGATCCGGCAGCAGATTGACCTTGAGGCTGCGCAGTGCGATCAGGCCGAACAACAGCATGGTCACGGTGATCATCGCGATGGTCACCCGCCGTCGTGTGGCGAAGACCACCAGCCCGCCGCCGGGCAATGGCGCATGCGGGTCGTGCACGGGTCCGTGCGGGTTGCCGTGATCGCTCATGAGCGCTTCCCGTCGCTGCCGGTTGCCGGCGCCGCAGCCGCCACCGGCTTGCGGTCGGGCTGGCCGATGACCTGCACCGCAGTGCCGTCGCGCAGCGCCACCTTGCCGGCGGTCACCACCTGGTCGCCTTCCTTCAGGCCCTGCCGCACTTCCAGCCACGGGCCTTCGGCGTAACCGAGTTTCACCGGCACCCGCGCTGCCTTGCCGTTGCGCACCACGAATACCGCCGGCTCGCCGTCGTCCAGCAACGCCAGACGCGGGATCACCAGGGCATCCTTGCGCTGGTCGTAATCGATGCGGATGCGCCCGAACATGCCCGGCTGCAGCGACTCGGCGCCCTTGCCGAACGCACACACCACGCGGAACGTCCCGCTCCCCGAATCCACCACCGGCGCAATGCGATCCACCTTGCCCACGAACTGCTGGCCCGGCAGCGCATCGGCCAGCAGGGTCACCGGCTGGCCGGATTTCAATGTCGCCAGTTCGCGTTCGGGCACGTTGAGCGTGGCTTCCAGCTGCGAGTCGTCGACGATGCGAAAGATCGGTGTATTGATCTGCACGAAGTTGCCGGTCTTGATCGACCGCGAGGCGATCACGCCGGAAATCGGCGCCTGCACCGTGGTGTAGGACAGCTCCAGCGATGCCAGGCGATGCTGCGCACGGCTGTTTTCCACATCGAACTTGAGCTGGTCCACATCGGCCGCGCTCACCAGCTGCTGGCCGACCAGTTGCGTCGCACGGCGGTAGCTGTTTTCCAGCTTGCGCAGCTGCGCTTCGCTCTGTGCGACGGCCAGATGCGCGCGGTCCGGGTCCAGTCGCACCAGCGCCTGGCCGGCCGACACCTTCTGGCCTTCTTCCACCATCACCGCCAATGCCACGCCGGACGTCTTGGCCACCACCTGCGCCTCGGCGCGTGGCTCCAGCGCGGCGGTACCCGTATAGCTGGCAGCCACAGCGCGACGCGCTGCCTTGGCGGTTTCCACCGGCACCGCGTCCACGGCCTTTTTTTCTTCTGCGGCCTTGGCCTCTCCATCGCCGGTCTTGCAGCCGCCCAACAGCAGGCTGGAGATCAATACTGCGGCGCAGATTCCGCTGCGGCCGGGCAAGAAGAAGAGTGGCGACATCGTCGTGTCCTAGTGGATGCGTGAACAGGTGTTGTAGGCAAGTAGACCACCCGAACATGCATGTCGCCAATGCGCCAAAGGTCATGGTCTGTTCAACTTCGCGTATTCACCCCGTTTGCGCCACGCCAAATCGCAGGCATACTCGGTCCGGTTCCGTCACGCCCCCACGTGCGGACGCTCAATCAGTCTTCCGGATACGAAACCATGCGCCCGCAGCCGCTCGCCGCTTGTCTCGCTCTGGTCGTCTTCCTGCCGTTTGGGGGCGCATCAGCGACACCGTCAGTCACGCCAGCAGTCCCGGCCACGCCGGCGCCTGCCGCCGCACCTGCTGCCTCCGCGCCCGCAGCCCCGACCGGCAATCCCTCCAATGGCCGTCTGCTGGCGTATACCTGCCAGGGCTGCCACGGCGTGACCGGCTACAAGAACGCCTATCCCAGTTACCGCGTGCCCAAGATCGGCGGCCAGTCCAGTCAGTATCTGACCCAGGCATTGACCGAGTACCGCCAGGGCAAGCGCAAACACCCGACCATGCAGGCGCAGGCGCAGAGTTTCTCCGAGCAGGACATCGCCGACATCTCCGCCTTCCTGTCCACCCTCAAGTAAGCGCCCACATGCCGAACGCCCTGCACGCTCCGCGTCTAGCCATCGTCCTGGTCGCTGCCCTGATGATGGCGGCCTGTTCCCAATCCCAGGTCGAATCCACCGATCACTCCGCCGGCGATGCCGGCCATGCCAGCGGCGAACACGGCTCTGGCTCCTCTGCCGGCCTGCCCACCGGTCGCGCCGACGCTGGCGACAAACTCGCGCATGCCAAGGGCAAGGCTACCGGCCAGAGCTGCGTGGATTGCCATGGTGCCGATGGCAATGCGCCGATCGACCCCAGTTATCCCAAGCTCGGTGGCCAGTACGGCGACTATCTTGCGCATGCGCTGCAGGCCTATCGCAGCGGCGATCGCCAGCACCCGCTGATGACTGCGCAGGCCACCGCATTGAGCGATCAGGACATCGCCGACCTCGCCGCCTACTTCGGCGCTCGGCCGACGCAGCTGCGCGATCTGCATGGCGTCAAGTAAGTGGCAGGCAGCGCTGCCGAGCGCACGCGCCGTCTCAACCGGAATGAAAAAGCGCTTGCGCGAACATTAACAGGTCGCTATCATTTCGTTCTCAGTTTCGTGGGGCCATAGCTCAGCTGGGAGAGCGCCTGCATGGCATGCAGGAGGTCGGCGGTTCGATCCCGCCTGGCTCCACCACTTCAGACATTAGGCCGTCTGAAATGACAACTCAGGTTTTGATACGCGTCCCCATCGTCTAGAGGCCTAGGACACCACCCTTTCACGGTGGACACCGGGGTTCGAATCCCCGTGGGGACGCCAATCATCCAAAAGCCCCGGTCATGCCGGGGCTTTTTCTTTGCATGATGCCTGGTCGGTACGCGCATGCGTCGCCCCTCTGCCCCGTGTCGCGCAAAGCCTCATGATTGCGACACCTCGCATCACGACCAACACAGCGATACGCCTGGATGCATTCGTAAAAAGACAGGCAAGTTCGCGGGTTGTACTGACGAAGAAGTCATGCAGTTGGCACACACTTTTGCCGCGAAGCGCGGCGGGTGGCCGAAGTCGCGCCCGGCCATCGCACCTGTTGAATGCAGCCCGCACAGGCAAGGACGCGCTGCATGATGTGCAGCACGCTTTGCCACGAATACCCACGCCCGGCGAATCGCAACCCTGGCGCGCAGGGCGTTTCGCCAAAGTGCCGGCGCGGTCGCATGCACTCGTATACGCCCATTGCGGTGCTGGAATGCGCAAGGAGTGCTTCGCCGTCTCTTCCCATCCAGGCGCAGACCTCTCAGAAGCCCCGTCACCGAGGCTCACCCCGTACGAAAAAAGTTGCCGCATCGCTTTGCAAACGACGATGAGTTCGCTATGATTGCCGGCTCGCAGCAACGCGGGGCCATAGCTCAGCTGGGAGAGCGCCTGCATGGCATGCAGGAGGTCGGCGGTTCGATCCCGCCTGGCTCCACCACTTCAGACATTAGGCCGTCTGGAATGGACAACGAGGTTTTGATACGCGTCCCCATCGTCTAGAGGCCTAGGACACCACCCTTTCACGGTGGACACCGGGGTTCGAATCCCCGTGGGGACGCCAATCATCCAAAAACCCCGGCTTTCCCGGGGTTTTTTTATGCATTGCTGTTCACAGCATACGCAAGACAGCGTTCGGCTGAAGCGGGTTATTCAACCCCTGCAAGTGCGGCTGGGTGCGTGCATGCGACACGCGCATGCTCATCACCATCCAGCACGCTCAGGCCTGCCCGTCGTCCAACGCCTTGCGACCCTCGTGGGTCAGATCGATATCTCCGTCCTCGGCTTGCGTGGCATAGCCCGCACGTACCGCCCAGTTGCCCTCCTCGTCGGATACCGGCTTGGTGTCGTGGATGTCGCGAAGAATGCGCAACTGCTGCGAAGAATCGAAATCCATGAGGGCCATCCGCTTGAAAGAGACCTCCACGGTACGCACCGGGCGTGATGACTGCGTGCCTGCAACGTCATCCGGTACCACTGTTACGCGCAGCGAAAACTTGGTTCGGTGAGGCATGACGACTGCCACCAAACGATGGATCGATACCGACGACAGACAACGCAACGACGCCTGCGCAACGGGGCAACGTTGATGCCGCCCACCACGGACGGACGCTTCACCAGTACTCGTCGCGCACTTCGCGACAGGGTGAAAGCGCTCGCCTGCAAGGCAAGCCGGCATACAGCAAAAAGCCCCTCCGGATTGCGCCGGAAGGGCTTTGCTATTACTGCAACATCTTGGTGCCGAAGGTGGGACTCGAACCCACACGCTTTTAAGGGCGGCGGATTTTGAGTCCGCTGCGTCTACCGATTCCGCCACTTCGGCGTGGCCGCGCAGTATAGCGGCTTGCGAATGAAACGAACAGTGTCAGGACGCTCCTGACGAATTCAGGTGCAAGCGGCATCGGCAGCGCCGTGACCGACCAGCCCCGATATACTGGCCGACTTGGTGAAGGAGTAAGCAATGTCGGTGTTGCGTGGAGTTCGGGTACTCGTGGTCGAAAACGATGACATGAATGCCATGCTGCTCGAGTTGCAGCTTGTCCACGCCGGTGCGGCTGTGGTCGGTCCTGTCGGCGAGGTGCAGGACGCGCTGCAGTTGATTCAGGACGATGCGCCGGATATCGCCGTGCTGGACTATCGCCTGGGCAATGGCCAGACCAGCGAGCCGGTTGCCCGCCTGCTGTCGGAGCGCGGCATTCCCTTTGTACTGGCAACCGGCGTTGCCAGCGGCAGCATTCCCAGTGGCTTCGAACGCGGCGTCATTCTGACCAAGCCCTATCTGTCCGAAGAACTTGTCGGTGCGCTGTCGCGTGCGCGGCAGCTGAGCGGCGCCAGCAGCTGACCGTCCCTGGTTGCCTGGTCGCCATCTGACCGGGTGTCGGCTGCAGTTGCCAGCTGAGCGGTTGTCACTAGAATCAGGCATCGAAGATTTGCAGGTGGTTGCTGGATGGAGAATGCCGCCTCGCCGTTTGCCGGTCTGTTACCGCAGACGAGCGAAACCGCAGCATTGGTCAGGGCATCGGCATGCGTGGCCGACCCACTGCTCTGCAGCAGTCAGGCACTGCGCACCGCGCTGTCGGTGTGCCTGCACGCAGCGCACCCGATGCTGCTGGTCTGGGGCGAGCACGCACACTGCATCTATAACGACGCCTGCATCGCTTCGTTCGGCCCACGGCACCCTGCTGCATTCGGCCAGCCGCTTGCCGAGCTGACGACAAGCGACAGCCCCGGCAACACGCCCGGCGGCGCGGGCACTGCATTGAATCTGTCGACATGGTCGTGCAGTCCGATCCTGGATGCCGGCCAGCAGGTAGGTGCGTTGTATGTGGCCACTGCGTCCGCACGCAGTGCGCCCGAGTGGCGTAGCGCTGCGGTGTCGCTTGCAGCGCCACCAGCGCTCGACCAATCGCCGGCCTTCATGGCGGTGCTGCGGGGGCCCGACTACATCATCGAGAACGTCAACCAACGCTTCCACGATCTCGTCGGCGAGCGCCCATTGCTGGGCCGCCCCTTGCTGGAGGCGATGCCGGAGATCGCCGATCAAGGCTATCTCGGCCTGCTCGACGAGGTGCGTCGTAGCGGCCGGCCCTTCATCGGCGAATCGATGACGGCCTATCTGCAGCGCACACCCGGCAGCATGCTCGACGAAACCTTCGTGGACTTTCTGTACCAGCCGATGCGCGACAGCGACGGCCGCGTCGATGCGATCCTGGTGCACGGGTTTGATGTCACCGCGCAGCGGCGCGTGGAAGGGCGCGACAGTTTTCTGCTGATGCTCGAAGACGCCTTGCAACACGTCTCCGACCCACGGCACGTCATCGACACCAGCGTGCGCCTTCTGGGCGAACATCTGCAGGCCAACCGCTGCGCATTCGGACTGGCGACCGAAGACGGCAGCATCATGCGTGTCATCAGCGACCATGTGCAGGCCATGCCGAGCCTGCAAGGCGACTTTCCGATGGAAGTGGCCCAAGGTCTGCGCGATGCACTGCTGGCAAACCGGCCCTGGTTCACCACCGATGCGATGGCACCGGGTGCGCCGGACTATGTGGCCGAGCAGTATCGCCACTCCGGCCTGCGCGCATCGTTGGCGATACCGCTGCATAAACATGGCCGTCTGGTCGCGGCGATCGGGGTGCATCAACGCGCACCGCGACGTTGGTTGTCGAGCGAGATCGAGCTGGTGCGGCTGGTGGCGGCACGCTGCTGGGAGTCGATGCAGCGGGCCAAGGCGCAGCAGCAACTGGCGGCCAACGAAGCGCGTCTGCGTCGGCTTGCCGACACCTTGCCGCAGATCATCTTCATCGCCGGACCGGATGGGCAGCCGCACTACTTCAATCAACGCTGGTACGAGTACACCGGGCTGGATCCGGCCAACAACGAGAGCGCGGCATGGCATCGGGCCCACACCGCCGATGGCCTGCGGTTGTCTGTGAAAACGTGGCAGGACGCACTGCTCGACACCCGTGCCTACGAGATCGAATGCGAATTGCTGCGGCACGACGGCCAGGCGCGTTGGCATCTGGCACGCGCCCTGCCCGTCCGTGGCGACGACGGCCGCATCAGCGAATGGATCGGCACCTATACCGACATCCACGATCGCCGCACCTTCGAGCAGCAATTGCGCGAGAGCGAAATCCGCTTCCGTGCGCTGTGCGAGACGGTGCCGGCAATGATCTGGATGTCCGATGCGCAAGGCGCCTGCGTGTACTGGAACCCGCGCTGGTACCACTTCACCGGACAAGCCGAAGACCAGGCGCTGGATCAGGGCTGGTGGGACGTGATGCACCCGGACGATGCCGGGCGCGTACGGTTGGCGTTCGAACAGGCACTGGAACGGCGCGGCGAATTCCTGGCCGAGTACCGCGTACGCCGCCACGACGGTCAGTACCGCTGGTGCATCGATACCGCCTCGCCGCATTTCGCCACCGATGGGCGTTTTCTCGGGCATATCGGCTCGCTCACCGATATCTCCGAACGCAAGCATATCGAAGATGCCACCGCGTCCGACCGCGCGATCCTTAGCCTGATCACCACCGGCGCGCCGTTGCCGGTGGTGCTGGATGCGATTGCATTGAGCGTGGAGGCGCGCGGTGAGATCGGCTTGTATTGCTCGGTGATGGTGCTGGACGAAGTGCGGCACACCTTGAGCTTCGGCTCAGCGCCGCACTTCCCAATCGCGTATCACGGCAACTTCGAGCCGGTCCCGATCGGTCCGGTTGGCCCGCCCTGCTCCCGCGCCGCGCATCTTGGCCGGCAGGTCATCTGCGCCGATCTCCAGGCCGAGCCAAGTTTCGGCCCTCATCATGCGGTGTCGGCGATGCTGGGCATCGTGGCGTGCTGCGTGACGCCGATCTTGTCCAGCGATGGTCAGGTGTTGGGCACGCTCAACATCTACTACGACCGCCCATATCTGCCGTCGCTGCGCGAACAGGCGATGGCGCGCTCTGCATCACACCTGGCCGGCATCGTGATCGAACGCACGCGCGTGGATGCCAAGCTCAAGCTGTCGCTGCAGGCGGAAACCGCTGCGCGCGGTCAGGCCGAACACGCCAGCCGGGTCAAGGACGAATTCCTGGCCACGCTCAGCCACGAATTGCGCACGCCGCTCAACGCGATTTTGGGGTGGTCGCGACTGATGCAGTCGCAGAGCTTCGCGCCGGAGAATCTGGCAAAGGGCCTGGTCATCATCGAGCGGAGCGCGCGTGCGCAGACGCAGATCATCGACGACCTGCTGGACATGAGCGCGATCCTGTCCGGCAAGATTCGTCTGCAGTCCGCGCATTTCGACATTGCCGGATTGGCGCACAGCACCGTGGAACTGATGCAGCCGGCCGCACTGGCGCGCGACATCGCGTTGGAACTGGACGCACCGGCTGGTAGCGAGCTGTGGTTCTTTGGCGATGCCGGGCGCGTGCAGCAGGTGCTCACCAACCTGCTCAGCAATGCGCTCAAGTTCACCGCACCCGGTGGCAGCGTGCGCGTGGGCCTGGATGTGGAGGACGGGCGTCTGCGGCTATGCGTGCAGGACAGCGGGATCGGCATTGCGCCGGACTTCCTGCCGCACGTGTTCGATCGGTTTCGGCAGGCAGATGCCGGCACCACACGCCGGGTTGGCGGCCTCGGGCTGGGGTTGTCGATTTCTCGCCAGTTGGTGGATCTGCACGGCGGCAGCCTTGGCGCCTCCAGCGCCGGTGAAGGCAAGGGGGCGACATTCACCATCGTGCTGCCGTTCCAGCATGGGGTCAGTGGCCTGCGCCCGCAATCGGTGGATTCGAGCCAGCATGGGCCGCTTCCGGCCGATTGCCATGGGCGGCTGGACGGCGTGCGGGTGCTGCTGGTCGACGACGATCAGGATTCGCGCGAGGCGGTGCTGCAGTTTCTGTTACTTGCCGGCGCACAGGTGCAGGCGGCCGGCTCGGTGGATGCGGCCGAACACTGTCTGGCCGCTGCGGCCTTCGACGTGCTGGTCAGCGACATCGCGATGCCGCTGCGCGATGGTTACGATCTGATCCGCAGCGTGCGTGCCGGTCGCGCCGATCTGCCGCGGCATATCCCGGCAATCGCACTGACTGCCTACGTGCACGAAGAAGACCGCGACCGTGCGGTGGCGGCCGGTTTCGATGCGCATATGGGCAAGCCGGTGGAGCCGCCCGGACTGGTCGATCTGATCGAAGGCTTGGTGGTGCCGATGCGCGCGGTGCCGTGAGCGGCGTGAGATCGCCCGACAGCGGCTGACTAAAAGAATGCAGGCAGGGAGAAGGAAGAATGCCAACGCCCTGATCGCGAGTGCACACTATCTTGCGGGAGCGCACCGCCTGGCAGCCGGCACGTTTCAATTGCCGCCCGACTGCATTGCAGGCTGCATGTGCACAACGTGATTCGAGTCGTAGCGTCGCTCGTTGGATGCAGTCAAAAGCGCAGGTCGTCGAGGGTGCGGTGCCCTCGCCGCTCGCGGGACACGCCGTGAATCCATCCATGGGACTCCGTGGCGGCATCCATGCCGCCACGGAGTTCCGCAAGCGACGAGGACACCGCAGCAACGAGTTGGCTGGTCGCGTTATTGAAAACAATGCGCACAGACCATCTCGACTGGTCCTTAGTCCGCCCACCGTCGTGGGACCTTATGCGACATGGATGCCGCAGAAGAGCCTTATCTGCTCGGATTCTGGCGTTTGGGTGTCGAGAGCCGGCGTAGGCAACTTTGAGCAACTGGATCGTTACCGATCGTCGTGTAGCTGGGTGCCCCCGCCGGTTTCTCCCCTGTGTCGCCCGAACGGTTGCCAGAGTTGCAACGCGTGGATGTAAGGCTGGGCAGGGGCGAGTCACAGGGACGTGTGTCCCGCGATGGTGGGCGGGCAAGGCCCCTGCAGTCACGTTGCACTCAGCCGCTCACGACTGATCTGCAACGTTGCTGCCCCATCACTTCAAGCCAGTCGCCACGCTAGGCAGCACGACTCAGGTGCGCTTGGCGCGGGCGAATGCGGCAGCCAGTGCGTTATCGGCCGGGGGAGCGGTGGTGCGCGGCTTGCTGTTGCCCTGCGCCGGTCCACGTCCACCACCACCACCGTCGCGACGGCCCTGCCCCGGCCCGCCATTGCCGCGCGTATCGCGCGACTGCGCCGCGCCATCGGCCGCCGGCGGCGTGTCGGACAGACGGCAGGTCAGTGCGATGCGCTTGCGCGCCACGTCCACTTCCAGCACCTTGACCTTGACGATGTCGCCGGCCTTGACCACATCGCGCGGATCCTTGACGAAGGTATCCGACAACGCCGAGATATGCACCAGCCCATCCTGGTGCACACCGATATCGACGAAGGCGCCGAACGCGGCCACGTTGCTCACCACACCTTCCAGCACCATGCCCGGCTTGAGGTGCTTGATGTCCTCGATGCCTTCGGCAAACTGCGCGGCCTTGAACTCCGGGCGCGGGTCGCGGCCGGGTTTTTCCAGCTCCTTGAGGATGTCGCGCACGGTCGGTACGCCGAACTGGTCGTCGGTGAACAACTCCGGCTTGAGGCCGCGCAGGAAGCTGCCGTCGCCCAGCAACGCCTTGATCGGCTTGCCGGTGTTGGCCACGATGCGCTCCACCACCGGATAGGCTTCCGGATGCACCGCCGACACGTCCAGCGGCTCGTCGCCATCGGCGATGCGCAGGAAACCGGCGCATTGTTCGAAGGTCTTGTCGCCCAGACGCGGCACCTTCAGCAGGTCCTTGCGGCGCTTGAACGGGCCGTTGTCGTCGCGATGGCGCACGATATTCTCCGCCACCGTGCCGGACAGGCCGGACACGCGCGACAGCAGCGCCGCCGAAGCAGTGTTGACGTAAACGCCCACCGCGTTGACGCAGTCTTCCACCCGCGCCTCCAGCGCCTTGGCCAGGCGGTACTGATCCACGTCGTGCTGGTACTGGCCCACACCGATCGCCTTGGGCTCGATCTTGACCAGCTCGGCCAGCGGGTCCTGCAGGCGCCGCGCGATGGACACCGCGCCGCGCAGCGAGACATCCAGCTCGGGGAATTCCTTGGCGGCGAACTCGGACGCCGAATACACCGACGCACCCGCCTCGCTGACCACGACCTTCTGCAACTTGGTCGCCCCGCACAACGCAATCGCCTCGCCGGCCAGTTTGTCGGTCTCGCGGCTGGCGGTGCCGTTGCCTATCGCGATCAGCTCCACGTTGTGCTGCATGCACAATTTCTTGATGGTCTGCAGCGACTGGTCCCACTGCCGCTTGGGCTCATGCGGATAGATCGTCTCGGTGGCCACCAGCTTGCCGGTGGCATCGACCACGGCGATCTTGCAGCCGGTGCGGATGCCCGGATCCAGTCCCAGCACCACGCGTGGACCGGCGGGCGCGGCCAGCATCAGGTCCTTGAGGTTGTCGCCGAACACGGCAATTGCCTCGGCCTCGGCTTTTTCGCGCGCCTGGTTGAACAGGTCCAGCAGCAGGTGCATGTGCAGCTTGGCGCGCCAGGTCAGCCGGCAGGCGTCCAGCAACCAGCGGTCGGCCGGGCGGCCCTGGTTGGAAATGCCGGCGCTGCGCGCCACGCGGCCTTCGGCATACTGATGCCCGGCTTCGGCATCGGTACCCGGGTCCAGATCCAGGTACAAAAACTCCTCGCGGCGCGCGCGAAACAGCGCCAGCAACCGGTGCGAGGGAATCTTTGCCAGCGACTCGGCATGGTCGAAGTAATCGCGATACTTGGCCCCGGCCTCTTCCTTGCCCTCGGCCACGCGCGCGCGGATCACCCCGTTGTCGTTGAGCCAGCTGCGCAGTTCGCCGACCAGCGCGGCATCTTCGCCCCAGCGCTCCATCAGGATCGCGCGCGCGCCCTCCAGCGCAGCCTTGCCGTCTGCCACACCCTTGTCGGCGTCGATGAATGCGGCAGCGGCGACGTCCGGTGTCTGCGTCGGATCGGCCAGCAAACCATCGGCCAACGGCTCCAGCCCGGCTTCACGCGCGATCTGCGCGCGCGTGCGGCGCTTGGGCTTGTAGGGCAGATACAGGTCTTCCAGCCGCGACTTGGTGTCGGCAGCGGCGATCTCGTTGCGTAGTTCGTCGCTGAGTTTGCCCTGCTCGCCAATGCTGGACAGGATCGCCGCGCGGCGGTCTTCCAGCTCGCGCAGATAGGTCAGGCGCGTTTCCAGGTTACGGAGCTGGGTATCGTCCAGGCCGCCAGTGACTTCCTTTCGGTAGCGGGCGATGAACGGCACGCTGGCGCCTTCGTCGAGGAGGGCGATGGCGGCGCGCGCCTGGGCGGGTTGGGCACCGATCTCATCGGCGATGGTGCGAGCAATCTGCTGGGCAAGCTGGCTATCGTGCATGACGGCGCGGCATGAACCGCTTCACTGAAAAAAAGCATTTTCGCAGTGCGGGCCCGTCACGGAAACCCGTTGACAGCGCCGTCGTAAACCTATGCCGCCGCGCTCAGCTGGCGCGGTGCGCGTAATGGGTGGCGGCGCGTTCGACCAGAATGCTTTCGTGCAGGGATTCCAGTGCCATGACGCGGATCTTGCCGACGTCCTTCAGCGGCACCATCCGTTCCACATAGACCTCCGGGCCGGCGTCGGTCATCGCCCGCGACTTGCTGAACCCGTAAGGCACAACGCCCTTGTCGCCATCTTTGCTGCCACCGACGTACAGGACAATCGACATGCCACACCCTCTTGTTGCAGTTGCTGCGTTGGGGCGCGAGCATAACGAGCGCGCCGTGAGGAGCTTTCCACGCACGTTAACGCCGGCTGTTTGCGGTTTGGTGACGGCCTCCAGGCAAGGCTCGCCTCACGGCGACTTCACCGCGCTCGGCTGTCCAATCGCGATCCCCAGTTCTCACGACATCGCATGGACCTCAAAAGTGGCTACCCGTTCTGGTCGATCCGAAACGGATTGATGCGTGCCTATCCACGCCTGGAGCAAGACATCCACAGCGAGGTGGTGATTGTGGGCGGCGGAGTGACCGCGGCGCTGATCGCGCACGAACTGCTGCGCAATGGCCATGAAGTGGTGGTGGTCGAACAACGCGAAATCGGCTGGGGCAGTACCTCGGCCAGCACGGCGCTGCTGCAGTATGAAATCGATACGCCACTGATCGACCTGGCCAAACAGCATGGCATGCCGGCTGCCGCGCTTGCCTACGGCGCCTGCGCGCAGGCCATCGTCGATCTGCAGGATCTGTGCGACAGCGTTGGCGGTTGCGATTTCACCCGCCAGGACAGCCTGTATTACGCCAGCCGTGCACGCGATCTGAGCGACCTGCGTGACGAGCTCGACGCACGCCAGACGCATCGGCTGCCGGTGGAATGGGTCGACCGCGAGGCGTTATGGCACGATTACGGCGTGCGCTCGGACGGCGCAATCCTCAGCCGCCTTGCCGCCAGCGTCGACCCGTATCGCCTCTGCTACCGCCTGTTTGCCGAATGCGAGCAATACGGCGCACGCATCTTTGATCGCACCACCATCGCCGCCATCATCCCGCACGATCAACACGTCCAGTTGCGCACGCGCGATGGCATCGTGCTGCACGCCAAGCACGTGATCCTGGCTGCAGGCTATGGCAACCAGCAGTGGCTGTCGCAGCGCGTGGCACGCAATCGCAGCAGCTATGCCTTCGTGACCGACCCGCTGCACGACAGCGAGATCGGCGCACTCAAGCACACCATGATGTGGGAGACCGCACGCCCGTATCTGTACATGCGCAGCACCCCCGATGGCCGTGTGGTGGCCGGTGGCGAAGACGACAACGTGGACATCCCCGCACGCCGCGATGCGCGCGTGCAGGGCAAATTGAAGACGCTGCTGAAAAAGATCAGCAAGACCATGCCGGACGCGCGTCTACGCCCGGTGTTTTCGTGGGGCGGCACGTTTGCCGAAACCGCGGACGGCCTGCCCTTCTTCGGCACGCATGCCGAGCAAGGCCCACGCGTATCGTTCGCGATGGCCTACGGCGGCAACGGCATCACCTACAGCGCAATCGGCGCCGGCTTGCTGCGTGCGCAACTGGAAGGAAAGCCGCACCCGTTGTCGGAACTGTTCGGATTTTCGCGCTTGGGTTGAGAGGGGATGCCGTCTTGCAGCGCAGCCGCTGAGTGTGTGGCTGTCACCACGAGGGACTGACACAGATCGCGAGCAGTCGGCAGGCGGGCATGGATGGCGCACTCATGACCAGGATGGGCGCAGGCCTGGCGGTGAGCGCGGAAGCGTTGCCAGCCACTGCAGATCCATTGCAGTGCCTAAGACCACCACGGCCACCAACCGCGGCCGTGCATTGCATAAGCGTCGGCCGCCCGCTCCAGCGGATTGCGCACATGGATGCCGCCGCAGATGAGATACACCGGCAGGAACAGCGGCCCGAGCAGCATGTATTGATAGACATGTGCACGCTCGTGATCGCCCAGGCGCACCGGCGGATGCTCGCAGCGGCCGGCCGCGTGCGCATAGGTGCTGCATTGCAGATCCAGCGATGCGCCCTTGAGCAGGATCACATTGCCCAGCGTCATCGCCCCGCCCGGCCCCCAGGGCCAGCCATGAAAAACAAGCGCGAGCTCGTGGCCCGACCAGCGCGGACGCGCGCCAAAACAACTGCCGACCGCACCGATCAATAGGCCAAGCACGGTGTTGGGCAGCGTCCACAACGCGCCCAGCAGCAGCCATGCCGATCGTGCCTGCCGCAACCGGCTCAGTCGGCCTGATTGGGGATCAGCAGCCACAGGATCAGGTAGACCAGGATGCCGGGAAACGCAGCCGAGGCGATCGAGACGATCACGAACAGGATGCGCAGCAGCGTTGAGCTCCAACCGAGACGGCGCGCGATGCCGCCGACGACGCCGGCGATCATGCGGTCATTGAGGGAGCGGGACAGTGCAGTGGTGGCCATGGGAAGGCTCCTCGAAACGTAGCGCGCAGTCTAAAAAACCGCGCGGCAGCGGGCCGTGATGGGCGGCGATCGCACACGGATCGGCGGTTGCACGCGGCGCGTCAGGCGCTGCGGTCGCGCTCCTGCAACCAGCGATGGATCGCCACCGGCACCTCGCGCTGGGCACGTCCGGACACGTAGATCCCGATGTGCCCGCCGCGAAAACTCAGCTCGCTGTAGTCGTCGCTGCCAACCAGCCCACGCAGTGCACGCGAGGCATCGGGCGGCACCAGATGGTCGTGTTCGGCGTAGATGTTGAGCACCGGCATGTCCACGTCCTGCAGATCCACCGCCTGCCCGCCGATGCTCACCTGGCCGGTGACCAGCCCGTTGCGCTGGTAGAACAACGTCACGAATTCGCGGAACGCTTCGCCCGCCAGATCCGGCGAATCGAAGATCCACTTTTCCATGCGCAAGAAGTCCTCCAGCGCCTGCTTGTCGTCGAGGATGTCGAGCAAGCCGACGTATTTCTGCAGGTTGAGCCGGAACGGCTTGAGCATCAGGTAACTGGCGTTCATCAGATCGGCCGGCACGTTGCCCATGGTGTCCACGAACAGATCCACATCGACCATGCGCGCCCAGTTGGACAGCATGTTGTCGGGCGTGTGGAAATCCACCGGCGTCACCATGGTGATCAGGTTGCGCACCTTGTGCCGTTGCAGCGCGGCGTAGCACAGCGAAAAGGTGCCGCCCTGGCAGATGCCCAGCACGTCCACCGCATCCAGCCCCGATTGCGCACGCAGGTGATCCACCGCGCCATCGATGTAGCGAAGCAGATAGTCTTCGAGCGTGAGGTAGCGCTCGGAGCGATCCGGGTAGCCCCAGTCCAGCACATACACGTCCTGGCCGTGACTCAGCAGGCCCTTGACCAGCGATCGATCGGCCTGCAGATCCACCATGTACGGGCGATTGACCAACGCGTACACGATCAGCAGCGGCGTCTTGGCCACCGGCGCCTGCTCGCCGACAAAGCGATACAGCACCACCTTGCCGTCGCGCCAGATTTCCTCGCGCTCGGTCACCCCGTAGTCGACGTCTTCCACACCGGGCAGCAGTTTCAGGCCTTCGCGCAGCTTGCGTTGCAGCGACAGGGTTTCCTGCATCAGGTCTTCGGCGCTGAATCCCAACGGCCCTTTCATGCCTTGGCTCCACGTGGCGGGCGTGCGGACGGCTTACCGGCGGACGCCTTGCCGGACGAGGGTTTCGATGCGGCTTTCGCTGTCGCGGGCTTTTTGGCCGCAGCTGCTGCAGCTGCGGTCTTCCTGGCCGCAGGTTTCCTGGGGGCGGTCGTCTTTGCTGCATCGGTTGCAGCGGCCGGCTTGCGCGCAGCGGCGGATTTGGGCGCCGCTGCGCGCCTTGGCGGGCGCGCGGCCTGCGGCTCGTCCGGGGTGGCGTCGGCAGGCTTGCCCGCCGTCCGGGTGCTGGCGGCGGCGGTACGCAGCATCCGTCGCACCGCGCGCTCCAGTTCTGCGATACGGCGATGGGCGGCATCCATCTCCGAGCGCGTCGGCATCCCGAAGCGCTCGCTGAGTTGCTCTACTTCCTCCTGCAAGGCCGCGCGCAAGCGCATATGCGCGTTGGCGAAACCGCCGTACACGTCGCGGAACTGATCCGACAACGCGACATCGGCATAGGATTCTTCGGCCGCCTCGATCCACAGATCGAACAGGGCGCGCGCGCTGGTCAGCTGGCTGCCGCTGCTTTCGTGCTCGCTCAACTTGGTGGTGAACCGGGTGAAGGCCTGCTCGATCGCGGCCTTGAGTTGCTCGCCATAGGCCTGCGACTGCGCCTGATAGTCCTGTTGCGCGCGCGCCAGTTTCTGCAGGCGCGCCTGATGATTGCGGTTCAAGCCGAAGGCTGGCATGTCCAGCCACGGCGCGTTTTCCTCGCGCCATTTGCCCAGGGTCTGTGCCGCCTCCTGCAACCACGGGTCGAAGCCACCCGGGCCGCCGCCGCGCAGCGAGCCCAGCGTCCACTGCATCAGTTGTTCGCCCTGCCCTTGCACCGCACGCCGCCAGGCATCGGAGACTTCATTGGCGGAGGTATCGCGGCCCGCGAACTGCCCGGCCACCTGTTGCATGGTGCCGAACCAGCCGCCAGCCTGGGTCCGAAAGCGATCGATGGCTTCCTGCGCCTGCGGCGCGGCCTGGGTGGGCAGCAACTGCGACCACCAGTCCACCGCCTTGCGCCAGTCCTGCGGGGCGTCGCCGCCGGGCGCCGGCGGTGGCTGCGCGGCGGACCCGGACTGGCCGTGGCGCATGGCGTCTCCCCAGGCGGCCCAATACTGGCGAGCCTTGTCCTCGACATTGCCGTTGTCCGAACCGCTGCTAGCCATCATGCCCTCCTGTGACGATCCACCGAGCCATCCTACCGCGTGAGACCAGGCGTGCCGCTCAGGGTTTGGGAATCCGCAACGTCTTGCTGATCATCAGCGAGCCGGAGATGGCGAACAGCAGCACCAACGGATGGAACTGCCATGGCCCGAGCTGCCACTGGCCCCACCACAGGGATTGGCCGATGTGGCCGGTGCTGGCGGCGACCGCGAGCAGGATCACCAGCACCAGACTGGTCGGAATCGGCGTGCCTTCGAAGTACGGCACCTTGTCGGCCTCGCCGGCGATCTCTTCGGCGGTCACGTTGTAGCGCGCCAGCCGGCTCACGCCGCAGCAGACGAAATAGCTCAGGACCAGCCAGTCCCAGCCGCCACGCATGCCGCAGGCGTAACCAAGCGCCGCCGGCGCCACGCCGAAGGAGATCACGTCGGCCAGCGAATCCAGCTCACGGCCAAGGGTGGAGGACGCCTTGCGCCAACGCGCGACGTGCCCGTCCAGCGCGTCGAAGACGAATGCCAGCGGAATCAACGCCATGCCCAGCAACAGGTCGCCCCGGTGTCCTTCCTGCAGGAACCGCATCGCGGCGAAAACCGCCCCGGTCCCGCAGAAGGCGTTGGCGAGCGTGAACCAGTCCGCAAGTTGGAAATCGCGCAGCATCGAAAAATGGCGTTTCATGCGGAACCTGATCAGAGCGAGGCGCAAAGGGTAACGCGCGCGCGCCATGCAGGCGATCGTTTCGCCCTCGTCCGCTAGGCTGGCGATCAGCGTGGCCGCTCCTGGCCGCGCATCACAGAGAAGGACTCCCGATGCGCAGCATCCTGATCACCGGCGCGGGCAGCGGCATTGGCGCCGGCATCGCCACCCACCTGGCAAGCGACGGCCACCATCTGCTGGTCAGCGACATGGACCAGACCGCTGCCGGGCACACGGCCCAGCGCATACGGAACGCGGGCGGCTCGGCCGAGGCCCTTGTGCTGGATGTCACCGACGACGACAGCATCGCGCGTGCGCTGTCCAGCGCCTCGCAGCCCCCGCAGGTGCTGGTGAACAACGCCGGCCTGCAGCAGGTGGCTGCGCTGGAAGACTTCCCGATGCAGCGTTGGGCGCTGCTGGTCGAGGTCATGCTGACCGGTGCGGCTCGGCTCAGCCGTGCAGTGCTGCCGGGCATGCGCGCGGCAGGCTATGGCCGTAT
This sequence comes from Xanthomonas sp. 4461, assembly GCF_024806475.1. NCBI lineage: Bacteria > Pseudomonadati > Pseudomonadota > Gammaproteobacteria > Lysobacterales > Lysobacteraceae > Xanthomonas > Xanthomonas sp. 4461. The sequence goes on along the minus strand of NZ_JANTYV010000006.1, from coordinate 77,526 downwards.
CGTCAACGTCGGCAGCATCCATTCGCTGGTCGCCAGCCCCTACAAGAGCGCGTATGTGGCCGCCAAGCATGGCCTGGTCGGCCTGTCCAAGGTGATCGCGCTGGAAACCGCCGACTGCGACATCACCGTCAACACGCTCTGCCCCAGCTATGTGCGCACGCCGTTGGTGGAGCGCCAGATCGCCGACCAGGCGCGCACGCGTGGCATTGCCGAAGAGGCGGTGATCCGCGATGTCATGCTCAAGCCGATGCCCAAGGGCGCCTTCATCGAGTACGACGAGCTGGCCGGCACGGTAGCGTTCCTGATGTCGCATGCGGCCCGCAACATCACCGGGCAATCCATCGCCATCGATGGCGGCTGGACCGCCCAATAAACGCACTGGCGAAATTTTGACCAGCCAGCGCAAGCGTGTTGCGCCGCAAGGGGGCTGCGCACTTGTCCACAGACTTGCGCAGCGTCCATCCACAGGGCATGTGGAAAACTGTGCGGGCAATCGCGCCTTGCTGATGACGAAGATCGCCGACGGCACCGGTGAGCCCGGCGAGCGCGACGTGGCATGCCGGCGGCCCGACGCGCGGCGGCCGTGCAGGACAGCCCAACGGCAATCGATCAGACCCGCGAATAGCTCCACGATTGCATGCGCCCGTCGCGATACGGCATCACCCCATGGAAGGGGCGCGGGTCGCCATCGAACACCAGCGGCAGGAAGTTGCGGTCGCCCTCCCACATCGGCACCTGGTCCATCTGCGCAAGCGGCACCCATTCCAGCGTGCCTTCCGGATTGGAGGTCTGAGGGGTGCCGTCGAAGCTGCGGATCAGGAACACGAACCCCAACCAATCCTCGCCCTGCTTGCCGAACCCGGGCCAGCTGATGGTGCCGCGCAATTGCATGTCACCGCACTCCACGCCGGCTTCTTCGCGGATCTCGCGCCGCATGCAGGCCAGCACGTCTTCGTCCGGCTCCACCTTGCCGCCGAGCCCGTTGTATTTGCCCAGGTGTTGATCGCCGGGGCGGGCATTGCGGTGGATCATCAGCACCTGCGTGCCGTCCGTCGACAACAGATAGCCAAGCGTGGCGACAATCGGGGTATAGGGCATGGCGCGCGATCTGCAACGAAGCGCATCAGTATGACCGATGCCACGCATCCCGCGTGGCGCAGGCAGCGACCGGCTGGCGTGTTGTCGTGGCACAGGTGCATCGGCTGCGCTTGGCGCGGGCCGCCAGGCCCGACCCGCTTGCAGACGACTTGCCCCCCCTAGCCAACGGCCGCGCTCGCTGACGACGGGCAGGCACCCGCTGCTGATTGCGCTTAACCGACAATTGCCTGCGCGCTGGGCCGCGGCGGCGCCACGTAGTCGGTGTCCAGCCGCAGGGTGGCAACTCCATGGCCGCGTTCGGCCAGGTATTCCAGCCACTTGCCCAGGAAGGTATTCATGCGCATGCGATGGCTGATCAGCTCGGCCGGCGGCGGAAACATGCCCATCACGTCCTGCCAGCGACGGCCCACGTAGCAATGGGTGGTCTCGGCCTGGCGTGCATCGCGGTACAGACGCACATATGCAGACGGGTCCGGCTCACCGGTCACCGGATCGCACAGGTCGTAGGTCAGGCGCAGCTCGACGGTGTAGCGATGGCATTCGATCACGTCCAGCCGCAGGTTCAGCCCATCGCCGATCGACGACACATATGACCCAGGCGCCAGATCGGCCGGCGCAAACAGGCGGGTGAGATGCTGGAAGTTTTCTGCGTACAACCCCATCAGCCAGCCGAAACGGCTCAGACGGGGGATGATTTCGAGTTTGCTCAATGCTTGGGCCATGCACCGATCCTACACGCTGCGCTGCCGCACGGGCAGCATTGACGAGAGCCCAATGACAGGCCTACCTTGGCGGAGCACTGCCCCGCCCGCTTGATTTCCATCGCACTGCCAGCAAGCCGTCAGCGGCGTCGCGGCAGCACCCGGATGGTGGACGCCGCCCGGTTGCCCAACCCCTTGCCCAGCCCGCAAGCCCGCCGCGCCAATCCGGGCTCAGAACATCTCGCGCTGCAGCCCCAGGGTCGACAACACCTTGCTGGAGATTTCTTCGATCGACGTGTTGGTGGTGCTGAGCGTGGGAATGCGCTCCATCTGGAACATGCGCTCGGCAGTTGCAACCTCGCGTCGGCAGGTCTCGGCCGCGCTGTAGCGCGAGTTGGCACGACGCTCCTGGCGGATCTGCTGCAGACGCTCCGGGTCGATGGTCAGGCCGAACAACTTGTTGCGGTAGTTGCGCAAGCGCGGCGGCAGGCGTTCGTTTTCCAGATCTTCTTCGGTCAACGGATAGTTGGCGGCGCGGATGCCGTAATGCAAGGCCAGATAGATGCACGTTGGCGTCTTGCCTGCACGCGATACCGCTACCAGAATCACATCGGCCTCGTCGTAGTTGAGCGCAATACCGTCGTCGTGGCTCAACGCGAAGTTCATTGCATTGATGCGGCGATGATAGGTCTCGAAATCGACCATGCCGTGCGCGCGGCCCACGCGCGAGTGCCGCGGCGCGTTGAGCTCGCGCTCCAGCGGCTCGATGAAGGGCGCAAACACATCCAGCATCAGCGCACCGCTTTCGGCCAGGATCATGCTCAGCTGCGGATCGACGCAGGAATTGACCACCACCGGACGCACCTGGTAACGCTCGCCGGCAGCGCGCACCCGCATCGCGGCGTCGCGCGCTTTTTCTGCATCGTCAATGAACGACATGCGGTCGGTGACGAAGTTGAATCCGCTGAACTGGGTGAGCAGGCTATGCCCAATCGTTTCAGCGGTGATACCGGTTCCATCGGAGACGTAAAACACCGGCCGAATTGTTGACATCAAGACCACCTCTTTGAACTGGTGTCCAAAAGTTACGGGTTCATGCTTGTGCAGGCTCCGCTGTGCACTGCATCATAGCGGCTTCTTCCTACGGTCGCGGCCATTCAGCCCGCTCGGGCGATGGCCTTACGGAGCATCGCGCTTGAACGAGAATATCCTGTGGTTGCATGAGCTACGCCTGGCCGACCTGGCCCGCGTAGGCGGTAAGAACTCCTCGCTCGGCGAGATGATCGGCAACCTGGCCGGGCTGGGCGTTTCGGTTCCCGGTGGATATGCGACCACTGCCGAAGCGTTCAAGGACTTCATCGCGCACAACGATCTGTCCAAGCGCATTTTCGACAAGCTCGCAACGCTGGACGTCGAAGACGTCACCGCACTCACCGCGGCCGGCAAGGAAATCCGCGGCTGGGTGATCGATGCACCGCTGCAGCCGGAACTGGACCGCGACATCCGCACCGCCTACGAGCAGTTGTGCGCAGAAAATGGCGGCGGCGACGTCGCGGTGGCCGTGCGTTCTTCTGCCACTGCAGAAGACCTGCCGGACGCCTCGTTCGCCGGCCAGCAGGAAACCTTCCTCAACGTGACCGGCGCCGACGATGTCGTGCACAAGGTCAAGGAAGTGTTCGCCAGCCTCTACAACGATCGCGCGATCGCCTATCGCGTGCACCACGGCTTCAAGCACGAAGACGTGTTCCTGTCGGCCGGCGTGCAGTTGATGGTGCGCTCGGGCGTGGGCGCGGCCGGCGTGTTGTTCACGCTGGACACCGAATCGGGCTTCCGCGACGTGGTGTTCGTCACCTCCAGCTTCGGCCTGGGCGAGATGGTCGTGCAGGGCGCGGTCAACCCGGACGAGTTCTATGTCTACAAGCCCACGCTCACTGCAGGCAAGCCGGCGATCCTGCGCCGCTCGCTCGGTAGCAAGGCGATCCGCATGGTGTACTCGGATGTGCCCGGCGAGCGCGTGCGTACCGAAGACACACCGGTGGAGCTGCGCAGCACCTTCTCGATCAGCGACGAAGACGTGCAGGAGCTCTCCAAGCAGGCGCTGGTGATCGAAAAGCATTACGGCCGCCCGATGGATATCGAGTGGGCCAAGGATGGCGTGAGCGGCAAGCTGTTCATCGTGCAGGCGCGCCCGGAAACCGTGAAGTCGCGCAGCCATGCCACCCAGATCGAGCGTTTCTCGCTGGAAGCCAAGGACGCCAAGATCCTGGTCGAGGGCCGTGCGGTGGGCGCCAAGATCGGCAGCGGCGTGGCCCGGGTGGTGCGCTCGCTGGACGACATGAATCGCGTGCAGGCCGGCGACGTGTTGATCGCCGACATGACCGACCCCGATTGGGAGCCGGTGATGAAGCGTGCCTCGGCCATCGTCACCAACCGTGGCGGCCGCACCTGCCACGCGGCGATCATCGCGCGCGAACTCGGCGTGCCGGCCGTGGTCGGCTCGGGCAACGCCACCGATGTAATCAGCGACGGCCAGGAAGTGACGGTCAGCTGCGCCGAAGGCGACACCGGCTTCATCTACGACGGCCTGCTGCCGTTCGAGCGCACCACCACCGACCTGGGCAACATGCCGCCTGCCCCGCTCAAGATCATGATGAACGTGGCCAACCCGGAGCGCGCGTTCGACTTCGGCCAGCTGCCCAACGCCGGCATCGGCCTGGCGCGTCTGGAAATGATCATCGCCGCGCATATCGGCATCCATCCCAACGCGCTGCTGGAATACGACAAGCAGGACGCCGACGTCCGCAAGAAGATCGACGCCAAGACCGCCGGCTATGGCGACCCGGTGAGCTTCTACGTCAACCGCCTGGCCGAGGGCATCGCCACGCTGACCGCCTCGGTGGCGCCGAACACGGTGATCGTGCGTCTGTCGGACTTCAAGTCCAACGAGTACGCCAACTTGATCGGCGGTTCGCGCTACGAGCCGCATGAAGAGAACCCGATGATCGGCTTCCGTGGCGCCAGCCGCTATGTCGATCCGTCCTTCACCAAGGCCTTCGCGCTGGAGTGCAAGGCGGTGCTGAAGGTGCGCAACGAGATGGGCCTGGACAACCTCTGGGTGATGATCCCGTTCGTGCGTACGCTGGAAGAAGGCCGCAAGGTGATCGAGGTGCTTGAGCAGAACGGGCTCAAGCAGGGCGAGAACGGCCTGAAGATCATCATGATGTGCGAGCTGCCGTCCAATGCGTTGCTGGCCGACGAGTTCCTGGAGATCTTCGACGGTTTCTCGATCGGCTCCAACGACCTGACCCAGCTGACCCTGGGCCTGGACCGCGATTCGTCGATCGTGGCGCACCTGTTCGACGAGCGGAATCCGGCGGTCAAGAAGCTGCTGTCGATGGCGATCAAGTCGGCGCGCGCCAAGGGCAAGTATGTGGGCATCTGCGGCCAGGGGCCGTCGGATCACCCAGAGCTGGCCGAGTGGCTGATGCAGGAAGGGATCGAGTCGGTGTCGCTGAATCCTGACACCGTGGTCGATACCTGGCTGCGTCTGGCCAAGCTGAAGAGCGAGGGCTGATGGGTATGTTGGGTGCGGTACTGGCGGCAGCAGCGGGAGCTGCTGCAGCAACCACCAAGACGGTAGTCGCTGTCCCGAAGCAACCGACGGGCTGGGATAAGGTCGACTGGGCGCAAATCCTGCTGAACTGGGGAGTTGCGCTTGTCATTCTGGTCGTGGGCATGTGGCTGGCAAAGCAGCTCAGCCAATGGCTGCACCGCGCTTTGACCCGCGCCCGCATCGAGATCACGCTGACCAACTTCCTGCGCAATGTGGTCTACGCATTGCTGCTGGTCCTGGTGTTCGTCAGTGCGCTGAGCAAGATCGGCGTACCGCCAACCTCGTTGATTGCGGTGCTCGGTGCGGCAGGCCTGGCGGTCGGTCTGGCGTTGAAGGATTCGCTGTCCAACATCGCAGCAGGTGTGATGCTGATCGTGCTGCGGCCGATGCGCGACGGCGACCACGTGGTGATCGCCGGCCAGGAAGGCATCGTGGACGAGATCCGGATCTTCCAGACCCGGCTGCGTAGCTTCGACGAACGCATGATCACCCTGCCCAACAGCACCATCACCACCGCGCCCATCGTCAACTACAGCACCCTGCCCAACCGTCGCCTGGAAGTGACCGTGGGCGTGGGCTACGGCGATGACCTGAAGAAAGCCCAGCAGCTGTTGCTGCAGATCGCCAAGGACAATCCGAACATCCTGCAGTCGCCGGCACCGTTCGTGCAAGTCACCAACCTGGGCGAAAGCACGGTGGATCTGATGTTGTTCGCATATGCGACCAACGGCAATTTCGGCGCGGCCAAGAGCACCACGCTGGAACAGATCCGCAACCAGCTGCTGGAGAACGGGCTCAACATTCCGTATCCGCAGCGCGACCTGCACGTGTATCACCACGATGCCGACGGCAAGCCGATCGGGGATCTGTTGCGCAAGGGCATCGCGGACGATGGCGATCTCACCAAGGGGCCGCCGTTGGCGCGCTGAGCGTCCAGGTCACCTGTAAGGAGCAAAAGGCCGCATCGAAGGATGCGGCCTTTTGTGTTGCGTCACCGCGCACTGCGCTGTTGCTGCGATTTCGACGGCGGCCTTGGCATGAGCGCGATCGAGTCTGGGTGCGCCAGATGCACTGCGTCCTGCAGCAGGATCACCCCTGCGCGCCGGCCTCGGTATCGCCGCCGAGCGCACCCATGAACTGGCGGTAGTGACGCAGTTCGTCGATGGAATCGCGCACATCGCTCAGCGCGGTGTGCGCCGAGCTCTTGGCAAAACCATTTGCCACCGTCGGTGCCCAGCGGCGCGCCAATTCCTTGATGGTGGACACGTCGAGATTGCGGTAGTGGAAATAACGCTCCAGGCGCGACATCTGGCGGTGCAGGAAGCGGCGGTCCTGGCAGATCGAGTTGCCGCACATCGGCGAGGCGCCGGCGCGGATCCACTCGCCCAGAAACGCCACCGTCTGCGCTTCGGCCTGCGCATGGGTGACCTGGCTGTCGAGCACGCGTTGCCACAGGCCGGAACGACGGTGCTGGTTGCGGTTCCACTCGTCCATCGCTTCCAGGGTGGCCAGCGGGTGGGCGATGGCCAGTTCCGGCCCTTCGGCAAGCACGTTTAACTGCGCATCGGTCACGATGGTGGCGATCTCGATGATCGAATCGCGATCGGTATCCAGGCCGGTCATTTCCAGATCGATCCAGATCAGTCGGTCGTTGCCCGCAACGTTGTCTGCCATATCACCGTCCTGTGGAGGCCGTTGCCGGCCGGGGTACTGAAAGGGCGCGCATCATACCGCGGCCGTGCCGCTCAGGGCACGAGCGGCGGCTTGCCACGCTTGGCGCGAAAATAATTGGTCAGCCGCAGGCTCGCCTCTGCCGCCAGCACGCCGCCCGCCACCTGCACGCGATGGTTGTGACGCGGGTCGGCCAACAGGTCGAAGACACTGCCGCAGGCGCCGGTCTTGGGGTCGCTGGCGGCGAACACCACGCGGGCGATACGTGCATGGATCATGGCCATGGCGCACATCGCGCACGGCTCCAGCGTGACGTAGAGCGTGCAGCCGATCAGGCGGTGATTGGCCAGGCGGCGCCCGCCTTCGCGCATGGCCACGATCTCGGCATGCGCGCTGGGGTCGTGACTGGCGATGTTGTAGTTCCAGCCCTCGCCCAGCACGTTGCCATCGGTGTCGATCAGCACCGCCCCGACCGGGATTTCGTCATAGTCGCGTTCGGCACGCTCGGCCAGCTGCAGGGCGTGCTGCATCCACTGCGTATCGATGGCCGCCTGCGACGTACCGACCAGCGGTGCGGCCGGCGCACTCACGTCGCCGGACCGCCCTGGCGATCGAGAAACGCGGCGAACGCGGCAACGGTGGCCTCGCTGACATGGTGTTCGATGCCTTCGGCATCGCGACGTGCGGTGGCTTCGTCGATGCCTAGTGCGAGCAGGAAGCGCTCGACGATCTGATGCCGCTGGCGGCTGGAGGCTGCCAATGCCTCGCCGGCCGGGGTCAGGAACACGCCGCGGTACGGGCGCTGCACCACCCAGCCGTCGCGTACCAGGCGCTTGAGCATCTTGGCCACGGTGGGCTGCGCCACGCCCAGGCGCGCGGCGATGTCGACCTGGCGCGCCTCGCCGCCGTCGACCAATAGATCGGAGATCAGCTCCACATAGTCCTCGACCAGCTCGGCGCGGCGCGCTTCGCGCACCTGACGGAAGCTCTCCATATGCACCTGCGCATCGATCAGGGACGGCGTAGCCGCCGCCAGCTTTTCGCTCTTGCCCACCCGCATCCTCGTCGTCGCGTCCGGCATCGGTGCCGGGTGCGTAGTGTGAAGCACGCGGCCGATCAATACGATTGAGTTTGCCAATGCTCAACAGCATAGCACTTGCTATATCATCCATCCCACCGCCCTCGCTGCCTCCCCTGCATGTCCGCCGATACGCTTTCCCCTGTGCGCTCTCCTGCCTCCACCAACGGCGGGCTGGGCGACCACCACGCCAGCGTGGCCGTGCCCAGGAACGGCCATTGGTGGTTCCGTCTGCTGGCCTTTCTGGGTCCGGGCTACATGGTGTCGGTGGGCTACATGGATCCGGGCAACTGGGCGACCGATCTGGCCGGCGGCTCGCAGTTCGGCTATCTGCTGCTGTCGGTGATCCTGCTGTCCAATGTCATGGCGATCGTGTTGCAGAGCCTGTCGGCGCGGCTGGGCATCGCCACCGGGCTGGATCTGGCGCAGGCCTGTCGCGCGCGCTACCCGCGTGGCGTGAACCTGGCGCTGTGGGGGCTGTGCGAGCTGGCGATCGTCGCCTGCGATCTTGCTGAAGTGATCGGCACCGCGATCGCGTTGAAGTTGTTGTTCGGTATTCCGCTCACCATGGGCGCGATCATCACCGCGATCGATGTGGTGCTGGTGCTGTTGCTGATGAATCGCGGCTTCCGTGCACTGGAAGCGTTTGTGATGGCGTTGCTGCTGATCATCTTCGTGTGCTTCGGCATCCAGATCGCGCTGGCGGCACCGCCGATCGCCGCCGTGCTGGGCGGCTTCATTCCGCGTGCGCAAGTAGTCACCGATCCACAGGCGCTGTATCTGGCCATCGGCATCATCGGCGCCACCGTGATGCCGCATAACCTGTACCTGCATTCGTCGATCGTGCAGACGCGCGCCTACCCGCGCACCGACGATGGACGTCGCTCGGCACTGCGCTGGGCAGTCACCGACAGCACCGTGGCGCTGATGTTTGCGTTGTTCATCAACGCGTCGATCCTGATCCTGGCGGCAGCGGTGTTCCATGCGCAGGGCCGCACCGACGTGCAGGAAATCGAACAGGCGCATGCCTTGCTCGCGCCGATGCTGGGCGTGGGGCTGGCCTCGACCCTGTTTGCGATCGCCCTGCTCGCCTCCGGGGTCAACTCGACGGTCACCGCGACGTTGGCCGGACAGATCGTGATGGAAGGCTTCCTGCAATTGCGCTTGCCGCCGTGGGTGCGCCGCTTGCTCACCCGTGGCATCGCCATCGTGCCGGTGGTGGTGGTGACCTGGTTATACGGCGAGGCAGGCACTGCGCGGCTGTTGGTGTTGAGCCAGGTGGTGCTGTCGATGCAGTTGCCGTTTGCGGTGATTCCGCTGGTGCGCTTTGTCTCGGACCGAACCCTGATGGGCGCGCTGGTGGCGCCGGCCTGGCTGGTACGCATGGCCTGGGTGATTGCGGCGGTGATCGTTGTCTTGAACGGCAAGCTGCTATGGGACACCGCACTGCACTGAGTGGCGGGCATAACCGGCATGGTCGATGGGACACGGCATCGGCGCGCGCTGCAGAGCCAGTCGGCGGTGCACGCTGAGGCTTTGATCAGCGCCGCACTGCGTTCATGCGAGGTGGATGTCCGGAAAGATCCACAACGGCACATCGACTGCAGCGAACGAGCTGATCTGCAACACGGGGGATAACCGCTGTAGAGCGCACGCAGATGCAATCTGCGCTGCAACGCAGGCGGTCTACTGCTCGCATGCACCGGCACGCCCGTGGCCTGCTCGCGCTGCGTGGCGCAGGCCCATGCGAGCGCGATGCGATCGCATCGTGCCACCGCCGGGCTGCATGCCCCTCGCCCCCAGGAGTGTTTATGGATCCGTTCGAGGCGCATCCGGCCGACGCCGGACGCCGCAGTTTTCTCATCACCGGCACGGTCGCCGTGGCAGCGTTGTCATTGCCAGCGCTCGCCACTGCCGCTGCTCCCGCACGCGCCCCCGCTGCCACCCCGTCCCACTCGTCCACTCACGGAGTCAACCCGATGTCCAATTTCGTCAAACGCCCCGACGGCGCCAACATCTTCTACAAGGATTGGGGCAAGGGCCAACCGGTCGTCTTCGCACATGGTTGGCCGCTCAGCGCCGATGCCTGGGACCCGCAAATGCTGTTCATGGGTCAGCACGGCTATCGCGTGATCGCGCACGACCGCCGCAGCCATGGCCGCTCCTCGCAGACCTGGGACGGTAACGACATGGACACCTATGCAGACGACCTGGCTGCAGTGATCGACGCGCTGGACCTGAAGGACGCGATCCTGGTCGGCCATTCCACCGGCGGTGGCGAAGTGGCGCATTACGTTGGCCGCCATGGCAGCAAGCGCGTGGCCAAGGTGGTACTGGTCGGCGCAGTGCCGCCGCAGATGGTCAAGAGCCCGACCAATCCGGGCGGCCTGCCGATGAGCGTGTTCGACGGCATCCGCGATGGCGTGGCCAAGGACCGTTCGCAGTTCTATCAGGACCTGACCACGCCGTTCTTCGGTGCCAACCGTGACGGCAACAAGGTCACCCAGGGCATGCGCGATTCGTTCTGGCTGCAAGGCATGCTGGGAGGCCACAAGGGTCAGTACGACTGCATCAAGGAATTCTCCGAGGTCGATTACACCGCCGACCTGAAGAAGATCGATGTGCCGGCGCTGGTGGTGCATGGCGACGACGACCAGATCGTGCCGATCGATGCGTCGGGCAAGTTGTCGGCCAAGATCATCAGCAACGCCGAACTGAAGATCTACGCTGGCGCGCCGCATGGCTTGACCGTCACCCACGCCGATCAGTTCAACAAGGATCTGCTGGCCTTCGCCAAGAGCTGATTTTTGCTTCACTGCGTCAGGCAAAGGCCGGCTCGTGAGAGCCGGCCTTTCGCTTTGGTGCGCGGGAATGCGTTGCGATCAGGCTGGCGGCCTCAGCGTCGATGGCTTGTTGCCAGTGGCGCCCGTGCCGGGCATCAATGCGTCTCGTGCAGGCGCGCTGCGGGTCCGTGCCGTGCTCGCAAGATGCCGAACCAGCAAGCGGTGTGGCAACGGTGCAGCTTCGCAGCATGGTCGCAACAAGGCGCAACGGACCAGCTCCAGGCATGGACTGGCCAGCCACCGGTCAGCGCAGCAGCCAGTACCCGGAAGAAACCGCCACGCAGCGCGACCACCAGCAACGCGACGCTCAGCCGTGGCGGTGCCAGCAATGGCAGGTCAGGCAGCCGGCAGCCGATATCGATCAGCAACGCACGCGATACGCCGACCGGTGAAAGACACGCGCCCTGCCCTGGCAGACCGTGCGGCCGATCGGGCCGCCGCCAGCAAGCAAGCAGGTTGCGCCCGGTCCGTGTGGCCGGCAGGCGCTCCAGCACTGCGTCTGCGCAAGCCGTTGCCAGCGCCGGCAACCGTCCTCACGCGCGGCAGGCACGGCCGATCTGGCAGCCGAAAGCGACGTCCATTTCAGCGCCGGGCCGATCGGGAGCGTCGCGCTGATGAAGTTCTCAGATATCCGCATGCGCATGCGGCGGCACCGCCACACCGCCGCCACCGACGAAGTGGCGCACCACCGGCGCGCGCTCGCCTTGATGCAGTGCGCGGATCTGCTCCTGCAGCTGGCGGTCGTCGCCGGTGACGCGCTCGTGCTGGCGCAGATGTTCCAGCCACGAGGCGACGATGAAATATTCCAGTTGCACGCCGGGTGTTGCCGCGTCTTCGGCGATACCCCAGACCACCGCACCATCACGGCGCCGCGCGTTGCCCAGTTGCGTCATCAGCTGCAGGAAGGTCACGCGCGCGTCGGCAGCGATGCGGTATTCGACCGTCACCAACACCGGGCCGCGATCGTGTTCGACCGCATCCGATTGCGCCGGCACAGGCCAGTGCCCGCCGGGGGCGAGGTCCAGCTGTTCGGTGCCGGCAATGCGTGCGCGCTTGACCAGCAGCGCCGCGATCACCGCACCAACGGCGGCAATCTGCAGGGCGGTCGCGATCGAGGTGCGCTGCGCCAACGCGCCCCAGACCAGCGAGCCGGCCGCCATACCCGCAGAAAACACTACGATGTACAGCGACAATGCACGTGCGCGCACCCAGGCAGGCACCGCCGTTTGTGCGGCGATCTGCAAGGACGACAGTACGCTGATCCAGGCCAGGCCGTTGACCACCATCACCACGCACAGCACTCCGATCTGACGCGACAATGCCAGCCCCAGCAACGAGGCTGCGCACACGATGGTGGCCACAAACACCAACAGGTCGCGGTCGTAGCGCGCACGCAGGCGTGGCAACAGCAATGCGCCACTGATCGCACCGATGCCGATGCAGCCCAGCAAGATGCCGTAGCTACCGGCGCCCAACTGCATGTCGCGACGGACCACCAACGGCAGCAATGCGGTCAGCGCGCTGGCGAACAGGAAGAACCCGGCGGCCTTGATCAGCACCGCCTGCAAGCGCCCGGCGCGTGCGGCGTAGCGCAGACCGGCACGCAGGCCCGCACCGAAGCTCTCCGGCGGCAAGGCAGAGACGTGCGCATCGCGACGCCAACGCCACAACACCAGCAGCATCAGGCCGAAGGTCACACCGTTGAGCAAAAATGCCCACGGCGGCCCGAATTGCGCCACGATCAAACCGCCAACCGCAGGGCCGATCGAGCGGGCGATGTTCATGCCGATCGAATTGAGCGCCACCGCCGAGGCCAGCATCGGCCGCGGCACCAGCTCCGACACGATTGCCGCCTGCGCAGGCATCGCCATTGCCGCGCCCATGCCCATCGCAAAGGTCAATGCCACCAGTACCCATGGGGTGAGCAACTGCAAATGCGATAGCAAGGCCAACGCTGCGGCCACCAGCAACATCCAGCCCTGGGTGAGCATCAGGTAGCGGCGGCGGTCGACGATGTCGGCCAGCGTGCCGGCCACCAGTGCGAACAGCACCACCGGCAAGGTGGTGGCCGACTGCACCGCCGCCACCATCAACGGCGAGCCGGTCTGTTCGGCCATGACCCAGGACGCGGCGACATCGTTGATCCAGGTGCCGATGTTGCTGCCTAAAATGGCCAGCCATAACGCACGAAAGATCGGCTCGCGCAGCGGCGCCCAGGCACCGCTATCGGCGGGTGCGGCAGAAGAAGTCATCGCGGCAAGGCTCCAGTGAACGGGGTGAAACAAACAAGGTGACGGGCCAGGATGCGCCGGCAGGCGCATCGCTACGGTGTCGATCTCAGAACGCGAAACACGCGCAACCCAACCCACCCCAGAAGCCGCGCAAATCATCGCTGGGCGCAGCATGCTGCGCTGCATGTCCATGCGGCCCGTGCGCGCGACAGCCATGACCATGCACGTGCGTGGCGCTGGCAAGCCCGCTGACCGCACCACCCACGTGATAGCCGCCGAAACGATTGACCGGCGACCAGTCCGGCATCGCCGGCGGCAAGGTGGGCGCCAGTGCGGCGAAGTCGCCATCGCCATGGACGACGCGACCACCCAGCACGGTCAGCACGCTGGTGATGTCGGCAATGGCGGCATCGTCGACGCGGAAGTAATCGTCCGACAACACGATGAAATCGGCCAGTTGCCCCGCCGCCAGCGTGCCCTTGTGGCTCTCATCGCCGGAGAACCACGCGCTGCCCTGCGTCCACAGCCGCAACGCCTGCTCGCGGTCGAGCAGGTTCTCTTCGCCGTACAACGCCAGGCCGCCCACCGTGCGTCCGGTGACCAGCCACGACAGCGCCACCCACGGGTTGTAACTGGCCACGCGCGTCGCATCGGTGCCGGCGCCCACCGGCACGCCGGCGGCCAGCATGCGGCGCACCGGTGGCGTGTGCCGCGCAGCCTGTACGCCATAGCGCTGGACAAACGCTTCGCCCTGATACGCCATGCGGTGCTGCACGGCGATGCCGCCGTTCAAGGCGCCGATGCGGTCGATGTTGCGTGGCGTGATGGTTTCGGCGTGGTCGATGAACCAATGCAGGCCATCGAAGGGAATGTCGGCATTGACCTTTTCGTAGACATAGAGAATGCGCGCGATGCTTTCGTCGTAGGTGGCATGGATACGGAATGGCCAACGCTTCTCGACCAGCAACCGCACCACCTGCTCCAGCTCGGGCTCCAGTTCCGGCGGCAGCTCCGGGCGCGGCTCGCTGAACTGCTCGAAATCCGCCGCCGAGAACACCAGCATTTCGCCTGCCCCGTTGTGCCGCAACAGATCGTCGCCCTTGCGCACCGGCAGCATCTCGGTCCAGCCGCGGAAGTCGTCGACTTCCCTGCCTTTGTTCTGGGTGAACAGGTTGTAGGCGATGCGCACGCTCAACTGGTCGGCCGCATGCAACTGCTCGATGACCTGGTAGTCCTCTGGATAATTCTGGAAACCACCGCCGGCATCGATCACCGAGGTGATACCCAGCCGGTTGAGTTCGCGCATGAAATGGCGGGTGGAATTGGCCTGATACTCCAACGGCAGACGCGGGCCCTTGGCCAGGCTGGCGTAGAGAATCAGCGCATTGGGCTTGGCCAGCAGCAGGCCGGTGGGGTTGCCCAGCTTGTCGCGCTCGATGCGCCCGCCGGGCGGATCGGCAGTGGCCTTGTCGTAGCCGCAGGCGCGCAAGGCCGCGCGGTTGAGCAGGGCGCGGTCATACAGATGCAGCAAAAATACCGGTGTCTCCGGTGCGAGTGCATTGATCTCGTCCAGGGTCGGCAAGCGCTTTTCGACGAACTGATGTGCGGTGAATCCACCGACCACACGCACCCATTGCGGCGCTGGCGTACGGTCGACCTGCGCCTTCAACATCGCCATCGCATCGGCAAGCGAGCGCACGCCATCCCAGCGCAGCTCCAGGTTGTAATTGAGCCCGCCGCGAATCAGATGGGTGTGGCTGTCGTTGAGGCCAGGCAACAGGCGCCGGCCTTGCGCATCGATGCTGCGGGCGCCAGCTGCCAGCGCCATGATCTGCGCGTCGTCGCCCACCGCCACGATGCGTCCATCGGCCACTGCAATGGCGGTGGCGCTGGGCTGACGCGGATCGAGCGTGGTGATGCGTGCGTTGCGAACGACAAGATCGACCATCTCAGACTTCCTTGAAGCAGACGAAGCGCCGGGCAAGGCGCCCAACGCAAGACCGGCGGCGGCGCCCTGCATCCACAGGCGCCGCCCGGCATCGTGATCCTTCGGCGCACCGCTCATGCGGCACCACGCCTGCGCAGCCCATCCAGCGACCATGCGCCACCGCCGGCGGCGGTCAGGGCCAGCAACAGCAACAGCCACATCAGCGGATATTCCATGCCACCGTGCATCCAGAACCAGCCCTTGGGCACGGCCACCACGACGGTGGTGGCCATGAACACGGCCGCCAGCGCGGCACTGACGCGCGTCCATAAACCCAGCAGCACCGCCAGCCCCGAGAGCGTCTGCACCAAGGCCAGCAGCAACGGCAGCGGCGGTGCGGACGGAAACCCGAATTGCTGTAATTCAGCAGCAAATCCAGCCAGCCCCGGCCCACCGAACCATCCCAGCAACTTGCCCAGACCATGCGGCAGCAGGAAGCCGCCGCCGGCAATGCGCAGCATCAGCAATGCCGATGCAAGACCGGCGCTGCTGCGTGGTACCGATGCGTTCAATGCCCGCCTTCCTGCGCGCCGAACATGGTCTTGGCGTACTGAATCCCGATGCCGTAGCCGCCTGCATGCGCACGCGCGATGCCGGTAGTGAGGTCGTAGGTGTCGCTGCGGGCCCAGTCGCGCTGCAATTCCAGCAGGTACTGCACACTGGTGATGGGCGCGGCGCCGGCCTGCACCATCCGCGTCACCGCGCGCTCGTGCGCTTCGTCGCTGACATCGCCGCAGGCATCGGTGATGACGTAGACCTCGAACCCCTGCTCGATCGCCGACAGCGTCGGGCCGACGATGCACACGCTGGTCCACAGCCCAGCAATCACCAGACGCTGCTTGCCGATGGCGTTGACGCGATCGATCACGCCCTGGTCTTCCCAGGCATTCATGCTGGTGCGGTCGAACACCGGCTCGCCGGCAAAGATCTCCGGCAGCTCGGGAAACAACGGGCCGGAGAACGATTTCTCTGCGACGGTGGTCAGAATCACGGGCACCTTGAAGCCCTTGGCGCCCTTGGCAATCAGCGACACGTTGTTGCGCAGCGCCGAGATGTCGATGGTATGCGTGGCGAACGCCATCTGCGATTGGTGGTCGATCAGGATCAGCGCGTGATCGCCGGGCGACAACAGGGACTGACCGGGGACGGCGGTGGCGGTGGTCATGCGTGATGCTCCAGGGAGGATGAAGAAGAACCAGCGGCGTGCCGATGCGCACGCGGTGCGGTGCGCGCGGCGCAGGGGGCGTTGGCCACTTGCGCGGCAAAGCGCGCCGGCGTGCAGCCGGTGGCATTGCGGAAGCTGCGCACGAAATGGCTTTGATCGAAGAAGCACAGATCGGTGGCGATCTGGCTGATGGTGTGGCGGCCTTCGCGCAACATCGCCTGCGCGCGTTCGAGGCGACGACGCCGCAAGTACTCCATCGGACTGGCGCCCAGCGCATCGCGAAACACGCGCGCAAAATGGAAGCGGCTCATGCAGGCAGCGCCGGCCAGTTGCGTCACGCCAATGGGCTCGTACAGATGCGTATCGATGTACTGCAGCGCTCTTGCCACGGCACGTGCGCGTGGAGCATGCGGTGCGTTGGTGGCGTTGCCTGCATGCAGATCGGGGCGACCAGCGGCAGTCAGACGTGCCATGCGGCGTCTCCGGCGGGGAATGACGCCATGGTGGGGCGAACATGCCGATCGCCCCACCCCTGATGGTGAGGCCGATCGCTCACTCTTTCGGGTGAGCAGCATGCGTGCTGCGACAAGCACGCATGGGATCGCATGGGTGCATCGCCATGGCCTGCACCCGCGCATGCAGGCCGACGCAGCGGCGAGACCGCGCGGTTGTTTCTGTCGCGCCTTGCAGTATCCAGGTCGGAATCCGCACGACACGCAAACCAAGCGAACGCCAGCGCATGGCACGACACGCTACAAGGCAGCGTCATCGCTGCTGCAGCCAACCGATGGTATCCGGCTCAGCGCACACCGCATCGCAGCGACACGCACGCACCCCACGCCACATGACGATCCATGCGTAGCCGATTTCCTGCCCGACCTGCCTCCCCCGAAAGAGGTGGTGGTGCTTGGCCCCGATCTCGCCCGACAATGCTGCAATGCCGCGCGAGCCCCCCATCCGCCTCCACCTGCTCTGGCGCCTGTGCGCAGCGGTGATCGTTGTGCTGTGCAGTTACGGGTGGCCGTGCACCCCCGTGTATGCCGAAGGCATCGCCGCAACGCGTGCTGGGCTGCTGCAATTCCACCACACCGCCTGGAGCACCGAGCGCGGCGCACCGGCCGATATCTGGGATATCCAGCAAGCCGATGCCGGGCCATTGTGGCTGGCGACCGGATTTGGGCTGTTTCAGTTCGATGGCGACCGTTTCGCGCGGCAGGCGGCGCCGGACGGCGAGGCCTATGCATCGCACAACATGACCGCGCTTGCGCTGGCGCCGGACGACACCGCCTGGATCGGCTACTTCAACGCCGGCATCGATCGCCTTGCCGACGGTCACCTGACGCACTTCAGCCCGGGCAAGGACGTGCCTGCCGGCATGGTGTTCCGCATCGAGCACGATGGCAGTGGGCGCTGGTGGGCCGCCATCGATGGCGGTTTGTGCTGGTTCAATGGGCAACGCTGGCAGCGTGCAGGCGCCGACTGGGGCTACACCGCCGAGCGCGCGCATTGGCTGCTACGCGATGTGCGCGGCACGCTCTGGGTCAGCGACGGCACCCAGATTCTGTCGTTGCGGCCTGGCGCCAAACGCTTCGAACCCAGCGGCCAGCAGGTGGGCCTCTACGTCACCATGGCCGAAAGTCCGGACGGAGCGATCTGGGTTGCAGACCCGTACCGCGGCGTGTTTGCGTTGACCGATGCGCATGGCGACGTGCTGCCCGCCGCGGCCCGTGCCCGGCTGCAATTTCCCGGGCTGTTCGCGCGGCGCATCCGGTTCATGCGCGATGGCGCGCTATGGGGCAGCGACTATGCGGCGCATGGTCTGTTCCGTATCGCCTTGCCCACATCGCCCACGCCGGTGCTGGAACGCTTCGGAACCGTACAAGGCCTGACCTCGGCCACTGCCGGCCCCTTGCTCGAAGACCGCGAAGGCAATCTGTGGGCCGGCACCAATCTGGGCCTCAACCGGTTCCGGCATCGCGCGTTGCTGCCGTTGGCGTCCTTGCTGCCGGGCCAGGCGATGGCGGTGGCAACCTTCAATCCCGCCCCGGGCACCGCCGCACGGCCGCTCCTGGCCAGCCTGCGCGATGGCCGGCTGCTGGCCTTGAGCCGCGATCGCCTCGAAGGCTTGCAGCATGGTGCGTCCCACCACATCCTGGATGTGCCGGCGACCGCCAATGGCTGGGTGCTCGGCGAGCATGCCTTGCTACGTCTGCAGGTCGGCCGCGTGCAACCGGTGGCGCTGCCGTTCGGCCTGCCGACCGGCGCCATCCGCGCCTTCGTCGTGGACAGCCGCAACCATCCCTGGGTCTGCCCGGATGCCGGCGGCCCCTACGCCTTCGACGGCAACGCCTGGCAGCCGCTGCCCACTCTGCAGGACAGCCCGTGCACGGTGCTCGCCAAGACGCGCGATGGCGGCGTGTGGGTGGGCACCATCAAGGGCGATGTGCGCCTGCTGCAGGGCCGGCAGGTGACGCGCTACAGCACAGAAAATGGCCTGTCGGTGGGGCCGATCACCGCCATCTGGCAAGGCCCATCGCTCACGCTGGTCGCCGGCGAAACCGGGCTGGCGGCGCTGGGCGCCGACGGCCGGTTCCGGCAAGTGGCCGATCAGACCAATCCGCTCCTGCAAGGCATCACCGGCATCGTGCAGGACCGGCACGGCACGCTGTGGTTGAACGGCAACCGCGGCGTGGTGCAGATCGCTCAACCTGCGCTGCTGCGCAGCGTGCAATCGGGCGTGGTCAGTCCGGCGCTGCGCCTGTACGACATCATGGACGGGTTGCCCGGTGTCGCCCAGCAGGCCACACCGGTCCCCACGGCCATCGCCGCCGACGACGGCCTGTTGTGGTTCACCACCAACCAGGGCCTGGCCTGGCTGGACCCCGAACAGACCTACCGCAACCCCACCGCGCCGGAAGTCTCCATCACCGACGTGGTCGCCAACGACCGCCCCTACCCGCGCACCGCCGGGCTGCGCCTGCCCAGGTGGACGCACCGCCTGCGCATCGGCTACGACGCTGTGAGCCTGACCCGGCCGGAACGCGTGCGTTTCCGCTACCGGCTGGAGGGCGTGGACGCGCAATGGCAGGACGCCGGCAACCGTAACGAGGCGTTCTATACCAACCTCGCGCCCGGCCGTTACCGCTTCCGCATTGCCGCCGCCAACAACGATGGCGTATGGAACGCGCGCGGCGACACCCTGGACTTTGTCATCGAAGCGGCCTTCGTGCAGACCTGGCAGTTCAAGGTGTGCGTCGCGCTCGCCCTGCTGCTGACGCTTGCGATGCTGTGGCGCATGCGCACCCGGCATGTTGCCGGACGCCTGCGTGCACGACTGGAAGAGCGCTACCGCGAACGCGAACGCATCGCGCGCGAGCTGCACGACACCTTGTTGCAGGGCACCCAGGGGCTGATCCTGCGGCTGCATGCCGCCAGCCGCTCGTTGCCGCAGGACGACCCGCGCCGGCTGGAGCTCGAACAGGCGGTCGACCTGGCCGAGAATGCGCTGGTCGAAGGCCGCGACCGCGTCAACGGCCTGCGCGACAGTTATTCGCTGCGCCAGGATCTGGCCGCCGCACTGCAGCGCGCACGCGAGGCCAGCATGCCACCGCCGTCGGCCGACCTGCAGGTGTCGGTGGAAGGACGCCCGGTGGCGCTGCGCCCGCTGGTGGCCGACGAAGTGTTCCAGCTTGGCCGCGAAGCATTGGCCAATGCCGATCGCCATGCCGACGCCACGCGCATCGCGCTGGAACTGCGTTACGGTTCACGTGACTTCGTGCTGCGCATCCGCGACGATGGCTGCGGCCTGGATCCGGACGTGCTGCATGGGCATGCGCGCACCGGGCACTGGGGGCTGACCGGCATGCAGGAACGCGCCAAACGCATCGGCGCCAAGATGCAGTTGTGGTCGCGTCCAGGCAGCGGCACCGCAATCCAGATCACGCTTCCGGCCCGCACCGCCTATGCGACGCCACCGCGCTGGTGGTGGCGATTTCGACCTGCACGATCCACGGAGAGCTCCAATGGCTGAGATGGTCAAACCGACCGACGTGCTGGTGGTAGACGATCATCCGCTGCTGCGCGACGGTCTCAGCGCCATGCTCGCCGCCGAACACGACATGCGTGTGGTCGGCGAAGCCGAAGACGGCGAACAGGCCGTGGCCTGCTACGCCAGCCTGCGCCCGGACGTGGTGCTGATGGATCTGCAGATGCCGCGCGTGGATGGCGTCGAGGCCATCCAGCGCATCCGCCGTGTCGACCCCGCCGCCAAGGTCATCGTGTTGACCACCTATACCGGCGATGTGCGTGCGGTGCGCGCACTGCAGGCCGGCGCCTGCGGCTACCTGCTCAAGAGCGCGCTGCGCCGCGAGCTGGTGGACACCATCCGCGACGTGCGCCGCGGCCAGCGGCGGCATGTGCCGGCGTCGGTGGCCGAAAACATCGCCGCCCACGTGCTCGACGACGCACTATCCGCCCGCGAGACGGAGGTACTGAGCCTGGTGGCCACCGGATGCTCCAACAAGCAGATCGGCAACGCCTTGAGCATTTCCGAAGAGACGGTCAAGGCGCATATGAAGAACATCCTGGCCAAGCTCGACGTGCGCGATCGCACCCATGCGGTTACCGTTGCCCTGCGCCGGGGAATCCTGTCGCTGGAAACCTGAGCCGCCTGCAACCTGGTAGGTCGCAAGCGTCGGTCGCTCTTCAATCGCCGCTTCACCCGGTCATCGCGGTAGCGCGGCGACGGCAGGCGGGGATGCCAAGCCCCCCGCGCGCATCGGCCGGCTCACCCGTCGCGCCGCGATGGATCGCCCCATGGAGGGCTCCCCCACCCCGCTGCCCACCACGCTCGCCAGCGCCAAGTCTGTAACCCGGTCCACCATTATTGAACGCAAGGCGCACAAGGCGATCGACACGCACTGTCAAATCGATCGGCTTGAGCTATCTTATGCCCCGCCAAGCGGCATGGGGGCCGCTTCAGCATCTTGTCTGACAGCCGATAACGGCTAGGTCCGACCGCCGCACAGCGCTGCGGCGGCACTCGATTCAATCACTAAACGCGTTCAGGGGAATTGCGATGCTTCGTCACTCTTTGCGGGTGCGCCTGCTGTTGCCGGTGCTGGCCTTGGTGCTGGTCGTGGTGGTGGCCCTCACGGTCATTCTGGCCATTACCGAAGCGAACCGGGTCAAGTTCGAGACCGGCGACGCGATCGAGCGCCAGTCGGTGTCCTTGCAGACCTTGTTCGCCGTCACCCGCTCGATGATGCTCGACCGCGTCAATTCCTCGATGCGCCAGTTGCGCAAGGAAGCCAATGCGCAGGGCGCCCCGAGCATCGGCAGCGAAATCCGCGTCGCCGACCGCAACGCCAACGACCTGCTGCTGGGCCAGCGCTCGCAGGCAAACGCCTTCACCATGCTGGACGACGTCACCGCCATCCACGAAGGCACCGCGACATTGTTCTCGCGTACCGGCGATGAGTTCGTACGCATTTCCACCAACGTCAAGAAGGACGACGGCAGCCGCGCCATCGGCACCGTGCTCGACCCCAACGGCCAGGCTGCCGCCAAGCTGCGCAACGGCGAGAGCTTCTACGGCGTGGTCGACATCCTCGGCAACCCGTATGTCACCGGCTACGAGCCGATCTTCGCCGGCAACGACAAGCGCGTCATCGGCGCCTGGTACGTCGGCTACAAGGCCGACACCCAGGCCCTGGAAAACGTGGTCAGCAGCCGTCGCGTGCTCGATTCCGGCTTCATCGCCGTGTTCGACAGCAAGAACAAGCTGCGCTTCCAGTCCACCACCGGTGCCACCACCGACACCGCCACCATTGAGCGCATCGTCAAGGACAGCCCGGACGACTGGGTCGTGACCAAGCAGGAAGTGCCCGACTGGGGCTTCACCCTGGTCTCGGCCTATCCCAAGAGCGACGTCAATGGCGTGATCGTGCGCCAGTCGCTGTGGATCGCCGGCATCGGCCTGCTGGTCTGCGCCCTGTTGCTTGGCCTGCAGTGGGCCCTGATCTGGAACCGCGTGCTGCGCCCCATCCAGCATCTGACCACCGTGGCCGAAGAACTGAGCCTGGGCAAGTGGAACCACACCATCGAAGAGGTCAACCTCAAGGATGAAATTGGTACCCTGGCGCGTGCCATCTCCCGCCTGTCCAACAGCGTCCGGTTGGCCATGGAGCGCCTCAGCAAACGCTGAGCCGCTCCGCCCGATTTCGTACCAGATGATGCAAGGAAGACGCCATGTCCAATGAATTCCGTCCGCTGATCGAGGTCCTGCGCGAGCTCAGGGCGCTGGCACTGAAGAAGGCGTCCGGCTTTCTGTTTGTCGTCACCGAAGAAAACCATTCCTGCATCGTCCGCCTCAATGCCGGGCAGATCGAAGAAGTGGTCTTCCGCATGCTGCGCAATGACGAGGCGGTGCAACGCCTCACCATGGTCGGCGCCGCGAAGGCCCGCTTCCAGACCGACCCCGGCGCCGGCCTGGGCAAGCCATCCTTGCTGAGCGAAGACTCGCGCCAGTGGTTGATGGGGGGGTTCGAGCAGGATCTGGGCGGTGCACCGGCCCCGGTGCGTGCCCCGGCTGCGCCCGCACCTGTTTCGGCGCCCGCGCCGGCGGCATCACCTGCCCCTGCACCGTCAGCCAATGGCGGCGCCGGCGCGCCGGACGAGCGCGTTCGCGATGCACTGGAAAAAGTCGCGCTGAACTATCTCGGCCCCATCGCCGGCATGTTGTGCGATGAAGCCTGGGAAGCCTCCAGCGATATCGAGCAGGTGCTCAGCCAGCTCGGCGCCAATCTTTCCACGCCGCAGGAAGCGCAGAAATTCATGGCCGACGCGCGCGTGGCACTGGCCAAGCTGCGCTGAGGCGAGGCCAAGCTGCCGACGGTGCACCAAACCATCCAGTGCTGATCTAGTCCTCGTCCACTACTTCAACCCATCGCTGTCTCCTTCGAAAAGTAATACTTGAGCAGGAAATCTGCGGGCATTACAGACCAGGCACCGCGTCGGCGGCTTGTGCACTGATTGCGCAGGATTGAAATACGGCCAGCTGCCTGGACACGGCGCGTCCCGCCCTATGCGCTGCGCGGTGCAGCCGCCCATTGAGCGATGAAGTCGCCGATAATTTCTGCGATGCCGCTCTTGATCGTGCTTAAGCGGAGGATGGGGATGCCACTTTTCGCCAGAATTCCGTTCTTCAAGGCGTCCCGCGCCGCCTGTTCTGGCCGGTCATGGGAACCACCATCGACCTCGATCACCCCTAAAGGCACCTTGCCCACCTTGAAATAGATGACGAAGTCGCAGCTGGCACGTGCCATGAAGGCTCGTTCGCGCTGCGTTAAATCCGGATTACTCGGCGATGCGACCTGATCCAGCTTGATCTGATCGTGGTACATCAACGACCGGTATACCGATGCGGAAAGCGCCTCGCGCAGTAACTGCGCTGCGATCTGTTCGGACTTGTAGCGCGAGTCCTCCGGCCTCAAGCGCGCGTTCAAGCGCGCAAGGGAGTGGTCGTACTCGCGATACAGCAGATCGAAGGCTGACACCACCGGCGCACGCACAATCTGCTCGTCCTGCGCGTAATAGCTGACGTAGCGCATCAGAGCCGCGATCTGGCCGTTGTTGCCGATGAACACTTCGTCGCCCGTCACCAAGGTGAAGCGGTGCCTGGCTCGCGACACCGCTACGTTGATCATGTGCGGGTCGTCAACGAAATCCAGCCGCTCGCGTTGCTGGTTGTAGCGCTTCTTGTCCAGCACGGTGGAGAACACGATCTCGTCGCACTCCCGGCCCTGGAACTTGTGCACGGTGTCCTTGACGAAATCCTCCGGCAAGCAGGTACCCGAGAGATCAACCTGCGCTCGGAACGGGGCGATAAAGCCACGGCCGTCGCGGTCCATCCCGACGGGCTCGCCCTCGTCGTCAAGCAACTTGAGCAGGGAATCCAGCTCCCTGAGGTTGGTGTTGTTACGGGTATGGTTCCCCCTGGCAGTCACCACCAGGCGTAGAGGCGACTCACCTTTATCTTCGGTCATTGGTACCAGTGCATTGTCGTAGAACTGCTGGTTGCAGAACTGGATGATCCTGGGGTGGCAGCGATAGTGCTCTTTCAACAGCGTCCTGGGTATCGCAGCCCCGAATACATTGATGCACGAATCGAGCAAACTGTATCGCTCGCAATCGTAGGCAGCGGCGGGCGCAGGCAGGCCGAGAGCAACCGGAATGTGCGCCAACTGGCGGTTATCGCCGACGACGATCAGGTTCTTTGCGCAGCCCAGAGGTAGGATGCCCGGCACAATGTCCTGCAATGAAGCCTCGTCGATGATCACATAATCGAGGATTGCGCCAGACGCGATCGAATTGACAAGGGAGTGCGTACCGCTGCCCAGAATCGGGAAACGCCGCAGAAAGGCATCGAACTGTTGTTGATGCCGGTACGTGTTGGCATCGAAGCTGTCCGAAGACCGCACCTGAGCTTGCAGATGTTGCTTCAGGTGACGCATCGATGCCGCCTTCAACGTCTCCAGCGAAACATCGAAATCAGCCAGTGCCAGCGAGTCGCGGCACTTCTGCAACTCCGCTTCCTTGTCTCGTGACGCCTTGTCGTAATAGTGCATCTGCAGGGCATGGAAAACGCTCAGGCGCGCATCGCCATCGGTGAACGGCTTGGTGCGGAAAATCTTGAACTTGAACAGCAGCTCGATGCGATCTTTGAGGCGGATGCGCTGCTCACCGAGATGGGCCAGGTAGGCCATCAGATCCGTGGTCTTGGGCGGCGACAGTCCGTACTTGTCCAGCGAGACGGTCACCTGCACACCGCTTTCTGCTTGCCACTCCTGCAGATAGCGCCGCTCGACGGTCAGCTCGTCTAGCTCGACCTGCAGTTGCGCCACCCGATTGCGATCGTGTAAGTGCTGTTTCACGCGGTCGAGCAGGACCTGGACTTCCTCCAACGACGGCGCAGGCTCGGATTCGATGGATGGCCACGGTGCTAGATCGGCGAAGAAGTCCTTGCGGTTGTTCTGGTTACCGAGCTTGGCGACCAGGTGACCCAGGCCGCACTTCTCCAGCTTCTCGTAGACGTTTTCCACCGCCGCATTGTTGTTGGACAGTACCGCCACCGTCTGCCCACGCAGCAGGATATTGGCGAGGATGTTGAGGATGGTCTGGGTCTTGCCGGTCCCTGGTGGGCCCTCGATGACGCTTACCTGCGCACGAAACGCCTGCTCGACCGCCGCAAGCTGGCTCTCGTTCAACCCGAACGGATAGATCAGCCCCTGACCTGCCGCTAGTACGCCGTTACGCCCCGTGCAATAGGCCTGCAAGGCAGTGTCGGCACTGGCGGGCAGTTTTCCCAATTGGTGCACGACATTTGCAGCGATTTTGCGGTCAGTCTCGGATTTCGCGCTATCGCGCCGGGCATTCGCCACGACTGAGAAGTAATGGAAGATCGGCGTATCTTTTATCGCCGTTGGCGCGACAAGACCGATACCTTCCATCTTATAGACGTAGGGCCTATTGGTGCCCGGATAGTGCACGACCGCATACCGTTCGTCATAGATCGTCACCTTGGAGATGGGCTTGACGATCGTGCTACCTGGTTTTGTCATTAACATCGCGCCCAACTCGCGCGTTGGAGAAACGCGACAGTTGCCAAGTGGGCGGGTGTAGGTTTTTTTTGAAGGGTAATGACAAACCAGTTGCAGGGCTTTGTACTTGTCGCTCCAGCAAATCACCCAATCACTGATCTTCGCAGTCTTATCTTCGCCATCCACATGGATAGAAACCATACGTCCCTTATGCGTGCGCGAACGGCATCTTGATTTCGCTTTGCGGCGAACATCCAATGCAATTCTCTGTGCCGATAAGGATTTATCTTGCCATTACCGCCTTGTGGAAAAATATGGCTGTATGGTCAGCAAGAGGCAATCTGTGACGCAAGGCAATTAGCGCGCAGCTGCAAACCGGCGCGCGGGACTCTTCTATATTTCTCAGGCACTGCACCATTGCATGCCTTCAGCGCCACGGCGCCACTTCAGTATGCACGCCCACCGGAATGTCGATCAGAAGCGCTCCGGCGCTGAAAGATTGTTGGCGTCGAGCAAGTTTTCGCGAGCTAGCATCAGCGAGAGGCCGCCACAGCCCCCTGCCCGACCTTGGCAGCCTGTGGGCAGCAAGGTCGGGAGTGTCGTTCTGGCTAATGGATAGTTCCTCCACGCTACACCATCGGTGCGCTCAAGCCGCTGCCATCACCGGCTTGCCGCAGTTCGGCTGCGCCATACAGGCGATCCATGCTCTGGCCGGTGATAGCCACCACTAGCTCTGGTGACGTACTTTTTTAAAACAATACGTTACGAGGATTTTTCGATAGTCTGCGATAGCCCGCCCGAAGGACCAGTCTCACTCCCACTCGATCGTCGCCGGCGGCTTGCCGGAGATGTCGTAGACCACGCGCGAGACGCCGCGCAGTTCGTTGATGATGCGGTTGCTCACCGTGCCGAGGAAGTCGTACGGCAGGTGCGCCCAGTGCGCGGTCATGAAGTCGATGGTCTCCACCGCACGCAGCGCGATCACCCACTCGTAGGCGCGTGCATCGCCGACCACGCCAACCGACTTGACCGGCAGGAACACCGCGAACGCCTGGCTGGTCTTGTCGTACAGGTCGGCCTTGCGCAGTTCATCGATGAAGATCGCATCGGCCTTGGCCAGCAGTTCGGCGTATTCGCGCTTCACTTCGCCCAAGATGCGCACGCCCAGGCCCGGGCCCGGGAACGGATGGCGGTACACCATCGTGCGCGGCAAGCCGAGTTCGACACCGAGGCGACGCACTTCGTCCTTGAACAGTTCGCGCAGCGGTTCGACCAGGCCCAGCTTCATGTGTTCCGGCAAGCCGCCCACGTTGTGGTGGCTCTTGATCACGTGCGCCTTGCCGGTCTTGCTGCCGGCCGACTCGATCACGTCCGGGTAGATCGTGCCCTGCGCCAGCCACTTGGCATTGGCCAGCTTGTTGGACTCTTCATCGAAGATGTCCACGAACAGGTTGCCGATGATCTTGCGCTTGGCTTCCGGGTCGCTCACGCCTTCGAGCTTGGCGAAATAACGGTCTGCCGCGTTGACGCGAATCACCTTGACGCCCATGTGCTCGGCAAACATCGCCATCACCTGGTCGCCTTCCTGCCAACGCAGCAGGCCGGTATCGACGAACACGCAGGTCAGCTTGTCGCCGATCGCCTTGTGCAGCAATGCGGCGACCACCGACGAATCCACACCGCCGGACAAACCCAGGATCACTTCGTCATCGCCCACCTGCGCGCGCACGCGCGCAATCTGGTCGTCGATGATGTTGGCGGCGGTCCACAGCGTCTGACAGCCGCAGACATCGACCACGAAACGACGCAGCAAGGTCTGGCCCTGCAGCGTGTGGGTAACCTCGGGGTGGAACTGCACGCCGTACCAGCGCTTGTCCTCGTTGGACATCGCCGCCACCGGAATGCGGTCGGTTACGGCAGTAATGGTGAAGCCGGGCGGCACTTGCGACACGTGGTCGCCATGGCTCATCCACACGTTCAACCGCGATGCGCCCGCATGGTCGGTCAGGCCGGAGAACAATGCATCGGCCGCGACGACATCCACCTCCGCATGGCCGAATTCGCGTTGATCGGCCGCTTCGGTGGCGCCGCCCAGCTGCGCAGCCAGGGTCTGCATGCCGTAACAGATACCGAACACCGGCAAGCCGCTGTCGAACACTTCCTGCGGCGCCACCGGCGCGCCCGGCAAGGTGGTCGACTCCGGGCCACCAGACAGAATGATGCCTTTGGCACCGAAGCTGGCAATCTCGGACGGATCGTGATCCCAGGCCCAGATCTCGCAGTACACACCGATTTCGCGAATGCGCCGCGCGATCAACTGCGTGTACTGCGCGCCGAAATCGAGGATGAGGATCTTGTCGTTATGGATGCTGGTCATTGAGAGCCGGGAATCGAGAATCGGGATTGGGGAATCGCAACAGCAAACGCGGCGCCAGCCGCTATCGGACGAGGAACCGCCGGGCTTTTACGATTCCCGATTCGCGATTCCCCATTCCCGATCATCCAGCGCGATAGTTCGGCGGCTCTTTGGTGATCTGCACGTCGTGCACGTGGCTTTCGCGCTGGCCGGCGCCGGTGATCTTGACGAACTTCGGCTTGGTGCGCATGTCTTCGATGGTGGCGCAGCCCACATAGCCCATGGTCGCGCGCAGGCCACCGATGAGCTGATGGATGATGCCGCCGACCGGGCCGCGGTACGGCACGCGCCCTTCGATGCCTTCCGGAACCAGTTTGTCGGCGTCGGAAGCATCCTGGAAATAGCGGTCCTTGGACCCCTTCTCCATCGCGCCCAGGCTACCCATGCCGCGGTAGCTCTTGTAGCTGCGGCCCTGGAACAGTTCGACTTCGCCCGGCGCCTCTTCGGTACCGGCCAGCAGGCCGCCGACCATCACCGTGGACGCACCGGCGACCAGCGCCTTGCCGATATCGCCGGAATAGCGGATGCCGCCATCGGCGATCAACGGAATGCGGTCCTGCAACGCTTCGGCCACCATGTCCACCGCGGTGATCTGCGGCACGCCGACGCCTGCGACCACGCGCGTGGTGCAGATCGAGCCCGGGCCCACGCCGACCTTGACCGCATCGGCGCCGGCATCCATCAAGGCCAGCGCGGCATCGCCGGTGACGATGTTGCCGCCGATCACCTGCAGGTGCGGATAGGTCTTCTTGACCCAGGCCACACGGTCGATCACGCCCTGCGAATGACCGTGCGCGGTATCGACGATGACCACGTCGACGCCGGCAGCGGCCAGCAGTTCGATCCGCTGTTCGGTATCGCCGCCAACACCCACGGCCGCGCCGACCAGCAGCCGCGTGGCGGCATCCTTGGCGGCGTTGGGGTTGTCGGTCTTCTTCTGGATATCCTTGACCGTAATCAGGCCGCGCAGCTCGAAGCTGTCGTTCACCACCAGGATCTTTTCGATACGGTTGCGATGCAGCAGCTCGAGCACTTCCTCATCGCTGGCGCCTTCGCGCACGGTGATCAGGCGATCCTTCTTGGTCATGATGTGGCGAACCGGATCGTCGAGCTTCTTTTCGAAGCGCATGTCGCGGCTGGTCACGATGCCGACCAGTTCGCTGCCGTCCACCACCGGCACGCCGGAGATGTTGCGTGCGCGCGTCAGCGCGATCACTTCGCCGATTGTGGTGTCCGGGCTCACCGTGAACGGCTCGGTAATCACCCCGGACTCGAACTTCTTGACCTTGGCCACTTCGGCAGCCTGCTGCGCCGGGGTCAGGTTCTTGTGGATGATGCCGATGCCGCCCAGCTGCGCCATGGCCACGGCCAAGCGGTGTTCGGTCACCGTGTCCATCGCGGCCGACAGGATCGGCAGTTTCAGACGCAGATCGCGGGTCAGCCGGGTTTCCAGGCTGACATCCTTGGGCAGGACGATCGAATGAGCGGGGACGAGCGAAACGTCGTCGTAGGTGAGAGCTTCAGCCTGGATGCGGAGCATCGGCGGACCCGAGTTTGGGGAAGCGCGGCATTTTAACGCATTAGGGCCGCAATTGGGGAGTCTGGGGTCGGGAGTGGCAAAGACGCCGCCCTGCACCGCCCCGCAGTTCGTCAGGATGCCGATGGCCCGCAGATCCCGCACGCGATCCGGATCGGCCGACGCATGCACTTGGCCGTCGCCTTTAACGAATCCCCAATCCCTAATCCCCAATCCCGGCCGCATCAGCGGCCTCGATGGTGTTCTGCATCAGCGTGGCCACCGTCATCGGCCCCACCCCGCCCGGCACCGGGGTGATCCAGGCCGCGCGCCTTGCTGCCGCATCGAAGCCGACATCGCCAACCAGGCGTCCGTCTTCCAGGCGGTTGATGCCGACATCGATCACCACCGCACCCGGCTTGACCCACTCGCCGGGAATCAGCCCGGGGCGGCCCACGGCCACCACCAGAATGTCGGCATTGCGCACGCTGGCCTCCAGCACATCGGCCGGGGTGAACTTGTGGCAGCTGGTGACCGTGCAACCGGCGATCAACAGTTCCAGCCCCATCGGCCGGCCGACGTGATTGCTCACGCCAACAATGGTCGCGTTGCGTCCACGCACCGGTTGATCGGTATGTGCGAGCAAGGTCACGATGCCGCGCGGCGTGCACGGGCGCAGGCCGAATTCGCGCAACGCCAGATGCCCCACATTTTGCGGATGGAAGCCATCCACATCCTTGCGCGGATCGATCCGTTGGATCAGCCGATTGGCATCGGGAATCCCCGGCAGCGGCAGCTGGATCAGGATGCCGTGGATCTTGGGATCGGTGTTGAGTTCGTCGATCAGGGCCGCCAGCTCGGCCTCGCTGGTGCCGTGCGGCAGGTCGTAATCGAACGCTGCGATACCCACTTTTTCCGCCGCGCGCCGCTTGTTGCGCACATACACCGACGACGCCGGGTCGCCGCCCACCAGCACCACCGCCAACCCGGGCCGCGCCTTGCCCGCCGCCACGCGCGCATCCACGCGCAGCTTCAGCCCGTCGAGCAGGTCCTCGGCAATGCGGCGACCATCGAGAAGGCGGGCCGAAGCGGAGGCAGCTGGCGCGGAAGCGGTCATGGGGCGTCAGGTGTAGAGTCGAAGGCCGTCTATTGTCCCCGATTCCGTCATGACCGACACCACCTCGCCCACCGATTCGACCACCACCGCCATCGAAGCGGCCGCATTCCGCCGCTTGCTGCAGCATCTCAACCAGCAGCGCACCGATGTGCAGAACATCGACCTGATGATCCTGGCCGGCTTCTGCCGCAACTGCCTGGGCGACTGGTACCGCGAAGCGGCCGAGGCACAGGGCCAGCCGATGAGCAAGGAACAGGCACGCGAGGCGGTCTACGGCATGCCGTTCGCGCAGTGGAAGCAGCAGCACCAGAAAGACGCCACTGCCGAACAGCTCGAAGCATTCGCTGCGGCCCAGCGCAAACACGGCTGATCGTTGGTCGGGACGCGCGGTTGGCGTGACTGCTGCGCGTCCGCTGCGCCTGTCTCGAACCTGCGCGCCATCGGGCGGCAGCGCTGCTCCTTGAGGCGGTTCGCAGCCGTGGCTGGGGGTGACATTGGTGTTGAGTGCGCGGCCTCACCTGACTGCTTGCTGTTGGCGATGTCTTGTCGATCACGTCAGGAGCTGGAGACGTTGGTTGTTTGGGAAAGTCGGACGCCGTGGGTAGATGTAGTGCAGAGCACATGATCTGCGTACTGGCTGCAGGCCCCTTGCCCGCCTACCACTGCGGGACACGCCGTGAATCCATCCGTGGAGGCTCTTATGCGGCCCCCATCCCGCATAAGGTCCCGGGGCTGCAGGTGGGCAAGAGCCAATCGAGATGGTCGCTGTGCATGGTTGCAAGCAAGCATGAGTGCAGTCGTCTGACTGCTGACGCTTCATCGCAATGCTGGAGTACCGCCAGCTGTTGACGTGGCTGCTACGTGGCCACCGACCAAGGTCCTGGCGCGGTAAGGGCGCCCGCGCACGACGACTCGACATCACCATCGGGCCACTCCAACAAGCACCAAACAACTGCACTACCGCAAGCCAGGTTCATACACCCGCACAGCCGGTTCCCGCGCAGCCCCCCACACCCACCTGACGATTGCGAGGTGTTGTCAGGCGCGGTTGGTCTCTGCTGCGGTCTCTGCACTGGCCTGCGGCAACGCATCGCGGTTGAGCGACCGGCTCTCCCGGCGCGGCGGCGTGAACGGCGTGGGCTTGGGCACCGTCGGCGTGATGTTGCCGAACATCAACCCTGCCCCGGCACGGACATTCCCCGCGGCGATTTCCAGCTCCAGCCGCTCCGCATCGCGGCGGCGGATCTCGCGCGCGATCGTGCCGGCCTCGTCCTCATCCACGCCCAGCTCGACCAGCGCCATCTGGCCGAAGGTCACCGCCGACTCGAAGGTTTCGCGGATCTGGTAATCCACACCAGCCGCGATCAGTTGCAGCGAATGCTCACGATCGAACGAACGCACCAGCAGGCGCGCATGCGGAAACTCGCGGGTCGCTAGCTCGACGATGCGGTTGGCCGCTTCGCGATCGTCGATGCATACCGCGATTGCACGCGCACTGTGCGCGCCGGAGGCGTGCAGCACATCGAGCCGCGTGCCGTCGCCGTAATAGATCTTGAAACCGAACTCTTCTGCGCTCTGGATCATCTCGATGTCGTTATCGATGATGGTCACGTCCACGTCGCGCGCCAGCAGCGACTGGCTGGCCACCTGGCCGAAGCGGCCGAAGCCGATGACCAGCACGCTGCCGGTCTGACCGTTGGCCGCTTCCACTCCCTCCAGCGACACCTCCGGCGCGGGCGTCAAACGCCGCTGCACCAGGACGAACAACGGCGTCAGCGCCATCGACAGCACCACGATGGCAGTGAGGGTGGCATCGACCTGCGCATCGATCACGCCCGATGCCGAGGCCGCGGCAAACAACACAAAGGCGAACTCGCCACCCTGCGCCATCAGCACACCACGGTCCATTGCCTGGCGATGATCACTGCCCATCACCCGCGCCACCGCATAGATGCAGATCGCCTTGCCCACCATCAGCGCCAACACGCCGACGAGGATGAGCCGCCAGTCGGCTGCGACCACGCGCAGGTCCAGGCTCATGCCCACACCCAGGAAGAACAGGCCCAGCAGGATGCCGCGGAACGGCTCGATATCCGCTTCGATCTGATGGCGGAAGGTGGATTCGGACAACAGCACCCCGGCGAGGAAAGCGCCCATCGCCATCGACAACCCACCTAACTGCATCAGCAGCGCCGCGCCCAACACCACCAGCAGCGCCGCGGCCGTCATCACCTCGCGCGCCTTGGACGCAGCCAGGACCCGGAACAGCGGATTGAGCAGCCAGCGCCCGGCAACCAGCAGGCCGACGATGCAGGCCAGGCCGATGCCGATGTCGTGCCAGCGCTGCGACGCGGCCTGAGGGTCGCCACTGGAACCCATCCACGCCACGATCGCCAGCAGCGGGACGATCAGCAGGTCCTCGAACAACAGGATCGCCACGATCTTCTGCCCCGAAGGCAAGGCCACGTCGCCGCGCTCGGCCAGCAACTGCATCACCACCGCCGTCGAGGTCAGCACGAAACCGGACGCGGCCACGAAGGCGACCGGTGGCGGAAAACCCAGCAACATCCCGATACCGGTCAGCACCAGTGCGCACAGGCAGATCTGCACGGTGCCCAGGCCGAAGATTTCCTTGCGCAGGCTCCACAGATGCGACGGCCGCATCTCCAGCCCGATCACGAACAGGAACATCACCACGCCCAATTCGGCGACATGCAGGATCGCCTGCGGGTCGTCGAACAGGCCCAGTCCGAAGGGCCCGATCGCCAGCCCCGCTGCCAGATAGCCGAGCACCGAGCCCAGGCCCAACCGGCGAAAGAGCGGGATAGCAACAACCGCAGCGCCCAGCAGAGCGACAACGTTGATCAGTTCACTGGCTTGCGCAGATTGGCTCATGCCTGGATTCTAACGACACGCACGCGCCGACGCCTTGCATCTGCTTGCTTGTTGCACCGGCCAGCCCGGATGCCGACGTTTCCACGAAGCCTCCCCCTGTGATCGGGGCGCCAAAACGACGAACGACGCCAGCTGGCGTCGTTCGTGATGAAACATTCGTGGCGCGATCAGCCGCGCGCGTCGGCCTGGGCCAATGCGTTGCGCAGGATTTCCTTCGCCGGCCCACCATGCTTCTCATGCTCGAGCGCAAAGTGGACGGTCGCCTCGATCAAACCGATGTGCGCGCCGCAATCGAAACGACGGCCTTCGAAACGGAACGCGTCGACCTGCTCTTTCTTCAACAACTCGGCAATGGCATCGGTCAGCTGGATCTCGCCGCCGGCACCTGCACCGGTGGCTTCGAGCAACTCGAAAATCTTCGGGCTGAGCACATAGCGACCGACCACGGCCAGATTGCTCGGGGCCACTTCCGGCTTGGGCTTTTCGACGATCGCATTGATGCGACCCTTACGGCCATCGAATGCGTCGGTGGACACGATGCCGTAGCTGGCGGTCTTGTCGTGCGGCACGTCTTCCACGGCGATGACGCTGCCACCGGATGCTTCGGCCACATCGGCCATCTGGGTCAGCGCGGCGTCGCCACGGTTCCACATCAGATCGTCCGGCAACAGCACCGCGAACGGCTCATCGCCGACCACGGCCTTGGCACACAACACCGCATGCCCCAGACCCAGCGCCTCGGCCTGCGTCACGAAAATGGCGCGAACCCCTTCCGGCAGCGCATGCCGCACCAGCTCCAGCTGCTCCAGCTTGCCCGCACGCTCGAGCTTCTGCTCCAGCTCGTAGGCCTTGTCGAAGTAGTCGGCGATCGAGTGCTTGTAGCGATTGGTCACGAAGATCAACGTATCGCAGCCGGCCTGGATGGCCTCGTCGACGGCGTACTGGATCAATGGTTTGTCGATGATTGGCAGCATTTCCTTCGGCACCGTCTTGGTCGCCGGAAGAAAGCGGGTCCCAAGACCTGCGACGGGGAATACGGCCTTGCGAATACGCTGGCTCATTACAGTCTTCTGACCTCACGTGCGGGGAATGGAACGACCGTATCAGATCGCGCGTCGACTTTCCGTCGAGCAGCCGCAAAATCCGGCATCAGGCTACCCAGCACAGTCTCCATTGCCTTGATGTCATAGCGATTAACCGCCTCGCGCAGACGCGTCACCAGCTGCAGCACCTGCTCGTGCGAGAACTCGCGCACGCCGGCTTCCAGGATCTTGGGATGCGCGGTCGGGCGGTAGTCTTCGTCGGAGTAGAACAGCGTCTCGTGCAGCTTCTCGCCCGGACGCAGACCGGTGTAGAGAATCGCCACATCCTTGCCCGGCTGCTTGCCGGCAAGACGGATCATCTGCTCGGCAAGCAGCCGGATCGGCACCGGCTCGCCCATGTCCAGCGTATAGATCGCGCCATGCGAGGCCGAGGCAGCTGCCTGGATCACCAACTGGCAGGCCTCGGGGATGGTCATGAAGTAGCGCGTCACATCCGGATGCGTCACTGTGACCGGGCCACCCTGGCGGATCTGCTCGCGGAACAGCGGCACCACGCTGCCGGCCGAATCCAGCACATTGCCGAAGCGCACGGTGATGAAGCGCGTTGGCGCATCACGCGCGTCAAGACTCTGGCAGATCATCTCCGCGTAGCGCTTGCTAGCGCCCAGCACATTGACCGGCTCGACCGCCTTGTCGGTGGAAATGAACACGAACGTCTCGATGCGTGCACGCTGACAGGCACGCGCCACGTTCTCGGTCGCCAGCACATTGTTGCGCACGGCCTCGCGCAGCTGCTCTTCCAGCAAGGGCACCTGCTTGTACGCGGCGGCATGAAACACCGCGTCGGGGGCGGCGGTATTCAATGCGTGCGCTACCACGGCCGGGTCGCCGCAATCGCCGAGCACCCGTACCACTTCGATATCCGGGAACAATCGACGCAGGTCCGAATCGATGGTCAACAGCGCCAGCTCGTCGATTTCCAGCAGCACGATACGCCGCGCCCCATGGCGCGCGCACTGACGGCAGACCTCCGAGCCGATCGACCCGCCGGCACCGGTCACCATCACGGTCTTGTTGGTCAACCAGTCGCGGATCAGGCGCCAGTCCGGCGTCACCGGCTTGCGATTGAGCAGGTCCTCGATGGCGACCTCCTTCAATTCGCCGGGCAGCGAGCGGCCTTCCAGCACATTGATCAGCTTGGGCACCATCCGGAACGGCAGGCCGGTACTCTCGCAGATCGCCACCACGCGCTGCATGCCGGATGCATCGAGCGACGGGATCGCGATCACCAGCAGCTTGGCGGCGGTCTCTTTCGCGATCGACGCGGCCTGATCCAGATTGCCCAGCACGTTGAGGCCCTGAATCTTTGCGCCATGCAGGTTGTTGGCATCGTCCAGAAAGCCGACCGGAACGAAGGTGCCGGTGCGGCGAAGGTCGCGCACCAGACCTTCGGCAGCCCGCCCGGCGCCCAGGATCAGCACGCGTTGCGCCGCATCTCCGGAGTGCGCAATCTGGTAGTCCTTCCAGGCGCGATACAGCAGGCGTGGCGTCCCCAGCAGCGCAGACAGCGCAAACGGATAGACCACCAGGACCGACAACGGCACGCCGTCCAGGCGGTCGTACGACAGCGCCAATACGATCGCCACCAGGCCGAGAAAGCTCGACTTGAAGATGTTCCACAGGTCGGGCACCGACGCGAAGCGCCACAGCCCGCGGTACAGCCCCATCTTCCAGAACACCAGGCCCTGTGCCACCAGGACCACGGCAGTGCGCCAGTCCCACAGCGGAAGATCCGGCGCCTCGCGCAACATCGAGTAGCGGCCCGCATGCAGCAGCTGCCAGCACACCCAGACCATCAGAAGGTCGTGCAACACGACTGCCACTTGCGGCAGCGCCTTGGTCAAACGGTCACGCCAGGAAATCATAAGAATCCATTATTCAGGAATTGCGCAATCCATCGCGCAGAAAATACCAGCTGGCACTCGCACCCAGGCCCCACACCACTGCCGCCCAGACTTGCTGACCGAACACATCATGACGAAGTAACACAGACAAGCAGACGGCAGCGAGGCTGAAAGCGAAATAAACGGCGGTTACCGGAACGTGCGTCCCAAGCCGGCGCGCCAGACGTTGATAGACGTGCTGGGCGTGAGGCTCCCACCAACGCTGCCCGGCGAGCATGCGAGACAGCAGCGTGAAGCCGGCGTCGACAAGGAACGCCGTCAGCGGCAACCAGCCGATCCACCAGCTCATCTGCCCGCCCGCCACGCTCAGGACAAGCAACGCAGCCAGCACATAGCCAAGCGCACCGCTGCCACCGTCGCCAAGGAAGATGCGCGCGCGCGGAAAATTGAACGGAACAAACCCCAGGCATGCTGCCGCCACCGCCAGGCCGGCCAACGACCAACCCGCCGGAGCCACCAACGCGAATGCCAGCGCAGCCAGCGCGGCCTGCGTGGCGGCCAGTCCGTTGATGCCGTCCATGAAGTTCCAGACGTTGATCAACACCACCGACGCCACCGCGCTGAGAATGCCGTCCACGACGTTGCCCGTGGAATAAATGACCAGCGCCCCAAGCGACGCGGAGGCGGCCAGATGGATCGCAAACCGCAGCCTGGCCGACAACGGCCGATGGTCGTCCCACCAACCCACGCCCGCCACCAGGATCAAGCCGATCGCGAACCAGCCGACCACCATGCGCGCCGCCGGCCACAGCAGGCTTGCCGCCACGCACCCCGACAGAATTGCAGCGACGATCGCCATGCCGCCGCCGCGCGGGGTGGCGACCACATGGCTGCGTCGCTCACCGGGTTCATCGAGCAGACGACGATGCAAGGCATAACGGCGCAGCAGCCACGTTCCCAGCGCCGCAACGCTCACGTGCAAGGCGCACCAGAGCCAGATGTGAGGCATCAGCGCCGATCACCGCTTCGGGAACCACAGGCACGGGATCGACGCATGTGCGATGCAGGCACAGAAAAGCAGCACGGCGGCAAGCCGGCCCGGCCAAGCATGAAATTGACGGGCAAGCCACGGCGTGGGGATCGCGGCTGCATCTGCACCGCCGCAGAACTGCAATCTACGACACAGTGTGATCGCCACCGACGCAGGCTGCGAAGGCGCACCACCCCAGCGTCCAGTGGACCCAATGCACACTGCCGAAAAGACAAAGACACGCCTTACACCACCGCGTAGTTCAACAGCGGCTTGACGGTGCCCCACTCCTTGCAGCTCGGGCATTGCCAATGATGAGTCTTTGCCCCGAACCCGCAACGGGTGCAGCGGTAGCTGGGGTTACGCACCAACAGCTGATCGGTGATGTGCTTGAGATCGTTCAAGGTGCCCACCGGGTCGCTGCCTTCGGCAAGCGTCAGATCGATCAGCGCCGACTCGCCGCGCACCGATGGCCGGTCCTTGAGCTGACGACCGAGATAGGCCAGTGCGGGCGCAACTCCGTCCTGCGCTTCCATCAACTGGGTCAGCGCCAGCACCGGCGCGATACCGCGATAGTGCTCGGTCATCTCCGACAGGAAATTGCGTGCACCGGCGATGTCGCCCACCCGCCGATACGCAGCCATCAAGGCAGGAATGATTTCCGGCAGGTATTCCGGGTCGTGGCGTGCGGCACGCTCGAAGGCGCGCACGGCGGCCTCGTCATGGCCGCGCTCGGCTTCGATACGCCCCTCCAGGATGCCGGCGCGCACGGACGTGCCGTCGGCCTGGTACGCACGCGCAATCGCCTGCAAGGCTTCATCGGCCTTGCCCAGGCCACGGTATCGATCGGCCAGTTCGCATTCGAACTGCGAGATCAGCTTGCCCATCGGCTCGCCGGTGACTTCTTCGTAGCGGGTGGCGTTGTCGATCGCCTTTTCCCAGTCGCGCTCGGCCTGGTAGATCCCGATCAGGTGACGCAGGGCCTGCGGCGCACGCTGATCCAGCTGCGCAAGCTCGGTGAAAACCGTTTCGGCGCGATCCAGCAGGCCGGACTTCATGTAGTCCTCGCCCAGCGCCAGCAAGGCCTGCACACGCTGCTGGTCGGTCAGGTCGGCGCGCTGCACTAGCCCCTGGTGCAGCCGGATGGCACGATCGACTTCACCGCGGCGTCGGAACAGGTGACCCAGCGCGACCTGGGTCTCGAAGGTTTCCTTATCCAGTTCGGCGATATGCAAAAACAGCTCGATCGCCTTGTCCGGCTGCTCGTTGAGCAGGTAGTTCAGACCACGGAAATAGGTGCTGGACAGTCGGCTGACCTGGGTATCGCCATGACGCTGACCACCGCGGCGGCCGACGATCCAGCCACTGAGCGCTGCCAGCGGTAAAAACAGGAAAAACCAGAACCACTCGGTCAGGAAGTCCATACGTGCTTAGAGTCCATCGAGAGGGCGCGGCTCGACTGCGGCAGGCGTGACGGGCCTTGCATCGGCGCGGCTGACCGCAGCAGCCTTGTTGGCCTGACGCAGCTTGGAATAGAGAGGAATGACCACACTGACCAGCACCATGCCGGCACCGATCAACACACCGACCAGCAGCGCGACGATGATCGCCACCCCGGAACTGGTGTGGACACTGGAAAACAGGAAATCGAGAGTGATGTCCTGGGAATTGACCGCACCGATAATCAG
This sequence comes from Xanthomonas sp. 4461, assembly GCF_024806475.1. Lineage (NCBI taxonomy): Bacteria > Pseudomonadati > Pseudomonadota > Gammaproteobacteria > Lysobacterales > Lysobacteraceae > Xanthomonas > Xanthomonas sp. 4461. Next base: position 37,931 of record NZ_JANTYV010000006.1, on the reverse strand, counting down.
GCCGACCAACAGGAAAGCCAGCATCACCAGCAAGCGAAACACCTTCATCGCGCGACTCCGTCGGGAAGGCGCCTAGCTTAACCGAGCCGACATAAACGCAGCGCTAGAGCCGTCGTCACTCGGCGGCATCGGCCAGATCGACCGGGACCACGGAGCTGACACGCTCGCGCAATTCCTTGCCCGGCTTGAAGTGAGGAACATGCTTGCCCGGCAGCGCAACCGATTCTCCGGTCTTGGGATTGCGGCCCAGACGTGGCGGACGGTAATGCAGCGAAAAGCTGCCGAACCCGCGGATTTCGATCCGATCACCATCGGAGAGCGCTTGCCCCATCATTTCCAGCAGTGACTTCACCGCCAGATCCACGTCGTCCGACTTCAGATGCGCTTGGCGTCGCGCCAGGATTTCAATCAATTCGGACTTGGTCATGGGAACTTGCTTTTTTCGACTGACACATCGGAATCGGCCCGGGCATGCCCGGGCCGATCCATCACGCTCTTGTGAGCGCTACGCGCTTACTCGGACTTGTTGCTGTTCAACTGTGCACGCAGCAGCGCGCCCAGCTGAGTCATGCCGCCCGACGCAGCGGAGGACTGGTATTCCTCCAGCGTTTCGCGCATTTCGGCATCGTCCTTGGCCTTGATCGACAGCTGCAGGGTGCGGCCCTTGCGGTCCATGCCCACGAACTTGGCTTCGATCTTGTCGCCGACCTTCAGATGCTGGGTCGCATCGTCGACGCGCTCGTTGGCGATATCGCGTGCAGCGACGTAGCCTTCGATGCCATCGGCCAGGTCGATCGTGGCGCCCTTGGCATCCACTTCACGCACCACGCCTTCGACCTTGGAACCCTTCGGGTTGGAGGCCATGTACTGACCGAACGGGTCCTGCTCCAGCTGCTTGACGCCCAGGCTGATGCGCTCGCGCTCCGGGTCCACTGCCAGCACGACGGCTTCCAGCGTGTCGCCCTTCTTGTAGTTGCGCACAACATCTTCGCCGGTGGTGTTCCAGCTGATGTCGGACAGGTGCACCAGACCGTCGATGCCGCCGTCCAGACCGATGAAGATGCCGAAGTCGGTGATCGACTTGATCTGACCGGACACCTTGTCGTTCTTCTTGTGGGTGGCAGCAAAGGTTTCCCACGGATTGGCGGCAACCTGCTTCATGCCCAGCGAGATGCGGCGACGCTCCTCGTCGACATCCAGCACCATCACCTCGACTTCGTCACCAACCTGCACAACCTTGGACGGGTTGACGTTCTTGTTCGTCCAATCCATCTCGGAGACGTGCACCAGACCTTCGACGCCTGGCTCGATCTCGACGAACGCGCCGTAATCGGTGACGTTGGAGACCTTGCCGAACACGCGGCTGTTGGCCGGGTAACGACGGGCGATGTTGTCCCACGGATCTTCGCCCAGCTGCTTCAGGCCGAGGCTGACGCGGTTACGCTCGCGATCGAACTTCAGCACGCGCACGTCCAGCTCGTCGCCGACGTTGACGACTTCGGACGGATGGCGCACGCGCTTCCAGGCCATGTCGGTGATGTGCAGCAGGCCGTCGATACCGCCCAGGTCCACGAACGCGCCGTAATCGGTCAGGTTCTTGACGACACCCTTCAGGATCGCGCCTTCCTGCAGCTTGTCCATCAGCTGCTCGCGCTCTTCCGAGTGCTCGCTCTCGACCACGGCACGACGCGAGACCACCACGTTGTTGCGCTTGCGGTCCAGCTTGATCAGCTTGAACTCGAGTTCCTTGCCTTCCAGGTAGGCCGGGTCGCGCACCGGGCGCACATCCACCAGCGAACCGGGCAGGAACGCGCGGACATCCTTGATGTCCACGGTGAAACCACCCTTGACCTTGCCACTGATGCGGCCGGTGATGGTTTCGTTCTTTTCCAACGCCTCTTCCAGCTCGTCCCACACCATCGCGCGCTTGGCTTTCTCGCGCGACAACACGGTCTCGCCAAAGCCGTTTTCGATCGAGTCCAGCGCAACCTTGACCTGGTCGCCCACACCCACATCGATCTCGCCAGCGTCGTTACGGAACTGCTCGATCGGCACGATGCCTTCGGACTTCAGGCCAGCGTTGATCACCACCACGTCGCCGCGCACTTCCACGACGGTACCGGTGACGATGGAGCCCGGCTTCAGCTTCGCCAGATTGGCTTGACTGGCTTCGAACAGTTCAGCAAAAGATTCTGTCATTTGGATTTTACTCAGTTGAACACACGGGCGCCGGTCGTCGGGTTGCGACAGAGACGGACCGCCCAGCCTGTTGGTCGACCCCAACAACGAGTCGGTTTAGAAGTAGTAGAACCGCCACGCAGGATGCGCGACGGAGCTTGGAACGCCTTACGGTCGGCGGGACCTGCCCGCTTGCGGAACGCTTACGACGACGTGCGGGCGGACAACACCCCGACCACACGCTGGACGACATCCTCGATCCCTATGCCGCTGGTATCGATCAGCACGGCGTCTTCGGCCGGCCGCAATGGCGCCACCACCCGCTGGGCATCTCTGGCATCTCGGGCCATGATCTCGCGCAGCAGGTCGTCAAAGATAACCGAAACACCCTTTTCCATCAACTGTTTATGGCGACGGCCCGCACGTTCTTCGGCACTGGCGGTCAGGAAAACCTTAAATGCGGCATCCGGGAAGATCACCGTCCCCATGTCGCGCCCATCGGCGACCAGGCCGGGAGCGCGCCTGAATGCGCGTTGGCGCTCCTTCAGCGCGCTGCGCACCTCGGGAATCGCCGCAATGGCCGAAGCCAGGGCGCCGGTGGTTTCCAGGCGCAGTTCGCCGGTCGCGTCCACCCCATTGACCAGCACCCGCAGCCCCGCCTCGCCCGCATCGTCGAACTCGACCCTGGTATCGAAGGTGCAGCGCACCAGCGCGGCCGGGTCGGAGACATCCAGATCGGCCCAGCTCGCCGCCACACCCACCGCGCGATACAGTGCGCCCGAATCGAGGTAGTGCCAGCCCAGCCGGGCAGCCACGATGCGGCTGACCGTGCCCTTACCGGCGCCGGAGGGACCATCGATGGTGAGGACGGGCGAGAGGTCGGTCATTCAGGTTTCCGGGAGGTCATCAGGCGGTAGTGTAGCGCCGCTCGCAGCGATTGCGATGCAACCACTTGAAAGCACGACGAAAAGCCGGTTAGAATCGCCGGCTTAATTCCGGGTGCAGCCTCGATCGCGCGCACTCTTCCATCGAATCCAACCGTTTACGCCGAGGTGTGCCATGAAAGTCCTGTCCTCCCTGAAGTCTGCGAAGACCCGTCACCGCGACTGCAAGGTGGTCCGCCGCCGCGGCAAGGTCTTCGTGATCTGCAAGTCGAACCCGCGTTTCAAGGCGCGTCAGCGCTAAGTAATTACTGCGCGTGCCAGACCCGAGAAAGCCGCCTCCGGGCGGTTTTTTCTTGGCCGGTGCCCGATGCGCCGCCGTCCCTGGCGCGTTGAGACGCGACCTGCGGCCACATGCTGACGCGGCCGCCGGATCGGTATGCACCGCGCCGACGCCTGCTGTGGTTTTTTGCTGTAATCACCGTCCGAATCTTGTCCACTGGGGAGTAGATGACATGCGCAACCGTTTGTTAGTCCTGCCGCTGATCGCGCTGATGGGGATCAGTGCCGCCGCGTCTGCCGAAACGCTGCTGGTCGATCGTGCACAGCAAAAGCCCGCCGCCGCCCTGCCCCTGCGCGGCGACAGCATGAGCCAGGTCGAAGGCCGCTACGGTGCGCCGCAGGAAAAGCTCGACCCGCGCGGCGGCCAGAAGCGCCAGTGGCCGACGATCCACCGCTGGGTGTATCCGGCATTCACCGTGTACTTCGAAAAAAGCAAGGTGATCGATGTGGTGGCCAACCAGGCCGACGCCAACGAGATCGGGCCGAAGCCGCCTATCAAGTAGGACTTGAGATCACCTCGGCCAGTTTGCAGACATCGCGCTGCAGGTCCGGCCCAATGCGTCGCATCACAACGTCGCTGGTCCGTCAGCACTCGGACATGCGTTGCTGCGAATCTGCATCAATGCCTGGCGCGGCAACCTGCGCCAGGATCGCAAGAGCCTGCACTCGGGTGCGGGGTATCGATGAACGTCCGGGCCGCTGCCCGGACACCAAGATGAGTATCGCCTGGCATGACCGACCGTCTTCGCTTTCCCGCCGAGTGGGAACCCCAATCCGCCGTGCTGCTTGCGTGGCCGCATGCCGGTACCGATTGGGCCGAGCGCCTGGCAGATGTGGAAGAGACCTACATCGCGCTGGTTACCGCGATCTCCCGCTTCGAACCGGTGGTCATCTGCGTGGCCGATGACGATCTGCAGATCTATGCCGAAGCGCGGCTGCGTTCGGCGCGGGTGGACATGACGCGCGTGCGGTTTGTGATCGCCGCCTACAACGACACCTGGCTGCGCGATTCCGGCCCGATCACGCTGCGCCAGGATGGCGGCTTCCGCCTGATGGATTTCCGCTTCACCGGCTGGGGCGGCAAGTTCGAGGCCGGCCTGGACGACCAATTGGTGAGCTCGCTGGAAGCGGCACAGGTCTTCGTGCCCGCCCCGGTACAGACGGTGGATTTTGCGCTGGAAGGTGGTGCGATCGAGACCGACGGCGCCGGCACCCTGCTCACTACCTGGACCTGCCTGCACGAGCGTCACCCGCAGCGTACCCGTGAGTCGCTGAGCAGCGATCTTGCTGCATGGCTGTCGCAGGATCGCGTGCTGTGGCTGGACCACGGCTACCTCGAGGGCGACGATACCGACGCGCATATCGACACGCTGGCGCGCTTTGCCGGCCCGGATGCGATCGTCTACCAGGGCTGCGATGTTCCGGGCGATTCGCACTACGCCGAACTGCAGGCGATGGGCAACGAGCTGGCAGCGCTGCGCACCGCCGACGGGCAGCCGTACCGCCTGTTCGTGCTGCCGTGGGCCGAGCCGATCCTGGATCAGGGCCGTCGCCTGGCCGCGTCGTATGCCAACTTCCTGATCGTCAATGGCGCGGTGCTGATGCCGGCGTATGGCGACAAGGCCGATGCGACCGCGCAGGCAGTGCTGGCCGAAGCGTTTCCGCAGCACGAAATCGTGCCGGTGCCGTGCCGTGCGCTGATCTGGCAGAACGGCAGCCTGCATTGTCTGACCATGCAGCTGCCGGCCGGCCTGCTCGCCGCCTAGGCGTTGCGTTCGACGCGGCTGCACACGCTGCGTCGTTTCTTGTTCCGGCCGGCAGGCCGGTGTTATGCCATGGCGCGCTACCTTAGTGCGCACCTTTGCAGGATGAGATGCCATGTCCGGTCACGTTCTTTCTGTCGCGCTGATTCAGGAGCGCAACCACGGCGACGCCGAGGCCAACCTGGCCATCATCGAATCGCGCGTGGCCGAAGCCGCCGCACAGGGCGCCAAGCTGGTGCTGCTGCAGGAGCTGCATAACGGCGCGTATTTCTGTCAGCACGAGTCGGTGGACGAATTCGATCTGGCCGAGCCAATCCCCGGCCCGAGCACCGAGCGCCTGAGTGCGCTGGCCAGACAGCACGGCGTGGTGCTGGTTGCCTCGTTATTCGAGCGCCGTGCCGCCGGCCTGTATCACAACACCGCAGTGGTGTTCGAAACCGACGGCCGCCTGCTCGGCAAGTATCGCAAGATGCACATCCCCGACGACCCGGGCTTCTACGAGAAGTTCTACTTCACGCCGGGCGATCTGGGCTTCACGCCGATCGACACCTCGGTGGGCCGCCTGGGCGTGCTGGTGTGCTGGGACCAGTGGTATCCGGAGGCCGCGCGCCTGATGGCGCTGGCCGGTGCGGAACTACTGCTCTACCCCACCGCGATCGGCTGGGATCCGGACGACCAGCAGCCCGAGCAGGAGCGTCAGCGCGATGCGTGGATCCTGAGCCATCGCGGGCATGCAGTGGCCAATGGCGTGCCGGTGCTGTCGTGCAACCGCGTCGGCCATGAGCCCTCGCCGCTGGGCGCGTCCGGCATCCAGTTCTGGGGCAACAGCCATGTGCTGGGACCGCAAGGTGAGTTCATCGCCGAAGCCGGCCAGGACCCGACCGTGCTGATCTGCGATGTCGACCTGCAGCGCAGCGAACATGTGCGGCGCATCTGGCCGTTCCTGCGCGACCGTCGCATCGACGCGTATGGCGACCTGCTCAAGCGTTACATCGACTGATCGCATGCCCGTCGAGCTGCGTGCAGTCCGCGATGCGGACATCCCGGCGATCACTGCGATCTATGCGGAGCAGATCGCCGGGTTCAATACCTACGAATACAGCGCGCCGTCGAGCGCGGAAATGCATGCGCGCATGCGCGCGATCGTGGATGCCGGTTACCCGTATCTGGTGGCAGAACATGATGGCGCCGTTGTCGGCTACGCCTACGCCAGCGCCTATCGCGCACGTGCGGGCTATCGCTGGACGGTGGAGAATTCGATCTATCTCGCTGCCGACATGCAGGGCCGCGGGATCGGCAAGGCGCTGCTGGGCGAGCTGATCGCACGCTGCGAGCAGCGTGGCGATCGGCAAATGATTGCGGTGATCGGCGATGCCGGTAACCAGGCATCGCTGCGGCTGCATGAACGTTTTGGATTTCGCACGGTCGGAGTGTTCACCGGTATCGGCCGCAAACAGGGTCGCTGGCTGGACGGCGTGCAGATGCAACGCGCGCTCGGCCCAGGCGACACCGTCCCCCCTTCTGATGAATGACCCCATGACCGAGCAGACTCCCCACCTTCTGGACGATGCACTGTCCGGCCAGCCGCACCGCATCGTCGAACGCGACGGCGTGCGCTACACCTTGCTGGGGACTGCCCACGTCTCGCTGGCGAGCGTCGCCGCGGTGCAGCGGGCGATCGGCAGCGGCCGCTACGATGCGGTAGCGGTGGAACTGGACGCGCAACGGCTGCAGGCGCTCAGCGACCCGGACGCACTGGCCCGGCTGGATCTGGTGCAGGTGATCCGCAAGGGGCGCGTGGCCTTGTTTGCCGCCAACCTGGCATTGGCCGCCTATCAGCGCCGGCTGGCCAAACAGCTCGGCATCGAGCCTGGCGCGGAATTGAAGGAAGCGGTGAATCTGGCGCGTGCGCAGGGGCTGCCGGTGCACCTGATCGATCGCGAAGTCGGGCTGACCTTCAAGCGTGCGTCCGGGCGGTTGGGATTCTTCGGCAAGATGAAACTGGCTGGCGGCCTGCTCGGCGGCCTGTTTGCGGCCGACGAAGTGGGCGAAGAGGAAATCGAGAAGCTCAAGCAGGGCGACATGCTGGAGGCAAGCTTCGGCGACTTCGCCAGCGAGAGCCCGGAGCTGTACGAGACGGTGATTGCCGAGCGCGATCGCTACATGGCCACGCGCCTGCGCGAGGAAGCCGGTGCCGGTCAGCACGAAGTGCTGGCGGTCGTCGGCGCCGGACATCTGGCCGGGCTTGCGCGGCATCTGGAACAGGACACCGATGCGCCCGGCCCGCTGCGCGAGTCGCTGGAATACGTGCAGCAGCGCAAGCGCGTTCCCTGGATCACGCTGGGCATCCTGGCGGTGATCATCACCGGCATCGGCATCGGCTTCTGGCGCGGCGGCCTGAGCATGGGCACCGACCTGTTGCTGCAGTGGGCGATGTACACCGGCGGCCTGGCCGCGCTGGGCTGCCTGCTGGCCGGCAGCCACCCGCTGAGCATCCTGACCGCAGCACTGGTGGCACCGTTCAAGCCGTTCCGGCTGAGCGTACCGACCGGTGCCTTCGCGGCGTTGGTCGAAGTGCATATGCGCAAGCCGGCTTATGGGGATTTCCTGTCGCTGCGCGACGATGCGCAGACCCTGCGCGGCTGGTATCGCAATCGCGTGTCGCGGGTGGTGCTGACGTTTCTGCTGACCAACTTCGGCAGCATGGCCGGGGTGTGGCTGGCCGGCGTGCAGATCTTCAATCGCCTGCATGGGTGATTGAAAACCCTGTGGTCCATTGACGCAACGTAGGAGCGCACCTGGGCGCGACGGGCGTTATCGATAATGCGAGTCGCGCCCGGGTGCGCTCCTACGACGATAGCGTTACGGGGCAGCTGGCTGATCGGGCGCCAGCTGCAAGCGTACCCACACACCGTAGTGATCCGATGCCCAGCGGCCCTCGGCGTAAGGCGTGTCGAACAGGATGCGGGCCTCGCGGGCGAGCAGGCGGTTCTGCTGGAAGAAGACGTGGTCGATCCGCGCCGGCGTGTCGAAGACATGCAGATTCAAGGTGCTGACCGAGGCATCGCTGTTGCGGTGCACGCTGCCATAGCTGTCGCCATAGCCCTTGCGTAGCGCCTCCAGATCCAGCGCGTCGGCGGCAGTATTGAAATCCCCGGCGATCACCACCGGCGCCTGCGCGCTGGTGGCAGCAATGAAGTCGAGCAGGTCCCCGACCTGGCGCGTGCGCGTTGCGGTGCCGCGCGCATCGGCGCGTTCGTTGAGATGGGTGACGTAGACATTGACCGGCTGGCCGTCGACATCTACCTGCAGGTGCGCGGCAACCCGGTAGTCGTCCAGCGGTTGCAGCAGGCGCTGATGCCGCGCCAGCACCTTGCGCCGGCTCAGTAACGCATTGCCGTAGCGCTTGGGGGCGCCGGCAGGATCGACCGAGGCGAAGATCACCTCGTACCCCAGCTTGCGCGCCAGCCAGGCAGCCTGGTTTTCCACGCTGCCGCGCCGCTCGATGACCTCCTGCAAGGCGATGACATCCGGCGCCAGTTGCTTGAGTTCCTTGGCGATGTAGGCGCGGCGCGCGGGCCAGTCTTCGCGATCGTGATGCAGGTTGAGCGTGACCAGGGTCAGTCCGCGCGCAGACGGGACTGAAACTGCCTGCCCTGCCCGGTCGCCGGTAGCCGTAGCGCCGCCCTGCCTTGACTGCACGGCAGCGGTCGATGGCCCAGCTTGACGCCGCTGGCCTGCCTGCGCGTGTGCGCAGCACACCGCCAGTGCGAGGACGACGGCACCCAGCCTGGCGCAGCGCCGTTGCGGTCCTGCCCGTCCCGGCCAAGGCGCAGGCGTCATTGCGTGGCGCGCTCGGCCCGCCGCACCGCGCCGGGCACATCGATCTGCACGGTGGCCGGCATCTGCTGGATCCGCAGCTCGCCATTTTGCCAATCCACGGTTTCGCCGTTGACGCTGGCCTTGCCGGGTTCGCCCTGATACGGCCAGACAAACACCACGCCACCTGGCGGCATCAGCAGGCCGGGTTGCAACTGCAGCGACAGCTGCTTTTCGGTGCGCTGCAAGGTGTAGTTGAGGCGGCCGTACGGGGTGCGCAATTCGGCAATGCCGATGCCCTTGCCTTCGAACCAGCGCGTCGGCGTGCCGGCGGCGATCACGATGCTCTGATCCGACTCGCGCATGTACGCGAACATGTCCAATACCGAACGGACGAAATCCGATGCCACCCAGGCATGCGGCAGGTCGCCGACGAAGAACGGCGTGCGCGGCGTGCGAGAGACCACCTCGGCCCACTGATTCCAGGGCTGCGGTGCGCGATCCTTGAAGAAGAATGCGGTCGCGTCCCAGGCGCGCTCGCGCCAGCCCAGCCGCACGAACGCGGCGACGTTGCGCCACTCGTACGGGGTGTAGTCCTTCCACTCGCGCTTGCCGTCGCGACGGTCGGAGAACTCTTTCCAATAGCGTTCGAAGGTGTTGGCCAGCAGGTCCTGCGGCAGGCGCTGCTGCTCGCCGCCCGGCGTCAGCGCGATGGTGGTCGAGGTCGCATCGAAATCGCCGAGCTCGGCCGAACCGGGCAGGAAATCGAGCTTGTGCTCACGCACCGCCGCACCCAGCGAGGCGATCAGGTCGCCGCTGAATTCGTCGCGGGCAGCGCTGAAACGGGTGACGTCCTCCGGCCTGTCGAGGGCGCCGGCCAGCAGGGTGGCGTCCTTGTAACCTCGCAGTGCCCAGAAGTTGTCCCAGTACGAATGCACTGGCTTGGCCGAATAGCCCTCATGGCTGATCGACACCGGCATCATTCCGTAGAAGGCCGGGTTGCGCATGAAGTTGTCTTCGGTGCGCTCGCTGGCGCGCAGCTTTTCCATGTAGTCGAAGGCACCGGCGACATGCGGCCACATCTTCTCCAGGAACGGCCTGTCGCCGGTGTAGCGATAGTACTCGGCGATGTTGTAGATCAGCTCGCCATGGCTGTCGTTTTCCGGCACCGGGTCGCTGCCGCGGTCGTCCACGCAGCACGGCACCATGCCGTCGGCAAACTGATACGGCGCAAACCAGTCGACGTAGTCGCGCACCACATCTTCGCGGCCGAGCCGCAGCAGGCCTTCGGAGATCATTGCGCCATCGCGGATCCAGCTGCGCGAGTACGAGCGTGTGCCCGGCTGCAGACGCGGACCGATGCGCGAGATCAGCATGTGCGCCAGCGCGGTACGCAGCGTATCGACCACCGGCTTGCCCTCGGCCGGCACGCTGATGCGCACGCGATCGAGCTTGCCACGCCATTGCTGGGCCACCTGCTGCTGCGCCTGCTCGGCATCGAAGCCGGCCGGAAGTTGCGCAGCACCGGTCTGCGGAATCACCACGGCCACTTCACGTTTCTGGCCGGGTTCCAGCGTCCAGCGATACAGCAGCACGCCCGACGCCAGGCCGGTTTCGTCCTTGACCTGGGTGACGGTGGGCGGCGTGGCAGCGGTGAGATGGCTGACATCCAGACCGCTGTCGAAGGCGCTGGCAAAGCCGGCATCCGGCCGCTGCACGGCGAACACGCGCGGCTTGCCGTTGACGCTGACCTGCGCGCCGTCCACCGCCAGTTGTTCGATCCGGCTGACGCCACCCAGGGTATTGAGGAACTGCGCCGGCGGGTTGACCTGGAACGGCCGCACTGCCAACGCCAGGGTGAAGTCGCGCGCCTGCTTGCCGGTGTTGTGCAGCTGATAGCGGGCGACCAGTTGCGCCTGATCCGGGGTGCCCTGCACGAACGCGGTGACGCGCAGGTTCATCAGGTCGTGATGCCAGTCGACGCTGGGGATCGGCAGGTAATCGTCCTGCAGGCTTTGCTCGCTGCTGACGTCGGACCAGTGCAATACTTTGCCGCCGGTGACCACGAACGGTTCGATGCTGAAGCCGCCCTTGCCCACTTCCACCGCGCCGTCCTCGCCGATCAGGCCCTGCTCGGTGCCGCCATCCAGACCCAGGATGGTCCAGTACGGCTGCTCGCCGGAAAACCCCCGTGGATAACTGCCGCGCGGCAACTGGCCGGCCAGCGATTTGATGAAGTCGTTGGGCGTTGCCGCAAATGCCAGCGGCTGCAGCTGGACCTCTTTGATGCCGTAGCGCCAGTTCGGGCCGTCCTTCAGGTCGAAACGCAGGTAGCGCGCTTCGGTGTCCGGCAATGCCAGCCAGTCGGTACCACCGGCGCCGGCGGTGACGGTGCGCAGATCGCGCCAGCTGCGGCCATCGGCCGATGCACGCACTGCGTACTGCGAGGCCTGCAGGCCGGGCACCCACTGCACCACCGCGCCTCCGAATTCGCGCACCTTGCCCAGATCCAGCGTGACAGTCTGTTGCTTCACCGCGCCGCTGAGCCAGAAGGTGTCGGGCTTGCCATCGGCCAGGCGTTGTTCCAACGCCGGCGCCGTGTCGGTGATCGCCTCGGCCTTGAGCGGCGAGGTGTCTTCCGGCGGCAATGGGGTGAGCGTCAGGCGATCGAAGCACACCGTGCCCTTGCCGCCGACCTTGTTGTAGATGGTGAACTCGACATCGGCGCTGCTGCGCAGCTGCTTGTCCGCACCCGGTCCCCAGGCCTTTTCGATGTTGCGCTTGCGGTAGTTGAAGGTGGTCCAGTTCTTCGGGAAATTGAAGCCCGGCCGGTTGACCCACCACACGTTGTCGCCGCTGGCATCGATCAGCTTGAGCTGCAGATCGTTGGACGGCGATTCGCCACGCAGCGAAAACCCGATGCGATAGTTCTCGGGGTAGTCGAGCGGCAGTGTGCGGCGGATGCCGACGTAGCCGGACACGCCGTTGAAGTTGTAATCCAGGCACAGCGCATGCCCACCGGAGGGCGTTGCCACCGGGCGCAGCGAGCCGCTGACCTGGTTGGATACCACCAGACGCCAGGCGCCGATGTCGTTGAAGCCGTCGAGCACGCGCTCCTGCGCCTGCGCCGCGCCCGCAGACGTGACGAAAGCGGCCATGGCACACAGTCGCAGGAACACTGGTTTCACCCCTTCACACTCCCCAGCAGAAGACCTTGGATGTAGTAACGCTGCAGCGCCAGGAACAATAGCAGCACCGGAATCACCGTCACCACCGCGCCGGCCATCATCAATTCCACGTCCATGATGTGCTCGCGCGACAACGCCGCCAGCGCCACGGGCAAGGTGTATTGCTCCTGGTCGGTCAACACGATCAGCGGCCACATGAAATCGTTCCACGAGCCCATGAAGGTGAAGATGGTCAGGGTGACCAGCACCGGCTTGAGCATCGGCAGCACGATCTGGAAGAAGATCCGCATCTCGCTGGCGCCGTCGATGCGGGCGGCCTCGATCAACTCGTCGGGAATGCTGCGCGCGTACTGGCGCACCAGGAAGATGCCGAACACGGTGGCCAGTGCCGGCACCACCACCCCGCCGATGTTGTTGACCAGGTGCAGCTGCTTCATCAGCAGGAACAGCGGCAGCATCGCCACTTGCGCGGGAATCACCAACGCGGCCATCAGGATCTTGAAGATGCGCTCGCGGCCGACGAACTGCAGCTTGGCGAAGGCATAGCCGGCCATGGTGTTGATCAGCAGCGAGCCCAACGTGATCAGCCCGGACACCAGCAGGCTGTTGGCGAAGTTGCGCGCCATGCCGGTGCGCGCAAACAGCTCGTGGTAGTTGGCGGTGGTGAACGCCGACGGCAGCATCGGCGGCGGAAACCGGCTGGCCTCGCCAGTGGGCATGAACGACACCGACAGCATCCATAGCAGCGGCGCCAGGCTGATCAAGGCCAGCACCAGCAAGCCGCCGTTGATCAGCACGCCGTTCCAGCGCGATTCGCCGACATCACGACTCATATCAGGTCCTTCTTGCGGCCGAAGCGCAGCATCACGGTGGTCACCGCCAGGATGATCAGGAACAACAGGAACGCCACCGCCGACGCGCGGCCGAGGTTCCACCATTTGAAGCCTTCCTCGAACATGAAATACAGCACGCTGACGGTGCTCTGCAGCGGGTCGCCGCGGGTCATCACGTAGGGCTCGGCAAACAGCTGGAAATAGCCGGAGATGGTGATCACCCCGACCACCATCAGCACCGGGCCGAGCATCGGCAGGGTGATATGCAGGAATTGCTTCCAGCGTGAGGCGCCATCGATGCGCGCGGCCTCATACAGATCCTGCGGAATCGCCTGCAGCCCGGCCAGGAAGATCACCATGTTGTAGCCGAAGTTCTTCCACACCGCGAACAGCATGATGGTCGGCATCGCCCAGCGCGGATCGCCCAGCCAGTCGATGGGGGCGATGCCCAGATGGCTCAGGCCGAAGTTCACCAGGCCATATTTGATATGGAACAGGTAGCGCCAGATCACCGCCACCGCCACCAGCGTGGTCACCACCGGCGCGAACAAGGCGGTGCGGAACAGCGCCTTGAAGCGCGAGGCCTTGGCGTTGAGCAGCAAGGCCGCTCCGAGCGACACGCCGATCGACATCGGCACGCCCAGCAACACGAAGTAGGTGGTGTTCCACAACGACTTCCAGAACAGCGGCGTCTGCAGCAGATCGATGTAATTGCCCAGGCCGACGAAGCGCAGGTGGCTGCTGTCGGCCAATGCGTACAGGTCGAAGTCGGTGACGCTGAGCACCAGCGCGGCGAACACCGGCACGCCGAAGAACATGCCCAGCACCAGGATCGACGGGGCGGCGAATACCCAGCCGGCGACGGAATTGCGCTTCATCATCGTGCCGCCTCCTTGTCCGCTGCTGCGGCTGGCGTTGTGGCCGGCGTCGCGGCTGGTGGTGCGTCTGCCCCACCAGCAGGTGCAGTGGATTCACCAGCGGGGCCGACATGCCCGCCCTCCTGTTCGAAGATCCAGCGGCGTTTGGCCAGAATCTCGTCCACGCGTTTGTCCAGTTCCTGCACGGCGGCCTCGTGCGATTGACCGCCGCGCACCACGCGCTCGGTCACCAGGCGCATTTCCTGCACGATGCGCTCCCACTCCAGCACCTTGGGCGTGGCCTTGACCCGCTCCAGCTGGTCGCCGAAGGCATGCGCCAGTTCGTCGTTGGCCAGCGAGGGCAACTTCCAGGTGCTGCGACGCGGCGGCAGGTCGCCGATGATGGCGTGGAAGCGCGCCTGCACCTGCGGCTGCGACAGGTATTCGATCAGCTTCCAGCTGGCGTCCTTGTGCTGGGACGACTTGAAGATCACCAGGCTGGAGCCGCCGGCAATGCCCGCGCCCAGGCCGTTGGGACCCGGCAGCGGCGCGGTGCCCCACTTGCCTTCCATGCCCGGCGGCTGGCGCAGCTTGAACTCGCGCACGTTCCACGGGCCGGACAAGTAGAACGCGTAGTAACCGTTGAAGAATTCGTACCAGACGTTGGAGACCTGGGTCTCGGACACCTTCGGCGCCCATCCGTTCTGGTACATGGTGTCGTAGAAGCCCAGCGCCTTGCGGAAGCCTTCGCCGCGGAAGTTGCCGTAATTGTCGTGGTCGCGCAGCAGGCGGTCGTCCTGCTGCAGCGCGAACGACAGCTGCTGCTCGAACTCGTTGAGCGGCATCAGGATGGCGTAGCGGTCCGGGCCGACCTTGCGCTTGATCGCTGCCATCACCTGTTCCATCTCGGCCCAGGTCTTGGGCATCTCGTCGTAGCCGGCTTCGCGCAGCAGATCCTTGCGATAGAACAGCAGCCGCGTGTCCACATACCACGGCACGCCGTACAAGGTGCCGTCGACCAGATTGGTGTCCCATACGCCGGGGAAGTAATCCTGCGGGTCGACGATGCTGGAGCGCGCCACGTACGGCTGCATCGGCTCCAGCGTATCCAGCAGGGCGAACTCCGGCAGCCAGGTGTTGCCGAGTTGGCACACGTCCGGCAAGCCATCGGCGGCGAAGGCGGTCAGCAGTTTCTCGTGCGCCGCCGTCATCGGGATGTTCTGCACATCGACCTGGATGTCCGGGTTCTGCTTCTCGAAGTCGGCCACCAGTTCGGCAACCACTTCGGCCTCCTTGCCCATGGCCCAGAAGCGCACGGTGGTCTTGGCGGGATCGGAGCGGTCACATCCCGCCGCACCTGCACACAGGGCGGCGGCCAACATCAACAGTTTCAAAAGGCGCACGGATTACTCGGGTTTTTGGCGTTGCGAGGGGTCTTGCTGGGCCTGGGCGGCGGCGGCACGCGATTCGGCCATGCCCAGCGAGCGTGCGGCGGCCTTCTGCTCGTCCTTTTGCGGCAACGGCTGCGGCTCGCCCTCGGGGGTGAGCCAGCCGCCGGTGAAGCCGGCGCGTTCCAGACCGGCGCGGATGTAGGGGTTCTTCTTCATCACCGTCCAGACGAATTCGTTCTGGTAGTTGGCGATCATCGCCAGGATCGGGCCCTGGTCGATGGCGATGTAGTCGCTGGCCACCCAGCCGCGGTCCGGCACCATGCGCCCGGTCTTGAGCGGGATGTCGTAGTTGAAGCTGGGGTTGAACGAATCCAGGAAGCCGTAGCTGGAATACAGGAAGTCGCCGTAGCGCTTATGCATCTCTTCGGTGGCGGGGATCACTACTTCCGGGGCGAATACGATCGATGAGATCGCCGCCGATGGCACGATGGTGCCGTCGTCGAAGTTCTCGCGCAGGCCGGCGCCGCGCGAGGAGTAGTGGCGGAACTGGCGCTGCTCGCCACGATATTCCTGGCTGGTGTTCTGCGGGCCGTCGCCAGCGGTCAGGCCCCAGACGTTCTCGCCGTAGTCCTTCCACTTCATCGGGTTGTCGATGGCGTAGTCGCGCTGGGCCAGGGTGGCGCGGCGGCTGTTGAGGAAATAGTCGATGCCGCGTTCGCGCATGTACTGGTCCTGGATATCGCGGAAGTCGATCCAGACATGGCTGTACTGGTGGCCAAACAGCGGGCCGAAGGACAGGTACTCCTGCCCCTGGTAGACGCCCCAGTCGTTGTTGTAGGTCCGCGTCCAGCTGGTCCACGCCTCCGGATCCACGCCATGGGTAGGCGAGCCCAGCGCGAGGATGTACAGCATCATCGCTTCGTTGTATCCCATCCAGTCGTGGTCGATGAAGCCGCTCTCGGGGAACCAGCCCATCGAGATCAGTGGTGCGCGTTGCTGCAGCCAGCGCCAGTCCACGCGCTTGTACAGCGTGTCGGCGATCTGGCGGATTTCTTTTTCGCGCGGGTCGTCGCCGTCGTAATACGACTGGGTGAACAACACGCCCATCATCAGCAGCGCGGTGTCCACGCTCGACAGCTCGACCCAGCTGTCGTAGCGGTTGCCCTGCTGCATATCCAGAAAGTGATAGTAGAAGCCCTTGTAGCCGGCCCTACCGGTCCGCTGCGGCCCCATGGGCGCATCGCGGAAGAATTTCAGTGTGGTCAGGGTGCGATCGATCGCCTGATTGCGGCTGACCCAGCCGTTTTCGATGCCGATCGGATACGCGGTCAGCGCAAACCCCACCGAGGCAATGCTGGCGAACGGACGCGATGGAAAACGATCCGGCGCCAGTCCGTTGAGTTCGTTGGTGGTGTCCCAGAAGAACTGGAAGGTGCGTCGCTCGATGTCCGAAAACAAGGGCGGCAATGGCGGTTTGACCGGCTTGGGGGGGATTTGCGCTTCGATCAGGATCACTTTTACGGGTGCCTTTTTTTCAGCGACCTTGGGCTCCTCGGCCTGCTTGCAGGACGCCAGCAACAGCGCTCCCAGCATGAATGGAACGATCAACCACCGCGATGTGTTGCCCCTGTTCATCCGCCCCCCACTTGTGTAATCGATTACATCCCGCACGCCAACCTACCCTATCCAAGCGCCGAGTTCGACCGCCCTGGCCTGCGCCAGGGCGGTCGGGTCCTCACCAGTTCAGGCCAAAGGCCAGCCGGAAGGTCCGCATCGGCGATGCCAGCACGCCGGTTGGCGTGCCGTAAGCCGTGTTCAAGTCACCGAGTGTCCCGGTCTCGCCGTTAAAGTCGGCGTAGTTCACCCAATTGAACACGTTGAGGATATCCGCACGGACGTTGAATTTGACACCGCCGCCGGTATCCCATTCTTTATTGGCCGCAATGCTGAACTCCTTGTAGCCCAGCGTGCCGTCCGGCTTGAACTGGACGATGTAGCACTGGTCGTTGCCGGCCACGCAGTTCTGCCCGTAGCGCGCGGTCTGGCTGGCCAGCGACAGCTTGCCGGACAGCTTGACCTCGTACGGCAGCTCGTAGATGCCGGTGACCACCAGACGGTTCTTGGCGATGCCACCGGCCTCGCGCCAGCCGTAGTCTTGGACGCGCTCGCGATCCAGCGCGTAGTGCTCGCCGAACTGGCGGTTCTCCTTGGCATCGGAATAGGTGTAGGCCACGGTCAGGCCCCAACCGGATTCCTCATCGAAGGGCTTTTCGACCTGCAGGGCGAGCTGGTTGTTGCGGGTCTCCACGCCATTGGTGCCCAGCACGATCGCGCTATAGCCGTCCGGGCCGTCGTTCGGCGAACCGGAGGTGGTACCCGGCAGGAAGAACGAGCCGTCCGGCAGACGGTTGCCGCGCACGAACGCGAAACCGTCGTGGCTCTCGATGCGGCTCAGGGTCACGTCGGTGAACCAGTCCTGGCCCCATAGCGGCACCATGTTGCGCATGCCGATGCTGAATTGGTCGGAGTACGGGGTCTTGATGTTGTTGTCGATCAGATAGATTTCCCGCCCGCCGCCGCCAGCGCTGGTCGCCGCCAGTGCATCGAGCCCTTCCTGGGTGTTGTAGGCCGGATTCCATGCGGTGCACGGGTCGCCCAGGCAGGCCTGGCCGTTCTGGGCGTTGGGGTTGGTGAAGTAGTAGCTATAGGACTTGAACGAATTGTTGAGCTGTTCGAGCGCCAGGTAATCGAAGATGTTGCGGTCGTAGGCACGGCCGGCACCGCCGTAGATCACGTGGGCCTGGTCGCCAAACAGGTCGTACGAGGCACCAAGACGCGGCTGCCAGGCATTCTTGAACGCCTTGCGGTTGTTGCCGGTGCTGATGAAGTTGTTGATGTCGTAGTTGGCATTCTGCAGGTTCGGCCAGTTCTGCAACGCACCGGCTACATCGGACGGCGTGACGAAGTCCAGGAACGCAGGGGTTTCTTCGTAGTCGTAGCGCACGCCCAGGTTCAGGGTCCAGTGCTCGTTGACCTCCCAGTCGTCCTGCAGATAGATGCCGTACTGCTTGTTCTTGGACACCACCGAACCACCACCTTCGACCAGCGGCGCACCGAAGCGCACCCGGTACGGCGTTTCGAGATCGCCGAGGATGTTGTAGTAGTACTGCGGGTTGGCCGGATTGAACTGGGTCGAATCCAGATCGATGCTCTTGAACTTCACGCCCATCTTGACAGTGTGCGCGCCGTGCCATTCCAGGCTGTTCAAGGTCAGGTCGTCCTGGAAGGTCCAGCCCTTCTGCCCCTTGCGCTGGAAGCTGCTGCCGGCGCCCGCGGACAGCACTTCGTCCTCGATGCCGCGCACTGGCGCATAACTCAGCACATAACCGGTGCCGTTGTTGATCGGCGCCTGGTTCCAGAACGCGCTCTCGTAGCTGAGGTTGGCTTCGTTGAGGAAGTTGGCACCGCTGTACTGCCAACGCAGGTTGGCGCGCTTTTCTTCCTGGCCGTTGATGCTGCCGTGCTCGAGGGTCGAGGTGCCGCCGACATCGTTGAGCTCGTCTTCCTTGCGGTACTTGCCACTCAGCTCGAACAGGTTGTTCTCGCCGATGGTCCAGTCGATCTTGCCGAAGTACAGGTCTTCCTTGAACGGGGTGCTGTAGGTGGCAACCAGCGGCTGCAGCTGCGCAGGCAACTGGTCGACGCGGTCGGAATAGATCGAACCGGGGATCACCACGTTGGGGGTGGTGTATTCCTTGGCCTCATAGGCGATGAAGAAATGCGCCTTGTCCTTGAGGATCGGGCCGCTGAAGGTGGCGCCGTACTGGGTCTCCTCGAAGTCGTCGCGCACGCCGGCCTTCTTCTCCAGCGGGCTCTCTTCGCGCCAGCCGTCGTTGCTGGTGTCCCAGAAGAAGCTGCCGTGAAAATCGTTGGTGCCGGACTTGGACGAGGCCACGATGGCCGCGCCGCTGACCTGGTCGAACTCGGCCTTGTAGTTGGAGGTGATGACCTTGTATTCGCCGATCGCCGACTGCGGGAACGGGTTGCCGCGGCTGGAGTCCTGGCCGCTGACGCCGCCGGTGAGCACGTAGTTCTTCTGGCTCACGCCGTCGATATAGACGTTGGTGCCTTCGGCCGAGGTGGCGCCCGAACGGACCTTGGTGGTGCCGTTGGCATCGCGGGTGAACTGCACGTTCGGCACGGTGTCGGCCAGTTCCAGGAAGTTGCGCGTGGCACGCGGCAGGTTCTGGATCTGCACGTTGGAGATGTACGTGGCGTTCTCGGAGGTGCGCGTTTCCACCAGCACCGGCGGCGCCTTGACCTGCACCGCGTCCAGCGTGGTGGCGTTACCAGCTTCGGCCGTGGCCGGCTCGCCGCCGACGCCCAGGTTCAAGGTCGCCGTCTGGCCGACCTGCACGGTCACATTCTGCGAGCTGGTCTGACCATTGGCGGTGACGTCGATGCGGTACGAGCCCGGCGGCAGACCGCCGACCGAATAACCGCCGTTGCTGACCTGTACGGTGCGGGTCAGGCCGGTCGCCAAGTTGGTGGCCGTCACCTGCGCCTGGGCGGCGGGAGCGGAGTCGACGCTGACCTGGCCGCGGATGGTCGCGGCAGTGCTCTGCGCAAATGCAGGCGCGGCGCCCAGCAGCAGGCAGCTGGCCAGGGCACAGCTGAGCAGCTTGCGCGCCGGGCGGGCGGAATGGGGGTGGTGGTGGCGCATTGGTCCCTCCAGGGATCGGTACAGATTGTTGTTGTGGTGTTGCAAACCAGCAGGAACGACCGCTGCGGGGGAGCAGCGGGAGCGGACAGAACGTCCGCGAAAGTCAGGGGCCGGACTCGCCGGCGCCGCAGGAAGTCCGTATCACCAGCTCGGGCGTCAGCAGTTGGCGGCTACCGTCGTCATGGCCGGGCAGTTCCACCAGCCGCATCAATCGGGTCATCGCCTGTTCGCCCAGACGCGCGATGCTGACCCGCATCGTGGTCAGCGCCGGGTGGACGAAGCGCGCCAGCGGAATGTCGTCGAAGCCCGCCAATGCCACATCGCCAGGTACCGACACCTCGGCCTGCGCAAACGCGTACAGGCAGCCGAGCGCGGTCATGTCGTTGGCGGCAAACACCGCATCGGGCAATGCGCCGCCGGCCAGCATCGCCAGCCCGGCGCGATGCCCGGAGGCTTCGTCGAAGTCGCCGGCATACTCGATTCCCTGCGCCTGGTCGCCGAATCCGGCAATCGCGTCGCGGAAACCGCGCAGGCGTTCGCGCGCATCGAAATTGAGCGAAGGCCCGCCGATGAAGGCGATGCGCCGGTGGCCCGCACCCAACAGGTGCTCGGTCATGGCCATGGCGCCGGCATGGTCATCGATGCTCAGCACCGGATAACCGGCGCCGGGCAGATGGGCATTGATCAGCACGGTGGGCAGCGACTGCGGCAGGTTGTCGGTGAGAAATCCCGGCTGCTCGGCATACGGAGAGAGCACCAGCAGGCCGTCGACGCGCCCGCGCATCGACCGCAGCGCCCTGCCCTGGGCTTCCGGGTCGCCGTGATAGCTGGACACCAGCAGGTGCTGGCCGGCAGCGCGCGCCGCGCCGTCGATGCCGCGGATCAACTCGGAAAAGAATTCGCCGTACAGGTCAGGCAGCACCACGCCCAGGGTCTGCGACCGCCGGCTGCTCAGGCTACGGGCTGCCGCATGCGGGCTGTAGCGCAGCCGTTCGGCCACGTCCATGACCTGCTGACGCACGGGCCCGGCAACGTTGTCGTGCCCATTGAGCGCACGCGACACGGTGGCGACAGAGACCTGCGCTTCCCGAGCGACATCTTTGATGGTGACCGCACCCTTGGCCATTCGTGTCGCCCTCCGCGACCGACTTCCCAAAACTGGCGCGGACTGTAAGCGTTTTCATAAGCAGGCGTAAACCCCTATCTTCACAACCGTGAAAACGCTTACAGATCAAGCATCTGCAAGTGATGAATGCGTGAATGAATGTGCTGCGACGCAACAAACCCGCACCCACGTCTCCACAAACGAAGGTGAACGGCGATCACGGTTGCGGATGGCTGGGCCTGCTCATGGATCGGGAGCGGAGGATGGCTTGCCAATCGGTCGGTCGCTCCGGCGCTGCCCAACTTTGCAATGTCCTCTTGCGCAGGAGCGCACCGGGGCGCGACGGCTTTACCGGTAAGGCCCGTCGCGCCCACGTGCGCTCCTACGACAGCGGTCTGTCGGATTGGCCTACACAGCCTCGCCCGGCGCGATCGCCTCGATCGACAAGGCGTGAATGTCGGTCTGCATCATCTCTCCCACCGCGGCGTAGACCGCGCGGTGACGCGCCAGCGGCGGCTTGCCGGCGAAGACGGCGCTGACCACGCGCACATTGAAATGGCCGCGGCCGTCGCGGGCGCCGGCGTGGCCGGCATGCCGATGGCTGTCGTCCACCACCTCCAGCTCGGTCGGCGCCAATGCCGCTTGCAACGCTTGGCGAATCCGCTCGACCCGGCTCATGGCAAGACCCGGCGGAACGGCCGGACGTCCGTGCGCACGTAAACGCCGGCGGCCACATAGGGGTCGGCATCGGCCCAGGCGCGTGCGTCCTGCAAGGCGTCGAACTCGGCAATCACCACACTGCCGCTGAAACCGGCCGGACCCGGATCTTCGGCATCAATGGCCGGGCACGGGCCTGCCACCAGCAACCGCCCTGCCGCAGCCAGCGCCTGCAGGCGCGCCAGATGCGCCGGTCGCGCCTGCTGCCGCGCGGCCAGTGCATCGGCCCCGTCATACCCTTCGATTACGTACCACACATGCCACCTCATCCAGGACTTGAAGATCACCGCCGAGATTCTAGCCGCGTCAGCGCTAGACACCGCCCCCGCGCACGCATTACCCTTGGCGCTACTGCACACGCAACCGGACGCAGCGGCCCGTCGGCCCAGGCCCCATGCCTCATTCGACGACCGAATCGCTGCCCACCGCCGGCTCGCGTAGACGACCTCCTCGCTATTCCGTCGCCGCCTGCCACGCGGCGCCTGATGATATGCGGACCGGCGGATGTGAATTTGTGGGATCGTGCCGAAGCAGGCACGACATTGATCGCAATAACTCAAGGCAAAGCCCTGCAGGCGCGGCTTAAGACCGCGGCCGGCGACCGTAAGACCCGATGTCGACCTGATGAATTCCGAACTCGCGCACGTCGCGACTCCGCCAGCCGCAAGCGCTCATCCACAGCAGCAGGAAATGCCGCTGGCGGTGGTGCATGGGCAACCGGTACTGCAGATCCCCCAGGATCTGTATATCCCGCCGGATGCGCTGGAAGTGATTCTGGACGCGTTCGAAGGTCCGCTCGACTTGTTGCTTTACCTGATCCGCCGCCAGAACCTGGACATCCTGGATATCCCCGTGGCCGAGATCACCCGGCAATACGTGGACTACATCAATGTGATGCAGGAGCTGCGCTTCGAACTCGCGGCCGAATATCTGGTGATGGCCGCGATCCTGGCCGAGATCAAATCGCGCATGCTGTTGCCGCGCCCACCCAGCCAGGACGGCGAAGAAGAAGACCCGCGCGCAGAGCTGGTGCGCCGCCTGCAGGAATACGAGCGTTTCAAGCAGGCCGCCGAAGACCTGGACACCCTGCCCCGCATGGGCCGCGACAGCGCCCCGGTGCAGGCGCATCTGCCCGAGCGCGCCGCGGTCAAGCTGCCGCCACCGGTGGAACTGAAAGAAATGCTGATGGCGCTGTACGACGTGCTCAAGCGCGCCGAGCTGTTCACCGGCCATGCGATCAAGCGCGAGGCGCTGAGCGTGCGCCAGCGCATGGGTGATGTGCTGAGCCGCCTGGACGACGGCAAGTTCTACCGTTTCGAATCGCTGTTTACTGCCGAAGAAGGCAAGCTCGGCGTGCTGGTCACCTTCCTGGCGCTACTCGAATTGGCCAAGGAGCAGTTGCTCGACATCGTGCAGGAAGCGCCGCTGGCGCCGATCTACGTGAAGTCGCTGGCGTTGGGCAATACCAATGCGCCGCTGCAATTCTCCAGCGAATTCGATGACAGCGACGCTGCCAACGAACCTATCTGAAGCCGATCACCGAATGGATCAAGCGCTGATCACCCGTATTATCGAAGCCGCCCTGCTGGCCAGCAGCCAGCCGTTGACGCTGGCGCAGCTGCAGGGGCTGTTTCCCGAAGAAGAGCCGGCGCCGCCCGGCAGCGTCGAGCGCGCGCTGGAACTGCTGCGCGAGGGTTGCACGGAGCGCGGCGTGGAGCTGGTTGAGGTGGCCTCGGGCTTCCGTTTCCAGGTCAAGGCCGATGTGCACGGCTGGGTCGCACGCCTGTGGACCGAACGCCGCACCAAGTACACCCGCGCCACGCTGGAGACCCTGGCGCTGATCGCCTACCGCCAGCCGATCACCCGCGGCGAGATCGAACAGGTGCGCGGCGTGGCGGTCAGCAGCAACATCATCCAGGCACTGGAAGAACGCGAGTGGATCCGCGTGGTGGGCCACCGCGACGTGCCAGGCAAGCCGGCGCTGTTCGGCACCACCAAGGGCTTCCTGGATTACTTCGGGCTCAAGCGATTGGACGAGCTGCCGCCATTGTCTGAGTTGAAGGACATTGCCGAGCTGGAACCGCAGCTGCCGCTGGACCGCGACGGGCAACTGGATGGCGCGGTGCCGGCATCGGCGGCGATGGATGCGGAACTTGCCGAAGCGGGTCCGGATGCGGATGCGGAGCTGGCGGATGCGGAGGGGGCTGGTGCAGCGACCGACGCGGCAGCCGGCGTGCGGTCGGAGGCGGATGTTGGCGCGGATGCCGACCCGAGCGACGATGCGCCGGAACACCGCGATGCGGACGTTTTGCCAGCAGCGGACAGCACGCCCGACGCAACCAGCGACACCGATGATGCAACGCACGTCGATGCCGAAATGGATGTCGATGTCGACGGTCAGGCTGCCGGCACCGCAACTGCAGTCGACGAAGAAAACGAACACCACGCCGACGCGGCCGATGACGATGCCAGCACGGATGCGTCGCGTAAGCAGACACCGCAGCACCCCGAGCCTGTCTCGGCGCAGGACCCGAACACGTTGAACCCAGACGACGCCCGTGAGGGCGACCCCGACACCGCGCCGGGAACGCGCGCGGATGCAGTGAACGAAGACGAAGACAACGCCGTCGCGACGACGACCGTGGCTGTTGACGAAGCCGATTCCGACCCAGAGGCCGACCCAGAGCGCGTCGGCCGGAGCCAGACACATGAGTGACACCCCTCGCAAGCTGTCGTTGAACAAGCTTTCCCTCAAGCGCGACAGCGCGCCCGAAGCGCCCAAGCTGGAAGAGCGCCTGCACAAGGTGCTGGCCCAGGCCGGCCTGGGCTCGCGCCGCGCGCTCGAACAGCGTATTGCCGATGGCCTGATCAAGGTCAATGGCGCCGTCGCGCAGACCGGCATGTCGGTGCGCAGCGGCGACAAGATCGAACTGGATGGCCGCAGTTTCGTGGCCAGCGCGCTGACCGAACCTTCGCGCGTGCTGATCTACAACAAGCCCGAAGGCGAAGTGACCACCCGCGAAGATCCAGAAGGCCGCCCGACCGTGTTCGAGTCGCTGCCGGCACTGAAGGGTTCGCGCTGGATCGCCATCGGCCGCCTGGACATCAACACCACCGGTCTGTTGCTGCTGACCACCGACGGTGAGCTGGCCAACGCGATGATGCACCCCTCCTACGAGGTCGAGCGCGAATACGTGGTGCGCGTGCGCGCCCCGGAAGGCGAGGAAAAGGTCTCCGACGCCATCATCGAGCGCCTGTCGCGCGGTGTGCTGCTGGAAGACGGCGGCGCCAAGTTCGACGAGATCGAGCGCATCGGCGGCACCGATTCGCACGACTGGTTCCGTGTGGTGGTCAAGGAAGGCCGCAACCGCGAAGTGCGCCGGCTGTGGGAATCGCAGGGCTGCCAGGTCAGTCGCCTCAAGCGCAGCCGCTACGGCAAGATCTCGTTGCCGCGCGAACTGCTGCGCGGGCAGTCGGTGGAAGTGGCGCAGGACAAGGTCGATGCCTTGCGCGCCGAACTCAAGCTCGAAGAAGGCGCGCCGTCGGCATTGACGCTGCAGCCGGTGATCGGCCAGCGTCGCGCTGCCAAGTCGACCGTGCACGTCTCGCGCGATGGGCGCAGCAACGCCTACGTCAACGGCCAGACTTCCGGCGCCGATGAAGGCCGCGAGCTGCGTCGCTTCGACAACCTGCGCGAGGATCGTGGCGGCCGCGGTCGCGGCAAGCCCGGCGGCTTCAAGGGCGGCCTCACCGTCAGCGGCGAAGCGGCCGCCAAGCAGTCGCAGCAGCGCCCGTTCAAGCAGCGCGGCCCGGCCAAGGGGGACCGCTCGTTGCCGGACGGCAACCCGGCCGCGTTCCGTAGCTGGTACGTGCCCGATGGCGTGAGCACCGGCCCCAGCGGTCACCGCAATGCCGGCCCCAGCGGCCCCGGCACCGGCCAGGCGCGTCCTTATGCCAAGAAGGGTCCGGGTGGCGCGCGTCCAGGTGCCGGCGGCCCAGACAATGCACGTCCCGGCGCAGGTGGCCCCGGGCGCGGCGGTGCCGGTGGCGGACAGGGCCAGTCGCAGGGCCAGGGTCAGCGCAAGCATCCGTACGGGCATCCGGGCAATGCACCGAGCTTTCCGTCCGATCATGCCAATCCGGGCTTCAGCCCGTACGGCGCGGCGCGTCCAGCAGGTCGCCCGACCGGTGCACGCGCCGGCGGCCCGGGTGGTAACCGTGGTCCGGGCGGCAATCGCGGTCCCGGTGGCCCGGGTGGCGCACCGCGTGGCGCAGGCGGCCCGGGTGGGCGCCCGCCGGGCGGCGGCAACCGTCGTCCGCCAGGCGGCGGCAATCGCGGCCGCTAAGATGCGGCACGCGCAATAAGAAAACGGCCCTGCAAAGGGCCGTTTTTGTTTGTGCACTCAATGGCGCTGCGCGTCATGTTCAATTGCAGCGGCAGTGAAGCGACGATGACCTCGCATCCATGCGACGGGGGTCCGACTCGTCAGGCCCATCGCAGCGACGCAGGCAGCAGTCGAACGCCACGCGCCACTGGCACGATGCGCAAGCGCGTGAACTGGCGCAAGGCACACCGCAAACCATCGATCATCAGACGCGCACGGATGGGGCGAAGACCCGCACAGCAGCTCAGACGCTGCGCAGGTAGCTGTCGCGCCCATCTGACATCAAGCGCAGCAGGCTACCGGCTGCGCTTACTTGCGGCGTTCGATGACGAAGTTACCGACGTTGATGCCCAGATCGACGCCCTCGCCCGTACCCGCCAGGGCCAGCGAGATATCACCCTTGGTGACCACCTGCGCGGTACTGGACTTGACCACGCCGGCATGCGCCTCGGCAGCGGCGTAGGTGCCGAACAGATCATTCAGGCTGTAAGCGCCGGAGAACGAACCGCGGCCGCCGGTGATCTTGGATTTGCCAACGGTCAGGCCGCCACCCTTGCTGGAGATCTTGACCGGAATGACCGCGCCGTTATCGCAGGTGATGGTGCCGGTGCCGCTGGCGGTCTTGTAGAACACCGACCACCCGGACAGGTTGAACTTCAGCTGGCAATCGATGTTGCCGGCGGCCTGCGCCTGCGGCGCCAGCGTTGCCGCGCCGAGCAGGGCGAAAAGAGACAGTGACTTGATCATGTGTGCGTAGCCGATGGTGGACGTGGCGCGAGACTAGCAGCGCCGACGTAGCAGCCGCGACAAGGTCACGACAGCTCTCCAACCCGCGTTCAGCGAATGATTATTCCGGCGCGCGTATGGCAGCGCGCTGCAGAAGCAGCGCCGGCATGGGATCATTCGTGCATGTCACACATCGCCCACAGACTCTTCTTCGCCGCCCTGCTGCTGCCTTCGCTCGCGCATTGCAGCGACACGATTCCGACCCGGGGCTACACCGTCGTCAACAGTTATCCGCACGACACCGCCGCCTTTACCGAGGGCCTGTTCTATCTCGATGGATACCTGTATGAGAGCACCGGCGAACTGGGCCAGTCCAGCGTGCGCAAGGTCGAGCTGGAGACCGGCCGCGTGCTGCAGCAAGCCAATACCCCCGCGCCCTACTACGGCGAAGGCATCGTGGCCTGGGGCGACCGGCTGATCCAGTTGACCTGGCGCAACCAGCAAGGCTTCGTCTACGACCTGGCCACGCTGACACCGCGTTCGCACTTCGCCTATGCCGGCGAAGGCTGGGCGTTGACCAGCGACGAGCGCAGCCTGTACATGAGCGATGGCACTTCCCGCATCCGCCGGCTGGACCCGCAAACGCTGCAGCAGACCGGCACCATCAAGGTCACCGCCCGCGGCAAGCCGTTGGACAATCTCAACGAACTGGAATGGGTCAAGGGCGAGCTGTGGGCCAATGTCTGGCTCACGACCCGCATCGCGCGGATCGACCCGGCCAACGGCAAGGTGATCGGCTGGATCGATTTGAAGGCGCTGGTGCCCGATGCCGACACGCTTACCGATTCCAGCAACGATGTACTCAACGGCATCGCCTACGACGCCAAGCACGATCGACTGTTCGTCACCGGCAAGCGTTGGCCGAAGATCTACGAGATCAAGCTGGGTGAGTAGCCGGGATTGGGGATTTGGGATTGGGGATTGGCAACGGCGGGTGAGCGGAAAGTTATGCCTTGCCTGCTTGCACCAATCCCTAATCCCCAATCTCTAATCCCTGATCTCAAAGGCATCGGCATCCAGCATTGCCGGGAAGCGTGCGCGATGCTCGGCCAGGGCCGCAGCGCTGAGGGTGGTGGTGACCACTTGCGGCTGCTCGCGGATTTCCACCTGCGGCTGGCCGAGAAAATCGATCACCGCGCTATCGCCGGCGTAGTGCAGCTGATTGCCATCCACGCCGACGCGGTTGACCGCCGCCACGAAGCACAGGTTTTCGATCGCGCGCGCGCGCAGCAGCGTTTTCCAGGCATATGCGCGTGCAGACGGCCAGTTGGCGACGAACAATTGCAGGTCGAAATCCAGCTGACCCGGCCGCTCGACATCGAAGCGGTTGCGGCAGAACACCGGGAACCGCAGGTCGTAGCAGACCTGCGGATTGATCCGCCAGCCCTTCCATTCCACGCACAGGCGATCGCGCCCGGCCGCATAACGCAGATGCTCGTTGCCGAAGCGGAACAGATGGCGCTTGTCGTAATACTGCAGCGCTCCGTCCGGCGTGGCCCACAGCAGCCGGTTGAATACGCCTTCGGGCGTGCGCAATTGCACGCTACCGGTGACGGCAGCACCCAGCCGCGCCGCCTGCGCACGCACCCAGGCCACGGTCGGCCCGTCCATGTCCTCGGCCTTGTCGATGGCGTCGTTGGAGAACCCGCTGGTGAAGGTCTCCGGCAGGATCACCAGATCGGTCTGCCCGGCCAACGGCTGCAGCAATGCGCCGTAGTAATCGCGATTGCCAGCCGGATCGTGCCAGCGGGTGTCGCCTTGGATCAAGGAGATGCGAAGGTCGTGCATTGAAGGCTCGGGAATGGGGAATCGGGAATCGGACAGCGGTTTGGTGAGCACGTTATGTCATCGGGCCAAGTGCAGATTCGGATCGAAAAGCGACCAACCGCTCTTACGATTCCCGAATCCCCATTCCCGAATCCCAGCTGTTCAGAGCTTCTGCAACCGCGCGATCGCCGCATCCAAGGTTGCATCGTTCTTGGCGAAGCACAGCCGTGCCAGTCGTTGCCCTTGCGGCGCGGTCTCGTAGAACGGCGACAGCGGAATCGCGGCCACGCCCTTCTCCACCGTCAGCCACTTCACGAATTCGGTGTCGGGCAGATCGCTGATCGCCGAGTAATCCACCAGCTGGAAATACCCGCCGAGCACAGGCAACGGCTTCAGGCGCGTGGTCAACAACTGCTCGCGGAAACGGTCGCGCTTGGCCTGATAGAACGCGCCAAGTTGCTCGTCGTGCTCGGGCTGGTCGCGGATCATCGCAGCGAACGCATGCTGGGCCGGGCCGAAGCTGGTAAAGGTGTTGTACTGGTGCACCTTGCGGAATTCGGCGCTCAGTGCCGGCGGCGCGATGGCGTAGCCGATCTTCCAGCCGGTGCAGTGATAGGTCTTGCCGAAGCTGGAAATCACGAACGCGCGCTCGCGCAATTCCGGCCAGCGCAGCACCGATTCGTGGCGGTGGCCGTCGAACACGATGTGTTCGTAGACCTCGTCGGAGAGCAGGAAGATATCGGTGCCACGCAGCAGTTCGGTCAGCGTCTGCAGGTCGGCGGCCGAGAGCATCGCGCCGGACGGGTTATGCGGCGAGTTGATCATCAGCAGGCGCGTCTTGGGCGTGATCGCCGCGCGCAGCGCGTCCCAGTCCACGGCGAAAGTCTGCGGGTGCAGCGCCACATGGACCGCGCGCGCGCCGGCCAGATCGATTGCCGGCTCGTAGCAGTCGTAGGCCGGGTCCAGCACGATGACCTCTTCGCCCGCGCGCACCACCGCGTGAATGGCATTGAAGATCGCCTCGGTGGCACCGCTGGTGACGGTGATCTCACTGTCGGCATCGACCTGCGCGCCGTAGCAGCGCTGCGCCTTGCCGGCGATGGCCTGGCGCAGGGCCGCCACGCCGGTCATCGGCGGGTACTGGTTGTGGCCGGCGCGCATGGCCGCCTCCAGTTCATCGACCAGGCGCTGCGGCACCGCGAAATCGGGGAAGCCCTGGCCCAGGTTGACCGCGCCGTGCTCGGCCGCCAGTTGCGACATGACGGTGAAGATGGTGGTGCCCACCTTGGGCAGCTTGGTCGTGAGGGGCATCGCGCCTGTCCGGTCAGCAATCGGGGACCGCGAGTGTACGCAAAGCGGCCGCGCGGGTGCGCCAGGCCCGGCGCAAAACAGCGTTCCCGGACACATCGCGCCGCTGAAGCGCGCCCGTGCCGCGGCCATCGTCGCTACAATGCGCGCCCTGCCCGCCCTTCCTTATGCCGTCCTGCGACGGGAGCCCGCTGCGCCGATGATCGAACCGCTGCACACTGCGCCTCCGCTGCTGGCGGCGCGCGCGCTGGCTTTCAGCCGCAACGAAGAGCCGGTCTTCGGCCCGCTGGATTTCCATGTCGATGCCGGCGAAGCCCTGCTCGTGCAGGGCGACAACGGCGCCGGCAAGACCACCTTGCTGCGGGTGCTGGCCGGCCTGCTGCATATGGAACAGGGCCAGATCCAGATCGACGGCAAGACCGCCCGGCGTGGCGACCGCAGCCGCTTCATGGCCTACCTGGGGCATCTGCCCGGCCTGAAGGCCGATCTGAGCACCCTGGAGAACCTGCATTTCCTGTGTGGACTGCATGGACGGCGTGCCAAGCAGATGCCCGGCAGCGCGCTGGCGATCGTCGGGTTGGCCGGCTACGAAGATGCCCTGGTGCGGCAGTTGTCGGCCGGGCAGCGCAAGCGCCTGGCGCTGGCGCGACTGTGGCTGTCGCCTGCACCGTTGTGGCTGCTGGACGAGCCCTATGCCAACCTCGACCTGGATGGCATCACCCTGGTCAACCGGATGATCTCCGCGCATCTGCGCGGTGGTGGCGCGGCGCTGGTCACCACCCATGGCGCCTATGCGGCCCCGCCGGTGCGCACCCGCATGCTCACCCTGGAGGCTGCGGCATGAGCACGCCGTCACCACAACCCTCGTTGCTGCAGGCCGCGCGCGCGCTGCTGCGCCGCGATCTGCAATTGCTGTGGCGCCGTCGCAGCGACGCCCTGCAGCCGGCATTGTTCGCGTTGTTGATCGTGGTGTTGTTTGCGCTTGGCCTGGGCGGCCGCCCCGACTTGCTGGCGCAGGCGGCACCGGCGGTGCTGTGGCTGTCGGTGCTGCTGGCCGGCCTGTTGTCGCTGGACGCGCTGTTCCGCAGCGACGTGGAAGACGGCTCGATGGAGCAATGGTTGCTGGCACCGGTGCCGCTGGCGTGGTTGATCGCCGTGCGGGTGCTGCTGCATTGGGCGACCAGCGCGCTGCCGTTGATCGCAGTGACACCGTTGCTGGGCGAATTGCTGCACCTGCCACATGACCAACTACCGGTGCTGCTGGCATCGTTGGCGCTGGGCACACCTTTATTGAGTCTGCTCGGCGCCGTGGTTGCGGCACTGACGGTGACGATGAAACGCTCTGGTATTCTCGTGGCGTTGCTGGCGTTGCCGCTGTATGTGCCGGTGCTGGTGTTCGGCGCCGGCAGCGTTGCAGCCAGCGGGCAAGGACAGGATGCGGTGGGTGCGTTGTTGTTGTTGGGCGCCGGGTTGGTGATCGGTATCGTGCTGGCACCGTTGGCGGCAGCGGCGGCGATCCGGATTTCGCTCAGCTGATCGATGTTGCAGATGCGCCGTTGATGGGACACCGTAGGTCGTACGGCGGTGTCGTACCGAGAGCTGTCTCCATGCAAGAAGCCATCGCCATGCCAAGAGCCATCGCCATCGCATGAACGTCGTCGTCCGCTGGTTCCATCAAGTCGCCTCACCTCCGATCTTCGACCGATTTACCGCGCGCTGGGCGCCTTGGTGCTACGCGCTGGCCGCAGTGTTGCTGGGCGCAGGCATGTGGCAGGCGCTGTTTGCAGTGCCTGCCGATTACCAGCAAGGCGATAGCTTCCGCATTCTGTATATCCATGTGCCGAGCGCGTGGATGAGCTTGTTCGTGTTCGGGTTGATGGCGGTGTATGCGGCGATCGCGCTGATCTGGCGCATCAAGGTGTGCGAGATCCTGGCGATGGCCTGCGCACCGATCGGCGCGGCGTTCACCGTGATCACACTGCTGACCGGCAGCATCTGGGGCAAGCCGATGTGGGGCGCCTGGTGGGACTGGGACCCGCGGCTGACCACCGAGCTGATCCTGCTGTTCCTGTACCTGGGCGTGATCGGTCTGTACCAGGCCATCGACGACCGTCGCCAGGCGGCACGTGCGGCGGCGTTGCTGGCGATCGTCGGCGTGGCGCTGCTGCCGGTGATCCGCTACTCGGTGGTGTGGTGGAACTCGTTGCATCAGGGCCAGAGCATTCGTCTGCTCGGCCCATCCACCATCGATGCCAGCATGCTGCTGCCGCTGTGGTTGATGGTGATCGGCACCAAGTTCTGGTTCGCCGGGTCGCTGCTCACCCGCGCGCGCGCCGACAACCTGCGCCGCGAGGCCGGCAAGGCCTGGATCGTGCGCGATGCCGAGGGCGCGGCATGAGCTATCTGCCTTACGTGATCGCCGCTTACGCGGTGTTCGTGCTGGTGCTGCTGTGGGACCTGATCGCCGGCCGCTGGCAGGTGCGTCGCGCCCTGAAGATCGCGCAGGCGCGCCGCCTGCGCGAGCGCAAGCGCAGCGTGCCCAGCGATGCGGAGCTGAGCCGATGAACCCGCAACGTCGCCGCCGGCTATGGCTGGTGCTGGCGTTGGTGCTGGCCGCCGGGCTGGCGACCGCGCTGGTGGCGATGGCCCTGCAGCGCAATGTGGCGTATCTGTACACGCCGTCGGAGGTGATGCGCGGCGACGCCGGCGACCACGCCCGCTTCCGGCTTGGCGGCATGGTCGAGAAAGGCTCGTTCAAACGCGCTTCCGGCTCGCTGGAAGCGCAGTTCCGCGTCACCGATGGCGATGCGCAGCTGGCGGTGCGCTATGACCGCATCCTGCCTGACCTGTTCCGCGAAGGTCAGGCTGTGGTCGCCACCGGCCGCATGCAGCAAGGCGTGTTCGTGGCCGAAGACGTGCTGGCCAAGCACGATGAGACCTATATGCCGAAGGAAGTGGCCGACAAGATGGGCAGCGCGCACCGCAAGCATCAGGTGGCCCCGGGCAAGGTGATGCAGTGACGGTCCGAAGCGATGGCGGCCGACATGAGGACCGGCAAACCCAGGCAATGGAGCCTCATCGCAGCGGCGCGGATCGTACCGTGGCGGCGGCTTGCCGGCCGTTGATCCCCTCGCTCCGGCTCCGCCAGGCAGCACGTCGCTGCGCGGGCGCGCTGACCAAAGAACGTGACACGACGACAGGACCGGCGGGTTCCAACAGTGGGCGCGGCGCGGCGACGGGAAACCCGTGTTCCGCCAACGCCCTTGTGTCCGGCCCTCTCCGGCGCTTGATGGCCGGTCCCCGGCAACGCGCTGCGATGCCCTGCTGCCAACATCGAGTTCTGCATGCTGCCTGAGCTCGGTACCTTTCTGCTGGTGCTGGCCTTGCTGGTCGCGTTGATGCAGGCCGCATTGCCGCTGGCCGGCGCGCAGCGCGGGCACAGCAGCTGGATGGCGGTGGCGCGCCCGGCGGCGTTGGTGCAGCTTGGCCTGATCGCTGCGGCCTTCGCGCTGCTGACGCATGCGTTTTTGGTGCAGGATTTTTCAGTGCGCTATGTCGCCGAGAATTCCAACAGCCTGTTGCCGGTGATCTACCGCTACTCGGCGGTCTGGGGTGCGCACGAAGGATCGCTGCTGCTGTGGACGCTGGTGCTGGCGCTGTGGACCGGCGCGGTGGCGCTGTGGTCGCGGCAGTTGCCGGCGCAGGTGGTCGCGCGCGTGCTGGGGGTGATGGCACTGATCAGCATCGGCTTCCTGGCGTTTTTGCTGTTCACCTCCAATCCGTTCGCGCGGCTGCTGCCGGTGCCGCTGGAAGGCGCCGACCTCAATCCGCTATTGCAGGACCCGGGGCTGATCATCCATCCGCCGATGCTGTATTGCGGCTACGTCGGCTTTGCGGTGCCGTTCGCCTTCGCCATCGCCGCGTTGCTGGAAGGACGCATGGACGCGCGCTGGCTGCGCTGGACGCGGCCGTGGACGAATGTGGCATGGTCGATGCTCACCGTGGGCATCGCGCTGGGCAGCTGGTGGGCGTACTACGAACTGGGCTGGGGCGGCTGGTGGTTCTGGGACCCGGTGGAAAACGCCAGCTTCATGCCGTGGCTGGTCGGCACCGCGTTGCTGCATTCGCAGGCGGTCACCGAAAAACGCGGCAGCTTTGCCAGCTGGACCTTGCTGCTGGCCATTGCCGCATTTGCGTTGTCGTTGCTGGGAACCTTTCTGGTGCGCTCGGGCGTGCTGACCAGCGTGCATTCGTTTGCCGCCGACCCGTCGCGCGGGCTGTTCATCCTGGTGTTCCTGCTGGTGGTGGTGGGCGGCGCATTGCTGCTGTACGCCATCCGCGCGCCGGGCATGTCCGCCAGCAACGACCCGCGACGCGCCTTTGCCGGCAGCTCGCGCGAAACCTTGCTGCTGTTGAACAATCTCCTGCTGACCTGCGCCTGCGCGATGGTGCTGCTGGGCACGCTGTATCCCTTGCTGGCCGATGCGCTTGGCCTGGGCAAGCTGTCGGTTGGGCCGCCCTACTTCGGGACCTTGTTCGTGGTGTTGATGGCACCGCTGGTGGCATTGCTGCCGTTCGGCCCGCTCACGCGCTGGCAGCGTGAGCAGGCCTCGCGTCCGCTGGCGCTGCTGGCACCGTGGGCAGGCCTGGCGCTTGCCGCAGGCGCGCTGGCCTGGTTCATGGCGCCGCAAGGCCAGCTGAAAACCGCGATCGGCGTGGCCGGTGCGGTGTGGGTACTGCTTGGCACGGCACGCTTCCTGTGGACCCGTCGCGCGGCCAAGGGGCGCAAGTTCACTGCAGAAATGCTGGGCATGGTGCTGGCGCATATGGGCGTTGCGGTGTTTCTGGCCGGCGCCTTGCTGGTGGAGTCGCTGAGCCTGCAACGCGAGGTCGCATTGGCGCCGGGCCAGCAGGTGCAGATCGGCCGCTACGCGCTGCACTTCGATACCGTGGAAGAACTGCGCGGGCCCAATTACGTCTCAGATCGCGCCAACCTGCAGGTGTTCAAGGACGATGCGCCGGTCGGCCTGCTGCATGCGGAAAAACGCCGCTATGCCAGCGGCGGACAGACCCTGACCGAGGCGGCGATCCGCCCCGGCCCGTTCGGCGACCTGTATGTCGCCCTTGGCGAACCGCTGGGCAACCAGGCCTGGGCGGTGCGCGTCCACCTCAAACCGTTCGTGCGCTGGATCTGGCTGGGGGCGCTGCTGATGGCGCTCGGTGGCCTGGTCACTGCGGCCGACCGGCGTTTTCGTCGTTCTCCGGAGATCCAAGATGGTTGAGTCACGTTCGCCCCGCCTGCCCACTGCGGTCCTCGTGGGCGCCATCGTGCTGCTGCTCGCACTTGCAGCGCTGCTGGTCTACGCGGTGGTGCGCTCCGGTCAGGACGATCGCGATGCCCTGCCCTCGGCGCTGATCGGCAAGCCGGCGCCGGAGTTCGCGCTGCCGCTGCTGCACGACCCCAGCATCGTGGTGCATGCGCGCGAGCTGCGCGGCGCCCCGTACATCATCAACGTGTGGGGCAGCTGGTGCCCGGCCTGCCGCGAAGAACACCCGGTGCTGAGCCGCTTTGCGCTGACCAAGCGCGTGCGCGTGATCGGCTACAACTGGAAGGACGAGCAAGCCGATGCGCTGCGCTGGCTGGAACAACTGGGCAATCCGTATCTGTTGGTGGTGGCCGACAAAGACGGGCGTACCGCGATCGATTTCGGCATCGCTGCCGCACCGGAAACCTTCCTGATCGACGGGCGCGGCGTGGTGCGCTGGAAGTACAGCGGCATGCTCACCCAATCCATCATCGACACCCAGCTGATTCCAATGCTGAGCAAGATCGAGCGCTCGCCCACTGCCGCCCCGGACCTGCACGCCAGCCCATGAAGCGCACCTGGCTGCTGACGCTGCTGCTGTTGCCCTGGCTGGCCCTGGCCCAACCGGTCGGCGACCCGGCGCCGCTGCAGTATCGCTCGACGGCCGAAGAAGCGCGCTTCCACGCGCTGACTGCCGAGCTGCGTTGCGTGCAGTGCCAGAACCAGTCGCTGGCCGATTCCAACGCGCAGATTGCGCAGGACCTGCGCCGCGAGGTCCTGGCCTTGATGCACGAAGGCCGCAGCGATGCGCAGATCCGGCAGTTCCTGGTCGCCCGCTATGGCGAGTTCGTGCTGTATCGCCCGCAGGTGGAATCACGCACCTGGCTGCTGTGGTTCGGCCCGCTGCTGGTGTTGTTGCTGGGGGCCGGCGCGGTTGTCTTGTTGGTGCGCCGACGCAGCGCTGCCGCGCCCGCGTTGCCCGCCGATGAGCAGGAGTGGTGATGGTCGGCTTCGTCCTGGCGGTTGCCGTGATCGCGCTGCTCGCCTTCGGTGTGGCGCTGCGCCCGCTGTGGCGCCAGACGCGCGGCCTGGCGGCCAGTGTGGCGCTGCTGTTGCTTGCCGCAAGCGCGTCGCTGTACTGGCTGGTCGGCACGCCGTCGGCGATCGAGCAGGTGGCCGACCGCCCGGCCACGCCACGCACCCTGGACGAGGCCATCGTGCAACTGCGCAGCGCCCTGGCGCGTAACCCCGACCAGGCCGAAGGCTGGGTGCTGTTGGGGCGCTCGCTGTCCAGCCAGCAGAAATT
The DNA here is from genome assembly GCF_024806475.1 of Xanthomonas sp. 4461. NCBI lineage: Bacteria > Pseudomonadati > Pseudomonadota > Gammaproteobacteria > Lysobacterales > Lysobacteraceae > Xanthomonas > Xanthomonas sp. 4461. The sequence continues at coordinate 1,276 of NZ_JANTYV010000006.1, read as the reverse complement.
CGCCGAGGCCAGCGACGCGTTTGCGCGTGCGGTGGCGCTGCGCCCGGACGAGCCGGACGTGCTGGTAGCGGCCGCGCAGTCGCGCATGCTCGCCGACGACAGCGGGCGACCGGACCCGCAGGCCATGCGCCTGCTCGAACACGCACTGGCGGTGCAGCCGGACCATCAACGCGCACGCTGGTTTCTCGGCGTGGTGCAGCGCCAGGCCGGCCAGCCGGCCAAGGCCAGCCAAACCTGGGAGCCGCTGCTGAGCGTGGTCGACGCCGCCACTCGCCCCGGCCTGCTCGAACAGATCAACGCTGCGCGACAGGAAGCCAAACTGGAACCGATCAAGGCACCGGCTGCGCCTGCCACCGATGCGGCCAGCGGCAAACGCATCCAGGTGCGGGTGACGCTGGATGCCGCATTCGCCAAGCGCGCCGGATTGCCCGGCGATACCAGCGTCTTCGTCATCGCACGCGCAGCAGACACCCCGATGCCGGTGGCAGTGGAAAAACACGCGCTGAGCGAACTCCCGTTGACCATCACCCTGGACGATGGCGACAGCCCGATGCCGACGCGCGCGCTGTCGTCGCTGGAAAAGGTGCAGGTGCTTGCACGGCTATCGCGCAGTGGCAACGCGATGCGTCAGGCAGATGATGTCGAGAGCGTGCCGGTGATGGTTGAACTGTCGGCAGGCGTGCCAGTGGACCTGGTCATCGGCCGCTGATTGCTCGCCAGCCTGCGTTGCAAGGCCTGGGGGCAACGGACGAAGAGCGCCAACCAAACGCAGCGAGCAAGCGCAAGGCAGGTGTGGACGGCGCGGAGGAATTGAAGTGTTGCGCGTACGACATGCCGCACCGGGCAACCGCCGGGCCATCGGTGGGTCAGCCGCTATCGGCGTCGTCAGGACGATCCAGGCTCCCCTTGGTCGAATGTGTCCTGCAATGGTCCGCGAAAGGGCCCTGCAGCGGACGCGAAGACCTCAAGGGCGCGGTGCCCTCGCCGCTCGCGGGACACGCCGTGAACCCGTCCATGGGGGCTCGATGGCGGCATCCATGCCGCCAACGGTCCCGCAAGCGGCGAGGACACCGCACCAGACAGTTGGCTGGTGGTTTTGTTGAAGAACGAAACCACCGCATCGTGCGGTTTGCTGTGCTGAAACTTTGCGCACCGATCAACTCGACTGGTCCTTGTCCGCTCACCGTCGCGGGACCCTTGGCGGCATGGATGCCGCCACGGAGCTTACAGGGACGTACTTGCAGCGTGTCCCGCGATGGTGGGCGGGCAAGGGCCC
>NZ_JANTYV010000005.1:0-448848 GCF_024806475.1 Xanthomonas sp. 4461 | reverse complement strand
CGCGGGACCTTACGCGGCATGGATGCCGCGTAAGAGCCTCCATGGACGGATTCACGGCGTGTCCCGCGATGGTGGGCGGGCAAGGGCCCTGCAGCAAACTCACAGCGTCTAGGGCGCAGTGCCCTCACCGCACCAGACAGCTTCCTGGCTGCTTTGTTGAAAACCATGCACACCGACCTTCTCGACAGGTCCTTGCCCGCCCACAGTCGCGGGACCTATGCGGCTTGCATGCTGCGTAAGAGCTGCACGGACGTCCTGGCAGCGTGTCCCGCAATGGGAGACGAGCAAAGGCCCTGAGCCAGGCTGCAGGACTACCGCCCTAAAAATCTCCCGGAAACGGGAATGACATCCTGCCTAGCCTGTCGGCTGTGTCTGGATGCACATGCAGTTGCGCACTAATGGACAGGCGATGATTGCCGCGTGCACCCGCTCGGATGCACGCGACCTGCAACTCACCGCGTCGTCAGCTCAGCACAACGTCATCGCAGCGGCACGTTCAATACTGATGGCGTTGCCAGCGGCGATGTAAACGTCACCGTGCCGCCGCCGTCACTGGCATCGGTATAGCGCACGTCGTGCGTGTCGATCACCAGCACCAGACGCTGCCCGGCCGGAATCTCCGCAGCGGCCGCCTGCAGCGGCCAATCCAGCGTCACTGCGCGGCCCGGCGTGGCTCCGCGAAGCGAGTACGGCGCATGCGTGATCAACTGCGCCACGCCCAATGCATCCATGCGATAGAGATAGGCGAACAGGCTCACGTTCGATTGACTGGGCACCACGGTCACGCGCAACGATGGGCTGCCCGCCAGCCGTTGCGTGCTGCTTGACGGCGTACCCATCCACACCGCGGCGCCGATGCGATTGACCAACGGAATGGACGTGGTAACCGGCACACCGATGCCTTGCAACAGACCGCTGACCAGCACCACGCCGGAGTCGGCCAGTGTCGGCACATCGGTGGCAATGCGCGACTGCCATCCGCTGGCGGTGCCGGCAATCAACCCACCGGTAGGGCTGAGCAACCCGGATGGTGCAGACAGACCCAGGCGCGTGCTGCCCTGCTGCACCGATGTCCAATCCGGATACGCCAGCCATTGCCCGGCGCGCGGCGACAGTCGCACCGGCGCTTCGGTATCCACGCCATTGCGTACTTGCTTGAGATGGCGATCGAACCAACGCGTGGCGGCGGTGTAGACCTCGTTGGGCAGGCCCAAGGCACCGGGTAGTTCGGTGGTGGCGTGATCGCCCTGGCTCAGCAGCAATTGCTTGGGCCCGCGCAGCTGATTGAAGAAGGCGATGGTCTGATTCGGCGGGAACAAGCCGTCGTTGAAGGCATTTCCCAACAGCACTGCGGTACCGCGCACGTTGAGTGCAGCCACGTCGGTGAGCGGGCTGCGCGAAGCGGCCTTGGGCAGAAATCCCTGTACCGCACCGTCGAAATCGCCCTGCGCCACTTTCGTACCGATCTGCGCCAGATCCGGGCCAGCGCGTCCGGTCAACGCGCCTGCGCCGACCAGCAACCCGACGCCTTGCTGGCTGACGGTAAGATTGGAATACAGCGAAGCCTCAAGATCGGCCCAGCCACTGAGCGCGGCCACCGCCTTGATACGCGGGTCGCGCTCGGCGGCCAGCAAGCTGATACCCGCGCCGTAGGAGATGCCGGACGCGCCGATCGCATTCGGATTGGCCGGCGTGTGCGCCAGCGCCCAATCGATGACCGCACTGACGTCTTCCACGGTGTCCGGACCGGCGATGTCGATCTGCCCGGCCGAATCCCAGAACCCGCGCGAGGTGTAGCTGACGACAACATAGCCATCGCTGGCCAGCTGGGTGGCGCGGCCCAGATATTCCAGATTGGGCAACGACCAGCTGGCCGGCATCACGATCAGCGGAAACGGCCCGCTTCCCTGCCCTTGCGGCACGAGCACCAGCGCCCCCATCGGCGCGCCGTCCCAGCCGGGGATGCGCTCGTAAGTCTTGCTGAAGGCGCCCGCCACGGCCGACGCCGACGACACCAGCAACGCAACCGCGGCGATGCCACGGATCCAAGCCTTGTTCATGCTGCTCTCTCCCACGCGGAGCCGGGCCGGGATAGCCCAGCGGCAACTGCCATGCATCCGTGGTTCGGGGGAGAACCTGGCGAACGTACCAGACGGTACGGTATGGCTCAAGGGCGGGGATTCGGGATTCGGGATTCGGGATTCGGGATTCGGGATTCGGGATTCGGGATTCGGGATTCGGGATTCGGGATTCGGGATTCGGGAGTCGGGATTCGGGAGTCGGGAGTCGGGAGTCGGCGGCGAGCGGCGAGCGGCGAGCGGCGAGCGGCAATTGGACGCCATCAGTGGAGATGCGGGCTGAGCTGCAGCCGGACACATGTCCTGCCGGCATCCCCGGGACCCACGTTTCGAGGGGACCGCCGTGCTGCAGACACGGCAATACCGCTTGGCCGTCTATCCCTTCAGGACACCATCAGACCGCCAAAGCCAAGCAGGCGCCTCGCAGCACAGCGCTCACCACAAGATGCAGTGCACAGACACGCAATCCACGTCGATCGATGCGCCTGGCGCGGCTGGCCCTGCAACAACGCACGCAGCGCCTAGGCAGCGGTCGTCACGACCCGCCAGCGCCGCGGCACCAGCCGCCAATCCTCAACCCACGAAGTGCTGATAGCCACGTTGGGGCGGTTGCCAGGGATGGCCGTCGGCGTCGTGCACCACCACGCCCGGTGCGGCAACGATCTGGCCGATGCGCGTGGCAGCCACGCCGGCAAACGCCATCGCCTGCAGCACGGCATCGCGGTGCTGCGGCGCGGCGGTGAAACACAGCTCGTAGTCGTCGCCGCCGCCCAATTGCCAGCCAATGCACTGCACGGCGCTGATTGCATCGCTGCGCGGCATCTGCGGTAAGTCGGTCAACGCCAGCCGCGCGCCCACGCCACTGCGTTCGCACAGATGGCCCAGATCGGCCAGCAGGCCGTCGGAGACGTCAACACAGGCATGCGCAAGCCCACGCAGACGCAAACCCGCCTGCACGCGCGGCTGCGGACGCAGCAAGCGGAGGCGCCATGCTTCATGCAGCCGGTCAGCCGCCACATGCGTGACATCCAACGTACCGGCCTGCCAGAGCGACAAGGCCGCCGCCGCTTCGCCAAGCTGGCCGGTCACCCACACATCATCGCCCACGCGCGCGCCATCGCGACGCAGCGCAGCCCCCGGCGGCACGCTACCGATCGCGGTGACCGCGCACGACAACGGACCGCGCGTGGTATCGCCGCCGACCAGCGCAATGCCGTGTGCATCGGCGAGCGCGAAGAACCCATCGGCAAATGCGTCCACCCACGCCAGATCGTCGTGCGGCAGGGACAGCGACAAGGTGCACCAGCGCGGTTGCGCGCCCATCGCCGCAAGGTCGGACAGATTCACCGCCAGCGTCTTCCAGCCCAGATCGTCGGGCAGCGTTTCGTGCGGAAAATGCACCCCGGCATTGAGCGTGTCGGCGGTGATGGCCAACTGCTCGCCGGCCGGCGGCTGCAGCAGTGCTGCGTCGTCGCCGATGCCCAACGGCACATCGGCACGCGCAGCGATGCGCGCGCGCAGACGAGCAATCAGATCGAATTCGGGCATGGCAACGGGAATCGGGAAAAGGGAATCGGGAATCGCAAAAGCGCTTCAGGAGATATCGTAAACGGTGCTCTCGCGATTCCCCATTCCCGAATCCCCATTCCCGCGGCGCCTCAGGCGCCGCTCGCGCCGGACTCGACCTTGCGCCACTCCACGGCAGCGCGATCCAGCACGCCGTTGACGTAGGTGTGACCGTGTTCGGAGCCGAAGCGCTTGGCGGTTTCGATCGCTTCGTTGATCACCACGCGGTAGGGCACGTCCTGGCGATACAGCAGCTCGTAGGCAGCCAGGCGCAGCACCGCGCGTTCGATCGCGTCGACCTCTTCCACGCCACGATCCAGGTACGGCGTCAACGCGGTATCCAGTTCGGCGCGATGGGTGAGCACGCCTTCCACCAGGCTTTCGAAGTACGCCAGGTCGGCCACTTCGTGCGCCTGCTCATGCGCAAACTGGCCGATCACCTGCTTGGCAAAGCCGCCGGAGATCTGCCAGGCATACACCGCCTGCAGCGCACGGCGGCGTGCACGCGAGCGCAGCACCGGGTCGATGCCGTCGCGACGGCCGTGGCGGGCATGTCCACCGGACTTGCTCATGGCAACAACTCCATCAAATTCACCAGTTCCAGCGCGGCAAGCGCGCATTCCTCGCCCTTGTTGCCATGGCTGCCGCCGGCGCGTGCCTCGGCATCTTCCACCCGCTCGACCGCCAGCACACCGTTGAGCACCGGCACGCCGGTCTGCAGCTGCACGCTCATCAGGCCCTCGGCGCACAGGTCGGCCACGTGTTCGTAGTGACGGGTATCGCCGCGGATCACGCAGCCCAGCGCAATGATCGCGCCGTGCTGGCCAGACTGCGCCACCCGGTTGGCGGCGATCGGAATTTCCCAGGCGCCGGGCACGCGGATCACGTCGATGGCGTCCTCGCCGATGCCGTTGCCGGCCAGGCTCTGGCGCGCGCCGGCAACCAGCACGTCGGTGATACGGGCATTCCAGCGGCTGGCGATGATCGCAAAGCGCGCGGTGGTGGGGCGAAGATCGCCTTCGTAGTGGGTCATGCGGGTCGGCAACTCGAGGGGGCGGGAAGTTTAACAGCTGCCGGGCCCGGGCCCGGCCGACATGCACGGCAGCGGCCCGCCGAAGCAGGCACTGCCGGGGCGTCCGGGACGCCAGGGCGCATCACCTGCAGCGCATGGTTGCCAGCGGCAGGCGGTTGGCGATGGGCCACGGGCGACGTCACCGCCCGCATCTTCGACACCCGCACCTGCTGGCAACCATGCGCTGCCGGCACTGGATTGCGCTTACGGCACCGCTGTCGGCGGCACCGAACGCAGCGCTTCGCCCGGGTGGCATTCCAGATACTCCACCACCTCCAGCCCGAAACCGGCCAGGCCGATCTGGCGGCGCGGGGTCCCCAGCACGCGCAGCTTGCCCAGACCGAGCTCGGCAAGGATCTGCGCGCCGGCTCCATTGCGCCGCCACTGGCTGACGTCCTTGGCATTGGCGGCAGCTTCGGGCTGCTGGCGCAACCGCGCCAACAGCGATTCGCTGTCGCGCGGGGCCGACAGCACCACCATCACGCCCTGTCCTTCGGCGGAGATCGCACGCAAGGCATCGGTGGCGGCCACGCCAAAATCATCGCGCTGCCAATGCAGCAGATCGGCCAACGGGTTTTCCACCTGCACGCGCACCAGCGTGGGCGTATTCGGCTCGGCCACGCCGCGCACCAGGGCAAAGTGCAGGTCGTGCGCGATGCGGTCGCGGTAGGTCACCAGTTTGAACGGGCCGAACTCGGTGGTGATGTCGCGCTCGTCCACCCGTTCGACGGTGTGCTCGTTGGCCAGCCGGTAGGCGATCAGATCGGCGATCGAGCCCATCTTCAGCCCGTGCTCGCGTGCGAACACTTCCAGCTGCGGGCGGCGCGCCATGCTGCCATCCGGGTTGAGCACTTCCACCAGCACGCCGGCCGGTTCCAGCCCGGCCAGCATCGGCAGATCGCTGGCGGCTTCGGTATGGCCGGCGCGGGTCAGTACGCCACCGGGCTGCGAAATCAGCGGGAAAATATGCCCTGGCTGGCTCAGATCCTGCGGTTTGGCATCCGGACGTACCGCGGTCCGCACCGTATGCGCACGGTCGTAGGCCGAGATACCGGTGGTAACGCCTTCGGCCGCCTCGATGCTGACGGTGAAGTTGGTCTGGAACTGCGCGGTGTTATTGCGCACCATCGGCGCAAGACCAAGCTGGGCGCAGCGCTCGCGGGTCAGCGACAGGCACACCAGTCCACGCGCGTGGGTCACCATGAAATTGATGTCCGACGGCTTGACCAGCTCGGCGGCCATGATCAGATCACCTTCGTTTTCGCGGTCTTCGTCGTCGACGATCACCACCATGCGCCCGGCGCGCAACTCTTCGATCAGCTCGGGAACCGGCGCGAAATTCATGCTGCACCCCGCGTGCCGAGCAGGCGCTCGACATAGCGCGCCACCAGATCGATTTCCAGATTCACCGCAGCGCCCACGGCAGTGGCCGCAAACGCGGTATTGGCGACCGTGTGCGGAATCAACGCCACTTCAAAGCCGGCCTCGTCCACGTCGTTGACGGTGAGGCTGACGCCGTCCACGCAGATCGAGCCCTTCTTGGCGACATAGCGCAATACGGCAGGCGCAGCGGCAAACCGCCAGCGCTGCGCACGCGCATCGCCGTGCACCGATTGCACCTGACCCAGTCCATCGACGTGGCCACTGACAAGATGCCCGCCCAGGCGATCGGTCGGGCGCATCGCACGCTCAAGGTTGATCACCGCGCCTTCCGGCAACGTACCCAAGGTGGTCAGCGACAGGGTTTCGGTGGACGCATCGGCTTGAAAACTGGCTGCGTCGAACGCGATCACGGTCAGGCAGACGCCGTTGACGGCGATGCTTTCGCCGAGCTGCACCGCCTCGAACGGCAAGTTGCCGACAGCGAAGCTAAACCGCACATCGCCGCCCTGCGGCTGGCGCGCCGCCAGACGGCCCACGCCTTCAATGATTCCGGTGAACATCAGCGCACCCCCGTTTGCAGCAACGATCGTGGTGGCTTGGCGCAGTGGAGGGTCGCGATGCAACGCGACAGGTGATGCAAAGACATAGTCGTTTCTCGCAGAAGTTGAGCGAAAAACGCCGCAAGGCAAAGCAAACAGGCGCGCGCGCAGCCGCAAGGCTGCGCGTTGGCCGTCTTCTTTCATCCGGACTATACCGTCGGCTCCGGCATCGGACCGGATCTGCTGACCTTCGCACCACCCCCGCAATGAACTGCCGGGCGCCGCCGCGAAGCGCTCGCGGGCTCGCACGTTTGCACGTGCCTACCGCCGGTGGGGAATCGCGCCCCGCCCTGAAGACGTTCGTGAGTACCGGCGAACCGGCCGGCGCAGTTTAACAGCGTGCACCGGCGTCATTGCTGACCACCGGCTAAGGCCGGCGGGACGCTGTGTCGTGTCAGGAATTTCCCCATAGCAAGTTTTGTGAAGAGTCTGTTAAATTGCGCGCCGCGGCGGGAGACGTCGCGCTCTTTTCCAGCCTGTCGGCGGAAGAAACGGACATCAATTCAGAGAGAACACTCATGCGCACCACCTTGATTCTGGCTGCCCTGCTGGCCGCCGCCCCGTTTGCCGCCACTGCTGAAGGTCTGAGCTACAGCTATGTCGAAGGCGGCTGGAACCGCACCGAAATCACCGTGAACGGCGATTCGGACGACATCGATGGCGGCTACATCCGCGGCTCGTGGCAGATTGCCGAGCCGGTCTACCTGTTCGCGGGCTACCAGCGTGCGTCGAACGACTACGGCCTCGCAAACAACATCACTCTGGAAGCGACGCTGCAACAAGCCAATCTGGGTATCGCTTACCGTCAGGAAATGACCGAGCGCGTCGATTTCATTGCAGACGCCAGCGTGCTGCGCACGAAGATCGAAGCTGAAGCAAAGCAAGCAGGCAGCCGCATCTTCTCGGCCTCATCAGCCAACAGGAACTTCGGCATGGTGAGTCTCGGCCTCCGCGGCAAGCCTTCGCCGCGCACGGAGGCATGGATCAAGGCTGGCTACATCGATGGCAATGATCTCGACCAGGGCGAATTTGCCGGCACCTTGGGTGGTCAGGTCAACTTCACTCCCACCTGGGGCTTGGTCGGCGAGGTCGAATTCATCGACGACGCCAACCAATACAAGGTCGGCGTGCGCGCAAGCTTCTGATCGACGCGCTGCAGCTACAAGAAAGGCTCCGCTTGCGGAGCCTTTTTTATGTCCGGCCCTTCCTGGCACGATCGGCCCGACCTGACGGAAAAACGCTTCAACAAGCAACCGGGTACCGATGCTCTACCGTCCGATCGAAACGCTGCTCGCACACCATTCGCAGCTGGAACGTGCGCCCCTGCGAAACGCCGCACATCAGTTTGAAGCGCCCGACGACACTCCAGCGGCGGCGGCACCCGCCCATGTCCAATGTCCAATGTCGACAGGAACACAGGGCGAATCGCAGGGCGCCAGGTCAAACGCACCATTGATCGACGTGCGTGACGCGGGTTCAGAGCCAGCGACGCACCGCTGCGCGGTACACCGCATAGTCGGCCTGGAAGCGTGCCGACAGGCAGCGTTCCTCGGGCAGTATCTGAAAAACCGTGACATAGCCGATAAACAGCGCCACTGCGAGCAAGCCAAGCAGCTGCCCGTGGCAGATGACCCAGCCCAGCAATGCCAGGGCATAGCCCAGGTACATCGGGTGACGCGAATACCGATACAGCCCGGATGTCACCAAGGCAGAAGATCGCTCCGGGTGCAGTGGATTGACCGTGGTACGCGCAGACCGAAACATGACTTTCGACCACGCATTGATCGAAAGGCCAAGCACAAGGCACGGCACGCCAATGGAAATGCATACCCCCGAGGAGACAGCCCCCGGCAATCGCCACACCACTGCTGCAAGCACCACCATCAGAATGGGCGGTGGAAGCCGCGTTTCTAGAGCGTGCAACATCGCACGCCCGCTTGCTGTCGTTTGCAGCAGGAAATGCCCATAAACCGGACCACGCATTCGCCCCTCACATCGCCTCGCATCCTGCTACTGATTGATGGTGGTTTCGATGACATCGACGATCTCACTCACGGGGAGTGTGAAGACGCCGGCGTCGCCATCGTCAAAGGCCGCACGCCATGTCGTGTAGCCCTCCAGATACTCCGGATTTGCCGGGACATGCCCCACCAGCGTGGTCACGGAGCTTTCGAGTGTCGTTCTGGACACCGGAAAATGCGGCAACTCCGTCGAAACGGCATCGGGAGCACGCACGTTCCTGACCCGCACGTCGCGGACGCTGATATGGAACACCTCGCCAATGTTCGGTTCGACCTCGATCCTGTTGATCAGCAGCGTCGAACCCGGCTCCTCGGCCCGGTTGCGGTACTCCCAGACTTGTCCTTCCGCAAACTTCCGGGCATGTGCAGCGACCATGGTCATAACGAGATCCGATACGTGAAGAAGGTGGGTTTCGTCCGTAGAGGCCTGAGAGCACATATTGGTCGGCAGTGTGTTCAACCGTCGCCTGCATCGCTGCCCTCCTTCGCACCTGCGCTGCCCGGGCAGGCCAGGCATTGGGTAACGCCCCCTCGGGCTTCAGCGCTGGCAGAACACGTGCACTACGGGAACAGCATCCCGTAACGTTCCCTTGCGCCAGAGCCAGCATTCATTCGACGACACCAGGCAGGTAGCGCAGCCGCAGATCCTGGCCAAGCTGGCGCACATCGGCCAGATGCAGAGCGCGACGTTGCGCCATGGTATCGATGCCAAGCCCGGCCAGCAGCGGTCTGGCGGTATCGCCCAGCAGCACCGGTGCCATGTAGACCAGCAGTTCGTCGACCAGGCCGGCTTGCAGCAGCGCGCCGCTCAGCGTTGCGCCGGCCTCTGCATGTACCTCGTTGATCCCGCGCTCGGCCAGCAGCGCCAGCACCGCTCCCGGATCCAAACGCCCTTCCTGCAGTGACATCCCGACAAATTCGGCATTCTGCAGCGACGGCGCTTGCAGCGCATGGCCATGCAGATAGAGCGTCGGCGCATCGCCCTGGCGGATGTTCCCGCACTCCAGGGTGCGCAAGCGCGCGTCCAGCACGACCCGCAACGGCGGCACGAAGGGCGTGTTATCGCCCAAGCGCACCGTCATCGCCGGATCGTCCGCCAGTACCGTGCCGGCACCGGTCAGGATGGCGCCGGCACGCGCGCGCCAGCGTTGCACATCGGCACGTGCGTGCGCACCGGTAATCCACTTGGAGTGCCCGTTGGCCAGCGCAGTGCGCCCATCCAGGCTGGCACCCAGCTTGACCCGCAGCCACGGGCGCCCACGCTCTACCCGCGAGAGGAACCCACGATTGAGTTCGCGCGCCTGCGCCTGCAGCACACCTGCGACCACTTCGATCCCGGCCTCGCGCAGCAGTGCAAAGCCACCGCCGTTGACCTGCGGAAACGGGTCGGCCATCGCCGCAACCACGCGCGCCACGCCTGCCTTGATCAAGGCCAGGGCGCACGGCGGCGTGCGCCCGTAATGCGCGCACGGCTCCAATGTCACGTATGCAATCGCCCCACGTGCCTGCTCGCCGGCGACGCGCAGCGCGAACACTTCCGCATGCGGGCCACCGGCCCGCTGATGGAAGCCTTCGCCCACGCACACGCCATCGCGCACGATCACGCAGCCCACCATCGGATTGGGCCGCGTGGTGTATGCACCACGTTCTGCCAGGCGCAGCGCCTGCGCCATCCAGCGGTGGTCGTCGGCCGTCACCTTCATTGCCTTGCTCCTTCGGGCGCGATGGCCATCACCACGATCTGCATCGGGCCAAGCAACAGCTCGGCATGCGCGTGCCAGCCCAGTCGCCGATAAAACGGCACCAGCGCCGGCTGGCAATACAGATACAGCAGCGGCACACGCAATTGCGCGGCGGCGCGCACGCAGTGCGCCACCAGTGCTTGGCCGATGCCCCGCCCGCGCGCCTGCGGCTGCACGTACAGCGATGCCAGCCAGGGCGACCATTGACGGATGCGGTCGTCGTCGTTCTCCAGCAGGCTGACCGAACCGAGCCAGTGCAACGGATCGAGCGCGACCCAGGTGGTGGGAATCACGCCATCGCGCGTATGCCTGCGCAGTTCGCTCAACGCTTCATCGATCGTCCAGTCCGGCAACAGGCTGCCGAAGGCCTGCAGATGCGCCTGTGCGATGGCGGGCAGATGCTCTGGCGTGTCCGCCACGCAGGCGATGCGCATGCGCTCAGCGCTTGCCGGGTTTGCCGGCGCGTTCCAGCGCCGCTTCCAGCAGCGGCAGTTGCTCGCTGCCTACCGGAAGCTCGCGCTCGAGCTTTTCGATTTCTTCGCGGAAGTCGGCCACGTCCTGGAAGCTGCGATACACCGAGGCGAACCGCACATAGCCCACATGGTCGAGTTTGCGCAGCTCCACCATGACGTATTCGCCCACCCGCAGCGAGCCGACCTCGCGCTCGCCGGACATGCGCAGCTGATGCACCACCGCGCGGACCGCCGCTTCGATCTGTTCTTCGGACACCGGGCGTTTCTGCAGCGCGCGGTCGAAACTGGTGCGCAGCTTGCGCGCATCGAATGCCTCGCGCCCGCCGTCGCTCTTGACCACGGTGGGCAGCTTGAGCTCGATGGTTTCCAGCGTACTGAAACGCTCGCCGCACGCCTCGCATTCCCGGCGCCGACGAATCGTCGTGCCGTCTTCGGACACCCGCGAATCGATCACGCGGGTGTCGTTGTGCTGGCAGAAGGGGCAGTGCATCGGAAGTCCGGGAATAGGGAGAGGGGAATAGGGAATCGGAACAGCAGAGCTATCGCAGCGTTGCTTTTACCATTCTCGTCTCCCTATTCCCCATTCCCGTCTCAGCCATACACCGGATACTTCTTGCACTGCGCGGTCACTGCGTCACGCACCTTGGCCAGCACGGCTTCGTCGCTGGGGGCGTCGAGCACGTCGGCGATCCAGTTGGCCAGGTCGATGCTGTCCTGCTCCAGGTAACCGCGCGTGGTGATCGCCGGGGTGCCCAGGCGCAGGCCGGAGGTGACGAACGGCGAGCGCGGGTCGTTGGGCACCGAATTCTTGTTGACGGTGATGTGGGCCTTGCCGAGCGCGGCTTCTGCATCCTTGCCGGAAACATCGCGGCCAATCATGTCCACCAGCATCAGGTGATTTTCGGTGCCGCCGGACACGATCTTGTAGCCGCGCGCGATCAGCGTGTTGGCCATCGCCTGGGCGTTCTTGACCACCTGCTGCTGGTAGGTCTTGAACTCCGGCTCCAGCGCTTCCTTGAACGCCACCGCCTTGGCCGCGATCACGTGCATCAGCGGGCCGCCCTGGATACCGGGGAACACGATCGACTGCAGCTTCTTCTGCAGTTCTTCGCTGGCGCCCTTGGCCACGATGATGCCGCCGCGCGGGCCGCGCAGGGTCTTGTGGGTGGTCGAGGTGACCACGTGCGCATGCTCCAGCGGGCTGGGGTACACACCGGCGGCGACCAGGCCGGCCACATGCGCCATGTCCACGAACAGATACGCACCGACGCTGTCGGCGATGGCGCGGAAACGCGCCCAGTCGATCTTCTGCGAATAGGCCGAGAACCCGGCCACCACCATCTTCGGCTTGTGCTCGGTCGCCAGGCGCTGGACCTCGTCGTAATCGATCAGGCCCTGCTCGTTGACGCCGTACTGCACCGCGTTGAACAGCTTGCCGGAGACGTTGACCTTGGCACCGTGGGTCAGGTGACCGCCGTGGGCCAGGCTCATGCCCAGGATGGTGTCGCCAGGCTGCAGCAGCGCCAGATACACCGCCTGATTGGCCTGCGAACCGCTGTGCGGCTGCACGTTCGCGTACATATCTTCCGTGGAGCCCGCGCCAAACACCTGCTTGATGCGGTCGATCGCCAGTTGCTCGGCAATGTCGACGAACTCGCAGCCGCCGTAGTAGCGCTTGCCCGGATAGCCTTCTGCGTACTTGTTGGTCAGCTGACTGCCCTGGGCTTCCATCACCAGCGCGCTGCAGTAGTTCTCGCTGGCGATCAGTTCGACGTGATCCTCCTGGCGGCCGACTTCAGCGGCAATGGCCTTGGCCAGTTCGGGGTCGTAGGTTTCCAGTCGGACGTCGCGCGAGAACATTCGAAACTCCGGGGCAGCTGCAGCCAGTAGGGCCGCCGATTGTAAGCCCCCGCCGCACGGGTGACCAATCGCGCCGCTGGCGGGCATGGGCCCGATCGGTCGGCGCGCCACGCAAACGACAAAGGCGCACCGAAGTGCGCCTTTGCGTGATGACTGGCCCGATTGCTCGGCGAGCGGCCGGCGGCCTGCTCAGTTGTTGAGGACCAGGTCGGCAATCACACCGGTGGCGATGGCGACCAGCAGCAGATTGCCGGTGTTGTCGCGCTGCCAACGGTAGCCATACGGCGGGCGGCGCAGGTTGTAGCGGTCGTAATCGTTGATCACATAGACCGGGCCGTGGTAACGCTGGCCGCGGGCCCAGTACGGGCGCGGCGGCGGGCCGGCGCGGTAGTAACTGGGGCGATCGTAGACATAGACCCGGTTGCGGTCGTAGCGACGGTCCTGATAGCGGGCATCGCGATAGCCCTCGCGGTAGCCGCTGCTGTAGTAACGGCGATCGTCGCGACGATCGTCCCGCCAGTCGCGGCGATCGTTGCGCCAGTCGCCACGGCGATCGCGGCCGTGGTCGTGACGATCGTCGCGGTCGTGGCCACGACGATCGTGGCCGCGGCCCCAGTCGTCGGCAAACGCTGCCGGAGCCACGGAGCCCAGCGCCAGGATGGAAGAAAGCACAACAGTGACGATGCGTTTGCGGTTCATGACCAGCTCCTGTTTGCGATGTCGCAATTTCATTAAGACGCTGCCCGCCTTAACGCATTCTTGCTGGAATCGGTTACGAAAATCCCTATTCAGGTAATAGGTAGGCTGCCGTTTAGCTAGATTCCACCCGGCGCGGCCCCGGGCGCTTGCCCGTATAATCGGCGCAATCCCTTTTCCGCTGCCTCCGGCCCCGGCCGGTGGGCTGCCTGCGTCCACGGAGCACCCATGTCGCAATACATCTACACCATGAACCGCGTCAGCAAGGTGGTCCCGCCCAAGCGGCAGATCATCAAGGACATCTCGCTGAGCTTTTTCCCGGGCGCCAAGATCGGCCTGCTGGGCCTGAACGGCGCGGGCAAGTCCACGGTGCTGAAGATCATGGCCGGCGTGGATACCGATTTCGAGGGCGAAGCCCGTCCGCAGGCCGGCATCAAGGTCGGCTACCTGGCGCAGGAGCCGCAGCTCAACCCCGAGCACACCGTGCGCGAAGCGGTCGAAGAAGGCGTAGGCGACGTGCTGCAGGCACAGGCCGCGCTGGATGCGGTGTACCTGGCCTATGCCGAGGAAGGCGCCGATTTCGACGCCCTGGCCAAGGAACAGGAGCGCCTGGAGGCGATCCTGGCCGCCGGCGATGCGCACACCCTGGAAAACCAGCTGGACGTGGCTGCCGACGCGCTGCGCCTGCCGCCGTGGGACGCCATCGTCGGCAAGCTGTCCGGTGGCGAAAAGCGTCGCGTGGCATTGTGCCGCCTGCTGCTGCAGAAGCCGGACATGCTGCTGCTCGACGAACCGACCAACCACCTGGATGCCGAATCGGTGGAGTGGCTGGAGCAGTTCCTGGCGCGCTACACCGGCACCGTGGTGGCGGTGACCCATGATCGCTACTTCCTGGACAACGCCGCCGAGTGGATCCTGGAACTGGACCGCGGCCGCGGCATTCCGTGGAAGGGCAACTACACCGACTGGCTGACCCAGAAGGACGAGCGCCTCAAGCAGGAAGACAACCAGGAAAAGTCACGCCAGAAGGCGATCCAGAAGGAACTGGAATGGTCGCGCCAGAACGCCAAGGGCGGGCGCACCAAGGGCAAGGCGCGTCTGGCCCGCCTGGAAGAGCTGCAGTCGGTGGATTACCAGCGCCGCAACGAGACCAATGAAATCTTCATCCCGCCGGGCGAGCGCCTGGGCAATTCGGTGATGGAGTTCAAGAACGTGTCCAAGAAGTTCGGCGACCGCCTGCTGATCGACAACCTGTCGATGATCGTGCCGCCCGGCGCCATCGTTGGCATCATCGGCCCCAACGGTGCCGGTAAGTCGACCCTGTTCAAGATGATCACCGGCCAGGAAAAGCCCGATTCCGGCGAAATCGTGGTCGGCCCTACCGTGCAGCTGTCCTATGTGGACCAGAGCCGCGACGCGTTGGAAGGAAACCACAACGTGTTCCAGGAAATCGCAGGCGGCCTGGACATCCTCAACATCAACGGCGTGGAGATCCAGTCGCGCGCCTACATCGGCCGCTTCAACTTCAAGGGCCAGGACCAGCAGAAGATGGTCGGCTCGCTCTCCGGTGGTGAGCGCGGTCGTCTGCACATGGCCAAGACGCTGCTGCAGGGCGGCAACGTGCTGCTGCTCGACGAACCGTCCAACGACCTGGACATCGAAACGCTGCGTGCGCTGGAAGATGCATTGCTGGAGTTCCCGGGCAACACCTTCGTGATTTCGCACGATCGCTGGTTCCTCGACCGTATCGCCACGCACATCCTGTCGTTCGAAGGCGAGTCGCACGTGGAGTTCTTCCAGGGCAACTACCGCGAGTACGAAGAAGACAAGCGCCGCCGCATGGGCGATGACGCAGGTCCCAAGCGTCTGCGCTTCAAGGCGCTGAAGTAAGTACGACAAGGGCGCCGAACGGCGCCCTTTTTTCATCCGAGGTGCAGTGCCGTCTCGCCTCCACCGTGCCGCCGCCGAAGATGGACACGCGCAGCGCGAGCGCTGCGCTACAGGTCGTAGGACAACACGTCTTCGAAACCGAAGGTGTCGAAGTTTTCGATCCGCGAGGGATACAGACGGCCAACCAGGTGGTCGTATTCGTGCTGCACCACGCGCGCGTGGAAGCCTTCGGCCTCGCGTTCGATCGGGCTGCCGTCGGGGGCGAAACCGCGATAGCGGATGTGGCGGTAACGCGGGATCACCGCGCGCAGGCCGGGAATCGACAGACAGCCTTCCCAGCCGTTTTCCATCTCGTCCGACAGCGGCTCGATCTGCGCGTTCGCCAAGGCCGTGCGCGGCACCGTGGGCGCGTCCGGATAACGCTCGCTGACTTCGAAACCGAACACCATCAATTGCAGGTCCACCGCGATCTGCGGAGCGGCCAGACCGACGCCGCGTGCGTCGTCCATGGTTTCGAACATGTCGGCTACCAAGGCATGCAAGTCGGCACTGCCCAGGTCGGTCACCGGTGGCGCCACGCGCAGCAGGCGCTTGTCGCCCATGCGGATAATCTCGCGAATCATGTCGATGCTCCTCAAAACGATACGGCGATCTTAGAACGGCCACCACACGCTGGCGAGCGGCTGCCAGGCAGGTGTGGACGGCGCCAGTCGGAGTGTACGAGCGCTACCTGACGCCCTGACACCGGCCGCGTCTGCCTGTGGTCAGACAGTCGCTCCGTTGGTCGCTTCCAACGCGGTAGACACGGGGTGGTAGCGGTGCAGTCCATGCCGGCGATGGCGGCGACGCCAAGCGCCGATCGGTTGTGCGCGGTCATGGCGCAACCGATTCAGTGGATGCGCTTAGCGCGGCAGACGCAGGACCGGTAGCGTCGCAGTGATGACTATGATCGCTGCCGCGCTCAGGCGCCGATGCGCTGGCCGGTTTCGTCCAGCACGCGTTCGCCGTCTTCCTTGACGAATGCGCCGGTGGCCGCTGGCAATAGGTCGAGCACCTGCTCGGATGGACGGCACAGGCGCGTACCCAACGAGGTCTGCACGAACGGGCGATTGATCAGGATCGGATGCGCGAGCATCGCGCTCAGCAGTGCGGCGTCATCCAGCGCGGGATTGTCGAGTCCCAGCTTCAGATACGGGGTGCCCTTCTGGCGCAGGGCATCGCGCACCGACAGGCCGGCATCGGCAATCAGCGCCTGCAGCGTCTGCCGGTCTGGCGGGTACTGCAGATACTCGATGATCTGCGGTTCGATGCCGACATGCCGGATCAGCGCCAGCGTGTTGCGCGACGTGCCGCAAGCGGGGTTGTGATAGATGACGGCGTACATGGGGACTTGGTGCGCGGAGTAGCCGCGACTGTAACGCGTCGAGGTCCAATGCAACGCGCTGTCGCAGATTCAGCGCAAGGCACGCACAGAAAGCGCTGATGCCGATGCCGATGCGGGTGCGGGTGCGGGTGCGGGTGCGGGTGCCGGCATGAGCATCTCTCCGGCAACGCACCAACGCACGGCTTGCGGGCGTCGGTGCAACCGCGCTATCTGCGCGGACCGGACCGCTGGCCGGGGTGGACTAAGGCCCTCTCCCGTCGGTAACGGGGTTGGGGGGGAGGGTCCGAAGCGAAGCTCAGGTGCACTCGAATACCTGCGCTCACCCACAACCAGGCCTCGCTCGTACCCTCATCCGCCCCTTCGGGGCACCTTCTCCCGAGGGGACAAGGGTGGCTTCCGGCCCAGTTGGCTCGCGTCAAAAATCTGGCCGATCCGGGTACCAGCCACCACTGAATCCCTAAGAATTCCCCCGACGCAAGTGCACCGATAACCGTTTCAGGCTATCGCTTCGCATTCAGCGCGCCACATGTCAAAAGATTGACACACATCACGGATTCATGATTCAGTCATGAACAGACTGAAACGGAAGGATTCCCCCGATGCCGGTGTCTGCACGGCGTCCCTTTTCCCTGTTGGACTCAAGGAAACCCCAACGATGATGAGCGTTCGTAAGCCCGGATGGATGCTGTCCGGTGTGTTGTGCGTCCTCTGCCTGCCGGCCTTGGCCATGGCGCAAGAGGCTGCAACCAGCAGTTCCAAGGTCGGTATCGATCCCGTCACCGGCAAGCTGCGCCCGCTGACCGACGCCGAGAGCGCGGCGCTGGACCAGCAGGCCGGTTCGGCTGCCCGCAGTGCGGCAACGCGCACGACGGTGCCGCAAACCGAGGCGGCCGCCCGTGCCACCGAGCGCCGCCTGCCCAATGGCACCGTGGCGCGCAAGTTGCCGGCCACGCAAATGAGTTCGCTGACCGCGACCCGCCAGGCCGATGGCCGCATCGTGATCGAGCACAGCGACGACGCCGACACCCAACCCGCCCACGCCGAGCACGGAGCGCTGCCGCATGAATAAGCCCTTGTTGCTGCTGTCTCTGGCCGTGGCTGCGGCGATCGCGCCACTGCATGCAAGCGCCGCCAACGTCACGCTGATCAATGGCGATGCCGGCACCGTGGTTGGGTTGAACGACCCCACCACCGCCGCACCGTTGGGCGGCAATCCCGGGCGCTCGGTCGGCGAACAGCGTCGCATCGCCTACCAGTACGCCATGGACCTGTGGGGCGCGGTGCTGCAGAGCAACGTCGAGATCAAGGTCTATGCCTCGTTCGCGCGGCTGACCTGCACCGCCACCGGCGGCACGCTGGGCCAGGCAGGGCCGAACTGGATCGTCAACAACTTCCCCGGCGCCAAGGCCAATACGCTGTATCCGTCCGCGCTGGGCGACGCGATCGCCGGCCAGGACCTGGTACCGGATCCGGCCGATCCGGCCGACGTGTTTTCGCAATTCAACGGCGACCTGGGCAAGGACGACTGCCTGGCCGGTTCGGGCTGGTACCTGGGCCTGGACGGCAAGACCCCGGAAGGCCAGATCAATTTCCTCAACGTGGTGATGCACGAAATCGGCCACGGCTTGGGCGCTGCCGGGTTCCTCAACAAGACCACCGGCGTGCTCGGTTCGGGCAGCGGGCTGACCGACGTGTACACCTCGCAGGCCTTCGATAACGTGCAGAACAAGCGTTTCGACGACCCGACCATGACCAATGCCTTGCGCGCCGAAGCGATGCGTACGCCCGGCCGCACGGTGTGGGCCGGCACGCGGGTCAACCGCGAGGCAGCATTGATCCTGGACCCGCGCACGCTGCTGCAGGTCAGCGCGCCGGCCGCTGCGGCCGGCAAGTTCGAGGTGGGCTTTGCCAGCTTCGGGCCGCTGGCCACCGCCGGCAATTTCCCGGCGCGCGCTGTGGTGACCATCAATGACGGCGCTGCGGCCCCCTCGGCCACCGATGGCTGCGAAACCCCGTTCGTCAATGCGGCCGAGGTGGCCGGCAAGGTGGCGCTGATCGACCGCGGCACCTGCGCGTTCGCGATCAAGGTCAAGAACGCCCAGCTCAACGGTGCGGTCGGCGTGATCGTGGCCAACAACGCCGCCGGCGTGCAGACCATGGGCAATGCCGCGCCGCCGATCACCGACATCACCATCCCGGCGATCATGGTGTCGCAGGCCGATGGCGCGCGACTGAAGGGCAGCGCAGGAGTGGTGGCGGCGTTGTACGAAGACCCCGAGCTGTTGCAGGGCACCGACACCGCAGGCCGCACGCGGTTGTATTCACCCAGCGTGGTGGCCGGTGGCTCGACGTTCTCGCACTTCGATACCGACCTGCAGCCCAACGCGCTGATGGAGCCGTTCGATACGCCGGAAGTGCAAGCGCATCTGAACATCGACCTGACCCCGGCGATGTTCGCCGATATCGGTTGGACCTTGAACCGCGGCCTGACCCGGCTGGGTAACTGCAATACGCTGGTGCCGACGGTGGAAACCGGCGGTCTGATCGTCGGTGCGAACCTGACCGCCGAGAGCAGCCTGTGCAAGACGCAGAATGCCGGTAACCGCTTCGGCTATCTGACCTGCATGAACGATCACATCCGCGAACTGGAAGACCAGGGTGCGATCAGCCGCGTGCAGCAGGCGGCGACCTTCATCTGCGCCACCAAGGTTCGCCCCTGAGGCGAGCGCGCGTCACTTGATGGGGATGCGAACGGCGCCGAAAGGCGCCGTTCGTTTATGTGGTGCGGGGCGGTGCGCCGCTCGCCGCTCGCAAGATCGATGCACGACCGTGACAGGCGTGCGCCCACACAGCAGGCCGCAGGCATGCATCGCCCGGCCCGCATGCAGCGGCAACTGCCCGCTGCGAGAGCGAACCACCAGTGCCGCCGCCTCAGCGATCCGCCGCGTACGGCGAGGTCAGCACCTGCGGTGCGCGGCCCAGTGCGGCGCCCAGGCGATCCATCACAAAGCGCAGATAGAGATTGCTGCTGAACTGGTTGTAGTCGCGTGCGTTATTGAACGTCATGCGCCCACCCAGAAACAGCTGCGGGGCCACCTGCCATTCGGCTGCGCCACTGAGGTTGTACGACACGCCGGTGCGGCTCTCGCCCGCATATACCGGGTCGGTGTAGCGGTCGACCAGGCCCAGCAGCGCCGCCAGCGATGCGGCATCGTAAGCAGCCTGTTGCAGGGTCGGGTCGGTGGGGAAATACGGCGCTGGATCGGTCTTGAAATGCTGCACGCCCACACTGGCATCGACCTTCCAGTTGACGCTCTGCCCCGCGCTGCGGCCGCTCCAGTGCACCGGGAAGCCCAGGTCCACATACTCCTGCGGGCTGAAGTAACCGCCGTGGCCGTAGGTGAAGCCGCTGAGATTCTTGTCGTACTGCATGGCGGTCAGGTTGACGCCGGCGGTCAGCGATTGATTCTGCGTTTCCAGCGCATGCACGTAGAAGCCCAGGTCGGCCTGGCGGTGGTCGTTGTCGGCCACGTTGTGACCGGTCAAGCGGTGCGCGGCGAGATTGGCATATCCACCGAGCAGGCCGTTGTCGGCGGTAGCCGAGAGCGCGATGCCGTTGCTGGCGACGCCGCCCCATTCGCGGCCGCTGCGCGCATCCTGCGCGCCGGCGAACGACAGCACGCTGTCGGTCACCGCGCGCCGCGACGCATCGGCCGACCAGCTCACCGTCTCGCCGAGGTCGCCGCGATAGCCGACGCCACCGACGATGTTCTGCTCCTGGAACCCGATCGGCGTGCTGCCCACATCGGCGCTGAAACCGCCGTTGCGATAGCGCACGCCCACACCCACGCCGGTGTCGTCCTGGCTGAGCCGGCGCGCACCGTTGCCGGTGGCGGCCATGCTGTTGAGCGTGGCCGCCAGCGAAGTCGGCGTCTGTTGCGCGGCGGCGGAGCTGCTGGCCAGCGCCTGCAACGCGGCACCATCGCCAGCGGCCAGCTGTTCGCTGATCGCGGTATTGCCAAGGATGTCGCGCGCCAGCTGCGCAATCGGCGTGTTGGACGCGTTGACGCTGAGCAGATACGCCGGCAGCGGTTCGTTGGCCAGCGCGGCCAACGCAGCCGGCGTGCTGTTGTTGTTTTCGGTCAGCAGCTCGCCGAACAACCCGGTATTCAAGGCATAACGGCGCAGGCGTTCGCGCGTGGCGACGTTATCGCCCTGGGTGGCGAGCAACTGATACACCGCCGAACCGGTCAGCGTGTCGATCGGGCTGCGGTCGGCGGCAAGCGCGTCGTTGACTGCTGTCTGCGGGCCGGCGCCGAAGCGACTGGCAGTGGCGTAATCGGTGGTCAGCGTACCGGCATCCACCACGGTAGGGGTCAGCGTGACGCCGAGTTTGCCTTCGCCCACCGCGAACTCGGCCTGCACCGGCATTTCGATGTCGTCCAGGCGGCCCAGGCCGTCTTCGCCATCGCGCGAGCGGTACAGCGCGCCACCGGCCAGGTTGTCGCTGTTTTCCGATTGCACGGCGCGCAGTTCGTCGAGCACGCTGTTACCGCTACCGGCCGGCGGTAGCGCCTGGGCGGCAGGTCTTGTCAGGCGCGGACCGGCGTCCGCGCCGATCGGTGCGGCAGCGCGCGTGGCAAGCAGCCTTTCGTCGCGTACCGATCCGCGCGGGCGGCTGCCGGGCACAGGCAGCATGGCCGGCGCGACGCTGGCGCTGACCGGTTGCGGCAACACATTGCCACCGGTGTCCACGGATGCACCGGCCGGCGCAACCGCGGCGAACCGGGCCGAGGCCGGCGACGCGGCGAGCGGCACAACCTCGCCATACGTGCCAGCGCCATCCATGCGCTCGGACAGCACCGCCGGCGAGCGCGGCATGGCGCCGGTCATGCCGGAAAACGGATTGAGCGGCCGACCGGCCGAGGCCACCGCTGCCGGGCCACGTGCGCCCGGCAGGCCGTTATCGAGCTGACCGGCCTGGCGTTGCTGGGCAGCCAGCGCCGCGCGGAAATACTGCTCGGCCTTGCGGTTCTTGCCGGCGCTGCGATACACGCGTCCGGCGGCGGCCAGCACCTCCGGCGACTCCGGCGCCAGCGCCAGCGCGCGCTGCAGATAACTCTCGGCGTTGCGCAGATCCGACTGCGCGGCGGCGCTGTTGGCGGCGGCAGTGAGCGTGTCCAGATCGTTGGGGTGGCGCTGCAGGATCTGCTGATAGATCGCCAGCGCCTGGCGCTGATCGCCGGCGGCGGCATACAGCCGTGCCAGTGCCGCCTGGGCGTCGCGGTTGTCCGGTTGCTGTGCCAGGATCGGCGACAGCGCATCGTAGGCGCCTTCCAGATTGCCGAGCTCGCGCAAGGCATCCACCTGGCGCAGCGTGTAGGCGCTGCGCAGGGTTTGATAGCGGCGCAATTGTTCCGGCGTCATGGTGGTGGATTGCAGCTGGCGCAGCACTGCCGACAATTCCGCATCCTGGTGCGCGCGCAGCAGCACG
Organism: Xanthomonas sp. 4461; assembly: GCF_024806475.1. Taxonomy (NCBI): domain Bacteria; kingdom Pseudomonadati; phylum Pseudomonadota; class Gammaproteobacteria; order Lysobacterales; family Lysobacteraceae; genus Xanthomonas; species Xanthomonas sp. 4461. The sequence continues at coordinate 426,590 of NZ_JANTYV010000005.1, read as the reverse complement.
CCGGCATATTGCAGGCGGTCTTCGGTGCGCGGATTGGCGCCGGTGACCAGGCGCTGCGCCAGCACCAGCGCGCGCGAGGCGTTGCCGGCGTCGGCATGCGCGCCGGCCAGGCTGGCCAGCAACTGCGGATCGTCGAGCTGGTTGCCCAGCGCAGTTTCGGTGCGCGCGAGCAACTGCTGCGCCTCGCCAACCCTGCCCTGCTCCACCAGCAGCCGCGCCTGACGTGCCTGCAGTTCGATCCAGGCGATGGTGCGCAGCTGGGTCATTTCCGGCGTGCGCGCGGCCGCCGGAATTCGATCCAGGCTGTCGTACGCGCCCTGCCAGTCGCCGCTTTCCTGCGCGAGCAAGGCGTTGGCGTGCAGCGCTTCGGGCTGGTCCCCGTGCACGGCAAGCAGTCCATCCATGACGCTGCGCGCCTGATCGGGGCGGCCGGCCTGTTGATACAGACGGGCCAGATCCAGGCGAATCCAGGCGTCGCCGGGACGTTCGACCATGGCCGCTTCCAGCTCGGCCTGCGCGCTGACCGAATCGCCGGCCTCCAGCGATTGCCGCGCGCGGGCGCGCTGCACGTTGGAACGCAGCAAGGCTTGCCCGCCGGACTTGGCGCGCTCGGCAGCCGGCAGGCGATTGAACAATTCGCTGGCTTCGGTCATGCGGCCCTGGCGGCTGTACAGCCCGACCAGGCCCTGCAAGGCGCCGGCGTTATCGGCATCGCGCGACAGCGCCTTGCGATAACTGGCTTCGGCCGCGACGGGGTCGCTGGCGCTTTGCAGACCGCCCAGCGCGACATGGCCTGCCGGCTCGTTGGGCAGCAACTGCACCGACTGCTCCACCAACTGGCGCGCCTGCGCGATGTCTCCGCGCGCGCGCGCGGCTTCGGCTTGCTGCAGCTGTTGCCAGTAGCGCGCGCTGTCCAGCGCACCTTTCCATTTGCCGCTGCTGGCCGCGGCCGGGCGCAGCAGCTCCTGCGCTTCGGCAAAGCGTTGCTGACGCAGCCGCACCGAGCCCAGGCCGCCCAATGCGTCCGGGTCGCGCGAGCGGGCGCGCAGCACCTGGGTGAAGCGTTGCTCGGCCGTGCTCAGATTGCCGGCATTGAGCGCGCGAAAACCTTCGCTGAGCGCGACGCCGTTGGGGTCGGCGGGCGCAGCGGCAGCAGCCGCGCGTTGTTCGCGCAATTGACCGAGCTTGGCGGTCACGTCGGCATCGGTCGGCGTACCGGCCAGAAATGCCTGGTACAGCGGTGCATCGGCGGTGCTGGCGTTGAGCCACAGCAACGCCTGGCGCCAGCTGGTGCGTGCCGGGCCGCCGACATCGGCGCGTTGGGCCAGCGCGCGCAATTGCGCGATGCCTTCGCGACGGGTGGGCTCGCGGTAGCTCAAAACCTGGGCCAGCGCCAGCTGCACGGACGGGTTGGCCGGGTCGCTGGCCTGCAGCCTGCGCAGCCCGTCGCGCGCACGCTCCCAACCGGTTGGCGTGCCGGCCAACGATTGGTAGTACTCCAGCGCAAGATTGGGCGGCGGCGCCTTGCCGGCAAACACGGCTTCATAGCTGCGCGCGGCTTCCACATAACGTCCTGCCGCGGCGGCGCGGCGTGCATTGCGCAGGTTGGGATCTTCGCCGGCAGTGGCGCTGCCGCGCGCACCGATCGCCACACGCAGGCGCTGGGCCTGCGGCGATTGCGGATGCGCCGCTTCCAGTTGCTGCAGGCGCTTGCGCGCTTCGGACTGGCGGCCCTGCGCCAGGTCGATCTGCGCCAGGCCGAGCAAGGCGTCGGGCTGGTCCGGGTCGATGCCGAGCAGCTTTTTCCAGGTGTCGGCGGCCAGGTCGTCGCGACCCTGGTCGTGCCAATAGTTGCCCTGCCCGACCAGTTGCTGGGTCGCGCTGGTCTGCGCGTGCACCGGGCAGGCAAGCAGGCACAGGTCGATCATGCCGGCCAGATAGAGCGGCGTCAGGTTTTTGCGGAGCATGCAGGCGTTCTCCAGGCGGGCAGCAGGCGCCCGTCTGCGGCAAAGCGGTAGCGGTTCTCAAGCCAGCCCTGTCCGAACAGGGCCAGCGTGCGTTCGAAATACGGCAGCGCTGCGGCGGCCGGTGTGGCGGCCAGCGGAATCCGCTGCGCCTGCGCCTTGAGCAGCGCAGGTTGCCGCAGCGCGCTCAGATACGGCAGCAACGCGGCGGAAAACCCCACCGGCACGGCGCCAGTGCCCACGCCGCGCGCGGTGTCGATCTTTTCGGCAAACGCGGTGCCTGCGGCGAGCAGGTCGGCCGGGCCGGACAAATCCTGCAGCAACTTCGCGCGCAGCGGCTCGCCGGCGTCCAGCATGCCGGCCCACAGGTACACGCGGATGGCATCGTAGCTGCCGAGATTGCCGCGCTTGGGATCGGCACCGAAGGCCTTGCCGTCCCACACGGTCCAATCCGGCGCAAAGCCGACCGGCGCACTGTCGCGCAGCACGCGCGCCGCGTTGGCGGCGATCGCCGCCCACGGCCCCTTGGGGTCGGCGTTGGCGCAGCGGCGCAGCACCTGGATCGGCAGATAACTGGGATTGAGCGTCCAGCGGCCGGGTTCGACAAAGCCGCTGCGGCCGGGCAACAGCATCGGCCCCAGGCCAGGCAGCGCGGCCACTTCCTGGGTGCGCATCAGTTGCAGGATCTGCTGGCCGGCCTTGCCGTAACCGGGGCGGTTCCACAGCCGGCCGGCTTCCAGCAAGGCGTAAGCGATCCACAACTCGCCATCGCTGGCGGTATTGGCATCGAGCACGCGCCAGTCGCCGCTGCCATCGCGGCCCCACAACCAGGCCGGCAGATTGAGATCCGGGCGGCCACCGCACAGGTTGTGCCGGGTCCAGCCCAGTACCTTGTCGAACAGCACCTGGTCGTTGGCCACCAGCGCGAAGAACAGCGCATACGACTGGCCTTCGGAGGTGGAGCGTTGATCGGCGTTGAGGAAGTCCACCACCCGGCCGTCGGGCTGGATGTGCTTGGACACGAATGCGTTCCACAGCGGCCAGGAGCCGCACTGTGCGGGTGCCGCCGCCGCGCCGGCCGGCAACAGCGCGGCCAGCGACGCCAGCGCACCGGCGCGCAGCAGGCCGCGGCGCGTCATGACACTGCCGCGCGTGTGCGCGTTCATGCGCCGTGGCCGTCGTTGAGGCGCTCGGCGGTGTGCCGGCGCAGCAGTACGCGCGCGGCCAGTGCCAGCAGCAGCGCCAGCAGCACCACGGTCAAGGCCAGCCAGACCGGGTGATGCGAGAAGTACCAGCGCAGCCAGGTCGGCAACGGCAGGTGGCCCACGTAATAGGTCTGGTTGCCGACCAGGCTGGTGACCTTCTTCTGCTGCAGCAACACCACGCTGCCCTGGAAATCCTTGAGCAACGCCGGGTCGAACCAGGCATCGAACAGACGACTCATGTTGGCCGGGTCTTCGGTCTGAAACGCGACCACGCTGCGGCCGGATTTCAACGGCGATTCGAAGCCCATCAGCAACACGTCGTCGGGCTGCGGCTGCAACGCGATGTCGGTGGTGGTCGGCAGGTCGGTGCGGCGCGCGTCGAACGACAGAAAACCGGGCAGTTTGTCGAACAGCCAATCGGTCAGGCCGATGCGGCGATTCTGCCCGTCCTGGCCCACCGGCAGCTGCGCGCGCCACTGCTTGAACAGCGGTTGCGACTCGGCGCTGCCCAGCAGCAACAGATCGCGATCGGCATGCTGCTGCACTGCGCTGGCGGCGATGATCTGCGCATGCAGCGCCGGGTAGCCGGTGGACGCACCGAACCGGCCGAGCAGGGTCAGCACGTTGCCCAGATCCTGGTCGCCCGGGTTGTTGGGCAGCACGATCGCCGATTCGGACAGATCGGCCAGCCGCGTGAACGGGTAGCCGGCATTGGCGAACGCAGCCAGATTCGGCATCGCCATGTAGTGGTGGAAGCCGCTCAGGTCGATGGTGGAATCGGCATCGATGGCGCCGGACACATCCGGGAAGGTGTTCTTGCAGGCCTCGCCTTGCGGGCGATCGAAGAAGAAATGGAAGCGCAGTTGGCTATTGGCCGAAAACGCGCCCACCGGCAGTTTCAGATCCTGATGCACCGGCATGCTGCCGCGCGTGCCCAGGCTGTTCCACCAGCGCATCGGCGTGGATTCGGCGAACGGGCGGCCGGTCAGCGGCAAGGTGGTCACGAACGACTCGTTGATGCTGACATTGAGCGCGGACTTGTTGTCCTGCTCCGGAAGCGTGTAGCGGTACTTCAGCGCCACCGGAATGCCGTCGCGCTCCCACACGAACAGGTCCGGCGGCAGTTGCAGACCGACCCGGATCAGGTCCGGGTGATAGCCGGTGACGTTGAGCGCGCCGGACTGGGTGACCAGGTCGCCGAAGCGCACCGGATGCTCGCTGGAAACCCATTTGGGCGCGTCGTACGGCCGACGCGGCGTCGGCGCGGACATCTCGCCGATCCGCGCCACCGCACCGGTCAACGGCGCGCGCAGCGCCAGCGCGGTAGCCGCGCGTTGCAGATCGTCGGTGTTGCGGCCCAGCACCAGCAGCAGCTTGCCGTTGGGATCGGTCGGGTTGACCACCACCGCAACCGTCGGCCCGCGGATATCGGCCACGCCGCTGTCGGCGGTGGCGAACTGCGCAGGCAAGGTGTCGGGCGTGGCGAACACCACCGCGTTGCCGGTGGCCGGCAGGGCGCTGGTCGAGGCCGTGAACACCGCGCCGCGATACCCGGCCAGGGTGCCGAACCACGAGGCGACCGTGCCGGCGGCCTGCAGCGTGGCCATGTCCGGCTGCTGCGGGAAATAGAACGGCAGCTCCAGACGCCGCGTATCGCGCACATCGAAAAACGGCACCGGCAGCAGCGCCAGGTTGTTGGCCAGCGCCAGCGGCGTGGTGGTCAACGACAGGCTGGTGGCCGCGTCCACATTCGCCCACAGGCTGCTGTGGTCGGGGTCTTCGCACTCGCGCGTGTAATGCCCGATGAGTTGCAGGTTGAGCTGGTTGTAGTCGGTGATCAGCCGCGGATCGACCGGCAGATCGGCCGAGAGTAATTTGCCGGCGTTGGCCTTGTCGGTGGGCAAGGTCGCAACGGTCACGCCGTTGATGGTGACCTTGACGTGCGACAGGTCCGGCAGCAGCGATGGCGAGTAGCTGTATTTCAGGTTGAGCGTGGCGGCGGTGACGATTTCATCGCTACGCACACTGAAGGGCACACCGGCACTGCCCTGCACGCCGCGCAAGGTGATTTCGTAATCGATGCCGAGATCGCGCAGCGTGGCCGCGCGCGTGCTGCCAGCGGGCAGCGGTGCCGGCGCCGCAGGTGCGATCGCTGTTGCCGCCGCGCTCTGCGCATCGCCGTCGGCCTGCGCAGCCGCCACCGGTTGTTGCGCCTGCGCCAGACCGGCCAGAAGCGTGAGCGCGCAGGTCAACACCGCCGGGGACATTCGCATCAGTTGTTTCTTTGCAGGGGAAAGGGAACTACCACGCATCACGTTCACGACTCCAGATCTACCGCGCGCGCCGGACGGAACCCCTGGCGCGTGCTATCCACCATATGCCGGCCCAGGCGCCCGAACCCGCGCGCACTGGCCGCCAAGACCTGACCCATCGAGCGCCAGAACGAATCGCGATCGTGCTGGCCCCATTGCGACAACCAGATATCGGCGCGCGCAAAGGTGGACGCCACCAGCCAGCGCTCCTGCTCCATCGACATCGCGGTGAACTGCACGCTGACCTGGCCATCGCGGTCCTGCCGCACCACGGCCGGCAAGGTCTGCTCGATGCCGCGATGACTGAGTCCGATCTGCACCGCCAGGCCGGGTTCGATCGGCTGCGGCTGCGCGAGCTTGATCGCCATGCCGCCGGTGGAAAAATTCACCGAGCGGCATGCCAGCGCCCCGCCGTCGGGCAGGTACAGATTGACCGGGATATCCAGCGGCACACGGTGCGCGCTGCGCACCTGGCGGGTTTCGCTGGCCGTGGCGATCGTGGCGCCGAGCAGCACCATGTTGTAGAGCGTCCAGGCCAGGTTGAACCAGATCGTCTGCTGCTCGCCGCTGCCGCCGACGTAGATCAGCCGCAGCACGCCGGCGATCACGCCGACCACATTGAGCAACAGCAGGAACAGATACGGCTTGGCGATCTGCGCATCGAAATAACTGCGCGCCACCAGCCCGCCCTTGGGCGTGACGTTGAACTTGCCGAGCTTGGGATTGAGCAAGGCCACCAGCGTGGGGCGGAAGATGTACCAGGCCAGCGTGGTCTCGTAGACCTCGTTCCACAACAGATGGCGGAAGCGGCTCTGCACGCGCAGGTTGGTCAGATTGGCCTGCAGGATGTGCGGCAGCGCGTAGGCCAGGATCATCAACGCCGATGCCTGGATCACATGCGCGCCGAAGAACAGGTACGCCAGCGGCGCGGTGAGATAGATGATGCGCGGCAGCCCGTAGAAGAAGTGCAGCATCGCGTTGAGATAGCACAGCCGCTGCGACAGCTTGAGCCCGCGACCGAGTAACGGATTATCGATGCGCGCGATCTGCGCCATGCCGCGCGCCCAGCGGATGCGCTGCGCCACATGCCCGGACAGGCTCTCGGTGGCCAGTCCCGCCGCCTGCGGCACCGCCAGATACGCGGTGCGATAGCCGCGACGCTGCAATTTGAGCGCGGTGTGCGCATCTTCGGTCACGGTTTCCACCGCCACACCGCCGACCTCTTCCAGCGCGGTGCGCTTGATCACCGCGCACGAGCCGCAGAAGAACGTGGCGTTCCATTGGTCGTTGCCATCCTGCAACAGGCCGTAGAACAGCTCGCCTTCGTTGGGTACCTTGCCGTGCGTATCGAGGTTGCGCTCGAACGGATCCGGCGAGAAGAAGTAGTGCGGCATCTGCACCAGCGCCAGCTTGGTGTCGCGCAGAAACCAGCCCATCGCCACCTGCAGGAACGAGCGGGTCGGGATGTGGTCGCAATCGAAGATGGCCACGTATTGACCGCTGCACTTCTTCAACGCCGCATTGATGTTGCCGGCCTTGGCGTGCGCATTGTTGGTGCGGGTGACGTAGTTGATGCCGACCTCGGCGCAGAACTCGCGGAACTCGTCGCGGCGTCCGTCATCGAGCAGGTGGATGGTGATCTTGCCGGCCGGCCAATCGATCACGCTGGCGGCCAGCACGGTAGTGCGCACTACCGACAACGGCTCGTTGTAGGTGGGGATGAACACGTCCACGCTCGGCCACAGGCTCTGGTCGGCAGGCAAGGGCGCCGGCTTGCGATTGAGCGGCCACAGCACCTGGAAATAGCCGAGCACCAGGATCACGAATGCATACAGCTCCGCGCCGAGCAGGCCCAGGCCGAGAATGAAATCCACCGCGCTGCCCACGCCCATGGTCTGGGTCGTGCGCCACCAGATGTAGCGGCACGACACCGCCAGCGACATGCTCATCATCATCAGGATGACCACCCGCCCGCCACGGTTGCGCACCGCCAGCGCCACCGCGAACAGCACACCGGAAAACACCATCTGCTGGGTGACATCCATCGGCACGGCCACCACGAACACCAGCAGCAGGCCACCCAGCAGCCACAGCGCCCAGGTTGCCAGCGTGGGCAACGGTGATGCGGAACGAAGGCGGGCTGTGGTCATCGGGCAATCCTGGAAACGTGGCAGACGTGCGGCAACGCAGCGGCAATCGCCTGACGCGCTTGCCGGGAAGGACGGAAGTGAGGCGTCAACGCGAGCGCAGGCGCTGCAGCGGGCTATGCGCAGAGCTGCGCGCGTCGGCCTGCAGCAGGCGCTGGAACAGTTGTTCCAGCGGTGTCTGCGCCGGTCGCTCCGGCGGCGGCGATGCGCGCACGCCAGGCTCCTCGCGCTGCCGCAATTTGCGCAGCGGCGCCAGCGCATCGCCCGGCGATCCGTTGGCTGTCTGATCGGTGGGTGCTGCGACGTGCATCGCAGGCGACGGCCGGTCGGCAAGCGGCGCGGCTGGTGCGACCGCTGCAACTGAGGGCGCTGCCGGCACGTGCACCGGCGCCACCACAGCTTCCAGCGCAGCCGGCGCGGCCTGCCCCGTTGCCGGCGCCTCGGCAGGCGTCACGCCCGGCTTGCGCGGCGGCAGCTGGGTGTACGCAAAGTCGTGATATCCCTCGCTCGCCTGCGTCCCCAGACGCGCGAACAGGCCCGAGACATCGTCGTGTCCCTGCGCGTTTTTGGTGTTCTTCGGTGCCATCACAGTCCCCTTGCCCGATCGCACATGGTCATGCCGTCCGCGCCAACACAAACAGGCGCAGATCGACGGTATCGGCCGGCGCGCTCTGCACCGCCAGCCCTGCCAGCATCCCCAATTGCTGGAACCATCCCTCATACACACCCTGCAGGAAACCGTCGCTCCATGCGGCCCCGTCCAGCGCCACGCTCAACGGCGCACCGCCATGCCGGATCTGCACATGGTCCGGGTGTTCGTCCATCGTGCACTGGCCCCAGTCGCAGCTGTCCCAGATCGCGTTGGCGGCCTGTTGCACCTGGTCCAGCGCGATGCAGGGCGCCAGCCTGTGCTCGCGCGCAAAGCGGCGGCCGATCCGGGCCATCAAGGTGGCCAGGTCATGCTCGGGCAGCTCGGCGCCGAATTCCTCGGCCATCGCCCGCACAAAGCCCAGCCACTGTCGGGAGCAGCTCCGCGTGCGGTACAGCGACAAGGGGTCGAGTGCAGGCATTCAACAGGCTTCGCGAGGGAGGGACGTCACATACGACGGTTGCACTAAAAGTGATGCAAGCGTGATGCCAATGTTAACGTTTGCCAACTAGCGATTGAGAGATGCATCTCACTTTTCCGGGCATTCCCTGACAGCGGCACATACTTTTTGGCAGTTAATGCCGGCCTGCGTCAGTCGTTGCCGCCCCCGGTCAGGCGCCTTCGGGCATCGGCGGCAGACCGAACACGTCGCGCAGGTAGCGCAGGTAGCCGGCGTCCTCGCACATGCTCTTGCCGGGCGAATCGCTGAGCTTGGCCACCGGCTGGCCGTTGCAGCGGACCATCTTGATGACGATCTGCAACGGCGTCGGCCCCAGGTCGTTGGTCAGGCTGGTGCCCACTCCGAAGGCCAGCCGGCAGCGGGTGTGGAAGTGCGCGTACAGACGCATCACCTTGTCGATGTTGAGGCCATCGCTGAAGACCAGCACCTTGGTCTTGGGATCGATGCGATGGGCTTCCAGGTGCGCGATCACCCGCTCGCCCCATTCGAACGGGTCGCCGGAGTCGTGGCGCATGCCGTCGAACAGCTTGCAGAAATACAGGTCGAAATCGCGCAGAAACGCGTCCAGCCCCACGATGTCCGACAGCGCAATGCCCAGATCGCCACGGTACTCGCGCGCCCACGATTCCAGCGCGGCGACCTGGCTGTCGCGCAGCCGCGGCCCCAGCGCCTGGAATGCCTGCAGGTATTCGTGCGCCATCGTGCCCAGCGGGGTCAGCCCGTAGTGCTTGGCGAAATACACGTTGCTGGTGCCCACGAACTGCTCGCCCAGGCCATCGCGCAGCAGCGGCAGCAGCTCGCCGTGCCAGTGCCGCGAGTAACGGCGACGGGTGCCGTAGTCGGCGATCTTGCAGCCAGCCGGCATGTTGCGCAGGCTGCTCACCTTGGCGCGCAGGCGGCTGCGGCCCTCTTCGAAATCCGGCTCGGAGGTGTTGCGGAACCACACCTCGTTGATGATCGCCAGCAGCGGCACTTCGAACAGGATGGTGTGCAGCCACGGGCCGCGGATGGTCAGCTCGATCTCGCCCGGGTGGGTGGCCGACGCCGACAGCTGCAGATACTTGCGGTCCAGATGGAACAGCGCCAGAAAGTCGGCGAAGTCCGGCTTGATGAAACGCAGGCTGCGCAGGTAGTCCACCTCGTCCTCGCGCAGGCGCAGCCGGCACAAGGCATCGATCTCGCGCGAGATCTCATCGATGAACTGCGCCAGGTCCACGCCCGGCGTGCGGCATTTGAAGCGGTACTCGACCTGCGCGGCCGGATGCTGATGCAGCACCGCCTGCATCATGGTGAATTTGTACAGGTCGGTGTCGAGCAGCGAATGGATGATCATGCGGCCGGATTATGCCCGCAGCGGCGGTGGCCGCGCGTGCATTGGGCATGACCGGAGCGCCGGCCGCGATGCACCCGCCCTGCGCCCAGGGCGCACGCTCCGGCACGCTGGCCAGGTCGAAGTTTCGAGGGTGTCCGCGAGGGCGCATGGGGCCATCGGCTGTTCGGTGCCACGCAGCAGCGGCGCCAGTCAGCTCCACAAGGCCGCCGATCGCAGATCCACTCCCCGAGCGCCTGCACAGTAGGATGACCACCCGCAACGGCCGCGCCGGCTAGTCGCCAGGCACGGCCGCCCGTCGATGCATCAACGTGCCAGCACCTGCTGCGCCGGCTTGCCCTGCACGGTGAAGTCGCTGTCGCCCGGGCCGCCGGCGGCAGGGTCGGTATACCAGCACCACAGCGCAATGCCGTCCACGCCATGGGCCTGCAACACGGTGCGCCACTGCTGCAGCACCTGCAGTTGCAGGCGGGTATCCACTGCGGCGGTACGTTGCTCCGGGCTTTCCCAGGGCGCTGCCAGGCTGCCGCGCGCCGAGCGCAGGCCCAGTTCGGCCACCCACACCGGCTTGCCCACGCGTTGCCCCAGATCCTGCAGGCGCTGCGCGGCGGTAGTCATTTCCGCAGCGCGCGCGCCGGCAGCGTCGGACAGGCGCGGATACAGGCTGGTGCCGACCGCGTCGAACAGCGACCAGTAACGGAAGGTTTCTGCATGCTCCATCCCGTCGGCCACGTACAGCAGCTTGCCGCGATAGACCTTGCGCACCGCCGCGACCAACTCTGGCCATTGCGGTGCGTCCTGCAGCTTGCGCAGTTCGGTGCCGACCACCAGCGCCTCGGCGTGCTCGTCTTCGGCCAGCTGCGCCAGCGGCAGCAGCGCCTGTTGATACGCCGCAAACCAGGCGGCCTGATCGGCGGGCGCCACCTCGCCGGCCCAGTGACCGGGCACCCACACGTGCACCTTGAGCGTGGGCTGCAGGCCGGAACGATGGCTCTGCCGCAGCGCTGCGCGCATCGCATCCAGGCTGCTGTCGCTGCCCAGCACCGGGTCGTTCGATTGCGGGTTCGCCTGCCAGACGAAGGCCACCAACAGCGCCTTGCGCGCACCGGTGGCAGCCAGCGCATCCAGCGACTGCGCAGCGGCAGCGCTCTGCCACGGCGCATTGGCCGAGACCTTGACGTTGGCACCCATCCACATCGGCGCGGCCGCGTTGCAGCCATTGGCCAGCAGGCACACGGCGAGCAACGCCGCGAGAATTAAAACGCGCTTGAACATGCGGCGGACACCTCGCTGGTGGGCGCTGCACTGCCCTGCACGCACTTGCCCGTATGCAACGTTGCGTTACCGACGTCCGGCTGAAGCGCGGTGGCGGCTGCAGGGCCGGCTGGCGCGGCAGCGCTCAGCTGCGCTGCCACATGCGCCTGGATCGCCGCATCCGCCTCGGCCAACAGGGTCACTGCGGCCGCAGCGGCCGGCGTCGCCACGCGCGCGACCGGCAGCGACACCGGCGCGGCCACGACCACCGCCTCGCCCTGCAGCAGCGACTGTTCGTCGGCAGGCGCCGCACGCATCCAGCTGCCCCAGCCCTGCGGTTGCACCCAGGCCGCGCCGATCAGGCCGAGCAGCAGCAATCCCGCAGCCTGACTGCGCTGGTCGGCCTGCAAGGCGCGCAGCAACAAGGCCGTCGGCACCCACAGTAGCAACAAGGCATCGAAACCGGCCCAGCCGAGCGCGAACGAGAGTGCGGCCGCACAGATCACCGTGCCGGCGCTGGCCACCACGCCACGCATCAGCGCAGCGTTGTGCGCCCGCGCTACCAACGCCAACACCGGGAAGCAGGCCACCGCCGCCACGCCCCAACGCACCGCCGGCAACCAGCCTTCGGCCTGCGCGGCCAGCGGCAACGGCAGCGGACTGGCCGCGTGCCCGATGCTCGACAAGGTCGGCCACGGCGCGTTGAACACGGTCAGATTGACGTAGGCCCACATGCCGACCAGAAACGCAAACGGCAGATAGCACACCAGGTAGAACGAGCCCGGCGCCTTGCGCAACATCTGCGGCGGCATCACCAGCAGCAGCCACGGCGCCACCATCGTCGACAACGCCAACGTCTGCAGATCCAGGCACAGCAGGATACACAGCCACCCGGCGATACGCAGGTAGGTGAAGGCTTCCACCGGCGCCTGCAGGCGGCGCAGCGTGCGGCACAAGCCATAGAACGCCAGCAGGCCCACGGCCTGACTGCCGCCCGCGGCGATCGGCAGCAGGAACAGCGGGTTGCAACCCACCAGCAACGTCAGCCCGCTGGCCCAGCCGCGCCCGAACACGCCAGCCAGATCGCGCCACAGCAACGACAGGAACAGCGCATTGGCAGCCACCGCCAGGAACGGCCATAGCTGAAACGGCAGATCCCAACGGTGCAACGCCAGATCCACCGCCCATGCCAGCAACCCGCTGGCCGGCACACCGATGCCGGGCGTGGTGGTCGGTGCAACAGCGCCCAGCGACTGCACCAACAACGGCTGACTCAGCAGCGACAACGCCACCACGGCCACCAGAAACGCCGGCAAGCCACTGTCGCGACGCGCTACCGGCTCACTCTTCGAGTGCGGCGCGGCGTTCGTTTTCCGAATGCTTGCTGATGCCATGCGTGGTCTTCTCCCAATAGAACGGATTGCGGATCAACTGCCATAGACCCTTGAAGGCGGCGATCGATTGCAACGCCCAGTAAAACGGTACCGTCAACGCGTACGGCGCCAACTTGAAGTAGTCGCGCTTGAACGCGGCCACCAGCGTGATGTAGATGAAGAACGCATTGGCCAGCAGCAGATTGACCATCGAGATCGCGGCCAGCCACGGCGGGAAGATGGCATCGAACACGCGTGCACCGCTCAGCACGCTGACCAGGCACAACGTCCACATCACCGGCACACCTAGTGCGATGAAGAAATTGCCGCCGATAAAGAACTGGAAACCCCAGAATCCCTTGAACCCGGTGCTGCGATACAGATGCACCGGGTCGCGCATGTGCACCAGCCAGGTCTGCATGTAGCCCTTGAGCCAGCGTGAGCGCTGCCGGATCCAGTTGGGAATGCTGACGTTGGCTTCTTCGAACGTGGTGGAATTGACCACGTTGACGCGGTAGCCGTTCTGGATCAGCCGCACGCCCAGGTCGGCGTCTTCGGTGACGTTGTACGGGTCCCATGCGCGCACCTGGCGCAACACATCCAGACGGAAGTGATTGGAGGTGCCGCCCAGCGGAATCGGGATGCGCAGGTATTCCAGCGCCGGCAGGTAGAAGTCGAACCAGAGCGTGTACTCCAGCGTGAACATCCGCGTCAGCCAGTTTTCGTCGGCGTTGTAGTAATTCAGCCGCGCCTGGATGCACACCACATCCTTTTCGGCCTTGCGGAACGCCGCCACCACGCGCTTGAGCTGATCCGGCTCGGGTTTGTCTTCGGCGTCGTAGATGGTGAGTAGTTCGCCACGCGCAAAGTGCAGCGCGTAGTTGCAGGCCTTGGGCTTGGTCTTGGGCTGCGATGGCGGCACCCGGATGATTTCGAAGAACGCTTCCAGGCCGAGTTTCTTGGCCGCTTCGATGGTGTCGAAGTCGTCGGCTTCCAGCACCAGCTTTACGTCGAGCTTGCTGATCGGGTAATCGAGCTTGCGCAGCGCGTTGGCCAGGATCGGCAACACCTCCGGTTCCTTGTACATCGGCACCAGCACGGTGTAGACCGGCAGGTCGTCGTCGCGCAGCGCGGCCACTTCGTCTTCGGTGACCTTGATGTCGATGCGGTGGCGCGAGCCGAACCACACCAGCAACAGCTTCAAGCCGAACGTCGCCAGGAAGCCGAACGCCACCAGCACGTTGACGGCGATCAGCGTAGGCACCGGGAACAGCACCATCGCGATCAGCAATACCGCCGCGATCGCCCACAACGTGAACTTCTGCCCGCGCGTGACCACCTGGCGCGCCGAGTAGGTCGGTGCGTGCGATGCGAGCAGGTTCAAGGCGTTGTCGGTGAGCTGCTCGTCGGCGTAGCGCTGCAGGCTCCAGATGATGTCGAACTTGGCAGTGCCGACAAACCGCACCTCTTCGTCGTAATGCGCACGCGCCCAGGCGAACAGCGCCGGGTCGGGGTCGGCCACGGCCAGTACCAGCACGCCGTCTTCGCGCTTCCACGGCAACACCAGGCGTTGCGCATAGCTATCCAGGTCGCCGGGGGTGAGCAGGCTCGGATCCGGCGGCTGCTGCACAAGATCGATGAACTCCAGCCCGAAGTGCGCGGCGACGATGGCGTAGAACCGCTGCGCCGGTACACCGCGCTGGGCCAGGATCACATCGCCCAGGCGCGAATTCCAACGCTGCTGCAAGGCCAGCGCCGAGCGCAGCTGTTCGTCGGTGATGACGCCTGCCGTGACCAGCGCGCGACCCAACAGACCACGTTCGCGGCCGATGTCCGGCGCCCGTCCCAGCGCTTCCATTTCGCAGGTGACCGTCATTGTCGTGGCGTCCTCAGAAACGCCACCAGGCGGCCACGAAGGGCCCGCCTGCGGCGCCGGTATTGCGGCCCATCACCGGCTGTTGGTAGCCCAACTGCCACTGGCTGCCACCCGGCGCGGTGTACAGCGTGGACAACTGCAGCTTGGTGAGGTCGTAGTTGGTGCCGGTGGCGACGAAGCCAACGCCGCCAGCAGAGCCGGGGACATCAAAGTTGCTACGTCCGTTGCCCAGGCCCTGGATCACGTTGAGCTCGCCCAGCAGCAACCAGCTCGGGGTCAGGCTCAGGCCGGTGGATGCATCCACCCGCACCTCGTCGGAGGCGGCACTGCCGCGCAGGCGCACTCCGCCACCCAGGTCGACGTAACCGTTGCGCTTGCCCAGCGTGTAACCGCGCCCACGGCTGTAACGCAGCTCCAGGCCGTAGTCGCCCAGACCGAGTGCAGGATCGGAATTTGCGCCTAGAGTCGGGGTGGGATGGTAGGTCTTGCTGCGGCCGTAGGCTGGGATGCTCACCAATGCCTGCACCGAACTGCGCCAAACGTCGTCCGGCGCGCTCGGCAGTGCATAGCGCAGGCCGATTTCCTGATCGGCAAAACCAGTCGTGCTGGTTTTCTGCCGGCCATCGCCGCCGTAATTGCTGAAACCGACATCGGTGAAATAGAAATTGCCGATGAAGCTGAGCTTGTCGGTCAGACCATGCTCGACATAGACATTCAACTGCTCCTGGCGGCTACGCCCGTTTCCGTCGAATGGCTGGCCTTCACCGAAGGTCGTGCGGTGATGGCTGTCGTCGAACCATCCTCGGCCGTCGCTATGCAACGCTTTGACGATCACCAACGTGTCGCCCTGCGGCTGGGTCCAGGCACCGGCGATGGCGCTACCCGGCAACGCGGCCAGCGCGCAGCTCAAGGCGAGTGCCGACATCGCGGCCACCGACAGGCGGCGGGCGTTACGGGCAGGAGTAGACGATGCAACAACCGGACTGGACTGTCCGAAGGTAAGGCACGACTGACGTACCCGCGAGCGCGGGTCGTTCTGTAAGGACATTTGTACGATTCCTGATGGGGGACCCGTTAGGGACAGGAAGCACGGGCTAGATCACACTTCGCGGCGAAACGTATCACAGTTTCGACCGCGCCCTCATCACAGATTTATCACCAATTTAACGCCAGCAACTTCATTTCTGGCGCAACAATCGCGGCACTTGCACAGCAGCATGGGTCCAGATCGCCAGCCACACCCCGACCCGGGTCAAGGGCCCACGCTGAGCGGCCTCGAATTTGCGGAAATACCGCCACAATCCGCGATGTTTATGCCACTCCACGAAAAATGGCCGCGCACGACTGGAGACGCCGCGCACATGCACCACCTGCAGGTCGTTGGCCACCGCGACCAGTGCGCCAGCCTGGCGGGCGCGCCGGCACAGGTCCAGGTCCTCGGCGTGCAGGCGGTAATGGCCGTCCCAGCCGTCCAGGCGATCGAACAGGCTGCGCTGCATCAGCATCAAGGCGCCCGAGATCGCATCCACCGGCTGCAGGGCAAGCAACGGATTGGCGGGCACGGCGAGCTGGGCAGCGGCACGCGGCGCGCGCAGCATTGCGGCAAAGTCCGGGTCGCGGCGGCGCACGGCCGCATCCGGCCGACCCTGCTCGTCCACCTGCTCCACTCCCAGCAGCACCGCCGCATGCCCATCGGCGCGCGCGCACAACTGCACCAGGGTATCGGTTTCGACCATCAGATCCGGGTTGATGAAGACCAGCCAGGGCGCATGCGAGTCGCGCGCCCCCTGATTGCAGGCGGTGGCAAAGCCTGGATTGTCCGGGTTGGCGATGAAGTGCACCCGCGCATCGGCCAGCGCATGCCGCTGCACTACGTCCAGGGTGTCGTCGCTGGACGCGTTGTCGACCACCCGGATCTCGCCGACGCCGTCGGCCGCACGTAGCCGCGACAGGCAGGCATCGATGGTGCTGCTGCTCTGATAGGTGACAACGACGGCGGCGATCTGGACTGGAGTCATCCGGCCATTATCCGGTGCCGGGAGCGCGCAGCGCCATCGCGGCAGCGTGCCGGCATGGCGGCCGGCGGCGGCACGGGGCATACTGCGCGCCCGACGGCCGCCACGCGGCCTGGTTCGGCGCCGCCTGCGGCACTCCCACACTTGATTGTTGAGATGACGGCCAGCGACCTTTCGGTTTCGCGCTGCCCTTCCACTCCATGTCGCGCGAACGCCTGATGGCGCCAACGCGACAACGACGGCCCGGCAGCGCCGTCCGTGTTGTCGCCGGCCTGCGTGCCGGATACACCGGATCGGCCTCGTGCAGTTGGTCTATACCACTGATGTTTTCGCCAGCATGGCTGCGGAGCGCGCGCCCATGAGTGCGACCCATCAGGTGCATGGCATGAGCCTGGAGCTGGCCCTGCCCGACTGGCCGGCACTGAGCATGGATGAAATCCGCCACGTGCTGCAGCGGTTCGCCGGGCTTGGTGCCGACCAGGGCGTGCATTGGCACAGCGCGCGTCCGTTCTCGGCTGCCGCCTGCGTACAGACCGCGTCCGGCGCGGTGATCGTCAAACGCCACCACCGCAGCGTGCGCAGTGTCGCCGCCTTGCGCGAAGAACACAGCTTCATGGCGCACCTGCGCTGGGCCGGCGCGCCGGTGGTGGAGGTGCTGTACGCGGCTGACGGTCAGACCGCTCTTGCGCAGGACCAATGGGTCTACGAAGTGCAGCGCGTCGGGGCCGGGCGCGACCTGTATCGCGATGCATTGTCGTGGACGCCGTTTAGCCACGTCGAGCATGCGCAGGCCGCGGGGGCTGCGCTTGCGCGGCTGCACCACGCTGCGCAGGGCTTCGATGCGCCGCCGCGCTCCACAAATGTTCTGGTCGCCAACCTGCGGCTGTTTACCCAGCAGGATCCGGTGCAGGCGCTGCAGCGCGCCTTGCCAGCGCGGCCGCAGCTGGCTGCAGCGTTGCAGGCGCTGCCCTGGCAGCACGATCTGGCCACGCACCTGCTGCCCTGGCATGCGCGTGCCTGGCCGCTGCTGTCTGCGCCGGATGCGATGCCGCCGCTGTGGACGCATGGCGACTGGCACGCGTCCAATCTGCTGTGGAATACCGACCACGGCGCCGGCGAGGTCAGCGCGATCTTCGATTTCGGATTGAGCGATCGCAGCAGTGCCTTGTTCGATCTGGCCACCGCGATCGAACGCAACCTGATCCCGTGGCTGCAGCTGGATACCGGCGCGCGCGCGCAGGCGCAGCTGCAACAACTCGACGCCTTGCTGGATGGCTATGCGCTGCATCGCCCACTCAGTGCAGGACAGCTGCGCTGCCTGGCCGCGCTGCTGCCGATCGTGCATGCCGATTTCGCCTTGAGCGAGATCGAGTACTTCGCCGGCATCACGCGCTCGCCCGACAACGTGGATATCGCCTATCACCGCTATCTGCTGGGCCACGCGGACTGGTTTGCCAGTGCCGATGGTCAAACGCTGCTTGCGCATCTGCATGCGCGTGCGGCGCTGCTGCGATGAGCGGCAACCCCGTCTATTTCCTCCCCCCTTTTGCGAGTTCTGTGCATGTCCCGTCTGTCGCTAGTTGCACTTCCCCGTCGCCCGCTGACGCTCGCCCTGGCGCTGGGCCTGGCCACCCCTGCGTTGGCGCAACAGCAGCAACCCGGCGCGTCCGCGGTGCAGCTGGACACGGTCAACGTGCTGGGCGAGCGCAGCGATAGCAGCACGGCGCTGGGCGGCTTCGGCGCCACGCGCCTGCTCGATGCACCGGCGTCCATCGCAGTGATCGAGCGCCAGCAATTGCTCGATCGCCAGGCGCGCGTGCTCAGCGAGGTGCTGCGCGCCGATGCCTCGGCCGGCGATGCGTATGCGCCGATCGGCTATTACGAGAACTTCGTGGTGCGCGGCTATTCGCTCAATGCCGCCAACAGCTATCGCATCAACGGGCTGAGCGCGGTGGGCGAGCAGTCGATTGCGCTGGAAAACAAGCAGCAGGTGCAGATCCTCAAGGGCCTGGCCGGGCTGCAGTCGGGCGTCAACGAGCCGGCCGGCTTGATCGACTACCGCACCAAGCGCCCCGAGCACGTGCGCAGCGTGACCCTGGGCACCGACGAGCAGGGCTCGCGCTATGTCGCCGCCGATCTGGGCGACTGGTTCGGCGCCGAGCGCACGCTCGGCCTGCGGGTGAATGCCGCGCGCGAAGACATCGACAGCTATGTCGATCACGCCGATGGCTACCGCAACTTTCTGTCGCTGGCCGGCGACTGGAAGATCAGCGCGCAATCGCTGCTGCAGCTGGACGTGGAATATCAGCATCGCCAGCAACGCTCGGTGCCCGGCTACCAATTGCTCGGTGGCACGCAGGTGCCGCGCGACATCGATGTGCACCGCCTGCTCGGTTACCAGCCGTGGGCACGACCGGTGGAAATGGACTCGCTCAACGCGCAGTTGCGCTATGCGTATCAGTTCAACGACGACTGGCGCGGCACTGCCGAGGCCTCGCGCAGCCGCTCGGCGATCAACGATTTTTCCGCATTCGCCTGGGGCTGCTACGGCGCGGCAAGCTGTGCCGACATCGCCACGCCCAACTTCTTCAGCGCGCAAGGCGAGTACGACGTCTACGACTATCGCAGCCCCGACGACACCCGCGTGCACGATCAATTGCGCGCCACCCTCGAAGGCCATGCGGTCACCGGCGTGCTGGAGCATCACCTGAGCATCGGCGGCGACTGGCTGCGCCGCACCATCGATCGTTTCGGCTCGGTCAACGAGTTCGTCGGCAGCGGCAGCATCGACCGCGACCCTGAGGTCTTTGCACAGACCGATGTGGCGCTGGACCCCAAGCAACGCCGCCTGGATAGCCGTCAACGCGCGCTGGTGCTGGCCGACCGCATCGGCCTGGGCACACAGTGGGAACTGGCGCTGGGCGCGCGCGCGGTGCGCCTGGACGAGCGCGCCTTCGACCGCGATGGCCTGCTGGAACGGCGCACGCGCAAGGATGCGGTACTGCCGCAGGCTGCGCTGCTGTTCAAGCCGCAGCAAAACATGTCGCTGTATGCCAGCTACGCCAAGAGCCTTGCCGCCGGTGGCACGGCGCCCTGGTTTGCCGACAACGCCGATGAAATCCTGCCGCCGACCAATGCCTACCAACTGGAAACCGGCGCCAAGCTAGAGCTGGATGGCCTGCGCCTGGGCGCGGCGCTGTTCGATATCCGGCAGGCGTATCAGTTCACCCAACCGCAGGCCGATGGCGGCCTGCTGTTCGTGCAGCAGGGCCGCCTGCACAACCGCGGGCTGGAACTGTCTGCCGACGGGGCCGCCACCGAGCAGTTGCGCGTGTTCGCCAGCGTCGCCGCCATCCGCGCGCGCGCCGAAGACACCGACATTGCCGCCTACGAAGGCCATCAGGCGATCAATGTGCCCAAGCTGCGTGCCAGCGTGCAGGCCGACTACAGCGTGCCTGGTGTCGATGGCCTGGCGGTGCTGGCAGGCGCGCAATACAGCGGCCGCAAGTTCGCCGACCGGCTCGGCAATGCCAGCGTGCCGGCCTACACCGTGGCCAACCTGGGTGCGCGTTACGCCACTGCGCTGGGCGGGGTGGCGACCACCTGGCGTCTGAACGTGGACAACGTGTTCGACAAACGCTACTGGCGCGATTCCGGCGAATACCAGGGCGATGCCTATCTGTTTCCGGGTGCGCCGCGCACGGCGCGGCTGACGGTGCAGGTGGATTTTTGAGGCCTGCTGCCCCCATCCGCCCTTCGGGCACCTTCCCCCGCAGGCGGAGGAAGGACGTCGAAGCGAGCCAGCCGTGCTTGTGCGTGTTTCAGGCAATGGCTGAAAACAGCAGGCACCAGTTGAAGGCAGGGGCTCAGCGGTGAGGGCGCTATCGCGTTTCCATCGCACGCAGATTCGGGGCATCGCGCAGCATCCACTTCCGACCGCACCGCTGTTTTGCACGGGTTGCACCTCTCCCACCGCTGTCCCCTTTCCATCAGGCATTGCATGTCGTTGCTCGAATCCATCGCCGTTGTGATCAACCTGCTGGGCGTGTGGCTGACCGCGCGGCGCATCCGCTGGTGCTGGCCGGTGGGGATCGTGGCGGTGGCCGTGTACGCCTGGCTGTTCTATCAGTGGAAGCTGTATTCGGACATGCTGCTGCAAGGGGTCTACGTGCTGACCCAGCTTTATGGATGGTGGCACTGGCGGCGCGGCGCCGCTGCAGAAACGCGGATTCGCCCGCTGCCGATGCCGGCTGCGGAACTGTGGCTGTCGCTGTGCATCGGCGCGGCGTTCGCTGCCGCGCTCGGCGCCTACATGCATCACCGCACCGATGCCGCACTGCCCTGGCTGGACGCGGCACTGGCCAGCTTCAGCCTGGTCGCCAGTGTGTGGGCGGCGCGCAAGCGCATCGCCAACTGGGTGTTGTGGATCGTGCTCGACTGCATCTACGTCGGCGTGTTCGTCAGCAAGGCGCTGTATCCCACTGCCCTGCTCTACGCGGGCTTCGTGGCGTTGGCGGTCTACGGCTGGCGCAGCTGGAAAACCCAACAGACCCGGAACCTGACAACGGCACGCTGAGCCCGGTGCGGTTTGCGTGCGCGTTCTTCTTTACCATCGCGGTATGCACGATCTTCATCTCATTGCCTGGCCGATGGGCCGTATCTCCAAGTGGCGGCGCGCCGCATGACCGCCTCGCGCCAACATGCCATCACCGACATCATCGCCGCGCAGATCGCCGCCGGCGAATGGGGCCCGGACCAGCGCCTGCCGGTGGAGCGCGCGCTGGCCGAGCGCTTCGACTGCACCCGCATCACCCTGCGTGAAGCCTTGCAGCATCTCGAAGCCGAAGGCCGCATCTACCGCGAGAACCGCCGTGGCTGGTTCGTCAGCGCACCACGCGTGCGCTACGACCCCACCAGCATCGCCGGCTTCATGCAGTACGTGGCCGCGCAGGGGCGCAAACCGCGCACCGAACTGCTGAGCGCGACCCGCCAGCCAGCAGGCGCTGCGTTTGCGGCCGCGTTGCGCCTGGACACGCCCTACGAGGACGTCTTCGTGCTGCAGCGCCGGCGCTGGATCGACCGCCGCGCCGTGCTGCTGGAAACCAATGTGGTGCTGGCAGCGTGGGCGCCGGGCCTGCTCGAGCACGAGTTGGCCGGCTCGCTGTCGAGCGTGTTCAACCAGAAGCTCGGGCTGTTCCTGAGCCGCGCGCAGCTGTCGATGCATCCGGCCGGCCTGGACGCCACGCAGGCCCTGCTGCTGCAGTCCACCACCGGCACGCCGTGTTTCCGCCTGCGGCGGATCAGCTTCGCCGAAGACGGCCGCGCGGTGGAGCTGGATATCGAATCCTGGCGCCACGATGCACTGGATGTGGTGGTGCGCACCGATGCGCCGACGCGGGATGCGCTTTAGCGCCGGGATTCGGGATTCGGGATTCGGGATTCGGGAATCGGGAATCGGGAATCGGGAATCGGGAATCGATGACGAGCATCGCGTACGCCTTTCTTCGCTGCGTCTGTCGTGCATCGTTGCGACCTGTCCGCGGCTGACAACACGCCAACGGCTGAAGTGGATGCGTCATGCACGCTCAAAGCGTGCATGACGCAGTGAGCGACAACGGCGCTATGCCTGCCTGACAACTGCGCAGCCGTTCTTGTCTGTCGCCCTGCAATGATTCCGTCGCTACTGCCGCGACATCGTATCGGGCAGGCTCGGCCATGCCATCGCTACGCGTCGAACAACATGCGTTGCGGGTCCGGCGGCGGCAGGTCGGCGAGTAGCTGGGCAAGTTGGTCGCGTTGCGCACGCAGCGGGTCGTGCATCAGGAAATTGGCCAGCCGCGCGTGCCAGGCCGGCCAGCGGGTGGCCAATGCATCCATGTCGCCATCGGCCGGACGGCCTTCGCGTGGCGAGGCGACGAAGGCGGTGTCGCACAGCACATTGCGCCAGCCCAGCCCGCCCATGCGCAGGCTCAAATCCACCAGCGCGGCGTACCACGAACCATAACTGCTGGCATCCAGGCCGCCGGCCTTGCGTCGCGCACTGCCGCGCAAAAGCACCGCATGGCCGACCGCCGATGGCAGCTCCGGATGCAGCGGCGGCATCGCCGCGCAGGCGGCGGCAAGCCGTTCCGACGCATCCGGCATGGGGTTGAGTTCGCCCAGGCGCGGCCAGCTGCAGGCTTCGCCCACATTGCTCCATGGCGTCGCCGTGGCGATGGCGGCATCGCGCGCGAAACACGCGCTCAACTGGCCAAGCCAGCCGGGTAACGGACAGGCATCCACCCCCAGCACCACCACGTCGGCGTCGCCGCAGGCGCTGAGCATTTCATCCAGATGCGCCACCTCGCCCAGCATGCGCTGGCGACGGGTGTGGTGCGCTTGCAGCTGCGTGCGCGCCAGCCAGTGGTCGATCACCGCGCGGCCGCGCGGGCCGGCCTGCGCATCGTCGGCCAGCCACACCCGCGTGCCGGCCGGCGTGGCTGCATCCAGTGCACCCAGACAGGCATCCAACGCCTCGTCGTCGGTGCCGACCGGCACCAGCACGACGGGCAGTGCCGCACTCATTGCGGCTTCTGGCTGGGTTTCAGCGGCTCCATGGCCTTGAACTTCTGGCCGTACTCATCGGTGAGATTGCGTGCTTCCTGCGGGTTGCGCACGATCGACGGGGTGATCAGCACGATGACTTCGCGGCGGGTGTTGCTCTTTCCCTTGGTTCCGAACAACGCGCCGACTACAGGAAGCTTGCTCAGGAAGGGCACGCCATCGCTCGTATCCGTGGTTGTGTCATCAATCAGACCGGCCAGCATGATCGTGTCACCGCTTTGCACAGCAGCTTCTGTTTTGACACGGCGGGTGTTGATGTCGACGTTACAGGCTGCTGCGTTTACCGTTGCGGTCGCCGAAGTACATGCGGCAGGTCGATCACCGGGGCTACTTACTTCTTGGACGATATCCAAAAACACCATCCCGTCCTTCGTCACACGCGGACGCACCTTCAGAATCACGCCAGTATCAATGTATTGCACAGAAGAGAAACTACTGTCGCTACCAAGGCCGGTGTTGATCGACGTTGAATTGATTGCGATGCGCGAGCCGACGTTGAGCGTTGCCTCTGCATTATTTCGCACAAACACCGAAGGCGTTTGGAGCAGTCGCACATTTGTCACCCGATCCAACGCCGTGATGATGGCAGCCGCATTCTTGCCCAGGAACGTCCACTGAGCGCCACCTGCACCGGTGATTTTCCCCGCGATATCGCCCCAGATGTTTCTCCCCGCCGCGCTCGCCAAGCCGGCACCAGCGCCAATTCCGGTTGCATTGACGGCCGAGTCTGCTGCTGCATTGACTGCGTTTTCGAAGTACCAATTGACGCCGTAGCTCAGGTCACCCGTCAAATTCACCTCGGCCACCTGCGCTTCGATATGCACCTGCATCGGCATCACGTCGAGCTTTTCGATGACGTCGCGGATGGACGTCCATGCCTGCGGGGTGGAGCGCACCAGCAAGGTGTTGGTCTCGGCCACGGCCGATACGCCGACCTTGTCGCCTTGCACTTCCAGCGTTACCGCGCCATTGCCGTTGCTGCGCGGCGACAACTGCAGGCTGCCGTTGCCGAGCCCGCCGCCACTGCTGCCACCGGTGCCGCTGCTGCCGAACTCACCGCCCACCGTGCCGCTGCTGCCCCCACTTTCGCCGACGCTGCCGCCGGTCATGCCGGAGCTGCCGCCCATGCTGCTGTCGCGATTACCCAATGCGCCGCCTAGCACGCTGGTTTCCGAGCCCGGCGCCAGCGAAGCGCTGGAGTCGCCGCTGTTGCTGCGCCCACCGAACACTTCCGACAACCGATCGGCTAGGTCCTTGGCCTTGATGTACTTCAATTCGTAGGAGAACAGCCGCACGCCGCCGCCGGCGCTGTCGATGCGGTCCAGCCACTGCTGGATCTGGTCCAGATAGCGCGGCTGCGGGGTGATCACCAGCACCGCATTGGCGTTTTCCAGCGGCATGAAACGGAACATGCCGGCGCTGGGCGTCTTGCTCTGTTCGCCGAACACCTTTTCCAGGTCCGCGCTGACCTTTTCGGCCTTGCCGGACTGGATCGGGAACACGCCGACCGACATGCCCGACAACCAGTCCACATCGAAGATCTGCACGGTGCGCAGGTAGTTTTCCAGCTCGGCGCGGGTGCCGCCCAGGGTGATCACGTTGCGCGCCGGATCGGTGCCGACGATGGCGTTCGGGCGCGCGTACGGCTCCAGCACCTTCTTCATTTCGCTGGCGGAAATGAACTTCAACGGCACCACGCGCACTTCGAAACCGCGTGCGGCCGACGGCGACGCGGTGCTGGGCGCGACGGTGCCGGCCAGCGCCTGGTCGGCCGGCACGATGTTGTAGCGGCCACCGCTGAACACCATGCGCGCATTGTTCCAGCCCAGCACCATCTCCAGCAGGTTCAAGGCCTGCGCCGGAGAGACCGGGTTGGGCGTGGCCAGGGTCACGGTGCCCTGCACGCCGGGGGCAATGACGTAGTTCTGCCCGAGCATGTCGCCCAGGATCGCCTTGACCACCGCCTGCACCGATTCGCCTTCGAAGTTGAAGGTGGCGCTGCCGCTGCTGGCCATGCCCAGGGTCGGAGCGGGGGCGCCGGCAGCGCTCTGGTTGATCATGGTGCCGCTGCCGCGCCGGATCACCGGGCTGGGCTTGGCGCTGGCGTTGCCATTGCCGTCGGCGCGTTGATCGGCAGCGGTCTGGGTGGCGCCGGCAGCGCCGACTTGCGGATCCAGGCGCGCATTGCGGCGCACGTCCGGCGGCGGAGTGGTGGCACAACCGGCCAGCAGGCCAATCAGCAGGGACACGGGAAACAGGCGCGGCGTCATGCGTTCACTCATTGGGTCTGACCGGGGGTAGAGCCGCTTTGGCGCTGCTGTTGCAGCTGGCGGCGTCGGGCTTCGATACGTTCGCGGATGGCACGCATCTGATCGTCGGAGGGGCGTGGGGCTTCCTGCGCGCCATCACTGCGTTGCGGCGGCACCGTCGGCGGGGCTTGCCCGCCAGGCTGCTGCTGTGTCGGCGGGGTGGCAGGCTGCGGCTGAGGCGGTTGCACGGTCGCGGCGGCATCGGGCGACGGCAACGGCGGGACCGCGCCCGCAGCACCACGCGCGGCGGCGTTGGCGGTCGGCGGCTGCCCGCCCTGACCGTTGAACACGTGCAATTCCAGGGTCTGGGTGCCGCCGGGGCCTTCGATGGTGGCACTGCGCGGCTGCAGGGCCAGCAGGCGCCAGCCCTTGACCGCTTCGCCGCCGAGCTGCACGCGCACCGAGTCCTGCGGGTCCAGGGTCAGCGTGGCCATCTTGAAGTTTTCGGTCAGCAGCACTCCGGTCAGGCGCACCGTCGAGGCCGCGCCGCTGCCGTCGTTGCCGGACAGGAAGAACGGATGCGGCAGGCGGTCTTCGGCGAAAGCCGGGTGCGCGGCGATCTCCGAATATTTTTCGAAAGCTCCCAGCCGCTCCGGCGCAGGCGCCGGCAAGGTGGGCAGGCGCTGCACCAGCGCCGGGTCGTCCGGGAGCAGTTCCACGCGCTTGCCCAGCCCGGCCACGGCAAGGATGCATACCAGCAGCGCCCAGCCGACCACCGTGGCCAGCAACCAGGTGCGCAAACCGATCAGGTCAAGGCGCATTGCTGGCCTCCCCGGCGGCGGCGGCGGGCGCGGCATCGGTATTCAACGGCGCAGCGCTGGCACCGGGACGCAGATACCCTGCCAGCTCGAACGCGATGTCCAGGCCGTTGCCGCTTTCGTTGGGCGAGAGTTGGTAGCGCTGTGCCATCACATTGAGGTTATCCACGAACAGCCGCGGCGTGCCGTTTTCCAGGCTGTACAACACCGAGGCGAGCTCCGGCGTGCCGCAGCGCAAGCGCACCTGCACCGCCACGCGGGTGAAGCGGCCCTTGCTCTCCGGCTGCAGCGGGGAGCGGTTGCTTATGGCGCAACTGCGATTGCCGGGGCTGGCGTCCACCACGGCGCGTTCCAGCCGCTGCACCAGCCCGGCCGAGGCCAGTTCGGCAGAGGTTTCCGGCAAGAATCCCGGGCGGCTTTCCAGCGTTTGCCGCGCCTGTCGCAGCCGCTGGCTGACCTGTGGCGCCTGCTGCAGTTGCACGCGCACGCGCAGCTCGCGCTCGCGCAACGATTGCAGCTCGTCCTGCACGGCGATCATCGGCTGGGTGAACCATGGGTGCACCAGCACCAGGTAAGCCACGCCGAGCACCAGCAGCAGCAGGCCCAATGCGATCCAGCGATCGCGCTTAACGCTGCGTGGCATCGGCCGCCTCCTTCGCATCGGGGCCGGCCAGCTCGGCGGTGATGGTGAAACGGTCGACATTGCGACCGGCATCGCTCTGCAGCACGCCGGTCAGCGATGGCGTACGCCACAGCGGCGAGCCTTCCAGACGCCGCACCAGCGAGGACGCTTCGTTGCTCAAACCGATCAGCTGCAACTGCCCGCCTTCGACCGAGAATTTTTCCAGATAGGTGCCTCCGGGCAGGCGCCGGCTCAGCTCGTCCCAGATTTCCACCGAGGTCGGACGCGTGGCGCGTTGCTGCTGGAAGAAGCTGGCACCTTCGACCAGATCCACCAACTGCTGGCGCTCGGCAGCCACCTGCCGCGCGCGCGCGGCGTTGGCCTGGACCTTGGCGCGCAGGTCGTCGGCGGCCTGACGGCGATTGTCCAGCAGCAGCCAGCCGGCCACTGCCAGCAACACCACCGCGGTGGCGGCGAGCAACAGGTTCCAGCGTTGCATCGGGTCGCTGCGCCGCAACCGGCGTGCCGGCGGCAGCAGGTTCACACCCAATGGGGCGCCCTGCGCATCGGCCACATCGATGCCGGACAACGCGTTGGTCCAGGCGTCGGGCACACCGGCCGGGCCATCGATCATGCGCCGCGGCACCACCACCAGCTCGGCATCGAGCTGGCCGTCTTCGCGCACATCGAGCACGCGCGCATCGAAATACACCTGGTCGGCGGTGAACGGGGTCTGCCGGTCGATTTCAAAACGTGCCACGTCCTGCAGCCGCGCGGCGGCGGCGGCGGGCAGGCGCAACGGGCGCCGCAACGCATGCGCCGACGGCAACAGCCAATGCCGCGGCAGGCCATCCAGCGCCGTCGGCAGCACGGCGTTGACTTCCTGCGGCTGCACCGGCCACGGCAGGCTGGCGATCGCCTCGCGGGTCTGATCGCGGTGACGCAGCAACTGCAAGGTCTGCCCATCGAGTTGCAACAACAGGCGCGCCTGCGACAGGCCCAATTGCCATTGCCAACGCTGCGGCAACCACGCCAGCAGCGAGTGCTGCCACCAACGCCAGAAGCCTCCGGCTCCCGGCATGGCGCGTACGCCGATACGACCCAAGGTATCCCGCCATGCGGTCATTGCACTGCTGCTCCCTCTTCCCAACGCAACACGGTGTAGGCCGATCCCGGAACTGCAGACGCGCTTGTCGACACGACCGCCCGCAATACAGCCTCGCGTCCCTGACTCAGTCGCGCCCGGCTCTCGATACTATAAGTGTCAGACCCACCGACCGTCGCCTCGCTGCCCGGCAAACCCGGCGGCGCGTCACGCTGGGCCAGCAGTTGCTGCGCATCCAGGCCCATCGCGGTCAACACCGGGCCGGGCGCAAAGCGCGCTTCCGGGCGCGAGCGGCCGCTGTACAAGGTGATGTTGGGCAGCAACTTGCGATACAACTCGCTGTCCATGCCCAGCACCAGGCGCAGTTCGCCCAGGGTCTCGAACGGGCTGTCCTTTGCGCCATACGGCAGGCCGGCATCGGCGTAATCGCGGTCTTCCGCGCCGCCGCCGGGCTGGCTCAGCGAATCGCCATCGCGCCAATCGACGATGGCACCGGCAATGCGCGTATCGCGACCCTGCTCGCCGCCCACGGCACGCACCAGCCCGGCCAACAGCGCCGGCTCGGCCATGTTCAGATCCACCTTGCCGCTCTCGTCAGTGATACGGATCTCCACGCTGGCGTCGTCCATCTGCCAACGATAGCGCCGGCCGTCTGCGCGCCAGCGTGCCTGGGTATCGGCGCTCTGCAAGCGCGACAGTGCGTATTCCAGGCCGGCACGCGCGTATTCCTGCGCCTGCGCGCCGTTGCGCAGCATAGTGCCTTGCAGGGCTTCCACGCGCGCGGTGAGCGCAAACGCGCCGATCATCGCGGTGAGCAGGGCGATCAGCCACAACACCAGCACCAAGGCGGCGCCACGTATCCGGCTCATTGCCCCGCTCCAGGATTGCTGGATTGCGGCAACGCCACTATCAACGGCGGCCATGCAGCGCCGTCGCTGCGGATCTCGATACGCACCATCAACGGCAGGCGGTCGTGCCATTCCCACTGCGGCAACCATCCGCTCAGGCGACCGTTCTGCGGATCCATGCCACGGTAGCGAAAGCTCACCTGCTGCACGCCTTGCGCCAGCGGCTCCGGCGGCAGCTTGCTGCCTTCCTCGATCGACTTGCCCGATTGCAGCATCGTCAACGCAATTTGCAAGGTGCGCTGCTCACCATCGCCAACCACCGACAACTCGTGCAGGTACGGGCCGCCGCGCCCCAGGTAATCCGGCACATCGGCGGCAAAGCGCATGCGCTGCGGTTCGCCGACGAACAGCATCGGTTGCTGGCTTTGCGGGTCGATGCTCATCGCCAGCGGCAACGCGGCGGCCAACCGACGGCGCAGGAATTCTTCCACCGCGCGCACGCGCTCGCTGCGTTGGGCAATCGCCTCGCCGCGCTGGCTCACCGCGCTGGCCGAGCGCAAGGTGGCAAACGCCAATGCCAGCCCGCCGACCAGCAGCATCGTGGCCAGCAGCACTTCGATCAGGGTGAAGCCTGCGCTGCGCGAACGGATCACGGCGCGGTGTCCTGCGCGGTCGCGGCCACCAGGCGCAAGGTGCGCCATTGCAGCAGTTGATTGGGCGCCTCGCCCCAACGCACCACCAGGGTCAGTTGCAGCAGCTTGTGCGCGCCAGGGGCCACCGGCGCCTGCGGGTTGCGTCGCGGTTCGTCGTAGGGGCGCACATCCATCGACCAACGGAAATGCCCGTCCTCGAAGGTGCCTTGCTGCTGCTCGGGCACCAGCGGCTTGTCCATGCCTTGCAACGCCAGCAGCGATTGCGCATGCAGGGTCGCACGCGTGCTGTCGTCAGCCGCGCGCACCTGGCGTGCAGCGCCGGACAACGACCCCAGCAACAGGCTCAATGCCAGGGCAAGCAACGCGAAGGCGACGATCACCTCGATCAGCGTGTAACCGCGTTGACGCTTCATGGCGCAGGCGCCCGCAGCGGGCCGGAACGCACTTCGCCGGTGATCCAGCCCACATCCACGCGCCAGCGCGCGTCCTTGACCTGCAGATCGATGCGGCCGCCGGTGGAAGCGCCATCGGGGAAGAACTGGATGGCGCCCTGATCTTCCCGCGACTGTACCTGACGCGCGCCGGTGAAGCGCACCTGCAGCGACGACGGCAGATCGCCATGATGGCCGCCGGGCGCTTCCCAACGGCGCTGCAGCGGGTCGATCAGGAAGCGTTGCGGGGTGCCGGTGGCGATTGCCTGGGTGCGCGTATAGCGCAGTTGCGATGCGATCGCCTTGCCGGCGGTGCGCAGGCGCATGCCATCGATGCCGCCGTTCAATGCGGCCGCAGCCAGCACACCGGCCATCGCGATCAACGCGATGACCAGCAGCATTTCAAGCAGCGAGCTGCCACGCGTGCGGGTGCGGCCAGGACCGACTCCATGCGGACGACGCAACGGCTGACACGCAACGCGCATGGCGAGGGCTTATTGGTACTTGATGTCCGAGTCGTAGCTGCTGCCGCCAGGGCGACCATCCTTGCCCAGGCTGATCAGGTCGAACGGCTGGCCATCGCCCGGCGCCCGGTACTCGATGGTGTGACCCCACGGGTCGTTGAGTTCCGCCGGCTTGGCGTACGGGCCCAGCCAGCCGCTGCTGCCGCCGGGCTGGGTGACCAGGTCATCCAGCTTGCTCGGCAGCTTGCCGGTGTCGAGCTGGAAGTTTTCGATCTTGCCGGCCAGGGTCTGGATCTGCGACTTGGCCAGATTGGCCTTGCCGCGATCGGCACCACCCAGCACACGGCTACCCACCAGGGTGAGCACCGCGCCGATCAGCACGATGACGATGATGATTTCCAGCAAGCTCATGCCGGCCTGGCCTGCGCGCGACGGACTACGGGTGATGGAGCGCTTGATCATGAACGATTTCCTTGCACGTCGATGAAGGATGCTGCCGCTACCAGATGACACAGCGGCGATTGCATTGGTTCCCGCGTAGGTGTCGAGCGGTCACCGGAACGTTGTTGTGAAGACGCCGCGCAAGTGAAAGCGCTGCGTGCGGTTAAGCCAGTGTACGAGCGATGCGGGCCGCTGCCGAGTCCCGCTTGCGCCCGCCTGGCTGCGCAGTCGTCTGGCCCGCCGCTCTCAGCCGATCGCATTGGTGAGGTCATACAGCGGTACCAGCACCGAAATGATGACAAGCCCCACCACCGACGCCAGGACCAGCGTGATCAGCGGCACCAGTGCGGCCAGCGCACGGTCGATCGCTTGCGCGGTTTCCAGCTCGAAGGTATCGGCGGTCTTGAGCAACATCGTATCCAGCGCACCGGATTCTTCGCCGACCTGGATCATCTGCAGGGCCAGCCGCGGAAAGCGCTTGCCGCGCGCCAGCGACATCGCCAGGCCATGCCCGTTCTTGACGTCGTCGGCCGCGTTGGCCACATCCTCGACCAGGGCCAGATTGGACATCACGTTGCGCGCGATGCCGATCGCCGCCAGCAACGGCACGCCGTTGCGCAACAAGGTGCCCAGGGTACGCGTCAGCCGTGCGGTTTCCAGGCGCGCGATCAGGCTACCGACCACTTTCTGGCGCAGCAGCCATTCGTCCAGGGATGCGCGGAAGGCGGCATTGCGCCGCTTGCGATCCAGCCATAACCCGAGCACGCCGGGCACCACGATCAGCACGAGCCACCAGTCGCGCACCAGCAAACCCACGCTCAGCACCGCCTGGGTGAACCACGGCAACGCGACATCCAGGCTTTCATACATTTGCGCGAATTGCGGCACCACGTAGCCCAGCAGAAACAACAGCGCGCAACCGACCACCGCCAGCAGGATCGCCGGATAGATCAACGCGTTGATCACCTTGCCCTTGAGCGCGCGGCTGCGTTCCAGGTAATCGGCCAACCGTTGCAAGGTGTCCTGCATGCTGCCGCCGGCTTCGCCCGCACGCACCATGTTGATGTAGAGCTTGGAGAACAACCCGTGCTGCCGCTCCAGTGCAGACGACAGCGGCGCACCGCCGCGCACGGTGTCGCGGATGTCGCCGATGACGCGCCGGCTTTTTTCGTCTTCCGGCAGATCCATCAGGATCGACAACGCACGATCCAGCGGCTGCCCGGCACCGATCAAGGTCGACAGCTGCTGGGTGAACTGTACCAGCGCCGCATTGTCGAACGGCTTCTTGCGCAGCAGCATGCGCAGCGACGGCGAATCGTTTTCGCCGGTGGCCAGCCGCGTTTCCACCGGCAGATGGCCCTGTTCCTGCAGACGCAGCGCCACCTCGGCATCGCTGCCCGCCTCCATCTGGCCGTCGAGCATTTCGCCGTGGGCGTCCAGGGCTTTGTAGCGGTACAGGGGCATCAGGATGGAAGGCCGGGATTCGGGATTCGGGATTCGGGATTCGGTAAAAGCGCGATACCGCGCTGCGTTGGCGCGACTGGGCGCACCTGTGTGCGTGCGCGACGCGTTGCCGAGACCTTGCCCTGCTTATCTTCCGATGCTGAGCATCCGATGCTCATTGTGGCTCCGTTGACTCTCACGCATCCTCCGTCACGCGCAGCACTTCTTCGATGGTGGTTTCCCCGCGCAAGGCCTTGGACAGGCCGTCTTCGTACATGGTGCGCATGCCGGCCTTGCGCGCGAGCTGTTCGATCTCGCCCATGCCGGCGCGGCGCATCACCGCGCGCCGCAGTTCGTCGTTCATCACCAGGAACTCGACGATGGTGGTGCGGCCGAGATAGCCGGTCGGTGCAGCGGCCGAAGCTCGCGGCCGATACAGGTAAATCTCGCCATCGGGCTGCAGACGGCGCAGATCGAACTTGTCGATCTCCTCCGGCGATGCGGCGTAGCGTTCGGCGTTGTCCAGGTCGAGCTTGCGCACCAGGCGCTGCGCCAGGATGCCGTTGATGGTGGAGGTCAGCAGGTAATCTTCCACGCCCATGTCGAGCAGACGGGTGATGCCGCCGGCCGCGTTGTTGGTGTGCAGCGTGGACAGCACCAGGTGGCCGGTGAGCGCGGACTGGATCGCGATGCGCGCGGTTTCCAGATCGCGCATTTCGCCGATCATGATGATGTCCGGGTCCTGGCGCACGATGCTGCGTAGCGCGTTGGCAAAATCCAGCCCGATCTGCGGCTTGGCCTGGATCTGGTTGATGCCTTCGATCTGGTACTCCACCGGGTCTTCGACGGTGATGATCTTCACGTCGGAGGTATTGAGCTGGCTCAGCGCGGTGTACAGCGTGGTGGTCTTGCCCGAGCCGGTGGGGCCGGTCACCAGCATGATGCCGTGCGGTTGCTCGAGCACCTTGCGGAACTGCGGCAGGAAGTCTTCGGTAAATCCCAGCTTGTAGAAATCGAACACCACTGTTTCGCGATCGAGCAGACGCATCACCACGCTCTCGCCGTGCGCGGTCGGCACGGTGCTGACGCGCAGATCCAGCTCCTTGCCCTGCACGCGCAGCATGATGCGACCGTCCTGCGGCAGGCGGCGCTCGGCGATATTGAGCTTGGCCATGATCTTGATGCGGCTGATCACCGCGGCGGTGAGCTTGGCCGGTGGACTTTCGCCTTCCACCAGCACGCCATCGACGCGATAGCGCACCTTGAGGCGGCTTTCGAACGGTTCGATATGGATGTCCGATGCGCGCAATTCCACTGCGTGCTGGATCACCAGATTCACCAGGCGAATCACCGGCGCTTCGGAGGCCAGATCGCGCAGCGCTTCGATGTCGTCGCTGCTGTTGGCATCGCCATCGGCGGTCTCGACGATGGTACCCATCGCACTGCGGCCCTGGCCGTACCAGCGCTCGATCAGATCGTCGATTTCCGAACGCAGGCCGACCTGCAGGAACAACGCACAGCCGGTGGCAAGACGCACTGCATCGATGGCGTAATCGTCGTACGGATCGGCGATCCACAGATCCAGCCGGCCATCGCGTTCGCCCACCGGGCACAGATGAAATTGTTTGAGGAAGCGCAACGACAGGCCCTGCACGTCGGGCAGCATTTCCGGCGGTGTATCGCCGAGTTGACGTGCATCCACCAACGGCAGGCCGAGCACATCGGCGCAGGTCTCGGCATGATCGCGCTCGGACACCAGGCCCAGGCGGCCGAGCAGGGCCAGCAGGCCCATCCCGGATTCGGCCTGCAACTGGCGTGCGCGCAGCAGGTCGGAGTCCTTCAGACGACGGCGTTCAAGCAACGCTTCGACGATGCGCGTTTCCGCACTTCGATGCTCAATTGGATCGACGGCAACCGCGTTCACACTCGTCTCCACTGGTCCGGCGCCGACTGTAGCAGTTTGCCGCGACGATCAACCGCACACATCTGAATCGTCCTGAAAAACAATGCCCCCGGTAATTGGCCGGGGGCATTGGTCACACTATTGCGCTACTTACTGTCGTGCAACGAGGGTCAGCTTCGCGTAATCGGATGCGCCTACCAGCTTGATGTAGTAGGTGCCCGCCTTAGGTGCAGTGAAACGGACGGTTTCGCTGTTGCCGGGACGCGTGGACTTGGCATCGAAACTGGTGGCGCTGGGCTCGGCTTCATAGCTGACGTACACCGACACATCGCCGGTACCGCCATAGGTCATGAAGCTCAGTACCGCACCGGCCTTGGCCTCGAAGCTGTACAGCGTGGAGCTGCCGTAGGTGCCGCTCAGACCGGTCACCGGCGCCTTGTTGGTCAGTGCGATGGCAGTCGGTGCGCAGGTCTCGGTGGCCGGATCGCACGGCTCCACCAGTACCGCTTCCAGCGCAGCCTTGGCGTCGACGATGCCGCTGCCGATCGGGGTGCTGGCCGGCGGGGTCACCGGGAAGCGGCGGCTGGTCTGCTTGAGCAACGCCTCGACCGCAGCCGGAGTCAGCGGGCCGTCGCCCAGGCCGATCGCTGCGCTCTGCACCAGGGCCACGACGCCCGCCACGTGCGGGGACGCCATCGAGGTGCCGCCCAAGCCCATATAGGTATAGCTTCCCGAGGTCGGCGTGGTCGCACCGGTGTAGCCGGCCTGCCATATGTAACCACCCGGATTGCCGTCCACGCTGCCGCCGCCGCCGGGACCGGACAAGTCCACCTTGCTGCCGTAGTTGGAGTAATAGGTGATGCCGCCGGTGATGCGGGTGGCGCCCACGGTGATGGTGTTGTTGCAGCTGGCCGGCGAATGGTTGGCCGCATCTTCGCCGCTATTGCCCGCCGCCACGACCACGGTGGTGCCGCGCGACACCGCACCGTTGATGGCCAGCTGGGTGGCCGAATCGCAGGGCTCGCCCCCACCCAGGCTCATGTTGATCACCTCTGCCGGGTTGGTGTTGGCCGGCACGCCTTCGACCGTACCGCCGGAGGCCCACACGATGGCGTCGGCGATGTCGGAGGTGTAGCCGCCGCAACGGCCGAGCACGCGCACCGGCAGGATGGTCGACTTGGGCGCCACGCCGGCCATGCCGACGCCGTTATTGGTCGCCTCGGCCACGGTGCCGGAGACGTGGGTGCCGTGCCAGGAGCTTTCCTGGGCGACCGAACCGCTGTAGCAGACGTTGTCGGCCTCTTCCCAATCGCCGTAATCCAGTGCACCCGGGACGCGGGCGTCGGTCGGGCGACGCGAGACTTCGGCGTCGGTGATGAAGTCGTAACCCTGCAGGAGGTTGCCGGCAAAATCGGGATGGCCCGGCAGGATGCCGGTGTCCAGTACCGCCACCACCACACCGGCGCCCTGCGACAGATCCCATGCGGCCGGCGCATTGATGCCGCCGTTGGGGTTGCTCAGGTGCCACTGGTACTGCGCATACAGCGGGTCGTTGGGAACCAGCTGCGGGCTCACATCTGTGGCGGCAACACTCTTCTTGATCTCGACCGGACGCAACATGCGGTCGATCTGCACGTCGGCGACGGACGGGTCGTTCCTGAGCTCGACGACCACCTTGTCCACCTGTGCGGCGGTCAGCGTGCTGGACAGCTTGATCAGGTCCGAGCCGATGCCGAGCTTGCGCACATACGTCGCCTTGGCGGCGGCTGCGCTGCTGCGTGCGCCGGTCGCGGCGCCGACCCGGCCGACCGCGGCCTGCACGGCGTTGAGCTTGCTGCCGCGATCGGTCGCAGCGGCGGTGCTGTCCTTGTAGCGCACGATCAGGCGGCTACTGAATGGGGCGCCGGCCGAAGCGGACTGGGTCGGTTCCTTGACCAGCAGTTTCGGTGCGGCAGCCAGGGTGCCGGACGCACCAAGGGCCATCATCAGGATGGCGCCGGTCAGCGGGGTGAGGCGGAAGGTCTTGTCGATCACGGTGAAATCCTCTTCGTGTTTTTCGTGAATCAGGCTTGGAACGGGGTCGACAACACCGCGCAGCCGTGAGCCGGCCTGCGGCAGTTGATCGATCGCTCCTGGTACGGCCATCACTCCATGCGAATCCGTTGGCTGGCCTAGCCACGGTCCTTGCCCGCCCCCTCAGGCCTTACCGCGGCGGCGCAGCTCGGCGCCGCCGCGTTTGATGCAACCCGTGTTACCAGCCGAAACCGGCACCCACGCCGATCGAGCTGTCGTCGCCGCTCAGCGCACCGCCCACGGTCAACGTGGCGCGTGGGCTGATCGCACGCTGGTAGCCCACCGACAACGCCGATTCGCCGTTCTGGAAACCGACACCGGCACCGATGCGGTTTTGCGAGGCGATACCGGCCACGCTGGCGGACATGTTCAACATCGCCGAGCTCATCGCGCCCTGACGATCCAGGCGACGGTTCTGCCGACGCAGACGGTCTTCGATATCGCCCTGATAGCTTTCGAAGCTGTCGGCCATCGCGCTGTAGCGGCTGTCGGTGTAGCTGTTGGCCGCGGCAACACCGCTGTCCAGCTGGCCCTTGTTCACCGCATCGGTGGCACGCGTACCGGCCGCCACATTGGCCACCTGCCGCTCGCCCCCGACGCTGCCCACCGACACCGTATTGGCGCGATCGGCCACCGAGCCCTGACCCAAGGCCACCGCACCTTGTGCACTGGCACGTGCGCCCTGGCCGATGGCGGTACCGGACGCCGCACTGACCTGCGCACCCTCGCCCATCGCCACCGCATTGGTCGCCACCGCCGCAATCTGCGTGTTGGCACCGACCGCAGTACTGCCGTCGGCATTGACGCGCGCATTGCTGCCGATCGCGGTGTCGTTGGGGCCGTGCGCGTAGGCGCTACCGCCGATCGCGGTACCGGTCACGTGGTTGGCCACCGCCGACGTACCGACTGCGGTGGAGGTTGCCGCCGGCGTGATGCTGCCGACCACTGCCGCCGTCGGGGTGCCCTGCACGCCGGCAGTCGCGGTGGCGGTGCCGACGTTGCTTGCTGCATCGCTGGCAGCGGGTGCAGCGACAGCCGGCACCGCGGCGGTACGCAGCGACGTGGTGCTGGCAACCGCAGTGCCGCCACGTGCATCCAGTTGGGTAACCTTGGTATCCAGCGCGGTCAATGCCGCGCCCACGTTGCTGTAGCTGGCGCCCTGAATCACGTAGGTCGGCGCAACGAACACGCCTTGCGCGCCGATCGCCGCGCCGCCGCCGAGGAAGCTGGCGGCATTGCTGAGCGACTGGAACAACTGACCGCCGTTGATCGCGTCAAGGCTGGCATCGGCGATCGCGCCGGCGCCCACGTTGACGATGCGGCGCGTGGCCGGACCGCCGCGGCCATTGCCGCTGCCCACCGACACCGTGTTGGCCTCGTAGGTGCGCGAACCCGAGCCCAACGCCACCGAATCGGCGCCGGTTGCGCCGGCATTGGCGCCCAAGGCGACGCTGTTGACCGCACTCTGGCGGACAAAGGAGTTGTAGCCCAGCGCCACGCTCTTCTCGCCGATGGCGTTGGTCTGCTGACCCATCGCGGTGCTGTTCGTGCCGCTGGCGCTGCTGTCCACGCCCACCGCACTGGCACCTGCGCCGCTGGCGCTGCTGCCGGCGGCAATGGCGACACTGCGTGCACCGCTGGCAGTGGCACCGGCACCTGCGGCGGTGGCGCGATCACCGGTTGCCACGGCCACGCCGGTGCCGGTGGTCTTGACCATGCCACTGGTGGTTTGCACATCGGCCGCCAAGGCATCGAGCTGCCCCTTGTTGACGGCATCGCTGGCGACCTGGCCGTCGCTGACATTGACGATGCGACGCGTCGCCGGACCGCCGCGGCCATTGCCGCTACCCACCGACACCGTGTTGGCATCGTAGGTGCGCGAGCCCGAGCCCAAGGCCACCGAATCGGCACCGCTGGCACCGGCATTGGCACCCAGGGCCACTGCATTGCTGCCGCTTTCGCGCACGAAAGAGTTGTAACCCAGCGCCACGCCGTTTTCGCCGATGGAATTGGTCTGACGGCCCATCGCGGTGCTGTTCACGCCACTGGCGCTGCTGTCCACACCCATCGCACTGGCACCGGTTGCCGAGGCGCTGCTGCCGGAGGCAATGGCAACGCTGCGTGCGCCGGTGGCGACAGCGCCGGAGCCGGCAGCCGTGCTGCGCTCGCCGGTTGCGGTGGCCACTGCATCGCCGGTGGTCTTGAACTTGCTGCTGGTGTTCTGCACATCGGCCGACACCGCATCCAGCTGGCCCTTGTTGACCGCATCGGTCGCCGCCTGGCCATCGCTGACGTTGACGATGCGACGCGTCGCCGGACCGCCGCGGCCGTTGCCGCTACCGATGGACACGGTGTCGGCTTCGTAGGTGCGCGAGCCCGAGCCCAAGGCCACCGAATCGGCGCCGGTTGCGCCGGCATTGGCACCCAGGGCCACGCCGTTGACCGCACTCTGGCGAACGAACGAGTTGTAGCCCACCGAGACCGCGTTTTCGCCGATCACATTGACCTGGCGGCCGACACCGGTGCTGTTGACGCCGGTGGCCGACGCATCCACGCCGATCACGCTGGCGCCGACCGCATCGGCGCGGCTGTTGCCGCCCAGTGCGAGCGTGTTGTTGGCCAACGCCGCAGCGCTCTGCCCCAATGCGGTGGCATTGGTGCCGTCCGCATACGAGTTCCAGCCGATCGCGGTGGTGTAGTCGGCGGTTGCCCACGCACCCGCACCGAAGGCGGCCGCGCCGGTTCCCGAGGCACGTGCCGGGATGAAGCCGAAGAACGTGCTGCCGCCGACCGCAACGCTTTCGTCGCCGGTGGCTTCGCTGAACTCACCCACGGCCACCGCGCTGGCGCCGGAAGCCAGCGATGCGGCGCCGACGGCGGTGCTGTAATCGCTGGACGCCACCGCGCCGTAACCCAGGGCCGACGACAGCCGGCCGCTGGATTCGCTGTAACCGCCAAATGCCGCACTGCCGACGTTGGAGGCCGCACTGCGGAAGCCTGCGGCAGTGGCCTGGTTGTCCGATGCCACTGCCTCGCTGCCGAGCGCAGTGGTGTAGGTGGAACTTGCCTGCGCACCCGCGCCGTTTGCGGTGGCACCGATATCGCCGGCCAGCGCATTGCTGCCGAACGCGCTGCTGTTTTCGGCCAACGCCTGCGCGTTGTTGCCCACCGCAGCGGCACTGGCGCCGCTGGCCAGCGCATCCAAGCCGACGGCGGTGGCCGCATCGGCCACCGCCTGTGCACCTGCGCCCAATGCAGTGGTGCCGGTACCGGTGGCGTTGGCGCCCTCGCCCGCAGCCAATGCGTTATCGCCTTCGACGTACGCGCCGGCATCGCTGTCGTCGCTGCCGCTGGCCTGGAAGTACTTGCTGGTGGCTGCACCGGCTTCGGCAACCGCGTTGAGCTGGTCCAGGTTCACCGCATCGGTGCCCTGGGTACCGGCCGCCACGTTGGTGATCTGGCGCTCGTTGCCGGCGCTGCCCACCGACACCGCAAAGTCGCGATCGGCGACCGAGTCGGCGCCCAGGGCCACGCTGCTTTCGCCGGTGGATTCGGCAAAGTTGCCCAACGCGGTGCTGTTGAGGCCCGGCGCCCACGCGGCGCCACCCACGGCGGTGGAGAAATCGCCGGAGGCTTCGGTCGGCAACAGGCCGAGCAAGGCGCCGCCGACCGACACGCTGTTGTAGCCGCTGGCCACACTGCCCTGGCCGGCGGCAACGCTGTAGGCGCCAGTGGCGGTCGCGTCGCTACCCACGGCGAGCGTGTTGGAGCCGCTGGCGGTGCTGAAGTTGCCCAGCGCGGTGCTGTTGAAACCGCTCGCGGTGGAATAACCGCCGACCGCAGTGGCGTAATTGGCCGTCGCCTGTGCGCCGAAGCCGAGTGCCGCGGCGGTGGTGCCGTCGGCGACGCTTTCTGCGCCGATTGCCGTGGCCGATTCGCCGCTGGCGCTGGCGAAGTAGCCCAGCGCGGTAGATTCGCTGCCCTGCGCCTCGCTCAGCGCACCGACCGCCAGCGACCCATCGCCATATGCGCCGGCCGCTGCACCCAGTGCAGTGCTCTGCGCGCCGGCCGCTTCGCTCTCGCCACCCACGGCCACGGCATAGTCGCCGCTGGCCTGACTGAAGGCGCCGTTGGACACACTGCCGAAGCCGCTGGCTGCAGCGTTGTAACCGGCGGCATTGGCGTACTGCGCCGTTGCGCTGGCGCCGCTGCCGATGGCCACTGCACCGATCGCGGTGGCATTGCTGCTGGCACCGAAGGCGCTGCTGTAATCGCCATCCGCGGTGGCATTGGAACCGGCCGCCGTTGCATCTTCGCCCTGGGCGACGGCAGTGCCGTCGCCGGTCCCGGCATACAGCCGCGCGGTGGTTTCGGCGGTGCCGGCCACTGCGTTGAGCTGATCCAGATTCACCGCATCGCTGCCTTCGGTACCAGCAGCGACATTGGTGATCTGACGCTGGCCATCCACGCTGCCCACCGACACCGTGTTGGCGCGGTCGGCAACCGAGTTGGCACCCAGCGCCACGCTGTTGTCGGCCGATACACTCGTCGATGCGCCAACGGCAACCGAACCGTTGCCCAGCACGATGGCGGTGTCGCCGATTGCGACCGAGGCATCGCCACCTGCGGCCGAGGTGATGCCGACAGCCACGCTGCCCCTGCCATACGCGGTGCTTTCCGCGCCGATCGAGGTGCTGGTGTCGCCGAACGCCACGCTGGCAAAACCCAATGCGGTGGATTCAAGCCCGTTGCCGATGCTTTCGAAACCGACCGCAGTGGCGCCGCGACCGAAGGCCACGCTGGTGCTGCCAAGCGCGGTGCCGTAGAAGCCCGACGCAGTGCTGTCTGCGCCCAGCGCAGTGGCGTAGCGGTCGCTGGCGATGCTGTTGAAACCCACCGCCGTGGCGTTGTTGACGTTCGCAACTGCACCGCTGCCAACGGCCGTGGTGTTGATGTCCGATGCACTGCTGCTGGACCCCAGCGCCGTGCTGTAATCGGCCAGCGCCGACGCATTGGAACCTGCCGCAACGCTGTCCACGCCTTCGGCGATTGCAGCGCCCTCGCCGGTGGCCACGAAGGTGCGTGCGGTGGTGGATGCGACATCGGAAACGGCGGTGAGCTGATCGAGATTGACCGCATCGGTGCCTTCGGTACCGGCAGCGACGCTGGTGATCTGACGTTCTGCGCCGGCCGCGCCAACCGACACGGTATCGGCGCGCGTGGCGACCGAATTGGCGCCGAGCGCCACCGAGTTGGCGCCGCGTGCGGTGCTGTAGTAACCCAGCGCCGTGCTCAGCTCACCGCTGGCCCAGGACTCCGGACCGACTGCGGTTGCGCCTTCGCCCGGTGCATAGGCGAAGTAGCCCACCGCCGTGGCTTCGGTTCCCGACGCCTCGCTCAGCGTGCCGACGGCGGTGGTGTAGGTGCCCGATGCGATCGCACCGGCGCCCAGCGCAGTGGACGCCTCGCCACTGGCCTGGGTCTGCACGAAGAAACCCAACCCGGGAATCAGATCCACCGGCCCGCCCACGGCGGTGCTGCTGGTGCCGCTGGCGCTGGTCTGGGTACCGACGGCAGTGGCGTAATCGCCACCGGCGTTG
This sequence comes from Xanthomonas sp. 4461, assembly GCF_024806475.1. Taxonomy (NCBI): domain Bacteria; kingdom Pseudomonadati; phylum Pseudomonadota; class Gammaproteobacteria; order Lysobacterales; family Lysobacteraceae; genus Xanthomonas; species Xanthomonas sp. 4461. The sequence continues at coordinate 384,752 of NZ_JANTYV010000005.1, read as the reverse complement.
GCCACCGCACCGAATGCCGATGCCTGGGCACCGGCGGCATATGCGCCGACGCCGAACGAGGACGCCGCGAACCCATCGGCATTGGCGCTGGCGCCGACCGCCGTTCCGCCAACACCGGCACTGGTGGCACCGGTGGTGACCGGCACCCCGCCGTTGGTGACCAACGGCTGGCCGTCTGCGTCGACCGCAGCGCCGCCCACGGCCACGCTGGCCGGGCCATTGGCCTGTGCGTTATGGCCGAACGCTGCGCTGTTCTGACCGGAAGCGAGTGCGTTGGCACCCACGGCCGTCGCGTTCTCGGCCACGGCATTGGCGCCGGTGCCGAGCGCGGTGGTTGCAGTACCGACGGCATTGGCGGCATTGCCTGCGGCCAATGCGCTGTCGCCCTCGACATAGGCGCCGACGCTGTCGTCGCCCGGGCTTGCCTTGAAGAACAGCGCGGTGTCTTCGGCCACATCGGCCACATCGCGCAGCTGCGCCACGTTGACCGCATCGGTGGCGTTGATGCCGGCACCGACGTTGGTGATGCGGCGCGTTGCAGGGCCACCGCGCCCATTGCCGCTGCCGACCGACACCACTTCGTCTTCGTGGGTGCGCGAGCCTGCGCCCAGCGCAACCGAGTTGGCACCGGTGACGCCGGCATTGGCGCCCAGCGCCACGCCGTTGACGCCGGCCTGGCGCACAAAACTGTTGTAGCCGATGGCCACGGCGTTTTCGCCAATCGCGTTGGTCTGGCGACCGATCGCGCTGCTGTTCACGCCGCTGGCGCTGCTGTCGGCACCGGTGGCGACGGCGCCGGTGGCGCTGGCCTTGCTGCCGGCACCGATGGCGGTCGCCTTGGCGGCAGGTGCGGAGGCGCCGCGGCCGACTTCGACCGATTGCGCGCTGGCGGGAAGCGGGGTGGCCAGTCCGGCGCCACCGAGCGCCAGGGTGATGGCGGCAGCCAGTGCCAGGCTTTGGCGGCGGTCGATGAGCGAGGCTGGAGCAACGGCTCCGGGGCTGTCACCGCTGGCCAGTTCCGAGGCCACGGCCCACACGCCCAATGATTTGTTCCAGACCTTGCGATAAATCCGATTCATCGACGTACGACTCCTGAGTTGTTGGGACTGGTTTTTGGCGAGCGCCCACCCTCGGAAGGCCTTTCGGCCACGCGATTCCCCGTGGTTGTGCGCGCTATGGGCCTTGCGGCGATGGGCGGCTTGCGCCTGCACCCTGGGTAGTCAAAAAGTGAACGCTACCCAACCATAGAACTGCGCAAAGTGTTAACAGCCGTCAAATCAGGCGTCAAGTTTTTGACAGAAAGCGAAGATATGAGTGTTTTCCGTCACACTTCTGCTTGCGTTTATTAGATTTTTGATAATTGTTTGGAAAACAGCGACCTAGATCATGTCTCGCAAGACATTTCCAAGCTGAATAGCCAAGCCCATGACGGACAAAAAAACCCGCTGGCGAGACGCCAGCGGGCTTGGTTGCGCAAAAACGCAGCAGGAATGGGTCAGACGGCAGGTCAGCCCACCGCCAGCCGGCCACAATTGCCTGGCTGGCTCGCCGGGGTCGGCGCCGGAGGCAATTGCGCCAAGGAAATGACGACTACGCCAGGCGCCGCTGCCAGGCGTCGACTCATTGGCGCGCCAGCAGACTCACGCCATCGAAGCTGGCCCCCTCCAGTTTGAGCACATAGGTGCCTGCACGCGGCGCGGTAAAGCGCACCGTCTGGCTGGTGCCGCTACGTGTGGAGGCGCCATCGTTGTCGTCGGCACTGGGGACGCGCCCAAGCGCCACGTACAGCGACGCCTGGCCGCTGCCACCGAAGCTGAGAAAGCTCAGCACCTGGCCTGCGGATGCCTGAAAGGTGAACACACCCGCATCCCCGGCCACATTGGACACGCCGCGCTGGACCGTGCCGTTTCGCAAGGTCTGGGCATCCAGCGTGCAACCCAGGTCATCGGCATCGCAACGCCGCAGTGCGCGGGCGACCGCCGCGCCCGCGTCGACGATGCCGGTACCGGCCGGGGTTGCCGCAGGCGGCAGCACCGGGAACGTCCGCGCGCTGCGCTTGAGCAGATTTTCCAGTGCCGCCGGCGACAGCGGCGCCTTGCCATCGGCAATCAATGCGCTTTGCACCAATGCCGCCACGCCAGCCACGTGCGGAGAGGCCATCGAGGTACCGGCAAACGTGCTGCCGCCGTAGGTGTACTGCCCCGAGGTCGGAGTGGTTTTGCCGGTGTAGAACGTCTGCCAGATGAAGCTGCGGATCGGGCCATCGTCGGTGGCAAAGAACTGCGAGCTGCCACCGGGCCCGGCCAGATCGACCTGACGGCCGAAATTGCTGTAATCGGTCAGCCCGCCGGTCGCGCGCGTGGCAGCCACCGCGATCACATTGGCGCAATTGGCGGGGCTGGACGTCGACACGTCCGAGGCCTCGTTGCCCGCGGCAACCACCACCGTGGTGCCGCGCGATACCGCACCGTTGATCGCTGACTGGGTTGCCGCATCGCAGGCCCCGCCGCCGCCCAGGCTCAGGTTGATCACTTCGGCAGGATCGCGGTTGTCCGGCACACCGTCGACATGCCCACCGGACGCCCAGACGATGGCGTCGCTGATGTCCGAGCTATAGCCGCCGCAATGCCCGATGACGCGCACCGGAAGAATCTTCGCCTTGTTGGCGACGCCGGCTCCGCCGATTCCGTTGTTGGTGAGTTCGGCAACCGTGCCGGCCACATGCGTGCCGTGCCAGCTGCTGTCTGCAGCCAACGAGAAAATGCCGCAATCGCCATCCTGTTCGACCCAGTCGCCGCGATCCAGCCCGCCCGGTGCGCGCGCATCGCTGTCGCGCCGCGAAACGAACGCATCGGTGATGAAGTCATAGCCGGCCAGGACGTTGCCTGCCAGATCGGGATGGCTGGGCAGGATGCCGGTATCCAGCACCGCAACCACCACGCCTTCGCCGTGCGTGCTGCTCCAGGCCGGGGCAACATTGATGCCGCCCACCGGGTCGAGCAGATGCCACTGGTTGGTCTGCAGCAGCGGGTCGTTGGGCAAGCTGCCGCCGGTGGTTTGCAGCGGATACATGCGTCGATCGACCTGTGCAGATTCCACTGCTGGATCGGCCGCCAATGCCTGCACAAGCCGATCGGCATCGGCACGACCGAGCTGGGCGGGCAGCCTGATCAATGCACCACCCACCGCCAGCGTGCGCAGATACGCAGGCGCCACAGTGCCGCCCGCACGCGCAGCCGGTGCCAGGCGGATCGAGGCACGCGCTGCCGCAGCGGTGATCGTCATCGATGCACTGCGCCCCACATCGCGCGCAGCCACGCGCCCGGCGCGGTATTTGACGATGATTCTGCTGACCGGCGCGTCGGCCATGGCCTGTCGACGCTGCGCGCCAGCTGCTGCCGGATCGCGTGTTGCCGCGCCGGCCACCCCGATGCAAGGGGATAGCAGACATGCACAGCAGACGAGTGCAACGATGCGAGAAGAAAAGTGCTGGATCACGATGGAGTTCCTTCAAGGTGGATGCAACGACAAGGACGGGGAAAGCGCAGCCCGGCGTCAGACCGCGCATTTGGATGCAAGCGCGCACGCTGTTGCTGAGGGCTACCAGCCGAAACCGGCACCCACGCCGATCGAGCTGTCGTCGCCGCTCAGCGCACCGCCCACGGTCAACGTGGCGCGTGGGCTGATCGCACGCTGGTAGCCCACCGACAACGCCGATTCGCCGTTCTGGAAACCGACACCGGCACCGATGCGGTTTTGCGAGGCGATACCGGCCACGCTGGCGGACATGTTCAACATCGCCGAGCTCATCGCGCCCTGACGATCCAGGCGACGGTTCTGCCGACGCAGACGGTCTTCGATATCGCCCTGATAGCTTTCGAAGCTGTCGGCCATCGCGCTGTAGCGGCTGTCGGTGTAGCTGTTGGCCGCGGCAACACCGCTGTCCAGCTGGCCCTTGTTCACCGCATCGGTGGCACGCGTACCGGCCGCCACATTGGCCACCTGCCGCTCGCCCCCGACGCTGCCCACCGACACCGTATTGGCGCGATCGGCCACCGAGCCCTGACCCAAGGCCACCGCACCTTGTGCACTGGCACGTGCGCCCTGGCCGATGGCGGTACCGGACGCCGCACTGACCTGCGCACCCTCGCCCATCGCCACCGCATTGGTCGCCACCGCCGCAATCTGCGTGTTGGCACCGACCGCAGTACTGCCGTCGGCATTGACGCGCGCATTGCTGCCGATCGCGGTGTCGTTGGGGCCGTGCGCGTAGGCGCTACCGCCGATCGCGGTACCGGTCACGTGGTTGGCCACCGCCGACGTACCGACTGCGGTGGAGGTTGCCGCCGGCGTGATGCTGCCGACCACTGCCGCCGTCGGGGTGCCTTGCACGCCATCGGCTGAGCCAAGGCTGCGTGTCGCCGCGCCGCCAGCTGCAGCGACAACAGCCGTCTGCGCGGCCGCGGTGGATGTGGATTGCACAGCGTCCACCGCATCGCCTGTAGCGCCCGCCCCCATAGACCGCGCACCTGCCGACGTCATGCGCGCTGCAGACGCGCGCGATGCGGTTGCAGTCCCCGCACGCGCATCCAGCTCGGTGACCTTGCTGTCCAACGCAGTCAATGCAGCCCCCACGTTGCTGTAACTGCTGCCTTGAATCACATAGGTCGGCGCAACGAACACACCTTGTGCGCCGATCGCCGCACCGCCACCGAGAAAGCTCGCCGCATTGCTCAACGATTGGAACAGCTGGCCACCGTTGATCGCCTCCAGGCTGCCGGCGGCGATCGCACCGGCACCGACGTTGACGAGACGACGCGTTGCCGGACCGCCACGGCCGTTGCCGTTACCCACCGACACCACATTCGCCTCGCTGCTGCGTGCGCCCGCGCCCAACGCCACCGAATCGGCACCGCTGGCACCGGCATTGGCTCCCAGAGCAACCGCGTTGCGACCGCTCTCGCGGGTAAAGGCGTTGTAGCCCAGCGCCAGGCTGTTGTTGCCCAGTGCGCGCGCCTGTACCCCCAAGGCCACTGCGGCACTGCCCGCTTCGCCGACGAATACACCGACGCTGGCATCGCGCCCGATTGCAATCGCATCCGGCGCATCGGCCTTGGCATTGGTGCCCAAGGCGATGTTGTCGCCGTAGAAGATCGAGGTATCGGCGCCGCTGCCGATGGCGATGCTTCTGGTCGATGCGGCACGCGCGTCGTAACCGATGGCAACCGCTTGTTCGGCCTGCGCGGACGCAGATGCGCCCAGCGACACCGTGCGTGGCCCGAACGAGCCAGCGCTATGGCCGATGGCCACCGCATCGACGTTGTCGTCGTTACCGAAGACATTGGCGTTGTAGCCCAGCGCAATCGCGTAATCGGCCTGGCTGCGCGCACCGGCACCGATGGCGACACCGCCCATCCCCGAACTGGCTGCGTTCTGCAGCGTGTTGCTGATCAGCGAATAGCCGCCGATGGTGATGCTGCGCTCCCCGAAGGCTGCCGCGCTGCTGCCCACGGCCACGCTGCTTTCGCCGTTGCTCAGCGCGTCGAAACCGACCGCTGTGGTCAACCTGCCTGCGGCGATCGCATTGAAGCCCAACGCCGACGAAGCAGCACCACGTGCGGCCGAAAAGCCGCCGAGCGCCGTCGTGGTGTCTTCCAGCGCCTGGGCGCCGAAGCCGACTGCGGTGGACTGCGCGCCGACTGCCGATGCACCGGTGCCGACCGCCGTGGCGAACGTCTGCATCGCAAGCGCACCGCCACCCAATGCCAGCGCACCGCGCGCCTGTGCGGTGGTCGCACGCTCCTGTTGACCGACGATGAAGCCGCTGGCATCGAACAACGGCACACTGGCCACACCGCCCAACGCGACGGCGGATGCATCCGACGCGCTGGCATTGCGGCCAACCGCCACCGCATCGCGGCCGACCGCCGCGCTCCCGGAGCCGAATGCGTTCGCGCCCTCGCCCAGCGCATTGCTGGCGCTGCCCAGCGCAATGGCGTTGCTGCCCTCTGCAAATGCGGCCGGCTCGTCCACATCGGACTTGGCCGACGCCAGCTGGCTGTCCAGACGCAGGGCAACTGCACGCACGCCATCGAGCTGGCCCACGTTCACCGCGTCGGTTGCTTCGGTGCCGGCGGCGACACTGGTGATCTGTCGGGTCAATCCGGCCTGCACATCGCCCACCGACACCGTGTTGCTGCGGTTCGCATACGAATGCGCGCCCAAGGCCACCGCGCTGGCGGCCGAGCGGTTCCAGGCGTCGTCGATCAGGTTGCCCACCCGCGCACCGTAGCCGATCGCCAGCGCATCCACGCCATATGTCTGCGCGTCCGCACCGATGGCGGTGTTGTTGCCATTGAACCAGGAAGTGGCCGCACGCGCGCCCAGTGCGATGCTGTTGTCGGTCACGCTGGCTGCGTCATAGCCAATCGCCAGCGCACCGTCGCCGGACGTCAGCGCCCCGCCACCCAGCGACACCGCACGCGGCGAAAACGCGCCGGCAGAATGCCCGATGGCGATCGCATCGGTATTGCCCGGCCGATTGGGGAAGATATTGGCGTTGTAGCCGATCGCAATCGCGTAATCGGACTGACTCTGCGCACCTGCGCCGAGCGCGATGCCGCCAAGCCCGGTCGCTGCATTGATCGCGTTCTGCGTGCTTTGGCTGGCGCCGCCGATGGCGACGCTGTCGGCACCGCTGGCAAGCGAACTGTTGCCCACCGCCACCGTGCTGATGCCGGTACCGCGTGCGCCAAAACCCACTGCAGTGGCGAAATCGGCGCCTGCATTGGCGCTGTAGCCCAGCGCCGCACCGCCAAACCCGGAGACCTGCGACAGGCCGCCCACGGCAGTGGCACCATCCTGCGACGTGCGTGCGTGATAGCCCAGCGCCGTGCTCTGCACACCGGCGGCAATGCTGCCGGTGCCGACCGCCGTCGTCAGCGGGTCGACTGCCTTGGCACCGCCACCGATTGCGGTGGAGGCGACGCCGGTGGCCTCGGTGGTCTGCTCGCTGCTGCCGACGACAAAGCCGAATTCGTCGTAGTCGTACACCGTTGCAACGCCGCCAACCGCCACCGCAGAGGTACCGATCGCCACCGCATTGCGCCCCACTGCCGTGGCATCGCGCTCCAGTGCCAGGCTGCCCGCTCCCAGCGCGCTGGCGCCATCGGCAAGCGCATTGCTTGCCGCCCCCAGCGCAATGGCGTCGCGCCCGTCGACGAAGGGAGGCAGGTCGGCATCGTCTTCGGTCGGCATCGACGCGGTGGCCATGGAGGTCGGCGCTGCGGCACCGGCAACCAATCCCGTCGACGCACCAGCGGCAGCCAGTGACTGCGCGCACAGACGTTGACCGTCGACCACGCTGCACTGCGTGGCCGGATGGCGCGCCTGCGCCATTGCGTCGACCGTGATGGAACCGCCCGCCAGCACCATGCAGATGGCAGCGGCAAGGCCACCGCGTGCATGCACGCGGCACCGCGCCTGCATGTTCGAGATAATCGAGCAATGCTTCGCCTTGCCGGAGGGCGACTGCCCCTCGGCATTTTCGATATTTTTCATTAAACACTTACTCCCCATTATGGTCTGGCGTGTGAGAACCGACCACCGCACGCCTGATCGGCGCGCAGTCCCCCTGAGGTTTTATCGAGCGCAGCAGCTCTCCTTCACCGGAATTCACCCGAAAAAGAAGCGACAGTTGAGTGCGTAGCGGACGAGCGACGTGTACTGGATACGTAACGCTCGATGAATTTATTGAAAACCCGAATAACTAAATGCGAATCGCATCACGCACACAGAAAAAATTACCTTCGATTCTAATAACTAGCATTTTTGATAGTTACTCGAAGCAAACCTTATGGTTTTTACGGAACCTTGTTGCGGTTGCGCAGCCGCACCTGATCACGCGCCGCAGCGTGTCGATCGCCGCGCTGCAGCCCGGTGTGGGACACGCTGCCGGCTGGGCAACCCCACCGACCGCCACGCAGGACCAGACTGACCAGAACGCGTCAGCAGTCGCCCAACACATGGGGATTGCACGCGTCTTCGGGCGACAGCACCGATGCAGTGCGATGTGCGGTACAGCCCGTCACACCAAGACAGCCATGCACGCACTTGCGATGACGTGACCGCGCACGCCATGGCATCACACGAAAACGGCCGTGTGCATCGCTGCACACGGCCGTCGGGGGGAGGCACGCGCGCACTCAGCGCACGCGGCTTCGGATCATCGACTCAACCGCACCACACCCGCGCGTTACGGAACATCCGCAGCCACGGCGAATCGTCGCCCCAGTCGGCCGGATGCCAACTCAGGTTTGCCGTGCGCGGCGTGCGCTCGGGATGCGGCATCAGGATGGTGGCGCGGCCATCGGTACTGGTCAGCCCGGTGATACCGTCCGGCGACCCGTTCGGGTTGAGCGGGTACTGCGATGCCACCGCGCCGTTACCGTCGACGAAACGCAGCGCCACGCGTGCGGCGGCCTGGTCCACGGCCGTGTCGAACTCCGCACGGCCTTCGCCATGCGCCACTGCCACCGGAATCCGCGAGCCGGCCATGCCGCGCAGGAAGATCGACGGCGACTCCACCACCTCCAGCAACGCGGTGCGCGCTTCGAACTGCTCGCTGCGATTGCGCAGGAAACGCGGCCAGTGCCCGGCACCGGGAATGATGTCCTTGAGCTGGCTGAGCATCTGGCAACCGTTGCACACGCCCAGCGCGAACGTATCGCTGCGCGCGAAGAACGCGGCAAACGCATCGCGCAATGCCGCGCGTTCCAGGATCGAGGTGGCCCAACCGCGGCCGGCACCCAGCACATCGCCATAGCTGAAACCGCCACAGGCGGCGAAGCCGGAAAACTGCGCCAGATCCACGCGCCCTTCGATCAGGTCGCTCATGTGCACGTCGAACGCGCTGAACCCGGCACGTTCGAAGTTGTAGGCCATTTCGATCTGCCCGTTGACGCCCTGCTCGCGCAGGATCGCCACCTTGGGCCGCGCACCGGTCGCCACGAACGGCGCGGCCACATCCTCGGACGGGTCGAACACCAGCTTGGGACGCAGGCCGGGCGCCTGGAAATCGCGCGCCAGCGCGCGCTCCTCGTCGGCGCTGTCGGGGTTGTCGCGCAGCTTCTGCATGGCGTGGGTCACCGACCACCAGGCATCGAACAATTCTTCCCAACGCCATTCCGCCAGCACACGCCCCTGCCCGCTCACGCGGATACGCGGCGCGCCAGTGGGGCGTGCGATGCGCTGCGCGCATTCGGTCAGTGCATGCCGCTCGACCAGATCGGCAAACGCGGCGCGATCTTCGCTGGCGATCTGCACCACCGCACCGAGTTCTTCATTGAACAGGCTGCGGAACGCGTCTTCGCCCCACGCATCCAGGGTGATATCCAGGCCCTGACGCGAGGCGAAGGCCATCTCGCACAGCGCCGCAAACGCACCGCCATCGCTGCGATCGTGATAGGCCAGCAACAGCCCGCTCTGGCGCGCATCGCGGATCAATTCGAAGAAACTGCGCAGCCGCTGCGCATCTTCCAGGTCCGGCACTTCGCCACCGAACGCCGGCAAGGCCGCATCGTCGGCATACACCTGCGCCAGTACCGAGCCACCCAGACGCTGCTTGCCGCCGCCCAACCCGATCAACCACAGCTCGCTCTCTTCGTCGTTGCGCAACAACGGCGTCAGCTGCGTGCGCACATCGCCAACGGGCGCGAATGCACTGATGATCAGCGAGACCGGTGAAACGCTCTTGTGCGTTTCACCGGGAATGGGGAATGGGGAATGGGGAATGGTGGAAGCGGAGGGCTGCGGCGTTTCGCCATTCCCGATTCCCGATTCCCCATTCCCGACAACCCACTGCGCCTGCATCGACAGCGAGTCCTTGCCCACCGGCACGCTCAGCTCCAGCGCCGGGCACAGCTCCATGCCGATCGCACGCACGGCGTCGTACAGCAAGGCGTCTTCGCCGGCATGGCCGGCCGCGGCCATCCAGTTGGCCGAGAGCTTGATGCTGTCCAGCGTCTGCACCGGAGCGGCGCACAGATTGGTGATTGCCTCGCCCACCGCCATGCGCGCGGACGCTGCTGCGTTCAACAGCGCCAGCGGAGTGCGCTCGCCGATCGACATCGCCTCGCCAGCGAACGTCTCGAACCCGGCCAGGGTGATCGCACAGTCCGCCAGCGGCAGCTGCCACGGCCCGATCATCTGCTCGCGCGCGGTCAAGCCGCCCACGCTGCGGTCGCCGATGGTGACCAGAAAGCTCTTGGACGCCACCGTGGGATGCGCCAGCACGCGCAAGCCGGCCTCGTGCAAATCCAGCCCGGCAGTCTGCAGCACCGGCCACTGCGGCGCCGGCGGATGCACCGCGTCGCGATGCATCTTCGGCGCCTTGCCGAACAAGACATCCATCGGCAGGTCGATCGGCAATGGGGAATCGGGAGTGGGGAATGGAGAATGGTGAGAAGCGGCCTCGGCAGCCGGCAACGCGCCGTTACGATTCCCGATTCCCCATTCCCCATTCTCGGCGTCGAAGACGCCATAGCCCACCACCAGCCGCTCCTCGGCCGTCGCCACGCCAACCGCCGCAAACGGGCAGCGCTCGCGCGCGCAGATGGCGGCAAATTCGTCCAGCCGCGCCTGTGGCACGCCCAGCACGTAGCGTTCCTGCGATTCGTTGCACCACAGTTCCAGCGGCGACAGCGAGGGGTCGTCGGTGAGCACGCGACCGAGGTCGATGATGCCGCCCACGCCCGAATCGTGCAGCAGCTCGGGAATGGCGTTGGACAGCCCGCCCGCACCCACGTCGTGGAACCAGCGGATCGGATTGTCGATCCCCAGCGCCACGCAGCGGTCGATGACCTCCTGGCAGCGGCGCTCCATTTCCGGGTTCTCGCGCTGCACGCTGGCAAAGTCCAGCGCCTCGGCGCTGTCGCCGGCCGCCACCGAACTGGCCGCACCGCCGCCCAGGCCGATCAGCATCGCCGGGCCGCCCAGCACGATCACCGCATCGCCGGGCTGCAGGCGCAGCTTTTCGACCTGGTTGCGATCGATCGCGCCCAGGCCGCCGGCCAGCATGATCGGCTTGTCGTAGGCACGGGTCAGGCCCGGGCCTTCGGCCAGCTCGAAGCTGCGGAAATAGCCGAGCAGGTTCGGCCGGCCGAATTCGTTGTTGAATGCAGCACCGCCCAGCGGCCCGTCGAGCATGATGTCCAGCGCCGGGGCCATGCGCGGGTTCAGCGCGCGCGGCGCTTCCCACGGCTGCGGCAAGGTGGGGATGCGCAGGTGCGAGACGGTGAAACCGGTCAGGCCGGCCTTGGGTTTGCCGCCGCGGCCGGTGGCACCCTCGTCGCGGATCTCGCCGCCGGCGCCGGTGGCCGCGCCGGGAAACGGCGCGATCGCGGTCGGGTGATTATGCGTTTCCACCTTGATGGCGAATGCCGACGGCAGCACCGCTTCGCTGCGGTACTGGCCGGTGGCCGGGTCCGGGCGATAGCGCGCGGCCGGCACGCCTTCCACCACCGCCGCGTTGTCGCTATAGGCCGACAAGGTGTGCTGCGGGGTCTGCTGGTGAGTGTGCTTGATCATGCGGAACAGCGAGCGTTCCTGCGGCTTGCCGTCGATGGTCCAGCTGGCGTTGAAGATCTTGTGCCGGCAGTGCTCGGAGTTGGCCTGGGCGAACATCATCAGCTCGACGTCGGCCGGGTCGCGCCCCAGCGCGGCGAAGCGCTCGCGCAGGTAGTCGATCTCGTCCTGCGCCAGGGCCAGGCCCAGGTCGCGGTTGGCCTGCTCCAGCCCATCCAGTGGCACGCGCTGCAGATGACCGGGCTCGGGCACGTTGAACAGCGCTTCGGCGGCAGCGGCCGAGCCGAGCAGCGACTGCGTCATCGGATCGTGCAGCAGCTTGGCCACGGCGGCCTGCGTCGCGTCGTCGGCCGGCCAGCCGGCCAGATCGATACGGGTGCCACGCTCCACGCGCTGGATCGGCTGCCCGGCGCCGCGCACCAGTTCGGTGGCCTTGCTCGACCACGGCGACAGCGTGCCCAGGCGCGGCACCACGTAGCGCGAGGAAGCCGCCTCGGCCTGCGGCGCGGGGGCGGCTTCGGCCTGCAGGATCCGCTGCAAGGTGGCCTGGTCGGGCGCTTGCCCGGCCTCGGCGCGGATGAAATAGACGTGCCAGGCGCCGGTGATGCGCAGCGCGGGGACGAGGGTTTGCAGGCGGGTTTCGAGCCGAGCGCGGCGGAACGGCGAAAGGGCGGAAGCGCCCTCGAGGACCATCATGTCCGGGGAACCGTGTCAGAAACGGGGCTGCAGATTGTAACGGAGCTGATGGGCCGGCGCCGGACCTGGCGTGGGTGGGCCACCGATCTGTCGGCTGATGCGTCGCACGGACTGCCCCGATTCGGCGCATTCCGGCCCGATGCGGCAACGGCGAAGGCGGATGGCAATGCCAGCAGGAAATGCGGCGTACAGCTGTCGCCGGCCTGGGTAACAGCGCGCGTGCGAGGTCAGCAGCGTTGGCCGAAGCCGGTCCGCCGCTGCTCCAACCCCACAGCGCGGCTGACAAAACGGCGGTGCTCACCACCAGGCGGGTGCGGCCGGTGCCGGGTGCGGCATGGACCACGCGTACACGCCGGCTCCTCTGCGCCATCCATGCCCATCTGACGACTGCCCGCTAAGTTTGTCAGCCGCTCTAACCCCGAAACGCAAGAGGCCGGAATGCATGCGCATTCCAGCCTCTTGATCGATCACACCAACCGCCGCAGCGGCCAGCCTCCAGGCAGCATCGCGCCGCCAACGGATCCCTCAGCGGCTGCCGCCGGCAGTGGTGACCGCGCGCTTTTCCAGCGCTTCGCGCAGCTGCGCCGGCGGCAGATAGCCACCGAGCTGGGTGCCGTCCGGCGCAAAGATCGCCGGGGTGCCGTTGACGCCCAGACGCTGGCCCAGCGTGTATTCCATCGACACCGGATTCTTGCAGTCCTTGGAGTTCACCGGCTGGCCCGACTTGGCTGCCGTCAGCGCCTGCTTGCGGTCGGCCGCGCACCACACGGCAATCATTTCCTTGTGGTCCTGGCTGCCCAGGCCCATGCGCGGGAAGGCCAGGTATTCCACCGCGATGCCCTGCTTGTTGAGCTCGCCGATCTCGCTGTGCAGCTTGCGGCAGTAGCCGCATTCCACGTCGGTGAACACGGTCACGGTGTACTTGGGGTTGGCCGGTGCGAACACGATGCGGTCGGCCTTGGGCACGGTCTCCAGCTGCTTGCGGCGATACGCCAGCAGGCCCGGGCTGGCGGCGAACTGCTTGTTCTGGATGTCGAACGGCTGCGCCTGGATCAGGTAACGGCCGTCATCGCTGACGTACAGCACCTGCCCGCCGACCACCACTTCGCGGAACCCGGGGAACGGCGCGGCGCCGATGTAATCCGGCTTGAAGTCCGGGTCCAGGGCCTTGAGGGCGGCGCCGACGCGCTGATCCACATTGCCGGTCGCGGCGGGGGCGGCAGCGGCGGCTGGCTTGGTGCCGACGTTGCTTGCCGCAGGCTGCGACGATTGTGCGCAGGCGGTAAGGCTGAGCGCGCCCAGCAGCGCGGCGATGGCAAGACGATACATTCACGCATCCAGTGGAATCGGGGTGGCTCGATTCTCGCACAGGGTGGATGAAGCCTGGCAGCGGCCGCGACAGTTTGTTCGCTCGCTCGCCGGCGAGTTCGTGGCACTCCCGGTCCGGACAGGCGGATTGTTGCGCTTGGTGTCGCTGCGTCAGGGCTTGCGGGCATTGACGCGGGAGTCGGCACGGCGGGATTGCCGGTGACGGCCGTCGCGCCCGGGTGCGCTCTTACGTGTGTGATCCCGGGTGTGCTTTGCTTGCTGTCCTGCGGCAATTCACCGTGGCCTGGGAGCCGGCCATGGCGCTGTTACGCAGCATAAGGCGTGGCGTGCGACTTCCTTGGAGCGCAAACCTCGGCCACAACGCAGCAAGGCAAGCGTTGGCGACACCTGACCGCTAACCAGCGTTGGCATCGCATTCCGCGCATCACGTTCTATGCTGTGGCGATGTCAGCCAGCAGCCCTGCCGAACGTCGCCAACTCACCCAACAGCTGCCGCCGGTGCAGGCGGCCGATGCCGCCGCCATCGAGCGCTTTCTGGATCGCTTGTGGGCCGAGCAGGGCGTGGCGCGGCAGACGCTGGACAGTTACCGGCGCGACCTGGAAGGGTTGGCACGGTGGCGCGACGGTGCCGGCGGTGGATTGCTCGGCATCGATCGGTCGGTATTGTTCGATTACCTGCGCTGGCGGACCGAGGCCAGGTACTCGCCGCGCAGCAATGCCCGGCTGTTGTCGACGTTGCGGGCCTTCTACGGCCTGTGCCTGCGCGATGGCGTGCGCAGCGATGATCCCACTGCCCTGCTCGACCCACCCCGGTTGCCGCGCTCGCTGCCCAAGGCGCTGACCGAAACCCAGATCGAGGCCTTGCTGGCGGCGCCCGATGTCCAGGCACCGCTTGGCCTGCGCGACCGCGCCATGCTCGAGTTGATGTACGCCGCCGGCCTGCGGGTCAGCGAGCTGGTGAATCTTCCGGCGGTGGGCGTCAACCTGCGCCAGGGCGTGCTGCGAGTGACCGGCAAGGGCAGCAAGGAGCGCCTGGTGCCGCTGGGCGAAGAGTCGCAGCATTGGCTTGAGCGCTATCTGCATGAGGCGCGCCCGCTGCTGGCCGGTCACAAGGCCGTGGCCGCAGTCGACGGGCAGGTGCCGTTGTTCATCGATGCGGCACGCCAGCCGCCCAGCCGTCAGCACTTCTGGACCTTGGTCAAACGCTATGCGGCGGTGGCCGGCATCGACCCGGCCACGGTCAGCCCGCACGGCCTGCGCCACAGTTTTGCGACCCACCTGCTCAACCACGGCGCAGACCTGCGCGCGCTGCAGATGCTGCTGGGCCACAGCTCGCTATCGACCACCCAGATCTACACGCTGGTGGCAAGGCAGCACCTGCAGAAGCTGCACGCCAAGCATCACCCTCGCGGTTAGCGAACCTAGCGCAAGACCCAGCACGCGCGCCGCATTCACTCGCGCGCATCACACAGGCAGGAGCGCACCTGGGCGCGACGCTGTCATCGGAAAGCCCTTAGGTCAAACGTGCCCGGATCCCAAGCACGGCCTGGGTGACACGAGACGGCGCGAGCCCACATTGTTTCCGTAGCGCCTGGACCGCAGCGGCGACAGCCCCTGCGCCGCCACCGAGGCTCTGGCCGCAGCCACCTGGCGGACCGCACAGCCAGCGTCGGCCGCTGTGCGTTGGGGACTGCATTAGTGCAGCGCGGCGTTGCCGCATCGCTGGCGCCGGCTATGCTCGCGCCATGACTTCGATCGCCGCATCCGATTCCCCACGACCGGCCGCCCTGCTGCACTGGCGGCTATTGTCGATGTGCTACGACGCCTGGCCGGTGCTGGCGCTGTGGATGCTGATTTCGGCCGCTTTCACCCTGGGTTTCACCCTGGCCGGGCACCCGGCGCGCGAAAACATCGCACCGTTCAGTGCCTGGCAGTGGCTGCTCTGGCTGTGCTGCTGGGCCGCCGCCGGGGTGTACGCCACCCTGAGTTGGCGCCGCGGCGGCCAGACCCTGGGCATGCGTCCCTGGCGACTGCAGCTGGTCGGCCCGCAAGCCTCCTGGCGCGCGTTGTGGATCCGCTATGCGGTGGGCACGCTGTCGCTGGCTTTGGGCGGACTAGGATTCTGGTGGGCCTGGGTCGATCGCGATCGGCTGACATGGCACGACCGCGCCAGCGGAACCAGAGTGCAGCGGATAGTCAGACCCAAGGCCTAGCCTATGGCGCTCACCGCCGTGCCGGTGCGGCCGATGCTCGATGCGACAGGGGCGACCCGCATGCTCGGGTTCTGAGCGCGCCGTCCGCACCCACCAGATGATTGGCTCGCCACGTCTTCCTGGTGGCTCACACTGTCAGCGGCGCTACGCGGCACGCGCACGGCGTGAGGGACGCACAACCGGGACCAGACCACAGCGACTTTCAAGCCACCGGCCTGACGGTTGGATGTGGATGTGGCAGCGACGGACCGGCCCCCGCGAATCCAGCTAATCGAGGTCGCGTTATAGACAAAAGCAGGGCGGCAGCAGAGTGAAACTCACTGTCCGCGCCCATCCGTATTGGATGGGTCTTTCCAAGCCGGGCCATGGTCTCTGAAGGTGTTCTCCAGCGCACGGCCCAACAGATAAAGCGCCAGGAACATGGGCGCCACCATCAGCGTATAAGCCGTCGCCCAGGATAGCTGGACCGGCAGGCGCGTCAGGCCCAGGCCATCTGCAACCATCATCTGCAACATCACTGGCAGTTGCTTCCACACCAGTTGGCTTTTGTAGTCGACCTGCGGGTCGTGCGCAAAGCGCTGACAGAACGCAATCAGTGCCGCATACGGCACGCACATCGCCAATCCGGTCAGGCTCAGCCGGCGCACGTCAGCTACTTCGCCGCCGGAACAACCATGCAGACACGCCCAGCATCACCATCGGCGGCAGTGCATAGGCGATGCGATAATCGAGCTTGAGCGCGCCTGCCATGCGGCCGAAGAACAGCTGCAGCAGCCAGAAGCCGAGCGCGAACAGGATGCCCAGGAACAGCCGCTTGCCCAGGCCGCCGCTACGCAGCGAACCGAACGAGAACGGAATCGCCGCCATGCACAGCGCCAACACGTTGAGCGGGTAGAACCAGCGGCTCCAGTACTGATCCTCGTAATCGCGCGCATCCAGGCCGTTGCGGCGGCGGTACTCGATGCTCTGCTCCAGCTCGTGCGCGGAGAGGTTGCGCGGCTTGGCCAGGCCGGCCGCCAGCGCCGCCGGACTCAGCTGCGATTGCCATGGCAGCTCGGGGAAGGTTTCGCGCTGTACCGAGCGTTCCTGGAAGGTATCGCGACGCACCTGGCGCAAGGTCCAGCGGCCGTCGCGATGCTCGGCCACGGATGCGTAGGTCAGCTGTTGCAGCCTGCCGTTGGCGTCCAGGTGATACAGCCGCACATCGTGCAGGTCGAGCGCGGTACCGCCGCCGTCGAGCAGCTTTTCTTCGCCGCTGAGCGCATTGAGGAAGGTGTCGCCTTCGCGTGCCCACAGGCCCGAATAGCGCGAGGACGCCATACTGTTGTTGTAGCGGGCGCTGGCCTTGAGCGTATCGGCCTGGTTCTGCGCCCAGGGGCCCACGGTCTCGCCGCTGATCACCATGGAGGCGGTCAGCAAGGCCATCGCTGCGACCACCGAGGCCGACATGCGCTTGCGCGAGACGCCCAGCGCCCGCAAGGCGGTCAGCTCGGATGTGGCCGCCAGTTGGCCCAGGCCCATCAATGCGCCGATCACTGCGGCGGTCGGAAACAGGGTATAGGCGCGACGTGGCACGGTGTAGGCCACAAAGGCCACCGCGTGACCGAAGCTGTAGCTACCCTGGCCGATGTTCTTGGCCTCGCTGGCAAACGCGTTGACCAGGTCCAGCCCCAGCAGCACCGCCCAGGTCAGCAGCACGGTGAACAACACCGCGCGACCGACGTACCAATCATGGACCCGCGGGGTCAGCCTCATGCGCCCGCCCTCGGCCGACGCACGCGGCCATCGCGCGCATACGCCCAGACCGCCACCGCCAGCAGCGGCAGCGTCAGCCACCACAAGCCCAGCGCAGCCGGGGTCTTGCCATTGGCGATCCACTGGGTGCCGACGATCATCAGGTTGGTGCCCACCATGTAAGCCAGGAAGGCCAGCATGATCCGGCCGTAACGCTGTTGCCGCGGCGCGCTGCGCGACAGCGGCAGGGTCAGCAGGGCGAATGCCAGCGCCAACAGCGGCGGCGCCAGGCGCTCATGCAGCTGCGCGCGCGCCGCCGGACGCTCATCGGAAAGCAGTTGGGTGGTCCACATCACTTCCGGGTCGTTGGCGTCGTGGGTGCGGGTGCGGTCGGGCAAGGCCACGTCGTTGCTGGCGAACTTCATCAAACGGTAGTCCAGGGTGTCGCCGGCGGCCGGGCCTTCGATGCGGTAGCCGTCCTCCAGGCGCAGGTAACGGTCGGTCTTGCCTTCGAAGAACATCGCGCCACGTTCGGCAGTGACCACGTCCAGGCGGTCGTCCTTCTGCCGTTGCATGAAGACCTTGCCCAGGTTCTTGCCGTCGGCCGAGATGGTGGTCAGGTACACCACCCCGCCGCCGGACAGCGGGGTGAACTTGCCCGACTCCAGGCCGGCCATCAGCACGCTGCGGTTGGCGTCTTCCAGCATGGTTTCGGCAGTGCGGCTGGCCCACGGACCCAGCCACAGCGAGCACAGCCCGATGATCACCACTACCGGCACCACCAGCATCAGCATCGGCCGCAACATGCGCCTTGGGCCTACGCCAATGGCGGTGATGACGGCCATTTCTGAATCGCGGTACAGCCTTGCCAGGGCCAATAACAGGCCCAGCATCAGCGCCAGCGGCAGGATGATCGGCAGGTAGGCCACGAACTGCAGGCCCACCTGGGACAGCAGCAAGCGAGCGGGGATGCGGCCATCGGCGATATTGCCGAGGATATCCACCAGCACGCCGCCGACGCTGACGACCAGCAGCACAATCAAGGTGGCCAGGAAGCTCTGGGTGAAATCGCTAAGCAGATATCGATCGAGCTTCGGCATAGGGTGGGCTTGTTTTAAACTCTCGGATTCGTTCGCGGCGTCGCCAGCCTAGTCAGGTTGGCGTAAACAGCCCGCGATTGTACGGATTTGCCTACGGAATCTGATCAATGGCCCTGCAATTCACCCTGAACCAAGACGCGCCGGCAAGCGCCGCCGTCGACTGCATCGTGGTTGGCGTGTTCGCCGACAAGACCCTGTCGCCCGCTGCGCAGGCGCTGGACAGCGCCAGCCAGGGCCGTTTGACGGCGCTGGTGGCACGTGGCGATGTGGCTGCCAAGACCGGCAGCACCACCCTGGTCCACGACCTGCCCGGCGTGACCGCTCCGCGTGTGCTGGTGGTGGGGCTGGGCGAGTCCGGCAAGTTCGGCGTGGCGCCCTACCTCAAGGCGATCGGCGATGCGACCCGCGCGCTGAAGACCGGCGCGGTCGGCAACGCCCTGCTGACCTTGACCGAATTGCCGGTCAAGGCGCGCGACAGCGCATGGAACATCCGCCAGGCGATCATCGTCAGCGACCATGCCGCCTACCGCTACACCGCCACGCTGGGCAAGAAGAAGGTCGACGAGAGCGGCCTGACCACGCTGGCGATCGCCGGCGACGACGCCCGCGCGCTGGCCGTGGGCGTGGCCACCGCCGAGGGCGTGGAGTTCGCCCGCGAGCTGGGCAACCTGCCGCCGAACTACTGCACCCCGGCCTACCTGGCCGACACCGCGGCCGCATTCGCCGGCAAGTACGCCGGTGCCGAAGCCGAGATCCTGGACGAGACCCAGATGGAGTCGCTGGGCATGGGCTCGCTGCTGTCGGTGGCGCGCGGCTCGGCCAACCGCCCGCGGCTGATCGTGCTGAAGTGGAACGGCGGCGGCGACGCGCGTCCCTATGTGCTGGTCGGCAAGGGCATCACCTTCGACACCGGCGGCGTCAACCTCAAGACGCAGGGCGGCATCGAGGAAATGAAATACGACATGTGCGGCGGCGCCAACGTCATCGGCACCTTCGTCGCCACGGTCAAGGCCGAGCTGCCGATCAATCTGGTGGTGGTGGTGCCGGCGGTCGAGAACGCCATCGACGGCAATGCCTATCGCCCCTCCGACGTGATCACCAGCATGTCCGGCAAGACCATCGAGGTCGGCAATACCGACGCCGAGGGCCGCCTGATCCTGTGCGATGCGCTGACCTACGCCGAGCGCTTCAACCCCGAAGCCCTGGTGGACGTGGCCACGCTGACCGGCGCCTGCATGGTGGCGCTGGGCCACCAGACCGCCGGCCTGATGAGCAAGCACGACGACCTGGCCAACGAACTGCTGGCCGCCGGCGAGCACGTGTTCGACCGCGCCTGGCGCCTGCCGCTGTGGGACGAGTACCAGGGCCTGCTGGATTCCACCTTCGCCGACGTCTACAACATCGGCGGCCGCTGGGGCGGCGCGATCACCGCCGGCTGCTTCCTGTCGCGCTTCACCGAGAACCAGCGCTGGGCGCACCTGGACATCGCCGGCGTCGCCAGCGACGAAGGCAAGCGCGGCATGGCCACCGGACGCCCGGTGGGGCTGTTGACGCAGTGGTTGCTGGACCGCGCCGCAGGTGGGAATTGAGAATCGGGAATAGGGAATCGTGAAATCCTTCTCCTCTCAGTCATCGCCGCGACCTTCGAGGTCGCGGCGATGCCGTGACCATTCCCGATTCCCCTCTCCCGATTCCCTGCCCTGATGCCCCGTGCCGACTTCTACCTGATCGCCAAACCGCGCTTCCTCGACGAACCGCTGCGGCTGGTCTGCGAGCTGGCGCGCAAGGCCAACGACGCCAACCTGTCCACCCTGATCCTGGCGCGCGACGCCGCGCAGGCCGAGGCGCTGGATGACCTGTTGTGGGCATTCGACGACGAAGCCTACGTACCGCACCAGATCGCCGGTACCGACGAGGAAGACGAACTGGCGCCGGTGCTGATCGCCGCGCCCGAGTTCGCCGCACCCTCGCGCCCGCTGGTGATCAACCTGCGCGACGACCCGTACCTGGGCGCCTGCGACCGCGTGCTGGAAGTGGTGCCTGCCGACCCCGCCGCCCGCGAACCGCTGCGCGAACGTTGGAAGCAGTACAAGGCCCTGGGCCTGGAACTGACCAAGTACGACATGTGAATCGGGAATGGGGAATAGGGAATAGGGAATCGAAACCCGGCTCTCTCCCATTGGACCATCACCGAGCAGTACACCCCGCTTTACCCATTCCCTATTCCCGACTCCCCATTCCCTTCCTTATGACCACCCTCGCCTCCAGCTACGAACCCTCTTCCTTCGAATCGCGCCTGTACGCGCAGTGGGAGGCGGCCGGTTACTTCGTACCGTCCGGCAAGGGCGAGCCCTACACCGTGCTGCTGCCGCCCCCCAATGTCACCGGGACGCTGCATATGGGCCATGCGTTCCAGCAGACGCTGATGGATGCGCTGGTGCGCTACCACCGCATGCGCGGCTTCGATACGCTGTGGCAAGTGGGCACCGACCATGCCGGCATCGCCACCGAGATGGTGGTGTCGCGCAACCTGGCGCTGGAAGGCAAGGGTGAGACGCGCGACTCGCTGGGGCGCGAGGGCTTCATCGCCAAGGTGTGGGAGTGGAAGGCCGAATCCGGCGACACCATCGAGCGCCAGATGCGCCGCCTGGGCACCTCCAGCGACTGGTCGCGCAGCACCTTCACCATGGACCCGCAGCCGTCGGCCGCGGTCAACCAAGCCTTCGTGCGCTGGTACGAGCAGGGCCTGATCTATCGCGGCCAGCGGCTGGTCAACTGGGACCCGGTGCTGAAGACCGCGATCTCCGATCTGGAAGTGGAAAACGTCGAAGAAGACGGCTTTTTGTGGTCGATCCGCTACCCGCTGGCCGATGGCGTGACCTACGAGCACGTCGAACACGATGCCGACGGCGCCGAGACCCTGCGCGAAACCCGCGATTACCTGGTGGTGGCCACCACGCGCCCGGAGACCATGCTGGGCGATACCGCAGTGATGGTGCATCCGGAAGACCCGCGCTACACCACGCTGCACAGCGCGCGCATCGTGCTGCCGCTGACCGGCCGGCAAGTGCCGGTGATCACCGACGACTATGTCGACCGCGCCTTCGGCACCGGCGTGGTCAAGGTCACGCCTGCGCATGATTTCAACGATTATCAGGTGGGCGTGCGGCATGACCTGCCGCTGATCAACCTGTTCACGGTCACCGCCACCATCAACGAGAATGCGCCGGAACGCTACCGCGGCCTGGATCGCTACGACGCGCGCAAGCTGGTGCTGTCCGAACTGGAAGACCTGGGCGTCTTGGTGGAAACCAAGCCGCACAAGCTGCAGGTACCGCGCGGCGACCGCACCGGCCAGGTGATCGAGCCGTATCTCACCGACCAGTGGTTCGTCAAAATGGACGCGCTGGCCAAGCGTGGGCTTGAGCTGGTGGAGAGCGGCCAGATCAAGTTCGTGCCGCCGAACTGGATCAACACCTATCGCCACTGGATGGAGAACATCCAGGACTGGTGCATCAGCCGTCAGCTGTGGTGGGGGCATCGTATTCCGGCGTGGTTCGACGAGGCAGGCAAGTGCTACGTCGGCCATGACGAAGCCGAGGTGCGCGCGAAACACGGCCTGGGTGCCGACGTCGCGCTGCACCAGGACAGCGACGTGCTGGAAACCTGGTTCTCTTCGCAGCTGTGGCCGTTCTCCACCCTGGGCTGGCCGGATGCGAACGCGATGGCCGAGCGCGGTTTCGAGCGCTATCTGCCTTCCAGCGTGCTGGTCACCGGCTTCGACATCATCTTCTTCTGGGTGGCGCGCATGATCATGGCCACCGACAGCTTCACCGGCCAGGTGCCATTCCGCGATGTCTACATCACTGGCCTGATCCGCGATGCGCAGGGCCAGAAGATGTCCAAGTCCAAGGGCAACGTGCTGGATCCGCTGGACATCATCGACGGCATCAGCATCGAAGACCTGGTGGCCAAGCGCACCAACGGGCTGATGCAACCGCGCATGGCGGAGAAGATCGAAAAAGCCACCCGCCGCGAATTCCCGGACGGCATCATCGCGCACGGTGCCGACGCGCTGCGCTTCACCATTGCCGCACTGGCCACGCATGGCCGCGACATCAAGTTCGACCTGGGCCGCGCCGAGGGCTACAAGAACTTCTGCAACAAGCTGTGGAACGCCACGCGCTTCGTGCTGATGAACACCGAAGGCGCGCGCTTTGCCGGCGTGCCGCAACCGCGTACCGAAGCGGAGAAGTGGATTCTGGCGCGGCTGGACAAGGTCACCGCGGAAACGCATGCGCATTACGCCAACTACCGCTTCGACCTGCTGACGCAGTCGTTGTACGAATTTGCCTGGAACGCGTTCTGCGATTGGTTCGTGGAGCTGGCAAAGCCGGCGCTCAGCGGTGCCGTGCAGGACAACGACGCCGCGGCCAGCACGCGTCACACCCTGCTGTACGTGCTCGAATCGCTGCTGCGCCTGCTGCACCCGCTCACCCCGTTCGTCACCGAAGAGCTGTGGCAACAGGTCGCGCCGCGCCTGGGCATCACTGCCGCAACGATCTCCCTGCAGACATTCCCGCAGGTTGGCGATGTGGACACCGGCAGCTACGCCAGCGCAGAAGCCGATGTCGAATGGTTGAAGTCGATGGTGTCGGCATTGCGCCGCGTGCGCAGCGAGTTGAACGTGCCGCCGTCCAAGCAGGTGCAGCTACTGCTGCAGGCCGGCACCGCCGACGACCGCACGCGCGTGGCGCGCTTCGCATCGCAGCTGGCGTTCCTGCTCAAGCTCGAATCCATCGACTGGCTGGACGCCGGCCAGGACGCTCCGCCTGCGGCTGCCGCCATCGTAGGCGAACTCACGTTGCTGGTGCCGCTGGCAGGCCTGGTCGACATGGAGGCCGAGCGCACCCGCCTGGACAAGGAGATCAAGCGGGTGGAAAGCGAAATCGGCAAGTGCAACGGCAAACTCGGCAATGCCACCTTCGTGCAGAACGCACCAGCGGCGGTCGTCGAACAGGAGCGCGCGCGCTTGAACGACTGGACCGTGCAATTGACCGGCCTACGGGAACAACGCGCCAAGATCTGACGCAGCGGATCGTCTCGGTGCGCCGCAACTGCACGGTCACGCATCCGTGCAAGCGGCCACCGATGCGACAGCAACACTGGGCCGGGCACTGGGCGGATCGCTCAGAGCGATGAAGGCATTCACTGCTTGGTGATGCACCGACCATCGTGACCGGCCCTTGGCCGCCCACCCTCGCGGGACCTTCTGCGGCATGGATGCCGCAGAAGAGCCTCCATGGACGGATTCACGGCGTGTCCCGCGATGGTGGGCGGCCAAGGGCCCTGCAGCCAAGTCGCAGACCAGACGCCTGGCGCATCATCCATCCGCAGCAATCGCTTGCAGACACCGATATCTACGCGATGCCCCCCGCCGGGCACCACACCCAAGCAAAACCCGACAGCGCTGGCCGCGCGTTGTTTCGACGCAAGCACCGCATCGGGCATCATGGAGCGATGAAGATCTATCTCGTTGGCGGCGCAGTCCGCGATGCCCTGCTTGGCCAGCCGGCCGGCGACCGCGACTGGGTGGTGGTGGGCGCCGATCAGGCGCAGATGCAGGCGCAGGGTTTCAAGGCGGTGGGCAAGGACTTCCCGGTCTTTCTGCATCCGCGCAGCGGAGAGGAGTACGCGTTGGCCCGCACCGAGCGCAAGTCAGGGCGCGGCTACCGCGGCTTCGTGGTGGATGCCGATCCGTCGGTGACGCTGGAAGAAGACCTGCTGCGCCGCGACTTCACCATCAACGCCATGGCGCGCGACGAAGACAGCGGCACCCTGGTGGACCCGTACGGCGGCGCCCGCGATCTGCAGGCGCGCGTGCTACGGCATGTGGGCCCGGCCTTTGTCGAAGACCCCGTACGCGTCCTGCGTGCGGCGCGCTTCATGGCGCGGCTGGCACCGCTGGGTTTCAGCATCGCACCGGACACGGCCGCACTGATGCGCGAGATGGCGGCCAGCGGCGAACTGGACAGCCTGGTGCCCGAACGCGTGTGGCAGGAACTGCGCCGCGCGCTGACCTGCGCACAGCCGGCCGCGTTCTTGCGCACCTTGCACGACACCGGTGCGCTGCGCGTCATCCTGCCCGAGCTCGATGCGCTATATGGCGTTCCCCAGCGCGCCGAGTTCCATCCGGAAGTGGATACCGGCCTCCATCAGGAGATGGTCAGCGACATGGCCGCGCGGCTGGCACCGGGCGATGCGCTGATCGGCTTTGCCGCGTTGACCCACGACCTGGGCAAGGCGCTGACTCCGCCGGACGAATGGCCGCGCCACCTGATGCACGAACAGCGCGGCGTTGCCCCGCTGCAGGCGCTGTGCGAACGGCTCAAGGTGCCGCAGGACTATCGCCAGCTCGCAGTCACCGCCTGTCGCGAGCACCTCAACATCCACCGTCTGGCGGAACTACGCAACCGCACGGTGCACGAACTGCTGGTGCGCTGCGATGCATTCCGTCGACCGGAACGCATCGCGCAACTGGCACTGGTCTGCGAAGCCGACAAGCGCGGCAGGTTGGGCAGCGAAGAGGCCGCCTATCCACAAGGCGAAGAACTGAAGCGCCTCCATGCCGCCGCCCTGGCGATCAACGCGCGCGACCTGGCAGCCGAAGGTCTGCAAGGCCCGCAAATCGGCGAGGCATTGACCAAGGCGCGCATCGCGGCGATTGCCGACGCACGTAAACGCAACAAACACAACGATGGCAGCAGCAACGAAGATGCTTCTGCACTTTCCTGATCGGCATCTTTAGCGCGCAACGCGCTATCGATGCGCCTCAGGGACACCTGTCCGCAGCTGGTGTGCAGCCGTGCGGCATTGCGGTTGCACACCTGCCAGGCCGCCATCTCGATCAAGCGAGCGCCCACGCGCTGTGGTGCCGTGCTGCCAGGCTCGGACGACCCTGTCTTGATGGACACCCGAAGCTGCCGACTCCACGCGTTCTCGCCCGCCACTCACTGCTTAGCGACGAGCGGCTGCATCGCGCAGCCGCTCGGCATCCCTCACATCTTGAAATTCAGGCTCAGCATGAAGGAGCGGCCGTTCTTGTAGATGTAGTACGGCTGGTTCTTGTTGCCGATGTAGCTGAAGTAGGTCTCGTCCAGCAGGTTGGTGGCTTCCAGCGCCACGCGTAGCCGCTCGGTGGCCTGATAGCCGAACGAGGCATCGACCTGGGTGAAGGCATCGGTCATCTGCTGGCCGTTGAGCCGACCGATCTGGGTGAAGTACTCCGACCGCCAGCCCAGATTGACGCGCGCGCTCCACTTGCCCTGCTCGTAGTACGGGCTGATGTTGTAGGCGTTGCGCGAGTTGTACGGCAGGCTGTAGTCGCCGTCGGTGTTGGAATCGGAATACGTGTAGTTGGCGACCACACCGAAGCCGTTGCCGAAGTTGTGCTGCAGATTGAGCGCCACGCCCTGCACCTTGGCGTCGCCGGCATTGGTCGGCACCGAGGTCTGGTAGGTGCTCGACCCACCGGTGGCGTTGTTGAAGAACACCCGGTCCTGCACCGTGGTCAGGATGTAGTTGGAGATATCGCGCGAGAAGAACTCGCCGCTGAGCAGGCTGCTGTCGGAGAAGTACCACTCCACCGACGCACCGAGGTTGGTCGACTCGTAGGGACTCAAACCGGGGTTGCCGGTGGACGCGGTCAACGTGGTGTCGTCGGTGGCCACGTACGGCGTCATGTTGGTGTAACGCGGTCGCGCGATGACCTTTGAGGCGGCAAAGCGCAGCATCAGATCGTCGCGCAGGTCGTAGGCGATATTGAAGGCCGGCAACCACTTGCCGTAGCTGTTGAGAAAATTCACCGGCGTGTAGCTACCGCCTGGTGCATAACTGAAGCCATCGGTGGAGTCGCGCGTGTGCACGTAGCGCACGCCGATATTGCCGCGATAGCGCTCGCCGGAAAAGTTGCCCTGCAGGAACCATGCACGGTTCTGCTCTTCGATGCTGTAGTTGCCGGCGTAGCTGATCGGCAGGCCGTCGTCGCCTTCCAGCCCGCCGATGTAGCGGCTGATGGCACCGCGATTGATGGTGGACCAACGTTGCATGTCGGCGCTGGTGGACAGGCCATCCAGATAGCCGGACGGCGTGGTGCCCGGCGAAAAATCCGCCAGCGTGCTGCCATCGTTCGGCGCCCAGGTGCGGCTATAGGATGACTGTCCGGTGGCGTGGTTGGTGAGCTTGATGCCGGTGAGGATCTGCGTGAACGGCCCCCATTCCACCGCATGGTCGAAATCCAGCTGCAGGTAACGCTCCTTGTCGTACTGCGGGCTATGGCTGGCCGAGGCATTGTTCAGTTGCATCGCCGCCGCGTTGGTGGGGTCGGTGCTGTAGTCCATCGCGGTGCGACGCCCGTCGATGTTGTAGCTGTACCCGGCAAGATTGCGGAACTGGATGCCGTAGATGCGCTCGGCACCGCCTTGCGAGCTGGTGTAGCCCACCTGGCTCGAGGCATTCCAGCCATCGCCATGCCAGTCGGCACGCAAATGGATGCTGCCGGTGGTGACATCGCTGTTGCGCAGGTAGCCGTCCAGATAGGTGTTGGACTGGTCGCCGAAGGTGCCCGAAGTGGCCACGCCGTTTTCGAAGCCCAATGCCTGCGCGTCGCCTGGATTGGAGCCCCAATAACCGTAACGGCTTTGGTTGTAGTTGTCGAAGTTCTCGGTGACGTACAGACCGGTCAGGTTGAGCTCGAAGTCGGCATCGGGCTTCCACTGCAGCGCAGCGCTGATGCCATCGCGTTTACGCGTCTGCTGGAACAACGCGGTGTTGATCGAGGTGGGAAACACGCCGGTGTTGTTGCCGACCACCGCAGGCGGAAACGCGGCGCCAGCGACATCGTCGTAACCGAAGATCTCCACACCCTCGCGGCGCAGCACACGCTGGGAGTGCATCACCGAGGTCAGTACGCCGAAGGTGTCGTCCTGGTTCTTCCAGCTATACAGCGCCGATGCGTTGGGCTTGCCTTGTTCAGACCGGTCGTTATAGCCGTAGCTCACCGTACCGGTCAGCGTATTGCGCTCCAGCTCCAGCGGTTTGCGCGTGTGCACGATCACCGTGCCACCGATGGAGCCTTCGTCGATGCGCGCTTCCGGCGTCTTGTAGACCTCCATCAGGCCGACCACTTCCGGCGCCAGCGTGCTGTAGTTGAACGAGCGGCTGTCCGGGTCGTTGGGGTCGCCACCCCAACTGGTGGAGGCAATGGTCTGGCCATTGAGCAGCACGCGGTTGAGCGCCGGGTCGGTGCCGAGAATGCTGACCTTCTCGCCTTCGCCGAACTGGCGATCGACGGTGATGCCCGAGAGCCGCGACAGCGACTCGGCCACGTTGGTGTCGGGGAACTTGCCGATGTCTTCGGCGCTGATCGCATCGACGATCGCATCGGCATTGCGCTTGACGTTGAGCGCCTTGCCCAGGCTGGCCTGGTAACCCACCACCTTGACTTCGTCCAGCGTGGAGACCGAAGGATTGGCTGGTGCCTGTTGCTGCGATGGCGCGGCGACGGGCTGTTGCTGTGCGGGTGCAGGGTCGGGCTGTTGCTGCGCAGAAGCGGGAAGTGCCAGTACGCCGCTCATTGCGGCGGCACCGATCAGCAGGCCGCGCACCGCCGCGCCCAATCGCGCGGGTTGCGGCCAATGCCTTGATGCAGCCTTGCTCGAGCAAGCACTGTGCGCATGTGCTGGATTGGCTTGGAGAGCCTTCGTCAAGCGCAATTTGAAGGGGTCCTGCGGCGCTGCGCAGAGACGATGGCGCAAGTCGATTGACTGTGCAGTGGGCAGGCGTGGTGCGGTAATAGACAACGAAAACAGACGGGGAAACAGCATTACGTTGACCTCGTGGCTGATGCGTCAGGTCGCAACCGGTGGGTTGCACTAAGGCGCGCCATGCGCGCCGTGCCGCGATCCGCCCCCTGTGCCGGACCGCAAGCAGTGATCCGCGCGGCTCTACAACGCGTGCGGATCGAGGCACCAACCCGTGCATGGCTGGCGCAGTGATGTGTTCGACTGGAACAGGCTCCTGTTCGCTGACAACGTTATCAGCGAAGGTGCCTTCCGATAGTGGCACTGTCAACCAACGGTCAGAAATGCCTGGATTTATGCGAGATACGCCGTGGTCGCCGTCGATTATGGAATAGCAGCGTGACCCGCATCGCAATCCTGACGGCAGCACATGCAGACCACTGCGCCAGTCAGCTTGACGTGGGAAGGCTCCGCAGCGAAATGTTGCAATGCAAAGTGCGGCCTTGACGACTCACCAAACCCGCGTCATCCATGCCACGAGCTTTTCTGCGCACGCACTTTCATCAAAAGGCACCGTCACAGCTCCGCGCGCCGCATTCGAATACAGCGGGCTAGCGCGATACATGCAAGTGCGTTGCAGGCCTCGTTGCGTCAGTGTGCGAGGCAGCGGTAAGACGTCGCCGTACCAACGTGACAGGCGGATGCACGCGGCGTGACTTGTTTCGGGCATCAGCTCTCACATAGCTGTCGTGCGGATTGCACAGTCCCCAGACGAAGACCGACCGACACAGACAGGCCATGCACAGACTGCCTTGACGGGCTGCTGTAACCGCCATCGGCAGGATGTTCGCCAATTCCTTACACCTGCTGCGCCCATCCGACCGTGAGCGCAGCAGTCGTGCTCAGTCGCGCTGCCCGGCCACCCAGGTGTTCACTACCTGCACGTCGGCGTCCACCAGTACCAGATCGGCCTGGTAGCCGGGTGCGATGCGCCCCAGCCGGTCGCCCAGGCCGATGCATTGCGCCGGATACGTGGACGCCATGCGCGCGGCTTCGGCCAGGTCCACACCCAGCCAGCGCACGCTGTTGCGCACGGCCGTGGCCATGTCCAGCGCCGAGCCGGCCAGGGCGCCATCAGCATTGCGCACCACGCCATCCACCGCAGTGATGGTTTCGCCGTACAGGTCGAAGCTGGGGCTGTCGCTGCCGACCATCGGCATGGCGTCGGTGACCAGCAGCAGCTTGCCACGCGGTTTGGCCGCCAGCGCCACGCGCAGGCTGGCCGGATGCACATGCACGCCATCGACGATGACACCGCACCACACGTCTGGATCTTCCAGCGCGGCGCCCACGGCATTGGGCTCGCGCCCGGCCAGTTGCGACATCGCGTTGTACACGTGCGTAAAGCCACTGACGCCAGCAGCGATGCCATCGCGCGCCTGCTCGTAGGTGGCTGCAGTGTGGCCGGCGAACACGATTGCACCGCCAGCCACGAACGCGCGGATGTCATCCAGCGGCACGCGCTCGGGCGCAAGCGTGATCAGGGTGACGCCGTTGTCCAGCGAGGTATCGACGGCGATCTCGTGCGCGTCCGGCAGGCGGAACTTGTGCGCGTCGTGGGTGCCCTTGCGCGCAGGGCTCAGGTACGGGCCTTCCAGATGGATACCGAGAACGCCGGGCACGCCTTGTGCGATGGCCTGGCGCGTGGCGTCGATCGCCTCGGCCATCACCTGCGCGGTGTCGCTGATCAGCGTGGGCAGCATGCCGGTGGTGCCGAAGCGGCGGTGCGCTGCGGCAATCGTGGCCAGCGCCTGGGGGTCGCGCGCGTTGTTGAACAACACGCCACCGCCGCCGTTGACCTGGATGTCGATGAAGCCGGGCAACAAGGTCGCGCCGGCCAGATCCACGCGAGCGGCCGCCTGCGCCACGCGCGCATCGTCTGCCGCAACGACGGCCTGGATCTGCGCACCGTCCAGCAGCACGACCAGACCATCCTGCAGGCCGTCATCGGTAAGTACGCGTGCGTTGCACAATGCCTGAATCGGAGAAGCATCCATGTTCAAACTGTTTCCGTAACCTTGTTCAAGTGCGGCGGCAGATCGGGATTGTGACCGCGCTGCAGTGCCAGCGCATTGATCGCGCGGTAGAAGCTCTGCACGGTCAGCAGCGGCGCGCACGCCGGGTGCGCGGCATCGGCCAGCGGCAGATCGCCATCGGGCGCGGCCAGCCACACCTGCGCGCCACGTGCACGGAATTCTTCGGCCAGCGCGCGCGTGCCTGCACCGGTTTCGTCGGGCTGCGCAAACACCAGCACCGGAAAGCCCGGGCCAACCAATGCCATCGGCCCGTGTTTGACCTCGGCGGAGCTGTAGGCCTCGGCATGCAGGCCGCAGGTTTCCTTGAACTTCAATGCCGCTTCCTGCGCCGCACCCAGGCCCAGCCCGCGGCCAAGCACGAACAGGTTATGTGCGGGCGTCAGACCGGTGGTCAGCGCGGACCAGTCGGCCTGCCAGGCGCTGCGCAACTGTTGCGGCAACGCGTCCACTGCGGCGAGCAATGCGGGGTCGTTCTTCCACACCGCACCCAGGTGCAGCACCGCGGCGAGCGAGGCGAGGTAGCTCTTGGTGGCGGCAACGCTTTTTTCCGGGCCGGCACCGAGCGCAATCACCACATCGGCCAGCTGCGCCAGCGGCGAATCTTCCACATTGACCAGGGCCACCACGCGCGCACCGGCGAGTTTGGCGGCCTCGGCATTGCGCAGCAGATCCGGGCTTTTGCCAGATTGCGAAATCACGATGTACAGCGCGCCGCGCAGTTGCAGCGGCGCTGCGTAGACCGAGCCCACCGATGGCGATGCGGAGGCGGTGACGATGCCCAGCTGGGTCTCGAACAGATACTTGGCATAGGTCGCTGCGTGGTCGGAGCTACCGCGCGCGCAGGTCACCACGAACGGTGGCGGGTTATCGCGCAACGACTGCGCAAGCGCAGCGATGGTGTCGGCATTGCGCGCAAATTGTGCGGCGACCACATCGGCGGTCTGCGCGGCTTCGCGGAACATCAAGGTCTGCGTTTCGGTGGGGAGGCTCATCGGGGCTCAGGCGGATTCGGGGGGAAGGGGTTTGCCGGTGGACGCGGGCGCCGGCGCAGTGGAGCCGCGCACCACCAGTTGCGGTACGAAGCCACGATTCTGCAATTGCGCGGGCTGGTCGTCGTAGGCATCGCTGCGCAGCTGGCTGATCAACAAGCGTGCGGCGTGCCGCGCGATGTCGTCGGTGGCCTGCTTGGCGGTGGTCAATGCGGGCCACGATTGCCGCGAAAACGGGCTGTCCTCGAAGCCGGCGATCGACAACTGATACGGCACATTCATGCCGGTGGACTTGGCCGCGGCCAGTACGCCGGCGGCGATTTCATCGTTGCTGCCGAAGATGGCGGTGGGCGGCTCGCGCAGCGACAGCAACCGACGCGCGCCACGGAAGCCATCGTCGAAGGTGTAGTCGCCGGGAATCACCAGATGCTTGTCCAGCGCAATGCCATAGTCCTTCAACGCCGCCTCGTAGCCGGCATAGCGCTCGCCGCTGGAGCGATGCTGCGGGCCGCCCCACAGGAAACCGATGCGTTGATGGCCGAGCTGGATCAGATGCTCGGTGATTTCATACGCGGCATCGCGATCGTCGATGTACACACATGGGCCGTCGCCGGGATCGTCGGTGGCGGCGATGATGCGCACGCTCTTGATCCCGCGCGCGGCCAGGCCGGCGAGCAGTTCGGGGCGTTCGGACATCGGCGCGGTCAATACCACGCCGGCCAGGCGCGAGCGCTGCACCCATTCGGCCAGCTCTTCGGCCAGCAATGGCGAGGTGGAGTCGCAGGGATGGATCTGCAGGCCGAAGCCGGTTTCGCGGCAGGCGGCCAGCACGCCGTTCTGGATGCCGATGATGTGATATGGATTGGGGTTGTCGTAGACCAGGCCGATCACGAACGGCGTGCCGCTGCGCAGATTGCGTGCGGACGGATCCGGCTCGTAGTCGAGATCGGCGATGGCACGCAGCACGCGCGCACGCGTGGCCTGCATCACCGAGGGCTCGTTGTTGATCACACGCGACACGGTCTTCAACGAGACCTTGGCGCGCTCGGCGACGTCTTTGATGGTGGGCCTGCGCATGGAAGTGCCTTGTTCGTCGGAACGCATCATGCCGCGTCGCTCACTTGGCCTGGGCCGGCAGGCCCAGGCGATGACCGCGCAGCGAATAGAACAGGATGTACAGATAGCACGGCACCATCAGCGCAGCGAACACGACCTGGAAGTCGTAGTGCTGTTTGAGAATGGCGAACAGCTGCGGAATGATCGCGCCGCCGGCAATGCCCATCACCAGCAGCGCCGAACCGATCTCGGTGAAGCGGCCAAGCCCGCGAATGGCCAGCGGAAAGATCGCCGGCCACATCATCGCGTTGGCGAAGCCCAGCGCGGCGACGAAGCCCACCGACACATAGCCATGGGTGAACAATGCACCCAGCGAGAACAGCACGCCCAGCACCGCCGACACGCTCAGGTAACGCGCCTGCGAAATGACGGTGGGGATCAGCGCCAGGCCGGCGAGGTAGCCCAGCAGCATCGCGCCCAGCGTGTAGGAGGTGAACAGCTTGGTGCTGTCCAGCGGCAGGTTGAAGCCATGTCCGTAGGTGCCGATGGCATCGCCGGCCATCACTTCCACGCCCACATAGACGAACAGGCACAACACGCCCAGCCACAGGTGCGGGAACTGGAAGATGCTGGATTTCTGCACTCCGGCAGCGCCGGGGGTTGCATTGGCTTCGGAAGCCTTGAGTTCGGGCAATGGCGAGAACAGCACGCCGATGGCCAGCAACAACAGCACGCCGGACATCACCAGATACGGTGCGTGGATCTTGGCGGCGAATGCAGTGAGCAAGGTTTCCTTGGTTGCGGCATCGGCACTGGCGACTTGCGCGGACAGGTCGCCGATACCATGCAGCACCAGCGAGCCGATCAGGATCGGCGCCAGGATGCCGGCGATCTTGTTGCAGATGCCCATCAAGGCGATGCGGCGTGCGGCACTTTCGATCGGACCGAGGATGCTGATGTACGGGTTGATCGCGGTCTGCAGCAACGCCAGGCCGCTGCCGATCACAAACAGCCCGCCCAATGCGCCCGGATACCAGCGTTGGGTGGCGAACTGGCCGAAGCCGGCCGCGCCCACCGCCATCACCACCAGGCTCAGCGCCAGGCCCTTCTTCATGCCGGTGCGCTTGAGGATCCACGACGCCGGCAGCGCCAGGAAGAAGTACGACAGGTAGAACACCATCAGCACCAGAAACGCGTTGACCTCATTGAGGTCGAACGCCAGCCGCACGAAGGTGATCAGCGGCCCGTTGATCCAGGTGAAAAAGCCGATGATGAAAAACAGCACGCCGACG
This sequence comes from Xanthomonas sp. 4461, assembly GCF_024806475.1. Taxonomy (NCBI): domain Bacteria; kingdom Pseudomonadati; phylum Pseudomonadota; class Gammaproteobacteria; order Lysobacterales; family Lysobacteraceae; genus Xanthomonas; species Xanthomonas sp. 4461. The sequence continues at coordinate 350,864 of NZ_JANTYV010000005.1, read as the reverse complement.
ATGGCGATCGAGACAACGGGATTTGCGGGCCTGGCGGTAGTCATGGATCGGCTGGCTCTGAGGTTGTCGTAGGGAATGCCGTTGGGGTCAGCGGCGCAGTTCGGCGACGAAGTCGTAGAAATCGTTATGGCAATAGGTGTCGGTCAATTCGATCGCGCTGCCGTCGCGCGCATAGCCCACGCGCACCACATGCAAAATCGCCTCACCGGTTTTCATGCGTAGATGTTCGGCCAGACGCGCCGGCAGGTTGATCGCGCGGAAGTACTGCAATGCGCGCACCACCGGCGTGCCCTGCGCATCCAGATAGCTGTACAGCGAATCGCCCACCTGCTGCGGGTCGGCCACGATGCGCTGCGGCAGCACCGCATGCTCGTAGGCCATCACGCGGTCGTCGGCGCTGCGCAGGCGGGTCAGCGAGGCCACTGCCGCATCCGGCGACAGGCCCAGGCGCAGGATCTCTTCGCCATGCGCCGGGCGCAGCCGCCGCTCCAGCCAGCGCGTGCCGGGCTCGTAGCCCTTGATGCGCAGCGTTTCGCTGAAACTGGTCAGGCCACTGAGCTGGTGCTGGATCTGGGTGGTGACGAAGGTACCGGCGCCCTGCCGACGCGAGACCAGGCCTTGTTCGACCAGTACATCGACCGCCTGGCGCAGGGTGACCCGCGAGATCTGCAGGCGCTCGCACAGCTGGCGCTCGGCCGGCAGCGCCTCGCCGGCCTTCCAATGACCGCCACGAATGGCGTCGGTGAGTTTGCCGGCCAGCTGCAGGTACAGCGGGGTTGGCGCGGACGCGTCCAGGTGCAGGTCGTCCAGTCGCTTGTCGGCGTCCGCCTTGGCCTTGGCCATTCGTTAGTCCCGCCTGCCCGAATTCGATAGGTCCAATATAGTACCAATCTACAGCGACGCACCAGCCCTGCGCTGCGCCGGCCCATCTGGACGGGTCGGGCGGGCGTGTGCGACGCCAGCGGGGCGCCTGGGGCTTGACCGGCGAATGTCGGCGCGGCGGGCACTGGTCTGCATTGCACGGGGTGCCGTCTCGGCAACCGGCTTGGCAAGGCAGCGTGGCGGCCAGCCGATGTGTGGCCAGGCAGATCAGACCAATTTTGCCGGCACTGGAGGTCTTGGACCGGCAGCCAGCGGGCAGCGGAAACCGCTGCGCCACGCAACCAGCCCTCCCCGCTTCGCCAGCAGTGAGCGGCGCTACAGCTGCCCCTGATCGACGCGCACCAGCCAACGCTCCGGCGTCTGGACGAAGCCGAGCAGTTGCAGGCCCAACTGCAGCGCGGTGTCGTTGCCGGGCTCGACCTGGGTGCGCCACTGCCAGCGGCCATCGCGCTGCAGCCGCAGCTCGGCGCCGAGGTCGACGCCTTCGGGCAGGCCGCCATCGGGCGCGAGCGCCAGCACCAGGGCATCGTCCACGCAGCGCGGGCTACCGCGCAGACGCAAGGGCAGCAGTCCGGCGGCTTCGCCACCTGCGTTGGGCAGCACCTGCACGGCGACATCGCCGCCGGCCTGCGTGCATCGTGTGGCATCGAAGATCGCATGCACCTCGCGCAGATCGATCGACAGATCCAGCAGGGCCACCCCACCCGGCTTGCGCAGCAACAGGCGACCAGTGGCCTGCTGCACACCGTATCGGGCGCCCTGCAATGCCACCAGCTGCGCGGTGGCCGAGCGCAGCTGCACCTGGCGTTGCCCGCGCAACAAGGGCAGCGGGCGCAGACGCACGCCGACATCGCCCACGTCCATGGTGGTCCAGGTCACGCCACGCAGGGTGCCGTTCCAGATCGAGCCCTGTGCTTCCAGCGCGGTGAACGGCAGCGTCTCGATCGGCAGCACCAACCGCAGCGGCAAGGTGGCGATCACGCCGACGACCAGCAGCGCGCTGCCCAGCAACAACCAACGCACTGCCCTCATGGCGCGATGCCCGAAAACGTGCAGCGTACCTGCAGCTGCCCGTCGCGGCGGGTGATCTCAAGCGCCGAAGGCGTCAGGTCGTGATGCTGGCGCAGCTGTTCCAGCCAGGCGAACAGGACGGGGCTGGTGACGGTGTCGATCTGCACTGCGAGCGTTCCGGTCGGACTGCGCTGTTGGCGGGTGATGGTGATCGTGGCATCGCGCGCGCTTTGCGTAATGCGCGCCAGCGGGATGGCGGCCACTGTACCGCCGTGCGATGCGCGCGCCATCAGCAGCACCTCTGCGGCGTGGTCATACCGTGCCTGCGCGCCGCTGCGCCAGTGCCGCAGCGGCACCAGCAGCGCATACCAGCCGATGAAGGCAGCGATGGCGGCAACCATGACCGCGACCATGACGCGTTCGCGCGGTGCGCGGCTCTGCCACCATACCGGCATACCTTGCAACGTGTTCATCGCGGCGGCTCCAGTTCCAGCGAAGTGGCGAGTCTGTCATCGCGGGGCTGGCCCGCGCCTGCACGCAGCTGCCAACCGGCGCGGCCGAGCTGGGCGGTGAAGCGCTCCAGTTGCGCGGCGTCGCCATGCAGCAAGGTGACGCGCAGCGGACCTTGTGGTTGGTAAGCGAGCGCATCCAGTTCCGCACCCGGTACTGCGTCGACTGCGGCGAACACTGCCGCCAGTTGCGTTGCGAATGCGTTCTGCGGGGCGCCGGCCTGGCGTGTCTTGTCAGCGCCAGAGGACATGCCACTCGGCCCCATCAGCTGGGCGCTGCGCCGCTGCAGGAGCTGCGCGCCGATGTCGTAACGCAGGCTCTGCGCCACCATCACAAGCACAGGCGAGAGCACCAGCAGCGCAAGCAACCACGCAAGCGTGCGTGGCCGCAGGCCCTCCCGTTGCGGCGTTGACGCGGCAAAGCCTTGCTGGCGCAGATTGATCGGCGCGGTGGCGGCATGCCGCGCAAACTGCGCGATGGCGTGCATTGGATCCGGCCCCGGCGGCGGCATTGGGGCGATCGGAAGCGATGCGACCAGCACCTGCGCAAGCTGCGGCTCCAGGCTGCAGGCGATACGCGTGCCACGCAGCAACCAGCGGCCATCCCAGTGCAGCAGCGTCGGCGGCTGATCCGGCGGCGCGTCGGCCAGCAGCAGACAGTCGGGCACTACCGCATCGGGGACGACACCCAGCTCTGCCGCACGGTCGAGCCACTGCCGCATCACCGCGCCATCCACTGCGGCCACCAGCCGCGTGCCATCGCTCTGTGCCTGGTCGGCGATCACCACATGCAGCGTCTGTGCATCGCCTGCCAGATGCTCGGCCAGCTGCAGCCGCGCCGCAGCCAGCGATTGCGTGATGCTATGCCCGGGCAAGGCCAGCCAACGCAGATGCACGTCCACGCCCGGCACCACCAGCACCGTCTGCGTCGTTGGCGCGCGTTGCGCATTCAACGCATCCTGCGCCAACACGTGGCCGTGTGCATCCACGCGCACGCTGATGGGCTGCGCTGTGGCATCGGCCGGCAACAACAGCAGGGTGCTACTCATTCGTCGGGGCTCCATTGACGTGCCACCAGCCGCACGCGGCCGGCAGGGTCCTGTTGCAGCAATGCCTCCAGCAGAACCTGCGCACCGGCGTGGTCGACCTGGCTGTAGAGGGAAAAATAGGACGTGCGCAATTGGATCTGCTGAAACACCGCATCCGGCAACGCCGCCTGCATGAGTGCGGGCTGCTTCCAGAACACCGCCGCATCGCGCCAACCGCCAACCGGCCGCGCGGCGATGATGCGGCGTGCGGCCGGCAACTCCACCGCGCCTTCGGTCAAGGCCGCCAGCACCGGCGCATCTTCGGCGCGTAGCGTGTTGATGTTGATCGGCGACAACCGCCCTTCGGGCAATGCGCACACATAGGGTTGCAGCTGCGCGACGAGCGCCGGCGTGTAACCGGCGACGGCGCGCAGCTCGCTGACGCCGGCCAACAAGGTCGCGCCGGTGCGCGCCGGCACCGCCGCTTGCAGATAGCGGTCGTCTTCGGCGCCCTGCGCGCCCGGCTGGGTATCGCTATCGATCCAGTCCACCAACGCATCGGTGAGCGCCTGCGCCTGTTGCGGGGCGATATCCAGCGCGTCCAGCAAGGCCAGGTACTGGTTGGCGCCATCGTCGCTGCGTTGCCATTGCTCGGGTGCGCCCATCACCACGCTGTTGAGGTTGAAGCAACCACCGCGATCGCGCAGCCGTACGCTCACCATTCCATCGTCCAGCGGGAAGTTGATCGGTTGGTCGTTCCAGCCACCGTCCAGCGTGGTGCGCAGCGGGTCGCGCCTGGCCAAGGCCTGCAAGCGTTGCCGCGCCACGGCCTCGCTGCCCAGCGCATACCACTGCGCCTGCGTCATCGCTTCTGCGTTGCCGCTGCGGCGCAACCCAAAGCGCAGGTCGTTCAATACCGCCACCATCAGCAGCGTCATCACCGCCACCAGCAACAGCACCGTCAGCAATGCGACGCCACGTTGTTGCGCAGGGGCATGCAGTGCGCTCATGCGCGCCCCTCCGGCAGTAGGAACAGTTGCCGTACGTGACCCCATTGCTCCAGATCCAGCTCCAGCAACAGTGCATCCGGCAGTGCCTCCAGCCCGCCGCTCCAGCCATCGCTCCACTGCGCGCGATAGTGAAACGCCACCTCGGCCGAACGCACACCGCGCAGCAGCACCTGCGGCGCCCCGGCCACCGCGCCATCCAGCGCCGGCCGCGCGCTGCGCTCCAGACGTCCGTCGACGATGCGGTACTCGACGTATTGCAGCGACGCACGCGGCGCCTGATCCGGATTGCTCCAGCCACGCCGGACAAAGCCGAACAAAGGCCCCTGTGACCCGGGCGCACGTGCAACGAACGCGGTGCGCGCGGCGCTGCCATCGCTGTTGCGCGTGCGCCGTACCGCGGCCTGTTGCAGATCGCTGCGCAGCAGGCCATGGACCAGTTGCAGTTCGCGCACCTGCTGCAGGCGCGCGCGCACCGCATCGCGCTGATCGATGCTTTGCCGCATCACCACCACCGCGGCGCCGGCCACCAGCGCAAAGACCGCCAGCGCCACCAGCAGTTCGATCAGGGTGAAGCCCTGCATGCGTTGCGTGCGGCTCATTGCACGCTCCGCAATGTGCTCAGGCTGGCAATCTGCTGCGGCTGTCCGGCGGCACGCACTCGCACCTCGATCCGCACCATGCCAGCGCCTGCCGGCAGCGCCTGGCGTTGCCAGTCCCAACGACGGCCACCCAGCAGGTCATGGCCTTGCGCAGGCGCCACTGCGGCGTTGGCCGGCGCCAGCATCGCCTCGATCGCCTGATTTTCCGCAACCAACGCCGCAAGCATGCGTTCTTCCAGCACCACTGCCGTGCGCGTGCTTTCGCCCGACAGATTCAGCAACCCGACCACCGCCATGCCGAAGATGGCCAATGCGACCATCAGCTCAAGCAGCGAAAATCCGGCGCAGGCGCGCTGGTTATCGACGCGGCGCATCGACCCGCACCACACCGGCGGCATCCACCATCACCTGCAGCTGGTGCTGCCCATCGTCCAGCGCGATGCGTTGCGGCGTGGCCGCACCGGTCGGGTCGAAGCGGACGCTCAACTGCGTACCGCCGCCCGGCAACTGCGCCTGCACGCCCGCAGGCCAGCGCGTGGCGGCGAACGGCGTCTGGTCCAGCGCAACCCAACGTTGCTGCGCCTGGCGACGAAACGTATAGCCGCCCGCGTCGACGCTGACTTCAACCATGCGCAGGCTCAGGATCGCCTCGTCGCGTGCATTGGCCAGCGCGCTGGCCAGCATGTCGGCCTGAGCGTGCAGATCCTGCCGCGTGTCCGGCACGGTCATCACTACCAGGGTGCTGGCAAGCGCGGTGATCACCAGTACCGCCAGCAGCTCGAGCAGTGTGAAGCCACGCATGCGTCCGCGATGGCTGCGTATCGCCGTCCGTTGCGCGCTGGGTGGTGCAGTCAGCACGGCGGCACCTCAGCGCCAGTTGCCGATGTCGGCATTGTCGGCATCGCCGCCTTCGGCGCCGTCGGCACCGAAGGAGTAGACGTCGAAGCCACCGGTTCGTCCCGGGCGTCGGTATTGATACGCGTGGCCCCATGGATCCTCAGGCAACCGGCGGATATAACCGCCCTGCCGATAGCGCTCGGGCCGGGTCAGGCCGCTGGGCGGGCTGAGCAAGGCCTGCAAGCCCTGCTCGGTGGTCGGATAGGTGAGGTTATCCAGTCGGTAGGTTTCCAGCGCCTGTTCCAGCACCGCAACATCCGCGCGCGCCTTTTCGACCATGGCGCGATCCTGGCTGGGCATCACGTTGATCATCACCACGGTGGCCAGCAGGCCGATGATGACGATCACCACCATCAACTCGACCAGGGTGAAACCGCGCACGCCACTGCGCGAGACAGGCGAGCCGGCACGTGCACGACACTGGGTGGACTGCATGGGGATCTCCGAAGAAAGCGGCCGCGCTCAGCCAAGCGCGAGGGTGTTGAACTGCAGGATGGGCAACAGGATCGACAGCACGATCACCGCCACCACCCCGCCGAGCAGCACGATGATGGCCGGCTCCAGCAGGCTCATCGCCGCGCTGGTGAACGATTCGAACTCACGCTCCAGGTAATCGGCGGCGCGCTCCAGCATCGGCGCCAGGCGCCCGCTGTTTTCGCCGCTGGAGGCCATGTACAGCAGCGTCGGCGGAAACACGCCGGCGCGCTTCATCGCCGCGGCCAGACTGCCGCCTTCGCGAATCGCGGTGACCATGCTGTCGGTGGCCAGCCGCAAGGCGCGGTTGTCGACCGTGCGTGCGGCGATCATCAGCCCCTCCATCAGCGGCAGGCCGCTGTTGACCATGATCGCCAAGGTGCGCGCCATGCGTGCGGCGTGGAGGTCGCGGATCAACCGGCCGAGCAAGGGCGCACGCAGGATGGCGCGATCCGCAGCCAGCCGCAGCGCCGGGCGCCGGAGCAGACGCAACGCTGCGATGACCGCAATCACCAGCGCAACCAGTAGCGGAACGCCGGCATGCAGCAGGAAGTTGGACACACCGATCACCGCGCGCGTCAGCCATGGCAAGGCGCGGCCCATCGAGTCGAACTGGTCCACTACCTTGGGTACGACGAAGGTCATCAACACGATCACCACCGCACCGGCCGTCAGCGCCAACGCGGCCGGGTAGACCAGGGCGGACTGCAGCTTGCTGCGCACCTGCGCCTGCCGCTCGAGCAGATCGGCCAGCCGCTCCAGCACCTGCGGCAAGGCACCGGCGCTTTCGCCCGCGGCGACCATGGCGCGATACAGCGGCGGAAATGCGTTGCCCTGGCGGGCCATCGCATCGGACAAGCGGAAGCCTTCGACCACCAGGCCATGGGTCTGGCTGGTGACGCGGCGCACGCCGCGTCGTTCCGATTGCGTACCGATGGTGCGCAAGGCTTCTTCCAGGGGCGCGGTTTCCACCAGCGTCGCAAGCTGGCGCGTGAACAACACCAGATCCTTGCCGCTGAAGCGTGCCGCACGCATGGTGGCGGCAGCGGCAGCGGCGTCGACCCGCACCGGCACCCACTGGCGCTGCTCCAGCTGCGCGCGCGCACTGTGCACGCTGTCGGCGCTGATCACGCCCTGGCGGCTGCGCCCATGCAGATCGAGCACGGTGTAATCAAACCGCGGCATGCGCATCGTCCTGCTGGCGGGTGACGCGCAAGGCTTCTTCCAGCGTGGTGAGCCCTTGCAGCACGGCAGCGCGTGCGGCGTCGCCCAACCGCGGCGCGCGTGCGAAAGCGACCGCTGCCAGCGCATCCTCGTCGGCGTTGTCGCCGATCAATCGGCGCATCGCATCGTCTACCGCGATGGCTTCGTAAACGCCCACGCGCCCGGCATAACCGCTGTGATGGCACACCGCGCAGCCGACCGCGGCGTACACCGTCGCACCGCCACCGTCATCGACCGCAAGCAGCTGCCGTGCGGCTGCATCCAATGGCCGTGGCGCGCGGCACTGCGGGCACAGCCGCCGCACCAGCCGCTGCGCCAGAATCAGGCGCAGGCTCGAGGCCAGCAGAAACGGTTCGATCCCCATATCGCGCAGGCGCGTGACCGCGCCCACCGCATCGTTGGTGTGCACGGTGGACAGCACCAGATGGCCGGTGAGACTGGCCTGCACCGCAATCTGCGCGGTCTCGGCATCGCGGATCTCACCGATCATCACCACGTCCGGGTCCTGGCGGAGGATGGCGCGCAGACCGGCGGCAAAGGTCATGCCCACCCGCGCGTTGACCTGGGTCTGACCGACGCCGTCGATGGCGTATTCCACCGGGTCTTCGACGGTAAGGATATTGCGCGAGCCATCGTTGAGCAGGCTCAGCGCGGCGTACAAGGTGGTGGTCTTGCCCGAGCCGGTGGGACCGGTCACCAGCACGATTCCATTGGGTACCTGCAATGCGCGCTGCACGGTGTGCATCACTGCCGCGGGCATGCCCAGCTGCGTCAACGACAAGGTGCCCTGCTCCTTGTCCAGGATACGCAGCACCACCCGCTCGCTGTTGCGCGTGGGCAGCGTGGACACGCGTACGTCCAGCGCCTTGGCGCCCATCACCAGCGACACACGGCCGTCCTGCGGCACGCGCTTTTCGGCGATATCCAGCCGTGCCATCACCTTGACCCGCGACACCAGCAGCGGCGCGATGCGCCCGGGCAAGGTGGCCGCTTCGCGCATCACCCCATCCACGCGCAGCCGCACGCGCAAGCGCGATTCGTAGGACTCCAGATGCACATCGGAGGCGCCCAGGCGCGCGGCTTCGGCGATGATGCCGTTGATCAGGCGGATGATCGGCGCGTCGTCCTGGCTGTCGAGCAGATCGGCAGTGGGGATATCGTCGATCAACGAATCCAGGCTGCCGTGCAGGTCCAGCGCCTCGACCTGCACGCCCTGCTCCATGCCGGCATCGGCGTAGATCTCCGACACGTGCCGGTCGAACACCGCCGGCACCAAGGTGCGCACCTGCAACGGCATGCCCAGCGCCCGCCGCAACTCGATCAGGGCCTGCACATCGCCGCCTTCGCGTAGGCCGATCTGCGCGGCGCTGTCGCTGCCGAGCAGCACCACGCCGTGGCGCTTGGCGAACGCATAGGAAATGCTGGCGCGCACGGTGTCCATGGCATCAGCGCTGCACGGGACGTGCGCCGGGTGCAGGCGTGGCTGCCGGTGCCGGCGATGGTCCAGCCGGCAACTGCGGCGGCTGCGCGCGCAGGTAATCGCGGACCAACGCATCGAGCGCGGCTTCCGGGTCGCCATCGGCCAACTGGCGATCGCGCAGATAGGTGTAGCGCGGTGCGGTCATGCGCTGCGCATCGGCCGCATCGCGGATGATGGTCGGGCGGATGAACACCATCAGGTTGGTCTTGTCGCGATTGCGCGACTTGTGCCGGAACAGCGCGCCCAGCCCGGGCACATCGCCGAGCAGCGGTACCTTTTCCACGGTCTGCCGGTCGTTCTGATCGAGCAGGCCGCCAAGCGCGACGATGGCGCCGTTTTCCACCACCACGCGGGTTTCGATCTGGCGCTTGTTGAACACCAGCTCCGAGGACTGCGCGCTGACCGGCCCGGCAATTGCCGAGACTTCCTGCTTGATCGCAAGCGTGATGCCGCCGGCGGTATTGATCTGCGGGCGCACCTCAAGCTCCACGCCCACGTCCTGACGCTGGATGGTGCGGAACGGGTTGTCGTTGGCCGCGCCCAGCACTTCGCCGGTGGTGATCGGCACTTCCTGGCCCACCAGGATGCGCGCCTGCTCGTTGTCCAGCGTCATGATCGATGGCGTGGACAGCAGATTGGAGCCGGTATCGCTCTTGACCGCATCGATGATCATGCCGAACACCGCATCGTTGCTTTGCCCCGCCAGGCCGATCAGGCCGCCACTCAGTCCCAGCAACGATTGCGCGGCCACATTGCGCGCCTGTTCCAGCACCGAATCGTCGTCGCCATTATTGCTGCGCGTGCCGGCGGCGGCCGCAGCCAGGGGCACGATGCCCGGCGCTGCACCGCTGTACTGCGTGGCGATCAACGGCACGGTGCCGTTGCGGCCAGCCAGCAGCAGCTGCACGCCCAGGCGCTTGGCCGCAGTGTCGGAAATCTCCACCACGATCGCTTCCACCAGTACCTGCTCGCGATGCACGTCCAGCTGGCGGATCACGTCCATCAAGGCACGCTGGGTTTCCGGGTCGGCATTGATGATCAGGGCGTTGGAGCCGGGGTAGCGCACGATCACCGGGCGCTTGCCGGTAGCCGGTGCGATCACCTGGGTCTGTGCGGTGCCAGCGGCTGCCGCCACATCCACGGCAGTGGAGCGCGTGTCCTGCCCGGCTTGCGCCTCATTGCCCGGCGTCTGCCCGACCAGCTGCTGCAATACCGGCAGCAACTGCTCGGCGCTGGCGTGTTGCAGCCGCACCACGCTGACATCGCCACGGCGCTCGGCGCGCCCGTCCAGATCCATCGCGGTGCGCACCACCCGCTGCACCAGCGCCGGGTCGCCGCGTACGATCAACGAATTGCTGCTGTCCACCGGCAACACCGACAGTACCGCACTGCGCTCGCCGGCCTGGCCAAACAGCGAGGTCAATGTGCGTGCCAGCTCCTGCGCGGAACTATTGCGCAAGGTCACCGTGTCGATGGCCGCGCGATCGGTATCGATCTGCGTCACCAGCCCGCGAATGCGGCGCAGGTTGTCGGCGTAGTCGGCTATCAACAGGCCATTGCCCTGCGGCATCGCCATGATCACGCCGCCGCGCCCGATCAGCGGTTTGAGGATCTCTGCCGCGCTACGCGCATCCACCCGCTGCAGCGTGAACACCTGCGTGGCAAACCCCAGATTGCCGCTGGCGGCACTACCCGGCTGTTGCGCGGCGGTATCGTCGGGAATGATGCGATAGGTCGACGGACCACTGGACACCGCAATCAAGCCGTTGGCGCGCAACACCGCCAGCAGCATGCCGAGCAGGTCGGCTTCGCTCATCGCCTGCGCGCGCGCCACGTTGACCGTGCCCTGCACGCGGGTGTCCACGATGAAGGTGATGCCAGTGGCGCGCGAGACATCCTGGATGAAGGCGCGCAGGTCCACGTCCTGGAGCCGCACTGCTGGCGCATCGGCGGCCTGCAGCGAGACGGCTGGTGTCACGGCGCACACGCACAGCAACGTGGCCGACAACAGCCATATGGGGCGAGCAGCAATCATTGCGGGCGCTTCAAGGTCGTGGTGTGGGTCTGGCCGTCGCGGCGATAGGTCAGCGTGGCCGCCTGGCCATCGCGCAGTTCGTCCTGCAACTCGCGCAGGTGTTCGGCATCGAGCGTGCGGCCGTTGATCTGGGTCAGTACATCGCCTGCCGCCAGGCCGGCCTGGCGCAACAGCGCGCCATCGCCACGCGGCATGATGGTGAAGCCGCTGCCGTCCGCGCTTGCACGCAGCCCGGCGCTGCTCAGCAGCTGTTGCGGGTCGACCGCGGTTGCGCCCGCTACTGCCGTCGCATTGCCCACGTTGGACATCACGCCCGATGCGCCACCTGCGGCTGTGTTCGCTGACGATGGCGTTGTCGCAGGCGCCTGCGGCGCCGCATCGAGCAATGTCAGTCGGCGCACGCCGCTACCGGTCCGCAGCAGCACGTGGTCGGCGGCGACCGCTTGCAACACGACGCCGGGCATCACCGTATCGCCGACGCGGTAGGCGCCCTGCCGGCCATCGCCGAGACTCAGGTAGGCCGCTGCCTGCGCAGCACCCGCACGCACACCGTGCAGCAGCACGCCATCGCTATTGCTGTCGGCAACGCTGCGATAGAACACGTCGCGGCGCAATGCAGACCACTCCGACGCCGTGCCCGCGACCGGCTGTGCGTGACCAACCGGACCGACCGGGGTGATCAGCAACCACAGCAGACGCAGCCCTTGCAGTGCCAGCAACCCGACCAGCGCACAGCCCAGTGCCGTGCGTGCGGCATGCGACGACATGACGGTAGTCAACGAGGGCAAGGCGCGGTTCAAAGCAGACATCCGGCTGAAGGATTGCGATCGGATGACAGAATGCGGCAGCAATGTGTCAGTTCGAAGAAATCGATGACACCAGACGACACACACCGACATGCGGCAAAACGCAAACGCCCGCCATGCCGAAGCACAGCGGGCGTTTGCGATCCGACACGCGCCCGATGGATCAGAAACGCGCTGTCACACTGATGTCATAGCTGATGCCGGGCTGGTAGGTGTATAGATCGACCCGGCTGCTGCCCACGCGCTGGAACTCCTGATACTTGGTCTTGAGCAGATTACGTGCGGCGAAGTTCACCGAGAGCGTATCGCCAGACCACACCAGGCCCTTCTTGATTACCAGATCCAGCGAGGTTCCAGGCTTGTCGATGTAATCTGGCTGACCCGGGCGACCACGCGCAGAAATACGCTCGCCGACGTAGTTGGCGATCAAGGTCGCCTGGCTGTGCGTGCTCTCGCTCTCCACACCGATCTGCAGGTTGGCGATATCGTCCGATTGTCCCTGCAACGCCGAGCCGTCGCGAATGAACAGGTTGGCCTGTACCGGTGCGCTGAAGCCGAACGGCTGCACGGTATCGCCGGCACTGGCGCTCACCTCGGACGTGGTGCGCGTGTAGTTGCCGGACACGAACAGGCGCTTGTCGCCCCACCAATCGGCCGCGACCGGCACGTCCAGATACTTCTTGGCTTCCAGCTCGATGCCGTACAACGTGGCCTTGGGCGCATTGATGAAGCTCTGCACGATGCCGCCACCGGGCGCGTCGTTGACGATGGCTTCGATCGGCTTGTCGATGTTCTTGTAGAACGCGCCGACGGTGACGTACTGGCCCGGCTCGAAGAACCATTCGTAGCGCGCATCCAGATTGACCAGCTCGCTGTCGATCAGGAACGGATTACCGAAGAACTGCCGGTCGATATCCGGGTCCAGATACTGCTGCGGTGCCATTTCGCGGAATTGCGGACGCGCGATCGTCTTGGACGCACCGAAGCGCAGCTGCTGGTTGTCGGCAAAGTTCCAGGTCACCGTGGCCGATGGCAGCGCGTAGCTGTTCTGCAACGGTGCCACGCTGTCCTGGCGTGCGCCGCTGAAGATGTCGTACGGATGCACCGCCTGGGTGGCGTCTTCATAACGCACGCCCACGGTGGCGCGCAGGGTCGGCACGATCTCGCCTTCTGCCTGCAGGTAGGCCGCCTTGACCTTCAAGGTCGCGTCGTAGGCTGCCGCACCGAAACTGCCGGTGGTCTCGCGCAGCCGCAGCAGATCGTTGCTGAGGTTGTAGTCGGAGATCAGGTAATCCACGCGCTGATACTGGTTCAGGAACGGCAACGGGCCATCCAGCGCCAGAAAGCGGAACTCGCGGCTCCACGCGGTGCGGTCGTTGTCCAGATACGCCAACCCGCCCTTGACGGTGAGGTCGTGCTCGATCGGCAGCCGCCAGGTCACGTCCACGCCGCCGCTGGCGACCTTGTCGTCGACCTTGCTGAAGCGTGTGTAGTTCTGCACGCGCGAGGCATCGTGCGCCCAGTAACCGTCGAGCAACTCGTAACGGATGCCGGTTTCGTACGGTACATCGCGGCTGGCATTGGCCACCGCCGCGCGCCACTCGATCCTGAGATCGTCGTATTCGCCGAACGTATGCGAGCCGAGCAGCTGATTGTTGATCAACTGACGCGCATACCACTCGGTGTTGTCGTCGCGCACATCGAATCCGGCCAGCTCGTCGCGGCCGGCGCGGCTGCGCGCCACCTTCAGGCTGTCGTGTACATACAAGGTGGTCCAGCCGATCTTGTGGCGGCCATATTCCCAACCCAGGCCGAGCATGCCGTTGGTGCGCACGTTGTTGCGCGTGGTCGCAAAGTCGTAGCTGGAATTGAATTCCACGCCATCGCCGACGAAGATGCCGTCCTGCTGCTTGCCGGTACGCGTGCGCCATTCGTTGTCGTAGCTGGCCACCGCCAGGATGCCCAGCTTGGCCTCGCCGATGTCCATGCTGTAGCCGGCGCTGCCGCCGACGTTGACGTCCGGGTCGATGCTGTCCTTTTCCTGCAGCACATACAGGTTGGCGTTGTTCATGCTGCGCCCAATGCGGCGGATGTCATCGCGCGAGAAATTGCCCAGGTCCACGCGGCGCCCGCTCGCGATGGCATCGCGCAATGCGCCCGGCTGCTTGCGCGCGCCGTCATCAAAGCCCCACTCGTCATCGCCGGAGCCGTAATAGGTCAGGCCCTTCTCGCCGGTAGTGACGCTATTGGCGCCGCCGCCCACGGTGAGCGACAGGAACGGCTTGTCCGGCACCGTCATCGATTGCAGATCGATCACGCCGCCACCGAATTCGCCGGGATAATCGGCCGAATAGGTTTTTTGCACGGTCACGCTTTGCAGCACGTCGCTGGGAAACAGATCCAGCGGCACCACACGCTGCATCGGCTCGGGGCTGGGCAGCGGCGAGCCGTTGAACAAGGCCGACGAGTAGCGCTCGCCAAGACCGCGTACGTAGACGTATTTGCCGCGCGACAGGCTCAGGCCGGTGACGCGCGTCAGCGCCACCGCGGCGCTGCTGTCGCCGGTGCGCTCCATGTCCTCGCGGGTGACGAACGAGGCCACTTCGGAGGTCTGCAGCATCGGTTCGGGAATGTATTCGCCGCGCACCACGACCTGGTCGAGTTGCTTGGGCGCAATGGCGGCCGCACTGGAACTGCTGCTGCCGCCGGCGGCATCACTGCCGGTCGACTGCGCCATGGCGGCGCCGGACAGCAGCAAGGTGGAAATGGAAAGAGACAGGCCCGTCCGCGAAAGACGGGCGACAGCGAAGGTTCGCATCGTGGGAGCCCTGACAACGGAAAGATGAAGCTGGACGCATCGCACGGCGGCGCGCTGGCCGCCGTGCGATGCCGTGCCTCAGCAGGGGCGATCGGCGGTCAGGCCGCAGCTCCAGCCCTGCCACCAGGTGTCGTTGGCATCACGCACGCCACCGATGTAATTCACCTGCTGGAAGAAACTGCTCACCCCGTTCAGGCCCTGGAACGCCGGCACTGCGGTTTCGTTGGCGCCGTTGACGAAGGTGTTCTGCAAGGTCGACACCCCGTTGGCGACATTGTTGGTACCGGCGGCGAACTGGCTGGCCGCACGCGGGTCGCTGCCGAACGCCGTCGGGCAGGCGAAGAACACCGAGTGGAAGGTGCCTGCGGTGTCGGTATCGGCCATGTTCAAGCACACCAGGCCATCGCCGGTGCCGCCGGCGGGACGGGTGAAGACCGAGTTGTAGAACGCGGCCTGGGTACCCTGATTGAGCATGATCGCCGCACCGGCGCGCGCATTGCCCACGTAGGTGAAGTTGGCCACCTTCGGGCGCGAATACGGCTGGCGACGCAGGCTGCTCCACTCGTTCATGCGGTCGCCGCCTCCGGCGCGCTGTACCACGATGCCGAACTGCAATGCGCCGCTCCAACCTGCATCGGTATCCAGCGAATCGTCGTCGGCGCCGGTGATCACGATATGGCTGCCGTTGACCGTGCCGCCGAACCACTCGATGCCGTCGTCGGAACTGTTGTGGATCTGCACGTAATCCAGACGCGTGCCGCTGCCCACGCCGGCCAGGGTGATGCCCTGCAGCTCGTTGTTGGGCGAGATTTCGAAGCCCGAATACATCACGCGCAAATAGCGCATCGAACCGCTGTTGTCGGTAGCGCTATTGCCGCCATAGAACGCGTTGGTGCCTTCGACCTGCGCCTGGCACTGCGGCGTACCGGACACGGTGGTGCCCGGGCAGTTGTTGATCGCCGCACGGCCCAGCACCACGATGCCACCCCACAGACCGATGGTGTTCGCGTTGACCTGGCCTTCCAGCGCCTGACGCGCGGTAAACACGATCGGCGCACTGGCGCTGCCTTCGGCGAAGATCTGCGAACCGCGATTGACCACGATGTAGTCGCTGCCCGACGAGCCGTACAGGGTCGTGCCCGGCTCGATGGTCAGCACGCCCTGCGCGCTGCCGGCCGCCGGCGCAGTGGCGTCGCCGCCGCGGTCGGTACCGACGTTGACGCGGCCGCTGATCGAATACGCGGTACCGGCGCGCGCGGGCACCACCAGGTTGCCGGTGATGGTCTCCGGCAACTGGCAGGCACGCAGCGTGTTGTTGGCGATGGTGCCGACGTTGGAAAAACCGCTCGGGCAATCCGCGGCCGGGCCGGTCGGCGTCGGTGTCGGAGCCGGCGTTGGTGCAGGCGTGGGCGCCGGGGTCGGTGCCGGTGCGGGCGGAAACGCGCCTTCGCCGGGCGAGGCGACACGGTCTGCACCGCCACCGCAAGCGGACAACGCCAGCGCGGTGCCAAAGGTCATGAGAAGTGTCTTGCTGCTATTGCGAACGGACATGCGGCTGATCTCCAGGTCAAAAGGTCCGGTATGAAGAGGAGTCGTCAAGAATTGGTAGCGTTCCGCTCACTGCAGTGGCGAGCACGTTCAAGATCCCCGTCACCTTTATAGGGGCCGTCTGTTGCATTTGTCTTACCACGACACATTTGACATATAGCTGCCACACGTTGGCATGCACTGTAGCGGGATGAAACTCACCGATATCCCCACCGCCCTGGCCGACTGGATCGTGGCGCAGGCCTTGGCCGGCCAGCCGCCCGAACAAGCACTGCAACCGCTGCTGGATCGTGGCTGGGACGAACAGGACGCCATCGATGCAGTCGAAGCGCTGGTGCGTGCGCACATCCAGCAGCATGCGCAGACACATGGATTGCCGCTGCCGGTTCGCGTGCCGGCGCTGCTGCACGACAGCGATGCCGCGCTGCTGGATCTGGGCGATCGTCAGGTGCGCGTGTTGATGCGCATGCGCTTGCCGCGCGTGATGGTGCTGGGTGGTTTTCTGTCCGATGCCGAATGCGATGCATTGATCGCACTGGCGCAGCCACGCCTTGCGCGCTCACGCACCGTGGACAACGCCAACGGCACGCAGGTGGTGCATGCCGCGCGCACCAGCGACAGCATGTGTCTGCAACTCGGGCAGGATGCGCTCTGTCAACGCATCGAAGCGCGTATCGCCCGCCTGCTCGACTGGCCGGTGGATCACGGCGAAGGCTTGCAGGTTCTGCGCTACAGCACCGGCGCCGAATATCAGCCGCACTACGATTACTTCGACCCCGACGCAGCGGGCACGCCAGTGTTGCTGCAGGCAGGCGGGCAACGCGTCGCCTCGATGGTGATGTACCTCAACACACCCGACCGCGGCGGGGCCACGCGCTTTCCCGATGTGCATCTGGAGATTGCCGCGATCAAGGGCAATGCGGTGTTTTTCAGCTACGACCGCCCGCATCCGATGACACGTAGCCTGCATGCCGGCGCCCCGGTGCTGGCCGGCGAAAAGTGGGTCGCGACCAAATGGCTGCGCGAACGCGCAGCGCGCATGCCCGGCTGACCGGGCAACGCGCTCAAGCAAAGCGCGTGCTCGACGCACCAACCGCCCAGACGGGCGTACAGGGCACGCTGCGCTACCGGCTTCAGCCAGCCGCCGGCGACGTACGTCACATATGTTATAATATTGCATTGGCTGACACATGGGGTGATCAGCTCCTTCGCATCGGTGTCGTTCGATCCATGAAGATCCAGATTCTCGTGGCGGCAGTGGCTGCCATCCTGTTTGCCGCCCAAGCGCGTGCGCAGTCGTCCGATTCGGCGCTGACGCTCGGCAAGGTCGATGTCCACCAACATGGCGAAGGCCAACTCACCGCGCATCAGGTGCTGACCTCGGTGGACGTGCTGGGCGCCGACCAGATCGAAGACAAGAACGTGTCCTATAGCTGGGAGCTGCTCGGGCAGATGCCCGGTATCCAGCTCACCGAAACCCGGCAGGGCGCCGAATCGGGCAAGGTCAGCTTTCGCGCCTTCAACGGCGAGGGTTACCTCAATGCGATCAAGACGCTGATCGACGGCATTCCCAGCAACGTCAACAGCGGCAACCAGCGCTTCATCGACATGCTGTTCCCGCTGGAAATCAGCTACATCGAGGTGGTGCGCGGCACCAATGATCCGCGCTACGGCTTGCACAACATCGGCGGCAACATCAATTTCGGCACGCGTCAGGGCGGCAATTACACCGACGCGCGCCTGACCTACGGCAGCTTCAACACCCGCGATGGGCAGCTGGCCGTGGGCCGCGAACGCGACGGGTTTGCGCAGAACTATTTCGTCGGCGTGCAGGCCTCCGATGGCTACCGTGAGCACGACACCTCCAGCAAATATGCGTTGGGCGGCAAATGGTTCTACGGCAGCCTCGACGACGGCATGCGCATCGGCCTGACCGCACGCGTCTATCACAACCAGGCCGACGAACCCGGCTTCATGACCGCAGCGGAAATGCAGGCAGACCGTCGCAGCTCGGACCTGCGCAACCGCAACGACGGCGACGACCGCGACATGCGCCAGGTTGGCGTCCATATGGACCTGAAGCTGGCGGAAGGACTGTTTTTAGGCACCAGGCTTTACTACAACCGCTATCTGGACGACCGCCAGGTGACCTTCAGCGACCTGCCCACCGGCAACGCGCCCCGCCAGCGCCGCATCTGGGACGAGACCCAGGTCGGCATGCTCAACACGCTGACCTGGCGCAGCAGCGACACGCTCACCCTGGAAGGCGGCGTCAACTACGAACATCAGGACAACGCCTACCGACGCGAGCGCTTCAGCTACGCCGAGCCCACCAATTTCAACGCCGCCCCGGCACGCATCCAGAACGACGACCGCCATACCTTCGACAACTGGGGCGCCTACGTGCAGGCGATCTATCAGCCGATCGAGGCGCTGAAGATCGTGCCGGCCTACCGCGTGGACCGCTTCGATGGCCACACCCAACTGCCCGGCGGCGTGCGCGCACCGCTGCAGCGCTACGGCACCATCGAGCAGCCGAAACTGAGCGTGGTCTACGCCTTCACCCCGACCACCAACGTCTATGCCAACTGGGGCCGCAGCTTCCAGGTGCTGACCGGCTCCACTGCGCCGGCTTACCTCACCGCCGGGCAGCCAGACGTGCGCCCGTCCACCAATACCGGCATGGAGCTGGGCATGAAATTCAGCCCGTTCCATGGGAGCCAGGCGCGCATCGCGGTGTGGCAACAGGACGCGGCCAACGAAGTCTCCAACATGCCCGCCACCGGCACCACCGTCACCCTGGGCAAGACACGCCGGCGTGGCGTGGATGCGCAGATCAATGCGCAGCTGGGCGACAGGTGGACGCTATGGGCATCGCACGCGTATCAGGAAGCGAAGATCGAACGCGACGACCGCGATGCCAGCGTGTCGCTGGTCGGCCGCGAAGTGGCCGCAACGCCGCGTTACATCAGCAACATCGGCGTCGAGTACCGCCCGACCGCTGCGCTGCGCCTGGGTATGCAGGGCCGCGCGCAAGGCGATTACTACCTGGAAGAGCGCAACGTGGCCGGCAAGTACGGCGGCTTCGCCACCCTGGATCTCACCGCCAGATACACCATCAACCCCGCCTGGAGCGTGGATCTGCAGGTCCGCAACGCCACCGGCCGCGAGTACGCCTACGTGTGGTACGACAGCTTCTTCTGGACGCAGGCACAGCCGATGTTTTCGCCAGCGGCAGGGCGCCAGCTCTATCTTGGCTTGAACATGAAGCTGTAACTCGCCCATCCACGGGCTGGGACTGACGCTACATCCGATGATGTACGCAGGGCTGCTACGCGATGCAGCGGCCCTGCGCCGGGTCTGGAACGTCAGACACCGCCGTCGGCTGCCACAACGACCCGGTGCTCGCTGCCGACGCCTCACTCGCCATCGCAAGCCATCGCCCGATAACGGCAATGCCTGCAGGCGTGCGTTCGTACGCGCCTGCGCGCACGCGACTCAACGCCGCGCAAACAGGCGCTGGTCGATCCGCAACATCACAAAACGCAACGGCGTCCACGCCAGGCACAGGCCGGCGACGATACCCAGCGTGTCGGCCAGCGCATCGTAGGGGTCGGCGCTTCGATTGGTCGTCAGTGCGCCTTGCGCGATCTCGATACCGATACCCAACGCCACCAGACCGATGGCCGCAACCGCTTGCGCGCGGCGCGTGGCAAACAACTGCACCGCGCCCCAGCACAACAGCGCGAAGGTCAAAAAGTGCTCGGCCTTGTCGCTGTTGTCCGGCAGCTCCGGAATCTCCGGCGGCGGCCCCAGGCAGACTGCAATCACCGCCACGATCGCAGCGATCCATAACCCCACCCACAACCGCGGCCGATGAAACGGGCGCAGCGTCTGCGTTACAGCCGCCATGTGAGATCGCCGGCCAGAAATGCGGGCGCGATGTCCACATCGCGCGCAAAGCCCATCACCTGAAAGCGCTCGCCCATCTCGCTGGGCAAGGTCAGCCGCTTGATCTGCTCGCGCAGGCGCATGCGCCCTACTTCATCGGTGCGCGTATCGGCCTGCGCCAGCAAGCCATCCAGGCCGTTGCCCAACAGGAAACTGGCCTGCGTGCAGTAACCGGCCAGTTCGAAGCCGGCACCGGTGCCCGCCTCCGCAAGCGCGGTGAAATCCACCGACGCCGTCAGGTCCTGCAGACCGGGCCAGCGATACAGGTCTTCATGCATGCGATGGCGATAGAACGCACGCAAGGTGCCGTCCTCGCGCTGCGCGCGATAGAACTCGCCGCGCGGATATCCGTAGTCGACAAACACCATCGCTCCGCGTTTCAGGCCGCCGGCCACCGCCTGGATCCAGTACGGCAGCTGCGGCAGCAGCTCAGAGCGGTAGCCATCGGCGAATGGCTGCTCCAGATAGCGCTCCAGATGCCGTACCGCCGCGCTCAACAACGCGTCGGCCGGCTGCTCGCCACGCGCAAACTGCTGCTGCGCATCGAGTACCACGGTTTCCTCGTAGACCTCGCCCTCACGTATCGCAAAGCGCGGCGTGGGCAGCGCATCGATCACCTCGTTGGCGAACAGCACGCCATCCCAATCGTCCGGGAACGGGCCATCCAGCCATTCGACCAGATCGAACACCGGCGGAATCAGGCTGCGCCCCAGGCGCTCGCGCTGGCGCTCGCGCAGGTCTGCGCTGGGTTCGAGAATCGCATAGCGCTCGGGCAACGCGTCCAGCTCCAGCAGCCGCTTCAGCGTGACTTCGGCAAATGCGCCGCTGCCGCCGCCCACTTCCAGCATTCGCGCCTGCGGCCCGAGCTGCTGCAGCACCGGCGCCAGCGCACCGGACACGGTGGCCGCAAACAACGGGCCCAGCTCGGGCGCGGTGACGAAGTCGCCGGCCTCGCCGAACTTGCTCGACCCGGCGCTGTAGTAACCAAGACCCGGCGCATACAACGCCAGCTCCATGAAGCGCGAGAACGGAATCGCACCGCCGGCGGCCTGGATTTCGGCGCGCACATGCGCAGCCAGTCGGTCGCTGTGGGCCAGCGCGTCCGAATCGGGAGTGGGGAGGTCGGCGTGCATGCGGGCACCGGTTGCGGGGACAATGCACAGGATAGCCGAGCCCTTTGCAACGCCGAGCGAGTACGCCATGACAGACAGTTCCAAGGTGGTGTTGATCACCGGCGCAGGCCGGCGCATCGGCGCACAGATCGCCGCCACGCTGCACGCCGCCGGCTACCGGGTTGCCCTGCACGCGCATCAGTCCGCCGACGCGCTAGGCGCGCGCGTGGCCGAGCTGTGCGCGCAACGCGCAGGCAGCGCGCAGGCCTTGCACGCGGATCTGCGCCTGCCGCACGCGCCTGCGCAACTGGTGGCCGAGTGCGTCGACGCATTCGGCCGCCTGGATGGCGTGGTCAACAATGCCTCGGCGTTCTATCCCACTGCACTTGGTCACGCCACGCCGGCGCAGTGGGACGAATTGTTCGCGGTCAATGCGCGGGCGCCGTTCTTCATCGCCCAGGCCGCTGCCACGCAATTGCGCCAGCACCGCGGCGCCATCGTCAATCTCACCGACCTGTATGCACAGCAGCCGATGCGCAACCATCCGCTGTACGGCGCCTCCAAGAGCGCGCTGGAGATGCTGACCCGCTCGCTGGCGCTGGAGTTGGCTCCGCAGGTACGCGTCAATGCCGTCGCGCCCGGCGCCATCCTGTGGCCGGAGCAAGGCAAGTCTGCCGACGCCAGGCAGGCGCTGCTCGCCCGCACGCCGTTGGCGCGCATCGGCACGCCGGAAGAGATCGCCGAGGCGGTGCGCTGGTTGCTGGACGACGCCAGCTTCATCACCGGGCAGATCCTGCATGTGGACGGCGGCCGTCAACTCAGTTGAGAGCGGCCAGCCCAATGACCGCGCTCACCCCAGGCGGACGCGGCAAGTGCCCGGTGCGGCACCTAGTGCCTACACTCCGGTGTTCAGTGCGCCGTCCACACGCAGCTGGCGGCTGCTCGCCAGGTTCTGGTCGCGCGAGTGCGCGCGTTGCGTGAGGGTGCATCGTCAGCGATTGCAGACGGATGCGCCTACACCGATCGGCGCGGCTGAGCTGTCAGTTCACCACGGTCGTGCAGCACGGCCAGCCGCGCCGTACACCTGTGCTAGTGCGCAGCACGCAGCGCGGGCGCATCCAGCTCCACCGTCGTAAACGCACTGCCGTATTGCGGATGCGCCTGCCACAGCGTGGCCAAGCTCCGTCCGCTCAGCGGGTCGACGAAGTCCGGCGCGATATCGGCCAGCGGCCTGAGCACGAAGGCATGCTTGAGCTCCGGGCGCGGGATACGCAGGTGGCCCGGCCCCTGGACGATGCAATCGCCGAAGAACACCACGTCCACATCCAGGGTCCGGTCGCTGAAACGCGGCCCGCTGCGATCGCGGCCATGCGCATCTTCCAGCGCATGCAACCAGTGGTCGAGCGCATCCAGGTCCAGGTCGGTCTGCAAGGCCACGGCGTTGTTGACGAAGTCCGGCCCATCGAAGCCCACTGCCGGCGTGCGGTATGCCGGGGAGACGTCGAGCTGGCCAAAGCGCGCGCGCAGGGCGGCGACGGCCAAGCGCAGGTAGTGAGTCGGCTGGACGTTGCTGCCGAGGCTGAGAAGCACGGTGGTCATGCGGTATTCGCGCATGCGGCCGGCGTCAGCGTCAACTGTTGGCGCGCGCCACAGGCCCAGCGGCACAGGCGCAGCGCGCGCGCGCGTGGATCAGGCCACTTCCAGCGCATGCGCTACCGCGCGAAACACACGGCGCATTTCCAGCGGTTTGCGCAGCACGTGCACGGGGATGTCGGGCGGGAAATGCGCACGCTGCAACGGCGCGCCGACATCTTCCAGCACGATCGCCGGCCCCTGGTAGCCCAGCTCCTGCATGCTCAACAACACGCTCACCGCCGACAACAGGATGATGTCGCTGTCGATGATCACCAGATCCGGCATCGCGTGCTGCTGCACCAGTTGCAGCGCAGCGGCGCCATCGGTGGCCAGTTGCGGCTGGTAGCCCTGGCTGGACAGGGCATTGCCCAGCAGCGACAGCCGCGTGGCCTCACCGTCCACCAGCAGGATGCGCTGCCCACGGCCCAGCGCCAGCGGCGGCTCGCTCTCGGCGATCACCGTCGCTGCCGCACGCATCGGCACGATCATGTCAAAGCGCGTGCCCTCGCCCAGTCGGCTGTCGACCTGGATGCTGCCACCGTAGCTTTCCACGATGCGCTTGCACGAGATCAGACCCAACCCGGTGCCATCGGCCTTGGTAGTGAAGAAGGGACTGAACAGGCGCGCGCGCGTTTCATCGGTCATGCCCACGCCGGTGTCGGCCACGCTCATGCGCACGCGCGTGGCGTCGAAGCGATCGGCCGACAGCACCAGGGTGCCGCCGCCCGGCATCGCCTGGATCGCGTTCAAGCCCAGGTTGAGCAGGCATTGCTGTAGTTCGGTGTAGTTGGCTTCGATGGTCAGATCCAAGGCGATCGTGTCCATCTGCAATCGCACGCCATCGGGCAGGCTGCTCCGCAGCAGCATCTGCACCGCCTGAAACAGGTTGGCGATGGACACCTGCTCGCGCGGCTTGTTGGAGCCACGCACGAACGACAGCATCGACTCGGCCATCTCGTGCCCGCGGCGGCCGCATTCGGCCACCACGTTGGCCAGCTGGCGCAGCTGCGGGTCGTCGGTGCGCCCGGCCAGCAGGTCGGGCACGATCAGCAACGGTTGCAGGATGTTGCGCAGGTCGTGGCTCAGTCCGGCCGCCAGCATTGCCAGGCTTTCCAGCCGTTGCGCACGCATCAGCTCGCTCTCCACGCGCTGGCGCTCGAGCTCTGCACGCGCCTCGCGGATGGCGCGCATCACCGCGCTCGGCAACCGCGTGGGGTTGTGCTTGATGATGTAGTCGTTGGCGCCGTCCTGCAGCGCCTTGACCGCCGTCTCCTCACCCATGGTGCCGGAGACGAAGATGAAGGGAGTGGCGCCATTCTGACGCACCAGGCGCAGCGCCTGATGGCCGGAAAACCCGGGCATGCTCAGGTCCGACAGCACGATGTCCGGCGCAAACGCCTCCAGCGCGCTGCGCAGCGACGGCTCGCTGTCCACGCGCTCGAACGCCGCGTCGATGCCGGCATCGAGCAACTGATCGGACAACAGCTCGGCATCTTCCGGCGAATCTTCCACCAGAAGGATCTTCAGCTGCTCCAGTTTGCCACCCTCATGCGGCATGGGTCAGTCCAGCTCCGGTGCCTGATTGATCACCGCCCAGAACGTGCCGAGCGTCTTGACCGCGGTAAAGAACTGATCGACATCCACCGGCTTGACCACATAGGCGTTGACGCCCAGGTCCCAGCTGCGTGCAAGGTCGCTTTCTTCGCGCGAGGACGACAGGATCACCACCGGAAGCCGCTTGAGCGCCTCGTCGCTGCGCACCTGCTTGAGCACTTCCAGCCCATCCAGGCGCGGCATCTTGATGTCCAGCAGCAGCACCGCCGGCAGGCCTTCTTCGCGGTTGGCATAGGCGCCGCGACGCAGCAGGTAATCCATGACTTCAACGCCGTCTTCGACGTGCACGATGGGGTTGGCAAGACGGGCGTCGCGCAGGGCGTCGACCGCCATCTCCGCATCGGCCGGGCTGTCTTCTGCCAGAAGAATGGTACGGATGGCGGTCATACAGTGAACTCTTGGTTGGGCGCTTCAAGCGCAGGGGGAAGCTCGAAATAAAACGTGGCGCCTTCGTCGACGACACCTTCGGCCCAGATACGGCCACCGTGACGCGTCAACACGCGCCGCACGCTGGCCAGACCGATGCCGGTGCCAGCGTATTCGCTGGCCTTGTGCAAGCGCTGGAACACGCCGAACAACTTGCCGCTGTACTCCATGTCGAAGCCCGCGCCGTTGTCGCGCACGCTGAACTGATGGCCGCCGTCGGCCATCGGCGTGTAGGTCACCTCGACCCTGGCCACCTCACGCTTGGCGCTGTACTTGACCGCATTGCCCAGCAGGTTCATCCATAGCTGGCGCATCATATTTTCGTCGGCCACCAATACCGGCAGCGGCGCGATCTGCCAGTCCACACGGTGGCCGGTATTTTCGCTCTGCACGTTGGAATCCAGGATCGCACGCGTCTCGGCCACCAGCGACTGCATGTCCACCGCCTGCAACCGCAGCGCGCTGCGGCCCAGGCGCGAATACACCAGCAGGTCGTCGATGAGCGAGGCCATGCGCCGCGCCGAGGAGCTGATCACTTCCATGTAGTGACGCGACTTTTCGTCGGCCGCGTCGCCCAGATGACGCGCCAGCTTGTCCGAAAAACCGGCCACATGCCGCAATGGCGCGCGCAGGTCGTGCGATACCGAATAGCTGAAGGCTTCCAGCTCGCGGTTGACCTCCGACACCTGCTCCACCTTGCCCTCCATCTGCCGGTTGAGCTCCTGGATGCGCAGTTGCGAGGCCTTCTGCAGACTGATGTCGCTGACCGTCATCAGCACCACGTCTTCGTCGACGGTATCCGGCAATGGCATGCGGCGGGCATTGATCAGCATGGTGCGCAGGACGCCATCGGCGCCGCGCTGCTCGTGCTCGAAGTCCCACAGTTCGCGCCCGCGCAGCAACACGTCGGCCAGGCGCTGGTGGATCTGCTGGTCGTGCCAGACCCCGTCGCCCACATCTTCCAGCGCCATCAATTCGTTGCCGCGCTCCTCCAGACCGTACAACTCGGCAAAGGCGGGGTTGTGCAGCAGGATGCGTTGATTGGCATCCAGCAGCACGATCGGCTCACGCACGGTTTGCAGCACCGAACTGGCACGGCCGTTGGCGCGCAGGTATTCCTGCTCGGCGGCAAGACGGCGGCGGATCTGCCGCTGCAGCAGCCAGATGACGGTTGCCAGCAAGAGCAGCTGCACTGCCAGCGTGGCCCAGCTCAGCATCGCGTAATGCAGGCGTTCGGTGTCTGCACGCCCGTTGCGCAATGCCAGCAACCGGCCCTCGGCACCCTGCAACTCGTCGATCAGCACACGGATGGGGTTGTTCACCGTCATGTCGTCGATCAGCGCACGGATCTGCGCCGGTTCGGTGGTGACCGCAATCCGCTCGGCCAGCAGCAGGCGGCGCTCGATGGTGCTCTGGATGCGCCCCATGCGCACCTGCTGCGGCGGGTTGTCCTTGGTCAGGGCGATCAACCGCTGCACCGCCGCTATCGACTCGCGCCGGCCACGCCGCATGCGTTCCAGCAAGGCCGGGCGCTCCACGCCGTGCGAGCGCATCAACGCGGCCGATTCGGTGTCGCGCATGGCCGCCTCCAGCCGTTGCGCGGTCTCCTGCACTTCCTGGCTATGCGAGACCCACACTGCGGCCTGATTGGCGTTGCGCGCCATCTGCTGCAGCAGCAACGACGGCACCACCACGATCAGGCACACGGCAACCGCCAACGAGGGCAGGCGCCAGCGATCCCATCTGTCTGCTTGGACCGTTGTCTGCATTGCTAGGTCTGTATCCGCTCGCTGCACGTGCCCGGGACGAGTCGGCATTGTCTCCGATCACGCCGCGGGCGAGATTAATGGTTCAGCCATGCCGCAACGGCCATGACATAGCTGAATGGGCATATCATAAGTGCAGCAAAGGTGAAAATGGCGCGAGAAGGCCGCCGTTTGTCGGCGGTGGAGGACCATGGACACCGCTGGCCCAGCGGTCCGCACCAATCGGCCCGCCTTGTTGCAACGAGGCGGGCCACGCCACAGCGCAGCCCCTGCCACGCCCGGTTCCGCCCGATCCTGCGTGCTGCAGGCGCAGGCGCTCGCCGGATGCGATCGCGCATCGATAGGTGGGTGAGAAACGCTCCCTCCGATACCGATGACCTGCTTGCGCACCACCCCGGCGGCCAGGTGCTCTTCGATGATCCGGCACGATCCGGGACCAATCCAACGCATCGCTGCAGCCGAGACCGCCGCGACATTCGTCACCGATAAACAGATAGACGCAGCAGGACAACCCGCGTCGGTCAGCAGGCGGCCGACAGACCAGGCGAACAGAGCTGGACAAGGCATCGCATCAGCGCCTGGCGACATCGCTCAGTAAGCCCGCTTCCAGAGCCGCTCGCATAGGCATGGCGAATCAAACGCGCAAAAAAAAGGCGCACTCGCTAGAGTGCGCCTCGTGCTCGGATCAGCCGCCTCGCCGCAGCTGGCCCGGCATTCGCAGCAGCTGCGCTTACTTCTTCGCAGCGACGACCTTCAGGCCGGTCGACTTGACGCTCTTGACGCCCTCGATGCCCTTGGCCACGGCCACGGCCTTGTCGTGCTCGGCCTGGGTTGCCACCGAGCCGGTCAACGTCACGATGCCGTTCTTGGTCTCGACCTTTACGTCGGTACCCGACACGTTGTCGGTGGCCAGCAGATCGGCCTTCACCTTGGTGGTGATCCAGGTATCGGTGACCGGCTTCTTGGATTCGTTCATGCCAGCGGCATGATCCTTGTGCGCGCCCATGTCCTGCGGGGCGGCGAATGCCTGCGAAGCACCCAGGGTCAGGCCGAGCGACAACGCCAGCGCCAACAGCTTACGTGCATGCATCATGTTCTTCATTCGAATCGCTCCTGTTGAATGTGGCTGCAGCTTGCGGTGGCGGTCGTCGAGCACACGTGACCGCTGCATGCAGGGGTTGTGAACCTCGCGCACACGGGTATGTGCAATACCATGCGGATTCCCTCGTTCGTTGCGATGAACCGTTTTCAATGGCTAAACCGTTCAATCTGGCTGTCGTCGGCTACGGCTATGTCGGTCACACCTTTCATGCGCCGCTGATTGCCAGCACGCCGGGGCTGCGCTTGCACAGCCTGGTCTCGTCCAAAGCGCAGCAGGCGCAGGCCGATTTCCCCGAGGTCGCCGTCGTTGCCGACCTAGACACTGCGCTGGCCGACCCCGCGCTCGATGCGGTGGTCCTTGCCACACCCAATCAGACGCATGCGCCCTTTGCATTGCAGGCGCTGGCTGCAGGCAAACACGTGCTGGTCGATAAACCCTTTGCGCTGGACGCCGCGCAGGCGCGCGCCATGGTCGACGCTGCGGCAGCGGCCGGCCGCGTGATCAGCGTGTTCCAGAACCGACGCTGGGACGCCGACTTTCTCACCGTGCGTCGCCTGATCGACGAAGGCCAACTCGGCGAGGTGGTGGAATTTCATTCGCACTTCGACCGCTATCGGCCGCAGGTGCGCGACCGCTGGCGCGAGAGCGATATCCCCGGCGCAGGCCTGTGGTACGACCTGGGCCCGCATCTGCTCGACCAGGCGTTGCAACTGTTCGGCACGCCGCAGGCAATCGGTGCGGATCTGCAACGCCAGCGCAGCCAGGCGCGCAGCGACGATTATTTCCACGTCACCCTGCACTACCCGCGGCTGCGCGTGATCCTGCATGCCGGCTCGCTGGTCGCCGACAACAGTCTGCGGTTTGCCGTGCATGGCACGCGCGGCAGTTATCTCAAGCACGGCCTGGACACGCAGGAAGACCAGTTGCGCGCCGGGCGTCGCCCGGGCACGGTCGGCTGGGGCGTGGACCCCTTGCCGGGCACGCTCACCCGGGTGGATGAAGAAGGCCGCGTACATACCCACCAACCCGACAACCTGGCCGGCGACTATCGGCAGTGCTATGCGGCCTTCCGCGATGCGTTGGCCGGCACCGGGCCGGCGCCGGTCGCCGGCGCAGACGCCGTGCAACTAATGCACTTGCTGGAACTGGCGCAGCGCAGCGCAGCGACCGGACAGGTGCAATGGCTGGATGGCAAGCGCGCGCCCTGACGACCCGCAGGCATCGACTGCGCGCGCAAAGCGCAGCCGGCGCCTGACAACACGCCGCCACCGAATCGACCGCACGCAATGTACAAGGCGCCGCATCTGTGGCAGCAATGCAGCCCGCTGGCGCAACGCACTGCTTCTACAGGCCCCACGCGCGCCACGCCACGAACGTAGAGCCGTCCTGAAACGACGGCTGCGCGAGCGCGCGACGCGCATTGCGGGCAGCGGTTGGTGACGCCTATGCGCGCGCCCGAGTCGACCGCCTTCAAACCGTTCTGCGACCGCGACGCCTCTCGGCAATCGCGGCCCTCCGAGCGATCCGCCTACGCGTCCTTGCTGCCGATCGTCGGCGCTGCCGCGGTGGTGGTCATCACTGCGTGGCCACCGAACTGGTTGCGCATTGCCGCCAGCAATTTGTCGGTGAACGAGTTCTTGTCGCGCGAACGCAAGCGCTCCATCAGCGACAAGGTGATGATCGGCGCAGACACTTCCAGGTCGATCGCCTCGGCCACTGTCCAGCGGCCTTCGCCAGAATCGGCCACGAAGGGCGCGATACCGTCCATGGCCGGGTTATGCCGCAGCGCATCGGCGGTCAGGTCCAGCAACCACGACCGCACCACGCTGCCGTCGCGCCAGATCTCCGAGACCTGGTGCAGGTCCAGCGCAAAATCGGTCTTGTGCTGCATCAGGGCGAACCCTTCTGCATAGGCCTGCATCATTCCGTACTCGATGCCGTTGTGGACCATCTTGGTGAAGTGGCCGGCACCGCTCGGGCCCACCCGTCCCCAGCCCTTGTCCGGCGCAGGCGCCAGCGTGGCCAGGATCGGATGCAGCGTGGTCACCGCGGCCTCTTCGCCGCCAACCATCAGGCTATAGCCTTCCTTCAAGCCCCAGACGCCACCGCTGGTGCCGCAGTCGACGAATGCGATACCGCTTTCCTGCAACTGCGCCGCGCGGCGTTGCGAATCCTTGTAATACGAATTGCCGCCATCGATGACGATGTCGCCGGCCTGCAGCAACGGCAGCAGTTGCGCCAGCGTGTCATCGACAATTTTGCCCGCCGGCACCATCAGCCACACCACGCGCGGACTCGGCAGCGCGGACACCAGCGCCGCCAGTGCATCGGCAGTGACGATGCCCTTGGCCTGCGCGCTGCTGCGCGCGCTCGCGCCCGGATCGTAGCCATGCACACGATGTCCGCCGTGCACCAGGCGCTCGGCCATGTTGGCGCCCATGCGGCCCAAACCCACCATACCCAGTTCCATAACCACTCCTCAATGCTCTGATCAGTGCAGGGTGCCACGCCTGGCGTACGCCGGCGTGGCGGAATTCTCAATGGATTGTTCCGTGACGGTGCTGGCGCCGCACTGCTGCAGCTGCCAGTCGATCCATCGCCAGTACAAGGTGCTGCGCAGATTGTGCAAGGTCAGGTCGATCGCATAGGGTGTGCGCGGGTTGCGATCGAGCAGGCGCGCGACGTGATACCCGATCGGCTTGGTGCCCTTGGGGTGCACATACACCAGAAAGCCTTGATAGAACGGGTCATCCAGCAACCTCTGCATTTCCTGCAAGCGCGCCTGCTGCTGCGGATCCAGCGTCGCCCGCAATGCCGCGTCGCGCTCGTACAGCAGTCGCTCGAACCGCCGCTTGCCCGGCCCGCGCAGCTGCCTGGAGAGCTCCCATATCTGCCGGTTGAGCGCGTCGTAGTGCGCAAAGCCACCGTGCAGGGCCAACGCCTGCGCTGCCGCATCGCTGACATCCACCACGACGAAGTTTTCGGCCTGGTTATGGATGTCGTCCAGAGACGCCTTGTCGAACACATGCGCAATGAAGCCGGGCGCACCGACGAACGCCTGGCGCCCGAGTTGCGAAGTCTTCACCGCCTTGCCGTCGGCAAAGAACTCGCCGGCATGCGCGCCGAGCAAAATGCTGTCGGTGTCGTGCAAGGTCAGGAACGTGCCGATGGACAGTTCGCCCGGCGTAAACACCTGATCGAACCCGGCATCGCCATACAGTTCGCGCTGCGTGGCGAGCTGGGCCACCTGCCGCCCCACACCACATTCCGAACGCACCTGTCCCCGATAGAACGCGTCCAGCGCCTGCGCATTGCTGCCGCGTGGCTGATAGCCGCGGCCGAAGCTCCTGAATCCACTCCAGCCCTGCGCAGCGGCACCACGCCAGCCGAAACCGATCCAGCCCAGTTGCAGCGCAGAAAACCGGTAATGCGGATTGTCTTGCAACCGGGTGACGGCGCGACGCGTGGCAGCACCAACTTCGAATCCGTAGGCGCATTGGCTGGCCGAATCGTCCAGCAGCGCGTTGAGCGCCACGCCACGCTGTTGCGCATCCCAACCCGCCGGCAGCGTGATCCGCAGATCGCCTGCTGCATGCGCCTGCGCAAGCGAGCCACGCGTGCAGGGCGCGCCGCGCTGGATCACTGGCGCGCCGATCGCCGCACTGTCGATGCTCCAACCCAATCGCCGCAACAGCGCTTCCACGCAATCGGGTGCGGCCGTGCTCACCGTTTGACTGGGCTCGGCAGCGGCCACTTGCAGCAGCTGCAGGCCGCACATCGCCACTGCACAGAACAGCCTCGCCACGCGACGCCACGCGGCGCACGGCGCGCACACGACGCGTGGCGATCGCCGCTGCCATCGGCCGCTAGGTACGCAGAAACTCATCGCTCGGGAAGATGGATCGGCAGCACGGCGCTGCTCCTGAGATACAAGAAAGCCCCGGCATGACCGGGGCTCGTGACAAACGTGGCGTCAGGCTCAGCGACGTTCGCAGACGCGCTCGACCTGGCGATTGCCGTTGGCCTGCTGACGGTTGCCCTGAATCGCGCGACCGGCAAGGGCACCACCTACAACACCCACGCCCGTGGCTACCTTCTTGCCGTTGCCGCCGCCAACCTGGTTGCCAAGCAAGCCGCCGATGGCCGCGCCAGCGAGCGTGCCGCCGAGGCGATTGGGGTCGGTGGAATTCTTTTGCACTTCGACGTTCTTGCAGCGCACGCGTGTGCCATCGTTGAACCTGCGGCCTTCATCTGCCGTCGTGTAACGGTGCTGCGAATAGTTCTGCGCCTGCGCGAAGGTGCTCGTCGCCATCAGAGCGATCAGGGACATACCCATCAGGGAATTGCGCATTTTCATCGTACGTCTCTATCGTCCTCGCCCATTCGGCGAGCCATGGCTGCACTGTCGCCATTCGGTCGAGAACACAACGTGAAGCGCAGCGCCTCTATTCAGGCTTTGGAGCGCTGCGTGAATCGTGCGTCACGGCTGCGTGGCGGGTTCGCTCTGCGGCACGCTGGCCGGTGCCGGCGGTGGGTCCTGCGCTTCGACCGGCAATGGCGCGACGGGCGGTTGCGCAACCGTGGTCGGGACCGGTGCCGGAGTGGCTGATGACGCAGCCGCGCTGGTAGCAGGTGCCGGCGCCGCAGCGGGTGCGGCCGGCGGGTGCGGAGCCGCCGGTGCCGATGCGGGCATCGCGCTCGCAGCGGCAGGCGCCGCTTCGGTCACCTTGGGCAGGTACGAGTTCAGACGTTCGAAGAAACGCTTGTAGAAGGCCGCGTCCTGCACCGTGGTGCTGGACACGCGCACCAGCGAGTCGCCGCTGCTGCCCACCGGCAACGACAACGAACCGAGTACGCCGACACCGACGCTGGCCGATGTCGAGCTCTTCTTCAACGCGTATCTGTCCTGCAGCGCGCTGACGAAGATCTGCGCCTTGCCGCCATCCTGCGTCGCGCAGGAAATCCGTAGATTGAGCTGCTCGCTCTGGTCGGCTTCCTTCAGCTGGAAGTTCTTGCTGCCTTCCACTGCCGCAGCGTCGGCACGCGTCACCGCATAACCCTGGCTCAACAGCACGCGTCGTGCCGCTTCGCAGGCTTGCGGCGACGTGGCCGCCACACTGCGCGAATAGGTGTCGTCGGAGTTGAACGACTCACGCATCAGCATGCTGTCGCCCTTGCTGCCACCACAGCCGGCCAGGGTTGCCAACGCGCCAAGCAGCGCACCGCGCGCGATCAGGGAAGTACACGACATGGGAAGACTCCGGCATCCAAAACCGGCCAAAGCATAGCCGCAACCGATGTGCGCGCGGCGTCGCGTTGCCGGCTCAGGGCACCGGCGGTTCATCCGTTGGCAGTTGCAGGTCGACCTGCAGGCGGCTGCCATCGGCACCGATCCGCTCGGCGCGCAGGTAGTGATGGGCACGCACCGCTGCCAGCGTCACTGGCGCGCGGCAGGGCTCGCCCCACAAGCTCAAGCTGAAGCCCTGCGCCTGCAACCAGCTGGTCAGGCGGTCCCACAGCTGCTGCTCGGCGCACACCATCACATCCAGATCCGCCGGGCCTTGCGGCACCGCCGCAGGCGATTGCTGCCACCGCGCGTAGCTGCCGTGCACCACCACCGGCACGCCGAGCGCCTGCACGGCCTGCAGCAGTTGCTCTGCCTGCTGCACATCCAACCGGGCGCGGGCGTGTTGAAAGATCAGCGCATATTCGTGGCTGCGATTGCTGTCGGTGCCTGCAGGCTCCAATTCAGCGGCAGGATGCGGGTAACACAGCACCCGCTCGTCGTGCAGCGTGAACAGGCTGCCCAGTATCTGGCCCAGATCCCAGGCCTGGGGGATCACGCGCCCGCCCACACGGACATTTTCGACCATGACCACGCCGAACGCGCCCGGACGCAAGTGCCGCCGCAGCGCGTGAAACACCGCGCGCATGCCGGCCAGATAGCCCGCATAGTCTGCGCTGGCATACAGCTGCCCAGCCTCCGCCGCACCATGCCACTGGCAACCGAAATACGGCACGTTGGTCAGACACAGATCGATCGGTGCGGCGGGCGCGGCCTGCACCAGGCTGCCGACCACGATCGGCGCATCCACGGCGTGCCGCTGCAGCCGCGTGCGCGCCAGCCGTGCACGCGCCTGGTCGATCTCCATGCCGTGCGCCGCGCGGCCTTCGAAGGCCGCTGCCAGCAAGGTACTGCCGAATCCGCAGAACGGGTCGAACACCTGCTCGCCCGGCTGGCTGAAATGGCGCACGAACGGCCGCATCTGATTCACCCAGCCACAGTCGCGCCCGTTGAGCGGGTCGCTGGCGCGCAGGTCGTCGGGCAACGCCCAGGCCGCATCGTCGGGCGCCGGCGTCCACCAGCTGCGTTGATCGAGCTCATCCATGGGCAGCGTCCCACAGCACATCGGCATCCGGGTCCCACCCCGCGCACAGCCGGCCATTGGCGAAGAACACCAGCTTGTACAGATCGCCGGTGGCGTGACGGGCGTGCATCGCGGCGTAGTCGGCGCTTTCGAACACCACCTGCATGCCATCCTCGCTACGCATCCGCACATTCCAGAAGTAATAGCCTTCCGTCATGCCATCCAGCTGCCAACGCGACCACCATGGCTGTTGCATGCACGTGGCCAGCAGGTGTTCCACGCCGATGCGGTGCCGCTCGATGTAACGCAGGGTGCCGTTGCTGCGATACGCATCGTCCAGCCGCGACAACTCGCGGAAGATCACCTGACCGGCACCACAGCTGCGCGCCCACTCGATATACCGCGCGATCTCCTCTGCGCTGCATACCCCGCCCCGTTGCACGATGCAGACCAGGCGCAGCGGCAGACGCGCGGCGATGCGACGGGCAGTCCGCACGAACGTGGTGTCATCGCCAATCGGCTCGCCCGCCCGGAAGCGCATGATCGCGTCGTTTTGCGCCTGCAACGGATGGTGACGCGACAATTCGAGCCACGACACCCGGAAATCCACCAGCGCATCGAGCAGACGCTCACCGTGCGTACGCGCCAGGCCCGCACCATTGCTGTACAGCACGCGCTGCTCGACGCACGGACCATCGGGAGTGGTGGACAAGGTGTGCAGCAAGGTCTGCAGCCACTGCGCATCGTCGGTCATTTCCAGACCCGACAGCGAATACGACAATGGCATCGCATGCAGCAGTTGCAGTGCGGCGCGCAACTGCGCGAAATAGTCCGGGCCCGGGCGCAGCATCGCCCCCGCCAGACCGCCCGCGTGCTGGCGCAAATTCTCCGAACAAAACCCGCAGCGCGCCGAACAGGGCCGCACCGAGGCATACGGCGTCAAGGTGACCGGCAATGCAACCCGATAGCGGCGTGGGCCGATCTGCAACGCATGCCAGCGACTGCTGTCGGCCTGCAGCGGCACGCGCCGCTGCAGGTTGGGTACCGTCGCGCGCAACTGCGCCAACAGCGGTGATGCAGGCAGCAAAGGCACAACATCGGTGAGCGCGGGCATGGCCATGCCTGCGTGCCAGCGGTCAGCGCCGGGCGGCGTCGGCACGCGCGCGTACCTGCTGCAACGTCCACTCCTGCTGCATCGCGCCGTTCTCCCACACGGTCACCAATGCATCTTCGCTGTCGGGGCTGGTGGCCGCCTCGTCGAGCAACGCACTGCGGTAACTGCCATCGCGGCGATCGCGCAGCAGGGTCAGCCGACCGCGCTTGCTCTGCTTGCCCTGGTCGGTGATCGGATCCTTGTAGACGTCGACCCACTGCCCGTCCACACGCACCGCCGAGCACTTCAGCGCGAACTTCTGCGTATCGCGGTCCACTTTCTGCAGCAATGCACCACCCATGCCGAAGGCGACGTTGTCGGCGGCATAACCGGCTGCGGTGATGCGCTCCAGAATGGCGCGCAACGATTGCGGATTGATGCCATCTCCCTGGATCACGCGCACGTGGTTGAGCACCTTGTAGCCCTTGCCGTTGAGCTGATGCCCGAAGGCCTCGTCCAGCAACAGCAGACACTGTTCGACCACATCCACCGGGTCGCCGGAGTCGGGGCGGATCACCACCGTCGCGCCGGAGGCGATGATCTCATCGCGCAAGGTGGTGCCCCAGTGCTCGCGAATGGCCCGGTAGATGTCGTAGCTGTCGGACACCACCGCCACGACGGAACCGGGCCGTGCGAATTGCGTGAGCATGTTGCGGTACGCATCCACCTCGCGCTCGCGCCCCCAGCTGGTGATGGTGCTGTGCTCGGCAGCGGGAATCGAAAACCCGGCCACCGGCGTGTGGTAGTGCGCGCGCGCCAGCAACAACGCCGACAAGGTATCGGTGCCGAGGAAATTCACCAGATGCGCCGCGCCGCCGAGCGCCGCCGAGCCAAGACTGGACACGCCACGCGCACCGAAGTCGTGCAGCTTGAAGGGCAGCTGGCCTTCCGGATCGTCGCTGGTGCGCTCCAGGTAATCGCGCACGATCTGCTTCACCTGCCAGCTCACCGTGGCCACCGTCACCGGATACCACACGCGCAGCAACAAGGTTTCCAGATACGACGGCACCCAGAACGCCTTGGCGTCGGTGGATTCGATGGTCATCAACACGTTGTGCGTGGGCACCACCGCGCCTTCGGGCACCGCACGGATACGGATCGGCAACTGCCCGCCAAGGCGGTCGACGATGTCGCGCCAGCCGGCTTCGTTGAACGGCTCGCCGTGCATGGCCAGCAAGGCCTTGGCATCGTCGATGTCGGCGTGCGTCACCGGCCGGTTGATGGCTTCTTTCAGGATCGACTGCAGGCCGAAGAACACGGTCTGGTCGTAGACGCCGCCGCGCGATTCGACATAGAAGAACGAGGCATCGGTGCCGGGCGGATATTGCAGCCAGTGGCTGGCCTTGTAGCTATCGGTGTTGAGCAGCAGGTTATCGAGGTAATGCATGACGGAAGCTCCTTCGCGTCGGAGAAACCAGCGGTCTGTCCGCCGGTGGGAAGTCGTGATTCAAGCAGGACGTGTCGACCTGGCCGCTGCCGGTCGGCAGCGGTACGCAGGCGCTGACGTCGCGCTCAGCCACGACCCAGGAAGAATTCAAGAATATGCAGGTGGTCTTCGTACAGGCGCGGGCCCATCGCCATGACTTCGGCAATTGGAATCCAGCGCGCCTTGTCGGCATCGTCGCCACCGCGCACTGCGGGCAACTCACCGGCCGGAAATTCAAAATGGAATGCATGGGTAATGGTGCGCCCGCGCAGGCTGCGCTCGGGATGGTCGAACACCTGGCGCCCACGCAACGAACCCTTGAGCACCGGCACCGGCACCTTGAGCCGTGTTTCCTCGCGCAGCTCGCGCAGGCAGCTGTCCAGCAGCCCTTCTTCCTGGGCAACGAACCCGCCCGGCAGTGCCCATAGCCCCTTGCCCGGCTCGGCGCGCCGGCGCACCAGCAGCACGTGCCCGGAATGCACCACCACCGCATCGGTGGTCACGAAGGTCGGCGCGTACGGCGCGTCCTTCCAGGCGGCGCGGTACTGCTCGATAAAGCGGTATTCGGCCACCAGTTGCGCGTAGCTCGGCGAATTGCGGCGGAACGCTTCCAGCATCTCGTACACCGGCGCCGGCACATTGCCGCGCAGCATCAGCAACCCGCCATGGAATCCGATGTCGCCGGCTTCGAACAGATAGCGGCGCAACTCGGTGGCCGACAAGGTGGCGGTATGTTGCACATCTTCCAGCGGCCACTGCGGAAACTCACGCAGGTAATAACTGCTGGCGTCCTTGTCCATGCCGATCAGGCCGATTCGCGCATCGAGTGTACCGCCATCGGCGTGCACCGCTTCGGCAACCTGGCGCTGCACTTCGGCAATCCACAGGCTTTCGTTGTAGAGATGATCGCGCAACGGACGCAGGATCAAACGCTCGCGCTCGCCCGGCAACGCGGACTCGATCATCACTGCGCGTTCGGCGACAGTCCAGGGGTTACGAATGGTGCGTGGCGTGTCGGCCGAGCCGATCAGCACAATCAGCTTGCTCGCTTTGCCCAGCGCGTGGCGGGCGACGGCAGCGTGGCCGTTATGAAAGGGCTCGAAGCGCCCGATGAAGACAAGATAGTCGTACTGTGTTGCCATGAGAATCCCTCACGGTTGAGTGGTCAGCCAGCGGTCTATCCGCTGTCTTGATGTAAATGCTACGCCGATGCGCGACGGCGTCAAGCCTGTTTTTTTAATCGCGCGTGGACGCAATGGTCATGCACGCGCACTAGACTTGGCGGCTGGTCACCCCGGATTTGTCAGATGCCACGCCAGTTCTTTCGCGCTGCCTCTCGCCCATTGCTTGCTGTCGTTGCCATGCTGTGCATGTCGCTGCCGGTATGGGCAGGATCTGCGCCGTTGCGGGTGATGTCGTTCAATGTGCGGGTGCCGGTGGACACCGACGGCGACAAGCGCTGGTCGGTACGACGCGCGGCAATGGTCGAGCTGATCAAGCACACCCATCCCGACGTTTTCGGCACCCAGGAACTGGTGCAGGACCAGGCGCACTATCTTGCATCGCAGTTGCCGGCTTACCGCTGGTTCGGCAAGGGACGCCGCGCCGATGGCAGCGACGAGCATATGGGCGTGTTCTACGACAGCCGCGCGTTGTCGGTGGTGGAATCGGGCGATTTCTGGCTGTCCGACACCCCCGACGTGCCCGGCAGCAGCAGCTGGAACACCGACCTGCCGCGCATGGTCACCTGGGCCCTGTTCGAGCGACGCAGCGACAAGCGCCGCTTTTACCTGTTGAACACCCATCTGCCGCACCGTGACCAGGACGAGGCAGCGCGCGAACGAGGTGCGCGCGTGATCCTGTCGCGTATCGCCAGCTTGCCGGCAGACATTCCGGTGGTGCTGACCGGGGATTTCAACAGCGATCCGGATCAGGGCACCTACCGCACGCTCACCGCCACGCTCAAGGACGCACGCGCCAACGTGGCGACGCCGCAAGGCCCCGAAAAGACCTTTCAGGACTTCAGCACCCGCCCGACCCGTCGCATCGACTGGATCCTGTTCCGCGGCCTGACACCTGTGCGCTTCACCACGCTGGACACGCGCCCTGACGGTGTCCTGCCCTCGGACCATTACCCGGTGCTGGCCGAATTCGACTGGCCGCGTTGATCGTGCCGGCAACGTGACACTGTCACGATGCCGGCCCGTCTGACGGCACGCAGGTCAATCGCGTTGCAGCCAGTCGACCAGCGCTTGCAGCATGGTCGACGGCGCAGATTCGTGACGCAGCACGATCGACAGTTGCCGAGGCGCCCAGGCTTCATCCAGGGGCACCGTGACCAGCTGATCGCACACAGATGAGCGTTGCACTGCGGCGTGCGGAAGAATCGCCACGCCCATGCCGTGTGCGAGCATGCGGCACAACGCGTCGATGCCATGCACCTTTGCACGCGTGCGCAACTGCACGTCGGCGCGGTTCATTTGCACGCGCAGGTGCCGTTGCAAGGCGCTGTCGCCGGCCAGGCCCAGCGTGTCCACTCCCGCGAGCTCGCGCAAGCGCAGCGTCGAGGCGCCAGCCAGTGGATGCGTGGCAGCCATCACCAGCACCAAGCGATCCTCGCGGAACGGCAGCACCTGCAGGCCACTGACATCGGCATGGCCCGCGACAACCGCGATATCGGCGCGTTCCTCTCGCACCGCATCGGCGGCGGCGTCGCTGCCCTGCTCGGTCAACGCCAGATCCAGCTGCGGATGGGCGATGAGAAACTCCGCCAGCCGCTCGGGCAGCCATGCCGACAGCGCTGCGGTATTGGCCGCCAGCCGCAGCGTCACCTGCCCGCCGCCACCGTAACCGCCCAGCTCCAGTTGCAACGCCTCGGCCTGCCGCTGCAGCTGCCGTGCGTGCCGCAGCAACACACCACCGGCCGGGGTCAGGCTGACACCGCGGCGCCCGCGTTCCAGCAGGACGGCGCCCGCTTGCAGCTCCAGTGCACGAATCCGCGCGCTGGCAGCCGCCAACGACAACGCCGCGCGTTGCGCACCGGCCGTGATGCTGCCCGCCTCGACCACCGCGATGAACAACCGTAGATCGACAAATTCCAGATGCATGACCGCTCCACTCGCACACGTGTATCCATCGAAGTGCACTGGCCGCCGACGAAACAGGCCGGACGGGCCATGGATCTTTCCACGCTCCGTATCGCCGTGTCTCACCCTTCGGCTCCGCCGAAGCCTGCATCAAACAATCCCGCATTGTCTGTCGCG
The DNA here is from genome assembly GCF_024806475.1 of Xanthomonas sp. 4461. NCBI lineage: Bacteria > Pseudomonadati > Pseudomonadota > Gammaproteobacteria > Lysobacterales > Lysobacteraceae > Xanthomonas > Xanthomonas sp. 4461. Next base: position 310,727 of record NZ_JANTYV010000005.1, on the reverse strand, counting down.
CAACAAGCCCGGATCCTTGCCTGCATGGAGACATTGCACACCCACTGGCATCTGATCGCAGGTGTTTTCCTGCTGGCCGGCTGGGTCAAGGGCGTGGCCGGAATGGGCTTGCCGACCGTTGCAATGGGACTGCTCGGCCTGTGGCTGACACCTGCCGAGGCAGCGGCCTTGCTGGCACTGCCTTCGCTGGTGACGAATGTGCAGCAAGCCTGGGGGCCAGACACGCTGGCCCTGTTGCGACGTCTGTGGCCATTGCTGGCAACCGTGACACTCGGCACCTGGCTCAGTGTAGGGGTGATGACAGGCGCCGACCCCGCCCTGGTCCGCGCCGGCTTGGGCGCGCTGCTGGCGCTGTACGCCCTGCTTGGGCTGGCCCGCCGACAGTGGACGATGCAGGCGCGTCACGAACCCTGGGTCGGGCCATTGGCCGGACTGGTCACCGGTCTGTTGAGTGGCGCCACCGGCGTGTTCGTGCTGCCATCACTGCCTTACCTCAGCGCATTGCACCTCCCGCGCGAGGTGTTGATCCGGTCGCTGGGCTGGTGTTTCGGCATTGCGACATTGGCGCTGGCCATCGCCCTGGCCTGGCACGGTGCGCTACCCGGCGCGGCGATCGCTCCGTCGCTGTGGGCGCTGCTGCCCACCGCCATCGGCATGTCGCTGGGTGCCTGGGTGCGCAATCGCATTTCTGCAGATATGTTTCGGCGCTTTTTTTTCACCACGTTGCTGGTGCTCGGCCTGCAAGGTATGTGGCAGGCGCTGGCGTAAAGCCACATCGGACGTAATGAGGCATTGCAACGCGCGCGGGCGCGGCAGCCGCTCAGCGGTCAAACCCGCTCGCGCCGCCGCACCGGACATCTAAAGGGTCGGCCAACAAAAACGCCACCGCAGTGCGGTGGCGTTTCCTACTTCAACCCGAGGTTGTCGCCAGCTGCTCGGCAAACAATCAGTCGGCCCAACGTCCCGGCGCTGTCGACTGCGGCAACACCTGCGCCGACAGCGGCTGATCCTGCGCAAGCAGGCCTAGCGCATCGGCCAGAATCGCGGCCGATTCATGCAGCAGCGGATCGGGGCGCTTTTCTGCGGCCTTCTCGCGTGCGGTGTCCTTGACAATGTCGCGCTCATTGCCGGTCAGGCCGTCGTCGCTGTCATCAGCGAGCGGATCCAGCGGCAGGCCCAGCTGCTTGCGCACCTGCTGGCGATCCTTGCGCTGCTGATCCTGCTTCTGACGCTCGGCAACGCGCTCTGCTTCGTTCAAGGAGATGTACTTCTTGGCCTTTTCGTCGCGGAACTGCTTGACGTCCTCTTCCCACCACTGGAACTCCTTGTCGGCCGCGATGCGCGCGGTGTGCAGCGTCTGCAACTTGGGCAGCAGCGGCGCGAAGTTGCCGTACTGGGTGTGCGGTGCGGCAGCGATGCGCGTCCACGGCAGCGCATTGTCGTAGGTGCTTTCGCCGAACTCGGTGGCATCCACACTGGCCGGGAACGCGATATCCGGTACCACGCCCTTGTGCTGGGTGCTGGAACCGCTGACGCGGAAGAACTGCGCAATCGTCAGCTTGACCTGACCATAGCGCTGGCCTTCGGCGGCGGGCCAACGGTCCAGGTCGACGATGTTCTGCACCGTGCCCTTGCCGAAGCTGGTCTCACCGATCACCAGGCCGCGACCGTAATCCTGGATCGCACCGGCAAAGATTTCCGACGCCGAGGCCGAGCCACGGTTGATCAGGACGCCGAGCGGGCCATCCCAGGCCACCTTCGGATTGCTGTCGCCATTGACGGTCACGCGGCCGCCGGATTCGCGCACCTGCACCACCGGACCCTGCTCGATGAACAGGCCGGTGAGCTCGATCGCTTCGTCCAGCGAACCGCCGCCGTTGTTGCGCAGGTCCAGCACCACGCCATCGACCTTGTCGGTCTTGAAGCCGGCCAGCAGCTTGGCGACGTCGCGCGTTGCCGATGCGTAATCGGTCGCGTTACGGCGACGGCCTTCGAAGTCCTGGTAGAAGCCCGGCAGCTTGATGATGCCGATGCGGCGTTCCGGTTCGCTGCCCTTGGCCGGCAGGGTGATCGTCTCGCCCTTGGCAGCCTGTTCGGCCAGACGCACCTTCTGCCGGGTCAGCGTCACCGTGCGGTGCTTGCCGTCGATGCCGGACTCGGCCGGGATGTACTCCAGGCGCACCTGGGTATCCTTGCTGCCGCGAATCTTCGCCACCACATCGTCGATGCGCCAGCCGATCACATCCTCGATCGCGCCGTTCTTGGCCTGGCCCACCCCGACGATGCGATCGCCCGGCTTGAGCGTGCCATCCACCGCGGCCGGACCACCCGGGATCACCTCGCGGATCACCACCATGTCGTCCTGCTTCTGCAGTTGCGCGCCGATGCCTTCCAGCGACAACGACATCTGCTGGTTGAACGTCTCGGCGGTGCGCGGGGTGAAGTAATCGGTATGCGGGTCGACGGCGTTGGTGTAGGCGTTGACGAAGAACTGGAACACGTCCTCGCCCTTGAGCTGCTTCACCGAATCGGCGAGCGCGGCGTAACGCTTGTCCAGCGTCTTGCGGATGTCTTCAGGCTTCTTGCCGGCCAGCTTCAGGCGCAGCCAGTCGTTCATCACCGACTGCCGCCACAGGACGTCCAGCTGCTTGTCGTCCGAGGCCCACGGCACGTCCTTGCGGTCGTACTCGAACTTGTCGCCACCGGTGAAATCGAAGTCCTGCTTGAGCAGGTCGCGCGCGTATTTGACGCGCTGATCGACGCGCTTCTTGTAGATCGCAAACACCTGGAACGCCGGCTCCAGATTGCCGCCGCGCAGCGCATCGCCTACGCCGGACTGCAGCGGCGCAAAGCCGTCGATGTCGGCCTGGGTGAAGAATTGCTTGCCGCCATCCAGCGTTTCCAGGTAGCGCTTGAACACGTCCTTGGACATCGCCTCGTCCAGCGTCCGCGGACGGTAGGCATAGCGGCTGTCGGACAGCAGGCCATAGACCAGTTTGGTCGCCGTCGCCTGTTCGGGCGTGGCGGCAGCCGGCAGCGCAGTGTCGGCGCGTGCGAGCAAGGCCATCGGAGTGGTCAACACCAGCGCCAGCAGGCCGGCCTTCATGGACGCAGAAACGTTGTAGGTCATCGAATGGCTCTCGGCACAAGGCCGACGAAAGAAAGGCGGTGAACGGATCAGACAGCATGACAGTGCCCAAAGTTGCTGGCGTTGTCATCTGCTGGCTGAATCAGCCTAGCGCCGGGTCTGTATCGGATTGTGAACGCGACCGTACCTTGCGCCGGCGCCCGGACCGTGGGATACGACACGGCCCCGTGCGCTGCACGGGCCGGCGATGAAACGATGGCTTAGGTGCCATCCAGCTGACGCCGTCACAATCGCGCGTCATGGGGACCTTGCATCCACGCGCGCGGCTTCGAACGCCTGGTGCCGCTGCCGCAGGACGCATCGAGCGCCCCGCGTTGCTCAGGCAGCGACGCCTGCGCCGGCAGCCTGGCGATCGGCGTGATACGACGAGCGCACCATCGGGCCAGACGCCACGTGGCTGAAACCCAATGCGTTGCCGTAGTCTTCCAGCGCCTTGTATTCCTCAGGCGTCCAGTAGCGCATCACCGGGTGGTGGTGCGGCGTCGGCTGCAGATACTGGCCGATCGTGATCATGTCCACATCGTGCGCACGCAGATCGCGCAAGGTGGCCTGCACCTGCTCCATGGTTTCGCCCAGCCCGAGCATGATGCCGGACTTGGTGGCGATGGAAGGATGCTGCGCCTTGAAGCGTTGCAGCAGGGTCAGCGACCACTGGTAATCCGCACCGGGGCGCACGTTCGGATACAGATCCGGTACGGTTTCGATGTTGTGGTTGAACACGTCCGGCGGACTCAGCGCCAAGATCTCCAGCGCGCGGTCCATGCGGCCCTTGCCGCGGAAATCCGGGGTCAGGATCTCGATGCGGGTGTTGGGCGAGCTGGCACGGATGGCTGCGATGCAGTCCACGAAGTGCTGGGCGCCGCCGTCGCGCAAGTCGTCGCGGTCGACGCTGGTGACCACCACGTACTTCAGGCCCATGTCGGCCACCGTGGTCGCCAGACTGGCCGGCTCGTTGGCATCCGGCGGCTTGGGCCGGCCGTGCGCCACATCGCAGAACGAGCAGCGTCGTGTGCACACCTCGCCCAGGATCATGAAGGTCGCGGTGCCGTGGCTGAAGCACTCGTGGATGTTCGGGCAACTGGCTTCTTCGCACACCGTGACCAAGCGGTTTTCGCGCAGCTTGGCCTTGAGGTTCTGCACTGCGTTGCCGGACGGAATCCGCACGCGGATCCAGGACGGCTTGCGCAGCACCGGCGCGTCGACGAACTGCACCGGCGAGCGGTTGATCTTGTCGCCACCGATCTGCTTGACGCCGGTCTGCAGCGGCGCAGGCGCGGCGCTGTCGCCGGAAACGACCTGCAGGGGGATGGAGCGGGCGATAGGCTGGGTCATGACGATACGGGCGCTCAGGCCGGAAGCGAAAGGTCGGGCATTGCGGAGGCGGGGTGCAGGGTCAGGCCGAATTGGCGCGCCAGCTGATCGAGCAGCACGGCCTTGACGGCCTCCATCCCGGAGGGGCCGCCCAAGTCTAGCACCGAGGTCACCTGCAGGCCTTGATAGCCGCAGGGGTTGATGCGGTGGAAGGGTTCCAGGTCCATCGCCACGTTGAACGACAATCCGTGGAAGGTGCAGCCCCGGCGCACGCGAATGCCGAGTGCGGCGATCTTGGCGCCGCCGACGTACACACCCGGCGCACCTTCGCGGCGTTCGGCCACGATGTTCCACTCGTCCAGCGTATCGATCAGCGCCTGCTCGATCTTGCAGACGTAATCGCGCACGCCGATCTTGAGCCGACGCAGATCCAGCAGCGGATAGACCACCAGCTGGCCGGGGCCGTGATAGGTCACCTGACCGCCACGGTCCACCTGCAGCACCGGAATATCTCCCGGCGCCAGCACGTGCTCCGGCTTGCCGGCTTGGCCCAGCGTGAACACCGGCGCATGCTCGACCACCCACACCTCATCGGCAGTTTGCTCATCGCGTGCATCGGTGAAACGCTGCATTGCACGCCATACCGGAGCGTAATCCTGCTGACCGAGGTCGCGCAGCTGCGCAGGCGCAGTCGCAACCACGGCGGGCTCGGCCGCTACAGCGTCCACTTCACTTCCGGATGGTCGCGCAAAGCCTGATGCGCCGCGTCGAACTGCTCCCGGCTCTCGGCGCGGAAGCCGATCTTGACCGAGACATACTTGCCGTTGGAAGAATGCTTCCAGCTGACGCTTTCCTCCAGCAGCTCCACACCGGTGGCAGCGAGCAGGCGCGGCAATTCGGTTTCCAGGCCGCGCTCGGCCGCACCCATGGCGCTGAGCTCGAAGGTACCGGGAAACTGGAAGCCGTGATCGGGGTTGTCGGTGCTGATATCCATCGCCCCATTATCGGGCCGGTGGAGGGCAAACCCAAGTCTTGTCCTCGGACCCTAGCCGTAGGGGTCAACACGGTTCCCAGAGCCCGCGCGGCGTTCTTGATTACGGCACTCAGCCAAACACTCCTACGTGGAAACGGAAGTCCTGCACAGACCGGCCTCGACTGACAATGCGGTCACGCAAAGGCGCATGTTCACGCGGCGCAGCCGCGGGCGCAGGCACCTTTGCACCATCCCGCCCCTCCTTGTCCACCAGGCCTTCCATGCTCCGACCGCGCGCGTTGTCTGCTGCCTTGCTGCTCTCTCTCACCGGGCTGTCGATGCCGGCCATCGCGGCGGATCAGTGCGATTCCAGCCGGCTGGGTCGCACGCCGCCGGCGGTCAATTTCCGGGTCGACAACGACTTGTTCGGCGGTGAAGACCAGGACCAGGGGTATTCCAACGGTGCGGTATTGACCCTGGTCTCGCCCAACCTAGTCGACTACACCGACGACCCGTGCCTGCCGCGCACCGCACGCTGGGTCAACAGCTATCTGGAGCGGCTGCACCCGGGCGAGTTCGACCAGCAGAACATGGTGTTCTCGATCGGCCAGGCGATCTTTACGCCCACCGATTACACCCGTCGCGACGTGATCCCGGACGACCGTCCGTATGCGGGCATCCTGCTGGCGAGCTTTGGCTACAACGCGCGTAACGACGCGCACCTGCGGACCACGCAGTTGCAGGTGGGCGTGGTTGGCCCGTGGGCATTCGCGCAGGAAGCGCAGGATGCGATCCACGACGCGCTGGGCGACGAGAAATTCCAGGGCTGGGACAACCAGCTGCACAACGAGCCGCTGATCAACCTGGTGCACGAACGCATGCGCCGCTGGCCGGCCGATGCCAGCGGCAATGCCGATGGATTCGGCTGGGACTTCATCTCGCACTGGGGCGGCGCAGTGGGCAACATGGCGACGCACCTGAACGCCGGTGGCGAAGCGCGTTTTGGCTGGAAACTGCCGGACGATTTCGGCAGCACCCCCACCCGCCCGGCGGGCGAAAACACCGCCCCGAGCCGGCTGGGACGTGCCAGCGGCTGGTCGGGCCACTTGTTCGTGACCACCGACGCACGCTGGGTGATCCGCGACATCACCCTGGATGGCAACACCTTCCGCAACAGCCACAGCGTGGACAAACGCCCGTTTGTGGGCGATGTCGGCTACGGCCTGGCGGTGATGTACGGCCGCTGGAAGTTTGCGCTGGCCCGCTACCACCGCACCCGCGAATTCGAAACCCAACGCGAAACCCCGGTCTACGGCAGCTTCACGATCAGTCGGATGCTTTGAGGGCTGAGAATCGGGAATCGGGAATCGCAAATCGGTAAAGCAAGAGCGACACGCCCGCTTCTACGATTCACTATTCCCCATTCCCGATTCCAAAAAGCCGGCTTTCGCCGGCTTTTTCTTTGGATCACTCCGATTCCCACCACATCCAGAACGAATCCCAGAGGCGCTTGAAGAAGCCGCCCTCCTCCACTGCATTGATGGCGACCAGCGGGGCCTGGGCGATGATCTTGCCGTCCAGGCTGACCTTGACGGTGCCGACCTGCTGACCCTTCTTGATGGGCGCCTCCAGGGTCTTGGCCACTTCCATGCTGGGCTTGAGATCGTTGTAGCGGCCGCGCTGCAGGCTGACCTGCAGCGGCTGGGCCACGCCCAGTTGCACTTCGTCCTGCGCACCCTTCCAGACCTTCTGCTTGGTCACGACCTTGCCGGGCGCGTACAGGCTATGGGTTTCGAAGAAGCGGAACCCCCAGTTGAGCAGGGCCAGGCTGTCGGTGGCGCGTTGCTCTTCGGAGCTATCGCCCATGACCACCGCGATCAGGCGCTGGTCGCCGCGCTTGGCCGAGCTCAGCAGGCAGTAGCCGGCTTCGGAGGTATGGCCGGTCTTGATGCCGTCCACCGCCGGGTCGCGCCACAGCAGCCGGTTACGGTTGCTCTGCTTGATCGAGCCGACCTGGAATTCCTTGATCTTGTTGTAGGCGTAGGTTTCCGGGTAATCGCGCACCATCGCGCGGCCCAGCATGGCCAGATCGTAGGCGGTGGAGTGATGGCCTTCGGCGCTCAACCCGTGCGCGTTGACGAAGTACGAATTCTTCATGCCGATCTTGGCGGCGTAGCTGTTCATCAACGAGGCGAAGGCTTCTTCGCTCCCGGCCACGTGCTCGGCCAGCGCGATCGCGGCGTCGTTGCCGGACTGGATCGCCATGCCCTTTTCCATGTCTTCCAGACGCGCGGTCTGGTTGACCGGGAAGCCGCTGTAGCTGCCGTCGGTGCCGGCGCCGCCCTCGCGCCAGGCGCGCTCGCTCATCATGACCTGGTCGTCGCGCTTGACCTTGCCGTTCTTGATTTCTGCGGCCACCACGTAGGACGTCATCACCTTGGTGATGCTGGCCGGAGCCAACTGCTGATGGATGTTCTCGCCGGCGAGCACCTGCCCCGTGGCGTAGTCCATCAGGATCCAGGATTTGGACACGGCCGGCGCGGGTGCGGGCGGAACCGGCAGTGCAGCCGGCGCGGCAGCCACGGCGGGAGTCGGCTGCGGCGCGGGTGTCTGGGCGCAGACCAGGCCGAAGGCGAACGTGGCCAAGGCAGCGGCGGCGAAGCGGAATTTCATTGAAGAACGACTCCTGACGGGCCCGAAGGCTGGGTAATACGAAATTGTAAGGTGCGATGGAGATTCAGGCGACGCACGCCGGGTCCCACGCGCCTGCGCAGTTCAGTGTTGCAGTCAGCTGATCGCGCGCCGGACGCCCCAAGCCACTGGCTGCGCATGCACGTCGACGCGGTCGGCGCCAGCCCAGCGCCCCGGGTCGCTGACCGCGATGGCCGCTCCTGACGGCATGCCGGTCTGCGCTCAGTTGGCGACGATCTGCGGGCGCCCGAAGCCCAGCCCGGCGATGCGCTGGGCGATCTCCGAGGCATTGGCGTGGTCGCGTGCGTTGACGCGCAAGCGCCACAGGGTGCGGCCACCGCTGACGATGTCGCTGACACTGGCACCGGCGATACCGGCCGAGGCAAGCTGCGACAGCGCGCGGTTGGCGTTTTCGCGGCTGGCGAAGCTGGCGACCTGCAACAGGATGTCGCCAAGGGCGGCTTCCGCTGCACTCGGCGCCTTGGCCGGCGCTGGATCGGTCTTGACCGGGCGCGCAGGCGCGCCATTGTCCACTGGCCTGACCACTGCAACCGCCACCGGCGCGGCGGCGACAGGCGCAGGCGTGGCCGATGCCGGACGCGGCGCAACCGCTGCCGGCTTGCCGGTCGCAACGCGCACGCCCTGCGCCTTCATCCAGGCATCGAAATTGTCCGGATTGCCGGGTTGTCGCGACTCGGCAACGTTGTAGCGCCAGCGCTCGCCGGCGGGTTTGCCCGGCGCAGTGGCGAGGGATGTCGCAACGGGGACGGCAGCCGCGCTTGCAACCGCCGCGCGCGGAGCAGCCGTGCCGGTGGGCAGACGCTGCACCAGACCGTCGATCTGGCTGCTGCCCGATGCCGGCCGCGCGGTGGCAACAGCCGTCGTGACCGGCACCCGTCCGCGATTGCGCTTGGCCAACAGGTTGCCGTTATCGGCTTCGGTCAGCCCGCGCACTTCGACATTGCCGGTGCCCTTGCCGGTGATGCCCAGCTTGACCGCGGCGGCGTAGCTCAGATCGATCACGCGACCATCGTGAAACGGGCCGCGGTCGTTGACGCGCACCACCACCGAATCGCCGGTATCGGTATTGGTCACCAGCGCGAAGCTGGGCAGCGGCAGCGTCTTGTGCGCGGCGGTGAAGGCATACATGTCGTACACCTCCTTGTTGGAGGTCAGCCGGCCGTGGAACTTGCTGCCGTAATACGAGGCGGTCCCGCGTTCGACATAGTCGCCCGGGTTGTCCATCACCACGTAGCGCTTGCCCAGCACTTCATAGGGCGAGCGATTGCCGACCGCCGAGCGCGGCTCGTCGGTGACCAGCGGTTCGGGGATACAGGCCACGTTCGGTACGTGGTCGGGCGTGGTGTCCTTGACGCCGGGTTTGTACAGGCCGCCGGCGGTGTAGTCGCCGCGTGTGGACGGGTCTTCCTTGGCGGCGGCATACGGCGAGGTCGACGGGCATCCGGTGGCGACATACGCCGGCCCCTTGCCTTCGACCTTGACGCCCTTGACGGCGCCGCTGCCCTTGGCGCCGACGCTTTTCTTCGGTGCGCTGCTACAGGCCGCCAGGCCGAGCATCAGCGCCATCGGAATCAGCCACTTGGGGCCTGTCATGCTGTTCATGCCGGGGGTAACTCCTTGCCGGCGATGGCCTCGGACAGCTGGAACACGGCCATCGCATACATCTTGGAAATGTTGTACCGGGTGATCGCGTAGAAATTCTGGAAGCCCAGCCAGTACTGCTTGCCGTTGGCGTCGTCCAGGCTGATCGGGGTGGCGGTGCTGCCCGCCACCACCGGCGCACCAGGGTGATACCCGCGCGCGGACAGATCGGCCAGCGTGTATACCGGCGACCAGTCGGTGGGATTGAATTCCTCGTGACCGGCAGCCAGCGTGGCCGGCACGGCGACCTGACCGCCACGCACCCAGCCGCCCTTCTTGACGAAGTAGTTGGCGATCGAGGCAAACACGTCGTTGTAATCGGTAAACAGATTGCGCTTGCCATCCGCATCGCCATCGACACCGAACTGGCGGTAGCTGGACGGCATGAACTGGCCCATGCCCATCGCGCCGGCATAGCTGCCGATCAGGCTGGTGACATCGAGCTGCTCCTCCTTGCCGAGCGCGAACAGCTGGCCGAGTTCGTCGCGGAAGAACAGCTCGCGACGCACTTCGCGCTCGAGCTTGGCCGGGTCGCCGCTGCGCGGGTAGCGGAACGCCAACGTATACAGCGCGTCCAGCACGCGATATTTGCCGGCGTTGCTGCCGTAACTGGTCTCTACCCCGATGATGGCCACGATCACCTGCGCCGGCACACCGGTAGCGGCTTCGACCTTGCTCAGCTCGGCGCGGTGCTGGGCCAGGAAGTTACGCCCGCCATCGATCCGCGCCTGGGTGATGAACATCGGGCGGTATTCGTTCCACGGCTTGACCCGCTCGGCCGGCCGCGACATCGCGGTGACGATGGCGTCCTTGAACTGCGCCTGCGCCAGCACCGCGTCGATCTGTGCGGCGTCGATGCCGTACCTGGCGGCGGTGTCGCGCACGAAGTTGGCGCGTGCGATCTCGAAGGGCACCGGGGTCAGATCGACCGGCGGCAGCGCGGGGGCTTCGGCGGCGGCGCTTGCAGGCGCGACCGGAGCCACTGGCGGCTTGGCCGGCGGTGCGCTGGCAGCCGGCGGCGGGGACGGAGGGCTGGGCTGGGTCGCGCAGGCGACAAGGCCGAGGGTGAGCAGGCAGGTCAGGGTGCGTCGAATCATCGGCCGAGGGTAACAGACATCAGATGAACTTCTGGCAATAAGGTCATGAAACGAAAGAGCTTTAGCCGAAGTCAAGGCGTGCCGCAGCATCGCTTGACGCGCACAGCTCACTCGCTCGTGCGGGCGCGGCACAAAAAACCCCGGGCGCGCACGGATGGGACCGCTGCAAAGGAGCAGGACGTGTGGAGACGGCTTGGCGGCATACGGACAAGTGCGCAGCGGGCGTGTCTGGCAAACGTGGCGACGGCGGCAATTGCCGCCATCGCGGGATCGCGGGATCGCAGCCTGCGATTTTCAATCGCTCTGCGGTTGCGACAAAAACCAGTTCGTGATCCGCGCCCAGATGGCCGAGCTCGCCGAAGGCCGCGCCGCGTTGGCATTGAGCGACGCCGAGCTGCGCCGCGTCACCGACGTGTTGCCGGTGTTGATCGCCTTCATCGACAAGCATCTGGTGTATCGGTTCGCCAATCTGCAGGCGTGGTACTGATCGTCGATGTCTCAGCATGGCCCAGCAGCCCGCCCCGTCGGTTCAACCGATCGGCGAAGGCGCAAAACGCGCCGGCACCGATCGGCGCCGCAGCATGCCGGGGAAAAGGCAGAAGATCGGGCGCGGCCCGGAGGCCGGCCGCGCCCGATGGATCACAACGCCGGGAAACGCGGTGCCGTCGAGCAGGTCGGGATGGCACCACTCACCTGTACCGGGCCGGTGGTGACACCGGTACCGGTCGGCGTCAGGTCACTGTTGACCAGCCCGATCTGTGCGTCGCTGGCAGCGACGGCCTTGTTGCCTGTCGCAAGATTGGCCAGCACCAGGTCCAACGGTGTCTGCGCATCAAAGCCTTTCAGGATCCAACCCTTGCCCTTGAGCCCGACATCGGCGGTGGTGCGCAAGCCGTTGACGACGATCTCCTTGAAGCTGGGCTTGGTCCCGCCGCTACCGGACGCATAGAACGGGTTGATCACCAGCGGGCTGGTCACGCCGAACAGGCAGGTATTGCGGTAGGTGATCAGGCTGACCGGGCCGCCCTTGACGATACTGGTCTTGATGCGCAGCCCGTTGTTGTCGGTACTGCGGTTGCCGGCATCGTCGGTGGCGGTGATGACGTTGTTGTCGACCAACACATTGTTGACCCCGAACATCACTTCGCTGCCGATCGAGATGCCGTGGGTGCCGTAGCAGCGGTTGTCGCGCACGGTGATGTTGCCGGACTTGGAGGCGATGGTCTTGATCGCCACGCAGTCGTCTCCGCCCATCACATCGTTGTCGACCAGACTGGCGTTGGTCACGCTGTCCAGGTCCAGGCCATCGGTGTTGGGGCTGGTGGCCGGCGATTTCACCCGTACGCCCCAGATGGTCAGGCCATCGACAATATGCGCGAAGAAATGGAAGTACGCCGCATTGATCAAGTTGATGTCGTACAGCGTAAACGCCGTGGAGTTCTGCACCTTGATCAGGTCCGGGCTGTTCTGTACCTGACCGGCCGCCTTGGCGTTTTCGCCGAACTGCCACCAGCTGGTGCTCTTGCCCAGCATGGTCAGATCGCCGCGGCCATCGATGGTGCCCTGACGCCCGCCGGTGCGGATGCCCATCACGCCCGACTTGGCGCCCTTGACGCTGATCAGCGGCGCGCAGCCGCCGCTCTTGGAACCTGCCACGCCGCAGCCGCTGCCATAGTCGGCCGGATTGCGTGAGCCGTACAAGGTGACGCCCTGGTCGACCACCAGCGTTACGCCGCTGGGAATGGTCAGCGGGCCGGTCAGAAATGCGTTGCCGCTGCCGCCGGTCAGCAGCACGCTGCCGTTCTTGCAGGCATTGAGCGCGGCCTGGATGGTCCTGGTATCCGGCGGCGAGTGCTCGGTCGCATCATCGAATTGACGCCCGGTCGGCGTCAGCCCAGCCTTCAGGGACGGCGAACACGTGGCTGGAATGGTGGGTTGCGCGACAGTGCGGGTATCGCCGGTGGCGAAGGTGACGGCACTGGCCTGCGCGGACAGCAGCAGACAGACACCGCCGACGGCGGCGGTTAGCAATTTCATGGAAAAGGCACCCGAAAGAGAAATGGCGCGCACCTGCACAGGCAACGCGACGCGGCCGCCATCACTGCAGCGGCGTGGCGGACTCTACGGAGCACGCCCCGCGCGTGCAGAGCGCGAGCGAACCAAACGCCGCGCGCGCGAAGTCAGCCTGCATCGCGGTGTCGTCATTGCAATGCAGCGCGCAAAACGCGGGGTGATCGATGCTTGGCCGGCGCACTGACACAGGCGTGACGCATCGATCAGGGTTGCACTGCCACGCATGCCGCTGGCGCGTCAGCTGCGCCGGTGCAACGCAGCGATGCGACTGCGCGAGGCCTCAATATCCATGCACCGGTCGGTGCGTCTTCACTGCCATCACCAGGCCCAATCCGGCCAGCAACGACACCGCCGAGGTGCCGCCGTAACTCATCAACGGCATCGGCACGCCAACCACCGGCAGCAGGCCGGAGATCATGCCGCCGTTGACCAACACGTACACGAAGAAGGCCAGGCCGGTGGCGCCGGCAACCAGGCGCGAATAGGTGTCACGCGCCTGCGAGGCGATCCACAGGCAACGGCCGATGACGATGAGATATAGCGTCAGCACGGTGGCCACGCCGATCCAGCCGAATTCTTCGCTGAGCACCGAGAACGCAAAATCGGTGGTCTGTTCGGGAATGAAGTTCAGATGCGATTGCGAGCCCAGCCCCCAACCCTTGCCATCCAAGCCGCCAGAGCCAATGGCGATCTTGGACTGGATGATGTTCCAGCCGGCGCCAAGCGCGTCGTTCTCGGGGTTGAGGAACATCATGATGCGATCCTTCTGGTAAGGCCGCAGCAACCAGAACCAGGCCACCGGCGCCGCCGCCGACACGCCGCCCAGGCCCACCGCCACCCACCACCATGGCAGGCCGGCCAGCAGCAGCACGAAGACGCCGCTTGCCGCAATCAACACGCCGGTGCCGAAGTCCGGCTGCAGCATGATCAGCGCGGTGGGCACGCCGATGATCATGCAGGTGACCAACACGGTGGAAATGCGCGGCGGCAGCGGCATGCGGTGCAGATACCAGGCCGCCATCATCGGCAGGCTGATCTTGAGCAGCTCGGCCGGCTGCAGATAGAACACTTTCAGATCCAGCCACTGGCGGCCGTATTTGCCGGTGCCCAGTGCGAACACCGCCAGCAACGGCAGCATCGATAGGCCATACACCCAAGGCGTCCAGGCGCGCAGGCGCAGCACCGACATGCGCGAAATGCCCCACATCGCGGCGATGCCGATGACGAAGCGAACGCCTTGCGCCATCACCAGGTGATCGCCGTTGGCCGCGCCGCCGGCGCTCTTGAGCACCGACAGGCCGATCACCATCAGCGCGCCCAGCGCCAGGCACAGCACCCAGTCCAGGCTGCGCGTGAAGCGCGCGGCCATGTCCACCAACCAGCGCAGGATGTCACTCAATGATCGGTCTCCTGCACCGCATCGGGCACGTCCGGCACCACCGGCTGCGCGGGCGTGGTGGGATCCAGCGCCACCGCAGTCTGGCCGATCACCACCGGCAATTCTTCCAGCGTGGCGGCTGCCGCATCGCCGGCCGCACGTGCATCGGTGACGCCGGCCTCGAACTGGTTGACGCCCACCGCGGTCATGCCGAGCTCGCTGTCCAACGGCAGGATGCCCGCGGGCATCTTGCCCAGCAGCCAGGCGTCGAAGATCTTGCGGGCGATCGGCGCGGCCGAGCTGGTGCCGAAACCGCCGCCCTCCACCGCCACCGCCACCGCGATGACCGGATTGTCGGCCGGCGCGAAGCCGACGAACAGGCCTCGGTGACGCAGGTGCAGCGGCAGGCTGCGCGGGTCCACCGCGGCCACGCCCTTGCGGCTGACCACCTGCGCGGTGCCGGTCTTGCCGGCCATCTGGTACGGCGCGCCCGGCGTGATCGCATAGCCGGTGCCGCCGGGGCGCATGGTGTCCATCATGCCCTCGCGCACCACCTGCAGATGCGCCGCGCTCGGGCTGATCGGCTTGCCCGGCGGCTGGATCATCGGCTGCCAGGGGTGGTCGAAGCCGGTGCGCTGCTCCAGCACCAGATGCGGGCGCAGCAGCAGCCCGCCGGCGATCGCCGAGACCCCGCGTACCAGCTGCAACGGGGTCACCTTCCAGTCGCCCTGGCCGATAGCGATGTTGACGGTGTCGCCGGGATACCAGCGCTCCTTGCGGGTCTTGTACTTGTAGGCCGGCGACGGCAGGATGCCGCCGATTTCGCCCAGCAGGTCCACCCCGGTGGGCGCGCCGAACCCGTAGCCGCCCATGTACTGGTCGAAGCGCTCGATGCCCATATCCACCGCCAGGCGGTAGTAGTAGGTATTGACCGACTGGGCGATCGACTTGCGCAGGTCGGTCCAGCCGTGACCGCCGCGGTGCGAGTCGCCCCAGCCGCGGCTGACGCCGGGCAGGTAGAACATGCCGGTGGAGAGCACACGGTCTTCCGGCCGGCGCAGGCCGCTATCGAGCCCAGCCAGCGCGATCAGCGGCTTGAGCGTGGAGCCCGGCGCCACGCCACCCAGTACCAGCCGGTTGAACTGCGGCCGCGACGGGTTGTCGTTGAGCATCTTGAAGTCGGTATGCGAGATGCCGTTGACGAACAGGTTGGGGTCGTAGCTGGGCAGGCTGACCATGCCCAGGATCTCGCCGGTGCGCGGGTCCATCGCGATCGCCGCACCTTCGTGCTCGCCGAACGCGGCCACCATCGCGCGCTGCAGGTCGGCATCCACCGACAGCCGCAGGTCCGCACCCGACTGCGGCGCGACCCGGCCGACGGTGCGGATCGCCCGCCCCTGCACATTGGTTTCGACCTGCTCGTAGCCCACCTGCCCGCGCAGGTCCTGTTCGTAATAGCGCTCCAGACCGGACTTGCCCATATGGGTGAGCGCGGCATTGCCCTCGCCCAGCACCGCCAGGTCTTTTTCATCGATACGGCCGACGTAACCGATGATGTGTGCGAACAACGGTCCGTAGGGGTAGCGCCGGGTCAGATACGGCTCCAGCTCCACCCCGGGAAAGCGCCAGCGCTCCACCGCAAAGCGCGCCATCTCTTCGTCGCTCATGCGTAGCTTGAGCGTGACCGGCAGGAAGCTGCGGCGTGCACGACGCTCGCGATTGAAACGCTCCAGGTCCTCCGGCGCGATCGGGATCACCTTGCCCAGCGCGGCCAGCATGGCGTCCATGTCGGCAACCTTGTCCGGGGTCACGTCCAGGCGGAACGCCGGCACGTTCTCGGCCAGCAACCGGCCGGTGCGGTCGTAGATCATGCCGCGCCCGGGCACCACCGGCTTGGGCTTGATGCGATTGGCTTCCGAGCGGGTGGCGTAGACCTCGTGGTCGAGCACCTGCAGCTTGAAATACCAGCCGCCCAGGCCGACCAGGCAGATCACCACCATCACGAACCCCAGCACCGCGCGCCGGCGGAACTGCTCGGCCTCGGCATGCGGGTTCTTGGGCTGACGCCGACCGTGCATGGGCTACTTCTTGCTCCGCTTGCCCAGGCGCAGCGCATCCAGCAACACGAACAGCGGCGGCCACAGCGCCATGCCCAGCAACGGCGCCCACCAGTAGCTCCACGGCAGGGTCGGCTCGCCGATCGCCAGATGCACCGCCGAAGACACGATGCGGTCGTTGAGCAGCAGCCCGCCGATCGCCAGCGCCTGCTGCGAGACCGGGAAGAAGCGCATCCGCGCGCGGAAGCGCTGCAGGATGAAGGTCATGATCACCAGCCGCAGCGCCTGCTCGCCCAGCAGCCCGCCGTACAGCAGATCGGCCAGCACACCGGCCACGAAAGCCACGCCCAGGCCCACCCGATCCGGTTCCTCGATCACCCAGTAGGCCAGCACCAGCGCCACCCAGTACGGACGCAGCGGCTGCACCACCGCCGGCAACGGCAGCAGCCCCAGCACCAGCGCGATGAACAGGCTCACCGGCAGGATCCAGGTGTTGCGCATGCGGGTCATTGGTCCGTCTCCTGCGGAGCCGGACGGGAATCGGGAGTCGGGAGTCGGGAATCGGCAGGAGCGGTGCTCCGCGGCGGTGAGGCGTTGCGGTTGCCTGTTCCCGATTGTCCATTTACCGACGCCCGCGAGCCCTGCGTTGACGCCGGGCGGGAATCGGAAATCGGGAGTCGGGAATCGTTAGAGGCAGCGCCACGCGTCGATGCGGTGGTTGGCGCCCGACCCGCTGGCGCGCTGCTGCCGTTCCTGGTTCCCGAGTCGCCAGTCCCCACCCCTGCTGGCTGCGCGCCGGAGGCGCCGGACGCGGCAGGTGCCGGCGTCCGTTGTGAGCCGGGCGCGGTCTCGATGTCCGCTGCCGTACGGGCTGGATCGACCACTGCGTTGGAGCCGTCGGCCGCCGGAGTGCGTGGTGTCGCGGTCACCGGCGCATTTACCGGCGCAGCGGCGTTGCCGTTGCTGTTGCCACTCCCCATTCCCGATTCCCCATTCCCGGCCCCAGGCACCACCCGCAACGGCTTGCCCGCGCGCAGCAGCAGCACATCGCGGCCGCGATCGAGCTTGGCGGCCGGGGTCAGTTCGCCGACCAGGAAGGCGTGGGTGTCGTCCGGATGCAGTTCGGACACCTTGCCGACCGGGAAGCCGGCCGGGAAGCGGCCGCCGAGGCCGGAGGTCACGATTTCATCGCCCACCTGCACGCCGGCACTGAGCGGGATGTCGCGCAGTTCCAGGCGGTCGCCGCGGCCATAGACGATCAGGCGCACGCCGTTGCGCGCAACGCTGACCGGCACCGCGTGGTCGGGGTCGGTCAGCAGCAGCACGGTCGAATGCAGCGGGGTCACTTCGATCACCTGGCCCATCAGCCCGCCGGCATCGATCACCGCCTGGCCCATCAGCACGCCATCGCGGCTGCCGGCATCCAGCAGCAGACGCTGCCGGGTCGGGTCCAGGTCGATATCCAGGATCGGCGCCAGCTGCACGTCCAGGCCACGGCGCTCGGCGACGTTGAGCAGCTCGCGCAGCTGCGCATTGTCCAGCGCGGCGGTCTGCAGCCGGGTCAGCCGCGCATTGGCCACCAGCAGCTGGTTGCGCAGGTCGCGGGTTTCCTCCACCAGTTGCGCATGAGTGGCGGCGTTGTCGCGTACTTGCGAGCCGATCCGCCCCGGCAACCCGGCCACCGCCCAGATCGGCTGGATCAGCAGATTGGCCTGCATCCGCAGCTGGCTCAGCCAGCTGCCGCGGCTATCGAGCGCGATCAGCACGATCGCCAGCACCAGATAGACCAGCAGCCGCAGCGTGGAGGTGACTTCGCCCGGACGGGAGGCGACGGGAGGACCGGCGTAGGAGGGCACTTTCAGGGCCGGGAATGGGGAATCGGGAATGGGGAATCGGGGAGCAGTCGGCTGTCCCCGAGACGGTTGAGGCGAAAACTCACATGGGCGGGACCGCGTCGCAACCGCTCAGGACCGCAGGCGGGGAATGCTTTCACGATTCCCCACTCCCGATTCCCGATTCCGAACGCCTCACTCCGGCGCGAAGAACTCGTTGCCATGCATGTCCACCAGCTCCAGCGCGCGGCCGCCGCCGCGGGCCACGCAGGTGAGCGGGTCGTCGGCCACCTGCACGTGCAGGCCGGTTTCTTCGGAGATCAGGCGGTCCAGGTCGCGCAGCAGCGCGCCGCCGCCGGTGAGCACGATGCCGCGCTCGGCGACGTCGGCGCACAGTTCCGGCGGGGTCTGCTCCAGCGCCAGCTTGACCGCCGACACGATGCCCGACAGCGGCTCGTGCAGCGCTTCGAGCACTTCGTTGGAGTTGATCTTGATCATCTTCGGCACGCCCTCGGCGAGGTTACGGCCGGAGATTTCCATCTCCTGCACCTCGTCCTGCGGGTAGGCGCAACCGATCTGCAGCTTGATGCGCTCGGCGGTGGCCTCGCCGATCAGCATGCCGTGGTTGCGGCGTACGTAGTTGGTGATCGACTCGTCGAAACGGTCGCCACCCACGCGCACCGACTGCGAGTAGACGATGCCGTTGAGCGAGATCACCGCCACTTCGGTGGTACCGCCGCCGATGTCGATGACCATCGAGCCGCGCGCCTCGGTCACCGGCATGCCGGCGCCGATCGCTGCGGCCATGGGTTCTTCGATCAGGTACACATCGCGCGCACCGGCCTCTTCCGCAGATTCCTTGATCGCGCGGCGCTCCACCTGGGTGGAGCCGGCCGGCACGCACACCAGCACGCGCGGGCTGGGGCGCAGGAAGCGCGACTTGTGCACCTTTTTGATGAAGTGCTTCAGCATTGCTTCGGTGTAGGTGAAGTCGGCGATCACGCCATCCTTCATCGGGCGGATGGTGGTGATGTGCCCCGGGGTGCGGCCGAGCATCTGCTTGGCCTCGGCGCCAACGGCGGCCACCGAGCGCGTACCGCCGATGGCGCGGTCCTGACGCACCGCCACCACCGATGGCTCGTTCAGCACGATGCCCTGTCCGCGCACGTAGATCAGCGTATTGGCCGTGCCCAGATCGATGGACAGGTCGTTGGAGAACATGCCGCGCAGTTTCTTGAACATCGAGGGAGTTGTTCCTGGGTAAGTCGCGTGCCCGCCGCCAGACTGGCGAAATTTTGGGCAGAAAACGAAGTCCGCTAGCCTAGCAATCCCCCCCGGTGCGGGCAAGGAAAAATCGGTGATTCCGGCCCGGTTTTCATGTGGCGGTCACGCCGGGCATGGCACGTGGTTGTGGCCCTGATCGATCACAGCCGTTACCCTTTGCGCCGCGGCGTTGGCGCCGTCCCGCCGCCATGCCGGCAACTGGCGGGTATTTCCTTACGCAAAGGCCTGACTCGATGTCCGCACTGATCTGTGGTTCCCTCGCCTACGACACCATCATGGTGTTTCCGGACCAGTTCAAGAACCACATCCTGCCGGACAAGGTGCACATCCTGAATGTGTCGTTCCTGGTCCCGCGCATGCGTCGCGAATTCGGCGGCTGCGCCGGCAACATCGCCTACAACCTGCACCTGCTCGGCGGCGCGCCGATTCCGATGGGCACCGTGGGCCAGGATTTCGGCCCGTACCGCGAACACTTCGAAACCCTGGGCATCGACCTGTCGCGGGTGAAGATCATCGACGACCTGTTCACCCCGCAGGCGTTCATCACCACCGACCACGACAACAACCAGATCACCGCCTTCCATCCGGGCGCGATGATGCGCAGCTACGAAAACCACGTGCGCGACGTGCCTGGCGTGACCCTGGGCCTGGTCGGCCCGGACGGGCGCGAAGGCATGATCCAGAACGCGGAAGAGTTCGCTGCCGGTGGCATTCCTTTCATTTTCGACCCCGGTCAGGCGATGCCGTTGTTCAACGGACCGGAGCTGCGGGAGTTCATCGAGCAGGCCGACTACGTGGTGGTCAACGACTACGAGTCCAACCTGCTGCAAGAACGCACCGGCTGGAACGAGAAGGACATCGTCTCGCGCGTGCAGGCCTATATCACCACGCAGGGCCCGAAGGGCGCGCTGGTGCATACGCCGGAAAAGACCTACGACATTCCGCCGGCGCACGAGCGCCGCGTGGTCGACCCCACCGGCTGCGGCGATGCGTTCCGCGCCGGCCTGATCTACGGCATCCAGCACAACTACGACTGGCTGACCATCGGCCGCATGGGCAACCTGATGGGCGCGCTGAAGGTGGAACACCCCGGCACCCAGAACCAGCGCTTCGACTTCGCCGAATTCAACGACCAGTTCAAGCAGCAGTTCGGTTACGCGTTGTAAGGGCGACGCGGAGCGTGCCGAGCGAACAGTCGGGCAGCCGCTTGCCGGGCCGCCTGTGTCAGGTATAGGCTCGCGGCATTCGCGTCAGTGGAGGATGCCGTGGGAAATGCGCTTGTTCCGTCCAGCGGACGCCTGACCTCGGCCAAGAACGCCGTCCGCCTGTGCCTGGCGCTGTGCATCGCCACCTTGTGCGGATGCGGCAACTCCGGGCAGGCGGCGCAGGCGGCTTCCCCGTCTGCGACAGCTTCCGTCGACGCCAGCCGTGCCACCGCTCCGCCCGCCGCTGCTGCCACCACGCCTGCGAGCACCGTGGTGGCGGCGCTGCCTGCTCCCGGCCACTACGCCACCGAGCACGGCTGGGGCCAGCTCACGATAGAACCCGATACGCAAGGCACCTCCGGCTTCTCGCTGGAAACGCTCAATGCCGATGCCAGCTGCAGCTTCAGCGGCAAGCTGCGTGGCACCCAAGCGGCGGTGTACGACGGGGACCAGCCAGGAACCTGCACCCTGGAGATCGCCAAGACCGGCGCCGGTGCCGCGATCCGTGCCGCGACCGGCAGCGAGCACGCCTGCCGGGAGTATTGCGGCGGCAACGGCAGCTTCGAGGGCGATTACCTGCCGCTGGCGGCAGCCTGCGAGCCGACCGCCGTGCAGCGCACGCGCACGGCGTTCCAGTCGCTCTACGACCGCAAGGACTACGCGAAAGCAGAGGCGACGCTGGCGCCGCTCTACCGCAGCTGCCTGGCGACCTCCAGCTTCAGCGACGAAGGCGCGATCCGCAACGACTATGCGATCACCCAGCACAGGCTCGGCGACGATGCGGGATGCCTGCAGACACTGGCCCCCTATCGCGGCGACGCCAACCGCAGCGACGAGGCCATCGCCGACGGCATGAGTCCGGCCATCGTCGACGATTACCTGGGAGTGATCCGCGCCGCGCGTACCAACCTCAAACTCTGCGGGCACGGCGCGGCGGGCTAGCGCGGATCGCCGCCCCAAGGGTTTGATAACGTTAAGGAGAACGGACATGGCAGACCCGAGCAACAGCACGATCGCGGCTAAGCCGCAGTTGAGTGACACCGAACTGAAGACGCTGGCGTATTTCGCCATCGGCGTGTCGTCCGAAGGCAGCATCGGCCCCAAGAACGTGGCTTACCACCTGTCCTTCGCCGGCACCACCGCGAACGGCAAGATGACGCCGGTGGGGAACAGCGGCTTCACTATCGGCACGCTGCAGACCGACTTCGGCGCGCATCCGGAGGTGGCCACAGACTTGGTGTCCGCCTACCAAACCTGGGCCGCCAAGCAGACGCCGAGCCTGGCGCTATCGGAGAGCGAGAAGACCCAAACCACCGCCGACCTGCAGCGCGACGGCAAGGCCATCAAGGCGGACAACAATCGCGCGCTGGACGAGACGGTGCGCGGCAACCTCAACAAGTTCCTGGCCTCCGATGCCGGCGTGAGCTTTGTACACGACCACGACCGGACGCAGGTCGAGCGCCTCTTGCGTCCGGGCAACGGCAACAAGGACCCGGGCGGCGCGCTGCACCAGCTGCAACAGACCGACCTCTACAAAAATGCCAGCCTCGACGACCAGGCAAAGTTCGCCACCGTGGTCATGAAGCTGGAAAATCAGGCAGGCAAGGGCCAATACCCGAAAATCATCAACGGGATCAAGGACGGCAGCCTGGCCAGCGTCGACGACGTGGTGAGCAAGGTCGATGCGATGCTGCCGAACAAGATCAAGGACGGCAAGGAAGTTCCCGACTACATCGAGACCGGGGTGCATCATGCGCTCGCCGGCACCGAGGTATTCAACAAGCTGCGTGCGGCACAGCCGGGCAACCCGCTGCACGACGCGTTCAACGCGGTCGCCGCCGATCCGCTGCGCAGCCCGATCGACCTGAAGAACGACATCGCCCATCCCGACGCACGCCACCAGTACGACGCGGTCAAGACCCTGTTCCTGCAAAACGGGCAGGCGCCGAAGCTGATCGGCGCGCTCGATCAGGACGCGTCCTTCGGCTACAACCTCAAGAACAATGGCGGCAAGGTGTCCGCGCAGTCGTCCAGCCTGTTCGGTGCGGATAACGATCTGGTGGTCTTCGACGGCAACGGTCACGGCACGGCCTTCGTCGGCGGCAAGTGGAGCGCGGTGGAGCACGGCGACGTCAAGCGCGTCGGCAATGCCGACCAGAGCGTGGACCTGCAGGTGAGCAAGCACGGCAAGACCGAAACGCTGCTGCATGTGCCGACCCCGGCGCAGATGCGCGAGCGGCGTAACGCGCAGGACACCCCGTCCTCGACGGAACCGGCGCCAGAGCGTGCGGCGCCGGCGAATCCGAACGATCCGGACCACCAGAACCACACCCTGCTCAACCAGATCCGCGACGGCGTCGGCAAGATCGACAAAGATCTCGGCAAGCCGTACGACGAGACCAGCGAGCGATTGAGCCGGGCCGCTCTGGCCGCATGCCGGGACAACCGCGGGACCTCTGCGCACAACGACTTCCCGCTTGCGTCCAACGCGCTGGACCGCGCGGACCACGTGACGCTGGGCAAAAATGGCCACCTGTTCGTCGTGCAGGGCGACCCGGGCGATCCAGCGCACAAGCGCGCCGCGGTGAACGTGGAACAGGCGCTCAACACCCCGGTTGAGCAATCGGACCAGAAGCTGCAGGCGGCGAACCTGGCAATCGGCAAGGAGCTGCAACAAGGCAGACAAGCCGAGCTGGAACGCGGCATGGACGCGCCCGCCCGCGGCGGCCCTGCGATGGCCTAGAAACGGCAGGAGCCGGGCCGGGATCGCACCGATCGGCAGCCGCGCGGGCAAGGCCGCCTGACGGCCTGCGCGGCGACCTTGCCCCCACGGTTGCGCTCCTGGCGCGCACCACCGATCCCCAAGGCCGGCTTTGCTGAACTTCGGTTCGAGCCCAGGCCTAGTTTGTGCGTCACTGCCGCCCTGATCCCGGGTAGGAACCCCAGAATGCGCTGAAGGTGGAACACCCCGGCACCCGCAACCAGCGCTTCGACTTCGCCGAATTCAACCAACAGTTCAAGCAGCAGGTCGGTTACGCGCTCTGAGCGGTGCTGAGCGGCACCGGTGCGACAGCTCAGCTGCGCACCGCACGCTCGTCTGCGCTCCCTGTGCCGTGCCCGGCCCGGGTCGGTAACGCGAGCCGTCCACCGCACGCTGCCTCTCCCGCCGGGAGAAGGTGCCCGCAGGGGCGGATGAGGGTTCGCGCGCCCTGTGATGCGGCCGGCCGGCACACACGCGTCGAAAGGCACCTTCGCACCAGCCCACACGCCGCCCCGGCCCGCCCTTGCGCCATTGGCGCGCAAATCAGGCGCCTCGGGCGCCACCGTCGCCTGCTCACACCGCCAGGAAGGGCATGTCAGCCGTCCTGGAAACGACGCGCGCCAGCGGCCGCCGACGCGCCGCAAACGCCCTGGCCGCCAGCCTGAAGAGCTTGTCCGGCACGCCGCGCGTTGCAGTTTGCTGCAATGCGGTTTGAGCATACGTCCGGTTTGTGCCTTTACTGACGCTTCGCGCCCACTGAGGAACGCTGGCCCATGTCCGAGCCAAGCGTTGTCGCCGCTTCCTCCATCACCCTGCCGGAGATCGAACCGGATGTGCTCCGGCAGATCAGACGGCTGCGCGACATTGCGCCATTGGCGGCGCCGCTGTCGCGGTCGTGGCGGCGCTGTCTGGACGACTACGCGCTGCTGCCCGAGGCGACGCCAGAGCCGTTGGTGCACGACGCCCTGCATGTGCGCGAGCGCCAGCAGCGCCTGGGCGAGGTGTTGCGTATCGCCAAGGTGGAAATGGAAAACCTGTACGAGCAGATCGCGGGCAGCGGGTACGCGGTGATCTTTGGCGATGCCGAGGCCACCGTGCTGCACAGCGTGCACGACTCCACCCTGCTGCGCGAGTTTCGCCAGGCAGGGCTGCTGTGCGGGGCCAGCTGGGCCGAATGCCATCAGGGAACCAATGGCCTGGGCACCTGCGCGGCCGAGCGCACCGCCGTCAGCGTGCATCGCGGCGAGCACTACCTGACCCGACACCTGCCGCTGTCGTGCAGCGGCGCGCCGATCCTGGACCCGCACGGCGGGCTGCTGGCGGTGCTGGATGCGTCCAGCCCAAACGCGCAGGACAGCAAGCAGATCCAGCGTCACACCGTGGCGCTGGTGAGCATGTCGGCCGCGCAGATTTCGCGCTCGCATTTCCTCAATCAATTCGGCCACGCCTTCATCCTGCGCTTTCATAGCCGCCCGGAATTCGCCGGGTTGTTGCATGAAGCGCTGATCGCCATCGGGGCCGACGGCTGCGTGCTGGCGGTCAACGAGGCGGTACTGGAGCAGTTGAGCAAGATCGACCGCAGCCAGTTGGTGGGCCGCGACATCTCGCAGGTGATGCAGCTTGATTTCGACACCATCGAACACCGTGCCGGCAGCGACGCAGGCACCTTGTGGTCGATCCGCTGCGCCTGCCACGGGCGGCGCTTCTATGCGCTGGTGCGCCCGCCACGTGCGCGCCCGGCGCTACCGGCGGTAGGCGGGCCGGCGCAGGCCGCACCGGACTCGGACCTGCAACCCGGCGAGCACGTTGGCTCGGACCCGCGCATGCGCCACAACCTCGCCAATGCGCTGAAATTGGCCGCGCATCGCGTCTCGATCCTGCTGCGTGGCGACACCGGCACCGGCAAGGAGGAGTTCGCCAAGGCGGTGCACCGTGGTTCGCCCTGGGCCAGCGGCGCATTTGTCGCGATCAATTGCGCCGCCATTCCGGAAGCGTTGATCGAAAGCGAGTTGTTCGGCTACGCGCGCGGTGCATTCACCGATGCCGCGCGCGAAGGGCGGCATGGCAAATTGCTGCAGGCCAGCGGCGGCACGCTGTTTCTGGACGAAATCGGCGATATGCCGCTGCCCTTGCAGAGCCGCCTGCTGCGTGTGCTGGAAGAACAATGCGTCACTCCGCTGGGTAGCGAACGTGCAGTGCCGCTGGAGCTGCACGTCATCAGCGCAAGCCATCGCGACCTGGCGCAACGCGTGGCCGCAGGCGAGTTCCGCGAGGACTTGTACTACCGGCTAAACGGCGTGGTATTGCATCTGCCTCCGCTGCGCGAGCGTAGCGACAAAGCCGAGTTGATCCGCACCTTGCTGCGCGAAGAAAACGCAGAGCACAGCGTGCGCATCAGCGAAGAGGCGATGCACAAACTGCTCAGCTACGCCTGGCCGGGCAACCTGCGCCAGCTCCGCAATGTGCTGCGCACGGCGGCAGTGTTGTGCAGCGACGGCGTGATACGCCTGCCGAACCTGCCGCAGGAAATCGTCGATGCCGGCAGCGCGCCGTGCCTGGTCGATGCGCGCGCAGTCGCCGCCGACGACATGCCGGGCCGGGTGGCCCTGGATCAGGCCGAACGCCTGGTGTTGCAGCAACAACTCGAGCGCCATCGCTGGAATGTCAGCCGCACCGCCGACGCACTCGGCATCAGCCGCAACACGCTGTATCGCAAGCTGCGCAAGCATGGGTTGGATACGGGCTGATCGGGAGCGGTGATTCGGGATTGGAAATTGGGGATTCGTAAAAGCCAAGGCAGCGTCTCTCAGCGCGGGTAATTGGAGCGCTCAAAAAACTCCTTCTTCGCCATCAGCCGGGCAACGCTGTTGCTCGGTGCGGCATGCACTCCGTACATGCCGCGATTGCGGAGCGGATGATCTGTGGCTTTGCTGCAGGGCCCCTTGCCCGCTCACCATCGCGGGACACGCTGCAAGTACGTCCCTGTAAGCTCTTACGCGGCATCCACGCCGCGTAAGGTCCCGCGACGATAGGCAGGCAAGGACCTGTCGAGATGGTCGGTGTGCAGGATTTTCAGTAAAGCTGCCAGCAATCTGTCTGGTGCGGTGTCCTCGCCGGTTGCGGGACCGTTGGCGACATGGATGCCGCCACACGGTCCCCAGGGACGGGTTTACGGCGTGTCCCGCGAGCGGTGAGGGCACCGCGCCCTTGGCGCTGCAAGTTGCTGCAGGGCCCTTGCCCGCCCACCATCGCGGGACACGCTGCAAGTACGTCCCTGTAAGCTCTTACGCGGCATCCATGCCGCGTAAGGTCCCGCGACGGTGAGCGGGCAAGGACCTGTCGAGATGGTCGGTGTGCAGGATTTTCAGTAAAGCAGCCAGCAATCTGTCTGGTGCGGCGTCCTCACCGATTGCAGGACCGTGTGGCGGCATGGATGCCGCCACCGAGTCCCCGGAGATGGTTCGCGGCGTGTCCCGGCGAGCGGTGGGGGCATCGCGCCCTCGACCAGCGCGGCTTGGGACCATCCAGATCACGCCAAGCGCGGTTTTGGGCTCACCCGTTGCGACTCACCAATCCCCAATCTCAGCCCAACTCATAACGCCCAACGCAACCCGATCAGATACTGCCGCGGTACGCCCGGCGCGAGAAAACGGGCCGGGCCGGTTTCCACTGGTGCATCTTGCGGGCGCGCCAGTTCGCCATCGGGAAACACGTCTTCGGCCACAGCCGCATAGGTCGCGTAGCGGCGGTTGAAGACATTGTCGACGCGTGCAAACAGCGATAGCCGGCCACTGACTTGCCAACGCGCCTGCAGGTCGACCAGCGCATAGCCGGCGGTGCCGATGTCGATACGCTCGGGTGCCGGCTCGCCGTCCTCGGCATTGTCGACCTGCCCATCCTCGTTGCCGCTGGCCACGCGTCCGGACACCGCACGCACGCCGGCGCCCAGGGTCAGCGCATCGCGCTGCCATTCCACGCCGAGTTTGAGGTTATGCCGGGGCAGCGCGGCGATCCGCAAGCCGGGCCGCAACGTGATCACGCGTTCGCCGGACAGCAGTTCGCCGCTGCTGCGGTAGGTCGCGTCCAGATAGCTGTACCCGGCAGACCATTGCCAATCGCCGCTGCGCAGGTGCAGCGCAGCGTCCACGCCCTGATAGCGGGTGCGGCCGACGTTATCGAAATAGCCCAGCTGCGTATCCGGCGCACGCAAGAACAGGATGTCGTCGCGATTGTCGGCGCGGTACACCGACACCGTCGCGTTGCTGTCGGCCCATGGCGACCAGCGCGCGCCCAGCTCGACGGTCCGCGAGACGATCTGCTCCAGGCGCGGGTCGGCCTGCAGGCCGGTCGGCAGCCGGCACGGCTGGGTGGGGTCGGCGCAACCCAGCTCGATGGCGGTCGGCGCGCGGGTGTTCTGCGCCACCGAGCCATACACGGTGAGGCCGGACTCCAGCCGATGGGTGAGCCCCAGCGACGGGTTGGCCTTGGCATAGACGAAGCGCTCGCGTGGGCGGTCGCCGTCCTCGGCGGTGGACAGGATGTTGTCCACCACCACCCGGTTCCAGCGCACCGCGGCGGTGAGGTGGGTGGCGGCGTCCAGTTCCCAGGTGTCTGCGACAAACGCACCCAGCGTCTTGGTGCTGCCGCGCACGCCAGAGAAGAACGCGCGCTCGGCGTCGGCGTCTGCCAGTACCGACCTGTCTGGCTGCACCCAGCCATCGCGGGCGAATTGCCGGTAACGCACATGGCCGCGGTCGAAGGTGACGCCGGCACTGAGCGCATGCGCCGCCCATTGCTTGCTCAGGTTGATCGCAAGCCCCTGCGCTTGTTGACGCATCTGGGTGGTATTGAGGGCGCCGGTATGCAGCGCATCGGCATCGGCGCGCGCCACCTCGCAATCGGCGTCCAGCGCACTGCCGTCGGCGGCGTAGCCGGAGGCGCATTCTTCGACGAATTCTTCGTAGTCTTCGCCGATGTCGCCGTTGACGGTGTCGCGCCGGCCAGCCCGCGAGTACGCCAGCGCATGCAGCGCGGTGTCCGCATCGAACCGGTGGTCCAGCTGCGCCGTCAGCAGCGTATTGCGATTGCGGGTGAGATCGGGCGAGGTGTACACCGCACGGCGGTCGGCACGGTACAAGCCTGGCTCGGGTCCTTCGTCGGTGTAGCTGGTATCGGGCAGCAACCCATTGCCGATCAGGCGGCTACGCCCGTGCAGCAGCGACAGGCTCCAGTCGGTGTCATCGCCTTGCCGGCCGAGCTTGCCGAACACCGTGCCCAGGCGCCCTTCGGACGCATCGCGCCAGCCGTTTTCGTCGAAGCCGGTGACTGCGATAAAGCCGTGCCAGCCATCGCCACCGGCAACGCCATAACTGGCGTCCAGCCGCTTGCGCGCGCCGCTGCCGATGCTGAGTTCGCCCTGCAATCCGGGCGCAGTGAGTCCGGATGCGGTGGACAGCACCACCGCACCGCCGAGGGTGTTCGGCCCGAACAACGGATTGGAACCGGGCATCAGGGTGACCGCGGTGATGGCCGATTCGGGCAGCATGTCCCAGCTGACGATATCGGCGAACGGTTCGTTGACGCGTACGCCATCCAGATAGACCGACACGCCTTGCGAGGCGCCCGGCAAAGCCGATGCGCGAAAACCATGGAAGGTGAGGTCGTTCTGGAAGGCGCTGCCCTGCACATCGTTGCCATCCACACCGACAAAGCGGCGTTGCAGCAGATCGCCGAGGTTGTTGCTGCGCCCGCGCGACAACTCCGCAGTGGTCGCCGATTGCACCATGTACGGCAGTTGCGCCGCATCGATGGTGGTGCCGGGGATAGGCGTGGCAGTGACTTCGATACGATCCAGCCAGGTGACTTGCGGCGCGTCGTCGGCCCTTGCGGTGCCGATCGTGCCGGCGCACAGCAGCGCTGCACACGCGCAGGCAAGCCGATGCCGTTGCAATGGGTGGCGGCCATGGCCTGCGGCGCGAAACGGCGGTGTGCTGCGATACCTCGGCAGGTGATGTGTCAACCTCATGTCGTCTCCTTCAATACCGCACGATCGATTTGATGCCGCGCGCTGCGCGCAGATCCGCCAGCGCCTGATTGATGTCGTCCAATGCCAGGGTGCGGGTGATCAGCGGCGCCAGCTGGATGTCGCCCTGCAGATAACGCTCTACGTAACCGGGCAACTCGCTGCGCCCCTTCACGCCGCCGAACGCGCTGCCACGCCACACCCGGCCGGTGACCAGCTGGAATGGGCGGGTGCTGATTTCCTGCGCATCGTCGGCCACGCCGAGAATGACGCTCTCGCCCCAGCCCTTGTGGCAGCACTCCAGCGCCGCGCGCATCGCGCCGACATCGCCAACGCATTCGAAGCTGTGGTCGGCACCGCCATCGGTGAGGTCCACGATCACCTGCTGGATCGGCGCGCCGTAGTCGCGCGGATCCAGGCAATCGGTGGCGCCCAGCGCGCGTGCCAGTGCGAATTTGCCCGGGTCGATATCCACCGCGATGATGCGCCCGGCCTGCGCCAACACCGCGCCCTGGATGACCGATAAGCCGATCCCGCCCAACCCGAACACCGCCACGCAATCGCCGGGCCGCACATGCGTGCTGTTGAGCACTGCGCCTACACCGGTGGTGACCGTGCAACCGAGCAGGCAGGCCTGGTCGAGTGGCGCGTCCGGATGGATGCGCGCCACCGCTATCTCCGGCAACACGGTGTATTCGGAAAACGTGCTGGTGCCCATGTGGTGCAGGATCGGGCGCCCGTTCAACGAAAACCGGCTGCTGCCATCGGGCATCAGGCCGCGCTCCTGACTGCTGCGAATCGCCTGGCACAGATTGGTGCGGCCGGAGCGACAGAACTTGCAGACGCCGCATTCGGGCATGTACAGCGGGATGACGTGATCGCCGGCACGCACGCTGGTCACGCCAATGCCCACGTCTTCGACAATCCCCGCGCCCTCCTGCCCCAGGATTGCCGGAAAGCTGCTCGCATGCCCGTGCGCCAGCGCATGCGCATCGCCGTGGCAGATGCCGGTGGCAACCAGCCGCACCAGCACTTCGCCGGGGCGCGGCGGCTGCAGGTCCACCTCTTCGATGCTCAGCGGTTGATTCGGCCCCCAGGCCACCGCAGCGCGTGTCTTCATCCCGCCTCCCCGGCGCGTCTGGGCATGGCCGCCGCTCAGCGCGCGATGACCACGCCCCACGGCAGTTCGCCGACAGGGATCTGTTTGAGTTCGCGCAAGCTGCCGGTATCGATCACGCTCACCGTGTTGGAGCGTCCATTGGCCACATACAACTTGTCGCCGGCCGGCGTGAGCGCCGGATTCCAGGGCCGTAATCCGACCGCGATCTCGGCCAGGCTGCGCGCGCTGCCGGTATCGATCACGCTGACCGTGCCGGCACCGCCGTTGGATGCGTACAACCGCGTGCCGTCGGCCGAGAGCGTCACGCCGGCAGTGCGCACGCCGGCCGGCAGACTGGCACGGCGCGTGCGGGTCTGCAGATCGATCACATCCACCACGTTGGCGGTTTCCTGCGCGATATAGACGCTGCGGCCGTCCGGTGCGAACGCCATGCCGCGGGGATGCCCGCTGGTGGCGACCACACCGCGCGACTGATGCGTGGCCAGCTCGATCATGTCCATGTCGTTGGAGCCTTCGTTGCTGGTGAGCAGCCATTGCCCATCGGGGGTATACGCGCAATGCTCCGGCGCCTGCCCACGCGTGGCGATGACCTGCTGCACGCGGAACTGCGCCGCGTCGATCAGCATCACCTGATTCTGCCCTTCCACGCACACCGCAAACTGCTTGCCATCCGGCGACAGCGCGATGCCTTCGGCGTTTTCGCCGATGTCCACTTGCCGCAATACCGCGTCCTTGGCGGTGTCGAGTTCGATCAAACGGTGGTGCTCGGCATCGATCAGATACAGGTGCCCCTGCGGGCCGGGCAACACCTGTTGCAGGCGCTTGCCGAGCTGGCCTTGTGCGGTGAGGGTGCGCACCACCGTATCGGTACCGGTGTCGATCACCGACACCGTGCCGCTGCGCTGGTTGGGCACGTAGGCCAACACCGCTGACGGCGCCGGTGCCGCACTGCTGGATGCAGCCGCAGACGCGGACGCTGTGGCTGCCGGGGCAGCAGCATCGCGCTGGCAACCGGCGATCAGCAGCAACGCGCCCGATGCAATCACCGCACAGGCGCGCTGCCAGCGACCGGGTGCCGAGCGCAGTGCGCCTTGCTTCATTGCGCCTTGCCCGCGGTCTTGTTGATCGAATGGATGAAAGCCAGCAGTTTTTCGGTGTCGCCCGGCTTGAGCACCGGCGCGAACGGCGGCATCTGCCCCACGACTTTTTCGTGCCCGATACGGGTCTTGCCGTGCGTGATCATGGCCGCGGTGCCTTCGCTGATCAGCGTGCGCAGGGTGTCGTCATCGCTGCCGTAGACCCAGATGTCGTTGGTCAGCGGCGGGCACATGCCACCGCCCCCGGTGCCGCCGTGGCAGGCGTTGCAGCCGGCAGAGAAATAGATCTTCTTGCCTTCGGCAATCAGTTCAGGCGTGACCTTGACCTCCGGCCCCTTCGCAATCGGCGTCACCGTGGCCGGCGGTGCGGCTGGCGTGGCCGGGTCGGGCGCGGGCCCTGCGGCCGGATTGGGCATTGCCGCGGGTGCAGCTGCGGGCGGAGGTGGCGCGGTGGCATCGGCCGCCGGTGCGGGCGCGCTGGCGGCCGGTGGTGGCGCCGCGTCGGATGCCGGTGCCGGCGGGGCCTCTTTTCCGCACGCAGCCAGCAGTGTGCTGAGCAACAACGCACAGACCGGCATGCGCATGGAACGATCGATACAACCCACAGTGGACTTGCGCATGAACGAACCTTTCTGATCGGAGGGAACGCCGCGCACCCCGTGCACGCGGCGGATGAAACAGTCAGCGTCTGGAGGGGCGCCTGGCCTCGCTGAGGAGCGCAGCCAACGCGGCATCGCCACGGTCCTGTGCCAATGTCGCAGCAGTCTTGCCATCGCGGTTGCGCGCCGCCGGGTCGGCACCGGCCGCCAGCAGACGCTTGGCGACGTCCTCGCGTCCGGCCGCTGCGGCCAGCATCAGGGCGGTGACGCCGGCTTGGTTTGCATGCCCCACATCGGCACCGCGCGCGAGCAGCGCATTGAGGATGGCGGGGTCGTCGCGCGCCACCGCAAACATCACCGGCGTGAATCCCTTGGCATTGGCGCGCCTGACGTTCGCCCCCGCGGCCAGCAAAGCCTGCACCACGCTGGCGTCGGCATACGAGACCGCCAGATCCAGTGCGCTCCAGCCATCGCCGGACACCGTATCGACCAGCGCGCGCTTGCCCACTAGCCGAGTCACGCTATCGGCATCATTGGCCCACGCGGCTTTCATCAGCGCAGTCCAGCCACTGGCATCGCGCGCCTCCAGGCGCGCACCGGCATCCAGCAACAGCCCGACCAGATCCGGCTCCTGATTGCGGATGGCCTGATGCAATGGCGGCTCACAGAGCAGGTTGGGCGTGTTGGCATCGGCGCCATGCCGCAGCAACCACGCCGCACGCACTGCATCGCCGGCATCCAGCGCATGCGCCAGCTCCTGGTTGGGGTCTGCACCATCGGCAATGCGCAACTGCAACTGCGCCAGCTCCTGCGACGAGGCGGCAGGACTCGGCGCGGTCGATGCGGAAGCCGGTGTGACGTAAGGCCCATGCGATGGCAGGTCGCCAGCCACGATGCAGTCGCTGCAGCGCACCAGCGGCACGTGATAGCTGCGCAGGATCTCGGCGATCTTGGCGGCGTTGTCCTGCAGCGCGGTGTTCAATGCATCGCGCAGTGCGGCGTTCTTGCGCGATACCGCCCATGCCATCGAATATTCCAGCACCGCATCGTCGATGGTGTTCAACGGCACCACGCCCAGGCTGCTGCGTGCGGCGTAGTGACCGGCGACCGGGCCCCAGGATTCGGCCGCATCCAGTTCGTTGGCTGCCACACGCTCCACCAGCTTGCCCGGATGTTCTTCCGGCGCGGTGGCCGAGTCGTAAAACAGGTATTGCACCTCACCACTGATGCCGTGCTCGTAGAGCGCCTGGCGGGCGGGCGAGCTTTGGAACACGCCCAGCCGCAGTTTTTTCAGCGCCGGATCGTCCAGCGATGCGGGCACCAGATTCAAACCCTTGCGCGTGACCAGCACGTAGGTCGAGCGGTACAGCGGGCGCGTGGTCAGGCCTTGCTCGAAATCGCTGTTGAGATCCATCAGCAGATCGCAGCGGCCGGCAGTGATGGTGCTGCGCGCCAGCCCGCGCTGGTAATAGGTGCGCCATTCGTATTCCAGGCGCCGGCCCATGGCATCGGCGACGACTTGCGCAATCTTGTTCTGGAAGCCTTCGCCGGCCTTGTTGGACAACGGCATGTTGCCCGGGTCGGCGCAGACGCGCAGCACCGTGGGATCGGGCGCCGCTGGCGGCGTGTTGGCCGGCATTTGCGCAGAGGCTGGCGCTGTCGTGGATGCAGGCGCCGCTGTGGGCGCCGCCCCGGAATCAGAAGCGCGAGCCGCCGGTGAAGACGGCTCGCGTGTGCAACCTGCGGCGACGAGTCCGAGGCTGCAAACCACCAGCACCTTGCGCAGGTGCCAGGTCATGCCGCGCACGCCGGCAGGGCTCTGCCGACGTGCGCGTCCAACGCCTTGCGTGGATCTCATCGTGCCGTCTTCGCTGCTGCGTTGGCGGTGCCGCCGCCGGCGGCCGCAGTGGCGGTGGCACTGGCGGTCACGGTCTTGCCGGCGCCATCGAGACGGAAGGTATGCACCATGCCGCCGAGCGGGATCTTGTCGAAGCCGGCGCCGAACGCCAGCCCGGCGGCCCCCAGCGCGCCGTACGGATCGGACGGATCCAGACCTGCGGCGACCGGCAGACCGATCCAGCCGCCGATACCCGAGAACACCGCCACGTACTGGTGGCCGTTGGCCTTGTAGGCGATCGGGTTGCCGATGATGCCGGACGGCAGCTTCATCTCCCACAGCTTCTTGCCGGTGTCCTTGTCCACCGCACGGAACCAGCCATCGAGCGTGCCGTAGAACACCAGCCCGCCGTCGGTGACCAGGGTGCCGCTCCACACCGGGAACTTCTCCTTGATCTCCCACTTGGACTTGCCTTCCACCACATCGAAGGCCTTGACGATGCCCAGCGCACCGGGCTCGTTGGGCTTCATCATCACGTTGGCGAACACGTAGGGCAGGCCCATCATGGTGTTGCCGCGTTCCTGCGGTTCCAGCTCCATGTGCCAGTTGTTGGTGCCGCAGAAGAACACTGCGGAGTTGGCCGGATCCACCGAGCACGGCTGCTGGTCCTTGCCACCCATCGCCGAGGGGAACGCCTGTACCTTCTTGCCGCGCTCCAGCGGCGAATGCGCGGCCACCTTCACCGGCCGGCCGGTCTTCATGTCGATGCGTTCGGCCCAGTTGGCCGGCACGAACTTGTGCGCGCGCAGCAAGGTGCCATCGCGGCGATCGAGCACGTAGGCAAAGCCGTTGCGGTCGAACTGCACCACCGACGGAACCTGCTTGCCGTCGATGGTCAGGTCGACCAGGATCGGCTCGTTGATGCCGTCGTAATCCCACTGGTCGAACGGAGTCTTTTGATACCCCCACACCGCTTCGCCGGTATCGATCTTGCGCGCGAACAGCGTCATCGACCACTTGTTGTCGTGCTCGCCGTTGTTGCATTCCTCATGCGAGGTCTTGCCGCAGCGATACGACGGGCTCCACAGGCCGGGATTGCCGGTGCCGTAATAGACCAGCTTCAACTTCGGGTCGTAGCTGTACCAGCCCCAGGCCGCGCCGCCACCTCGCTTCCATTCGTCATTGGGGAAGGTCTTGACGCCCAGGTCGCCGAGCTGGCCATGCTGCGGATTAGCCTTGTTGAAGTCCGGGCCCAGGCAGATCGCCTTGTCGGTACCGGCCGCATCGCAGGACCACGCCTGCTTGCCATCGGACAGGTTGTAGGCGGCCACGCGCCCGAGCACGCCGAACTCGTTGCCGCTGATGCCGGCCACCACTTTACCGTCGGCGATGATCGGCGCCATGGTGATGGTTTCGCCCTTGTCCGGGTGCGCGAGTTTCTGCTTCCACACTTCCTTGCCGGTCTTGGCATCGAGCGCGATCACATCGCCGCTCAGGCTGCCGAACACCAGCTTGCCATCGGCATACGACGCACCGCGGTTGACGGTATCGCAGCAGGCCACCGCCACCGAGCGTTCGTCCTGTTGCGGGGTGTATTTCCACAACACCTTGCCGCCGTCGTCCTGCGCCGCCAGATCGATCGCGAACACGTTGTTCGGATACGCGCTGACCATGTACATGATGCTGCCGATCACCAGCGGCTGGCCTTCGTGGCCGCGCGTGGCATCGGTTTTCATCTCCCACGACATCTTCAGGTTCTTGACGTTGTCGCGGTTGATTTCGGCCAGCGGGCTATGGCGAGTGAGCGCGAAATCGCGACCGACGCCACCCCAGTTGTCCGCGTTGCTGGCGTTGGCGGTAAATTCGCTATCGGTATCGACCACGGCGGCGGCGGGCGGCGCGGCGGCGGGTGTGGCTGCAGGTGCGGGCGCTGCGGTTTCGGCCGGCGTGTCTTTCTTGCAGCCGGCCAGTGCGGCGCTCAGCGCAAGCATCAGCAACGCGCCGCTGCGGATGCTGCGACAGGAAGATTGGTGCATATGCGTCTACCCCTCTCGGTGAACAATCCAATCGAACGAACAGCCACGGGCGTTTGAGGCACGCAACGGCGGCGCAAACGGGTGGGTACCGCGAGAGGACAGAGCACAGCGCGTGCCAGCGCGCTGTTGCGTCGCAGCACCTTGCGGTGTCAGGGCTTTGTATGGACGCAGTGAATGCCACGCGAGCGGTGTAACGGATTTGGCACACTTTGCGCCGGGCGTGCTGTAGCAGCAATGGAACAGGTTGGGCGCAAACGCTTCGGTAGAGGAGGCGGAAACGCTGATCGACCGGACGACGGAGATGTTCCCGGGCCTGTGGCTTTGTGGAAGGCCGCAAGGAGAGGGACGCGACGCTGCCGCGCCTGGTCTGCCGTTGGAGGAATGCGCCGGGGCGGACGGAAGGGTGCTCCAACGCCGATACCTTCGCGGTCGTGCGCTGTTGAAGCCCGATACCGGGGATCTGATGGACTGCGCTTGATCCGTACCCTCACCCCTCTCCTGCGGGAAGCGGGGCTGTAGCGCGACGCCACGCGCCTGTTCCTTCACCTTTTGGGCGAAGTTGCCCCGAAGGGGTGGATGCGGGGAGGGGCGCAGCCACCGTGCAGTTGAAGCGGCTCCGGGGATCCGCTCGGTACCCTCACCTCACCCCCTCACCCGCGGGGAAAGGGGCAGTTGATGCACCGACGCGTGTGAGCTGGCGGCGCGTCATCGCTCTACCGGCGGCGAGACGCCACTGATGCAAGGTCAGCCGTCTGCGCGGGACTGCCATCGCTGCAACAGTTCGCTGCAATCGAGCAGGCGCCAATCGGCCAGGCCGGGCCAGGGATCGCCGGGAGTATTGACCAGCACGGTCGCCGCGCCGGCCGCGCGGCCGCAGGCCAGGTCGTTGTGGTGGTCGCCGATCATGAGCAATGCAGCGGCACTCACCGCCCAACGCTGCTGGAAATACTGCAGTCCGTCGGGCGCA
This sequence comes from Xanthomonas sp. 4461, assembly GCF_024806475.1. Classification (NCBI taxonomy): domain Bacteria; kingdom Pseudomonadati; phylum Pseudomonadota; class Gammaproteobacteria; order Lysobacterales; family Lysobacteraceae; genus Xanthomonas; species Xanthomonas sp. 4461. The sequence continues at coordinate 273,577 of NZ_JANTYV010000005.1, read as the reverse complement.
GGCTTGGGCGCGGCCTCGTCGCGGCCGACGATGTCGTCCCAGGCGAAGGCATCGTCCAGGCCGATCGCCTCCAGCGTCACCTTCGCCAGGCTGCGTGCGTTGCGGGTCAGCAAACCGAGGCGACAGCCGTCCGCGTGCAGCGCGCGCACCGCTTCTTGCGCGCCCGGCGCAGGCCGCGCCGCTTCAGCCAGTGCGCGCTCGTGCTCCAGCAACCAGGCGTGCTTGGCCTGCGCCTGATCGGGGGGCAATGCAGACAGGTGATGCAGGATGTCGTCTTCGGGCGGGATCTCCAGCTCGCGCCGGATCAACGCGAAATCGTGCACAGGCAGCGTGAGCGTGCCATCCATGTCGAACACCCAATGCCGGTAGGCAGACAGCGGCAGCCGGGCAGCGCTTGCGCCGTCCATGGATTATTTCCAGCCCGGCATCTGGGTGGTATCCAGGCCGCCCACGTCGAACTCTGCGGTGCGCGTGCCGCCGGCCTTCACCGGGAACTCGATGCTGATGCGCTTTGCGTTGCGCACCAGCTTCCACAGCGCCTTGTCGTCGTCGATGAACATCGCGATCGCTTCATCGGTATCGGGGCGGTGCGCGGCCATCGCGCGCGGTGCGCCACCATCGGCCGAGACCTGCACCTTGCAGCCGCCATAGCAGTTGAAATCGCCGGCCTTGAGCACGAGATAGCTGTGGCGCTTCCACTGCGGGTGATCGCGAAATACCAGGCTCACCGGCTTGGGACCGCTGCCGTCGACATCCACGCGGCTCTTGGCATCGATCATCGCCGAGCGCTGCGTGCCGCCCTTGGCCGGAACTTGCGAGTATTGCCACAACGCCTGCATGCGGCGCAGCTCGCGCGCCTGCTCGCCCTTGGCCTTGATGTCGGCATACCCGGGTTCGATGCGCGTGGCGGCGGCGGTGCCGGCGTAGCCTTCCAGCAGTGCGGCACCATGCGCGCGCGCCATGTCCCAGTTCTGCGCTTTCACCGCCCCGTCGTATTGCTTGGCGAGTGCATCGGCCTGGCCTTCCTTGACCTGTGCCTGTGCGGCTTCCTGCGCCTGACGTTGCGCCTCGCGATCGGTACAGCCGCTCACTACAGCGACGCACAAGGCCGCGCTCAGCAGATACTTCATCGTCGACTCCAGGGCAAATTCAGCGGCAACGATACCAGCACGCCCCATGGCACGATCAGCTAGCCGCGCATCGTAGGAGCGCACCCGAGCGCGACGGGCTGCACTGGGAATGCCCCATCGCGCCCGGGTGCGCTCCTACGGCGGTAGTTGCAGGGCACGGTGCGGCGATGGAAGCGGCGGGCGGGGATGCACCACGGCGCGACTGCACCGTCGGTTCCGGAAGACATGGACGGCAGCGGCAACGATACCGGCCTACCGCACCACCCGCGATCAGCTACCCCGCGTCGTAGGAGCGCACCTGGGCGCGATCGGGCCTCACCGGGAAAGCCCCGTCGCGCCCGGGTGCGCTCCTACGGCGGCGTGTTGCCGCGACGGGAGGGCGGCGCAACGCCCTCCCTGCCATTACGGCTGCGTCGGCTGCGGTGCCGCCTTGGCCTTGGCGATCATCTCGGCCACCGAGGCGGTGGTGATCGGGTGATAGCTGGGCTTGGCTTTTTCGAAGGCCTGTTCGGCGAATGCAATGCCGTCCGGGGTTTTCAACAGTTCGGCGTAGATCGGCAATACCAGCTTGCGACGGCCCACGCGTTCGATGAACTCGCCGGCGGCAGGACGTGCCTCCATATAGCCGCTGCGGATCGCCAACGGATACCAGCGCATGGCGATCTCGCCGTTCGGGGTGCCGGTGAAGTGATAGGCCTCATCCAGCTGCTTGAGCTGCTCGGGCTTCAAGGTGGCGCCCATGCCGCTGAGGAAATGCACCCACTCCTGCGTGCCCCACTCGCTGGTGACCTGCTTGCTCGGCAGGGTGCCGCTACCGCTCCAGGCGATGCGTGCCGTGTCCACGATCGAGAAGCTGCGCGAGCGCGCCTTGGCAGCGAAGGCCGGGATGCCCGGCTGCTTCAACCAGGCATCCACTTCGGCCGCGCTCACGGTGTTGGGATGCTTGGCCAGCAGGTTCTTCTGCAGATAGTCGACGAACTGGTCGGTGGTGGCGCTCTGGAACGCATGATCGTCGAACCAGCCGCGCAGGAACGGGTCGAACACCTCACGGCCGAAGCGCTGCTCCAGGAACTGCAGGAACCACGCGCCCTTGACGTAGGCCACCTGGCTCAAGGCTTCGTCCGGGTCGCGCTGCGCCAGCGGCGGCAGCGCCAGCGCCTGGTCGGCCGGCGCCATGTCCTTTACTTCGGCCAGCAGATCGCCCTGGTCGATCTCGCGCTCCATCTCGGCCATTTCCACGCCGTACAAGGCTTCGGTGATGCGGCCCTGCACGTAGGTGGTGAAGCCTTCGTTGAGCCAGATGTCCTTCCAGCTGGCGTTGGTCACCAGGTTGCCGGACCAGCTATGCGCCAGTTCGTGGGCGACCAACGACACCAGCGACTTGTCGCCGACGATCACGGTGGGCGTGGCGAAGGTCAGGCGCGGGTTTTCCATGCCGCCGAACGGGAACGACGGCGGCAGCACCAGCATGTCGTAACGGCCCCAGCGATACGGGCCATACAGTTTTTCGGCCGCACCGATCATCTTTTCGGTGTCTTCGAATTCCTTGGCGGCCTTGTCGGCCATCGCCGGCTCGGCCCACACGCCCGAGCGCGCGGAAATCGGCTTGAACACCACATCGCCGGCGGCGATCGCCAGCAGATAGGAGGGAATCGGCTCGGGCATCTTGAAGCTGTAATCGCCGTCGCGCGCGGCCTTGGGGTCGTTGTCGGCGCTCATCAGCACCATCACGTCCGGGCGCGAGGTCACATGCGCGCTGTAAGTGAAGCGCACGCTCGGGGTGTCCTGCAACGGCACCCAGCTGCGTGCGTGGATCGCCTGCGACTGGCTGAACATGAAAGGCAGCTGCTTGCCTTCGGTCATCGACGGCTCCAGCCACTGCAGGCCGGAGGCGGTTGGTGCGGTGTGATAGGTGATCACGACCTTGGACGGCTGGTTCGGCGTCTCGATGGTGAGCTTGCTGCCGAAGGTCTTGTCGGCCGGCGCCAGCGCGAACTGCAGTGGCGCCAGGCCGCCCTTGCCGTCGTCGGCCTGCACCTGGGCGATGCTGAGCTCGCGCGTATCCAGCACCAGTTGCTTGGCCGCCTTGTCCTTCCACTCCAGCGTATAGGTGGCGGTACCGCCGATCTGCTTGCTGTCGAAGTCCAGCTTCAGGTCCAGCGCCAGATCCTTGATCACCACCAGCTGCGGCTGGGCGTAGGAGCTTTCGTCGTGGTTGCGGGCGTCTGCTTTCACGGGAGCCTTGGCGGTGGCGGCCGGCGCAGCGGTAGTGGCAGCCGGCGATGGGGATTCGTTGGAACAGCCGGCCAGCGCAATGGACACGGCCAGGGACAGCGACAGGTACGGGAAGCGCATCGATGGCACCGCAGCGAGGGAATTGGGCATTTTAACGCCCCGGGCCGTCGCCTGCCCGTACGGCGCCAGGCGAGCGCCTGGCGGCCGGTCAGACCATGCCCATGTCGCTGCGTGCATCGGAGCGAACCGTCTGCAGCAGCCGCAGCCTGGAGTGATGCATGCCGCCCGCGCGCCGCGCGCACCGGCCTGTGGCCCGGCCGCCAGGTGATCTCCGGATCGCGCCTAGACCACCGGATGACTGCGCGGCGTGTCGTGCCCGTCGCGCACCAGGCGCCGGCCGCCGGAGAACTTGGCGCGATACATCGCAGCATCCGCACGGCGATACAGCTCGGTGGCATCCAGGCCACGCTCGCACACCGCGCTGCCGGCGCTCACATGCAACGGCGCCTCCTCGCCATCTTCGCGTTCGAGCATCGACAGCCATTGATTGAGCTTGAGCGTGGCGTCGTCTTCGCTGGCATGTACGCCGATCAGGAATTCATCGCCGCCCCAGCGCCCGATCCAGTCTTGCGCGCCCAGCCAGCCGTAGGCCGACTCCACCAGCCGCACCAGCACGCGGTCGCCCGCCAGGTGGCCGAAGCGGTCGTTGATCGGCTTGAGGTTGTCCATGTCCAACACGAACAACACGAACGGCCAGCCTTCGCGTTGAGAGGCGGCAACCGAATCGCGCATCGCCTGTTCGCAGCCGCGCCGGTTCAGCGCTTCGGTCAACGGATCGAACAAGGCGTGCTTCTTGAGATCGCGCATGCCGGCATCGATCCCGCGCAGGCTGCGGTTGATGCCGCGCAACAGGCGCCCCAATTCGTCGTCGCCATGCTCGGGCAGGCTGGGCAGGCGTTGGTCGGCGTAATACGTATCCAGCGCGTCGGCGGCGATACGCAACGGCGCCAGCAGGCGATACAGCGCCGAGAGCGTCAATGCCGTCCCCGCCAGCGTGGCCAGCAGGGCGACGATGATCACCGACCACAACAGGCGCCCTTCCAGCTCGCTCTGCGATGCCAGCCACGCGATCAACAACAGCAGCGGCAGGTGGATCCCGACGAAGGTCACCGCCAGCAACTTGGCGCTGAAGGAACGGGGAAACACGCGCGAGAGCCCGGCGTATAAGCGCATCCAACTCTCCGGCAAAAGAGCGCCTAGTGTCGCCGACCAATGGTGGAGCCAACGCGACGAAAGTCTCAGAAATTCGTTGGCGCATCGGACCGCGCGCGACGCAAGGCCGCCTCAAGCGAACACAAGCGGCGACCGCACTACCAGGCGCAGCGCGCGATGCGCGCGCCGCGTCGGCACTCGACCGTGCGGCGGATTCAGATCTTGTAGCCGGAGTGGATTGCCACGATGCCGCCGGTCAGATTCTTGTAATGGCAGCGCGCAAATCCGGCCTCGCCCATCATGCCCTTGAGCGACTCCTGCGGCGGGTGCTTGCGGATGCTTTCGGCCAGGTACTGGTAACTGTCGGCATCGCGCGCGAACAACTGGCCCAGCTTGGGCAGGATCTTGAACGAGTGGAAATCGTAGATCGGCTTGAACCACTCGGCGGTGACTTCGGAGAACTCCAGCACGCGTGCCTGGCCGCCCACCTTCAACACGCGATACATCTCGCGCAGTGCGGCGTCCTTGTCGGTGACGTTGCGCAGGCCGAAGGAGATGGTCACCAGATCGAAGCTCTGATCCGGAAACGGCAGCGCCTCGGCATTGCATTGCACGTAGTCGAAGCCGGCCACCAGGCCGCGATTGGTCAGCCGGTCGCGGCCCACCGACAACATGCCTGCGTTGATGTCGCCCAGCACCACGGCACCCTCGTCGCCCACGCGCTCCTTGAGCAGCACGGCGATGTCGCCGGTGCCGCCGGCCAGATCCAGCACGCGGTCGCCCGGCTTCACCTGCGCGGTCGCCACGAAGTAGCGTTTCCATGCGCGATGGACGCCCAGGCTCATCAGATCGTTCATCAGGTCGTAGTTGCGCGCGACCGAGGTGAACACTTCGCCGACCAGCTTCTGCTTGTCCTTGGCAGCGACATCGCGAAAGCCGAAATGGGTGGTACCGGAGGTATAGGGGGATTCGCTCATGCCCGGATTATCGCACTGCTGACGCCACCATGACCGCAACCGGACCACAATCGCGAACTCTTCTGCAACCGGCCCTGCGAGCCTTGCGTGCCCGACAAGTACGCCCCACGCGACTGGCAGCCCCACGAAAAGCCCACCCTGCCGGGGTCGGCATCCACGCCGCTGCACCCGACCCGGCGCCGCATTCAGTACGGCCTGGTCGGCCTGGTGGTGGCGCTGACCGGCGGGCTGAGCAACGCACTGGTCACCGCCAACCTGCCATATCTGCAGGGCAGCCTGGGCGCCTATGCCACCGAAATGGCCTGGCTGCCGGCGGCCTACGTGATGACCAATATGTCGGCCAATCTGTTGCTGGTGAAGTTTCGCCAGCAGTTCGGGCTGCGCCGCTTCACCGAGATCTTCCTGGCCTTGTATGCGGCCATCGCGCTGGCGCACCTGTTCGTGCACAGCCTGAGTTCGGCGATCACCGTGCGCGCGGCGCATGGGTTGGTCGGCGCGGCGCTCAGCTCGCTGGGGCTGTACTACGTGATCCAGGCATTTCCCGGCAAGTACCGGCTCAAGGCGGTAGTGCTGGGCCTGGGTGTGACCCAGTTGGCGTTGCCGCTGGCGCGGGTGTTCTCCACCGACCTGCTGGAATTCGGGCAGTGGCAGGGTCTGTACCTGTTCGAGTTCGGGCTGGCGATCTTCGCGCTGGCCTGCGTACTGGCACTCAAGCTGCCACCCAGCGACCGCTACCGGGTGTTCGAGCCGCTGGATTTCGTCACGTTCCCCCTGTTTGCGGCCGGCGCGGCCGGGTTGGCCGCGGTGCTGTCGCTGGGGCGACTGCTGTGGTGGACCAGCACGCCGTGGCTGGGCGTGGTGCTGGCGACCTCCATCGTGCTGCTGTGCATGGCCGCCTGGATCGAACACAACCGCCGCAATCCGATGATCAATACCCGCTGGCTGGCCAGCGGCGACATGCTGCGGCTGGGCCTGGCGATCCTGCTGATCCGGCTGGTGCTGTCCGAGCAGAGCACTGGCGCGATCGGCTTCTTCCAGACCCTGGGCCTGGCCAACGATCAGCTGCAGACCCTGTTCGCGCTGATGCTGCTGGGCGCGGTGGTCGGGGTTGCCGCAAGCGCATGGCTGATCAACCCTGCGCGCGTGGCCGAGCACCTGATCATTGCGGTGGCGGCGATCTGTGTCGGCTGTTTCATGGATGCCGATGCCACCAGCCTCACCCGCCCGGAGCAGATGTACGTCAGCCAGTTCCTGCTGGCCTTCGGCAGCACCTTCTTCATCGGCCCGGCGATGGTGGCCGGGCTGGGCCGGGTGATCGCCCAGCCCGGCAATCTGATCAGCTTCATCGTGCTGTTCGGCATGGCGCAGAACATGGGCGGGCTGCTCGGCAGCGCCCTGCTCGGTAGCGTGCAGATCCTCCGCGAGAAATACCATTCCAGCCAGTTGGTCGAGCATCTGGTGTTGACCGACCCGCAGGTGGCCGCGCGCGTGCAGGCGTATGCGAGCCTGTATGGCCGCAGCATCGGCGACCCGACGCTGCGCCAGGCGCAGGGCGTGCGTGCGCTCGGCAACGTGGCAACGCGCGAGGCCAATGTACTGGCCTATAACGATGTGTTTCTGCTGATCGGCTGTATCGCCATCGCCACGGGGGTGTGGATCCTGTCCGTGCTGGTGTGGCGACGCTATCTGCGGCCTCCCGTGTCACCCTCCCCTTCCGCTTCCACTGCGCGTCCATGAATACAACTGCCGACCCCACTGCCGACTCCGATCGCGCCCGTCGCCGCCGTCGCCGCATCGCCGGCGCGATTGGGTTTGGCGGGCTTGCCCTGATCGGGGTGGCGCTGGTGCTGTACGCATGGCGGCTGCCACCGTTCGTCAGCGCGATCGAGCGCACCGAAAATGCCATGGTGCATGGCCAGATCACCGTCATTGCGCCGCAGGTCAGCGGCTATGTCACGCAGGTCACCGTGCAGGATTTTGCGCATGTCAAACGTGGCCAGCTGCTGGCCACCATCGACAACCGCATTTACGCCCAGCAGCTCGAACAGGCCAAGGCGCAAGTGCAGACCGCGCAAGCCAATCTCGCCAACTGGGAGCAGCAACGCCATAGCGCGGAAGCGACCATCGCCGAGCAACGCGCAGCGCTGAGCAGCAATCGGGCCCTGAGCGATCGCACCCGCTCGGCCTATGCGCGTGCGCAACAGCTGGCCGACCAGAAACTGGTGTCCGAACAGGACCGCGACACCGCCTTTGCCGCGCGCGCCCAGGCCACTGCGGGCGTAGCGCAGGCGCGTGCGGCGGTGCAGGCCGCGGAAGAAAACGCACGTAGCGTCACCGTCAATCGCGCAGCGCTCGAAGCGGCAGTGGCCAATGCGCAAGCGGCCGTGCAACTGGCGCAGATCAACCTGGACAACACGCGCATCCTGGCCCCGCGCGATGGCCAGCTCGGCCAGCTCGGCGTACGTCAGGGCGCCTACGTCACCAACGGCACGCAGTTGATGTCGCTGGTGCCGGACACGCTGTGGATCGTGGCCAATTTCAAGGAGACCCAGATGGCGAAGATCCGTATCGGCCAACGCGCCAGCTTTACCGTCGATGCCCTGGACAACGCACGCCTGCAAGGCCGCGTGCAGGAAATCTCTCCGGCCGCCGGCTCCGAATTCAGCGTGCTGCCGGCCGACAACGCCACCGGCAACTTCGTCAAGATCGCCCAGCGTATTCCGCTGCGCATCAGCGTCGACCCCGACCAGCCGCTGGCGCCGCGCCTGCGCCCGGGCATGTCGGTGGTGGTCGCAGTCGATACAGACAGCAAGGCCGATTGAACGCTGCCGATGCCATGCACGCAGGGGCGGCCAGCGAAACGCATCGGCAACCTCACAACGGGCGCGGCCTGTGCTCGGGTGGCGTGGGCCACTCATTCGCTGCGGTGACGAGTGCGTCGTCCACATCTAGCGGACCACTGCAGGCCACGTTTTAGGCGCTCCCGGCGCCCCGTCCGGCGGACGCGGACAACATCGGCAATGGCACTGTCCGCCTCAGCACCGACGCTCTCATCGTCCTGCGCGCTCGTGCCGCACGTGGCGCACCTGCCGGCCCGCCGCCCGCAAGCGATGCCGTTATCATGCGCCGATGCCTTCCACATCCACGCCTCCCCTGCACTGGCAGCAGCTGCGCTTTACCCAGCTGAGCACACTGCAGTTGTACGCGCTGCTGCGCCTGCGCACGGACGTGTTCGTGGTGGAGCAGCAATGCGCCTACCCGGAACTGGATGGCAAGGATACCGATCCCGGCGTGCTGCATGTCCTGGGTACCACCCACACAAGCGCGCTGGCGGCCTACCTGCGCGTGCTGCCGCCGGGACTGAGTTACGCCGAACCCAGCATCGGCCGCGTGGTCGTTGCGGCCGCGTCTCGCGGCACCGGCTTGGCGCACGCCTTGTTGCGCGAGGGCATCGGCCTGGTGCATACGCACTGGCCGGGCAGCGCGATCCAGCTCGGTGCACAGGCGCATCTGCAATCGTTCTACGCGGCGCATGGATTTGCGCCGTCGTCCGCGCCGTATCTGGAAGACGGCATCCCACATCTCGACATGCTGCGACCTGCCGGCGCGGCCACGATGGAGTCCACATGATCACCACCCCCGACTACCGCGCATTGCTCGACACCGCCATTGCCGAAGCCCGCCAGGGCCTGGCCGAAGGCGGCATCCCGATCGGTGCTGCGCTGTATCACAACGACGGGCGCCTGCTCGGCTGCGGCCACAACCGCCGCGTGCAGGAGAACGACCCGTCCGTGCATGGCGAAACCGATGCCTTCCGCAAGGCTGGCCGTCAGCGCCGTTACAAGGACACCATCATGGTCACCACGCTGGCGCCGTGCTGGTACTGCAGCGGACTGGTGCGCCAGTTCAACATCGGCACCGTGGTGGTGGGCGAGTCGGTCACTTTCCAGGGCGGCATCGCCTGGCTGCGCGAACACGGCGTCAACGTCATCGACCTGCAAAGCCAAGACTGCATCGACCTGCTGGGCGGCTATATCGCGGCCAATCCGGACGTGTGGAACGAGGATATCGGCGAGGACTGAGCGGTTTGCTGGGTGCAACGGGTTTGATGTGCGGTGCAGATGACGGCTGACGTACTGCCTCCATCCACTCTTCGGGCGCCTTCCTCGGCACGTGAGGAAAGAAAGACTGCAACGAGAAGGCCGGCCGTGTGGCGTGATGCTGTTCGCTGGGAGCTGCTGACAGACGACTTCAGGCAGATGTATGCAGAGCCGATGAGTTGGGCCTTCGTTGCGGGGACTGATCTGCAGCTTGGCTGCAGGGCCCTTACCCGCCCACCATCGCGGGACACGCCGTAAATCCGTCCATGGAGGCTCTTACGCGGCATCCATGCCGCGTAAGGTCTCGCGACGGTGCGCGGGCAAGGACCATCGGAGATGGTCGGTGTGCATGTGCAAGCAACGCACTACGCAAGTCGGGCAACAAGCAGCTTTTATGCGAGCGCCGACCAACGTTAGGTGCGGTGTCCTCGCCGCTTGCGGGACCGTGTGGCGGCATGGATGCCGCCACCGAGCCTCCAGGGACGGATTCACGGCGTGTCCCGCAAGCGGTGAGGGCGCCGCGCCCTCGACCGACTCGGCTTTTGACTACATCTGACAGGATGCGGCTAACAAAGCCACCTCTTGCATCGTTCTGTTAGGCGTTCCTGCCGTGCTTGCAACGCATTTGATGCCGATGCCATCCATGCATTGCATCCGGCAGGTGCGCGCAGGTGCGCTGCGCTCAGAGGATGTAGCGGCTCAGGTCCGGATCCTGCACCAGCTCGCCGAGCTGCGCATCGACATAGGCCGCATCCACGGTGACGCTCTGACCGTCGCGATCCGGCGCCTCGTAGCTCAGCACATCGAGCAGACGCTCCAACACCGTGTGCAGACGCCGCGCACCGATGTTTTCCTGCCGCTCGTTGACCTGCGCAGCGATCTCGGCCAGGCGGTCGACAGCGTCCGCGCCGAAGGTCAGCGTGACACCTTCGGTCTGCAGCAAGGCTTCGTACTGCTTGATCAACGCGGCCTTGGGCTCGGTGAGGATGCGCACGAAATCGGCCTTGGTCAGCGCGGTCAGTTCCACCCGGATCGGAAAGCGCCCCTGCAACTCCGGAATCAGATCGCTGGGCTTTGCCAGATGGAAGGCGCCGGAGGCAATGAACAGGATATGGTCGGTCTTGACCGTGCCGTACTTGGTCGACACGTTGGAGCCTTCCACCAGCGGCAGCAGATCGCGCTGCACACCTTCGCGACTCACATCGCCGCCGTTGGAACCGGCTTCGCCGCGCTTGGCGACCTTGTCGATTTCATCGATGAACACGATGCCGTGCTGCTCGCAGGCTTCGATCGCCGCTGCACGCACGTCGTCTTCGTTGACCAGCTTGCCGGCTTCTTCTTCGATCAACAGCGGGCGCGCTGCCTTGATGGTGAGCTTGCGCTTCTGCGACTTGCCGCTGCCCAGGTTGGAAAACATCTGGCGCAGCTGCTGGCCCATTTCTTCCATGCCCGGCGGGGTCATGATGTCCATGCTGGCGTTGATCGCGACGTCCAGTTCGATTTCGCGCTCGTCCAGCTCGCCATTGCGCAGCATGCGGCGGAACTTGATGCGGGTATCGTTGTCCTGCGACGACGGCTCGTTGCGCGCGGCTTCCGGATCGAAGCCAATACCGGCTGCGCGGCGCGGCAGCAGCGCATCCAGGATGCGATCTTCGGCACGTTCTTCGGCCTGGTTGCGCACACGCACCTTGGCCTGCTCGCGGTACAACTTGACCGAGGTATCGGCCAGATCGCGGATGATCTGCTCCACGTCCTTGCCGACGTAACCCACTTCGGTAAAGCGCGTGGCTTCCACCTTGACGAACGGCGCATTGGCCAAGGTTGCCAGACGTCGCGCGATCTCGGTCTTGCCGACGCCGGTCGGGCCGATCATCAGGATGTTCTTGGGCATCACCTCGTTGCGCAGCTCTTCGGGCAGCTGCATGCGCCGCCAACGATTACGCAGCGCGATGGCCACCGCGCGCTTGGCGTCGTGCTGGCCAACGATATGACGGTCGAGCTCCTGCACGATTTCGCGCGGAGTCATGGTTGAAGTATCGGAATTTGGCATTGGGGAATCGAGAATGGGGAAAGGGGAATCGCAAGCGCGAAATCAATAGCCTATGTCGTCGGGGTGGAACCGAAACCGCTGTTGCGATTCCCGAATCCCCACTCCCGAATCACAGCTCCTCGACCACCACGTTGCGATTGGTGTAGATGCAGATATCGCCAGCGATATTGATCGCTTCGGTGGCGATGGTCTTGGCATCGAGCTCGGTGTGCGCCAGCAGCGCGCGGGCGGCCGACAAGGCGTACGAACCGCCGGAACCGATGGCGATGATGCCGTCTTCCGGTTCGATCACATCGCCGGTGCCGCTGATGATCAACGAGGTTTCTTTATCGGCGACCGCAAGCAACGCTTCGAGCTTGCCCAGGCGGCGCTCGGTGCGCCAATCCTTGGCCAACTCCACGGCGGCACGGGTCAATTGCCCATGCTTGTCGAGTTTGGCTTCGAACAGTTCGAACAGCGTAAACGCATCGGCGGCGGCACCGGCAAACCCGGCCAGGACCTGACCCTCGCGACCGAGCCGGCGCACCTTGCGCGCGTTGCCCTTCATGACGGTGTGGCCGAGCGTGACCTGGCCATCGCCCGCGACGGCGACGTGCCCACCACGCCGAACCGAAATGATGGTGGTGGCGTGAACGATGTTGGGATTCTGGCTGGGGTCCATGGGTCCTCCGGGGGTTTCCAATGAGGTGGGGACGCCCCTGCCGGGTTCAAGCGCGCTGCGCCGATGCGCCGCAGACCGCAGCGCCGACGCATGGGCGCGCGCCAGGCGCCGCTACGGCAGCGCGCGCGATGCCTCATCCCGCACCACTCAGGCCACCGTGCTTGCGCGTTGCATCGCGCCTGGGATGATTCACCCCACACGTTCCGCACGGCACGCGTAACAGCCCTGGCGTGCGTGGTGCAGGTGCACGTAGGCGATCTGCCGGTCATCCAGGCAATGCCGCAGCCACGCGGCAACCTGTTCCCCTGCGCACACCTCGGCGGCCACCAGATGATCGCGATGATCGTAGCTACGTAGCGATATCAGCCGTGAGCGGATCGCCGGTGGCACCGCATCGGGCTGCAACTGCGCCGGTGTCGCCGCACTGCGGACGAAGATCGGCCCGCTGGCGCGGTAGGGCGAGTCGGCGGGTTGATGCAGGTAGGGCAGCAACAGCAGCGGTTCACCCGCGCGCGCATCCTGCAGGCTGACGCGACAAGGAAATCCATGGTCGGCATCGGCGATCACGCGCACGGCCTGATGGCTTGCCAGCGCAGCATCGTCGAGTCCATGCAGGTGGGCGAACAGGGCCGGATCGAGTCCGGTCAGACGGAAGGTGGCCATGCTGATCTTCCAGGGATTGGAAGCCCAGGATGGCGCGCGCATGCCGGGCCCGCTCGCCGTGTTCGGACATGACACCCCTGCAAGTGCGTTCGCCCAGTCCCGCGCACTGACACTGCAGCAACCTGCCGAGCGCACCGATGCAATCGCGTGCCTGCCCGGTCCGCGACGATCAGCCGCTCAGTCGGCAGACTTCTTGCGCTTGGCACGCGGATGCGCGGCGTCGTAGACCTTGGCCAGGTGCTGGAAATCCAGGTGCGTGTAGATCTGCGTGGTGGCGATATCGGAATGACCGAGCAGCTCCTGCACACCGCGCAGATCGCCCGACGACTCCAGGATATGGCTGGCAAAACTGTGCCGCAGCATATGCGGGTGCACGTCCTTGAACATGCCCTGGCGCACGGCCAATTGCTTGATGCGGATCTGCACCGCACGCTGCGAAATCGCACCGCCGGCGCGCCCGGGGAAGACATGCGTTTCGGCACGTCCGCCGCTGTCGCGCTGCCATTGGCGCAAGGCCGCAATCGCATGCGAACCCACCGGCACCAGGCGCTGCTTGCCGCCCTTGCCCAGCACCATCACCAGGCCGCTGGCCAGATCCAGATCGCGCCAGCGCAATGCGCACAGCTCGCTCAAGCGCAACCCCGACGAATAGAACAGTTCCAGCAATGCGCGATCGCGCAAGCCCAGCGGCGCATCGGTCGGCACCTCGACCAGGCGCACGGCCTCATCGGCATCGAGCACCTGCGGCAACTTGCGCGGCGCCTTGGGCGCCCGCAACGCCGCCGCGGGGCTGGCCGCGATACGGCCGTGCTTGAGCAACCAGGCGTAATAGCTGCGGCATGCAGACAGGCGCCGCTGCAGGCTCTTGGCGGACAGGCCGCGCCGGTGTTCTGCCGCAACAAACTGACGCAGCTGCGCGCTGTCCAGCTGTGCGACGTCCAACCCGACCGCGGCACCCGTAGCATCCTTGTGCTCGGCTGCCCAGCTCAGCAACGCGGCAAGATCGCGCCGATACGCATCCAGCGTGTGCGCCGACACCTGACGTTCGACCTGCAGATACGCCAGAAATCCTTCGACCGAGGACATCTCAGCTACCCTGCCGCCGCCGCAGCGACGCTGGGGTGCACAGCAGGCCGCGCATTGCATGGCCTGCCACTGCCATCACGCCGTGAAACGCTGCAGCGCCACGCCCAGCGACTCGCCCATCATGCGCAGGAACAAGGTGCCCATGCCGGGATAGAACCGGTTGGCATCGCTGCTGCCGACCGCAATCAGGCCGACACCCGGCAACGGCAGCAACGCGGTGGATTGCACCGCATCCGCCTGTTCGGCATACAGCAGCGCGTGTTTTTCAGCCTGCAGCCGGCCGCAGATCGGCTCGCCATCGCTCAGGCAATCGCGAAACGGGGCCAGGCGCGCATCGTCGGCGGCGATCACCTGCAACCAATCCGCGTTCAGGCCGGCGACCGGCGCGAGCACGACCAGCCGCACCAGCTCACCGTTGAAATCTTCTGCCAACGACGCAGCCATCGCCTTGAGCGTATCGGCGGCCGTGGTCTGGCGCATCAGTGCCAGCGTGAGTTGGTGGGTGCGCACCGCCAGCCGCTCATTGACCTGCGCATTGCTGCCCAGCTCGTGCAGGCGCCGCGACAGCTCGCGGTTCTTGTCGCGCAACACTTCCAGCTGATAGGTCGCCAGCGACGCGGTAGGGCCATCGTCGCGCGGCACCAGCAGGCTCACCGCCAGATCGGGGAATTGCTTGAGAAAGGTGGGATGGCGACGCAACCACGTTGCGACCTCGTGCGCACTGAACTTGTCCGTGTTGTCGCTCATCAGTTCCATTCTCCATCGAAGACGAACACCGCCGGGCCGGACATCACCACCTCCTGCGCATCGTCGGGCCAGCGAATCTGCAGCTCGCCGCCGGGCAACGACACGCGCACGTCGCGCTCGACGCGGCCGCGCTGCATCAGCACCACCGCAGCCGCGCACGCACCGCTACCGCAGGCCAGCGTTTCGCCGACGCCGCGCTCGAACACGCGCAGACGCACATGCGTGGGATCCACCACCTGCGCGAACCCGACATTGACCGAATTGGGGAATGCGGCGTTTTGCTGCAGCAAGCTGCCCACACGCTCCACCGGGGCGGCATCGACACGGCCAACCTCCAGCACGGCATGCGGGTTGCCCATCGACACTGCACCAAAGCGTACCGTCTCGCCGTGCACGGGCAGCGCGTATTCGTCGCGCGCATGCGCAAATCCGGCCAGCGGAATCTGCGTGGGCTCGAACTGCGGCACGCCCATGGCCACCGCATACGTTCCCGCATCCACCTGCTCCACCGCATGTGCGGTGACCGGGCTGTCGATGAGGAAGCGCTCGCCCTGCGCGGTTCCATCGCGCACCAGCCAGGCCGCGACGCAGCGCGCGCCGTTGCCGCATTGACGCGCGGCCGAGCCGTCGGAATTCCAGATGCCGTAGGCTGCCACTGCGCCTTCGCTGCGCGGGGCCTGGATGGTCAGGATCTGATCGCAGCCGACCCCGAAGTGTCGATCTGCCAGGCGCGCTGCCAACGCAGCATCCGGCGGGGGCGTGCCGTCGCGCAGGTCCAGCACCACGAAATCGTTGCCGGCGCCATGCATTTTTGTGAAACGCAGACGCTCGCTGCGACCGTCAGCGCTCATTGCCGCTGCTAGCGGGCTGGTCGGTGGTGGATGCGGGCTTGCTGTCGGTCTCCACCGGCGCGGGCGCAGGTGTGGACTCATCCAGCGGTTGCGGCGCATCCGGCGGCTGCGGCACGGGCTGGGCTTCCACCGGCACCGGCTTCTGCGGCATCACCAGCGGGCCCTTGTTGCCGCAAGCGGCAAGCAGGACAAAGGTCGCACCAACCAGTGCGAGACGAACGGAAGGTCGGGACATGATGCTCATGGACCGGAGTATAGCCAGAACACCCTGACTGCCGTGCGCTCAGTGCGGCGTTTGCAGCGCGCGCGGCGGCGGCTCCGGACGCAGCCACAACCAGATCGCCACCACCGCCATGCTGCCGATCGACAGGCATTTCACCCAGAACACCGGCACGCACCACAGCATGATGCCGGCGCACAGGGTCATCGTCAGCGTCGCCATCCACTTGGCCTTGCGACTGACCGCCCGATAGGTCTGCCACTCCACGATTGCTGGCCCGAAACGCGGATGCGACAGCAGCCACGCATGCAGCCGCTCGGACCCACGCGACGCCGCCCAGGCCGAAATCAGGATGAACACCGTGGTCGGCAATCCCGGCACAAAGATCCCGACAATGCCGGTCGCCAGGCTGGCATACGCCAGCAACCACCAGGCCCAGCGAAAAAATCGGTTCGGTCGCGTCATGTGCAAATGATACGACCAGACCGGGGTGAGGTGGCCTGGCCTGCGCGTTGTCGGCGCAGCCACTGCAGCTGCCGGTGGAGGCCCTGGCAATGCAGCGTCACCGTTCGCCGCGCGCCTGGCAAGGCAGGGTGCGGCGCCCAGACGCGCTGCACTCGGACAAGCACGCCTCTGCGGCCAAGCGTGGCGGCGGTGCTCGACTCACTTTCAAGCGACCGGGGAGAAGAGCAACAACAACGAGCCCAAGCGGGGGCAACGGCAGAAGGCAGAAACACACCAAGGAGGCCGGAAACCAGCCGCCACACCCCAACGCGATGCAACAACCACCGAAACCTCAGCCATCGGCCTTGGCGAATCCCCAATCCCGACTCCCCAATCCCTGCTCCCCAGCTACTTGACGCCCAACTGATCCAGCACGAACGCATACGACTCCGCCAACTCGCGGTAACGGCGGAAGCGGCCGGATTTGCCGCCGTGACCGGCTTCCATATTGGTGCGGAACACAATCGGAGCCTTGCCGGTGTTGTCGTCGCGCAACCTGGCCACCCACTTGGCCGGCTCCCAGTACTGCACCTGCGAATCCCACAGACCGGTGCCGACGAACATCGCCGGGTACGCCTGCTTGCGCACATTGTCGTAGGGCGAATACGACAGCATGTAGTCGTAGTAGTCCTTGGTTTCCGGGTTGCCCCACTCGTCGTATTCGTTGGTGGTCAACGGGATGCTGGCATCCAGCATGGTGGTGACCACATCGACGAATGGCACCTGCGCCACCAGCACGCGATAGTCCTGCGGCGCCATGTTGGCCACCGCACCCATCAACAGGCCACCTGCGCTGCCGCCGGATGCCGCCACACGGTCCTTGGCGGCGTAGCCCTGCGCGACCAGCCCGCGGGTGACGTCGACGAAATCGTTGAAGGTGTTCTTCTTGTGCAGCAGCTTGCCATCGTCGTACCACTTACGGCCCATTTCCTGGCCGCCGCGGATGTGCGCGATGGCGTACACCACACCACGGTCCAGCAGGCTGATCGCCGGCAGATTGAAGGACGGGTCCATCGACATGCCGTAGCTGCCGTACGCGTACTGGAACAACGCGGCCGTGCCGTCCTTCTCGAAGCCTTTCTTGTACACCAGCGACACCGGCACCTTGACGCCGTCGCGGGCCGTGACCCAGACGCGTTCGGTCTCATACTTGCCCGCGTCATAGCCGATCACCGGTTGCTGCTTGAGCACCTTGCGCTCGCCGGTGGCGGTGTTGAGGTCGTAGGTGGTGGCCGGAGTGGTCAGCGATGTATAGCTGCAGCGCAGCCACACGGTGTCCGGCTCGGGGTTGACCGACAAGCCCATCGAATACGCCGGCTCATCCGCCTTGACGTACTCATGACTGCCATCACGCTTGAGCAGTCGCACGCGCTCCAGGCCACCGGAGCGTTCTTCGATGGCAGTGAATCCATCGAACAGCTCGAAATTTTCGATGTAGACCTTGTCATCGTGGGCGACCCAGTCGGTCCACTGCTTGCGCGTGGTGGCATCGGTGGGCGCAGTCACCAGCTTGAAGTTCTCGGCGCCATCGGCGTTGGTGCGGATCACCCAACGCCCGTCGAAATGTTCGGCGTGGTACTCCACATCGCGCTCGCGCTTGGCCAGCACCTTGAAGGTGTCCGGCTTGGCGGCCAGCGCATAACGCGTCTCGGACGACACCGTGCTTTCCACGCCGATGGTGATGTACTTGTCGTCGCGGGTACGCCCCACACCCATGTAAAAACTGTCGTCCTTCTCTTCGTACACCAGCACGTCGTCCTTGGACGCAGTACCCAGGACGTGTTTCTTGACGCGCACGGTGAGCAGCGTTTCCGGGTCGTTTTCGACGTAGAACACGGTCTTGTTGTCGTCCGCCCACACCACGTTCGGGGAGACGCCTTCCACGGTGTCCGGATAGATCTCGCCGGTGTCCAGATTCTTGAAGCGAATCGTGTATTGGCGACGGCCGACGGCGTCGTCGGCCCAGGCAAGCAGGCGGTTGTCCTGACTGACCTCGGCCTCGCCCACGCTGAAATAGCCCTTGCCCTGGGCCATCTGGTTGACGTCCAGCAGGACTTCTTCCGGCGCCTCCATGCTGCCCTTGCGACGCGCCTGGATCGGGTAATCCTTGCCGGCTTCGAAGCGGGTGTAATACCAATAGCCGCGTTCGCGATACGGCACGCTGGCATCGTCCTGCTTGATGCGCCCGACGATCTCGTTGTAGAGCGTGTCTTCCAACGGCTTGAGCGGCGCCATCACCTGGTCGGTGTAGGCATTCTCGGCGTTGAGATAGGCCAGCATCGCCTTGTCTTCGCGCTTGTCGTCGCGCAGCCAGTAGTAATCGTCATTACGGGTGGCGCCAAACGGCGTCTTGACCACGTGCGGGTGCTTGGCGACGTCCGGCGGCGACGGGAGAGCGGCGAAAGAGGAGGCGGATGTGGTCATCAGGCTGGCGATCAACAAGGTCAGGACAGGCTTCATCAGATTGGGGTCCGTTGGATGAACGCAATGCCATCCCAGCGACCGAGTGTGGAAGAGCCCGTCGCCGGGCGTCATGTGTCCTAGGTCATGCTGGTCTATGATCCTCGCAATGGATCCCTTGCTTTCGCCCGCGTCGGGCTACAGCCGCCGCAGCCAGGACATCGCGCCGTTCCATGTGATGTCGCTGCTGGCCCGCGCCAATGCGCTCGAACAGGCCGGTCACGACGTGATCCACCTGGAAATCGGCGAACCCGACTTCACCACTGCCGCGCCGATCGTGGCTGCCGGGCAGGCCGCACTGGCCGCCGGCCATACCCGCTACACCGCTGCACGCGGCCTGCCCGCGTTGCGCGAGGCGATTGCCGGCTTTTATGCGCAACGTTATGGCCGCAGCGTCGACCCGGAGCGGATCCTGGTCACGCCAGGCGGCTCGGGCGCGCTGCTGTTGGCCAGCAGCCTGCTGGTGGACCCGGGCAAGCACTGGCTGCTTGCCGACCCTGGGTATCCGTGCAACCGCCACTTCCTGCGCCTGATCGAAGGTGCCGCACAACTGGTTCCGGTCGGGCCGGACACCGACTACCAACTGACCCCGGCGCTGGTGGACGCGTGCTGGAACGCCGACAGCGTCGGCGCCCTGGTGGCATCGCCGGCCAACCCCACCGGCAGCGTGCTGTCGCGCGCGCAGCTGGCCGCGTTGTCGCAGGCGCTGCGTGCGCGCGGCGGGCACCTGGTGGTGGACGAGATCTACCATGGCCTGACCTATGGCCTGGACGCGCATAGCGTGCTGGAAGTCGACGACAGCGCCTTCGTCTTGAACAGTTTTTCCAAATACTTCGGCATGACCGGCTGGCGCCTGGGCTGGCTGATCGCCCCGCCCGGCGCGGTGCCCGAGCTGGAAAAACTCGCGCAAAACCTCTACATCAGCGCCTCGACCATTGCGCAGCACGCAGCGCTTGCGTGTTTCACGCCGGAAAGCATCGCCATCTTCGAAGCGCGCCGCGCGCAGTTCCGGCAACGCCGCGACTATCTGCTGCCCGCGCTACGCCAGCTTGGCTTCAACATCGCCATCGAACCCCAAGGCGCGTTCTATCTCTACGCCGACATCAGCGCGTTTTCCGACGATGCGCAGGCGTTCTGCGCGCATTTCCTGGAAACCGAGCACGTCGCCTTTACTCCCGGCATCGACTTCGGCTTCCATCGCGCCAACCAGCACGTGCGCATCGCCTACACCCAGAGCCTGCCGCGTCTGGAACAGGCGGTGGAGCGCATTGCGCGTGGGTTACGCAGTCTGTAGACGCGCCTTGCATGACACCACAGCACCTGCCATCCATAAGGCGTGTTGAGCACGCCCTCGCGGTCAATCGCCTTCTGTCGTGACACCACGCCGGGAGCCGCTGTCACTGGCGCAGACCTTGCGAGTTCAACTTTTCATGGCGATAGAATTGATCGATCGCCGGCACCGTCAGCAATGCGATCTTCGGCACGCTGCTGCGCTTGAATATCCTAGCGAGGTCTTTGCGTTTTCTGCGTTCGACGACCGCGATGTGGCGCAGCATCTCCCACCTGACCCGCTCCCTGGCGCCATCGAGGCCGCCGCAACGGCGCTGCTCGAACCAGGTTCGGCGCAGATAGCGCACCAGGCTGGTGGTCACCGGGATGTCCAATAGAACAACGCCCGTTGCACGCGCCAGACGCTGCGACAGGCAGCCCAGGTAATTGCCATCCATCACCCACTGCTCTGCGGCAATGGCCGCATCGTGAAGCGCGAAAAAGTCCTGTCTGGGACGAGGTAGCCAGGCAGTGTTCGGGAAATGATGCAGCTGATCCAGATGTACGCATGCGCATCCGCGCTTGCGCGCGATCGCCTGGGCCAAGGTCGATTTACCGCTGTTGGACGGCCCGAGAATGCACAGCCGCGGTCCCAGATCCTCGAGTTTCATTCCACCCCTCCAAGGGATATCGCGCCTGGTCATCGCAGTGGCGACAACCAGGCCCGAACGCGCCACACAGTGTTACCTCGGCACGCAGCTGACCAGATCGGAGAATTGCCGTGCAATCGCTTGCCGCTGGCCCGGCGCCGCTCGGTACCACAGCGCTAATCAATACGTGCGCATCGATACATCCGAAGCCTGTCGCGCCTGGAACAGGCAGTGGGCGTATTGAGCGTGGGTTACGCAGTTTGTGGCCACAGATCGAGCGTGTGAAGTACTCGCAGTTCTACCGTGCACTCGCCATTGTTGCACTTGCTGTTGCTCGTGGCTTCCTCGCCTTGAAGCGGGCCGAACACCGCAGCCACCTGTGGCCGGAGGCGCGCTGTTTGAGCACAGCGAGTTGGGGCGCCGTGCCACGGATGGCGAGGAGCGCAGGGAACCGGTGCAGTTTCATCGCACCGGTTCGCGTCAGGCGCATGGTGCTGGTTACTTTTGCCGAAACAAACCCAACCCGTGCCGCAAGGCGTGGAAGCCTGGCACTTTCTAGATGCCTCGACCCACGCGATTGTTCATCGAACGGGCTTCAACCCAGCGAGCAACCGTACCCTCATCCGCCCTTCGGGCACCTTCTCCCGAGGGGAGAAGGGCTTGTATGCGAGGCGCACGTCACCGATTGTCATGCCGCATCAGTCGGCCAGGCGCTCCCACAGGAAGCTATACGCCAATGCCGACATATGCGCTGCCTGCGCGTTGTTGGCCGCACCGCCGTGACCGCCCTCGATGTTCTCGTAGTAGGTCACGTCCTTGCCGGCCTCGATCATCTTGGCCGCCATCTTGCGCGCGTGGCCCGGATGCACGCGGTCGTCGCGGGTGGAGGTCAGGAAGATCACCGGCGGATAGGTCTTCTTCGGATCGAACAGGTGATACGGCGAGAAGGTCTGGATGAAGCTCCAGTCGTCGGTGTCCGGGTCGCCGTATTCGGCCATCCACGAGGCGCCGGCCAGCAGATGGCTGTAGCGCTTCATGTCCAGCAGCGGCACCTGCACCACCACCGCGCCGAACAGCTCCGGATACTGGGTCAGCATGTTGCCGGTCATCAGGCCGCCATTGCTGCCGCCCTGCACGCCCAGATGCCTGGTCGAGGTGATCTTGCGCGCGACCAGATCCTTGGCCACCGCGGCCATGTCTTCGTAGGCCTTGTGGCGGTTCTGCTTGAGCGCAGCCTGGTGCCAGCGCGGGCCGTACTCGCCGCCGCCGCGGATGTTGGCCACCACGTAGACGCCGCCCTTGTCCAGCCAGGCACGGCCCAATCCGCCGGAATAATTCGGCGTCATCGAAATCTCGAAACCGCCGTAGCCGTACAGCAGCGTCGGCGCGCTGCCATCGAGCTTGAGGTTCTTGGGGCGCACCAGGAAATACGGCACGCGGGTGCCGTCCTTGCTGGTGACAAAGTGCTGCTCGATGCTGTCCTTGCCGGCATCGAAGAACGCCGGCATGGTCTTGAGCGGCTGCGGCGCACTGCCGACGTCCACCCACGACAAGGTGGTGGGTGTGAGGTAATCGGTGACGGTCAGCCACAGCGCGTCGCTGTCGTCGCTGTCCACGGCGCTGACATCGATCGTGCCGAAAGCCGGCGCACCGACAAACGCGCTCTTCTTCCACCCGTCCTGCGATGGGGTGATGACGCTGAGCCGATTCTTGACGTCTTCCAGCACGTTCAACACCAGGTGCGACTTGGTCCATGCCACGCCCGCCAGCGAGGTGGTGTCGGTCGGTGCGAACAGCACATCGAAGCTGCGCTTGCCGGCCATGAAGTCGTCAAAGCGCGTGGCCAGCAGCGAGCCCGCCGTGTAGGTCTTGCCGCCCACCGTCCATGGCTCGCGCAGCTCCAGCGTCAGCCATTGCCGCTTGACCGACTTGCTGGCCGAGTTGGGCACATCCACCTTGACCAGCTTGCCGTCGGCGCCCTTGAGATACAGCTCGTCGTTGTAGAAGGCCAGCGTGCGGCTGACAAAATCGCGCTCGAAGCCCGGGGTGTCATCGTGCATCGCCGCGATGTACATGTCCGTGGGCTTGCCCTCGTACACCACGGTGGCGGCGCCGAGCGGGGTACCGCGCTTCCACTGCTTGGCGATGCGCGGGTAGCCGGAACTGGTCATGCTGCCGGCACCGAAATCGGTGAAGACGTAGACCGTGTCCTTGTCGATCCAGCCCAGCCCGCCCTTGGATTCGGGACGGAAGAAGCCGTCCTTGACCCACTGCTTGCTGCCGAGATCGAACTCGCGGGTGACGTCGGCATCGGCGCCGCCGCGCGACAGCGCGATCAGGCAGCGCTGGTAGTCCGGGCGCAGGCAGTCGGCGCCGTGCCAGACCCAGTTCTCGCCCTCGGCCTTGTTGAGCGCATCCAGGTCCAGCACCGTCTCCCACTTCGGCGAGGCCTTGCGGTATTCGTCCAGCGTGGTGCGCCGCCACAGGCCGCGCTCGTGCTGCTTGTCCTTCCAGAAGTTGTAGTAGTACTCGCCGATCTTCTGCACGCCGGGAATCTTCGCGTCCGAATCCAGCACTTCGCGGATGCTGGTTTCCATCTGCCTGAAGGCCGGCGTGGTGGCCAGGCGCGCCTCGGTCTTGGCGTTCTGGGCCTTGACCCAGTCCAGCGGCTTGGCGCCAGTGACATCTTCCAGCCAGGCGTAGGGATCGTTGGACACGGCGGTTTCCTCTGCAGAGACGGCGCCAGCGGTGATCAGGCCGGCAACCAGGCAGATCGAGGCGAACTTGGGCATGTATTTTTCCGGAAAAACCAATGCCGGAAAACCTAACACAGCCCCTTGCCCGGCCTCCCCTGCCGAAGGTCAGGCCGCCCGCGCCGGTGTCGTGGCCCGCGCGGCAACGCGCCGACGCTGTGCCTGCGGGCCACGCCGCCGCGGCAAGACCCGCCGAGCGCCCGGCCGGGTCAGCGTGGGCAGCGCGAAGCGATGCAGGCTCCACCAGGCCAGCATCGGCATGCCCACCAGCCACAGGGGCAGCCAGCCGATCCACTCGCTGTAACCGCGCGCCGCCGGCCACACCAGCACCAGCGCCAGGCCGGCCAGGGCAACCTGCCGTACCGGGCGCAGCACCCGCGGATCGGGACGTTCGGAACGAGGAGAAGGACGATGCGACATAGCGGCACTCCGTGGCAGAAGGGATGAACACAGGCCGGCAGGATTGCCTGTGCCCATCTCACCGATTGCGACCCGACAGGCGAGATGTCGAGCCGGGCGGGTGCGGCGCCACGGGCTGTGCCTTGAGGTGGCTGGCGATCGGGATCGGGCAGCGAGGACGGAGGATCGAGGGATTGATCCCGATGCCGCAGTCGCCGACGCCAGACCCGACCGTTGACGCGAACTTGCCCCCTGCATGCGGTAGTGTGCTGCTCCTACTGCCCCTTTGTGATGTTGCGATGCGCCTGACCGTTACGATCGCCCTCGCTTTCCTGCTCGTCCTCGGCCTGCCCGTGGCATCCGCCAAGGACACATCCACCACCGAGCCGGCGATCGATCTGTCCAAGATCATGGGCACCTGGTACGTGATTGCGCGCATGCCCAACCCGGTCGAGCGCGGGCACGTCACCAGCCGCGACGAGTACACCCTGGTCGAAGACGGCAAGGTGGCGGTGCGCTATCTGTACCGCGAAGGCTTCGGCGAGCCGGAAAAAGAGGTCAACGCGCGCGCGTCGGTGGACGCCGAGAGCGGCAACCGCGATTGGCGGGTGTGGTTCTACAAGGTCATTCCGGCCAAGCAGCGCATCCTGGAAATCGCACCGGACGGTTCATGGATGCTGATTTCCTATCCCGGCCGCGACCTGGCCTGGATCTTCGCGCGCAAGCCGGACATGAGCCGCGACCAGTACCGCAAACTGGTCGACAAGATGCGCGACGACTATTCCATCTACACCGACAAGCTCAAGCGCGTGCCGCAGTTGCGTGAGCAGGTGGACCGTCTGGGATTTGAAGTACCCAACAAGCGCTGAGTATTGCGCTGCCGATATGCTCCGGCGTTTTCCGGTCATGGATGCGATCGGCTGATCATTGCGATCAGCCGTGTTGCCAGGTCCAGCTGCCAGCGCCGGAATGCCTGCGAGAACTTCTGCGAAGCCGCCAGGCGCGTCCCGCCATTGCCTGGCGATCGGTTCCGTAGCGCGTACGCCGGTCCCGGGTGCGCCTTCAAGAATTGCCTGACGACTTGATCGCTACGTCTGGCTAGCTGCCTCTGGCTCTACTGGACTGCTGCGTGCATGCCACTGCTTCTGATCGCCACCACAGGATCCGGGCGCGACCGATGACGCACGTGGCCAGCCTAGTGTTTGTGCAGCGCGTGGATTGACCAAGCACCTGGCGTGCAAGCCTGGTCGCGGAAGTGCCGTGCAACGCCAGCAGTGCACGCCGCCGTCAGCGGTTCGCCCGCGACCAGATGGCTGGTCAACTTGCATGTCGCTGATTGAGCGGAACCCATGCGCGCAAGACAAACGCATGCATGCGGTCGATCTGGCTCAGTCGTAGTTGCTCAGCGCCAGCGACAACAGCGCCTTGGCCTGCTCGCGCAGCGAAACCGGTTCGACGATCTCCGCATCCGAGCCGTAGTGCAGCACGTCCATCAGCAGCTCGCGCGAGTTGCTGTACGGCAATTTGAGCTCGTAGCGACCGTCCGGCAAAAAGCGGCCCTGCTGCTTGGAATGCCAGTGCTCGTCGGCCACCCAGCGCGCGGCCTTGGCGCTGAACACGATGGTCGCCCAGCCCTTGGGGGCGCCGGAAAAGATGCCGTAGCTGGCGGCCAGCTGCTCGTCCAGCTCGCTGTCGGGCACATCGCGCGGGGCGGCATCGAGCAGGCGCGCATGATTGATACGGTCCACCGCAAAACTGCGCACGCCATCGCGGCCATGGTCCCAGGCATCCAGGTACCAGTTGTCGCGGTAATGGGTGATGCGCTGCGGGGACACGGTGCGCTTGGTCGATTCGTCGGTCGAGCGTGCGCGGTAATCGAAGCTCAGTTGCTTGCGCTCCAGCACCCCGGAGGCCACCGTGCGAAAGCTCGCTTCGTCCAGCTTGCGGCCGCGATGCGGAATCACCCGCACACGGTCCACTGGCCACTGCGATACGCCGGCCTGTGCCGCCAATAGCCCTTCGATGCGCTGCTGCAACGGTGCCAGCATCGAGGACAATACGCCCCCGCCGGTGCGCGCGAGCAATTGCTGGGATGCCAGCAGTGCATGCAGTTCTTCCGAACTCAGCCACAGGCCGGGCAGCTCGAAGCGATCGCTTTCGCCGGACAGATAGCGAAAGCCCGATTCGCCATCGCCTTCCACCGGCGCCATCAGCGCATCGCGCAGAAACGCCAGGTCGCGATACACGGTGGCGCGGGAGCAGCTCAGCTCATCCTGCAGCCGCGCCACGGTGACCGGATAGCGCGCCGACTTGAGCAGGCGATGCAGGGAGTTGATACGTTCATAGCGGTCCATGCGCCGATTATGTCCGGTTCTTCGCGCGGCGGGGTGAGCGTCGCTATGCACTCTGGTGCAGAACACGCCAGTCCCGGCCGCTCGGATTGCGCCGGTCGCGACGACGCCGTGCGCGGGTCTGCGCGCCGCCCGCAACCGCACACGACAACGCGCCATCTGCCGCCAGCGCCAGAACCGCCAATGAAGCGCGGCGTTCACCGGGTCATGACGTGCCGCACAGTCCGTTATCATGAAATCGCTTTCACCCTCCCGCCCTGCCCTCAAGCGAGCCGCTTATGTCCCGCCGTGCCCAGTTGTCTGCCTTGCTGCCCCTGCTGTTGATCACGCCTACCGTGTGGGCCCAGTCGATCGCGGTCGCGCCGACACCGGTTGACCCTGCCGCTGCGCTGGTGCCCTCGCCCTGGAGCGGCAGCAGCGGCGAGCTGGGCTATGCCGCTGCCCACGGCAACAGCACCACCGACAGCCTCAACGGCCGCGTGCGCCTGCGCTACACCGACGGCGACTGGATCCACAGCCTGGATGCCACCGCGCTGCGTTCGAGCTCGGAGTACACCAATACCAACGACGACGGCAGCACCGAACGCGAACGCCAGACCACCGCCGAGCGTTACACCGGCAGCGTGGGCAGTGCCTTGCAGTTGGGCGAGCACCGCCAGCTCACCGCCACCGGACGCTACGAACACGACGACTTCGCCACCTACGATCGGCTGGCCACCTTCGGTATCGGTTACGGCACGCGCCTGATCGATGCCGAGCGCTTCTATCTGGACGCGCAGATCGGCCCGGGTATCCGCCGCGCGCACAACAGCGACGAAGACCGCAACGAGACCGGCCTGATCGGGCGCGGCCTGTTCGACCTGAAGTACACCGTCACCGACAACACTGACCTGATCAACACGCTGCTGGTGGAATCGGGCGAATACAACACCTACGCGCAGAACGATTTCGGCGTGCAGGTCAGCATGAACTCGCACTTCGCGCTCAAGGCCGCCTGGCAGATGCGCCACAACAGCGAGGTCAGCGACGGCGACAAGAAGACCGACACGCTGACCACGGTGAACCTGGTTTACACGTTCAAGTAAGCGATCCCGTTCGGCAGGAGCGGCCTTGGCCGCGACAGCTGTATCGGGAGTGCCCGTCGCGGCCGGGTCCGCTCCTACGACAGGACGACCTGGTGGTAGGCGGGCGACGCGAAGGGCGATCCGTCGACCATGGTCGACCTGGTCCACACGTTCGAGTACACGACCACGCTCGGTAGGAGCGGACCTGGCCGCGAGAGCTCTACCGGGAATGCCTGTCGCGGCCGGGTCCGCTCCTACGACAGGGACCTGGTGATAGACGGGGCGACGCGAAGGGCGATACGTCGACCATGGTCGACCTGGTCCACACGTCCGAATACACGACCGCGCTCGGTAGGAGCGGACCTGGCCGCGACAGCTCTACCGGGAACGCCCGTCGCGGCCGGGTCCGCTCCTACGACAGGAGGACCTGGTAGTAGGGGGGCGATGCGAAGGGCGATACGTCGACCATGTTCAACCTGGTCCACACGTTCGAATACACGACCACGCTCGGTAGGAGCGGCCTTGGCCGCGAAAGCTCTACCGGGAACGCCTGTCGCGGCCGGGTCCGCTCCTACGACAGCCGGGCGTGAGCGTGGCGGCCGAAGGGGCGGGCGACGGCGGTGCGCTACAGCTCGGCCAGCAGCTGGGCGGCGCCCTTGTCGAACAGGCCTTGGGCCACGCGGCGGCCCAGCGCTTCGGTGTCTTCGGAGCTGCCGTGGGCATCGGCGTGGATCAGGCGGCCATCGCTGGCGCTGCCGACCATGCCCTGCAGGTACAGGCCCTCGTCCTTCCAGGTGGCGAAGGCGGCCACCGGGACATGGCAGCTGCCGTGCAGCGCGCGATTCATCGCCCGCTCGGCTTCCACGCAGACGCGGGTGGCGGGGTCATCCAGCACCGCCAGCAGCGCATGGATGCGCGCATCGTCGCCACGACATTCCACTGCCACCGCGCCCTGCGCCGGTGCCGGCAACCAGTCCGGCGCGTCCAGCCGCGCACTGATGCGCGCGTCCAGCCCCAGCCGTTGCAGGCCGGCGCAGGCCAGCACGATGGCGTCGTAGCCGCCGTTGTCGAGCTTGGCCAGGCGGGTGTTGACGTTGCCGCGCAGGTCGATCAGTTCCAGGTCCGGGCGTGCGGCGCGCAGCTGCGCCTGCCGCCGTAACGACGAGGTGCCCACCCGCGCGCCCAGCGGCAATGCCTGCAGGCTGGCATAGAGATTGGACACCAGCGCGTCGGCTGGGTCGCCGCGGCCCAGGATCGCCGGCAGCACGAACGGATCGTCCAGTTCCATCGGCACATCCTTGAGCGAATGCACCGCGCAGTCGGCCTCGCCGCGCAGCATGGCCAGCTCCAATTCCTTCAGAAACAGGCCCTTGCCGCCGATCGCCGCCAGCGAGCGGTCCAGCACTTCGTCGCCGCGGGTGCTCATCGGCACCAGCACCACCTCCAGGCCGGGGTGGTGCTGGCGCAACGCGGCGGCGACATGTTCGCTCTGCCAAAGGGCGAGCGGGCTCTTGCGGGTGGCGATGCGGAGCGTGGTCATCCGGCCATTATCGCGGACCGGACCGGTAACTCATACATGACGCAGTTGATCGCGCAGGCTGGCCACGCAACGCCGGCTCACTTCCAGGGTCTGCGGCACGTTGCGCAGCACCGCGTGCACCTGGCCGTCGCCGCTGCGGCGCAGCTCCATCAGTTCGTCGCGGGCCACCAGGCAATTGCGATGGATGCGCACCAGGCGGTCGGCGAATTCGTCTTCCAGCGATTTGAGCGACTCTTCGATCAGGTCCTCGCCACGGGCGTGATGGACGATGACGTACTTCTCTTCGGCCTGCAGGTAGCGGATGTCGCCGATGGCGATCAGCCGCAGGCTGCCACGCAGACGCGCGCACAGGTGGGTGCGCAACGGCCGCGGCGCGACGCCGGGCACCCGCCCGGCCAGAAACGTGGCGACCTTTTCCAGGGCCGCGGACAGGCGTTCCGGGCGCACCGGTTTCATCAGGTAATCCAGCGCGGCGGCGTCGAACGCCGACAAGGCATGCTGGTCGTAGGCGGTGCAGAACACCACCGCTGGCGGTGGCTGGCGCTGGCGCAGCAGCCGCGCGGTTTCCAGGCCGTCGACACCGGGCATGGCGATGTCCAGCAACACCAGGTCCGGGTGCAGCTGTTCGCACTGCTGCAGGACCTGCTGGCCGTTTTCGGCCTCGCCGATCACCTCGACCTGCGGATGCTCGCCCAGCAGCATGCGCAGGCGCTCGCGCGCCAGTGGCTCGTCATCGGCGATCAGCACCCGCACTTGCGTGGCCGTCATGGACATCCCCCTTCGCTGCAGCGACTCCCCCGTCACGGCAGCGGCAATGTGATCTCGCAGGCATAGTAGCCCTCAGCCCAGCTGGCCGCCATCCGTGCCCCGGCACCGAACTGAAACGCCAGCCGGTGCGAGATGCTGGCCTGCGCATGTCCGGCGCCGGCGAGCAGCGGCAACTGGGTTCCCGGTTGCGGGGCGGGGTTGACGATGCGGATCTGCAACTGGCTGCCGCGCTGGCGCAGCGACAGATACAGCGTGCCGCCCTCGGGCATGCGCGAGACTCCGTGCAGCACCGCGTTTTCGACCAGCGGTTGCAGCACCAGGCGCGGCATCGGCAGCTCCCACGGCAATGGTTCCTGGCGGTGCCAGCGCACCTGCAGACGCTCGCCCAGGCGCAAGGACTCGATGGCCAGATAGCGCTCGGCCAGCTCGCATTCGGCGCGCAGCGTGGACACGCCTTCGCCGGCGCCCAGCGCGGCGCGAAACAGATCCGACAGATCCAGCACCGCCTGCTCGGCCACCACCGGGTCGCGCCGCAGCAGGCTGGCGATCAGGTTCATGCTGTTGAACAGGAAGTGCGGGCGGATGCGTGCCTGCAACGCGTCGGCTTCGGCGCGCGCATTGGCCTGCACCTGCGCTTCCCAGCGGTCGCTGACGTAGAAATAGCGCAGCGCCAGCGCGGTGATCAGCACCACGGTGGCGGCACTGCCCAGGGTGAAGCGCCAGAAGCCGACCAACGGGCCAAGCGGGGCCTGGCCCAGCACGGCGTATAGCCCGTGCACGATGCCGGCGCCCAGCATCGCCACCAGCGCGGCAATCAGCAGCGCGGCCAGCCCACCCAGTCTGGGCGGCAGCCGCGACAGCGAAGGCCGCAGTACGCACAGCAACACGGTGACCGCCAGCGCCAGCCATAGCGCCAGGCCGCTGGCCGAGACGAAGCGCGACAAGGTGATGCTGCGCGCGGCGCCGGCATCGGGCACCAGGGTCACCACCAGCACCACCAGCTCGGCCAGCCCCAGCATGGCACCCAAGCGTGGCAGCCGGCACAGGTCCGGCATCCAGGTGATCTGTGGGGCGCCGGTGGCCACGGGCTCAGGCGGCGGTGAAGCGTGCCTGCATCCAGTCGCGCAGGGCGTCGATTTCTTCCAGGCAGACCTGATGGCCCATCGGATAGGTCTGCCATTCCAGAGCGAAGCCGAGCGTGCGCAGCGCCTGCATGCTGGCCTGGCCGGCGGCGAATGGCACCACCGGGTCGGCGCTGCCGTGCGCCATGAACAACGGTTGGGCAATGGCAGCGGGCTGCAACTGGCTGGCAGCGGCCGTGGGATCGGGCAGATAGGTCGACAGGGCGATCAGCCCGGCCAGCGGGATGCGGCGCTGCAGACCCACGGCCAACGTCACCGCACCGCCTTGCGAAAACCCGGCCAGCAGGATGCGCTCGGGCGGCGTGCCGCGGGCCTGCTCATGGGCGATCAAGGCTTCGACCTGGGCCACCGACTCGGCAATGCCGGCCTTGTCGGCACGGCTGGCGAAGTCCATGCCGACGATGTCGTACCAGCCGCGCATGCGCACACCGTTGTTGATGGTGATCGGGCGGATCGGCGCATGCGGGAACACGAAGCGCAGCGCCGGCCAGTGCGGTCGCACCAGCTCCGGCACCATCGGAGCGAAGTCGCTGCCATCGGCGCCCAGGCCGTGCAGCCACAGCACGGTCCACTGCGGGTTGGGTCCGGTCTCGCGTTCGATCACTTCCAGCATCATCCAGCTCCGCTTGGGGGCCGGGCATTATGCCTTGCGCGCCGGTCACTGCCCGGTCACGCGGGTCCGCACGCACCGCTCACCCGGATCGCGTGCGGCGAGTTGCCGTGGAGCAGTGGCCGTGGGCCGCCTGCCGGTCGCGCCCTCCTCGGTGCAGATGCGGCCGGGGCGTCGCCCGGGGCGGCGACAGCGCATGGTTGGCGAACAGCACACCGGGTCCAACCGGGCCAGCCAATGCCGCCGATCAGATCAGCGACGGTTCCAGCGCGGCAGCGCGGCGCAGCTCGGATGCACGCACCAGCACCCTGGGCGGATCGAGTTCTTCGGGGATGCAGAAGATGCCCGCACGGCGCAGCGCAAGACCGCTGCGACGCAGCGAGGTCAGCGCCACCACCGGGATCGACAGCGCCATGCCCACGATCACCGGCGCCATCCAGGCGGCCAGCGACGGCGAAACGGTGTACGCCACCGCGCCCATGAACAGGCCGAATACGGTCAGCCCGCCATAGCTGCGCAACAGCGCCGGCCACGACAGCTTGCCGTCGTCGCGCACCTGCGCGTCCCAGCCCGAATCCTTGCCGGCCAGCACTTCGAACACGCCACGCGACTGCAGGTACATCACCACCGGCGCCATCAGCGCGGCCAGCACGGTTTCCAGCAGGATGCTCAGCAGCGCGCGAATGGCACCGCCGCAGGCGCGCAGTTCGCGCGGGTTGAGCAGCAGTGCGATATAGCCCAGCAGCTTGGGCGCCAGCAGCACGAACATGGTGCAGACGAAGATCCAGATCGCATTGCCCTGGCTACTGCCGTGCCAGTAGCGCGCAGGCGAGAACGGTAGGTCGCCGGCCAGGTCGATGCCGCCGCCGGCCAACGGGATGCCGATGCCGATCAGCATCAGCAAGCCCCACATCGGCGCAGTGAAGTAATGGCCGATGCCGATCAGCATGTGCATGCGGCTGATCCAGTGCAGGCCTTTGGCGCTCACCACCTTGGCGTGCTGCAGGTTGCCCTGGCACCAGCGGCGGTCGCGGATCAGCAGGTCGGTCAGTGTGGGCGGGCCCTCTTCGTAGCTGCCCTGCAGGTACGGCACCATGTGCATGGCCCAGCCGCCGCGCCGCATCAGCGCCGCTTCGACGAAGTCATGGCTGAGCACGTGGCCGCCGAACGGCTTGCGCCCGCGCAGCGACGGCAGGCCGGCGTGGTCGGCGAAGGCCTGGGTGCGGATGATGGCGTTATGCCCCCAGTAATTGCTCTCGGCGCCATGCCACCAGGCCACGCCGAAGGCGATGATCGGCCCGTACACACGGCCGCCGAACTGCTGCATGCGGGCGAACAGCGTCTGGCCGTTGACCACCGCCGGCAGGGTCTGGATCAGGCCCACGTCCGGGTTGTTTTCCATGCCGGCGACCAGCCGCACGATGGTGTCGCCGGTCATCACGCTGTCGGCGTCCAGGATCAGCATCTGCGGATAGCTGCCGCCGAAGCGGCGCACCCAGTCGGCCACGTTGCCGGCCTTGCGTGCGGCATTGTCGGCGCGGCGGCGGTAGAAGATGCGCCCGTGCCCGTCGACGCGGTCGCACAACTCGTTGTAGACCAGTTCTTCGGCAGCGCCGATGTGATCGCGGGTGGTGTCGCTGAGCACGAAGAAGTCGAAGTGCTCCAGCTGGCCGGTTTCGGCCACCGATTCGTAGATCGCCTGCAGGCCGGCCAGCAGGCGGCGCGGGTCTTCGTTGTAGGTAGGCATCAGCAGTGCGGTGCGCGAGCGCAGCGTGGGCAGCGGCTGTTCCGGGTCGATGCCGAGCTTGCGTCCGGCGCGCGCCACCACGGTGATGAAACCGGCCACCGCGCTGGCAAAAGACATCGCGATCCACGCGAACAGCAGCACGAACAGGCCGAGCAGGCAGCCTTCCAGCACGCTGAGGCCATCGGGCCACAGCACGCTGAGCATTACCCACACCGCCACGGCGGTGGTGGCGAAGGTGCCGCCGATAAGATAGAAGCGCCGCAGGCCGATGCCGACCGGCGCGGTGCGTTGATGGGGCACCTGCAGCCTGCCTTCGCGCAGGTTCTGTTCGGGCATCGCCAGCGGCGCTTCCGGTGGCAGCGTGGGCTGGCCGGCGTCGAGGGCGGAGGTGGGGGGCAATGCGGTTGGTGCGGGGGAAAGGGTCACGATGCCGTCCATCAAGGCTGCCCGTCGCATGCGTGCGACAGTGCGGGCTGCAGCGGGAGATCCATCCCCGCCACGCGTAGCGATCGTGCGAAGCGCACCGCACCGGCAAGATGCCCGGCGGCGTGCGACCAGGTCGCGGTATTGGCAGCTATGAAACCACTCCGATGCACAAACTCTCCTGGCGGCGACGCAACGTCGCGGCTCATCCTAAAGAATCGACCGTTAAAGGAAACGAAGGCCATCGTGCAGTCTTCGCCCCACCCGACGAGGACCGCGCGGCAGACTACGCGGTAACGACCGAACGCAACCCCAACAGATTGCAGCCTGGCACGCGTGCTGTCACGGGCGTCAAACCACGCTGTCGGGTCAGACAGGTGCAATTGATGTGCCAGGACCTGCAATCGGTTGCAGCGACAGCCTGCTGGCGGGCGATCGTGGCGGTCGGTGGGTCCCACCAGACAGTCTGCGGACTGTTCTATTCAAAGCCATGCCCACCGACCATCTCGACTGGTCCTTGCCAGCTCACGTCGCGGGACCTTACGCGGCATGGATGCCGCGTAAGAGCTTACAAGGACGTACTTGCAGCGTGTCCTGCGATGGTGGGCGGGCAAGGGCCCTGCAGCAAACTCGCAGCGTCGAGGGCGCGGTGCCCTCACCGCTTGCGGGACACGCCGTAAACCCGTCCATGGGGGCTCGATGGCGGCATCCATGCCGCCAACGGTCCCGCAATCGGCGAGGACACCGCACCAGACAGTTGGCTGGCAGCTTTACTGAAAACCCTGCACACCGAAGCAACGCTGCCCTGATGAAAGCGCGGTCGTCTTGTCAGCCGGTCCTACTTGCGTGCCGCCTCGCTGGCATCGCGGGTGGCGCGGAATTCCGAATCGCCGCTCCAGTTCGGCCACTGACGCGAACCGGCCAACTGCTGGCCCAACGTGTACAGCACCCCCAGATCGCGCGCGGCGCCGGCGAAGGTCCAATCCGGCTTCCATTCGTCGCCTTGCTGGTGATAGCGCTTGGCGGTGTAGTCGTCCGATGCCGCCTTGCCTGCGGCAATGCCGCCCACTTCCCAATCCTGCCCGGCCGCATAGGACAGCGCCGGCACCCCGCGCTTGGCGAAGGAGAAATGGTCGGAGCGGAAGAAATACCCGGCCTGCGGCTTGGGGTCGGGCGTGTAGCGCAGCTTGGACTGTGCGGCCACCGTCTTGAGCTGATCGAGCAACTCGAGCTTGGCGGTGCCGTAGATGCCGAAATCGCGCGACGGCACGAACGGGCTCATGCCGTCCATGTTGATCACCGCAACGGTGGTATCCAGCGGGTACAACGGCTTGGAGGCGTAGAACTCCGAGCCCAGCAAGCCCTTCTCTTCGGCAGTGACGGCCAGGAACACCACCGAGCGCTCCGGCTTGGGCCCGCTGGCAAAACCGCGTGCCAGCTCCAGCAACGCCGCAGTGCCGCTGGCGTTATCCAGCGCGCCATTGAAGATGGTGTCGCCGCGTGCGTCCGGCTTGCCCACGCCGATATGGTCCCAGTGCGCGCTGTAGATCAGCGTCTCATCCGGATGCGTGCTGCCTTGCAGCCGTGCGACCACGTTGTGCGAGGTGATCACGTCGGATTTGACCTGATAGCTGGCGCTCAGGCCCTGGCCCTTGAGCTCGACCGGCTTGAAGCCGCGGGTCTGCGCCTGCTTCTTCAGCGCGTCGAAATCCAGCCCGGCGCGCTTGAACAGCTCGGTGGCCAGATCGCGCTGGATCCAGCCTTCCACGGTGGGGTGCGCGGCACGCGGGTTGTCGCGCACCACGTCGAACATGGTGTTGGTATTGGAGCTGGCCACGGTGTCCCAGCCATACGAGGCGGGCGCGGTTTCGTGCACCACCAGCACGCCGAGCGCGCCCTGACGTGCGCCCTCTTCGTACTTGTAGGTCCAGCGGCCGTAATAGGTCATGCCGGCGCCGTCGAAGGCGCCCTTGCCGGTTTCGAAGTCCGGGTCGTTGATCAGCACCACCGCGATCTTGCCCTTCAGGTCCACGCCCTTGAAGTCGTCCCAGTCTCGCTCCGGCGCCTTGACGCCATAGCCGACGAAGACCAACGGCGCGTTGGCGATGTCGACCTTGGACGCGCCGTCGAGCGCGGCACGGATGGCGATCTGCTTGCCTTGCGTCAGCGCCTGCGGCTTGCCGGCATCGGTCAGCGCAAGCGTCGGCGCACCGACGATATCGGCGCGACGCAACGGCACCGCCTGGGTCCACAGCCGCTTGCCATCTTTGAGGTCGCCGCCGGGCTGCAGGCCCGCGTCGGCAAATTGCTTGCTCAGATAGGCGATGGTTTTTTCTTCGCCGGCGGTGGCCGGGCCACGCCCTTCATAGGCATCGGACGCCAGCTCCTTGACGTCGCGCGAGATGCGCGCGCCATCGAACGTCGGCGCCTGCGCCATCACTGCGGTCGAGACCGCCATTGCCAAGAGTCCCATGGCACATCGCTTCATTGCATACCCCAACTATCAGACAGCCCTGGAGTGTAGCCACCCGCGGGTGCAAGCGGCGGCATGTCGCGGGATGGTCGCCTGCGATGGCCGCGTGTCGCGCGGGAGCAGCCGCGCACCTGCACGCGTCCAACCGGTGCGGCACGGCGATGCGCGCGCCTGGAGAGGCCAGCAAAGCCTGGCGCGCAGTCGTCAGGTGGGGGGCGGACAGTGCGCTCGGAACCGGAGTGTGCGGGGGGGCATCTGCCGCACCGGGCACCGGCTACGTCCGCCTGGCTGCGCAGTCGTTTTGCCAAGCGCTCTTAGAACAGGTCCACGCTGCCGGTCTGTTGCGTGGTCTGCAGCAACTGCCCGCTGGTGATCAGCTCGGAGTACACCACCGCGCGATTGCGGCCATGCTGCTTGGCCCAGTACAGCGCCTTGTCCGCTTCGTCCAGCAGCTGGCTGATCAGCCGCCCGTGGGTCAGCTGCACGATGCCGGTGCTGAGCGTGACCTGCCCGACCTGCGGGAACACATGCTCGGCAACGGCCAGGCGGAAGCGCTCGAACAGGCTGACCGCCACATCGCGATCCACCCCACGCAGCACGATCACGAATTCTTCGCCGCCGAAGCGGAACAGCAGATCGTCCTGACGGAACGCGCGCTGCATCAACTGCGCCACCAGCAGCAGTACTTCGTCGCCGTACAGATGACCGAAGGTGTCGTTGACCCGCTTGAAGTGATCGATATCCACGATGCCCAGCCAGATGCTGTCGTTGGCCGGAGCGTCCGGTCCAGCTGCGAACAGCCCCAGCACCACGTCGTCGAAGGTCTTGCGGTTGCGCAGGCCGGTCAACGCGTCGCGCTGGGCATCGTCGAGCAGGCTGCGGTAGTTCTGGAAGAAGCGTGCGAAGCCCTGCAACATTGCCTGTTCGGCAACACCGGGCGTGCGCGCACCGCCCACCCTCAGGCAGGTCCGGATGCCACGCGCTTCCATCATCGGGTACAGCAGCAGCGC
This sequence comes from Xanthomonas sp. 4461, assembly GCF_024806475.1. Classification (NCBI taxonomy): domain Bacteria; kingdom Pseudomonadati; phylum Pseudomonadota; class Gammaproteobacteria; order Lysobacterales; family Lysobacteraceae; genus Xanthomonas; species Xanthomonas sp. 4461. The sequence goes on along the minus strand of NZ_JANTYV010000005.1, from coordinate 236,482 downwards.
ATTGCCATCCTGCTGCAGCTGCACCACCTCGCCAGGGCCATGCACGTCGGCCAGCCGGGCACGCATCTGCGCATCCTTCAGCTCGGCCACCGTCAGCGAAAGGCGGCCGTCGTCGTGCAGGCGGGTTTCGGCCATGGTGCGGCCGTCCGGGGCGATGCGCAGCAGCGACAATTCCTCGACGGAGCAGACCTCGCGCATGGTGCGCAACAGGCTCAGATCGAGCAGATCGGCGTCGCGGATGGCGGTCATGTCCACCATCCGTTCCAGCAACGGCGTAGCGCTCATTGGCGGCGCAGCCGGTGCGCAAACGCGGGCCCGCCCTGCCGGACGCGGCGGGCTGGCAGACAACTGGAGTGGCAACGCGCAGGCTTCACGACAACGACCGGCAGTCAGGATGCCGGTTCATCGGCGTTGCCCGCGCAAACTTGAGACCGCTCGCCGACCATGCTCAGCCCGCATCCAGCCCTCGATGCGCAGCGGACAAAAATGCCCGGCGCTGCGATGGGCGCGCGTCGCCCCGCGGGGCTCAGGGCAGCGCGGATTCCAGCGCGTCTTCGCCCAGGGCATGCCGCTGCATCAGCCGGCGGCTACCGGCATTGAGGCCCTCGACCTGCACATCCAGATCGTGATGCCGCAAGCGCTGCACCACCTTGTCCAGCGCCGCCACGGCGGTGATGTCCCAGAAATGCGCACGGCTGACGTCGATCACCACGGCGCGGCCAGGCACCTGCCGTGCGTCGAAGGCATCGATGAACACATCGGCCGAGGCGAAGAACACCTGCCCGCGCACACTGTAGGTGCGCACGCCATCTGCGCCATCGCTGTGGGCGATCTGCAGCAGCCCGGCCACCTTGAAGGTGAAGAACACCCCGCTCAGCACCACGCCCACCGCCACGCCGGCGGCCAGGTTGTGGGTCACCAGGGTCACTGCCACCGTGGCCAGCATCACCACGCTGGAGGTGCGCGGATGGGTGATGACGGTGCGCAGCGAGCGCCAGTCGAAGGTCTCGGCCGACACCATCACCATGATCGCCACCAATGCCACCACCGGCACCTGCGACACCCACGGCTTGAGCAGCACCATCAGGATCAGCAGGAACACCCCGGCGAACAAGGTCGACAGCCGGCCGCGGCCGCCGTACTTCACGTTGCCCACGGTCTGGCCGATCATGCCGCAGCCGGCGATGCCGCCGAACAGGCTGGCCGCCGCGTTGGCGAGCCCGAGCCCGGTGCATTCGCGGTTCTTGTCGCTGGGGGTGTCGGTGAGTTCGTCAACCACCCGCGCAGTCATCAGCGATTCGAGCAGGCCCACCATGGCGATGGCCAATGCCGGCAAGGCGATGATGCGCAGCGTTTCCAGCGTCATCGGCACCGCCGGCCATTGCAGGAACGGCAATGCAGTGGGGAGCCTGCCAAGATCGGCCACGGTCTTGAGCGGCAGGTGCAGGGCGCTGCCGGCGATGGTCAACAGCAGGATGCACAACAGCGGCGAGGGAATCGCCGACAGGCCCGGCACGCGCAATCGCGGCAGGCCGTAGATGATCGCCAGGCCCACACCGAGCATGGCCCACGTGGTGAGGTTGGCGCCCAGCAGGTGCGGCAGCTGCGCGGCGAAGATCAGCACCGCCAGTGCATTGACGAAGCCGGTGCGCACCGAGCTGCTGACAAAGCGCATCAACACGCCCAAGCGCAGCAACCCGAACAGGATCTGCACCGCGCCGGCGAGCAGCCCGGCTGCCAGCAGATACGGCAAGCCGTGCGCCGCCACCAGCGGTGCGGCCACCAGCGCCACCGAGCCGGCTGCAGCAGAAATCATCGCCGGGCGCCCGCCACAGAACGCAATCACGATGCCGATGACGAAGGACGCGAACAGGCCGACCTGCGGGTCCACGCCTGCCACGAAGGCGAAGGCGATCACTTCGGGAATCAGGGCAAATGTTGCGACCGCACCGGCCATCAGTTCGCGCGCAGGTGAAGCGCGCCATTGCGCCAGTTCGGCACGCAGGAAAGACATCGGGGACACTCCGGGGACAAAAGGGACAGCCTGCGGACAGTGCGCAGCGGCGATAGTGTGCGGGAAAGCGACCGCGCCCGCAGCCCACCTGTGATCTGTGCGCCAATGCGCTTTTTTGTGGCTGCGATCACGCCGCGCGGCGCGGGCGCAGACCAAGATGCCCCCCTCACCGCGCTCGGGTGTCGAGCCCGGTTATCTAGGGAGATCACCATGTCCATCTTCAGGACCGCAAGTACGCTCGCACTGGCCACTGCGCTGGCCTTGGCCGCCGCGCCGGCTTTCAGCTATTCCATCAGCAACAACCGGGTTGTCGACGACAGTGGCAAGGTGGTGCAGCTCAAGGGCGTCAACGTGTTTGGCTTCGAGACCGGCAACCATGTCATGCATGGCCTGTGGGCGCGCAACTGGAAGGAGATGATCAACCAGATGCAGGGCCTGGGCTTCAATGCCGTGCGGCTGCCGTTCTGCCCGGCCACGCTGCGTAGCGACACCATGCCCAGCAGCATCGACTACAGCCGCAATGCCGACCTGCAGGGCCTGACCTCGCTGCAGATCCTCGACAAGGTGATCAACGAATTCAACGCGCGTGGCATGTACGTGCTGCTGGACCACCACACCCCCGATTGCGCCGGCATCTCCGAGCTCTGGTACACCGGCTCCTACACCGAAGCCCAGTGGCTGGCCGACCTGCGCTTTGTGGCCAACCGCTACAAGAACGTGCCGTATGTGCTCGGCCTGGACCTGAAGAACGAGCCGCACGGCGCCGCCACCTGGGGCACCGGCAACGCCGCTACCGACTGGAACAAGGCCGCCGAACGCGGGTCGGCCGCGGTGCTGGCCGTGGCGCCGAAGTGGATCATCGCGGTGGAAGGCATCACCGACAACCCGGTGTGTTCGACCAACGGCGGCATCTACTGGGGCGGCAACCTGCAGCCGCTGGCCTGCACCCCGCTGAACATCCCGGCCAACCGCCTGCTGCTGGCGCCGCACGTGTACGGCCCGGACGTGTATGTGCAGTCCTACTTCAACGACAGCAACTTCCCCAACAATATGCCGGCCATCTGGGACCGTCACTTCGGCCAGTTCGCCGGCAAGTACGCGTTGCTGCTGGGCGAGTTCGGCGGCAAGTACGGCGAAGGCGATGCGCGCGACAAGGTGTGGCAGGACGCGCTGGTGAAGTACCTGCGCAGCAAGGGCATCAACGAAGGCTTCTACTGGTCGTGGAACCCCAACAGCGGCGACACCGGCGGCATCCTGCGCGACGACTGGACCACCGTGCGCCAGGACAAGATGACGCTGTTGCGCACCCTGTGGGGCACGCTGAGCAGCACCACGCCGACGCCGACGCCGACTCCAACTCCTACGCCGACTCCCACTCCGACCCCGACCCCGACCCCGACCCCGACCCCGACCCCGGGCACCGGCACCTTCAGCACCAAGGTCATCGTGGACAGCAGCTGGAACGGCGGTTCGTGCAACCGCGTGCAGGTCACCAACACCGGGACCGGCAGCGGCACCTGGTCGGTGACGGTACCGGTCACCGGTACGGTCAACAACGCGTGGAATGTGGTGTGGTCGCAGAGCGGTAGCACGCTCAAGGCCAGTGGCGTGGACTTCAACCGCACGCTGGCCGCCGGTGCCACGGCCGAATTCGGCTTCTGCGCCGCAAGCTGATGTGGAAGGCGGGAACGCGCCTTGCGTGCCCGCCTTTGTATCGCGCGACCGGCCGCTCTTTGATCGATGTGGCGCCTGCGCTCTGTGCAAGACAACGGGCCATCGCAGGAGCGCACCTGGGCGCGACGAAGCCTTCCAGGCAACGTCGCATCGCGCCCGGGTGCGCTCCTACGTTGCATCGGTGTTGCCTTGTCATAAGCAGACGCTGCCGCAATCAATGTTCAACCCGCATGTGAATCAGCCGTTATCCATCTCATAGCGTCCTTCGCGGCGCGTTCCGGATATCGTTGCCATGCCCGTTGTCTCCCTGTTGCGTCGCCATGTTGCCAATCTCCCGCTGACCCGCAAATTCGTGCTGTTGTGCACGCTGTTGACGGTGGGCGTGATCCTGCTCGCGGTCGCCGCGGCGCGCCTGCAGTACCTGGACCTGATCGAGGCGCGCAAGCTCAGCGTCAAGACCGAGGTCGAGATGGGCCTCACGGTGATGCAGCACTACGCCGACAAGGTCAAAGCCGGCGAACTGACCGCCGACCAGGCAAAGGAAGCCGCGCGCACCACGCTCGCGGACATGCGCACCAACGATGGCGTGGATTACTTCTTCATCGTCGACCCGCAGATGCGCATCCTGATGCATCCCAAGCGCCCGGTCGGCACCGACATGACCGACTACAAGAGCGATGCCGGGCAGTACGTGTATCGCGACATCAAGACCGCGATCGACAGCGGCGATGGCTTCAGCTATTACGACGCGCCCAAGCCGGGCAAGAAGGAACAGCTTCCGAAGATCAGCTACGCCAAGACGTTTCCGGCCTGGAACTGGGTGCTGGTGATGGGCGTGTACGCCGAGGACATCCAGGTGCAGGCGTGGGGCTTTACCCGCACCCTGACCCTGATCGGCGGCGCGCTGGTCGCACTGGTGATCGGCCTGTGCTGGTTGATCGCCTCGGCGATGGCCGCACCGTTGCGTGCCGCCTCACGCACCGCCGAGGCGATTGCCTCGGGCCGGTTCGACAACGACATCCGGGTGGAATCGCGCGATGAAACCGGGCAACTGATGCACAGCATGCAGCAGATGCAGAACCAGCTGCAGCGCTTCAACGGCGAGATGCAGACCATGATCCGGCTGCAGCAGGGCGAGAACATCGCGCACCGCATTCCGGAGGATTTCCCCGGCGATTACGGCAGCCTGGCGCATGGCGTGAACACGGTGGTGTTCGAACATCTGGATGCCATCAACGAGGCGATGGACCTGATGGGCGACTACGGCCGTGGCGATCTGCGCCGCGACATGCGCCGCCTGCCCGGCCAGCGCGCGGCGCTGCATCAAGCGCTGGACACGGTGAAGGGCAACCTGTCGGCAATCAACAGCGACATCGCGCGCCTGGCCGATGCCGCCGCGCGTGGCGATTTCTCCGCACGCGGCGAGCAGGCGCGCTACCAGTTTGCGTTCGCCGAAATGGTGCAGGCCTTGAACCGCCTGATGCAGCAGGCCGATGCGGGCTTGGACGATGTGGGCCGCATCATGGCCGCCATTGCAGATGGCGATCTGTCGCAACGGGTGGAATCGCATTACGAAGGCGCCTTCGGACGTCTGGCCGATGCTGCCAATCGCACTGCGATCCAGCTCACCAGCATCGTGCAGGGCATCCAGCAGTCGGCCGAGATGATCAATACCGCCGCCGGCGAGATCGCCAGCGGCAACGCCGACCTGTCCACGCGCACCGAACACCAGGCCGCAAATCTTGAGGAAACCGCCGCATCGATGGAGGAGCTGACCTCCACCGTGCGCCAGAACGCAGACAACGCACGCCAGGCCAATCAACTGGTCAAGGGCACCGGCGATGTCGCCGAAAGCGGTGGCCGTGTGGTGCAGGAAGTGGTCACCACCATGCAGGCGATCACGCAATCGTCGGCGCGCATTTCCGACATCATCGGCGTCATCGACGGCATCGCCTTCCAGACCAACATCCTGGCCTTGAATGCCGCAGTGGAAGCCGCGCGCGCCGGCGAACAGGGCCGTGGCTTTGCAGTGGTCGCAACCGAGGTCCGTGCATTGGCGCAGCGTTCGGCCGGTGCGGCCAAGGAAATCAAACAGCTGATTTCCGACTCGGTGGAAAAGGTGGAGCAAGGCTCGGCGCTGGTGCAGCAGGCCGGCAGCACCATGACCGAGGTGGTCAGCTCGGTGAAGCGCGTGACCGACATCATGGCCGAGATCACCGCCGCCAGCACCGAACAGAGTGCCGGCATCGAACAGGTCAGCACCACGGTGATGCAGCTGGACGAAATGACCCAGCAGAACGCCGCGCTGGTGGAAGAAGCCACTGCGGCCGCGCGCAGCCTGGAAGACCAGGCCGCGGATCTGACGCGCGCGGTGGCGGTGTTCCAGCTGGCACCGGCGCAGCCCGGATCGATGCAGCGCCATCGCGTCGAGAAGGCTGCGTAGTGCCGCAGCACCGTCACTTCAATGAGGCCGCCTGGTCATGCAGCAGCTCTACTTCGAGTGGACCGATGAGTGATGTCGCACCACCGCGTCTAGCAGGCTAAATCGTGGCGATGTAGCCGCACGTCGGGCAAAGCCTGGCAGGAATGGTTCGAGGGCGCACATGTCTGACGCGCCCTCATCCGCCCTTCGGGCACCTTCTCCCGAGGGGAGAAGGAACCGCGCCATACGCTTCGCTGTTCAAGCCCCTCTCCCGAGGGGAGAAGGAACTTCGCTGTTCAAGCCCTCTCCCGAGGGCAGTAAGGAACAGCGTCACCCGCTTCACTGTTCAAGCCCCTCTCCCGCCGGGAGAGGGGTTGGGGTGAGGGTGCCCCCGTCGGCCATGACACGTCGACGAAGAACGATGCGCACTGCGAGTCGGCAGAAGTGCGCCGGCAATCGAGAGATCGACAAACACCCTTATCACAGGTGTATCCAAACTCGTTGACCAGCCCTGGCGCAGCCTGCATCGACAGCGCTGCCGCATCGAGCAGACTGCAGTGCGATGCAGCACCACAACTTCGAGCAGGCGCGTCGTGAGGTGGCGCGCCACATGGAGCGAGCCGCGTGCTGCTGCAGCAGCACGTCGGGCAAACCGCAGAGTCATGGCTGGCGGGGCACCTGACCGACGTGCCCTCACCCGCCCTTCGGGCAGCTTCTCCCGTGGTGAGAAGGAAACGCGGTTGCCGCCGACCTCAACGCGCAGCGTCGCGGCGGTTCATTGCGGCGTCCTTGCTGCAGCGCGCGTTCTTTGCGGCGTACATCGCCTCGTCTGCGGCATGCATCAGGCTTGCCGCCTCGGCCTGGTCGCCGTGTTGCCAGGCCACGCCGATGCTGGGTTGGATCGGTAGCCGCTGCTCGCCGAACAGGGCGCCGGCGGAGGCCGCATGGCGGATGCGCTCGGCAACCCGGGCGCAGTCGGCCTTGGGCGTCTGCAGATTGTCCAGCAGCACCACGAATTCGTCGCCGGCCAGACGCGCGACCAGGTAACGGCCTTCCACCGCGCGTTGCAGGCAATGACCGAACTCCACCAGCACCGCGTCGCCGGCGCGGTGGCCGTAGGTGTCGTTGATGCGTTTGAAGCCATCCAGATCCAGAAACATCACCGCCACCGCGCGTTGCAACTGATGCGCCTGCAGCACGGCGTTCTGCAATGCCTCGGTCCAGGCGTGGCGGTTGGGCAGGCCGGTCAGCGCATCGCGGGTGGCGCGCTCGTGCATCAGGCGGTGCAGCGTCTTGTGCGCGGTGACGTCCTGCGCCATCAGGAAAAAACCGTGTGCCTGCCCCGGCAGGCGCCGGTTTTCCGGCACCAGGGTGATCTCCATATCGCGTGCGTTGCCACCCATCTGCAACACGTGCTCGAAGCTGGCGCGCTGCCCTTGGGCCACCTGTGCCAGTGCGGCGCGAGCGGTCGCGCTGAGCGGCGCGCCCAGCAGATGCGTAATCGGCGACCCGACCAGGCTGGCCGGCTCCACGCCCAGCCAATCGCGGTGCGCTTCGTTGGCAAACAGGCAGCGTTGGCCGGCATCGAACTGGCTGACCAGCGCCGGGGTGGCGTCGCTGATGGCGCGCAGCCGCGCTTCGCTCTCGGCCAGGCGTTCGGCGGCGACATGGCGTTCGGTGACGTCCTGGATCTGCGAAACGAAATGCACCGGTGCACCGCTACCGTCGCGCACCAGCGACACCGACAGCTGCGCCCAGATCACTGCGCCTTGCTGGCTGATGTAGCGCTTGGCCAGGCTGTAGCTATCGCGCTTGCCGGCGATCAATTGCTGCACCAGCTGCAGGTCCATTTCCAGATCGTCCGGGTGGGTGATCTGCTGGAAGGTGGTGCGCAGCAATTGCTCGCGCGGGTAGCCGAGGATGCTGCACAAGGACGGATTGACGTCGCGCCAGGCGCCATCCAGCGAGACGATCGCCATGCCCTGCGGTGCGGTTTCGAAGGCGCCGGTGAAGCGTTCGGCGGCCAATTGCGCGGCGGCCTGCGCCTGCAGTTCGGCGGTGACGTCGATGGCCATGGCCAGATAGCCGGCCAGGCCTTGCTGCGCATCGTGGATGACGTTGAAGCACAGCCGCACCCGGCGCAGCTCGCCGTTCTTGCGCACCAGGGTCCACAATTCTTCGGCCAGCACATTGCCGGCGGCGGCCGCAGCCAGTTCCACATACGCCGGTGGCGACAACGCCAGCGTGGCCATGTGACGCTCCAGCTCGGCCTGCAGGTGGAACCGCGACGGAGAGCTGCCCAGCACTTCGTCGGCCGCGTAGCCCAGCAGTTGTTCGGCACCGGGATTGAACAGCTCGATGCGCCCCTGCGGGTCGAAAGCGATGATAGCCACGTCCTGCGAGGCATCCACCAGCGCCTGCAGCCGCGCGCGCTCGGCAGACAAGGCCGCCGACGCGTCCTTGAGCTGGGTGATGTCGTGCATCACGCAGACCGCGCCCAGCGCAGTGCCCTTGTCGCCGACCACCGGATCTGCATTGCACAGCACGCTGCGCGGAGGCTGACCGTTGGCACGGATCACCAGTTCTGCATTGCGCACGTGCTCGCCGCGCCAGGCGCGCAGCAGCGGGATGGCGTCGGTGGGCAGCAGCCGGTTGCCGTCTGCGCTGTACAGGTCGAAATGCTGCGCCCATTGCGCCGGCGGCAGCACGCGCGGGTCGGTGCCATGCCATTGCCGCGCGGCGTGGTTGAACTCGCGCAGCAGACCATCGGTGCCGCAGGCCACCACGCCGTCGGGCATGGCTTCCAGCAACATGCTCAGGGTCTGCCGCTGCGCCTGCGCATCGAGCCGGTCGCGGCGCGCTTCCAGCTGGCTGACCGCCTGCCGCGCCAGGCGGATCAGTGCCTGTTTCTGATCGTCGTCGAGTACGCGCGACTTGGTGCTGAGCGTGCACAAGGTGCCGTAGGCATAGCCTTCGCGGCCGACCAGCGGCACCCCGACATAGGAGCGCACACCCGGCGCGGCGGCCACCAACGGGTTGTTGACGAAGCGTGGGTCGGCCTCGGCGTCGGGCACTTCCATCAACTCGGTCCCCATCACCGCGTGGGAGCAGAACGACACGCTGCGCGGCGTGCCCTCCAGGTCGGTACCGCAGCGCGCCTTGAACCATTGCCGGTCGGCGTCCAGCAGCGACACCAGTGCCATCGGTGCGCCGGTGACATGCGCCGCCAGCCAGGCGATATCGTCGAACTCGGCCTCGGCCTCGGTGTCCAGCACCCCCAGCCGGCGGACCGCGTCCACGCGCAAGGCGTCGTTGGCGGGAATCGGCACGGGCGGCAACAGGGCGGTCATGGGGTGATCGGCGGGCGGCGTATGGCCAAGAAGGTAGGTCGCCCCAAGTAACGGCGAGGCGATGATCAACTTGAGCATGTCCGGCCGGGCCCGCTTACGGCCCGCTCGACCCGTGGCGGCCGGTGCGGGAGGGCCACAGTGGCGGGACGATCGCGCCAGCCTCAGCGACCGCCCGCTACAGCCGCGCGTCGTGCATGTACGCCGTGCCGGCGCGTGGCGGGCCCGGCCACCAGCCCTTGCAGCGCCTCCGCCGGATCCCGGCGCGTCCGTGTACCGATGGCGCGCCGCCTGCGCGGCCCGGGCAAGCCACCCGCCACGCGGGGCTTCCGGCGCACAGCACCTGCAAGACCTTAGTTGCCGGGCCCCAAGCCGGGCAGCTGCCCGCTGCGGCCCGCGCACATCCCATTTCACGGCGCGAACTCAGCCCAGACGAAGTTCTGTCGCCGTTTTTCGGATTTCCGGCAGCGTGCTACTGCCGCCCGCCGCCTCCGTGCCTAACAGCATTTGCGGCCTCGCCAAGCAGCCACTACCCTCGGCCGATTGTCCTGCTCTGGAGTGTCACATGCTGCGTCCGTTGTCCTTGTTGATCGCCGGCGTGCTCGGCGCCGCTGCCGGTACCGTTCCGCCCGCCGCACAGGCCGCCCCGGCCAGCCTGTCCAAGACTACGGACAACAGCGCCATCCCCGACATCGCCTACACCCGCTTTACCCTGCCCAACGGCCTGACCGTGGTGGTGCACGAAGACCACAAGGCGCCGGTGGTGGCGGTAAGCATCTGGTACCACATCGGTTCCGGCGACGAGCCGGCCGGCAAGACCGGCTTTGCCCACCTGTTCGAGCACCTGATGTTCTCCGGTTCGGAAAACAACAAGGGCAGCTTCTTCGCGCCGCTGGAGCAGGTCGGCACCACCGACATGAACGGCACCACCTGGTTCGACCGCACCAATTATTTCGAAACGGTGCCGACCACCGCGCTGGATACCGCGCTGTGGCTGGAATCGGACCGCATGGGCCACCTGCTCGGCGCGATCGGCCAGGAAGAACTCGACACCCAGCGCGGCGTGGTGCAGAACGAAAAGCGCCAGGGCGAAAACCGCCCCTATGGCCGCGTGGACCAGAACATCCTGTCCAACCTGTTCCCGGCCAACCACCCGTACCAGCACGACACCATCGGCTCGATGGAAGATCTGGACGCGGCCTCGCTGGCCGACGTCAAACAGTGGTTCAACGACAACTACGGCGCCGCCAACACCACCCTGGTGCTGGCCGGCGACATCACCGTGGCGCAGGCGCGCGCCAAGGCCGCGCAGTACTTTGGCGATATCCCGTCCGGCAAGCCGGTGGCGCGTCAGCAGCCGTGGGTGACCCCGCTGGCGGCGCAGAAGCGTGGCGTGCAGCACGACCATGTCTCGCAGCCGCGGATCTACCGCACCTGGGCCGCGCCGCAGCTGGGCACCGACGACTTGATCCAGCTGGATCTGGCCACCACCGTGCTGGGCGGCGGCAAGACCTCGCGGCTGTATCAGCGCCTGGTCTACCAGGACAAGCTGGTCGATGACGTGTCCGCCGCGGTGCAGCCGTTCGCGCTGTCCAGCCAGGTGCAGATCCAGGCCGACGTCAAGGACGGTGTGGACCCGGCCAAGGTCGAGGCGGTGATCGACGAAGAGCTCAGGAAATTCATCGCCCAGGGCCCGACCGCCGACGAACTTCAACGGGCCCAGGTGGCCTATCGCGCCGGCTTCGTGCGCGGGCTGGAAAAGGTCGGCGGCTTCACCGGCAAGGCGGTGCTCCTGGCCGAGGGCCAGGTCTATCGCGGCGACCCGGGCGCCTACAAGAAAGACCTGCAGCGCGGCCAGGCCGCCACCGTGGACAGCGTCAGGCAGGCCTCCGCCACCTGGTTCGGCAAGGGCGACTATCTGCTCACCGTGCTGCCGGCCGGCAAGGATTTCGACCCGGCTGCCGAAGACAAGGCAGTGGTCGCACGCGCCGCCGAACCGGGCAAGCCGGCGCCCAAGCTCCCCGCCGCCGGCAAGTACACCGTCGCCGCCTCCAAGGTGGACCGCAGCAAGGGCGTGCCCAAGACCACCCAGTTCCCCGACCTGAGCTTCCCCAAACTGCAGCGCGGCAAGTTGAAGAACGGCATCGAGGTGATCCTGGCCGAGCGCCACACCATCCCGGTCACCCAGGTCGAGCTGCTGTTCGACGCCGGTTATGCCGCCGACCAGGGCAAGAAGCTCGGCACCGCCAGCTTCAGCGCCGCACTGATGAACGAGAGCACCGCCTCGCTGGATTCGGTGGAGGTGGCCCAGCGCAAGCAGCGCCTGGGGGCGATCACCGGCGTCGGCTGCGATCTGGATAGCTGCAGCGCCTCGCTCAATGCCCTCAACGACCAGTTGCAGCCGTCGCTGCACTTGTTCTCCGACATCGTGCGCAACCCGGCGTTCAACGCGTCGGACATCGAACGCATCCGTGGTCAGTGGCTGGCCGGCATCGCGCAGGAAAAGACCAAGCCCACCAGCCTGGGTCTGCGTGCGCTGCCGCCGCTGCTGTACGGCGACAAGCATCCGTACGGCATCCCGCTCACCGGCAGCGGCACCGAGGCAGCGATCAAGAGCCTCGATGCCAAGGACCTGCAGGCCTTCCACAGCCAGTGGCTGCGCCCGGACAACCTGCGCATCCTGGTCGCCGGCGACACCACCCTGGCGCAGATCATCCCGCAGCTGGATGCGGCCTTCGGCGACTGGAAGGCCCCGGCCAGCCCGCTGCCGAAGAAGAACCTGGTCGATGTGGCCGCCCAGCCCAAGCCGCGCGTGTACCTGATCAACCGGCCGGATGCGCCGCAGTCGGTGATCCTGGCGGGCCTGCTCGCACCGTCGACCAAAACGCAGGACAACCTGGCCATCGGCGTGGCCGACGATGCCTTCGGCGGCACCTTCACCTCGCGGTTGAACATGAACCTGCGCGAGAGCAAGCGCTGGGCCTACGGTGCCGGCACCCGCCTGATGGATGCGCAGGGCCAGCGGCCGTATCTGTTCTCCGCACCGGTGCAGACCGACAAGACCGCCGAGTCGGCCAACGAGATCCTCAAGGAGGCCCGCGCCATCGTCGGCGACAAGCCACTGACCGGCGAGGAGATCGAAAAGATCAAGAACCAGAGCATCCGCGCCCTGCCCGGCAGCTACGAAACCACCACCGCCGTGCTCGGTGCGATCGAAGGCATCGTGCAGTTCGACCGCCCTGACGACTACGTGCAGACGCTCAAGCCGCGCCTGGAAGCGATCGACCAGCCGGCCGCGCAGAAGGCCATCGCACAGATCATCAAGCCCGACGCGATGACCTGGGTGATCGTGGGCGACCTGAAGAAGATCGAGGCCCCGGTGCGTGCGCTCAAGCTGGGCGAGGTGCAGGTGCTGGACGCCGACGGCAAGCCGGTCAAGCGCTGACACTCGCCTGATGTCCTGCCCGCCTGCGCGATGCAGGCGGGTGGATGGACAGCGATGCTGCGTTGCCCGGTGCGGGACGGTTTGGGGGATTTGCCGGTTGATCCGGTTGATCGGTTGATGGCCGGCTGTTCCAGTGCTCGATCGAGTGATTGGCGGGCGCGCAGTCCGATCGCGCCGCTACCGGCATCGCGCCACCCCGGCTGCGCGATTGCCGGCGTGTTGCATTGACTGGCGATTGCAGCAGTACACGCCGGGCCGTGGGCGATCATCATTGCACCCCGCACGTCGCTGCATCACTTCGATCTCCAGCGGCGGCGCCCATCCTATCCACGCCACGTTATCGGCCAGTCCTTTAAGGTTGGCCGCTCTCCTCGACAGGTGTTTGGCTGATCCGATGAAAGAGATGCCGACGGCAGATGAAGCCTCCCGCCAGCAGGTCCTCGATGGGTATCGCATCGTCGACAGCCTGCCGGAAGATACGTATCAGGACATCGTGCAGGTGGCCGCATCGCTATGCGATACGCCCATTGCACTGATGTCGCTGGTGGACCGCGACCGTCAGTGGTTCAAGGCCCAACTTGGACTGGGGCTGCAACAGACCGACCGCAGCCAGGCGGTGTGCGACCACGCCATTCGCGACCCGAGCCAGCTGATGGAAGTGCCGGACCTGACCCAGGACCCGCGGTTCCGCGATATTTCCGTGGTCACCGGCGACACCGGCGCACGCTTCTACGCAGGCATGCCGTTGGTGACGCCCGAAGGCGTGGCGCTGGGCACCGTGTGCGTGCTCGATACCGAACCGCGCACGCTCAACGAACACCAGCGTACCGGCCTGCAGGCGCTGGCCCGCGTCACCATGCACCTGCTGGACGCACGCCAGGAGGCGCTGCACCAGGAGCGTGCCGCCATCCTGCAGCCGGCCGCGGCTGCCGCCGCGACCGCGCTGGCTGCCGAGGCGCCCTACCAGCTGGTGATCCTGGAAGTGCAAGAACTGGCCGCATTGGCCGAACGCCAGAGCGAGCGCCTGCTTGGCCGCAACTTGCAACAGCTCGATCAGGCATTCGCCGCACTCGTGCAGGGGCCGGGCAACAGTATCGACCGGGTCACCGACAGCGCGGAATTCATCGCCGTCCTGCGTGGCCCCGATGCCGACCGCACGCTGCAGCAGCTGCGCGACGTCGCGCAGCTGCAACAGGGGCTGGGACTGACGGTCTTGCTCGGCCACGCGCAAGCCACCCGCGCCGACGAGCCGATCGGCCAGGTCTTTTTACGCGCGGAAATTGCGCTGAGCGCAGAGAAGGATCGCTACCGGCAGAGTCTGGCCTAGGCCGCTGCTTCGCTGCCGTAGCCGTAGCCCCACTCCCGGCGGGAGAGGGGCTCACAGTAGCGCTCGGCGGACCGCCGTGGCGCCGTAGCGTTCCGTCGGATTTACGCCGTAGCGCAAACGTCCCACCTACCCCACCGCGCACTGCTTCAATTGCCGGTCGGCATACCACAGCGCGCGACGCGCCAGGTCGTAGGCACTGTCGGCCTGACGTGGCAACAGCTGTGCAGCCATCACCGGGTCGGCGCCATTGTTGAGCGCGTGTTCGGCGCGCTCCAGGTCGGACAGATGCGTGCGGACCGGCGATAGCAGCAATTTGCGCCTGGACCCATCGCAGCGTGCGCTGCGTTGTTCCAGCGTCGCCAATGCCTCGCGGATGCGGCGGCTGGCTTCGCCCTTGAGGTCGGGCAAGGTTTCGTGTGCGATCGGCGCGGCCTTGTACGCATCGCCGGTGGCTTCGCTGCCCATGTCGGCCTGATTTGCGGCCAGCGCCGGATTGAAGCGCACGTCCGGCGGCGGGCGCGCCTTGGCCACCTGCGTCTGCGGCCCGTTGAGCATGTCGTTGAACTTCTTCATGCCGCGATTCATTTCCTGCATCGCCACGTCACCCAGCGTGCCGTCGCTCTTCCAATCCTTGGCAAAGCGCGTGTCCTGGTACTGCACCGGGTTGACCCGCTCCATCACGTTGCGCGCCTTGCCCTGCGCGCGCGCGTCGGTCATCCCCGGCGGCACTGCGCCGCCTTGCGCCATCGGGTCCACCTTGGTGTCGAGCGGCATGCGCAGACGGCCCTCGCGGGTATACAGCTGCGCTGCCATCGATGCATCGGCCGGCGCGTTGGCGGCCGCGACCTGACGCTGCGGCGGCGGGGTGCGCGTGGGCGGCGGCGCACGACGGGCGGCCGATGCGGAAGCGGCGCTGGCGCGTTGTTGCCGCCTGAGCTGCTCCTGCGGCGGCGGCTCGACCGGCGGCGCCGGCGGCGTCACCTGCGGACGCGGCAGGAAATACACCTGCAGGCTTTCATCCTGCTGCACGGCCAGACGCGGAGCCGGCATGTACAGCAACAGGCACGCAAGAAAAAATAGGATGGCGCCCGTGCATGCGGCTGCAGCAACATGCGCGACAAGCGCTTCCTTCCTGCGGGTGATCACAATGCGGGAGACCGATAAGGTAAGAGACGGGCACCGCACCACCAACCCTGGTGCGGAGCGCGCAAATCTAGCGGTCGCGGCGTTTATGCGCGTTTGAAATTCGTTGTCTGCTCGACAGGGACCAGTCGCCATTCACATTGAGCGCAGGCCCCGGCTCTACCGATCACCCATCGCGCAGCCACGGCGCGCTGGCCGGTGCCCGATGATCGGCCGGGCAGTCCCGGGCCCGGCACTGACGCAGACAAGCCGACGTCGGCACCTGCGCGCGCGCAGCGCCATCATCCGCGGGCATGTCGTCGACCTCGGCCATGCGCGCTTGCCGCTTGCCTGTCGTGCGCTGGCGCACTTCTTGCAGCGATGGCATTGGACTCAGCACGCCGGCGCGCCGCTCAAGCTGACTGGATCGGCGCCGATACGCCTGGATTGGCGCACGTTGCGGCGGCGCGCCGGATCACCTTGCTGAATCCCGTTGTCACTGCGCGAAGTCTGCCGGCGTTGCGGCAGCGCACGCGGTCCCGCCTGCCACTTCGGTCGTTTACCATGCCTGACGCCACTGCCCGTTCTGGAGATGCCATGAGTTCTGCCGCGCCCCCGTGCTGCACGTCGCTGCTTGGCCTGTCGCTGAGCATGTTCGTCGCGCCATGCACGCTGACTGCCGCGCCGATGGACACTCCGGTCGTCAATGCGCCTGCGTCCACGCCGCCGACGCCCGATGTGGCCTACCCGGAACTGTTCCAGGCCGTGCAGAGCGGCGAGCTGTTCGACGACCAGAAGCATTTCGTCGACTTCCTGCCGCTGCGCGACCCGGCCCTGATCAATGCCGACTATCTGGCGCAGCACGATCACCCCGGCTTCGATCTGCGCAAGTTCGTGGATGCCAATTTCGAAGAATCGCCGCCGGTGCAGACCGACGCCATCCGCCAGGACACGGCACTGCGCGAACACATCGACCTGTTGTGGCCGAAGCTGGTGCGCAGCCAGACCCACGTGCCACCGCACAGCAGCCTGCTGGCGCTGCCGCACCCGTACGTGGTGCCGGGCGGGCGCTTCCGCGAGGTGTACTACTGGGATTCCTACTTCACCATGCTCGGCCTGGTGAAGAGCGGCGAGACCACGCTCAGCCGTCAGATGCTGGACAACTTCGCCTACCTGATCGATACCTACGGGCATATCCCCAACGGTAACCGCAGCTACTACCTCAGCCGCTCGCAGCCGCCGTTCTTCTCCTACATGGTGGAACTGCAGGCCGGCGTGGAAGGCGAGGCGGTCTATCAGCGGTATCTGCCGCAGCTGCAAAAGGAATACGCGTACTGGATGCAGGGCAGCGACGGGCTCCAGCCCGGCGAAGCCGCGCGCCATGTGGTGCGCCTGGCCGATGGCAGCGTGCTCAACCGCTATTGGGACGAGCGCGACACGCCGCGTCCAGAGGCCTGGCTCCACGACACCCGCACCGCAGCCGAAGTAAAGGACCGTCCCGCCGCCGAGGTTTACCGCGACCTGCGCGCCGGTGCCGAGAGCGGCTGGGACTACACCAGCCGCTGGTTGGCCGATGGGCAGAACCTGCGCACCATCCGCACCACCGCCATCATCCCGATCGATCTCAACAGCCTGCTGTATCACCTGGAGCGCACCCTGGCGCAGGCGTGTACGCAGCCGGGCGCCGAGTGCACGCTCGATTACGCCGCACTGGCGCAGCAACGCAAGCAGGCCATCGAGGCGCATCTGTGGAACGCCGCCGGCTACTACGCCGACTACGACTGGCAGAACCGCACGCTCAGCGACCAGGTCACCGCCGCTGCGTTGTATCCGCTGTTCGCAGGCCTGGCGTCGGATGCCCATGCCAAGCGCACCGCCACCGTGGTGCGCGCGCGTCTGCTACGCCCCGGCGGCCTGGCCACCACCGCGGTGAAGACCGGCCAGCAATGGGACGAGCCCAATGGCTGGGCGCCGCTGCAGTGGGTGGCGGTGGACGGCTTGCGTCGCTACGGCGAAGACGCACTGGCGCGCACCATCGGCGAACGTTTCCTCACCCAGGTGCAGGCGCTGTTCGCGCGCGAGCACAAGCTGGTCGAAAAATACGGCCTGGATGCCGATGCGGCCGGTGGCGGCGGCGGCGAATACGCCTTGCAGGACGGCTTTGGCTGGACCAATGGCGTGACCTTGATGCTGTTGAATCTGTATCCGGACTCAGCGACCCAGGCGGCGCCGGCCAAACGCGTGCGCAAGCCCGAAGCGGCCACGCGCTGAGCGTGCGCCAGCGGATGCCGGGCATTGCTCGGCGGCGCTGGCGGCAGCGTAGTTTCGGCAGTCGGCAGCGCCGGCAGATCACGGCAACACGCATCGCCCGATCGCTGCGCCATTGCAGGGAGCAGCAGCGTGCCCATTGATCGCTGCTACTGCACCACCGGCCATGCACTGCCGTCATACCCCAGCCGATTGATGCCCAGGCGCGCGTCGCCGCGGTCGTCGTAGTAGTGGTAGACCAGGATGTCGCCGTCGCCATCGCGGAACACCGATTGCCCGCCTGGCCCATGCATGCTGCCCAAGCCGGACTGGATCACCGT
This sequence comes from Xanthomonas sp. 4461, assembly GCF_024806475.1. Lineage (NCBI taxonomy): Bacteria > Pseudomonadati > Pseudomonadota > Gammaproteobacteria > Lysobacterales > Lysobacteraceae > Xanthomonas > Xanthomonas sp. 4461. The sequence goes on along the minus strand of NZ_JANTYV010000005.1, from coordinate 218,543 downwards.
GCCGCCGCCGTTGCGCATGTCCACACCGGCGCGATCCAGATACGGCCCGGTCACCGAGCGCGCACGCCCCACCGCGATCTTGTAGGTGCTGCTGGCGCCCTTGCAGCACGCATCGAACGACACGAACAGGTAGTACCAGCCATTGGCCTGCTGGATGAACGGTGCCTCCACCGCGCCCGGGGACGGCCGGCTCGCCAGGCTGTAGCGCGTCGTGTTGCCGGACAGCTGCTTGCCGGTGCCCGGATCGAGCTGGATCAGCTTGATGCCCGACCAGAACGAGCCGAACGCCAGCCACCACTTGCCGTTACCGTCCACTACCAGATTGCCGTCGATGGCGTTGTAGTCGTCGCTGCTTTTGGAGGTGTAGACGATGCCTTGATCCTTCCACGAGCCAGGCTTGCCGGTGCTGCTGCTGGCAAGCGCAATCGCCGAGGTGTTGGTGGCGAACTTGGAGGCGGTGTAATACATCAGGTACTTGCCGCCGTGGAAGGACACATCCGGCGCCCACAGCTGGTTGTCCGGGTTGTAGCTGCGCACCCAGCTCGGCATGCTGCTGAAGATCGCACCCGCATTGCTGAACTTGGTCCGGTCGGTACTGGTGACCACGCCGGTGGTGGCATAGATGTAGTAACGCCCATCGCTCAACTTGAGCATCGACGGATCGTGCACGATGGTGTCGCCGCTCACCACACCCGGCCCCACTGCCGCCTGCACGGGTGCGCTGTGCAAGCCGGTCGCAGCAGCGGCCAGGGTCAACAGTGACGCGGTTGCGCCGCCACGCAGCGACATTCCAGACCAGCCCCCATCCACTCCACTGCCACGAACAACGCGCATCGGCCCACTCCTTGAACAACGTAAAGACGTTTTCTGCAGGACCAATCTAGCCAAGCGGCAATGCCACGAATCCGACGCTGATCTCAGAAGCACGGCGCAGGCAACCTGGCAGCGTGTTTTGCGACGCACCTTCAACGCGGAGCGTGCGATGCAGCTGAGTGCCGGGCATGCATGTGGATCCAATCCCGATCGCAGCGACGTCATGCACAGCGGCCTACGCCCCGCATGTGTCACCGATGCGCTGCCTCGTCATCAACGCAAGGCCCTATGCGTCATTCCACCCGCACGCGCAGATCCCGATTGGCGGTCGCCGTGTTGCCGCTGTAATCGCGCGCGGTGATGCGCAGGACGTAGTCGCCCGGCGGCAGCGCACCGGCTTGCCACTGCCCGCTGCCAAGACGGCCATCGCGCACCGTGTTGCCGACCATGTAGCGGAACCGCGTCACCGCGCTGCCATGCACGGTGATACCGCTATCGGGCGCGTAGGCGGTCAAGACGGCATCCGGGTCGCTGGGCATGCGGTCGAACACGATCGTCATGCGCGGCTCCGCTTCGCCGGCCAGCGGCGTGCCCTGCGCATCCAGCACCTGATAACCGAGCGCGTACAGCCCCAGACGACGACGCGGCAAATTGCGATCCACCTGGTCCCACGCCTCGACCACGATCTGCACCCCCGCCGCGCGCGGTACCTGCACCACGCCGTTGGTCACCGGCAATGGCTGTCCCGCAGCATCGAGCAGACTCAGCTTGTCGACATGCGGCGCCACATGATCCGCGTAGCCGACAAACCCCAGCTGCACCGCATTGCGCTCGAAGCCGTTGGCACCAACAGTCAGATGCACATGCGCCATGCCATTGAGCGTGCCCAGTGCATCGCCGGCGCGAAATCGCGCACCGCGCAGTACGCGCATACGCTCGGGTTTGCCGTCGGCGTCGGCCAGCAGATGAAAGCGTTCCGGATCCAGCGGCTTGCCTTGCGCGGTACGGCCCACGCGCAGATGGATGTAGCCGATCGTGTCCAGTGCCAGACCTTCGCTCAATTGCCCCAGCCCCCAACTGGCGTTGGGACTGGACACCTTGGCATCGGCAACCGCAACGACCGTCTGGCCGACGTCGCCGCGGATATCCAGGCCCGCATGCAGATGATCGCGACTGACTCCCTGGTAGTTGCCGCGCACCTCGCCGAGCGTGCCCACCACTTCATGCCAGCCGGTCTGCGGCTGTAACGGCCAGCGGCCCTGGGTGACGGGTAAGGGCTGCGCATCGGCCGGCCCGACCACGGGCGCGGCATCCGCGTTGGCCGCAGTTGCCGGCACCAACCGATGCACGCGCGCGCTGCCCGCGTCGCTGACGTACACCACGCCCTGCGCATCCACCGCCATCCCCGCCGGGCGCGACAGGCGTTGCATCACGTCCTCGCCGCTCATCGTCACCACATGCCCGGCACGCGTCACCTGCAGCACGCGCCCGCTTGCATCGCCCACGTACAGCACGCCGTCATGCGTGATGGCCAGCGCCATCGGCCGATACAGCAGCGGACTGAGGTCGGCAGGATCGCCACCGACCAAGGTGCTGACGCTGCCATCGGGGGCGACACGGCGGATCGCGTCGTTACGCATGTCGGCCACCCACACCACACCGTGCGCATCCACCTCAAGGTCGGTCGGCGTATCCAGGCGCGCCTGATCGCCGACGCCATTGGCCATGCCGGGCAAGGCGCCGCCGGCCAGCGTGCGGACCTGTCCATCGGGCGCGATCACGCGGATGCGATCGTTGTAGGTGTCGGCGACATACACGCGCCCCTGCGCATCCACCGCCACGCCCATCGGCCCATTGAAGCGTGCCTGCGCCGGGGCACCATCGCGAAACCCGGCACGGCCGTCGCCGGCCAGCGTGGTCACTACGCCTTGTGGTGTGCGCTTGCGGATCGCATGATTGCCGGTGTCGGCGATATACAGATTGCCGGCCGTGTCGAAGGCGATCCCCGATGGCGTATTGAACGCCGCGGCCGCGCCCGTGCCATCGGCAAAACCTTCGCGCCCGCCCGCGAGCGTCTGCACGCTGCCGTCGGGAAGCATGGCGCGGATGCGGTTGTTGTCGCCGCCGTCGGCGATGTACAGCGCGCCATCCGCGTCGATCGCCAGGCCGTAGGGGTCGGCAAACTGCGCCTCGGTCGCGCGGCCATCCTGCGCGCCACGCACACCGTTGCCGGCCACCCACTGCAACTGCGCCCGCCATCCCAATGGCGTCGCAGCCGGACCCTGCGCCTGCGGCAAGGCCCTTGGCGCCGGCACCCACCACCATGTCGCCAGCAATGCGGTTGCGGTGGCCACCAGCACCGCACAGATCCACAGCTTGGGTCGTATTGCCATGCAAATCGCGTCTGTTCAGAGGAACCGCACTTTAAACGCGTTCGGCAACGTGCGAGGTTGGGTGTGGCATTGAGACGCCGCGTGCAACGCCGCATCGAGCTGCGGCAAGCGCAAGCTCCTGCGTGCGCAGGCGAGGGCTGCCGACATCCAGGCCGCGTATCATGCGCATTCTTTCACTCCAGGATGGAACGCATGGCCGTACGATCGCTCAACGAATTTCTTGCCCACTCCAAGGAAAAGGACCTCAGCCCGGATCCGTTCGAACTGGAAAACCCGCATCTGCTGGAAGTGCGCCTGGACGGCATGGTGTGGTCCAAGGCCGGCGCCATGGTCGCGCGCACCGGCAACGTCAAGTTCACCCGCGAGGGTCTGCTGGAACAGGGCCTGGGCAACCTGCTGAAGAAGGCCGTCAGCGGCGAAGGCATGCAGCTGATGAAGGCCGAAGGCCAGGGCCGTGTGTATCTGGCCGACCTCGGCAAGCTGGTAACGCTGCTGCGTTTGAATGGCGAGGCGATCTTCGTCAACGGCAACGATGTGCTGGCGTTCGAGTCCGGTGTCGAACACAAGATCACGATGATGCGCAAAGTGGCAGGCATGCTGTCCGGCGGCCTGTTCAACGTGCGCCTGAGCGGCCACGGCATCGTGGCGATCACCTCGCACTATGAGCCGCTGACCCTGCCGGTCACCGCCGCCAGCGGCCCGGTGTTCACCGACCCCAACGCCACCGTGGCCTGGTCGGGCACGCTGACCCCGGAGCTGGTGACCGACGTGTCGATCGGCACGCTGTTTGGCCGCGGCTCGGGCGAAAGCCTGCAGATGCGCTTCGCCGGCGAAGGCTGGGTGGTGGTGCAGCCGTACGAAGAAGCCAGTTTCCAGGCCAAGGGCTGATTCAGGCCACCCGGCAGCAAGAGACAATGCGCATCACACGCTACGCAGCTAGGCAGTTTTCCAGTCACGACGCGGTGCGCAGTGACAGCGGCACATCCCGGCCCACCCTGTAGGAGCGCCCCCGGGCGCGATGTGGCTTTACCGATAACGCCACATCGCGCCCGGGTGCGCTCCTACGGTTTCCTGCGTTCTGTCGCGGGCTGCGCAAATACCGAGCTGCACTGGCTTGGCAGTGCGTAGTCGCGACATCGTGCGCAACAGATGCTTGCGCACGGCAAGTCGTAGGAGCGCCCTTGGGCGCGAGGGACTTACCGGTAATGCCACGTCGCGCCCGGGTGCGCTCCTACGGGTTCCGGTCGTCTGGCGCGTGCTGCGCAGCCACCGAGCTGCACTGGCTTGGCAGTGCGTGGTCGCGACATCGTGTGCATCAGATGCTTGCGCTGGCGGCACGTTGTAGGAGCGCCCCCGGGCGCGAGGGCCTTACCGGTAATGCTACATCGCGCCCAGGTGCGCTCCTACGGTTTCCTGCGTTCTGCCGCGGGCTGCACAGCTTCCGAGTTGCACTGGCTTGGCAGTGCGTGGTCGCGACATCGTGCGCATCAGATGATTGCGCTGGCGGCACGTTGTAGGAGCGCCCTTGGGCGCGAGGACCTTACCGGTAACGCCATATCGCGCCCGGGTGCGCCCCTACGGTTCTCATGGATCACACCCAGCCGCGCTTGCGGAACCATGCCAGCGGAATCACCACGCTCAGCGCGATGACGCCCAGCGCCCAGAAATAGTTGTCGTGCCCCTTCAGTTCGGGCATGTAGGCGAAGTTCATACCCCAGATGCCGACCAGCACGGTGGGCGGGATGCCGACCACCGAGGCCACCGCCATCACCTTCATCACGTTGTTCTGGTCCATGTTGATCATCCCCAGCACGCTGTCGAGCAGGAACTCGATGCGGTCGTCCATGTGCTGCTGGAATTCGCTCAGGGTGGTCAGGTCCTTGTGCAGCATTCCGATACGCTTGGCCGCATCGGCGGCGAACCAGTCCGGGGCAGCGCCATCCAGATAGGTGATCAGGCGCAGCATGCCCTGCCCTGCATTGTGCAGCCCGCCCAGCTGGCGGCCCATGCCGCCGACCTGGTGCAGCATGCGCTCCAGGTCACGGGTTTTGTGCGGCTTGTCGAACACCTGCTGGGTGGTTTCGGTGACCTGGGCTTCGAGCGCCTCCAGCCGGTCTGCCAGGCGCCCGACCAATTGATCGAACATGCGCAGCAGCAAGTCGTCGGAACTGTGGCAGGGCTCGTGCTCCAGCCGCGCGACCAAGGCGTCGAACGAGCCGATGCGCTGCTCGCGCTGGGTCACCAGCATGCTCGGCGATAGCGCAAAGCCCAGCGGCGCGGTCGGACCATCGTCGTCCTGAAAGCGCGGCACGTTGAGGAACAGCACATCGCCCTGGCGGCGCACCCGGCTACTGAATTCGATCTCGCCGATGGCGGCACGATCGGGCAGCGCAAACCCCACCCGCTTGGCGGTGTCGTCCAACTCCTGCGGGGTCGGCTGGCACAGGTCGACCCAGTACCCATGTGCGTGATGGGTTCCGGCAATCGGGTGGATCGTGATCATGCGGCAGGCCGTGGCGGTGGATGGCCGCGAGCATCCGGCCCCGCCTCATCGGCGTCAACGCCAATGCACCAGCACGCTCAGCTGACAGTGGCCTTCATCGCGGCGATGTGCAGCCGCAAACGCATCGTCCGCCCATGCGGAGCCTGCGTTGCAGCACTCGTCGAGCAAGCCCAACTAAAGCGGCGGCGCACATGGCGATATACGGACGGGCAGTGCAGTACCGCGCCGGTCATGCCGGCGGGTCACGCCGTGCCGGCCCTGCCACGCCGACCGCTCAGGCACGGATCTGCCGCTGCTTCACCGCATAGCCGATCGCCAGGATCAGGAACCACACCGGGCTGGCCAGCAAGGCCTGGCGCGTGTCCGCCTGCAGGGTCAGCAGCACCAGAACGAAGGCGAAGAACGCCAGGCACACGTAGCACATCAGTACGCCGCCAGGCATCTTGAATGCCGAAGCGGCATGCTGCTCCGGTCGCTTGCGCCGGTACGCGATGTAGGCGCACAGGATCAGCGACCACACGAACATGAAGAGCACCGCCGACAACGTCGTGACCAGCGTGAACGCAGTGACCAGGTTGGGAATCAGGTACACCAGCATCGCGCCCAGCAGCAGGCACACGCAGGAAAAGAGCAGGCCGCGTGCCGGTACCGCAGCGCGCGAGAGTGTTGCGAACCCCTTTGGCGCATGTCGTTCTTCGGCAAGACCATAGAGCATGCGGCTGGTGGAAAAGATGCCACTGTTTGCCGACGAGGTGGCCGAGGTCAACACCACGAAGTTGATCAGGCTCGCTGCCGCCGGCACGCCGGCCAGCACGAACAACTCCACGAACGGGCTCTTGTCGGCCACCACCTGCCGCCACGGCGTGACCGCCATGATCGCCACCAGCGCCAGCACGTAGAAGATCAAAATGCGGACCGGAATCGAGTTGATCGCCTTGGGCAGATTGCGGCGCGGGTCGGCGGTTTCTGCGGCGGTGGTGCCCACCAGCTCGATACCGACGAAGGCGAACACCGCGATCTGGAAACCGGCAAAAAAGCCGCCGATGCCCATCGGGAACATGCCGCCGTCGTTCCACAGATTGCTCAGTGAGGCCACATTGCCCGACGGCGAGCGGAAACCCCAGGCCACCAGTCCGGCGCCGGTGACGATCAACGCGCAGATGGCGATGATCTTGATCAGCGCAAACCAGAACTCCATCTCGCCGAACAGTTTCACCGTCACCAGATTCAATGCCAGCAGCAACAGCACGCACAGAATCGCCGGAATCCACGGTGCCAGGCCCGGAAACCAGAATTGCGCATACGCGGCAATGGCGATCACATCGGCGATGGCAGTGATGATCCAGCAGAACCAGTACGTCCATCCGCAGAAGAACCCGGCCCACGGCCCGAGCAGGTCGGTGGAGAAATCGATGAACGACTTGTAGTCCAGGTTAGACAGCAGCAGCTCGCCCATCGCGCGCATCACGAAGAACAGCATCGCGCCGATGATCAGGTAGACGAACAGGATCGACGGCCCGGCCAGACTGATCGTCTTGCCCGAGCCCATGAACAAGCCGGTACCGATCGCCCCACCGATCGCGATCAACTGCAGGTGGCGATTGGACAAGCTGCGTTGCAACTGATCGGGTGCGGACGGATCGGACATTGGCACGGCACCGGCAAGTGAACAAGTCGTCAAAAATACGAGATCGCGCCCGCCGGCACCAGCGTTTGATGCAGCTGCCGTTCGCACGACCGAAGTCGCCACAGCAGGGGAGTACCCGCCCCAACATGGTGCGTTGATCGTCGCCGTCACGCAGCCACCGGCCGCTGGCCATCTGCGAGTGCATCGGTAGGTCAGGTCTGCTGCGTGGCACTTGTCGGCGGCACGCTGCGATCCAAGCATGCATGGCGTCCATTGCATTGAAGTGCGCCGCGGCTGCAATGCGCTGCCAGTCCATCTGTCCACGGACTGTCATCCACACAGTGCAGCGTGTGGTTGTCATGCACCGACCAGCAGCCAGCGGCACACTCGCCATCCGGGACGACTATGCCGAGCCATATGACATTCGTGCGGCATCTCGCACAAACAGCGATCCCCATTCCAGTGCGGCAGTCTGCTTACGGTGCTGCGCACACTCCCGCCCGCTTCCTTGACTGCGCGCACGGACCGCATGCGGCAATAGCTGGTCTGCTGCGTAGCCGCCACCCAGGAGACTTCCATGCAATCGCGCACCCATCTATTGCTCGCCCTCGCGTTGCTCGCCCCCGTGAACGCACCGGCGGTGCAAGTCGATCCGCAGGGCCGACTCGTCGATGCGCACGGCCAGGCGCTGCAAATCCGCGGGGTAACCTGGCCCGGCTTTGATCGCACTGCGCTGGCCGCTGCCGGTTTGCGCGACAGCACGCTGACGCAGGTTCTGGATCAGATGCAGGCTGCCGATATCAATACCGTGCGTGTGCCGGTGTGCGCAGCGGCGCTGCAGGCCAGACCAGTGGCGGCGGCAGAGGTTGCCGGCGACCCGGCATTGCGTGGGCTGGATGCATCGCAGTTGCTCGATGCGGTGGTGCGTGCCGCCACCGGACGCGGGCTGCAGGTGATATTCGCATTTGCCGATGGCCGCTGCGATGACAGTGCACCGCAACTGGGCACGCAGCAGCAGACATGGATGCGCGGTCTGACCGGCCTTGCACATCGCTACCGCGACACCACCGGTGTCATCGGCATCGATCTTGGCAGCAGCGGATATCGCAATGCCAGTTGGGCAGGAAATGCCGCGGAGGCGGACTGGAATCGCATCGCATCGCGCGCGGCCGCCAGCGTGCTTGCCCAGGCACCACGCTGGGTGGTGGGCGTGGAAGGCGTAGGGAGCAACGTGGTGTGCAGCGACCCTGCACGCAAGGCCGCTGGCAGCAATCTGCAGCCGCTGGCCTGCGTGCCGCTACGTATCGCAGCGCGACATCTGGTGTTGATGCCGAAGCTGGCCGGCCCGGATCGCGACACGGTCGACGCGTTTGCAGCGCCGGACTTTGCGCAGCGGTTGCCTGCCACCTGGCAACGCGACTTCGGACAATTTGCGCGCGACCACGCCGTGGTCCCGGTCAGCATTGGCGGCGGTCTGGGCGATGGCGATCCGCGCGACCCGGCATGGCAAACCGCACTGAGCGCCTATCTTGCCAACACCGGATTGCGCAGCGCGGTTCTCGGCAGCTGGGAGGTGGGCAATGCCAACAACGGCGGCCTGCTGGCGCCAGACGGCAGCCCGCGCGCTGACAAGTTGCAGGTGCTGCACCAGGCCTGGGGCATCGCGCCGCCAGCCTTTATCGCCCCATCTGCAAAAAGTGCTGGTGCAAAGGACGTCAGCAAGGCCACGACCTGGGACAGCACCTTCACCGGCATCGCGACGTATACCGGCTCCGGATATTCCGGCGGTGCGCTGCTGCTGGATCCGATCCCGAGCACCGCGTTCATCACCGCACTCAACCCAACGCAGCTGAACTTCGGCGGGGTCAAGGCCGCGATGGCTGGCGCCTATCTGGAAGTGACCGGCCCCAAAGGCAAGACCACCGTGTATGTCACCGACCTGTATCCGGAAGGCGCGTCCGGTGGTCTGGACCTGTCGCATAACGCGTTCGCGGCGATCGGCAACATGGTGGACGGGCGCATCCCGATCAGCTGGAAGGTTGTGCGCGCACCGGTCACCGGCAATGTGCAGTACCGCATCAAGGAGGGCAGCTCACGCTGGTGGGCCGCGATCCAGGTACGCAACCATGCCTACCCGGTGGTCAAGTTCGAAGTAAAGCAAGGCACCACCTGGAAGAGCCTGCAGAAGATGGATTACAACCATTTCCTCGGCGAACAACTGGGCAACCAACCGCTGTCCATCCGCATCACCGATATCCGCGGCAAGGCGATCCTGGACACGATTCCGGCACTCTACGAAGACGGCAGCCACCCTGCGTATTTCCAGCCTGGCAGTGTGCAGTTTCCGTGATTCGGGATTTTGGATTCGGGATTCGCAGTGGCGTAATGCGTCGCTGGCACATCGGTCACGCGCAAGCGAGGAACTCAACGCGGTCTACGCTAGGCGAAACGATCAACGCCCCTCTCCTGTCGAGGCGAGGGCGTTGCTTGCGTCATTCGACCGGCAAGCCCTGAAGTGCCCGCGCCGCTGGCGCAGGCCCGAACGCCGAGTGGGGTTGTGAGTAAGAGAAAGGCGCAGAGCCTCGGCATGTGCATCGTCGGCCGGAGGCATTCATCTCTTCACGACGTCGTCTTTCAGGCAATGCGCCTTGAGCCAGCAACGTTGCAAACAGCGTCGCTGTACGGCATTCGTCTCCAGACAAGACACAGCTCGCTCGCCTCATGCAAACAGCACGACTGCGCAACTTGCCATTACGCCCTCACCCGCCGGCAAGACCACCGCCGACACGCCCCGGCAAGGCCTGATCGTCTTCCTCGTCGAGATTGCCCACCTCCTCGCGCAGGCCGCCTTGTTGCGGCACCTCCTCGACGGGGATCTCGTCGCCGTTCGTATCCGGATCCGGGGTGCCATGGACCGACATGGCAGCAGCAAAGCTGCTCATGGGGCGTGCAATGCGAGAGGTAAGGTGCATGACTGAGTCCGTGCGTTCGGGTGATGCGGCGACGCTAGGCCGGAAGGCGCTACCGGGTTGTGAGCCGGGCGGCGGGAGCCGTAACGCCATGTTGACGTCGCTCCGCGACGAGGCGCGGCGGCCACGCGTGGCACACGGAGCACCGCGTCGCCTATCGTTCATGTCAACACCGCTGTGACCGACAGCACGCAGCGCACCGGCACGGGGGCACCGCCTGCCACCGGCGACATCGCAACGGTCCAGCGCCGCCCGCCCGACCATCGCTATCATGCGTCCTCATCCCCGAGACCATGCCATGCGCTGTCGCATCCTGCTCGCACTTCTGCTGACCTGTGGTACCGCGCACGCTGCCACGCCGGTGTCTCGGCTGGATGCGGTGCTGCACGCCGGCGTCTTGCGTGTATGCACCACCGGCGACTATCGCCCCTATACGTTGTTGCGCGCCGACGGCAGCTTTGAAGGCAGCGATATCGCGCTGGCGCAATCGCTGGCCGATAGTCTCGGCGTGCGGACCAGTTTTGTGCGCACCAGCTGGCCGCAGCTGCTGCCCGACCTGCTGGCCGACCGGTGCGAGATTGCCGTTGGCGGTATTTCGGTGACCTTGCAACGGCAGCGCCAGGCCAGCTTCAGCGCGGTGCTGGATGTGGACGGCAAGATCCCGCTGGTGCGCTGCGCCGACCAGGCACGCTATCGCAGCGTTGCCCAGCTCAATCGCCCCGAAGTGCGCGTGATAGAACCGCCGGGCGGCACCAACGAAGCCTTCGCACGGCGCGAATTGCCGCGCGCGCAGCTGCGGCTGTTTGCCGACAACACCACCATCTTTGAGGAGCTGCTGGAGCGACGCGCCGATGTCATGATCACCGACGCATCCGAAGCTGTGTACCAACAGGCTCGCCTGCCTGGCCTATGTGCCATCGCACCCGAGCAGCCGCTGCAATACAGCGAGAAAGCCTTCCTGCTGCCACGCGATGACACCGCATGGAAAGCCTATGTGGACCAGTGGCTGCACCTGAGCAAGGCCAGCGGCGAGTATGTTCGTATTGTCGAGGCCTGGCGCAGGCCTTGATTCGGGATTCGGGATTCGGGAGTCGCAACAGCGCTGCTGCGCTCATGTCGCGACGCGCTGAAGCGCTTGCTCTTGTTCTTGCGAATCCCAGATCCCAAATCCCGAGGCGCACAGCGCCTGCCTAAACGATCTTGGTTCGCCGCCACCAGCGCGATACCTGTTCTTCGCGGATCAAGGTAAACAGGCCGGCGCCCAGGATCAGCGCGATGCCCACGCCCATCGGCCAGTCCAGATGGTCGTGGAACAGCAGGTAGCCGAACGCGATCGCCCATAGCATCTGGCTGTATTGCGTGGGCGCCACCACGCTGACCGGCGCCAGCCGCGTGGCGTACATCATGCAAATGGCCGCCAGCCCCGCAAGCAGGCCGTAACCGGCCAGCAGGCCCCATTGGTAAAGCGACGGCCAGACGAAGCTCGGCAGCATCAGGATGCCGCCCATCACCAACGGCCCGATCACGCCGGCCCCGTACAGCGTCAACCGTTTTTCGCTATGCCCGGCCATGCGCAGGGCGATCACCGAGATCGCACCGACCAGGCCGCACACGATCGCCGCCACATGGCCATGGGTGAGATGCCGAAACCCGGGGCGCAGTACGATCAGCACACCGATAAAGCCGACGATCACCGCCGTCCAGCGCCGCCAGCGCACTTCCTCTTTCAGAAACACCACCGACAGCACGGTGACGAAGATCGGCATCAGGAAGATCAGCGCAAACGCTTCGGCCATCGGCAAGGTGGTGAAGGCAATCACCGAGGTGAGATTACCGATGGCGCCGGTGAGCGCGCGCAGCAGCCACAATGCCGGCTGCTTAGCCACGACCAGTTCGCGCAGCTGGTCGTCGGGCTTCTTCAGGAACGGCACCGCCAACAGCATCAGCAAGGCACCGAGAAACAGCACCTCGTACACGGGCAGCGTCCCTTCGAGCAGCTTGACGAAGGCATCGCTGATCGAATAGGCCGCATAACACGCAAAACCGAGCAGCACACCTTTGAGCATCACGCGCCTCGTGCCTTCGATGACGCCCCACGCGGAAGGAGCGCGGGGAACGCAGCCATTATGCAGTGTGCGTGCGGCCTGCTGGCCGGATGATCCCGCTATTTCGTCCCAAGGCGCCCATGCCAGATCGTGCGAAGACGCCTGCCCTGAGCGCCTGGCCGTGGACCGTCGCCAGGCGTGCAGGGGCGCTCGCGCAAGACCGTACGTGAGCGAACCTGGGCGGAGCTCGCGCAAGGGCCGGCAGTCGTGGGGGCCTGGCGCGTCATCCCCGTCGTCGCAGGCCAGGCCCATCATCCCTGGGCAGGCACCGCGTGCAAGTCGCGCCGTTCCCCGCCAGAGCCAGCAAACGCTGCAATGTATCGCGCATGCATCACCACGTTTTTAACTCGTCGCCTCGTCGGTTACGATGCCGCCAAGCTCTTCCCCTGCGACCACGTGACCCACTACTCCGGACCGTTGCTCACCCTTCCCGATGCCCAGGCGCTGCTGGCCGCACGCAGCGCCGGCCTTGCCTCCTGGACCGGGTCGCTGGATCTGGGCCGCGGCAGCGATACCGTGCAGCTCGATGCACAGACATGGCAGTGGCGGGGCATGGGCTTTCCCTATCCGGGCAAGCTCAAGGACCGCACGGTGTATTTCTGGGGTGGCGACGATTTTGCGCCGATCTCGCGCTTCGGCAGTGCACTGATCAAACTGGTACCGACCGAATGGGGCGCGCCCACCTTCGAGATCGATGGCATCAAGATGCTGCCGTCTGCACAGATATCGCCGTTCGAAGATGCGCGCCGCAAGGTGGCGCTGGTGAACCCACGCGGCAAGATCGTGCTGGACACCTGCGGCGGCCTGGGGTATTTCGCGGCCTGCGCGCTGGAAGACGGCGTGGCGCAGTTGCTCTCCTTCGAAAAGAACGCGGACGTGCTGTGGCTGCGCACCCTCAACCCGTGGTCGCCGAATCCGGAGGCGGCCGATGCCGGCGGGCGCCTGCACCTCACCCATGCCGACGTATCGCAGCAGATCGCCACGCTGGCGGACGATTCGGTCGACGCCATCCTGCATGACCCGCCACGTTTCGGTATCGCCGGCGAGCTGTATTCGCAGGTGTTCTACGACCAACTGGCGCGCGTCCTGCGCCGCGGCGGGCGGCTGTTTCATTACACCGGCGCGCCCAACAGACTCACCAGCGGCCGCGATGTGCCCAATGAAGTGGCCAAGCGCCTGACCAAGGCCGGCTTTACCGCCCAGCTCGCGCTGGATGGCGTGCTCGCCACGCTGCCTGTGCGGCGCTAGTTTTCTGGCCCGGCCATGCCGCCGGGCCGATCTGCGATACTGCACCGCCCTCGACACGGACGTTGCATGCGCACGCATCTGGCCACCTTTTCTTTAGCTGCGTCGTTGATGGCGCTGTGCGCCCCGGCACGCGCGCAGACCGCGCCGGCACAGCCGATGTCGGAAGTCACCGCGCGGTATCCGGTAACCACCGCAACGCTGGCCGGGCGCCTGATCCGGCTGGGCGAACGCGATGGCAAATGCGCGGTCTTGCGCGACAACGAGGTGCTGCCACTGGGTGTGCATGCCCCCTGCTACTTCAGCATCGACCGCGAGCACGGCGCGCAGGTACATCACTTCAATGGCAGCGACATCGTGTTGGTGCAGCATGCGCATCCCACCGCGCGCGCAGATTGGGACGTCGCCCGCTATGGGCCGATCTGCGCGTTCGAATCGCAGTCGGTGCGCGAGGTCGACGGGGTGCTGGAGCCCGGCACCGTTGCCAGCTCCTGGCAGTGCGATCCCACCGCCGGCGCCGACCAGAAACAGTTCGTCTATAGCTACGACACCTGGCCCAAACGCAACCTGCAAAAGCCTGCGCGCAAGCAACGCACGCCATAACGACGACGGCATGCACGCGTACGGTGCGGCAGCGCGGCTGCCGCGTTCGCGTGCTGCATCGGTGAACAGCGTCCGCTCAACACATGCCTGCCTGCAGGCATGGACGAACGCACCACATCAAGCGCAGGCGACTATTTTCCGGACGACCACAGCGCTCACCGGCGCCTGCGGCGACACGCGCTCCACTCGGCGTAAGCGAACCAGACGATGAGGGCCAACAGCGTGCAGGTCAGTGCGGCATCCCAGCCGATGGAAATCCAGAACCGCTGCGGGTCGCTGTCGGCATGGAAGATCCTGGCCGGGCGGCCGCGGATGACGCTGACATAGCGCTGTCGGGCGATCGCCTCCAGCAGCAGCCATAGCCGTCCACAACATGCGATTGTCACCACCAGTACCACCGCGCGCACCAACCATGTCTGGAGGGCACGGTGCCCACGCGTGCGCGCCGGCGGAGAGACAGTGCGGGGCTTTTTCACCCGGGTGTCCAGGCAGCTGCGGGGCGCGCAGTGTACGTGAGCGATCGCGCGCGACACAGGCGTTGAGGGTTGTCTGCGCGGATTGAAGGCGATCGCACCGCCACTGAGCTGGTGTTGCAACGCATGGACAAGACGTGCGGCTATACTGCCGGCGCAGCGTACGCAACTGCGTGCATGGAAGGCTTCACGCTGCATTCGTCTCAAGGAAGATGGCCTGCACAACGCGATACCGATGTCCGGACGCTTCCTTGAGTTCCTGCGGGTTCGCCACTCGATGGCAACCGCGTTGTATCAAGGATCTCACTTTGAAGACGTTCACCACCCTGTTGCTGGTCTCCCTCAGCCTGTTGCTCTCTGCGTGCGGGGGCGGCGTCACGTCCGGCGCATCCAAGCTGTCTTCCAGCGATTACCTGCTGCACAACGTGTCGGTCTGGAATGGCGCGGTGACCATCATCGACCCGTGGGTGTCGGGCGAGCGCGGGCAGAGCCTGATCGCCGATGCCGTCGCGCACAAACCGCTGGGTGGGTACAAGACGGCGCTGGGCAGCCAACGCAAGGCATTGGCGGCCAATACGCAGGCCAATACCGCGGTGGCCTCGGGCGTGCCGGACAACGCCAAGGACCTGGACACCAAACTGTCGGCCTACCTCAAGAGCGCCGATACGATGATGGCCGCGCTGGAACGCGTCGCCTCCCTGCCCGATGGCTACACCAATGCCGAGCTGGAGCCCTTGGCCAAGGATCTGGAATCGGTCTCCAACCAGCTCAATACCGACATGGAAGCCTTGAATACCGCACAGCGCGCATATTCCGCCGAGCACAAGATTCCGCTGCAGCAAGCCCGCCAGTAACATCTGCGGCCATCGCTCGCCCGCTCAGGCCATGCCGACCTGTCCGGGCGACCGAGTTAGCAACGGGCCGGTCCCGGTCCGTGGGGTGATGCGCGGGTCCGGCACGAACGCCGGCCGCGTGCACCACTCACCGAGCGCATCGCGCCTGCAGCGCCGCTCACAGACTGCCCGTCGCATGCCAGCGGCTCAGCACACCGCCCATTGATCGCGCCCTGCAGTCTTGGCGGCGTACAGGGCCAGATCGGCCTGGCTCAACAGCACGTCCAGTCCTGCCGCCGGGGTCACGCTCACCGCGCCCATGCAAAAGCGCACCGGCCGCTGTGCGGGCAAGCCGGGAATCTCGATCGCCGCCACCGCATTGCGCAACCGGGCAAACACCGCTGGAATTTCGTCCACACCGCAGCCCGGCAGCACCAGCAGGAATTCTTCGCCGCCCAGTCGGCCCAGGCGGTCGTGGCCGCGCAACGCCAGCTGCGAGGCGCTGGCCAGCGCCTTGAGCACCGCATCGCCACTGGCATGGCCGTGCACATCGTTGATCAGCTTGAAGTGATCCAGGTCGATCAAGGCCAGCATGCAGGGCGTGTGGGTGCGCAAGGCATGGTCGATCTGTTGCTGCGCCTCGGCGCGAATGGCGCGGCGGTTGGGCAGGCCGGTGAGTTCGTCGCGCATGGCCAGCCGCGAGAGTTGCCGGCGATGGCGTGCGACAAATGCCAGCACGATCAGCGCGCCCACCAGCAGCAGGCAGGCGGCACAGAGCGCGATCCACAAGGCGCGCTGGCCGGCTTCGCGTGCCTCCAGCGCCAGCTGCGCGGTTTCGCTGCGACGGCGCAACTCGGCGTTTTCCGCTTCGCGCCGGGCATCTTCATAGCGCGCCTGCAGCCGCAGCATCACTGTATCGCGCTGGCGGTCCAGGTTCTGCGCGCGCAGCGCGTTGGCGCGCTGCAGCTGCTGGTAGGCCTCGGCATGGCGCCCTTCCACCGCCAGCGCCTGGGCGATGGCATCGACCAGCTCCGCACGTCCACTCAAGCTCAGGTTCGGGTCGTCGGCCGCCTCGGCCGCGACGATCGCGCTGCCGAGACTGGGCGATTTCAGTGCGGTCAAGGCCTGCAACAGGATCGCGTGGCAGGCGGCGACCCGGCCGATATTTCCCTGCGCCTGCATCAACGGCAGCGCCTCGCGCGCCATGGCCAGCGCCGCCGCTGCATCGCCGGTCTTGATCAAGGCTTCGCTGGTGCTGGTCAGCGCTGCGGCCACGCCGGCCTGATCCCCCAGCTCGCGGCTGAGCGCCAGCGCGCGCCGGAAGTGCAGCAAGGCGGCGGACGGTTGCTGCAGTGCCAGCGCGCTGCCGTATTCGTATTCGATCAAGCTGCGCTGAAAGCGTGCCGGCTGGTCGTGCAGGCGCGCCAGGGCACGTTGCAGATAATCCTGGGCGTCGTTGTCGTCGACCACCCGGCCTGCGACGCGGCTGGCCAGCGACCCCAGCTGGGTCAGGCCATCCAGCTCCAGGCCAAGCAAGTGTTCGCGCGCGGCGCATTGGTAACTGGCCTGCGCCGCACTCCATGCCTCGTCGCTGCTCCCGGAGGCCAGCATGCTCCACATGTCGACCGCTTCGATCTCGCACAACAGATCGCTGCGCCCCAGCGCGCGCGCCTGCTGACGCAAGCCGTTCAGCCGCGCCACCATGCTGCGGTTGGGGTTTTCGCGCACGTCGCTGAGCGCCTGCACGATGTCCAGCCATAGCCGCGCCTGCGCCGCATTGCCATGCAACTGGTCCAGCAGGCCGTGGGCCTGGGTGAGCGCGGCCTGGCGCGCATCGCTGTCTTCCAGCGAGATCAGCACGCGCGCCTGCGCCAGCAGCGCCCAGAACTGCGCATCGCGGTCGCCATCGGCGCGGGCCTGCTGCAACGCACGCTGGGCGATCCGCAACGCCTGCATCGGGTCGTCGAGCGTGGCCGATTCGATGGTCTTCCAGGGCTGCGGCTGCGCCCAGGCCGTAGCGCTCACCAACAGCAACAGGCAGGCAGCGAGCAGGCGGCGCCAGGCGATCGCAGGCATGCTCAGCGCCCCCTCACTGCGAGGGGGGGCCACACCGCATGCACACGCTTGCCACCGCACTGCACCTGACCTGGCCGGGGCTGGCTGTTTGCTGCGGCATCTGAAGGCACTCCCGTGGTCGGACAGCGGTGGAATCGCGCGAGCTGCACGGCAATGCGCGTGCTCGATGGCATACGGCTGCAAGGATGACCTGTGGAAGCGGCCGAGGCCGTGACAAGCTTTCATGGTCGAGCCCGTTATCGGCCGGAATATGCAAGTCTTGAATCGGGTGGATGAAGCGGTTGGCCGCGCCGGGTTGTCTGCATGCGGGGCCAGCAGGCCGTCGCGTCTCATGACGCGGCGGCTTTGCGGATCGGCGGGCGGTGGACGACGCTTGCTCGCGTCGCCTCGCTCTGCGGCGCCGCGTGGCGTGTAGCGGAGGCCGGTCACGTGCTGTCGATCGATGCGGGCTTGCCGCAGCACCCAGCGCACAGACACTTCGAGCGCCAGCACCACGCCACCGCCGTATCGCCGCGATCGGGATATGCGCGGCGCAAACCTGCCTTGCCCGACCGCCCATGACGGACGCCACGGCGCAGCCACGTAAACTTCGGCACGGCAGCTGCCGCCCCTGATCGTCTGGAGAAGCCGTGACCTTGCCCCTGCACCGCCTGCTCACCCTGATGGCCGTCGCGCTGCTGTCGGCCTGTGCCACCCAGGCACCGCGCGCGCCGCAACGCTCGCCGGAGGCAGTCAAGGCCGATATCGCGCGGCGCCTGCCGGCCAGCCTGCCCGACCGCACGGGCTGGGCCAACGATGTCTACGTCGCGCTGTCGTCGCAGGCATTGGACACCAGCGCCGATCACATCTGTGCCGTGCTGGCGGTGACCGAGCAGGAGTCGACCTACCAGGCGAACCCGGTCGTGCCCAATCTCGGCAGGATTTCGCGCGCGGAGATCGACCGCCGCGCCAGCGCGCACCACATCCCGGGCTTCATGGTCGATGCCGCCCTGCGCATCCCCTCGCCGGATGGCCGCAGTTATGCCACCCGTATCGCCGCAGCGCGCACCGAGCAGGAGCTGAGCCGCATCTTCGAAGACTTCACCGGCAGCGTGCCGCTGGGCGCGCGGCTGTTCGACGGGCTCAATCCGGTGCACACCGCCGGGCCGATGCAGGTGAGCATCGCGTTTGCCGAACAACATGCCGCGCGCTACCCGTACCCGCCCGACAGCTCGATCCGCCACGAGGTGTTCAGCCGCCGCGGCGGGTTGTGGTTCGGCACCACCCATCTGCTGGGCTACCCCGCCAGCTACGACGCGCTGCTGTACCGCTTTGCCGACTTCAACGCAGGTTGGTACGCCAGTCGCAATGCCGCCTTCCAGGCCGCGCTGAGCAAGGCCAGCGGGATCGCGCTTGCGCTGGACGGCGACCTGCTCACGCCCGGCGCCAGCCTGGAGGCACCCGGCGGCACCGAACGCGCCGCACGTGCGCTGGGCAGCCAGCTGGCGATGAGCGACCGGCAGCTGCGCCGCGCCCTGGAAGCCGGCAACGCGGCCGATTTCGAAGACACCGAGCTGTATCGCCAGGTATTCGCACTGGCCGAGCGCAGTGCCGGCAAGCCGCTACCGCGTGCCGTGCTGCCCGGCATCACCCTGGACAGCCCCAAGATCACCCGCACGCTGACCACTGCCTGGTTTGCGCAGCGGGTCAACGAGCGCTGGAAGCGCTGCATGGGCAAGTAGCCGCGGGTGCCGCGGGCCGCGCGGCAACGACGGCACCACGCCTGACACCTTCGTTCCGCAGCAAGGCACGACGTTTGGCAGGGTCGCTTGCCCTGCCCGCACACGTAGCATGCGAGGTTGCACCGCCGTTGTCGGCGCGCACCCTTTTGATGAGGTCCACATGCCTACACCGTTGCCGTTGCGCCACCTGCTCCCCGCCCTGATGACCGCCCTGCTGCCCGCCGTGGCCAGCGCGCAGGCAGCGGGCGTGACCGAAGCCGATTACGCGCGTGCCGAGCGCCTGATCTACTACGCCGCGCAGCCGCTGGTGGACCACGCCGCCACCCGCATCGACTGGCTGGACGCCACGCATATGGTCTATGTCGATCACGATGCCAAGGGCAACCGGCTGCTGCAGCTGGATACCACCACCGGCAAGACCGCACCGATCTTCAAGCAGTCCGCGCTGGTCGCCTCGCTCAATACGCTCCTGAAGACCGGCGACAAGCCGCTCAAGGCCGACACCTTCGCGCCGGTGGTCAAGGTCACCGCCGATGGCCGCTACCGCCTCAACGTGCGCGATACCGCCGTGGTCTGCGACGCGCGTGCGCGCTGCAGCAAGCTGTATGCGCAGGACAAGCCCGAACCGGGCGTGCTGTCGCCGGACAAGCGCAGCGAGGCCTTCATCCGCAACTGGAACCTGTGGGTGCGCGATCTTGCCAGCGGCCAGGAGACCCAGCTCACCCGCGACGGCGTGGAAAATTTCGGCTATGCCACCGACAACGCCGGCTGGCAGCACAGCGACAACGCCATCGTTGCGTGGTCGCCGGACTCGCGCAAGATCGCCACCTTCCAGCAGGACCAGCGCAAGACCGGCGACATGTACCTGGTCAGCACCAAGCTCGGGCATCCGGAACTGCAGGCGTGGAAATACCCGCTGGCCGGCGACAAGGACGTGACCATGATCGAGCGCGTGATCATCGACGTGCCCAGTGCCAGCGTGGTGCGGCTGAAGATGCCAGCGGACCAGCACCGCTCCACGCTGTGCGACGACGTCAGCTGCTCGCCGGGTCTGTGGGATGACGTGAAATGGGCGCCGGACAGCAAGACCCTGGCGTTCGCCTCGACCTCGCGCTTCCACAAGCAGGTCTGGCTGCGTATCGCCGATGCCGGCACCGGCGCGGTCCGCACCGCCTTCGACGAAACCGCCAAGACCTACTACGAGAGCGGCCAGGTCGCCGCCAACTGGGCCTACCTGCCCGGCAGCAACGAGGCGGTGTGGTTCTCCGAGCGTAGCGACTGGGGCCAGCTGTATCTCTACGACCTGGCCACCGGCAAACCCAAGCGCGCCATCACCACCGGCGAAGGCAATGTCACCGAATTGCTGCGCGTGGACCCGGTGACGCGCACGGCGTGGTTCGTCGGCGTCGGCCGCACGCCGGGCGTGGACCCGTACTACCAGCAGCTGTGGAAGGTGAGCCTGGACGGTGGCGAGCCGGTGCTGCTCACGCCCGAGGTCGCCGACCACAGCATCGCGCTATCGCCCGATGGCGCCCGCTTCGTCGATACCTATTCCACCTCGGTCACGCCGCCGGTGAGCGTGCTGCGCGATGCCGCCGACGGGCGCACGCTCAGCACCATCGCCACCGCCGACATCTCCCGCCTCAAGGCCGCCGGCTGGGTACCGCCGGAGCCGATCACGGTCAAGGCGCGCGACGGCAAGACCACGCTATACGGGCTGATGTTCAAGCCCAGCAACTTCGACCCGGCACGCAAGTACCCGGTCATCGATTACGTCTATCCCGGCCCGCAGACCGGCTCGATCCGCAGCCGCAGTTTCCTTGCCGGCCATGGCGACAATCAATCGCTGGCGGAGCTGGGCTTCATCGTGGTCGCCATCGACGGCATGGGCACGCCTTGGCGCTCCAAAACCTTCCACGACACCTGGTACGCCAACATGGGCGACAACACCCTGCCCGACCAGGTGGCGGCGGTGAAGGAACTCGGCCAGCGCTACCCGTGGTTCGACACCAGCCGCGTCGGCATCTGGGGGCATTCGGGCGGCGGCAATGCGTCCACTGCCGCGATGCTGCGCTACCCGGAGCTGTTCAAGGTGGCCTGGTCGGAAAGCGGCAACCACGACAACCGCGGCTACGAGGACGACTGGGCCGAGAAGTATCACGGCGAACACATCGTCAACAAGGATGGCAGCTCCAACTACGACGACCAGGCCAACGCCACCCACGCCAGCAAGCTCAAAGGCAAGCTGATGCTGGTGCACGGCACGCTGGACGACAACGTGCCGCCGTACCTGACCTTGCTGGTCGCCGATGCGCTGATCAAGGCCAACAAGGACTTCGACATGCTGATGCTGCCCAACGCCAAGCACGGCTACGGCGAGCTCACTCCCTACGTCGCCCGCCGCCGCTGGGACTACTTCGTGCAGCACCTGCTCGGCGCCACCCCACCGGCGCAGTATCAAATGAAGCCGATGCCGGAGAAGTAAGCGACGCTGCAAGCGGCATCGTCGGCCATCGACGGTGCCGCGCTATCGATCAGTTGAACCGGGAGTGCGGAGAAAGCGGCGATGCAGCTGGCCTGCGCCGTCGTGCAGCATCGGTCCCGGGCAACACCAGACCCCCCAAGAACCGTAGGAGCGGACCCGGCCGCGACGCCTTACCCGCGCACGCAAACGCCGCAACACCGCATAGCAAGAGCTGCAGGCGCGCGCACACCGCGATTGACGCATCAAGCTGCATGCACCATCACCGCAGGCACGCTCCGATCACACATTCCATTAGGCAACACCTGATGGAACGCCAACCCCTTACTTCGCAGTCCCGCCCCCCAGCTGCTTGCTCAAGAACGCCAGCAAGTGCGTGTAATACTCGCGCCGATGCGCCTCGGTATAGAAGCCGTGGCCCTCGTTGGGGAAGTACAGCGACTCCACCGGCACACCGGCCCCCTTCAACGCGCGCTCCATGGCCTTGGTATGTTCGATCGGTGCGCGCTCGTCCTTGCCGCCGGCCGCCAGAAACACCGGCACCTTGATCTGCCGTGCCAGCGTCACCGGCGAGCGCGCGGCCAGGGTGTCGCGTGCGCCCAGCCAATCGACCGTCCAGTTCCTGGCCCAGCGCGCGGAGCGCCCGGTATCGCGCGCCATCATGTCCAGATCGTAGACACCCACATAGCCGGCCGCGCAGCGATACAGCGCCGGCTCCTTGGCCACGCCCATCAGCGCCGCATACCCGCCGTAGCTGGCGCCATAGATGCAGATGCGCGATGCGTCGGCAATGCCTTCGCCGATGGCCCAGCGGGTGGCATCGGTGACATCGTCCTGCATGCGTCCGCCCCACTCTTTGGCACCGGCCTGGGTGAACGCGTAGCCGTAGTTCGCCGAGCCACGGTAGTTGACGCGCAGCACCGCGTAACCGGCTGCCGCCAGCAGCTGGGTGTCGTCGTCGAATTCCCACTTGTCGAAGATCCCGAACGGACCACCATGCGGCATCACGATCAACGGTCGCCGCGTGCCGGCTTGCGCATGCAATGGCTGGGTGAGATAGCCATGCAGCAACAGGCCATCGCGCGCCTTGAAGCTCACCTGCCTGGTCGCCGGCACGCCATCGGGCGCAAACCATTCGCGGCGGCTGAATACCCGGTCGGCCTTCTTGCTGACCGTGTCGAACAGATAATAATCACCGTTGTTGCGATCGCTCCACACATACACCAGCACCAGGCGGCGGTCGCTGGTGGCCGAGGTGATATAGACCGCGTTGCCGTCGAAGGCCTTTTCCAGACTGCGGTACAACCTGGCGGTAGGCGACGTCTCGTCGAAGAAACGATTGCGCACGCGATCGCTCATGTACGACGCACCGATCGGCGTGGTGCCATCCAGATCGCGCAGGATGCGGTATGGGTCCACGGTATCGTCGTGCAACAGCGGTGTCGTCTTGCTGGTTGCCGGGTCCCACGCTACCAGCACGTCTGTACCGGCCGCCTGCTCCACCTGCAGATACGCACGGCTGCCATCGGCGGAAAACCCCAGCGGAAACTGGCGCTGTTTGCTGCTGGCCGCATCGTTGATCAGCCGCCACGGCGCATCGTCGCTGTCGCGGTAATACAGCTTGCTGACATTGCTGATGTCCAGGCCGTTGGCAAAGCGGATACGCCCTTGCTGATCGGTCACAAATCCTGCCCGGCGTACCGGCGAGGTGGCCACGGTCGTGCGCCGGCCGCTCTGGATGTCCAGCTTGTCGATGCGGACGTTGGGATCGCCCACGAACGGAACCGCCGACACCAGGATGTTGCGCGCGTCGCCCGGCAAGGTATCCAGCATGTAGGTGGCCGGGTCCAGGTCCATCTTCAACTGTGCGCCGTTGATGTCCGGGTTGGTGCCGTACGGGCTGGCCAGCAGACGAGCATTCTTCCCGTCGGCATCGATGGCATGCAGCTGGCCGATTGCCACCGGCTCGTCGCGCGAGCCCAGCCGCTGCGCCATCGACACCACGATGCGCTCATCGCTGGCCCACCAGAAATCGTCCACCACGCTGTTGACGCCGCCGGTGACCTTGGCCGTGGCTACCTTGCCCTCGCGCCGCACGATGCCCAGCACGGTGCGATCTTCCAGCGGCATGGTCAGTGCGAAGTACGCACCGGACAGCGAAATCTTGATCCGCTCGAACTGATCGCTCTTGAGATACGGCACCAGATCCACGCTCTCCGGCGCGCCCTGCGCGTATCCCGGGCTCGCCACTCCCCACGCCAGCACACTCAGCACGCCCATCATCCAGTCACGCATATCGCCCCTACGATCTGTCCTTGAGAGGCGCATGGTGGCAAACGAGCGCTGCCGCGTCCATGGCCCCAATCATCGCAATCGGCGATGGGGCATGCCTGCGATTGGCTGGCGTGATGCGCTCGACCCTGCTGTGGCCGATGCGCATGCACCACCTCAACCCACGGACGGCGACCGCGGGCCAAGCAAACCGATGCGCCGGAACCATAGTTCCAGCGGCACCGTCACCAGCGGCGGCAGCGCGGCCAACAGGCTCAGCGCCCACGCCCACCAGGGCCAGCGCAGCCGCAACGCGGCAAGCACGCTGACCGCCACATAGAACAGGAAGGCCGCGCCATGCAGGCGCCCGAACAGCCACACCACCAGCTCGGTGGTATGGGTGCCGTACTTGAGCAACATGCCGAGCAACAGCCCGGCCCAGGTCAGCCCTTCGAAAAAGGCGGCGGCGGCAAACAGCCGGCCAATCGGCGACAACGCAGAAGAAGCACGCATGCAACACTCCAGACGGACAGGGATTGCCGCGACGCGATGGCGGCGGCGACGCCCGCTGGCCACCGCATTCTACAGAGCGCATCGCGCACCAGCCGCCCGCTGTCGTTCCTGGCGATAATGGTGGCCCCCTGCACCACCTGCCAGCCTTCCATGCGCATCCTCCTTTTGCTCGCCGTAGTTGCCTTGGCGCTGCTGCCAGCAACGTCCATCGCCGTCCAGCTCCAGGACGGCGACCTGTTGTTCGTCACCGCCGCCCGCACCGGCCTGAGCGGCGCCATCGACGATGCCACCGCCAAACAGGACGCACCCAGCTTCGATCACGTGGCGCTACTCGCCCATGACGGCACGCAACAGGTGCTGCTGCACGCAGACGAACAAGGCTCGCGACAGCAGCCCCTGCAGGCATTTGTCGAAGACGCCAACGCCAAGCATCGGCAGATCCATGTGTACCGGCTGGACGCAGCACAGCGCAGTGCGATCCCCGGTGCCATCGCGCAGGCACGGCGCATGCTGGGGAAGCCTTACAACCAGACCTACGTGCAGGACGACAACAGCTACTACTGCTCGGACTTCATCGAACGCGCCTTTCGCGCACAGCACGTCTTCGCACTGCAACCGATGAACTTCAAGAACCTGCAGACCGGAAAGATCTCGCAGTACTGGACCGACTTCTACCGCAGCAAGGGCATGGACGTGCCGCAAGGCCTGCCCGGCACCAACCCCAACGATATGGCGGCCGCTCCCGTGCTGGCGTATGTCGGCCGTTTGAATTGATGCGCGGAAATGCCGACGAAAACAGGCGCCTGTTTCGCCAGTAACCTGGTGCAGGCGCTGCATGCAAGACGGTATCCGTCGCTGCAGCTGGAGGTGCTCAACGACGAAGATCACCTGAGCGCGGCATCCCCCATGGGCCGACGTTCCTGTTGGGCACCAAGATCTCCTGAGTGCAGTGCCGCTCGCCTGGCTGCGCGGCGCAAGCCGATGCCTCCCCGGCGGCGCATCGCGCAGGCGTATCCAGCGCCCGCCAATGCACCGCATGCACAAGCTCTTGCCAACGCCCATACATGCGCCGTCCTAGTGTGTGCACATCCATACAGCGTGCCGCACGCAGCGCATTCCGCCTGCGATGGGTGAGCACATGCAGAGGTGTACATGGCCTTGATTCATTCCATCCTGATGAGCGCCGTCGCCGGCATGCGCTCGATGACCCCGCTGGCCGCAGTGGCCAACGCTGCGCGTACCGGCAAGCTGCCTGCCGACAACGGCGCACCGGCGCTGCTGGCCAATCCGCTGGCATCGGCCGGCATGCTGGCGCTGGCCGGTGGCGAGCTGGCAGGCGACAAGATGAAGACCGCGCCCGACCGTATCGTGCTGCCCGGCATGATTGCGCGCATCGCGACCGGCGTCATCGTCGGCACTGCGCTGGCTCCGCGCCATCAGCGCGGCGTGGCGGCACTACTTGGCGCGACCACCGCAGTGGCGGCCGCCTATCTCACGTTCAACGTCCGCATGCGTGCGATTGAGCGCTACGGCCAGACCAGCACCGGCGTGGTCGAGGACGCGATCACGGTGGGCGCGGCGACGCTGATCATGCGCGACGCGGCCAAGCACTAGCGCGACACTCCGGAGTCTGGCCCCATCAGCTAACGCAGCCGCGTCGCCCGCGCCGCGGCAACCGCCATTCCACTGTCGCCACTGCGCAGCAAAAGGACGGCGCCTGGTCGCGCTGCGGCGTATCGCAACAGCGCAGTGATCACAACTTACGCAGGCCGATAGATCGCACAGAGCTTGTTGCCATCCGGGTCGCGCACGTAGGCCAGCCAGACCGGCCCCATGCGACTGTCACGCACGCCTGGTGGCTGCTCGATGGACACGCCGCCTGCCGCCACGGCGGCATCGTGAAAGGCCTGTACTTGCTCGGGCGAACTGCAGGTAAACCCGACAGTGGCACCATTGCCACTGGTGGCCGGCGCATCGTTGATCGGCTCGCTGACGGCGAAGGTACTGCCGGCGTGGCGGTAGAACAGGCGCACATGACCGGAGCCGGCGGGGTTGACCAATGGCTCGGCGGCACCGAGGACGCCGCCGAGCACCGCGTCGTAGAACTGCCTGGATCGCGCAATATCGTTCGATCCCACCATCACATGATTCAGCACTTACCGCTCCTGTTCGTATCGAAGGCGCCCAGCTTAGTCCATGCCCTGCGGCAGCGTGCCTCAGCGCTGCCGCAAGCGGCGGGCAATTGCATCAGCCACCACGCCCATGCGGCGCCTGCAGATCCAGCAGCGGCCCCAGCGGCACGATGCCGGTGGGGTTGATCATGTCGTGGCTCTGGTAGTAATGGTGCTTGATGTGCTGGAAATTCACCGTCTCTGCGATCCCCGGCATCTGGTACAACTCACGCAGGTAGCCGGACAGCTGCGGATAGTCGGCAATGCGCCGCAGGTTGCATTTGAAGTGGCCCACGTAGACTGCGTCGAATCGCACCAGCGTGGTGAACAGACGCCAGTCCGCTTCGGTGAGCTGATCGCCGCATAGATAACGCTGCCGGCCCAGACGTGCATCGAGCCAATCCAGGCTTGCGAACAACGGCAGCACCGCCTCTTCGTACGCCGCCTGCGTGGTGGCAAAACCTGCCTTGTACACTCCGTTGTTGACGGTGTCGTACACGCGCGCGTTGATCTCATCGATCTGCTCGCGCAGCGGTGCCGGGTAGAAATCGCCGGCCGCAGCACCGACCGCGTCGAAGGCGCTGTTGAACATGCGGATGATGTCCGCCGACTCGTTGCTGACCACCGTGTTGCGCTCGCGATCCCACAGCACCGGCACCGTCACGCGCCCGGTGTAACGCGGATCGGCGTTGAGATACACCTCGTACAGGCGCTTGGCGTGGTGAATCGGATCGGCTATCACGCCCGGGGCAGGGTCGAACGTCCAGCCCTGATCGCGCATCAACCAGTTCACCACCGACACGTCGATCATCGACTCCAGCCCTTTCAGGCGCCGGAAGATCAGCGTGCGATGCGCCCACGGGCAGGCCAGCGACACGTACAGGTGATAACGCCCGGGAGCCGCCTGAAAGCCGCCCTCCCCGTGCGGGCCGGGGCTGCCATCGCGCGTCACCCAATTGCGGAACTGCGATTGCGAGCGCTCGAAACGCCCGCCGCTCTTGTCGGTGTCGTACCAACTGTCCTGCCACTTGCCGTCGACCAACAGGCCCATGCTGCATTCTCCGCTACACCAGTAGGCCGCAACCCTAGCCCAGCCGATTTGGAGAGTGCGTGAGTGGGCCTGTTGGGTGAGCAACCGCGATCAGCCATCTGCGCTGCAAGATCGGAGATCAACGACTGCAAGGCAACAGCGGCATCCTGCACTGCATGCGGCCAGCAACGCGCGCTATCTGGCAATCACCGAAGTGCCGGAAGGCACCATGTAGCAGGCCTGCGCTTTCTTGCACGCCTCTGCATTGAGTTCGGCGATCTGGCTGGCCAGATATTGTTCCGGGGTCAGCCCCATGCGATTGCGGTACGCATTGTCGGCATCGGCCTTGGCGACCTGCTCCTGTTCACGCTGCCGCTCGGCCGTGGTGGCCTCGACGAGCGTCTTGACCCGCTGCTGCTGGGCGGCGGTCAGGTTCATCTGCTGCAGGACATCCGGGTTGGGACGCGCGCGACCCAAGGTGATGTTCTGGATCTCGATCGGCAGCTGCTGCTCCTTGACCAGGGCGCGAACGTTCTGCGTCACCGAATCGTCGATTTTTCTGGCGGTATCGGGATCGCTCATCATCTTGGTCATGTCATAGCGCTTGACCTGGTCGCGCACGATGGATGCGTATTGGCTGGCGACATTGTTCTTGAACCAATCCTGCCCGAAGCCGGACAACAACACTGCCGGTGCGGTGATCCGGTACTGAATCTGCGTGGAGAAATCCAGCAGGATATTGTCGCTGGACGAAAAGTCGTCGAAGGCCACCTGCACGGTCTGCGGCGTCACATCCACATAGGTGGCGGATGTAGTCAGCCACGCATACGTCCGACCCGGGTCACGCACGTCGTCAAGGCGGATTCCGCCTTTACCGAACAGCATCGGCTTATCCACCAACACCGCTTTCTGACCCGGGTCGGGCGACACCACCGTACACGCACACAGCAAGCCGGCCAGCCCACTGGCAAGCATGGAAGTCTTCATCGATGTCCCCTGAATGTCCGGGCGCCTATGCGCCCGGTGGGTGAAAGACTACCCAATCGTCCAGGCGATCGCACCCCTGCGCTCGGCATGGGATCTGCTCAAAGAGCAGATCCCCGTAACCGGCTCACCCTCACCTCGTTCCATCAATCGCGGCGGCCGCCTTGCCAGAAGAACCCGTCTCACGTCATCCGGTGCTGCGGTGCAATCGCTTGCTCCCGCAGTTGCTCCTGCTGCTGTGACTGCTGCTGCGTTTCGCCCAAGGACTGCAGCTGCGCCAAGGAGTGGGCGACGGGCTGCGCGATCGCATCACCGGTTCTCATGTGCGCCATCTTGTGCGCTGGATCGTTCAGAGCTCCCTCCACAACAAACACGTTCTCGCCTTGCCGCGCCGTAGCCGTGTTTTCGCTCAATACAACATGATCGATCCGCGACAGCCCGTGCTCCCTGGCCAAGGACGCGGAGCTGGCCGCCAGGCGTGCGCTATTTTCGTCGTACTCCCTGCCAAGCCCTTGCTCAAGGCGGCGCACTGCCTCCTCGGCCTGGCGATGCAGCGGGTCTATCGGCTTGCCATCAGCAATCAGGCGACCGGTATCGGCCTGTGTCTGGTTATCGGACAAGATGAGTTGCCACAGGTCCCGCTCAGGCTTGGGGTGTCGCACCTCCCTGTTCAACTCACTCTCCGGAAACGGCGCCTTGAGATTCTGAATTTCAGGCTCGTTATGCAGCACCTTCGGCTCGCCTTCATAGCCTTTGATGCCTCCGAGAACGGTCTGGCGATAAAGGCCAGCATGATTCAATGCGGCCCAGCTGAAGTCGACACACGAGTTGGAAAACGTGTCGTATCTCATGTCGAAGCCGTGCTTTGCAGGGTCGACTGCAAACTCTCGGATCCTGTCGTACTGATCCTTGCTGATTTCCATCGTTCTTGCGTAATAAGGATCTTTATAAGACTCAACGTCTTCCGCTGAAACTCTGCCAACGCCGCTCTTCTGGAAGTCGTGGCGAGGTTCAAACCCGAAACTATTAAAGTTATCTTTACCTATATCATTGGTTGCAAGAAACATGTGGCCGGTAAACGATGTTCCGCCAGCTTTCAGCGGCGTCCCTGGCGAAGCCAGATAGATCGTTAATGTATAGCGCTCTTTTTCTTCCATGTTATTTCGCCTTACTTGCATAAGCGAGCAGCAGCTCAACAGTTCGACCCTTGAAATGCGGGTGATCTTCAAGAAGCTCAAGTGTCAATCGATAGTGACCGGGTGCAGGATGATGTGCTTCTGCTAGCAAAAGCACACTGTAGTACTTTCCATCCCGCATAAGCCCAGCGTCGCGAAGCATTGACTCATCAACGCCGCTCCAGGTCACGCCAGCCACATGCCCGTCCGCATCCAGGGGGACATCGGTTCCAGGACGGGGCCCGTTACGATAAAGGGGTATTCGCGCCCAACTGCTGCCGTTTAGAGCGTGAAGGGTCGCTCGAGCGGAAAGTTTTGCTTCCACCAACTGATCAGATGGTTCAAGTAGCGCAGCACCTTCATCGGCCTGCAAGCGAATTGCCACCTTAAGCAATGGCGAAGCTCCGAGGCGAGGCGGCGGAAGATCAAACTCCAGATCCGCGATCGTGCCGGCCTTGTCCAGGGCAACGGAGCGCGTTAGTGGGACCACAGTTCGCTTCGCGGCCGCTTCGCGGCTGATCGGGGGCGCCGGATTCGACTGCTCTGGAGCAGCGCCGCACGCAGCCAATCCCGTCATCGCCGCGACAAGGGCAAACCGACAAAAATACTGAAGCGCAAATGCTGGCATGGCGGGTCCTTCCTGTCTGGACGTGGTGTGGGTCTCCCACAGAACCGTGTTGCCGGCCCCATGTCCGGCCGATTCTAAAGGGTGCCAGCGCGCCGATGAGGGAAACCAGGCACCCGCATGCGGCATCAATACACCTGGTTGGCAGCAACAGCCGGCCCCTGCACCTCCGGGGCTATCGTTGCCACCCGTTGCTCTGGCGTCGCGGCGGCAACTCGGCCCCTACACCCCCATCGATTGGCGCCACGGCCCCACAATCGGCGAAAATGCCTGCGCTGCGGCCGATCGCTTGCCCAGCCGGCAGCCTGCCACCGTTTTCGCCGGCCCCCTTCCCGCTTTCTGGCAGCCGGCCGCCCCCGCCACGCCCCTGTACCGCTTCTTTCCGGATCTAGCTTGAACACCACTGCCCCGCCCTTGCCCGCCAACGACGACCTGCCGCTCACCGACCGCCTGCGCGCGGCGCTGGATCTGCTGGAGGCCATCGAGGCCGACCGCAGCGTGCTCGACACCCTGCCCGAGGCCGACCGCGTGCGCCTGCACCAGGTAGTGGCCAAGGTCTATCACCCCGAGCCCAAGGCGCGGCGGCAGTTGCTCAAGCAACGCGAGCGCGAGCGGCATCAGGAAAAGGTGCGCAAGGCCGAGGCGCTTCTCGAGCAGCGCGGCATCCGCGCGTTGCGGCGCAAGCCGGTGTTCAGCACGCCAAACTTTTTCCCGCCGCATGCTGCCGGTCTGCACGACGCGCATAACGGCCAGAACGCATCCGCGACGCCGGAGCCGCTGCATTCGCCCGAACTGCGGCACTGCTACGTGTGCAAGCAGAAGTTCACCCAGCTGCATCACTTCTACGATCAGATGTGTCCGGCTTGCGCCGAGCTGAATTTCTTCAAGCGCACCGAAACCGCCGACCTGCGCGGTCGCGTGGCGTTGCTGACCGGTGGACGGGTCAAGATCGGCTATCAAGCGGGCCTGAAGCTGTTGCGCGCCGGTGCCGAGCTGATCGTCACCACGCGCTTCCCACGCGATTCGGCCGCGCGCTACGCGCAAGAGCCGGATTTTGCGCAGTGGGGCCATCGCTTGCAGGTCTTCGGCCTGGATCTGCGCCACACCCCCAGCGTGGAGGCGTTCTGCAGCCAGTTGCTGGCCACGCGCGAACGGTTGGATTTCATCATCAACAACGCCTGCCAGACCGTGCGCCGCCCGCCGCAGTTCTACGCGCACATGATGGCCAACGAAACCGCCGCGCTGGATGCACTGCCGGACACCGTCCAAAAGCTCGTTGGCCATTACGAAGGCCTGCGCACGCCCGAGCCATTGCGCGACGCCTCGGCCACCGCACTGCCGGCCGTACACGGGCGCGGCCTTGCCGATGCCGATGGCCTTACCCGCGCCGCCGAGCTGTCGCAGGTCGCGCTGCTGGACGACGAGCTGGTCGGGCAGGAGCACCTGTTCCCCGAAGGCCGTCTCGATCAGGATCTGCAGCAGGTCGACTTGCGCGGTCGTAATTCCTGGCGCCTGCTGATGGCCGAAGTGCCATCGGTCGAGTTGCTGGAAACGCAGCTGGTCAACGCCATCGCGCCGTTCATCATCAACGCACGCCTCAAGCCGCTGATGCTGCGCACACCCGAGCGCGACAAGCACATCGTCAACGTCTCGGCGATGGAAGGCCAGTTCTACCGCAACTTCAAGACCACCCGTCACCCGCATACCAACATGGCCAAGGCCGCGTTGAACATGATGACGCGCACCTCGGCGGCCGA
The DNA here is from genome assembly GCF_024806475.1 of Xanthomonas sp. 4461. Taxonomy (NCBI): domain Bacteria; kingdom Pseudomonadati; phylum Pseudomonadota; class Gammaproteobacteria; order Lysobacterales; family Lysobacteraceae; genus Xanthomonas; species Xanthomonas sp. 4461. The sequence continues at coordinate 186,174 of NZ_JANTYV010000005.1, read as the reverse complement.
TTATCAAAACGACGGCATTCACATGAACAGCGTCGACACCGGGTGGGTCACCGACGAAGATCCGGCCGACATCGCCGCGCTCAAGGTGCAGCAGGAGCGTTTTCACCCGCCGCTGGACATCGTCGACGGCGCTGCCCGCATCGTCGACCCCATCATCCACGGCTTCAATACCGGCGAGCACGTGTGGGGGCAGTTCCTGAAGGATTACGCGCCGACGGATTGGTGAGCGGTTCGACTGCCGGCACGCGTCGCGTCGATGCGATGCGATGCGATGCGTGCCGGCACACCACATCAACAGACGCCGATTGGAAATGAGAAGTCGTATTGCTTGGGGGGATGGGCATCCACCGCAATATGCAGTTGCGACACGCGGCCGTCGTCAGTGCGCCCTGCCCGCTCGCCGACAGGGAATCCGCCACGGCAGCATGGTGAGGGCACACCGACGATGCCGGCTTCAAGACGAACGCCTTATGCCGAAGACTGGCGCAATCGCAGGCCTGCAGGACCAACGGAGCGCCGAGGGACGCGCAGCAACTGCGCTACCGCTCACATCGCATGCGCCCAACCGGCAGCGCTCAGCGACGCAACCGCAGCGCATCCTTGTTGGCCTGCGCCCTCGCAAGCACATTGGCCGCCACGATGACCTCAGGCAGCTCCTGTCGGAATGCGTCAACCTGCTCGGCAGGCACCTCGCCTGCAAAGCTGCCCCCGTCGAAGACCGGCCTGGCCTTCATGAAGAACCCGTCGCGCCCTTGTACGACGAAGTTGAAGCAAGCCTGCCACCGCGGATCGGGATTGCCCGTCAACTCGACAATCACCTTGATGCTGGAGCGCCCCGTGCTACCGGGCGCGACGGAGACGGCTCGCGCCGTGATCTGGTTCCCACTGTTCATGGCCGCGATGATCGGCCCCGGCCTGTCGGTGCACCGTGATCCACTAAACCGCTCAAGTACCGAAAGAGCACCTTTGCTCGCCTGCCGACCGCTCACGAACCCGGCATTGACGCCGGACGTCAGCCTGGATCGCCACTCTCGCGCAGCGCTGGCTCAATAGCGCAGCGCCTCCGCCGGTGGTGCCACCGGCGCAAACCGCGCCTTGCTGAAGTCATGCAGCAGCCGAGCCGCCTGCTCGCCCTCCTCGGGACAGCGCCGGAAATCGCTTTTGCACAATCGATACAGGCAGCCGCCCCGCGCGTACACCAGGTCGCCGCCGTCCCAGTCGGCCCAGTCGGTCCCGGGCAGGTCCACCAGCACGACGCCCTCGCGATCCAGTACGCGGTGATCCAGCGCATACCAGGCGTCGTTGCGGGTCCCCACCGCATGCAACGCCGATTGCAGTCGGCGCCCGCCACTGCCGTCCTTCTCCCACACGCGTGGCCGCGCAAAGCGATAAAGCACTCCGCTTCGCAAACCGCCGCGTTGGCCCTCACCGGTGTCGATCGTTCGCCAGCCATCGCGCTGCCGCAACATGCTGTCGATCGGCTCGTCTTCGCCACCGCCCGACCATTGCCCGACTGGCCGCACCGTCATCCCGTGCTTCAGACCGAAGCCGGTCGGCAACGGAAACGGCTCGCGGCCTGCCTGCGGGCGATGATTCAACAGCAGCGTCTGCTCGTCCTCGAACACGCCGCCACCACCCCACGCGTCCCCTTTAGGCCACAGCGCCAGCGCGGTGAAGAACGGCGGGCGCGACAGCGCAGTCCAGGTTCCGAAATCGCCCTTGTGCTTGGCCGCGAAATACACCAACAGCCGCCCCGACGGCGACAGATCGCAACGCCGTTCGTAGATACGGCCCTTGAACCATTGCCCGTGGGCAAACGTATCGGTACGCAAGTCCCAGGCGATCAACTGCACCTGCTTGCTGGGCCCGCGCCGGAAGATCACACCGCTTCCCCCGTCGCGCGCCAGTAGGGCATACAGCCGCGTAGCCGGGGTGAACCTGTCTTCCATCTGCGATGTCGATGGCATCTGCATCCTCCGTGGATTGACGTTGCTCCCGCACCGGTGCAGTTCAGCCACATCTGGCTGCAGGCAGCATGTATCGCAGCCGCCGCACGGTGTCGTGCCGATTATCGAGCCCAGGCAACAGAGCGCAAGGTCTGCGCTGCAGGCATTCCGGGGGCGCGTCCTGGTGTACCGCTCGCGCTTTGCTGCTGCCGGGCGCTGATCCCCTCGCGGGTTATCCTTTGCCCCGCACGCAGCTGTCTCTTCCGCCTTCTGCGAGGAACCGCACCTGAGCAAGGTCACCCGTCGTCAGTTTCTCGAAGCCGGCCTCCTCGCCGTGGCCACAGCGGGCGTACTCGGCGCCTGCGCCAAGCAGGACACCGCCCTGCACACACGCTGGACCCAGTGGCAGGCGAAATGGCGCTGGATGGAAGCCATCGCCCGCAAACGCCACTGGCAGGTGACGCCGTTGCGGATCGCCCCGCCTGCGACCGAGCGGCAGCTGGTCGCGCTAGAACGCCGCCACCGCATGCCGATCCCCGCACAACTGCGCCATGTCCTGCGCGAGCTGTCGGCGCAAGTGAGCTTCGGCTGGTCTGTGCCCTCGCACCTGCGCGCGATGGAACAACAAGACCTGCCGTCGATGAGCTGCAACCGCGACGCGGTGTGGAGCCTGACGCATATCGATACGATGGCCCTGCCGGTGTTTCTGGACTGGAAGCGGGAACTGGCCACGCGCGACCTGTCCGAGGCACCCAACAGCCCCGCACTGTGGGAACACCAGTTCGCCTTCTACACCCTCATCAACGGCGACTGGCTGACCATCGACACCACGCATGCGGATCCGGCCAGGCAACCGGTGCGCTATTTCTCGCACGAGCTGGAGATGCTGCACGGCCTGGCGCTGGCGCCGGACTTGTTTACCTTCATCACCCAGATGTCGGCGCTAGGCATGGCCGGCACCGAATGGGCCTCGTGGATGCGCTTTGGCATCGGCCAGAAGAACGACACCTTCTACCTCGACGCCGGCAACGAGGGCGCCAAGGCGTGGCTGGCCTGGCTGCAGCGCGACCCGGCACAGCCCGACAACGACACGCCGCAGTTGCCGGTGGTGGAGCGCAGCGCGGCCGATCGCGCATTGCTGGATGCGGCACGTGCCGATTCGCTCGTCGGTATCGAGGCGGCCTTGCTGGCAGGCGCCGTCCCCGACTGCACGCCGGACAGCGACTGGCTGAGCGAGCACATCGCCACCGATCAGGAATTTGCCACCGCTATCAATTACGCCACCCGGCACGACAACACGGCCATGATCGAGCGCCTGCTCAAGGCCGGCGCAACGCTCAATACACGGCTGCTGCCGCTCAATACCGCGGTCAAGCACAGCACGCTGGCCACCGTGCGCTGGCTCATCGCGCACGGCGCACGCGTCAACGGCTGGACCAATCAGCGCTACTGGCCGCTGCACGACCTGGTGGTCACCCGCGGGCCTATCGCCGCGATGACCCGCGCGCAATACCGCCAGCACCTGATCGACAGCACCAGCATCGGCAGCCTCGACTCACTGGATGCCATGATCGCCCAAGCCAAGGACGCACAGACCCGCGCGCGCTATCGCGCCGCCAGACGCGCCCTGCAGCAGGCCAGCCAGGAGGCGGTGAAAGACGTCGACAACAAGCTGCGCAACCACCTCAGCCTGCAGGACTATCTGGAGATGCTGGAAGCGCTGCTGGACGCCGGCGCAGACCCGGACGCACGCTGGGACAACGGCACCACCATGCTCGGCTGGGGCGGCGTGGCCACCGCACGCGTGCTGCTGGCGCACGGCGCCGATCCCAATGCGCGCGACATCCACGGCACCACGCCGCTGCACACCGCCAGCACCGGCGAAAAGGTGCGCGTGCTGGTCGCCGGCGGCGCCGACATCAACGCACAGGCCATCGCGCAAAACCCTGACGACTCCCTGCACTACACCCCGCTGCAATCGGCGCTGCTGTCCCACACGCTAGCCGGCGACAGCCCCATCACCGCGCTGCTGGAACTGGGCGCCGATGCCACCCGCAACGCGGCCGATGGGCGCTCATCGCTGGCCTATTGCTTCCAGCCGGACCTGGTGCGCCTGATCATGAGCAAGGGGCTGGACCCGCAGGCCCTGCAACCGGGCGAGCAAACCCTGTTGCATAACCTCACCGCCCGTCACTGGCTACCGCGCCACACCTTCCCGAAGGAAGTGGCCTTTCTCGATTTTCTGCTGAGCCTGGGGATCGACATCAACGCGCGCGACGCCAGGGGCCGCACCCTGCTGCACTACGCCGCCGAACAGGAAAGCAACGATGAGAGCACGCCCAACTACGCGCTTGTCCTGGCCAGGGGTGCTGACAAGACCATCAAGGACAACGAGGGAAAGCGCGCCGTCGACCTGTTTGCCGATTCGTTGCAGGCGGCGCGTGCGGCATTGCGGTGAGCGTCACGCGTTGACCATTACCGGGACCAGACATCACGCGTCAACAGGCGCGCGCCGGCCTTCCCTTGATGACTGAGCCGTCGAAGGCATCACGTCGGCAGCACCTACCACCAGCCTCCCACTGAGCCGCCTAGCGTCCAGGCGCAGGTGTTTGTTGTGCAGCCTGTGATTGCGCTTGGTCGTAGGCCTGGACGGCATTGTGCTGATCGGCGGTGTAAACACTCTGCCGCATATCAGGTGCCGGAGTGGTCGCGTCTACCTGCGCACGAAATCCCGGCGTCTTGCCAGACACGAAGATGTGGTCGTCACGCAGGACGGCGCCTGCGAGCTGGTCGACCCGTTCCACACCCGCCTGCTTTGCGGCAATCATGACCTCGGCAACCTTGGTATCGGAAACGGATGCCGGCAGCTGCCCACGCAGCGTATTGAAATACGCACGATCCGGATGCTTGTCTGGGAACCTGTCATGCGCCTGGTCCTGCAGGCGCGATACATCCTTGTTGATCCGGTCAACATCGCCGCTGGTCACAAGATCACGCTGAGGATCTCCCTGGGGCCGCGCCAGGCGTGGATCGTCGGGAAACAGCTGCCTGAGCCGCGGATCGTTCAAACCGGTCGCAAGATCGCCCTGGCGCAGCGCAGCGTAGGCCTGTCGCGCCAGCTCATCCTGCCCTGAGGTCTGATCGCCAAGCCGGCGACCGGCTTCGTTGTTCCATAGATCCATGCGATGTTCGTAGGGATCATTTGGATGGGCCGGCCCGATCTCGGCATCATCACCGAACTTGCGCGCGATCCACTGCTGACCTAATGCAAGCTGGGTGACACGGCCGCTCGTATACGCATGCCGGAAGGCGTCGAGCTCGTCGTTGTGCCCCTGCGACTGGAATGTGCCATCGGGGCGCTTTGCCAAGGTGATGCCGCTCAGCTGTTCGTAGTGCCGATACGCTTCCTGCTCGATCTCACGCTTCGCGCCCTTCGGATCGGTGATATCGACCATGGCTCAGCCTCCCTGCGCTGCCTTCTGAAACTCGATAGGCCCTTGATAGCCCGGATACTTCTTCTTGATCAGGATGCGATCGGATGGCGTCACACAGCTATCCTCGAGGGAATTGGCCACATGTGCCTCATCCACGAAGAACTCTTCATAAGGCAGCGGCAGCACGGATGTCTCCCCGCCCTGATCGAACTTGAGCAACAAACTGTCGTCGCGCTCGAAGCACAACGTCTTCCAGGCGAAATCAGTCAGCGTCCCGGCCTCAACCACAGCCGAGTCCTTGCCGGCCAGCAGCGTCACAACATGCTCGGAGAACTGTTTTTTTGAGATTGGCGGCTCGGTCATGGCGCATCCTGCAAAGGTGGCAACGACCACTGCGGCCGATGCCGAAACGTAAGAACGGAAGATAGCGAATGACATACGGCGCGGCTCCTTCCTGCGGTAGAGCGATGTTTTACCAGAAGCACAAAGCGCACGCATCCTTACAGGAATAGCGACGCCCCCATCTAACGAATTCCGGCCCACGCCTGCCGAGGAAGTCCTGGAGATTTCGATCAGACAACTACATTGGATTTTGAGGAGTCGCCCATCTGATTACAGCTCTGTGAAGGTGGATCAACGACACAATAAACAAGTCAGTCGCACACAGTGACAGCAATACCAACGACATGGAATGTCTCAGCGCGCTATTGATGGTCCTGTCTGAGTAACAGCTTGCTGCGACTGCTCCAGCGCCTGCTGCTGTTCGCGTGCCTGGGCCTGAGTCTGGTTGATTGCCTGCAGGCGATCGAACGACTGGTTCTCTGGTGCCTGCACGGCGTCCACCGTCGGCATGTGCGCGCGCTGGTGTGCTGGGTCGTTGAGGGCGCCCTGGACGACAAAGACCTTCTCGCCGCCGGCCAGCTGACCTGTTGGGTTGTTGAGCACTACATGATCCACCCGCGACAACCCTTCCTCTTTTGCCAGCGCGAGCAGGCTGGCAGTCATGCGCTGACTTGCCCCGTCCCACTCTTTGCCGTGCTGGGCGTCGAGCTGCGTCACGCCACCCTTGATCTGCTGGTAAAGCGCGTGGTCCGCATGGCCTAGCTGTGAGGGCAACAACGCGGTCTTCGGTGATGCCGGATGTGATTCGGGTCCAAGTCCACCCTGCTTCACATCAGAAGTAGTGATGTCGCCAACGGCTCCGGGCTCCGGCCGCCCCTGTTTAAGCTTCCAGGGGACGATGTGTTTGTCGTAGTAATCGCCATAATATTGTTCGTAGGTCTTACTTGGAGCGACCGAAGGTTGTTCCGTCTTGAAGACTTGGGCAATCTGGTTCAATGCAGCATCGCGTGTGATGCGACCTGCCATTTGCTGATCTGCAATTGCCTCGTACTGCTGCGGCCTCGTGCCGCTTCCAGAAATACCGATATCCGGCCCCTGATGATTCAGAATCTCACGTCGGACTAGTGCGTTACTGAGCGTTGCAGCTGCTTCGCCGCGCAGCATGTTGTTCACATAAGCTTGCTTGGAAGAATAATCTTTAGGCTCAGCGAAACCATGGTGTCCAATCTCATGCGATAGTGATCTGGCGATCCGTTCGCCTTTGCCAGCTGCGTCCTGGTCAATCACTACTTTTTTACCTGGATCCAGGTAAGTACCTCCACCCGCGCTGCCCCAATCAACGCCTATGCCATCGCGTTTGAACTGAGAAAGGCCTGCTTGGAGTGTAGGCGAAGAGCTAATTAGAGGCGCTAATGCTGGATCCTTCAGCGGAGAAGCCGGCAGCGCGCCATTGGATGGTGCACCTACCTGTTTCGGCTGTGGAAATTTTTGTTCTTCATTACTTTCCATCACGCATTTCCCTTGCTTGATTCATCAAACTTTATCTCAAAGTTTGCTGATCGAGATATAACTTAGGTGTGACTGGTCTTCCGTCAGACCAAAGATGACCTTAGTGCCTTTAACTGTCATCTCCCAATAGGCCCTGGAATCTCGCGCATCTGGACGAGGTGGGTAAGGAATAGCGTCTACCCAGGGAGACTCCATAAAACCCGGACCAGGTGGCGAGAAATCGATAACCAACTTCCCACGCGATGGATCATCTGTTGCACTAATGAACTCAACATGCTGCACCTTTTCACCTGCCAGCACGCCTTGCTCGCTTACCCGAAGCTCTCTTTCTCCGTCTAAGTGCCGTGGTCCAAATTGAGCTTGGAGCTGAGTACTGACGGCGGCGACATCCTGGAAGTCTGTTGCGATCAAACGATCGACGTCTTGTTTAAGGCGCTCCGTCACGTCTTTGCTCCTGGTTTCAGCGGAGGGCTTTGCAGCCGCTATGGCTAACTGATCGCGTGGAGTGCTCGGGGCACATCCCGCATGAAGGGTGCATAGTGCCAGCAGCGCACTCGCTAACAACGTTGCCCGAGGTGAGTCACTACGTCCGTTGTTGCCTTGCCTGCCAAGGGATTCCCCAAGGTGAAGGGCCATCTCTCTGGTCCTGCGCTAAGAGTGTCGCTGAAATCTAACACGTCAATGATCTTGGATCAGGCATAGGCAGCAATCACCGCAAGTCGTTCTTGGACCGCACGATTGACGAACCGCGCACCGACTGAACATGAATGCGGCAGGCGGCCCTAAGCGACACGCGATAGGTCACTTTGCCGGCGTTCCCACCGGCGGCAACACCTCCATCAACAGCTGCCCCGCGCTGGCGGTGATACGCAGCTTGGTGCCGATGGCAAAGCCCAGTTGTTCCAGCCATAGGCCGCTGAGGCGGACGTGGGGCACGTGCTGGTCGCCGGCGTGGTCGTGGGCGCCGGGGTAATGGGTGTAGCTGACGGTGCATTGGCGCGGGCGGCGGGCGCGGCGGGGTGCGCGTAGCGTGCCGGGGCCTTGCGGCGAGGCGTCCGGGTCGGGCGGCAGCATCGGTGGCAGCTTGCTGCGGTCGGGTTCCACAACGACCCACTGCACCCGCTTGGGCGGTGTGGAACGCGCACGTGTGCGGGTGGGCCGTGCGCTGGCAGATGCCGTGGGTGGGCGGCGGCGTGTCATGGTGCCTCCGGGTGGCGGAGATTGATGGGTGCGGCGACGCACTGCTGCAGCGCCACGGCACTGCGTGCGGGCCGGCGGCGCAAGGTGTGCGGCAACACAGCGGGCTGGCAACTCAGCGGATGCGCGGATTGGGCGCTCGCCTGCTCAACAGCTGCGCGTGCGGCGCGCCGGCGCAGCACCTCGCCCACATCCCAATGCAGGCGGTGAGCAGAGGCTGGCGATTGATCAACCGACACAGATGCCGGCCTGGATGATGTGGTAGACATGGCAACGCCCTCCTGGAACAACCCAAGAACCGCCGCCAACGGCGACGGGATGTCGGGAGGTTCGAAACCGCAGAGAGCCGGCGGGCGTATTTCCCTTGCGGGTGTTGTATTAGCCGCCCTCCCGACGCAGGCATTGCGTCGGCTTGTCCCTGCAGGATGCAGGCACAAAAAACCCACCGGTTTGACGGAGGTGGGAACCGCTCTCTGAGGAGTTTCGACGCTCCTTGTGTCTAGATTGCTAGTGCAAGGTGTGGCGTGTCAATAGCCACACAATGCCTTTGCCTGACTCCGCGCCCATAGGGAAAGCCCGTCTCAAATGCTTGGCATCGATCGCCCAGCCAGTGACTCGTATCGCAAAACCGAAGATCTGTTCTCAAGGAGTTGTGCATTGCGACCGATGCAATGGTTTGCTGCTTTCGGTATACCGCGCTCCGCTCCACTTGAAGGAACGACATGTCAATCTTGCGAAGAATTTCTGAGTCAATTGTAGGTACCAAGGAGGCAATCAAGGAGAAAGGCGATATCGGGGAGACGGATCTCTGCAAGTGGCTTGGCGACTCTGGCCTGTCCTACGTTGCGGTCTGCCAAGCAAGGGAAAGCTTCGCCCCGCTCTTCACAGGCGAGATCAAGCGACCGGATTTCATGGTCCTGCTCGACTCCATCGGACTGATTGCCGTAGACGCCAAAAACTTCGACTTGAAGGAGTGGGACGGCTCGCCCTGCTTCACGCTAAGCCTGCAGAAAGAGCTGCTGAAAGCCGTCGCGTTCGAGCGCATGTTCCGTATCCCGCTCTGGTACGCCTACAGAGGCGAGGACAATGACAACGTCTCCTGGTATTGGATCAGCGCGCTCAAGGCCGTTGAAGTGGGAATCAAGCGCGATGGCCGCCATGGTGATTTCCTGACCATCGGCCTCGAGCACTTTGCACATGTGGTCAACCCCGATGACATGGCCAAGCTCTATACACAGCGACTGCCTGGTGTCTCCAGGATCGCGGCCCTTCCGGTCACGAACTGAACGCGGAGTCGGCATCTGCAGACGCGACGTCAGCTTGCGATCTTGCGTCCGCACCTTCGCCGACCATCGTGGTCTTCACGCTCATTGAGGAGGGGTGAATGTTCAAGGATATGATCGCTGCCGGCGGCCCTGGCCTACTCATCCCAATCGTGTTGTTCGCGCTCATCATTTATGCAACGCGCGGCCTGTTCGATCTTCATGGCAGACGAAGTCAACATCGACGGGAATTCCTTGAGCATTGGGACCCCAAACGCGCAGATGACAACTTGTGGCTTGAGGTCACCGTTCGCCATCTCTATGGACAACCGCTACCTGCTCATGTCATCCGCACCGCTCTGAGCCACCCACACTGCAGCCAGGCATTGATGGACCTTTCGGAGATCTGGGAGTTCTACCATTACGACTCAGACACCCAAATGGTGCGCTGGGCTCACACTCGGCACAAGCGCGCAGTTCGCAGATGGCTGAATCACCGCTGGTCTTTGGTGCGCTATTTCCTGCTTGCATCCATGGCAATGGGCGCAATCTATGTCGCGGCCCACGCTAGCGGACTCTTGCAATGGCTCTACGCAACTGCGGCAGCACTGTGCGGGATTGGTGCGTTCATTAGCTTGTGGCGCTGCGATGCAGAGAAAAAGGCAGCCGATGCCGGCGAGATTTGGATCAAGCGCATCAATGATTCCCTAAAGTCGCCCGACGATACAAACGACCTAATTCCTTGTGAAACCTTCTCGATGCCACGTTAATAGATGCCGGCCAATCTAATTAATCTAAGTAGATCAGCACACATGGCAACGCGCATAGCCACAGATTTTAAAGATAACCCCAACGAACCAAATTCACCCTATCCACACTTATTTACCCGGGATTAGCAGATGGGCATAAAAATGAGCACAGCCTTCGACCAGAACAACAAAAAATGGGAGGCAAGCAATTATCAAAAAGGGCTAGGTGCAGAGCCTTTACATTGTGAGTACTGCAAAATTCCCGTTACGCACAACCCCCCACACACAAGGGAAATGCATGACAAATCCGTGTTTGTTCAAGGCTACTTTCGCCTGCTTCCCAAGGGAATACACACACCGCCCTGTCCATATGGTGTGGACGAAGAAATTAAGAATTTAGCGATGACATCTGAAGGTCTGGTTGAGAGTCTTCTCAACAATAGATTTCGCATGCGACTCGTCATGATCAAAGAAGCTATCGAAGCGCTTAGCTCGTCAGATTTTAGCAGACCTAATGCTCAAGGGATTGCTCGAAGCAAATCCTTCGTATCCCGACCCAACCGGCTGCCAGCTTATATAAATTCTGCCCGGAGAGTTTTAAAACTCAGATCCTTATGCGCAAGTGACCAAGACATTGAGCAACACCTAGAACTGGTTTTTGAGGGGAACGTGAAGATCTCTTGGAGCCAGTTTTATTATGAGACAGAGCGACACTTGGATGCATTCAACGCGATAACAAGAAACACCATTCAACATCCGCTGGCAATTCATGGGCAAGTCAGTACTGTTCGCCTCGCAATCAACGGCGACCCCTCAAAAAATGTAATTAACCTTCGAATGAATCGATACAAGCCCGATCCTAATGACGACACGCATGGAGTGGGCCTGGAAGTGAGCATTTGGATTCCAGATCAGAATTGGTTAAGGAGCATAAAAGAGGATGACCGAATTATCGCCCTCGGCATGTGGAAATCGAAAACTGCGGCACCTAGACCTGCCGCCAAAGAAGGTCGATTCAAGAATTTCACAATGTTAAAACTTTATCTGAATATCGCTCTCGCTGCACAGATCATTGAGTCTCCAGCTTAGAGCACGCGGTGCCGCCCAGCGATAGACGCATTTAAGGCTGAAAGACGGCATGAATTTTCTTAAAGTGGACTTAGCCGCCATTACCGCTTGTCTATCATCACCTAGACAATCGCCTGGCCGCAAGCTTGCGATGTGGCTAGACTTCCGCGTATCAAACTATCCTTGGATATGAACATGGATACAAAAATTAGGCTCATCTCTGCTACGGCATTACTCGCACTATTAACCTTTACTGTTTGCGCAGCAGGAAACAGGCGCTCTGATTACAAGAAGAATGACGTCCAGCCGGTCAAGATCGAAAAAGCAGAGGGCAACTCACTTCAAATCACTTATCACATGCCTGCCGAAAGTCTCTTTTATTCTCCGGGTGTCGATTTTACGAATGACCACGGCGTATTACGTATCGCCATTCGCAGATGCGGCATCAACGAAAAATGTGATGCCATGGCGAAAGCTGCCATGCCACCATCTGAGCCATGGACACCGAAGGTCACCGTACCGTATGCAGGGGGAAAGGTCGTACTGGTCTACGCAGACACCGAAGAGACGTTGACCTTTTAGTTCAATCATAAGAACGATATAACCGTAATCCGCCATTATTCAGGTCCGCAGCGCAGGCCCAGCTATGTTTTCCTCCACGCGACGCTCAAAGCAAGGGCCTGCTGATTCGCCTACGCTAACAGCGATAACGGGGTCAGGTTTACTTCCTACGCAAATTTCAGGCTGCGGCCTTACCTTTGGGGAGGGTGTCCTCGCTGTCAGAACCAATACCTTGCTGCGAGTCTTCCCAGGTGGCCAGACTTCCGCGTATCGACCTTGCCGACATCCCGCAGCACATCGTGCAGCGTGGGAACAACCGCTTGCCGTGCTTTCTGGATGATGGCGACCGATTGCGCTACCTGCACCTGCTGCATGAGGCCCTGCGCGCCACAGGCTGTCAGCTGCATGCTTATGTATTGATGGACAACCATGTGCAGTTGCTGATCACGCCACCTGCAGCGGGACGGATCGGGCAACTGATGCAAAGGCTTGGGCGCAACTACGTCGCGCTGTTCAATGGCCGCCACGGGCGCACCGGTACGCTATGGGAGGGACGCTAAAAAGCCTGCCTCGTGGACAGTACTGACTACGTGCTTCGCTGCTATCGCTACATCGAGCTCAACCCAGTGCGCGCTCGCCTGACCGACGATCCTGCGTCGTATCGTTGGTCCAGCTGCCCGGCCAATCTAGGCCAGCGCGGGCACTCCGCACTGACGCCACACCCCTGCTGGCTTGCGCTTGGCAACGACCCGACTGAGCGATCCAACGCTTACCGCGCCCTGCTCGATGAAGCCTTACCCGACGAACTGCTCGCCAGCACCCGCCTTCATCTGCAGCAGCAGCGAGCCCTGGGCCATGACGTCTTCCGTACGATGGTCGAAGCCAAGACCCGCCGCTTTGCGAGCGTCAGGCCCGCGCATCGGCCACGCAAGCCGAGCGCCGTCGATTGATAAGTAAACCTGACCCCGTTACTCTTCTCACCAGCATTCGCCTTCACCTACAGCAGCAGCGAGCCCTGGGCCACGACGCCTTCCGCGCAATGGTCGAAGCCAAGACCCACCGCTTTGCAGGCGTCAGGCCCGCTCATCGGCCACGCAAACCGAACACCGCCGACTGATAAGTTAACCTGACCCCGTTACTCGTCGAAGCCAAGACCCGCCGCTTTGCGGGCGTCAGGCCCGCGCATCGACCACGCAAGCCGAGCGCCGTCGATTGATAAGTGAACCTGACCCCGTTATTTGAACCTGGACCCGTTATTGCGCCGTTATTGCGATAACTGAACCTTACCCCGTTATTTGGTTATTCCGATGGCTTCTTAGCAGGTCGCCTTGAACGCCCGGCCTTCGCTGGTAATCGCTTCTTTTCAAGCTGCTGCTCATTGAACGGAAGGCTTGCCTGAGCTTTCCCGCCGCCCGACACCTCTCCGCGCTCGAGTAGGTGATGAGTACGATCAGCCAATCTGAGAAACTGCTCCAAAGCTGATTTTAGCGCGATTTCACGAACTGAATTATCCGGACGTGCTCGTTGCTCAGGCTCTGCAATTTTTAATTCAATAGCCAGGCGAAACTGGCAAACCGCACCCGGCACAATTTCAATTGATAGTGTGCGTGCAGCTAAACGTGCTACTTCTGATAACACTTGTATCCCGCTAAACGTTTGTGAAAGCCATGCATACTCCATCCAACAGATATCACAGACAGAGGGCTCATCCAAGCGGAGCTTACCTCTAAGCTGGCGTTCGACACCCTTGACCGCCCTCGACCACTGGGTGTCCCAACCGTTAGCACCAAGGAGTGAAGCCATGAGCCCAAACCAAACAAAAGCTAAAGGGGCAAATATCGGTGATTTGCGTAGCAGGAAGGAATGACTTGTTCCTCTACCTACAAGAAATGCGCCCGCAGCAAGAGTCGCGGCGGCAAGCTGCTTGCTTGAACCATGATTCAAGTCAACATCGAGTGCTTTAACCAGCCGCTGGAAGGCAAGTACTCTTTCCTCAGCAGAATCTCCGAACAACTCTGGGAAGCCACTAATCTTTGGAACAATTCGCCCCCCATCGACGCCTGTTGCATAACTAGCCGCTGCACTCAGCACCAATTCAACAATGTCTCGGATGTGATTCCCTATTCCAACATCCGCGCTTATTAGAGCCCATATGGAATGCAGCTCAGTGCTCACTACCTGCCGCCTTAAGAAACGGCTATCTGCTTCGACACTACGGAGCCGTTCGCTACAAATCTTAAGAAGTTCAGAGCGGCCATAAGCCATGTCTGCCCGCGCTATGGCTGTCGAGAAACACGCAGAAGCACGAGACAGAGGCACCGATGAAACGTCTGTATCTATCTCTCCTTGAGCAAGAATTTCCCCGAGAACAACGCAAGCCCACCTATCCGCGCGAGCATCGACCTCGCTACCAGCGTATTTCTTAACAGCCTTCCAATCATCATTTGAAATTACACGGGCGAACTGACTTAGCGGAAAAGACTCAGGAGCATATACTTTCAACCATGAAAGAACTTCTGGGATCTCCTTGTCTCGAAGGACAAACAAGGATGGCGGATAATAGTCTCGCGACTGCACCCCTTCACGAGAATACCCGACAGTAACGCCCGCCCCCAGAAGGTCGTCCGGCGTAGGCGAACCACCTCCTCGCGCATTTACCTCCCCAAACGCGAGAGCTGGCACATCATCCTTGCTGGCGGAGTACCATATTAAATCGTGCCAACTCATGAATTCCCCTCAGAAAAGAGAGCGTCAAGGTCCATGTGTGTAGGTTCTGCAAACGCGGCTTCCAGCACATGACTTGTTGGTCCTGTTCGATATGCGTTCAATGCAGTTTTTGCTCGAGTTACTGCAGTATATGCCAACTTCCTGCGGTTGAGCGGAAATTTATTCAATTCCTCAGCACCATAAATATGGACAGCCCTAAACTCAGTCCCCTTGGCTGCATGCATTGTCATGATATGAATAAGCTTATCACCGCCAAAGCCTCCTCCGCCGTAGCCGTGCAAACAAACTTTATCCTCAAATTCTGTTCCGACGAAACGCTCCATCAACTCAATTGCACTATTCTTTCGACCGCAGAATATGCCAATACTATCGCCTTTGAATGCATCTAGCTGAACAGAGATCAGGCCACACATTTTATCGAATTGCGCATCCCTGCTGTCGCACTCATGCATCTTGGCAGTTGCTGTTCCGTATGTCTTCGCCTTGTAGTTGGCAGTAGCGGATAGCGTATCGCCACCGTCAACTGGTGGGAGAATTCTATCTGCAACTTCCGCGACTCGCTGACCAATTCTGTAGTGCTTTTTAAGAGTGAACCTCTGCAAGCCGAGCTTATCCGCTATAGAGAGTCCATCCTTCTCGTATAGACCTTGCCGAACATCTCCGCAGACACAAATTTTATCCGAGAGCTCAAGCAGACACTCTAACTCGTCAACCGAGAAGTCTTGTGCCTCATCAACAAATATGCCGCTATAAAGCTTGTTTGCTGGGAGCTTGCTTCTAGCATCACGAACAAGGCTTAACGCACGCACTCTTGTCTCGTCATCGAACTCATTACCGTCATACACGAGTGCTTCACCAAGATATTGGCGAATGTGTTCATTTGCCCAAGAATGATAAGTGCGAACTTGGTCACCCGAAATTAGTCCCTTGCCTTCAACCCCACTTCTCATGAAGTCAGCGAGCGACCTTGTGAATGAAATGATCAGTACGTTTTTCTCGCCTTGCCCGGCTATGAACTGCGCCCTTAAAAGTAGCAGATTTGTTTTTCCAGACCCTGGAGGCCCCTCCAGCATCAACCTTCCCGCCGAAGGAACAAGAATAAAAGCCTTCTGCTCATCGTCCAACTCATCTTTCTTCCGCCACCAGCTCGTATCCATTCGCGGTTACCCTAGGCTTTTGAGAATGCGAATGTGCCAATATCGATGCCATTCAACATACTCTTATCTGGTGAAGACTCAGTTATATCGAGTGCTTTTCCTAACGCCGCAGCAAGACTGCAGGCTACAGCATATGCGGAGACTTCTTCAGCTTCATTGATTGTTGCAACGCAGATAATGAAGCTCTCAAGTGCATCCACCTGTACACTACCGCCAACCCGCAGCACGGCAGACGCCCCAACATCGGCGGATTTACGTTGAAGGCCATCCTGCCAAGAAAAGTACAAAATGACCTGCAACTGACAGTCAGTACCGAGGGCAAATTCAAAGACATACTTGTTCGTTGAGTTGATTTGAGATTGCTTAAGTGTGAACGGAACTTTGTTTGTACAAACGGCCGTTAGCTCGGTTCGGATTAACTCACAGAATCGCTTTGTGAACTCCGACCTTTCGAAAGCTAGTCGTGAATCGTTCGCGACATGTGCATGCAAACCAGCAGCGCCCTCTTCCTTGGTTAGCCGAACACGCAGTGTGGACAACTGATCAGTTGATGCCTCTAAGTCAAAGTCAGACCAATCCACCAGACTTAGGCGCGTGCTAAGGTCCTTCACAAGACATCGTGCCGCCAAGGCCTTGAAGGCCGCAAGCCGCGTAGGATTAGCATCAGGAAAGCTCGGTACACGACTCAAGACTGCCCGTGCAACTAACCAGCGATTCCCAAGACTCACTTCTTGCTGAAATAGTGGGGATTTCACAATGAGGTCATGGAGTACGGCCCCTACTTGATACAGAGATAAACCTTTCCACAAGGTTGGAGAGGGAGCATCTAGCCGGAACAGATACTCTGGCGAGCTATATTGAGCCGTGGCTATGAAGGGACGGAGAGCACCATGGTCAGTAGCAGAAACGGCCTCCTCTTCGTTGAGTACCAACTCACGCGCGACGCCTAGATCAATGAGCTTGAGGGCGCTGAAGTCCGGAGAAACGTGGATATTCTCTGGCTTAATGTCGCGGTGCACAATATCGAGCCTTTCTAAATAAGTGACAGCCTCTACTAGCTGCTTAATTAGTACCGCGACTGAGGAGTCTGGCACTTGTCCGAGGACTCTCTTAAGCTGCGGCCACTCAAGAAACTCCATTTCAACGAAAGCTGTACCGTCCGCTTCGTCAACTCTGAGAATTTCAACCAATGTCGGGCAGGCATGGCCAATTAACGCACGCTGCAATTCCAGCCGCCTTTTCTCGGCTGCGAAGGTTGGACCGACTAAAAACGCAGGGTCGTAGACCTTGATAGCCCTTGGACCCCATGGAGTTTCGACGCGGTAGAGAGCGGCAGATCCACCCGAATCAACGAATTTCGGCCCAACGTACCCTTCGCGAGTGAGTAGGTAACAGTTCAAGCGGGCCTCAACATCGCTCCTTACTTCTGGCGTCATCTCTGGCAAATGGAACCCCCTGTTCGCATGTCGGCATGAACACTATACCCGGACTGTCTAAGGGTATGCTCTGTACCGACCAAGTGGCCGTACCCGCGAAATCGAAAAGGACGCCGGCATCAGTGCTGGTAGTGGATAGCCAACTGTTGACCTAGTTACTGATACCCATAGCAGAAAGCTAGACACAAAAAACCACCCCTTCTCAGGGGCGGTTCTCTTCAGGACATTTTCCACCCTGCCATTCATCAAATGACCACAAATTAAGTCATTGATACTTTAGCGGTCTAGGCAGTGTTTGAATCTGCGTCTCCCACCATGTAAAAGCAAGCGGCTTAGATCAATCAAACCCCAACAGGATTCGCCTTCTCAGGATCAATCTTGTACTGCTTGATCGCCCGGGCAACATCCTTACCCGTCATCTTGCCATCCTTAGCAAGCGCGGCAATCGCCGCATGTGCGATGTAGTAGCGGTCCACCTCGAAGAAGCGGCGCAGGTTGGCACGCGTGTCCGAGCGACCGAACCCATCCGTGCCGAGCACGGTGTAGGTCATCGGGACGAAGGCGCGGATCTGGTCGGCAAAGGCGCGCACGTAGTCCGTTGCGGCGATGGCCGGGCCCTGGCGGCCTTCCAGCAGCTGGGTGACGTAGGGCTTGCGCTGTTCGGCCTCCGGGTGCAGGCGGTTCCAGCGTTCGACGTCGAAGCCGTCGCGGCGCACTTCGTTGAGGCTGGGGCAGGACCAGATGTCGGCGGTGACGCCGAAGTCCTTGTCCAGCAGCTCGGCCGCGGCAATGGCCTCGCGCAGGATGGTGCCGCTGCCCAGCAGCTGCACGCGCAACTCGCCCTTCTTGGGCTTGCCGGCGTCCTTGAGCAGGTACATGCCCTTGATGATGCCCTCGGCTGCGCCGTCCGGCATGCCGGGGTGGGCGTAGTTCTCGTTCATCAGGGTGATGTAGTAGTACTCGTCGATCTGGTCTTCCATCATCGCCTTCATGCCGTGCTGCATGATGACGGTGACTTCGAAGCCGAAGGTCGGGTCGTAGCTACGCACATTCGGGATGGAGCCGGCGATGACCTGGCTGAAGCCGTCTTCGTGCTGCAGGCCTTCGCCATTGAGCGTGGTGCGGCCGGCGGTGCCGCCGAGCAGGAAGCCACGCGTGCGCATGTCCGCTGCCTGCCAGGCGATGTCGCCCACGCGCTGGAAGCCGAACATGGAGTAGTAGATGTAGAACGGCAGCATCGGCACGTCGGAGACCGAGTAGCTGGTGCCGGCGGCCATCCACGAGGCAATCGCGCCCGGCTCGCTGATGCCCTGCTGCAGCACCTGGCCGGTCTGGTCTTCGCGGTAGTACATCAGCTGGTCGGCATCGACCGGCTTGTACTTCTGGCCGAACGGGGCATAGATGCCGATCTGGCGGAACATGCCTTCCATCCCGAAGGTGCGCGCCTCATCGGCCACGATCGGCACGATGCGCGGGCCCAGTTCCTTGTCGCGCAGCGCGATGTTGAGGCTCTGCACGAAGGACATGGTGGTGGAATAGCTGCGCTCGCCGCTGTCCTTGAGCAGGCGCTCGAACTTGTCGAGCGTGGGCGCCACGAACGACTTGCTGGCCTTGGGACGGCGCTGCGGCAGGAAGCCGCCGAGCACGTTGCGGCGTTCCTTGAGGTACTGCACTTCCGGGGAGTCTTCGCCGGGGTGGTAGAACGGCACCTGGCCGTCTTCCAGCTGGGCGTCGGTCACCGGGATGTTGAAGCGGTCGCGGAAGTGCTTGACCGCCGCGTCGTCCAGCTTCTTGGTCTGGTGGGTGGGGTTAAGCGCCTCACCGGCCGAACCCATGCCGTAGCCCTTGACCGTCTTGGCCAGGATCACGGTGGGCATGCCCTTGGTGTTCACGGCCTGGTGGTAGGCGGCGTACACCTTGTGCGGGTCGTGGCCGCCACGGTTCAGGCGCCAGATGTCGTCGTCGGACAGGCCGGCGACCATGGCCGCGGTCTCCGGATACTTGCCGAAGAAATTCTCGCGGGTGTAGGCGCCGCCGAAGGCCTTGCAGTTCTGGTATTCGCCGTCGACGGTTTCCATCATCAGCTTGGTCAGGACGCCATTGGTGTCCTTGGCCAGCAGGGCGTCCCAGTAGCCGCCCCAGAGCAGCTTGATGACGTTCCAGCCGCCGCCACGGAACACGCCTTCCAGTTCCTGGATGATCTTGCCGTTGCCGCGCACCGGGCCGTCCAGGCGCTGCAGGTTGCAGTTGACCACGAAGATCAGGTTGTCCAGGCCTTCGCGGCCGGCCAGGGCGATGGCGCCGAGGGTTTCTGGCTCATCCGACTCGCCGTCGCCGATGAAGCACCACACCTTGCGGTCGGACTTCTCGATCAAGCCGCGGTTTTCCAGGTAGCGCATGAACTGCGCCTGGTAAATGGCGGCCAGCGGGCCCAGGCCCATCGACACGGTGGGGGTCTGCCAGAACTCGGGCATCAGCCACGGGTGCGGGTAGGAGGAGATGCCCTGGCCGTCCACTTCCATGCGGAAGTTGTCCAGCTGGTCCTGGCTGATGCGGCCTTCCAGGAAGGCGCGGGCGTAGATGCCCGGGGCGCTGTGGCCCTGGACGAACAGCAGGTCGCCCGGGTGGGTGTCCGAGGGCGCGCGCCAGAAGTGGTTGAAGCCCACGTCGTACAGCGTGGCGCTGGAAGCGAACGAGGCGATGTGGCCGCCCAGATCGCCCGGCTTGCGGTTGGCCCGCACGACGGTGGCCATGGCGTTCCAGCGGATGATCGAGCGGATCTTCCACTCCAGCGCGGAGTCGCCGGGGTTCTTGGCCTCGTTGGCCGGTGCGATGGTGTTGACGTACTCGGTGGTGGGCGAGAACGGCAGGTAAGCGCCGGCGCGGCGGGTCTGCTCGACCATGCCTTCCAGCAGCTGATGGGCGCGCTCAGGGCCTTCGACGTCGATGACGGCCTTGATCGATTCGAGCCACTCCTGCGTCTCGAGCGGGTTCGGATCGTTGTGCAGCACTTCGTTCAACCAGTTCATTAGCGCTCCCGGGGGGACACACCCCGCGGGTGTGTCGACATCGTGAATTCGTGAACCCCCAAGTGTACCGCACGCACCTGTTGCCATTCCTCGCTACGGGGGCGTATGGAATGGGACGGTGTTGTGCGATGGGTGGGGTCTCGGCGCCGACTGGAGCGAGGATCCGGCGCAGCGGGCGCTGCCGGTGTACGACCAAAGGATGAGGGGCGGTGGCCGGCGCAGCGCGGAACGTACCAGACGTAGGAGCGCACCCGGGCGCGACGGGCATTCCCGGTAACGCCCTGTCGCGCCCGGGTGCGCTCCTACGAGGTGGCGGGGTCTTTTGCGGTCTTTGGCAGGAACAGCCGGCCATCGGCGCTGGCAGGCAGGTGCTGTCGAGGGAGCGATTGCGCGGCCCAATGTACGTCTCGGCACAGCCATTCGTAGGAGCGCACCCGGGCGCGACGGGCTTTCCCGGTAACGCCCCGTCGCGCCCGGGTGCGCTCCTACGGGGTGGCGGGGTCTTTTGCGGTCTTTGGCAGGGACAGCCGGCCATCCGCGCTGGCGGGCAGGCGCTGTCGAGGGAGCGATTGCGCGGCCCAATTCACGTCTCGGCACAACCATTCGTAGGAGCGCACCCGGGCGCGACGGGCTTTCCCGGTAACGCCCTGTCGCGCCCGGGTGCGCTCCTACGGGGTGGCGGGGTCTTTTGCGGTCTTTGGCAGGAACAGCCAGCCATCCGCACTGGCAGGCAGGTGCTGTCGAGTGAGCGATTGCGCGGCGCGGCTCGCGTCTCGGTACGCCCATCCGTAGGAGCGCACCTGGGCGCGACGGGCATTCTCGGTAACGCCCGTCGCGCCCGGGTGCGCTCCTACGGGGTGGCGGGGTCTTTTGCGGTCTTTGGCAGGGACAGCCGGCCATCGGCGCTGGCGGGCAGGTGCTGTCGAGGGAGCGATTGCGCGGCGCGGCTCGCGTCTCGGTACGCCCATTCGTAGGAGCGCACCTGGGCGCGACGGGCTTTCCCGGTAACGCCCTGTCGCGCCCGGGTGCGCTCCTACGGGGTGGCGGGTTGGTCAGAACGCCTGCAGCGCTTCGGTCAGCTGGCCGTTGTTGTTGACTGCGCCCAAGGTGTAGCCCTGCCAGCCCGGGTAGGCGTTGGGTTCCCAATAGAACACGCCGAGCACGCGCGAGCCGATGGCGTTGCTGCGGCTGAGCAGGTTGGTGAGCATGGCGCGGGTGGTGGCGGCCTGCTGCCAGTCCATGCCGACCTCGGCCACGATCACGTCGCTGCCGTAGCGGCTGATCATGTCGCGCATGTTGGTGTCCAGCTGCCCGTTGGTTTGCTGCCAGCTGCTGGCCTTGGGGTAATGCGACATGCCGATGACGTCCCACTTGCCGCCGGCCGAGCGCAGGCTGTCGAAGAACCAGCGGAAGTTGGCGTTGTCGTAGCCGTTGGCCAGATGCACGATGACCTTGGCGTTGGGGTACACCGCCTTGGTGGCGTTGTAGCCGCTGTTGATGAACTGCGCCACGTTGGCGAAGTTCACCGGCTGCGTGCACTTGTCGCAGAACATGCCGGCGTTGATCTCGTTGCCCACCTGCACCCAGCTGACGGTGATGCCGTTGTCCTTGAGGTACTTGAGGATGCCCTGGGTGTGGCTGTAGATATCGGTGTTGAGCTGGGCAACGGAGTGGCCGGCCCAGGCCGCCGGGCGGTGCTGATCGTCAGGGTCTGCCCAGGTGTCGCTGTAATGGAAGTCGATCATGATGCGCATGCCCTGCGCGGCGGCGCGCTTGGCCTTGTCGAGCGTGTCGCGGCCGTCGTTCCAGCCGCCGGAGGGGTTGACCCACACGCGCAGGCGGATGGCGTTGCCACCCACGTCCTTGAACAGCTTGATGAAGTCGGTGGTCTTGCCTGCCGCATCGCGAAACACCTGCGGCGGGTTGGCTGCAGCCTGCTGGTTGAGCCAGCTGACATCGGCGCCCTTGGCGATGCCTTGCGCGCCGGCACCGGAACTGACAAGCCCCAGCAACAGCACCAGTAGCAAACGGCTGTACCCGGTACGAAAAATGCGCATGAAACCCTCTCCCTTGATCGATGGATGTCGCGCCAGGTGGCGCCCTGCCTGATCCCCCCGAACCCGCCGCGCGGTGGAGCGATGCGGGCGATGCGCGCGACGGCCAGGCACGCCGCGAAACGGGGGCGATTCCAGCACGGCAGCGCAATGCGGTCGCGCTCGCTATAGCTGTTGCGCGATTGCGGCATAGTTCGCGGCCGCAAAACGCTTGCGCCAGCGAACTGGCGCTATTTTCGCCAACGCATTGTTGTGCGGGTGCAACAGAAAAACGGCACGGGAGTGCGCAGCGGGTGTGTGACTGGCGATCCGTCGCTGTGGCGACCGGCATGGTCGATTGTTGGCGACAGCACCAGCATCCTGCTTGCTGCGATGCCATGCGGCAACACGCTGCAGGCTTCCCGGCACCGCGTTGCGTTGCTGGCAGCACACACCACTGCCGCACGCTCGCCGCGTGCATCGGCTGCGGCTCATGGCTGACTCTGGAATGGCGCCCTATGGCGCGATGACCGTCAGCGGCGCCACGCGGCAAGATGGGCGATGTCAGCCCGGCAACAGTAGCCTGACGAGGGAGAGCGATCCGCGTTTTTGACGCCCTGCCCGCTTGGTGCGCTCGACAAGCTTGCGCCCGTAAATGGGTAGCGACCGAACGAAAAACGCCGGACACGCCGGCATTTTTTCTGTGCACCATTCGATGGCGCAGTTGGCAGATCGAAGCGTCGTCGCATCAGGCCTGCGGGGCGGGCGCATTCACCATCAAAAATTACCAACAGCACGTCGCGAAAGGCCATCCGGTGGTGCGGACGGCGCGCCCAGAACCGCGGTGCACGCGTGATCCATGCCGATGCCGGGCAGCAGCGGCGTCCGCCTGACAGCTGCACAGCCGATTTTTAGGCTGCGCAACGCCACGCCGGCATGCGCGCACTCAACCCAGCGCGCGTGCGCCCTGCTGTTGTTGCTGGGTCTGCGCCTGCTGCTGTTCCAACGCTACCGACTGACGTGCGGCGTTGTCGGCCACGCGCTGGCTGCTCTGCTCGAGCGGCGTGTTCATGGCGCTCACGGTGTCGACGCTGACGCGCAGCTGCGCCGGATCATCCACGCGGCCCTGTACCGCGAAGGTCCGTGCGGCATCCGGGCTCATCATCACCGCGTCGATGCGCTGGCCACCGGCAGCGTGCATCTCCGAGGCCAGCGAGCCGGACAACTGCGCACTCTGGTGATCGGGGCTGCGCCCGGCACGCGCATCCTGCGCATGCACGCCACGTTGCGCATCCTGGAACAAGGGGTTGCCCACGTGCCCAGGTTGATCGATGCGCAACGAGGTGTGGTCATTGCCATGCTCGCGCGCGTCGCGCTTGGCCGGCTCGCCAGGAGCGAGCGGGCCGCGGATGGCGTCGATGGCATCCTGGCCCAGCCCCTTCGGCCCGCGGCTCAACAAGGTGATCCCGGTCCGGATCTCGTCCAGGTCGGATCGGTACTCGTCGATCATTCTCTTGTTTTGATCCGCGAGCTGACGCGCTCGCGGGTCATTGAGCGGAGATCGCTCGTCCAAGAAGTTCTTGATGGTATGCGAACCCAGCGAACTGACAGCAGAGGCCACAGGTGAATCGGGAATCAGGAAGTTCACTCTGCTGTTGCTGTAGCCCAGGGCGCCGAGCGTTGCGATCTCGTTGGGCCTGGCATAAACGCGCACTTCTCCATAATGCGGAGAGGCTGCGCTCACAGGATCGGCGGCCATGACGTGGTTGACGACGCTAGTACCGCCTTCCGGAATGCGATACGCCAGGCTCGCTGCGCCGTAGGCGTTGAAGGTTTCCCCTTTCAGATCGAAGTGGTGCGCGCTTACCTGCGCAAGCGCTCCGCCTAGGGAGTGACCAGTCACGCTGACCTCGGGAGCGTGCCCGGTACGCTGTTCCTGCTTGGCTGCATAGCCAAGTGCACTTTTTGTCAGGGCTATCGCATCTTCCGCTTGTGGATTGATGCGCTCAAGCACCATGGAGCCATCCGCCTGCACCGCGTCACGAAGGATTTCCTCGGTGCCCCGGTGCGCGACGACGATATCTCCGCCGCTAACGCGCTGGTAGATCGTCCCCTGATAGCCCGTTTTTCGATTGTTGACGTGCTCCAGAATTTCGTAACTCTCGCCGCCAACATCCACTCGCTCACGGTCGGCAGGGCCACGCTTACCGACCTTGTGATCAACGTAGCCCTCGTTTGAAAGAATGGCGTACTGCTGCGAGGTAGGTTTCACGGCGAAATCTCTTTGGCGACAAGCGTCAGCGAGAACAGTTGATCGCGCAGTTCCGGCTTGAAGTCCTGCGCCGATGGCAATCCGTTGTCGGCATAGTCTTCGATCTCTTCCTTGGGATAACCGCCCTTCCAGAAGTACAGGGTGACCGGTTTGCCAGCAATGACATCCTTGGTCTCAATGAATGGCAAAAAAGCGGTTTCCTCTTTTTTTCCACTGGCCTTCAAAGCAACCCGCGTGCCGGTCATTTTCCAGTGGCATACCCCGCGGCCGTAATAATCTTCATCCAGCATGAGATCGAGGTGGATGACGCCTTGATATTGCTGCTCGGAGACTTTCTTCAGCACCACCGGCTCGCTGCTCGTGATGCGCTGTCCAACGCCTGTTTGCGGATGAATCTGGCCGCATTCGCTGTCGTTGCTGACGTCGTACTGTGCATACCCATTCACTGCCGCAAACGGACCTGGCGCCTTATCCAAGGTGAGCGTCAACGCGTAGGCCTTGCGCGGGCTGGGATTCAGCTTGGCAAGGCCGCGGCCGCCTGCCTCCACGTCGGCTTCTGCGGTGGCCTCGGTTGCGGGGGAAAGG
This sequence comes from Xanthomonas sp. 4461, assembly GCF_024806475.1. Classification (NCBI taxonomy): domain Bacteria; kingdom Pseudomonadati; phylum Pseudomonadota; class Gammaproteobacteria; order Lysobacterales; family Lysobacteraceae; genus Xanthomonas; species Xanthomonas sp. 4461. Next base: position 160,867 of record NZ_JANTYV010000005.1, on the reverse strand, counting down.
GTCTGGGTCATGCTGGTCTCCGGGGCGTTACAGGCCGTAAGCAGTAGGGCCAGCAGGCTCGGTGTGAGAATCAGGCGCAAGGCCGGCCTCCATGGCGATAGGGGGCTCAGGCTAGTTCGCTCGAGCTGGTAGGGTCAATTTACGGGAGCTGAGGATGAGGCCGCCGTGAGCGGGCATCGGGCAGTTGTCGCCGGCGGGAAAACTGCGATGATCGGCGCTATCCGCCAGGGGAGCGTGTTATCGCCACGGTTCTCACATCGCCCGCCGACAGCGTGGCTGTCACCCCGCGCGTGCATTGGCGGCATAGCCTGCGCATGCGCGTATTGCTCGCCGCCACCGCGGTACTGGTGGTGTTGCTGAGCGTGCTGGGCACGGTGTTCTACCTGGGCGCGCGCGCGGAACTGGTGGAAGCGGCGCGCGTGGAAGTGGACGGCTTGACCGAGCAGACCGCGCGCAGCCTGGCGGCGATGCTGGATTCGGTGCAGGTGAGCGGGCGCACGCTGGCGGCCAGCAGCGGCGCGGTAGGGCTGCAGCCGTTCAACCTGCGCGCGTTGTTGCTGGCCACGCTCAGTGGCGACCCGGATATCGGTGCGGCGCGCCTGATCATCGAACCGCGAACGCAAAAAGCCGGCGATACCGGGTTTGTCTGGTACGTGCATCGCAACGGCACGCGCACCGTCGAAAAGTCGGTGGCGGAACTGGGCTACGACTATCGCGCGATGCCGTGGTACCTGCGCACCCAGCGCGAAGGCCGCGCGTGGTGGTCCGAGCCGTACCTCAACACCAATGGCGGCAACGAGCTGTACACCAGTTACAACCTGCCGCTACGGCGGCCGGGCGATGCGCCGGATGCGCCGCCGGTGGGTATGGTGAGTGCGGATCTGCCGTTGCGGCATCTGCGCGAGATCATCGACCAGTTGCCGCGCGATATCGGTATCCGGCCGATGCTGTTGTCGCCGGAAGGCATGCTGGTGTTCAGCCCGGATCCGGCGCTGGATCTGCACACCACGCTCGATCGCTATGTGGCGCGTTCGCGGCCGGATCTGGCACCGTTGCAGCGTGCGATGGCGGCCGGCCAGCCGATCTCGTTCTCGCACACTGCGCCCGACGGCGAGCGCTTTTTGACCCATAGCGCGGCAGTTGGGCACAGCGGCTGGACGTTTGTGCTGTCGGCCTCGGAAGGCTATGTGCTGTCTGGCCTGAACTGGCTGGCGGCATGGGTGGCTGCGGCGGCCTTGGTGGGCGCGGGCGTGTGGTGGTGGCTGATGGTGGGGATCACGCGCAAGTTGACGCGGCCGATCGAGGAATTGACCGACACCGCCGAGCACTTCCGTCGTGGCGAATTCGAGTACCCGTTACGGCACATCGAGCGCAATGACGAAGTGGGCGTGATGGCGCGCGCCTTCGACAGCGCACGCGATGCGATCCGCCACCATATCGCCGAGATCGGCGAGATGACCGCCGCACGCGAACGCATGCACAGCGAGCTGCAGATTGCGCGCGAGATCCAGCAGGCGATGCTGCCCTCCGGGCGCACCTTCGACCGTGCGAGTTCGCATCTGGAAACCTGCGCCTGGCTGGAGCCGGCCAAGGCGGTGGGCGGCGACTTCTACCACTTCGTCGAAACCGAGCCGGGGCTGCTGTGGTTCGTGGTCGGCGATGTGTCCGACAAGGGCGTGCCGGCGGCGTTGTTCATGGCGCGCGCGGTCAGCGTGCTGGAAATCGCCGCGCGCCGGCACACGCGCCCGGACGGCATCCTGATCGCCGCCTCCACGCGACTGGCCGAGAACAACGACACCTGCATGTTCGCCACCGTGCTGTGCGGGCTGATCAATGTGGTGAGCGGCGACTACTGGCTGGCCAGCGCCGGGCACGAGCCACCGTTGCTGATCGACATCGACGGCAAGGCATCTGCGCTGGCGCTGGAAACCGGCCCGCCGCTGGGGATCGAACCGCAGGCATCGTTCCCGGTGCTGCAGGGCCGGATGACCGCTGGGCAGACCTTGTTGGGGTACACCGACGGGGTGACCGAGGCGATGGACGAGCACGGCGCCAGCTACGGGCTGAAGCGGCTGCTCGCCACGCTGCACCCGCGCCGTAGTGCCGCGGCGCAGTGCAAGGCAGTGATCGCCAACATCGCGCGCTTTACCGGCAACGCCGAGCCATACGACGACATCACCCTGCTGGCGATCCGGCTGCGTCAGGAGCATGCTGGACGGGTCGCAGAGACCGGCCGGGGCGTCCCCGGAAAGGCAACCAGCCCATGAAGTTCGATCTGGCCATTGCACCGTCGCTGGCCCAGCTGGCCGGCGCCAACGACGCGCTGGAAGACTCGCTCACCCGCGAGGGCCTGCACGCCGAACGTATCGGCCAGATCCGGCTGATCGTGGAAGAGCTGGGCTGCAATGCACTCACCCACGGGCAATGCACCGAACAGCCGCTGCGCCTGCAACTGCAACTGGACCCGCAGGCGCTGGTATTGGAAATGCACGACCCCGGCACTGCGTTCGACCCGTGCGCTGCGCCAATGCCCGATGTGACAAGCGAGCTCGACGATCGCCAGATCGGCGGTTTGGGCTTGTTTCTGGTGCATCAGTTCGCCGATCACATCGACTACCGCCGCGATGGTGCATACAACATCGTGCGCGTCACCCTGCTGCACCCGTACGCCCCTGTCCCCGAGGCTTTGTCATGACCACGCTCGCCATCCAGATCGACCCGCCGCAAGACACCCGCCAACGCGTCATCCTGACCGGGCGGCTGGACACCCACACCTACCAGGACCTGGACGCGGCGCTGTCGCCGCTGCTGGGCACCTTGATCACCACGCTGGTGCTGGACCTGTCCGCGCTGGAATACATCTCCAGCGCCGGCATCCGCTGCATCTTCAAGGCGCGCAAGGCGCTGGCCACACGTCAGGGCAAGGTGCTGGTGGCCAACCCGCAGCCGCAGATCCGCAAGGTGTTCGACATGGTCAAGGCGGTGCCGCTGAGCGATGTGTTCGCCTCCACCGAAGAGCTGGACGCCTACCTGGCCGCAATGCAGCGCAAGGTCATCGAACAAAGCGCGCACAGCGATGCGCCCATCGTGTCGCATTTCGCCGAAGCCTAGAGCCGCATCGCCTGCGCGCACACGTGGGGACGTGTGTGCGTGCGGCATGTGGGCGTGCTTGGTTAGGCTATGACGCCCTGCTCGTTGCGTCGCAATGCCTGCACTGATCATTTTCGATTTCGACGGCACCCTGGCCGATTCGTTCGGCTTCTTTTTGAGCACGCAGCGCGCATTGGCCGCGCGGCACGGCTTTCGCGCAGCGCAAGCGCATGAAGTGGACGCCGCGCGCCGGCTGACCACGCGCGCGCTGCTCAAACAATCGGGATTGCCCGCCTGGCGGGTGCCGCTGGTGGCGGCCGACTTCATCCGCCTGATGCGCTCTGCGCCACCGGCCGCGCTCTTTCCCGGCATTGCGCAAACCGTGAGCGCGCTGCACGCCGGCGGCACGCGCCTGGCGGTGGTGTCGTCCAACTCGGTGGACAACGTGCAACGCGCGCTGGGCGAGGAACTGGGCACGAAGTTCGCCGTCATCGAGGGCGGCGCGCATCTGCTGGGAAAACAGCGGGCGCTGCGACGCGTCTTGCGTGCGACCTCGCACACCCCGGCGCAGGCGGTCTACGTGGGCGACCAGGTCGCTGACTGGGAAGCGGCCCAGGTGGTGGGATTGCCGTTCGCCGCGGTGGCCTGGGGCTATGCGCATCCGGACGTGTTTGCGGGATTGGCGGGGGCGCAGCTGATCGAGCGCGTGGAAGAGCTGCTGGCACTGGGGGTGCGCTAGCTGCGGCCACGCCTAGCCGCGATTGGGGTACCTGCTTTTGACGACGGAGCCGTAGGCAGGGTCCGCACTGAGCGACGGCCGGTCATTGGCACTGGCACCCCCTTCCTGGCCCGGCTCTGGCGCTCGCTGATGTTGGTGTTTGCGTAGTGAGCGGATGCTGTGTTCAGCGCTGTTGTTCTTGCTGTTGTTCAAGAGTCACCCGCCTGAAGGGTGCGGAAGCGTTTGACTTTGCCGTGGCCTAAGCGCTGTAGCTTTGGCGTTGTGGTTTAAGCACTGACGCTTGAACGCTGCGCTTGAAATTTCCTCAGGGCCAACAGGTGCATCTGTTGGAAATCCCTGGTAACCGTACCCTCATCCGCCCTTCGGGCACCTTCTCCCGGAGGGAGAAGGAACTGCACTCAGCGAGTCTGGCGCCGTGCCGCGCATGGCGCGCGTGGCACGGAGGGACACCCTTGAACACTGCGACGTGCGCCGCATGACCTTCCGAAACTACGCGCGGATGTCTATACCCCGCCCGACCGCGGCAATGGCGCCGGCACGTTCAACATCCCGCCCGCCGCCACGTAGGCCGCCAGCGCCTGGCCCTGGCTCAACAGATGTCCGTGCATGGTGCGCTCGGCCCCTTCGGCATCGCCGCGTCGCACGCAGTCCATCAACTGCCGGTGCTCGGCCAGCGACTGCGCCATCCGCCCCGGCGTCAGCAACTGCCGGCCACGGTGCATCTTCAAGATGCGATGCAGATCGTGGGTGACCCGGATCAACCACGGATTGCCTGCGTACTGCTGCACGGTCTCGTGGATCAGATAGTTGTTGCGGTAATACTCGGCCAGATCGCCTGAAGCGGCAGCCGCCTCCATCGCCGCATGCAACTCTTCCAGGCGCTGCACACCGGCCGCATCGATGCGCTTGACCGCGTCATGCGCGCAGCGGCCTTCCAGCATCGCCATCACCGGGAACAACTGATTGAGATCTTCCAGCGTCAGCCGCGTGACCCGGCTGCCGCGGCCTGCATCCAGTTGCACCAGGCCCTCGGCCGCGAGCAGCTTGAGACTTTCGCGCAGCGGCGTACGGCTGATGCCCAGTTCTTCGGCCAGTGCCGGCTCGTCGATCCATTCGCCCGGCGGCAGCGCGTAGTCGTAGATCTTCTGGCGTAGGCGCTCGGCCACTTCCTCGTACAGCGGTACGCGCTTCTTGGCGTTGCGCGAATCAGGGGCGAGGGTCATGGCGGGCAGGTCGTCGGCAGCGGATCGGGGGCGCCCATTCTACGGGCGCGCCCGCCGACCCTGCCCACCGGCGGCAATCTCACAGCCAACCCGGCACCACGAACAGCAGCCACGCCGCCAGCGGCCCCAACAACACCACCAGCCCGCTATAGACCAGAAACCGGCGGAACAGCCCGTCGCGCTCTTCCTTGGCCGCCGAAGCCACCACCAGCGCGCCATTGGTGGAAAACGGGCTGACATCGACGATGGTGGACGACACCGCAAGCGCGCAGATCACCCCGGCCGCACCCAGCTGGCCCTGCATCAGGAACGGCACGGCCAGCGGAATGGTGGCGCCGAGCACCGCCGCCGACGAGGCGAACGCGGACACGATGCCGCCCACGTAGCACACCAGCAACGCGCCCAACAACGGCATGCCGATGTGCGACACGCCGGTACCGATGTAGTCCACCGCGCCGGCCTTTTCCAGCACCGCCACATAGGTGACCACGCCGCTGATCAACAGCACCGTGGACCAGCTGATGCCATCCACTGCGCCCTTCTGCGCATTCGGCGAGATCAATGCCAACGCCACGGCCACGGTGATCGACACCAGGCCGACGTTGAGGTTGTAGACCAGCGCCGCCACGCCCAGGCCCAGCAGGCCGATCAGCGTGATCACGCGGTCGCGGGTGATGGACACCGCCTCCAGCGCCAGCGGGTCGGTGGACAAGGTGCCGCCGCCGGCCGCCACTAGCGCTCCGTGGCCTTCGATGGCAAAGCGACGCGGCGATGCCTGATCGCCACTGACCGGCACGTACTGCGCATCGGCCAGCGACACTTCCTGCCGCCGCATCAGCTTGAGCCCGCCGAAGGCGCAGAAACAGATGATCGCCATCATCAGATTGAAACCCAGGCTGGTGAGAAATACCGCCATCTCGGTGACGTCCAGCCCGGCTTTTTCGACCACCTTGTTGGTGATGCCGCCGTACACGCTGATCGGCGAAAAGCCGCCGCCCTGCGCGCCATGGATCACCAGCAGGCCCATCATCAGCGGATTGATGCGGTACTGCTTGGCAAAGCGCAGCGCCACCGGGCCAATGATGGCCACGGCCGCCGGCCCCAGTGCACCGAAGGCGGTAAGCAGGCCGGTGATGACGAACATCACCCACGGGATCGCCACGATGCGCCCGCGCACCGCGCGCACCGCCCAATGCACCAATAGATCGATCGTGCCGTTCTTCTGCGCGATGGCGAACAGATAGGTGATGCCGACCAGGGTCAGGAACAGGTCGCCGGGAAAGCCGGCCAGCACTTCCTTGCCATCCAGCCCCACCCACACGCCACCGACGATGAACGCCAGCGCGAAGGCCACTGCACCCATGTTGATGGGCAATGCGGTGGCCACGATGAACATGAGTACCAAGCCAAGAATCGTTGCAATTTGCGGGGTCATGCGCCCTCCCAGACACCTGATACGCGTACAGCACGGATGGCCACCCGCCACCCAAGGGTCACGCCGTGTACGACACCTACCTGGTGGTCATGCCGCGCGTTCGCATGCGGCATTGACCCACTCCACAACGCCTTGGGTGCTATGGAAATCGTCGACCGACCGCGCTTGGCAGCCCGGCAGGATCTCGCGCGCCATGCGCGCCAGCGCGCTGCCGGGGCCGAGTTCGAGAAACACGCGCGCACCGCGTTCGGCGGCCTGCACCAGCACGTCGTGCCAGCGCACGGTCTGCGCGATCTGCGCGGCCAGGCTGTCGATCACCTGCGGCGGCGTGGCGACAGCTCGCGCATCGATGCCGGCCAGTACGCGCACCGTCGGCGCGCGAATCGCCGCCTTGGTTAGCGCTGTGGCGAAGGCATCGGCCGCTGCGCGTAGCCACGGCGTATGCGCAGGCACGCTGACCGGCAGCACGCTGACGCGTGCGCCGCGCGCCTGCGCCTCGTCGCCCAGCGCCTGCAAGGCGGCGCGCGGCCCACCAAGCACGGCGTGGTCGTCGCCGTTGATGATGGCCACTGCTGCACCATGCGTCTTGCATAGGGAATCCAGCGTGGGCAGCGACAGGCCGGTCACGGCCATCAACCCGGCATCGTCGGGGCTGGCCGCATCCATCGCGCGCGCGCGGGTGGCCGCGAGCTGCAGACAGGTCTGGATATCGATGCTGCCGGCCACTGCGTGCGCAGCCAGCTCGCCGACGCTGTAACCCAGCACCAGCAGCGGTGTCGGCAGATGCGCGCGCAGCACCTGCCACTGGGCCAGGGTGCCTGCGCATACCAGCGGCTGGGCGACGGCATTGGCGTAACGGCCAGGGTCTGCGGCAAGGGTTTGCGGCGCGCCGCCAAGCACCTGACCTGCTGCAGCGAACACCGCGGCGGCGGCGGGCGCATCGGCAATCCGCGCGAACATGTCGGCGTGCTGGCCACCCTGGCCCGGGCAGAGGATGGCCAGGGTCATGCTGTGCGCCATCTGCATGCTGTCACACGACCGCGATGACGACGCGCACGTGCGCTGCCGGCGATGTTGCCCGGCGCGTGGTGCAAGCAAGCGGCGGCGTCTGTGCGACATGACGCGAAAGCGTGCAGCGTGCACAAGCGCGCTTGTGCGGCGGCGAAGGGCAGGCGACTGCTCATACCGTCTCCTGACGATGCAGGAACCACGCACACGCCAGCAGGTCCGCACTGCCGCCGGGGCTGAGGCGACGCGCCACGAAGTGCCTGCCGATCGACGACAGCCGATCGCGCCAGCCCGGTTGCGCGATACCGCCGTCAGCGAGAAAGCTGCGCGCCTGCGCCTTGGCATATGCCAGACCGTCTGCGCCGCCACGATGCAGCAGATTGAGGTCGTCGACGTGCGCAACCAGCTGCATCAAGGTCTGCGCAAGCGCAGCGTCCTGCGTGGCGCCGCTGTCCAACGCGGCGCGCAGATGCGGCAGCGCGATCTCGCGCAGTAGCGGGTAGCCCGCTGCGGCCTGTTCGCGGACGCCGCCAACCTGGTACTGCGCACGCACGCGCTGGCCATTGCTGCGCGAGTCCAGCGGCGCCGCGCGCAACGCCGCGCTCCACACCTGCACACCGTTGCAGACCGCCTCGGCAGATGGCCGGTGGCCGTGCGCCACGCGCAGGCGTGCGGCCTGTGCGGTAAGCAGGCCGAGGCTGAAGATCGCGCCGCGGTGGGTATTGATGCCGCCGGTGGCGCGCAGCATCGCCGCCTCGGCCGCGATGCCCAGATCGCGCAGGCGTGCGAAGGGAGCGTTGTCGCTGCCGGCCTGCGCGATGGAGACAAAATAGCCACGCAAGGCGAACAGGCTGCGCAGGAAGGTTGCGGCATCCATGTCGGCATGGCTGCCACTATCGAACGGCGTCACCAGCCCGGGCTTGGGCGCGCAGGCCAGTTCCGCGTGCAGTGCGCCAACGGCAAGCCGGCCGAGCCGGTGCGCAAGGCCGCGCGGCGCGGCAGGCACGTCGACACGGCGGATATGGCGCGCGTGTGCGCTCATGCCGCGCTCCTCAATTGGAACAACGCAGTCCGCGCCAACATGCGGCAGCCGTTGCCGGATTTCACCAGCACCTGCTGTGCATTGCCGGCGTACTCGCGCCAGTTCACTGCGATGTCGCCGGGAAGCAGCAACTCGCCATCGGCGCGCACGCCGTGGCGGTGTTCCCAGCGCTGCAACAGCGCAACCACTGCCTGCGCCTGCCCGGGCGTCTCGATGGACCACAACAGATCCAGATCCGATTGCACATGCACATACGTCAAGCCCGTCAACGCCTGCCACGCAAAACTGCCAAATACGCGCGGATGCAGTGCGTCAGCCTGCGCGTGCGCTTGCAACGCCTGCAACGCGGGCTGCAGCGCGCCGGGTGCGTGGGCGATCACCGCATCCAACGACAACGGTGGGCTGCAGCGTGCGATTTCCACGACGCTGGCCTGCAATGCCAGACGTTGCTTGCCCTCGGCGGGCGGCAACGGCACGCCCAGGCGCAGGCTGCCCGGCGCTTCGGTCCCGTCGCCACGGGCCACCACCGCCGGCAGGCCTGCGGCAAACCAGCGCTGCAAGCGCGGCTGCGCGCCAGGCGTGTGCGCCTGCCAATGCGCATCGTCGCGCAACCACACCAGGGCGTGGCGCGGCGCCATGCTCAGGCCTCGCCCGCTGCCACGGCGGCAGCGACATCGCGCGCCAGGGTGCGGCCGCCGCGCTGCGCGCCCAGTGCGCGCCGCTGGTCGCCATCGACGGGAGCGGCCAATGCGCCGAGCAGCGCCTGTGCCAGATCGCCGCCCCACAGCGAGTCCACCGCGCCCATGCGCACATAGTTCTCCACGCCCGGCGCAAACACCGGCGAGCTCTTGCTCAGCGCCTGCAAGGTGTCCACCGATTGCTTGGTGACACGGGACATCGCACGCAGATCCATCACGCGCACCTGCGCATCCGGCAATGCATGGATCTGATCGGCCATCAAACCGAACGACAGGAAGCCGCCGCTCACCGCTTCGCCATAGACCAGCGTGACAAGCCGCGCGCCGCGCCGGCGTGCCAGGTCCAACGCACGCGCCAGATGCGCAAAATAGCCGTTGATGCCCAGCAATTCATCGCGACGTGCGAGGCGTTGCCCAGCGGTATCGGCCAGCATCACGATCGGCCGCTGCGGATGCGCACGGGTGCTGGCCAATACGGTGGCAGCCAGGGCCAGCGCGTGGTCCACGCCCACTTCCAGCCTGTTGGCGGTGCCGATCACCGTGACCTCGCCGGTGGCGGTGGTGGCGCTGCCGGTAAGCACATCGTGGTTGCGCGCGATGGCGTGGCCTAGCGGAAACAGCTGGTCGAGCAGTTGGCTCAGTTCCATGGTGTGCTCCGATCTGCAGTGGCCGCCAGGAAGGCGTCGGTGTCCAGCAGCGGCAGCCGCTGCGGATCGGCGATGCCCTGGCGCGCCCAGATGTCCAGGCCGTCGCGGCAATCGCCATACGCATCGATGCGCGCAGACAGTTGCTGATGTGCCTGCTCCAGGGCGTGCAGCGCTGCATCGCCGTCGGGCTCTGCAAGTGTGTCCAAGGTGCTCGCCGCGGCATCGGCAAACGCCGCGATGCGGTCGGCCACAAACACCTGCGCCTCGCCCAGCAGATAGCGGTGTTTGCCACCGGTCACGCGCCAGACCAGGGCGCGGTCGCGCGCGTCGAACTCTTCCACGCCACGCACGGTTTCGATCACGTCCGGGCCGGACAGCGACAGGCGGCCTTCTTCGGACATAATCACCGTGCTGCAGCAGCGCGCCACGATGCCCATGCCGCCGAACGCGCCATTGCCGCTACCGATCAGTGCCAACACCGGCACGCCGGCCGCGCGCGCGCCCAGCACGGCGCGCATGACTTCGGAAATCGCGATCAGGCCGGCATTGGCTTCATGCAGACGCACGCCACCGGTGTCGAGCAACAACAGCACCGCTGCCGGATGCGTGGCTGCCGCGCGTTCGAGCAGGCCGGTGAGCTTGGCGCCATGCACCTCGCCGACGCCACCGCCCATGAAGGCGCCCTGCTGCGCAGCGATCAGCACCGCGCGGCCACGCAGGCTGCCCTCGCCCACCACGATGCCGTCGTCGAAGGCCCCCGGCACGTCGAGCTGCGCCAGATGCGGGCTGACCAGGCGCCGACGCGGGCCGACGAATTCGCGAAAGCTGCCGGCGTCCAGCAGCCCGTCGATACGCTCGCGGGCATCGGCTTCGTAATAGCTGCGCTCGGCCATGGGGATGGTGGTGCTCATAAGGGTCTCCCGACAACAGGCGTAGGAGCGCACCTGGGCGCGACCGCGGCATTACCGGGAACGCCCGTCGCGCCCGGGTGCGCTCCTACGAGGCCGCGGGTGCGTGCTGGAAGGCGGCGGCTCATGCGGCCGCTCCCTGCAGCACATCGATCGCCTGCTCCAGACGCAGGCTCACCACCGCCGGCGTGGCGCCGACATCGTTGATGCTGATGCGCACATCGCGCAGCGGATGGCGTGCGGCGAAGTCGCCCAGCACCGCTTGCCAGATCGTGCCGAAACCGCGTGCGGCGGTCAGGACTTCGATCTCCATCGCACCGCCCAGCGGCACCCGCTCGACCAGCACTTCCAGGTTGCCGGAGGCGACCACGCCTACCAGCGCATGCTCCAGACCGGTGCGCGCACCGTGCTGGCCGTCAAAGCGATATCGCAGGGTTTCCATGCTGAGCCCTTACCAATTGCGGAAACGTTTCGGCGGGTCGTACAACCCACCGGACCAGCGCACCAGATCCTTGACCGTGCGCGCGGCAAGCAGATCGCGGGTGGCATCGCGCGGACGGATGCCCAGATCTTCCGGCCGCTTGATGACGCCCCGATCGCGCAGGTTTTCGACCATGCGCTTGTCGCGCCCCAGGCCCACGGCGGTATAGCCGGACACCCCGCGAATCGCCTGCTCGCGTTCTTCCGGTGTGCGGCACAACAACAGGTTGGCGATGCCTTCTTCGGTCAGCACATGGCTGACGTCATCGCCGTAGATCATCACCGGCGGCAGCGGCATGTTGGCGCGTTCGGCCAGCTCCCAGGCATCGAGCCTGTCGACGAAGGCCGGCGCCATGTGTTCGCGGAAGGTTTCCACCATCTGCACCACCAGCTTGCGCCCGCGCGGCATCTCGCCCGGCCGTGCAGCTTCGCGTCCGGCCTTGAGCCAGGCAGCGCTGGCATGCCGGCGGCCGCGCGCGTCCGAGCCCATGTTGGGCGCGCCGCCGAAGCCGGCAATGCGGTCGCGCGTGGCAGTGGAGCTATTGCCCTGCAGATCGATCTGCAGCGTAGACCCGATGAACATGTCGCAGGCATACAAACCGGCCGTCTGCGATAGCGCACGGTTGGACCGCATGCTGCCGTCGGCGCCGGTAAAGAACACATCCGGGCGGGCGGCGATGTAGTTTTCCATGCCCAGCTCGGAGCCGAACGAATGCACCGATTCGACGAAGCCCGATTCGATCGCCGGGATCAGCGCCGGATGCGGATTCAGCGCCCAGTGGCGACAGATCTTGCCTTTCAATCCCAGCGATTGCGCGTAGGTGGGCAGCAGCAGTTCGATTGCTGCGGTGTCGAAGCCGATGCCGTGATTGAGCCGGTCCACGCCGTACTCGGCGTAGATGCCCTTGATCGCCATCATCGCCATCAGCACCTGGATCTCCGAGATCAACGCCGGGTCGCGGGTAAACAGGGGTTCGATGTAATTGGGCTTGGGCGCTTCGGTCACGAAGTCGACCCAATCGGCCGGAATATCCACGCGCGGCAAGGTGTCGAGAATTTCGTTGACCTGCGCGATCACGATACCGCCCTTGAATGCGGTGGCTTCCACAATCACCGGCGTGTCTTCGGTATTGGGGCCGGTGTAGAGATTGCCGTGGCGGTCGGCGGCCTGCGCGGTGATCAGCGCGATGCGCGGGGTCAGGTCGATGAAATAGCGGCCGAACAATTCCAGATAGGTGTGGATGGCACCGATCTCGATGCGGCCTTCGCCGACCAGGCCGGCCAGACGTGCGGCCTGCGGGCCGGAGAACGAAAAATCCAGGCGTTTGGCGATGCCGCGCTCGAACACGTCCAGATGCGCGGCCAGCGACAGCACCGACTGCACCATGTGCAGGTCGTGCACGCGCGTGGGGTCCACCTCGGTCAGGCAGCGCGCCAGGAAATCGGCCTGCTTCTGGTTGTTGCCCTCCAGGCACACCCGGTCGCCGGGCTCGATCACCGCCTCCAGCAGCGCCACCACATCGTTGGCGGCAACCACGCGGCCTTGCGGCGCCAGCGCGGCGGCACGCTGCAAGCGCTTGCGTCGGCTTTCGGCCTGAGTGTCCCACTGTCGACTCATCGCGATGCCTCACCGGGCCGGGCCCGTAATGTCGAAGTAATTACATCGTAATTATAGAGCTCGATCGTGTCTAGACGCGTTGCAGCATCGGCGCAGGACGTGACGACAGCCAGTCAGCAATGCGACAGCCAGACGCTTGCGGGCGCCGCCACTTCGATATATCGTTTTCGCGTGCTTCGATATATCGAATGAACATGACTCCCCGCCACCACAAGGTCTTGGCCGATCTGGATGCGTCAGATGGACACGCCTCCGGGCGCGGCGGTGCGCGCACCCGTCCGCTGGGGCATGGCGATCTGCGCCTGCTGCTGCTGGCCTTGATCGAGCAGCAACCACGCCATGGCTACGAGCTGATGCGGCAGATCGCGGCGCTGTTCAAAGGGCTGTACACACCCAGCGCCGGCGCGATCTACCCGGCGCTGGCGCAGCTGGAAGCCGACGGTTGGGTGCAGACCGATCTGGAGCAGGGCCGCAAGCGGTATCGGATCACCGACACGGGCCGCAGCCATGCCGCCGATCAGCGCGACGCCATGGATGCCGCACTGGCGCGCACCCATCGCCGCGCCCGCGAGCTGATCAAGGCACAGACGCCCCCACCCATCCGCGAGGCGATTCACCGCATCAAGCACGGCCTGTTCGCACGGCACGGGCAGTGGAGCGAGGCCGAAACCGAACGGATTGCCGCACTGCTCAACGCCGCCGCCGACGGCATGGAGCAGGACGCACGCTGAGTGTTGAAGCATCGACGCCAGTCGATCGCCACTGGGTGCCGTGTCGCAACGCCACCGCATCCGCCTCCCCCACCAACACCGCGCCTGTGAGCGCGACACCATCAGGAATCGCACCACCATGGCTGCACACACCAATACCCAAGTTCGTCGCGACACGCGGCTACGCGACGTGCAGGTGATCCGTTGCGAGTCGATCACTCCGCAGATGCGCCGCATCGTCTTCGGCGGCAGCGAGCTGGCCGGCTTTCAAAGCGAAGCGCCGGACGATCACGTCAAACTGTTCTTCCCCAATGCCGATGGCGCCTTCGTGCTGCCGACCATGACCGCGGAAGGGCCGCGCTATGCCGAAGGCGCACTGCCCTCGCCCGGGCGCGACTACACGCCGCGCGCCTTCGATCCACAGAGCGGCGAGCTGAGCATCGATTTCGTGCTGCATGGCGATGGCGTGGCATCCAGTTGGGCCGCACACGCCCGACCCGGCGACGCGCTGACGATCGGCGGCCCGCGCGGCTCGTTCCTGGTGGCCGACGACTACGACCATTACGTGCTGATCGGCGACGAGACCGCGCTGCCGGCAATCGGCCGCTGGCTGGAATCGATGCCGGCCGACCTGCACGCAGACGTCTTTATCGAAGTGGCCGATGCCGACGAGCGGCAGGAGCTGATCAGCGCCGCCGATGTGGACGTGTACTGGCTGGAGCGTAATGGCTTCGATGCCGCCAGCAGCACCTTGCTGGAAGACAGCCTGCGCGATTACGAGCCACACGACGGCGACACCTTTTACTGGATCGGCGCCGAATCGATGCGTGCGCGGGCAATGCGCAAGTTCGTGGAAGAGCACCTGGGCGTGGACAAGGAATCGATCCGCGCAAAGGGGTACTGGAAGGCGCATCCGGCTGCGGAGTGAGGTCAAGCACTCTTGCCTCTGCCGATCAGTGGAGAGTGGCGAACAAACTACGTCGCATCTGACGAACGCCCAACCTTCGGAGTCGGAAACCTCGACGTGTAAGACCACTGGGCTGGCTTGCGAGACGGTCTGTGCTGTTACTTCTGCCGTACCAGCGCGTTCAAAGCGCGGTACGGCGCATGCACATCAGTGATGACTGGAAACGGTCCTGCACCTGGGTTTTCTGCATCACCTCGAGCCGAACGCATCGTCAATAAGAAGCGCGTGCCTACGACACAGCCCGCGCCGCAATACTTTCCAGATCAATTGGCTATCTCGTTTGAAATCGATGCAACCAAGCATCAGGAGGCATCCATTGCGAAGATAAATGCGATTACAAGGTGTCCCAGATGCTCATTAACATGAGCCGAGCACCCAACACTGTAGGCTTGAAGCGATGCTTGACGAGCCAGACGCCTGAGCTTCATGAAAGAGACACCGACGGTATCGATCGTCCGATCTAAAGTTAACTGCAGAGGTTAGCCCGGACTTGCTATGCGCTCATGCAACACGGATGACACCTCGCACGCTGCATACTATTCCTCGGCGACAGGTCGCAATATCGATAATGCATCGATACGCAGTCGTCACTGGCTCAGGCTGTTTCAAAGGATCCGCCCATAAAGTAAGGGCTTGATACGTACGAACACGCATAGAAAGTGGCATGAGATACAACGAACGCAGGATGACCCGATCATCATCAGTGCAGACTTACGTTCGGATGGCAACGTTGAACAAGCGAACACAGCAACTATTGACACCCATAAATTCGCTTGTTAGAACGCAAACTCAAGGATTTCTAAATCTTTATCTGATCGGTGCACTATCACCCGATGGACCTGCTCAATCGAGAGGCTTCCCATGAAAGATATGAAGACAGATGAACGTCGCCGTTTTTTGATGGGAGCAGTTGCCATCGCGCTTTTGGCAGCCTCGCCTACCGCTGCTTACTCGGCTCAGCGAGCAGACACCACCGCCCTTCAACAGGCAACGCCGAGGAAACAGATATTAGAAGTGAAGGTTCGAGGTGATCTGAGCGGAAGGGAAATCGACCTTCAGCTAAGCCCAGGCGAAATCTCGCCAGTCCTGATTCTACCCGACAATAGAAAATACCGCGTCAAAGCCTCCATCATCCGTACGGACCACCTATTTGGTGACATCTACGCACCGGTGCTGGCAGATGCAAATGGAAGGACGCTTGCAGAAATGAATATTGCGGGAAACACGACCGCGACCTTCAGCGATCACCGCGTTCAGATATATCTACTTCCAATCGAGCAAGCCGCCTGATCAGGGATGATGCTCTCAAGGGTTTAGCTGCTTGAAATTTTCTCGAAAAAGTTAGGGCCCGCCAATGGCGGGCCCTAATGTGAGCTATTGCCTGATTACTTCGCAGCAGCGTCGCCGGCCTTGGCCTGCAGGGCCTCGGTGGTGATGCGGATCTTGACTTCGTCGCTGACGTTCGGGGCGTACTGGCCAACGCCGAAGTCGCTGCGCTTGATCGTGGTGGTGGCATCGAAACCGGCCGCAGGCACCTTCTTCATCGGGTGCTCGCCGGCACCGTTGAGGGTGACGTCCAGCACGACCGGCTTGGTCTGATCCTTGATGGTCAGGTCACCGGTGACGGTCAGCTTGTTGGTGCCAGCCGCTTCGACCTTGGTGCTCTTGAAGGTGGCGGTCGGGAACTTGGCCGCGTCGAAGAAGTCGCCGCTCTTCAGGTGCTCGTCGAACTTGGCGGTGAAGCTGTTCAAGCCGGACAGCGGCAGGGTGACCTGCACGGTGGACTTGGTCACGTCGGCCGCGTCGTACACCAGGGTGCCGTCGACATTGCCGAAATGCGCGCTCGGGTTGGAGAAGCCGAAGTGGCTCCACTGCGCGATCACGTCGGTGTGGCTCGGATCCAGGGTGTAGGTGCCGGAGGCCACTTCCACGGCCGGAGCGGTCGAGGCGGCAGGCGTCGCAGCCGGGGCCGGGGTGGTGGCAGCGGCATCGGCCGGCGCAGTGGCGGCCGGGGTTTCGGCGGCCGGCGTGGCGGCGTTATCGGCCGGCTTGGAGCAGGCGGCGATGGCCAGGGTCAGGGCGAGCGGCAGCAGCAGTTTGTGGGTGGTCTTCATTGAAACTCCTTGAGATGAGGGACCGCATTGGATCAACGCGGATGGAACGGACGCAGACGGACGAGGACTGCAGGAAACTGTAGAACGGCAAACCTATCTTGCACGGCAGTGGTCAGAAGGCGAAGGACGGCTGGCCCGGAATGCGCAGTGGACACATGGCATCGGCCGCCTCCTGGCATCGGCCGCGCTCACTGATGGGTGGGCGCAATCGCTTGATCGACGACACACAGCAATACAGCAATACATGGAGCGATCGGTATTGGGCGGCCACCATGACGACGTGCCATGAGCGCAGACAGACACGCCGAGGCATTGATGTCGCAGCGGAGACGCCACACGCGGCGTTGCTCACTGCAGAGCATTACTCAAAGCGCGCCGCTTCATCGAAGCTCAGGCGCGGCGAGCGCGGGAACAGCCCGGCCGGGTCGCCGTAGCCAAGATTGATCAGGAAGTTGGACTTGATCGGCGTGCCGGCGAAGAACGCTTCATCCACCTTGGCATTGTCGAAACCCGACATCGGGCCGGCATCCAGGCCCAGCGCGCGCGCGGCCAGGATCAGATAGGCGCCCTGCAGCGAGCCGTTACGGAATGCGCCACTCACGCGCATCTCGCGCGCACCGTCGAACCAGCTCTTGGCATCGGCATGCGGGAACAGGTACGGCAGCTTTTCGTGGAAGTCTTCGTCGTGCGCCACGATCACCGTGACCGGCGCGGCCAGCGTCTTGGCCGCATTGCCTTCGGACAGCGCCGGCTTGAGCTTCTGCTTGCCCTGCGCCGTGGTCACGAACACGAACCGCCCCGGCGAACCGTTGGCCGCCGTCGGGCCCCACTTCAACAGGTCGTAAAGCTCGCGCAACTGCGCCTGGCTGACCGGCTTGTCGAGAAAGGCGTTTTGGGTGCGGGCGGTACGGAACAGCTGATCCAGTGCGGCAGCGTTGAGCGAATCGGACATGAGCACTCCAGAAGAAGGGATGGCGCGACGGTAAGCTGTGGCGCCGGCACCAGTGTGAAGACCCGCAGTGTAGAGTGGCGCGATTGCCGCCACACGCGTTCAATCTGAAACAAATCTATGTCGGATCTGAAACGATGGCGGTGACCTGGGCGCTGAGCGACGGCCGCGCCGGCAATGCACGCCAGGCCGAGGCACTGGCGCGGGCATTGCGCCCGGGGGTCTTCCAGCCAATCCATCTGCACCCTCAGCCGCCCTGGCGTTGGGCGGCGCCGCGTGTGCTGCCCGGCGCGCAAGCTGCTTTCGGTGCCGCATTCGCCCGGCAACTGCAGCAGCCGCCCGCCCTGGCCATCGGTTGCGGCCGCCAGGCGGCGCTGGCCACCCGGCTGCTGCGCGCCCGCGGCAGCCGTAGCGTGCAGATCCTGGACCCACGCCTGGATGCCCGCCACTGGGACCTGCTGATCGTGCCCGAGCACGATGCGTTGCGGGGCGAGAACGTGCTCACCCTGCTCGGCAGCCTGCACCCGGTGGACGATGCCTGGCTGGCGGACGGGCGTGCCGCTTTCCCGGCTCTGGGCCGCCTGCCCGGCCCACGGCTGGCGCTGCTGGTCGGCGGACCCACCACGCAGGTGCCCTGGACAGCGCAGGATCTGGCCACGCTGTGCACGCCGTTGCGCGCGCAACTGCGCGCGCTCGGCGGCAGCCTGCTGGTCACCGTCTCGCGGCGCACGCCAGCGGACGCAATCGCCCCACTGCGAACGGCCTGCAAAGGCGTGCCACACCTGCTGTGGTGCGACGACCGCGACGGCCCCAATCCCTACGCCGGCCTGCTGGGGTGGGCCGATGCCATCGTGGCGACCGCCGACTCGGTCAACCTGTTGTCGGAGGCCTGCGCCACGCGCGTGCCGGTGACGGCCGCATTCGGCGACCGCGCCAGCGGGCGCGTCGGTCGCCATGTGCAGGCGCTGCGGCTGCGTCGGCGGCTGCGTGCAGGCGATGAAGTTTTAGGTGCCGCGGCCGATATCCTGCCGGTGCGCGAAACCGAGCGCATCGCCCTGCAGGTGCGCGCGCGCCTGTCGCCGTGAATCACGCGCCCGACGATGGCGCCCGACACAAGGATGCTGCGATCGATGAAGCCACCAAGGAGCAAACACGCCATCGGACGGGCGGTCACGCTGGCACTGCTGGCCGCCTTGCCGTTGGCCGCAGCCGCAACGCCTGCATGCGTGCCGCGCTACCCCACGCCGCAGGCCACCGCTGCGATGTTCGACATGGCCAGCGACACCGCGCAGGCGCTGGATGCATTGCCCGATGCGCAGGTCGTGCTGTTGGCGCGCGGCGGCCAGGACCTGAGCCGTTATGGCCTCAAACATAGCCACCTGGCATTTGCGCTGCGCGACGAGGATGGTCTGTGGCGCGTGCGGCACCTGCTCAATCGCTGCAAGAGCGACGCGTCCCAGCTGTATATGGAAGGCCTGAGCAATTTTGTCGGCGAAAGCGCATTGAGCAGCGACCTGCGCGTAGGCATCCCGACCCGCGCAGTGCAGCAACGGCTGCACGATCTGCTGAGCGGCAGCGGCAACATCGCCCACCGGTTGCATGAAACGCGCTACAGCATCGTGGCGTATCCGTTCTCCACCGAATACCAGAATTCCAACCAATGGGTGCTGGAAGTGCTGGCGGTCGCGTTGGCGGCGCAAGCGCAACCGCCGGAGCTGATTGACGACCGCCGCAAGGCGCAAGCCTGGTTGCGTGCCGCGCGCTACCACCCCAGCATCCTGCATCTGGATCTGCGCCAGCGCCTGGGCGCGCGCTTCGTCGCCGCCAATGCCGCAACCTCGGACCACCCCGCCGGTGAGCGGGTGTCCGGCGATTATTCGGTGGTCACGGTCGAGTCAATCTTCGACTTCCTGCATCAACGCGACGCCGTCCTGCAGGAACTGTCTATCGCTCGCGTCGTCGACACAGCTGGAGAAACGCCATGATGCACGCCCGTTCCTGTCTCGCTGCGGGAGCATGCCTGTTCGCTGCCCTGGCCGTGCCCTGCGCGCACGCCGGCGAAGCGACCACACCCGGTGAAAAATCCGAGTTCTATTCTGCGCTCGCGTTGGCCACGCCGGTGCTGGCCGCGTCCGCTGTGGTGGGATCGGTCTTTGCCCCACCGGTTGCAGCATATAACGCATTGGCCGAGTCACGTCGCGAGACACGCGCGCACAAGCTGCCGGCAATGCGCGTGGAGGCCGTCGATACCCTGCCCGAAGGCGCACGCCAGGTGCGCCTGCAAGACCCGCAACAGGCCGAAACCACTGCGGTACTGCAATGGCCGGCACGCCAGGATGACCCCGCCGCAGGCTTCCGCGTCGGCGAGGTGGTGACGTTCCAGCCCAGCCCCGCCGGCAGTGGCTGGACCGTGCATGCGCAGCAGGGCCAGGCCCTGGCCTTCCTGCCGACCGGCGATGCAGTGGTCAACAGCAGCAGTCGCGTCTGGTGAGTTCAGTGAGCCGCCGGGGCGGCGCGACCAAGGCACCGTAACGCCGCCCTGGTCGCAGCATCACGATTGCGGCCGATCGCGCCATCGACCTGCGGCGACGGGCAAACCACGCCATCGCACCGCGCTTGTGCGCGCGCCGCACCACCTGCACCTCCGGCGCTCGCATCCATCTATCGCGCTCGTACACTAGCGACCTGCGCGCGTTGCCGATCGCCAGCGACACCCGCGCCCTCCGTTCTGTTTGCACCGTATCGCTGCCATGTCCTCCGCGCCCCCTGCCCCGTTTGCTCCACTTACCGCCCGCGCACTGAGCTGGGCGGTGCTGGCGATGGGCGCAGTGGTGCTGCTGTCCAACATCCTGGTGCAGTACCCGATCAACGACTGGCTGACCTGGGGCGCGTTCTCGTATCCATTGGCGTTTTTGGTCAGCAACCTGATCAATCGCCGCTTTGGCCCGCGTGCGGCGCGCACGGTGGCCTGGTGCGGGTTCGCACTGGCGGTGGTGTTGTCGATCTGGCTGGCGACGCCGCGCATTGCGGCGGCCTCGTGCACGGCCTTCATCGCGGCGCAGCTGCTGGATATCACCGTGTTCGACCGGCTGCGCAACGGCAGCTGGTGGCGCGCGCCCATCGTGGCCACCACCTGCAGCGCCACGCTGGATACCGCGCTTTTCTGGAGCATCGCCTTTGCCGGTGCATCGCTGCCGTGGCTGAGCTGGGCTGCAGGCGATCTGGCGGTGAAGCTGGGCATGGGCGTGTTCCTGCTCGGGCCGTTCCGCGCGTTGCTGTGGCGTAGCGCACCTCGGGCGAACAGCTGAATCACCGTTGGGTCATCGCAGCGTTGCACACACAGGTCTGTGCGCTGCAGACGATCGGTCGGCGCCATCGGCACGCCGTCGGCGCACACCGCCTGCATGGCGGCCAGGCCGCGTCACGTCGCGGTGTGCGCGGCACCTCACACGACTCATGAAACACCCGCATGAAGGCATGCGCGTGGCAGTAATGCTCTGGCGCAGCGCCTGACCTACATTGGGCCACCGCAAGGCGCACCACCGCGGCAGCAACGCCCACCGACTGCAGCAGGTGGGTACGCAAAACGCGCAGTAGACAACCAGTGGCGTGACCATGCAGACATCGCGGCGGACCGCTTGCACACGGTGATGCAGCGCGGTCGTCGGCGACATCGCAATGGCCAATGCCGCAGCGCTGCCGGTGCCCGCACCGCGTCGCCCGTTCGCCGCACACCTCATCCCTTCATCCACCGGCAAATGCAACCGCAACGGCACACAGGTGCGGGCGGCGTGCACCTTCATGAGAGCCACACCATGCAACTGCGCATCCTCCTTTTGCTGCTCTTGCTCGTTTCATTCCCAACGCCAGGAGCAGACATGTCCAGCGGTGCCGATAATTTCTACACCAGCGATGCGGTGACCATGCAAAAGGTCACTTTCAAGAATCAGTACCGGATGACCGTGGCCGGCAACCTGTTCGTGCCCAAGGGTCTGGACACCAGCAAGCGGCATCCGGCCATTGTGGTCGGGCATCCGATGGGGGCGGTCAAGGAACAAAGCGCCAATCTCTACGCCACCAAACTTGCCGAGCAGGGCTTTGTGACGCTGTCGCTGGACCTGTCGTTCTGGGGCGAAAGCGAGGGGCAGCCGCGCAATGCGGTGTCGCCGGACATCTATGCGGAAGACTTCAGCGCGGCGGTGGATTTCCTGGAAACGCAGGCGTTTGTCGATCGCGAGCAGATCGGCGCGCTGGGTATCTGCGGCAGCGGCAGCTTCGTGATCAGCGCGGCCAAGATCGACCCGCGCATGCGCGCGATCGCAACGGTGAGCATGTACGACATGGGCGCGGCCAACCGCAATGGCCTGCGTCACGGGCTCAGCCTGGCGCAGCGCAAGCAGATCATCGCTGCGGCCGCCAAACAACGCACTGCCGAATTCAGCGGCGGGCCGGTGGAGTACACCGGCGGCACGGTCCTGGCGCTGACGCCGCAGTCCACGCCGATCGAGCGCGAGTTCTACGATTTCTATCGGACACCGCGCGGACGGTACACGCCCAAGGGTCAGTCGCCCGAACACACCACCCGCCCGACGCTGACCAGCAACGTCAAGTTCATGAACTTCTACCCGTTCAACGACATCGAGAGCATTTCGCCGCGCGCGATGCTGTTCATTACCGGCGAGAAGGCGCATTCGCGCGAGTTCAGCGAAGAGGCCTACCGTCTGGCCGGCCAACCCAGGCAACTGGTGATCGTGCCGGGTGCAGGACATGTGGACCTGTATGACCGCGTGGATCTGATTCCATTCGACACGCTCACCGCGTTCTTCCGCGACCACCTGCAGTAATCCACGAGGACAGCGCCGATGCCGATCCTTCGCTCCAGCACCTGTCTGCGCACCCTGGTGCTGGGGTGCGCCGTCCTGGTCGCCGCCTGCCCGGCTGCAACGCCACCGGCGGCGACCGCCCCACCGACACCGGAGCGTACGATGCGTATCGCCCTCACCATCGGCAACGAAGTCGTCGAAGCCGAACTGGTCGATCACTCGGCCACGCGCGACCTGCTGGCGCGGCTGCCGATGACCGTGTCTTTCGAAGACTTCCATGCCAGCGAGAAGATCAGCTACCTGCCGAATAAACTCGACCTGAGCGCCGTTGGCCCTGCCGGCCCGGCGCAGGTGGGCGACCTGATGTATTACGTGCCGTGGGGCAACCTGGCGGTGTTCTACCGCGGCTATACGCCATCGCGCGATCTGGTGCGCCTGGGGCGGATCGTGTCCAACCCGCAGGCGCTGACACGCTCGGCCGGCTTCACCGCGACCATCGCGCGTGCGCAGCCTGCGGCTGCGGCATCGCCACCGCACTGACGCGGCCGATCACAACCGACTCGCCGCTGCGCTGCGCATGGCGTGCTGCCATCACCTGCACACATCATGCAATGCCTCACGCACGCGGTTCGTCCCTGCCGCGCGGGAACGCCAGGCCTTGCGCCTGCGCGATCGCGAAGATGCTGCCGGTGGCCTGCTGGATGGCGGCGGTAGGCGTGATCAGGCGCGGACGCCGGTCCAGCGTGCAGGCCAGCCCGGCCTCCACCAGCGTGGCATGTGCGTCGTGCAGCGTTTGCGCGGCAGTGCCGGGCAGCCACTGCGCCTGCACCAGTGCATCGATCAAGGCCGGCGTGTCGCAGACCTGCAGCAGCGGCGGATGCTGCGCCGCCTGGCCCAGCACACCGGCCTGCAGCAGGAATTCCAGATCCACCAGGCCGCCGGCGCCCTGCTTGAGATCCAGTCGGCCGGCATCGCTGCGATCGAGTTCGGCGCGCATGCGTGCGCGCATCTTGCGCACGTCTTCGTGCAGCAGCGCAGTGTCGCGCACGCGCGCCAGCGTCTGGCGACGCACCTGTGTAAAGGCCTCGCACAGCGCCGCGTCGCCCGCGACCGCGCGTGCGCGCACCAGCGCCTGATGCTCCCAGGTCCACGCGCGCTCGCGCTGATACTCGCGGTAGCTGGCCAGCGACGACACCAGCGCCCCCTTGCCGCCATCCGGGCGCAGCCGCACATCGATGTCGTACAGGCGGCCGGCGCCGGTTTCGGCCGCGAGCAACGCCATCACCTTCTGCGCAAAGCGTGCGAACCAGCGCCCGGCCTCCAACGGCCGTTTGCCGTCCGAGCTTTCCACCGCGCGCGGATGATCGTAGAGAAACACCAGGTCCAGATCCGAGCCGAAGCCCAGTTCCAACCCACCCAGGCTGCCGTAGCCGATGATGGCGAATGTGCCGCCGGGCACCTGCCCGTGCGCGGCAACCAGCTCCACGCGCGCCAGCTGCAGGACGGTCTGCACCACCGCCTCGGCAAGCCAGGCCAGTTGCCGGGTGCTGTCCACCGCAAGCTGGCGGCCGTCGAGCGTGGCCAGCGCGATGCGGAAGCTCAGCGCCAGCCGGCGCTCGTTGAGTTCGCGCAGGGCCGCTTCGGTATCGTCGATCTGCAGCGTGTCGGCACACGCCGCCTGCAGGGCCGCGCGATCCGGCAATGGCCCGCTGATGCGGGTGTCGAGCAGCTCGTCCAGCAGCAGCGGGTACGCGGCCAGGCGCTCGGCCAGCAGCGCGCTGCGCGAAAGCACATCGACCAGGCGCGCGAGCGCGCTGGGTTGTTCGTCCAGCAGCGCCAGATAGCTGGTGCGACGCAAGGTGGCCTGCAACAGGCCCAGCATGCGTCGCACAGCCGCATCGGGCTGGCTGGCGCGCGTGGCCGCGTGCAGCAGCGCCGGCATCACCCGATCCAGCCGCGCACGCGCGGTGTCCGACAGCGCACGCACGCCGGACGACTGCGCAAAATCGCTCAGCACCTGATGCGCGTTGCCGGGATCGTGCAAGCCGATGCCCCGCAACGGCGCCGCATCGCCCTCGGGCAATGCGCGCCAGTAATCGGCCAGCGCATCCGGCGCGCTGGCACGCACGCGCGGCGCCAGCAGCTCGGCAAATTCCGCCGCCACCCGGCTGCGATGCGGGGCCAGCGCGTCCAGCAGCGCCGGCCAGTCCGCATGGCCCAGGCCCAACGCAATCCGCTCGCGGTCCAGCGGCGCCTGCGGCAAGGCATGGGTCTGGGCATCGCGCAGCATCTGCAGGCGGTTTTCCAGACGCCGCAAGAAGCGATACGCCTCGGTCAAGGCCGCACCGTTGTCCGCTTCGATCTGGCCTGCGGCCACCAGCGCCTGCAACGCGGGCAACAGGCGTCGTTCGCGCAGCGCGGGCTCGCGTCCGGCGCGGATCAGTTGCAGCGATTGCGCAAGAAATTCGATCTCGCGAATGCCGCCGGGCCCGCGCTTGATGTCGTCCAGCCGGTCGTGCCGCGCCACTTCGGCAGTGATGGCGGCCTTCATTTCGCGCAGGCCGTCCAGTGCGGTGAAATCCAGGTAGCGCCGGTAGACGAACGGCCGCAGCGTCTCCAGCCACGCCTCGCCGGCGGCGATGTCGCCTGCCACCGGGCGCGCCTTGAGCCAGGCATAGCGCTCCCAATCGCGGCCCTCGCGCTGGAAGTACTGGTCCATGCCGGTGAACGACAACGCCACGCGGCCGGCGGTGCCGAATGGCCGCAGGCGCAGATCCACGCGGTGACTGAACCCGTCGGCGGTGGTCTCGTCGAGCAGCTTGGCCAGTTGCTGGCCCAAGCGCGCGAAATACTCCTCGGCCGCCAGCGGGCGCGCGCCGTCGGACTGCCCGCCCTGCGGGTAGGCATAGACCAGATCCACATCCGAGGAGAAATTCAGCTCGCCGCCGCCGAGTTTGCCCAGCCCGAACACCACCAGCCGCTGCACGCTGCCGTCGTCGGCCATCACCTGCCCGTGGCGGCTGTCGAACTGCTGCTCCAGCGCCTGCAGTGCGCATTGCAGGCAGGTTTCCGCCAACCGGGTCGCACCGGCAAGCGTGTCGTCCACGCTGTCCAGCCCCAGCACGTCGCGCCACACCAGGCGGGTGGATTCGGCGGCGCGGTAGCGCCGTAACTGCGCCGCCCAGGCCTGTGGCTGCGCCGGGTCCAGCGTCGGTACCGGCAGCGGCGGCGGATCGGCCTGGGCCAGGTGCTGCAGCAAGGCGGGCTGACGCGCCAGGGTTTCCAGCGCGAAGTCGCTGACCAGCGCCACCTGTTCGAGCGCTGACGCAAGATCGCCGCCAGGCCAGGGTTGCTCGGCCGGGACGGCCTGGCGGACACGCGCCACGGCCCGCTCGATCAGAGCGGTGAGCGCAGGAGAAGCGGAGGAAATGGGTAGCGACATGCGCCGATTCTGGCATCCCGCCACGACAGTGGCATGTAGGCGCGCCCGATCGCCCGACAACCGCAGGCTGCTGCTCCCGTTTGTACGATGCGCGATGCACGCCAGGCCCCGCGAGTGGCTGTACGCCACAGCGTCGATCGCAGCCGCGATCGGGACGACGCCGTGTCTGGGCACCAGACCGCAGGCCGCAGCGCAGGCGCAGCCCCGGCGTCGAGGTTGCAGCGCAGCGCGCTGATGCTGGCGATGCACCCGACGCACTCGGGCAAGCGCCAGCAGGTCAGCACGAGGACTGCAGGCTGTCGATCGTCAGCGGACTTTCAATCCACCGTGAGCAGGCAAACCGACGGGCGGCGCACATTGCGTGTCCGTTGCGACAGGCGCGCGATTTCCAAGCGTTGAACATCCCGCTGACGGAGCCCTGACGATGGCCGTGCTGCACTGCGGCTTTCGCACGAGGCTCCGCCATGTCACCCACGCTGCTGCCCGCCGCACTGCTGCCATCCCAGGTTGCGTTGAACAACGACGGCACCGATCTGGGGTTGCCACCCAGCCTGCCGTTCCTGCACCTGTGGACCGGGCCGGATGGCGTCAGCCAGCTCACTCCTTCGCAATTGCCGGGTTTCGGCAGCAAGAGCGTGGGCGGCGGTGCAGCGCCGCAGTGGCTGCGGCCGTTCCCGGGTGAGGTGCTTGGCATCCAGTTTGCGGTGCTGCCGGTGGGCTGGGTCGGCGACTGGCACGAGAGCCCGCATCCGCAGTGGGTGATTCCGCTGCGTGGTCGCTGGTTCATCGAAACCGGCGACGGCACGCGGGTGGAAATGGGCCCTGGCGATATCCATTTCGGCCAGGACCAGGGCACCACCGATGCGCGTGGCCACCGTTCCGGCCAGCTCGGCGATGCGCCGTGCTTTCAGATGCTGGTGCAGTTTGCGCAGTCACCCGGCGCGGCGGTGGCGCATCCGTTCGGTCACGAGGCGCCGCGTTGATGCACAGCCATTGCCGCGTGCGGCCGCCCGGCCCGCCGCAGCCAACCCGGTGCGCACCGCCGGCGACGCAGCACCCTGCCCTGGCCGCGCGGCTGGGCAACGCGCGCCTGCACACGCTGTACGACCAGGCGACCTGGAGCGAAGGCCCGGTGTGGTGGGAGGCGCAGTGGACGTGTTGCTGGACGCCACGGCCTTTACTAACGGCAATGCGGTGGATGCGCAACAGCGGCTGGTGCATTGCGAGCATGGCCGCCGCGCGATCATCCGCAGCGATGCGGATGGACGGGCGCATCTACTGGTCGGCCGCTTCCAGGGCAAGCGGCTGAATTCGCCGAACGATCTGATCGTCGCGCGCGATGGCGCGATCTGGTTCACCGACCCACCATTCGGCCTGCTCAAGCCCAGCCAGGGCTGCCCCGGCCCGCAGGAGCTGGGCCATCACGGCCTCTACCGGCTGCCGCCCGATGGTGGCGCGCTGCATTGCATGGCCCGGCTGGATCACCCCAATGGGCTGGCGTTTTCGCCCGACGAACGCGTGCTGTACGTGTCGCAAACCCCGGAAACCGGCTCTGGCGATCAGGAGATCATTGCAATGGACTGGCGCGATGGTGCACTGCACGATCCACGCCGCTTTGCAGTGGTGCCCGAGGGCCTGCCAGATGGCCTGTGCGTGGACCGGCAAGGCTGGCTATGGAGCAGTTCCGGCGCCGGCGTGTGCGTCTTCGATCCGGAGGGCCGCCTGCTGGGGCTGGTGCCGACCCCGCATACCGCATCCAATTGCAGTTTCGACCAGGATCACCAGCGCCTGTTCATCACCGGCGGCAGCGCGCTGTGGCTGCTGGAACTGGCGTAAATCCAGGGGTTTGCGGGCTGCACACGCTTGACCGGCCAGACGTCAGGCAATAAAAAAGCCCGCTTGCAGCGAACTGCCAGCGGGCTTTGCTCCCTCCCCCACGTCGGGATGCAGGAGCATAGTGCGCGCCCCGAATCCGACTTGCACGCTGCACTGCAAAACAACACCAGACGGTACAGAACTGGCCCAGTTTTCTTCACGCAGCGCTGGCATGGACGGCGCTCAGCGGATCAGGTCCGGCTGCGCCCGATACCACTCCGGCGCGCGCCGCAGGTGCCACTCGGGGCTGTCGTTGCGCAGGCCGATCGCGGCACTCAAGACGCCCCAGCGTGCGAGCAGGCTGCCGCTGCGCTGCGTGCCCTGCAGGCGCAATCGCGCATCGATCTGAAAACGCTCGTTGCTTGCCTGCAGTCGATCGACGATGACGGTGTTGCCTTGCCACTGCACACGGCCGGTCACCTGCGCCTGCCCTGCATCCACCAGGCGCAGCATCCAGTCGGGAATGGAGCGGTCGCGCGCGTACAGCGCCATCAGGAACGCCAGGTCGCGCACCTGGATGCGCACGCGCCCATCCACGCCGATCGGCTGCCGCCACTGCATGCGGGTGTCGTCCAGCACGATGCGCGCCCACCAGCCATCGCGGCGTTGGCCGTCCGGACCGGTGAAACCCACATTGCGCAGCTGCACCGTGCTTGCATCGAGGCGAAAGTTTTCTGCGCGCAGATCGCCACGTTGCAGACGCAGATCGGCATCCACGTCGCCGCGCAACGCGAGCCCTGCGAACTGCAGGCGCGCCGCGCGCGCACCGATACGCAAGCCGCCCTTGCCGATACGCCCGCCGGGTTCGATCTGCAGATCGCCGCTGAGCACACCGTTGCCGCCATCGAACCGCAGCTGCTGTTGCGGCAGATAGCGGTTGTACGCGCGCAGGTCCGGCACACGCGCGTTGGCGAAGGTCAGATGCGCCCGCGTGGCATCGCGCAAGGTGGTGAGGTTGCGTGCGTCGGCGCGCGTCTGCAGATCCAGGCGCAGATCGCGGCCTTGCACGAACGGACGCGTGGGCGCGTCGCTGTGCGCGATCGAAAACTGCTGCATCTGCAGTGCAAGCGCGGGCAGCAGCTGACCGTCTGCATCGGCGTCCACGCGCAGATCGGCACTGGCCTGACCGTCGATGGCATGCCCCATCACGCCGACATGCGCGCGCACATGCGGCACCTGCAGACGGCTGCCTGCACCGAGCTGGCCGCGCGTAATGCGCAGGTCCGCATCGACCAGGCCATCGCCGTCCAGGGTGAGCCAGTCGACATCCGGAAACAGCGCAGGAATCCAGCTGAGCGAGGCCAGTTGCCAATGCAGCCTTGCATGCCCGGAGGTGCGCGGTAGCAGGTGGCGCAGCGATGTCAGCGGCAACTGCCGGCCCTGCACGCGCAGGTCGGCGTCCAGCGTCAGCCCCGCATCGGCAGGCTCGGGCATGCTCACGGTCAGGCGCATGTTGTCGTCCACCTGCAACTGCGCCGCCACCTCGCCCAGCAACGCGGCAGGCGTGCGCGTACTGTCGTGCAGGGGCGCGCGCCAGTGCAGCTGGCTGCCGGGTTGCAATGCACCGCGCGTCCAGCGCAACTCGCCATCTGCGCGCCCCTTGCCCGGCCGCGTGACCACCGTGTGCCGACCCTGCGCAGTGCGGGTAACGTCCAGCGCCGCGGTGTCGCCGTGCAGGGCCACCAGCGCATCGGTCAGCTGCAGCAGGGCCAGCCCGCGCGCCTGGTCGGGGACATGCCGCGCAATGCTCGCTTCCAGGCGCAGCTGCCCGTTGCGCAGCACCTCGCTCTTGCCCCAGTGCACGCGCGCGTTGTCGAACGCGGCGTGCGACGGAAACAGCTCCATCGGCCCGCCACGCAACTGCTTGAACAGGCCGAGCTGCAACTGGCCGTCACCTTCGATCCGCAGTTGACGCAGCGACAGCGCGTGGACCTGCGCGGCCTCGATGCGGTCGAACTGCAGTGTCCAGGCGGGTGTGGCAGGTGCTGGGTTTGCAGGGGTGTTGGCGGCTGGCGGATCGCGTGCCTGGTCTGACGACGATGTTGCTGTTGGTGTTGGTGTTGGCTTCGCACGTTCTGCGGCTGCCGCTGTTGGTGCTGTGGAAGGCGCAGCTGTCGCGCGCGTTGCATGCGCTGCGACTTGTTCGCTTGGATCGGTTGCGGGTGCAGGCGATGTTGCGCCCGGCGTAGTGGTTGCAGGCTGCGCACCGACCACGGCAGCGGCGGGAGGCGTGGCCACGGCATCCGCCATCGAGGTTGCCGACTGCAGACCGGCACGCACACCGTACACCTGCAGTTCCGGCACCAGCAGTTGCCGATGCAGCAAGGGCAACATCCGTATCTGCCCGCTCATGCGCTCCGCGCTGACGTTCCAGCGGTTGCGCGTGGAGCGGCCGTGCAAGTCGACATTCCACAACATCACCCGTCCCGGCCACCAGGTCAGCCCGGGGCCCCACTGCATGGCGAAGGTGTCCGGCTTGCGGTTGAGCGCTGCCGGCCCCAGCGGGGTGTTGAGCAGCAGATTGCCGAGCAGCAGGTAGCCGACATACAGCGCGATCACTGCCGCTAATGGCCAACGCAGCGTGCGAGGCAATGCACGCCAACGGGCGCGAACGGGCATCGTCATGACGGCAGGCTCCTTCAGGGACCGCGCAGGCGGCGCCGCGCAGTGTGCCAAGCGGTCCGTGAGCGCGGTGCGTATCGGGGCATGTTGCCGTGCCTGCGAGGGGCGAAGGCGCTGACGTCCGCGCGGCGTGGCACGTGGCGGGGATGCCAGGGGCCGAACGCTCCACGCCATGTCTGAGCATGGCGAGCGGATGATTTAGAGCGGCTACGAAAACGTGGCGAACGGTGGTCAGATGGGTGTGGACGGTGCGCTCAGCATCGGAGTGCGCGTGGTAGATGCCGTACCGAGCACCGCCTGCGCCCACCTGGCGGTGGGCACAGTCTGTTTGTCAGCTGCTCTTGGCAGGTTGCCAGCACTTACCGGGCAATGGTCTGTTGGAGATGCACGGCGCACGGCGGATGCAGTGGGTGCGTGGGCCATGCCGATTCCGCACACTGGCCGCGCCCGTCGGCGGCTGTGCGATGGTTTTGTCAGCCGCTTCCAGCCATCTGATGCATCGGCAGCGCCGCCTGCAACCCGCGCCGACACTGCATCGCACCGATTCGCGTCTCATCCATCACCGCGCCCGCCACGAACCCACCAAGCGCTTAGTTGCGCTTGGACACCGGCGGTAGCAGACCCGGCTGCTCGTCGTACCACTCGCGTGCGCCGGCAAGATGCCACTGGCGCTGTTTGCCATCGATTTCGATGCCGGCGCCGAGCACGCCCCAGCGCAGATACAGGTTGCCACGGCGCGCGTCGTCGTCCAGGGCCAGACGCGCGCGCAACGACAGACGTGCATTTTCCGCCTGCAGGTCGTCGACCGTCAGCTGTTGCTTGCGCCAGCGCACCCGCCCGGTGGCATCGAGCTCGCCCGAATCCAGCAGGCCCACCACCCAGCGCGGATAGTCGGCCCGCTGTGCGAACACCGACAGCAACGGCGCGGCATCGCGCATGCGCAGCGCGGCGTCGGCATCCAGCTGGAACGGCGCACTGGCCTGGATGGTGCCGGCCCCGACCTGCAGCTCGCCCCACCAATTGGCGTCGGCAGTGTCATCGCCCACGCGCATGTTGCGCAAACGCACGCGTGTGCCGCTGAGGTCGAAGAACCTGGTCTTGAAGTCGGCGCGTTGCAGCTGCGCCTGCAATTCGGCATCGCCGCGCATCTGCATCCCGGCCAGCGCCAGATGCGCGCCCTGCCCACGCAGATGCGCATGCCCGCTGCCGACATCGCCGGAGGCGTTGAGCGCGACATCGCCGGTCAGGCTGCCGCTGCCGCCGAGCAGGCGCACCGCTTTGCCGGAGAGATAGCGGTTGTAGACCGTCAGGTCGGGCACCTTCGCATCGCTGAAACGCAGCTGCGCCTTGAGCGTGTCGCGCAGGCGCGCCAGTTCGGCATCGCCATGCATGGCCAGCTGCAGGTCGCGGCCATCCAGCAGGATCTGCCTGGGCGCATCGCGCGGTGCGGCGCGGAACGTGGGAATGCTCACATCCAGATGCGCCTGCGGGGTGGCGGCATCGTCGATGCGACCGCGCGCCCTGGCGATGCCGGTCAGGCGCGTGTCGAACACTTGTGCCGCCGCCTCCACGCGCGGGATCTCCAGGCTGCTGCCGCTGGTGAGCCGGCCTTGCGCCAGGCGTAGATCGGCCTCCACCAGGCCACCGCCTTCCAGCTGAAACCACGGCTTGCGCACGAACAGCTCGGCGATCCAGTTCAAGGATTCGAACTTCCAGCGCCCCTGCACCTGGCCCGACAACCGCGGCAGGAGCTGCGCCGGCTCCTGGAAGGGAATGCTGCGGCCGGCAACGCGCAGATCGGCGTGCAGTTCGCTGCCGGTGTCTGCATCGCGCGGCAACCGCGCCTGTACGCGGATGTCCTGCGCCACATCCAGCTGCAGCGCCAGCATGCCGCGGTCGGTGGCGCCGACACCGGCCATCAATGGCAGCCGCCACACCGCATGGCTGCCCGGCTGCAGTGCGCCGCGATCCAGCGTGATGTCGGCCTCCACACGCGCCGCCGATGGACCGCTACGGATATCCACGTGCGGCGCCCCGGTATCGATCTTCAACGCCACCGTACCGGCCTTCAACTGCAGCCGCGCATGGGTGATGCCGAGCTTGCGCAGGCCGGGCGCTTCATCGCGGTAGTGGCGCGGAAACTGGAACTGCGCATCCAGCTGCGCGCCATTGAAGACCTGCACGCCATCGAAGCTGACCACCGCATCGCGGAAGCCCGCCTCGGACGCAAACAGCTCCGATGGCCCGCCCTTGAGCTGTTTCAGAAAGCCCACCGTGCCGTGGCCGTTGCCGGCGATCAGCAGTTTGCCCAGCCGCGCACTGCGGATGCTGTTGCTGCTGATCGCATCGAAGCGCAGCGTCCAGCCCTGATCGCCGCGTGGTGGTGGCGGAATGGGGGTGTCGGAGGTTTCCACTTCCGCGCTCAGGCCGGTGGCATGCAGCCACGGCAGACGGACCTCGCGCCGAAACAAGGCCAGCAACGCGACGCGCGCATGCGCACGATCGGCGTGGAAGACATACACGGTGCGGTTGGCCTGCCCGCGCATGCGCACGTTCCAGGCCATCACCTCGCCCGGGAACAGCGTCAGCGCCGGGCCGGTCTGCATGGTGAACTTGTGCGGCTGCCGGTTGGTGGTGGCGTCGAACAACGGCGTGTTGAGGAACACATTGCCGGCAACCAGATACAGCGCGTACAGCGCCAACAGCACAAGCACCGCAAGCCGCCACGGCCGGGGCCAGCGCTGAAAGCGTTCGCGAAGAGAGGGCATGGGCGCAAGCAGAGAAGAGTCTGCCGTCACTATCGCGGGTGCGCCGACGGCGAGGCGTGAACGCTGAGCGCGCGCGATACCGTGGAGGCGTTGTCAGGTGCACGATGGAGCGCGCGCAGCAGCATCTGCGCGTGCTCCCAGGCAGGGGCGCGCCGGCCGTGTTCGGCTGGCCATGTACGCCGCGCTTCCCGGCGGTATGGTCAATGGACGTGGACGCCGCTGCCCGTTGCAGCAGGGTCGTATGCGGCAAGATGCTGGGCGCGGCCTTGGTGGGCGTGCCGGTTTCCGCTATGCCCGGCATGTCCAGCCTACCCATCCTGCACGCGCCACTGCGCGAAAGACGGATATCTGCGCCGGCGGCGCAGCCGCGCCGACTCAACCGGGCCAGACCGTGGCGATGAGTGGCTTCACCGGCCCGGGCGCCCCCGAAGCGAAGCCGATGGCGATGGCGATGGCGATGGCGATGGCGATGGCGCAGCGTATCGAAGCGGCGCACCTGCGCAAGCTGCTGGCTGCGTTGTCACGCATGCGGCGATCTCCGCAGTGAAGCACCGCTGCGGCGTCGATTAACTCTTTCGAAACTTCATGTCTGCCGACGCCACGCAGCGACATGCGCGGGCCATGCGCGCGGGGGATAACGTTCCTACTCGCTCGCCGGCGGTGCGCAACGACTCCCCCTCCTGGCCGCCACAGCGACGAGTCACCAGTGGGTGGTGTTGTTCAATCCGCCGGACCGGCTCCCTGCGCCGGTCCGGCGTTTTTTTGGCCGCTGGTATGGCCGTTCAGGCGTTGGAGGATGGTGTTCCGCCGCACCATCGCCCCAGCCCTTTCCCACAGGCACAGGGGTTTTCGTTTCGCGAAAGAAAGACGCTTCACGATGGCGAGGCGGGCTGCCTTCATTCCGTCAGGAGCAGCAGCGCTCCTGACCTTCTCCCACCGGAGAAGTGGCGCATCGCGCCGAAAGGATTCGGGCGACGCCCGGTGCCGCATCCGCAAGCCGCCCGACGCGCAATCCTGCCATCGGCCCGACAATGCCACCTCCCGGGCTCATGCAGCCTCGGCAACCCGCCGCGCACGACGTGCACGCACCGCTGTCGCCAGACGCTCCAGCACCTGCACCGAAGCGTCCCAATCCAGGCAGCCGTCGGTGATGCTCTGGCCGTAGGTCAGCTCGCAACCGGGCACCAGCTCCTGGCGGCCGCCGACCAGGTGGCTCTCCACCATGACGCCGACGATGCGCGTCTCGCCACCTTCCAGCTGCGTGGCGATGTCGTCGATGACCTTGGGCTGGTTGTCGGGATTCTTGCCGCTGTTGGCATGGCTGGCATCGATCATCAGGCGTGCCGGCAACCCGGATTTGTTGAGCACCTGACTGGCCGCTTCCACATTGGCCGCATCGAAGTTGGGCTGCTTGCCGCCGCGCAGGATTACATGGCAATCCGGATTGCCTGCGGTTGCGGCCACCGCGGTCTGGCCGTCCTTGGTCACGGCCAGGAAATGATGTGGGTGCGAGGCCGCGCCCACCGCATCCACCGCGATCTTGACGTCGCCACCGGTGCCGTTCTTGAAGCCCACCGGGCACGACAGGCCCGAGGCCATTTCGCGGTGCACCTGGCTTTCGGTGGTGCGTGCGCCGATCGCGCCCCAGGCCACCAGGTCGGCGATGTATTGCGGCGAAATGATGTCGAGAAATTCCACACCCGCCGGCAAGCCGAGGTTGTTGATGTCGCGCAGCAGGCCGCGCGCCACACGCAGCCCCTTGTTGATCTGGAAGCTGCCATCCAGGTCCGGATCGTTGATCAGGCCCTTCCAGCCGATGGTGGTACGCGGCTTTTCGAAGTACACCCGCATCACGATCTCCAGCGCGTCGCCGAACTGCTCGCGCAATGGGCGCAGCCGCTGCGCATACTCCATCGCCGCGACCGGGTCGTGGATCGAGCAGGGCCCGATCACCACCGCCAGGCGGTCGTCGCGCCCATGCAGGATGGCGTGCAGGGCGGCGCGCGAGTTGGTCACGGTCTCGGAGGCGCGCTCGTCGCAGGGCAGCAGCGACAGCAGCTGCGAAGGCGGTGCGAGGGCTTCGATCTTGCGGATACGCAGGTCATCGGTCACGGGCGGCATAACGTTGTCTCGGGTCGGCAGTGCATAGGGAAGCCAGGCAAGGCGGCAACAAAAAAGCCGCCAGTGTGCGCTGGCGGCTTTTCGGGAATGCTGCTGAAGATTTCTTCAGGGTGAGCGCAATCCGTCCTCCGCCAGCGGCATCGGAAAACCGTAGTACCAAAAATAAAACTGGCTGCGGGGTGCGTTCATGGGATGCATTGATACCACGCGTATTTGCGCGTTGCCACTGTTTCATCGGCAACGGACCATGCGCGTGGAAGCAATCGTCGGGTGGCGCGGCAAGCAGTCGTACGCATGGCAGCAG
This sequence comes from Xanthomonas sp. 4461, assembly GCF_024806475.1. NCBI lineage: Bacteria > Pseudomonadati > Pseudomonadota > Gammaproteobacteria > Lysobacterales > Lysobacteraceae > Xanthomonas > Xanthomonas sp. 4461. Next base: position 125,284 of record NZ_JANTYV010000005.1, on the reverse strand, counting down.
CGGTTGATCAGGGCAACGGGGCGCAATCCGATCGATGCTGACGTGCAGACTTCCTTACCTGCAGCAGCAGTGTCACGGAATGTTGCCGCGCGTGCCCGGCGCGGTGCGATGCTGGCGTGGAGGTCTACCCGCCTGAAAGCGGATGCAAAAGGTACAGGGCGCGCCTCACCTCGGCACACCATGCGGTGTTTCAGGCCCGCTCTTGGCGACAAGCGGATGCGCGCACCGCGTCCGGGCGTTGTGACATGAACGATGCCGCACTGCGACGCTCGTCGTTTCTCAAGCGCCGCTGGGGCCGTCCAGCTCTGTGCAAGATCGTGCTCCGGGCACTCTCCGGCCCAGAAACACCGAAAGTATCGTTTCACTCTCAATACCTGATGTATCTCTGAATTGTGAAATTTCCCATACAAGTCATGTACTTGTTACGCGATCAAACCTGATATATCGTTTCATAAATCGTTTCACTCGTGGTTTGCATGCCTCAGCCCGAAGCAGTAGAACGCCTGGTCACCACGCTGCGCGTCAACGGCCCGTTGCGCGGCGCCGATCTTGCCGCGCGATTGGGCGTGAGCAAGGCAACACTTTCTCGCCTGGTTGCCGCCGCAGGAACTGCGGTGCGGCGCTACGGCAGCGCACGCGCCACCAGTTATGCCGCCGCAGGCGAGGTGCGGGGCGCGCGCGCCTGGCCGCTCTACCGCATCGACAGCCATGCCCGCGTTGTGGCGCTGGGCCAGCTGCATGCACTCCATCACGACCATTTCTTCGTGGAGCTGCTGCAGGAAAACCCGGTGCTCCTGCATCCGCCGATGCAGCTGGGCGTGTTCGAGTCGCTGCCCTGGTTTCTGGATGACCAACGCCCGCAGGGATTTCTCGGGCGCAATCTGGCACGTCGCGTCTCCGGGTCGTTGCGGCTACCTGAAAATCTCATGCTGTGGTCGCCCAGTGACACACTCGTCGCGCTGCTGTCCGATGGTCACGACCAGCTCGGTGACCTGCTCGTGGGCGAGCATGCGCTGGCTCGCGCGCTGTCGTCGATCGACCAGCCTGAGTGCATCGACATCGAGGCGCGCCTGCACGCATATCTCCAGCATGCCGATGCCGCCCTGCGCGGCGAGGACGTCGGCTCGTCCGCTGCAGGCGAGCAACCGAAGTTCACTGCCGTGCTGCGCGAACATGGCGTGTATCGTCCGGTCATTGTGAAGTTCTCCGACCGGATCGATCAGCCGGCCGGGCGGCGCTGGGCGGACCTGCTGCAGATGGAGCACCTTGCGAGCAACGTGCTACTTGCCGGCGGCATCGCAGCCGCAACGACGCAGCGGCTGCAGGCCGGCGAGCGCGTCTTTCTCGAATCCACGCGCTTCGATCGCACTCCAACGCTGGGCCGCCACGGTTTTGTCTCGTTGATGGCGATCTTTACCGCGTTCTATGGGCAGTCGGAGGTCGGCACGTGGCGCGCGCTTGCGCCACTGCTCAAGCGCGATGGTTGGCTGAGTGCGGACGATGCAGAGCGTCTTGAGGTGATCAGCTGGTTCGGCGTGCTGATCGGCAACACCGACATGCATCTGGGCAATGCAGCGCTGATTCTTGCCGACACCTTTCCGCTGCGGCTTGCGCCGGTGTACGACATGTTGCCGATGGCGCTGCGGCCGGCATCCAGTGGCGAAATCGTGCCGCGGGATATCGAGATTCCACCACCCACGGTCGGTCAATTCGCACAATGGCGACGCGCCGCGGAGATGGCCGAACAGTTCTGGCAGCGGTCCATCGACGACGTGGCCTTGAGCGATCCAATGCGCGGCATCGCCACGCGTGCGTTGGCAAGCTTGCGCCGAACCGCATCGCGTCTTGCCTGACATCGCGTCTTGCCTGGTGTTACGCCGCGCCTATATGTGTCACCGCAATACCCGACTGCACGCCACGGCGATGAGGCCATGGCGTGCAGTGGGGCAAACGTCACTCAAAACGTAAACACATACTCCGCCGCCACTTCGCGGCCGATCGGGTTGAACAAGGTGGTGTTGTAGAACCCGTAGCCGTAGAAGCGCTCCTTGTTCTCGTAGCCCACTTCGTTGAACACGTTGTTGACGTAGAAGTTGACCTTGGCGTGGTCGGTGATCTTGTAGCCGGTGCTCAGGTTCCAGTAGATCGCCGGGCCCACGCGGCCGAAATAGCGCTTGCTGGTCCGGCCCAGATTCACGTTGCCGGTGTCGGTGACCAGGCATTCGTCCGAGGCGCTGGGCTGGTAGCCGTCGTCGAAGCGGGCGCAGGTGCCCCAGTTGACCGCGCGCATCGAGCCGAGCCGGCGGAAGTACACCGTCCAGTCCCAGGCGCCGCCGTTGTCCCAGTGCACGCTGCCGCGCACGCGGCTGCGCACGCGTTCGTCGCGACGGTTCTCGTCGCTGTCGGTGCGGTAGATCTGTTCGCGGTAGGCGGTCAGGGTGTTGTAATCCAGCGACAGCTGGAAGTTGCCCCAGCCGGCGGTGGCAAGGCGATACTTCAGCGAGGCATCGATGCCGGAGGTTTCCATCTGCGCCAGGTTGATCGGGCCGCGCTCGATGCTGGCGATGGTGCCATCGGCATTGCGCACCACGCGCGAGGTGATGGTGTCGCAATACCCCGCACCGCCTGGATTGTTCCAGGCACCGCCGCTGATGGTGGTGCCGGTGCGGCAGCCGGCTTCGGCCGACAGGATCTCGTCGCGGTCCAGATCCTTGATCATTTCCTCCAGCTGGATGCGGTAGTAATCCACGCTCAGCGACAGCCCTTGCGCGATGTCCCACACCACCCCGCCAGTGAACGAGCGGCCGGTTTCCGAGCGAAGATCCGGGGTGCCGCGCCGATTCACATCCACGGTGTAGTAGATGTTGTTGTTTTCGTCGTTGCAGCCGCCGGTCTGATACGCGCCAGAGGTAATGCAGCGGTACTGGTCGATCACGGTCTGGTTGGTGGAGCTGGGTTCGCCGAGCACGTAGTGCATGTCCGGCGCGCGGAAGCTGGTGGCCAGCGTGCTGCGCAACAACAGGCTCTCGACCGGGCGCCATTCCAGACCCGCGCTCCAGGTGGTATCGCTTTGCGTGCCGACATCGGTCGCAATCGCGGCCGAAGAGCGGTAATTGCCGTAGCGATCGTAGCGACCGGCGACATTGGCGCTCAACGTCGACAACAACGGGATCTGGAATTCAAGACCGGCCGAGCTGCGCAGGCGTTCGCCGCCGCCGCTATCGACCACGTCCACCGGGTAGCACTCGTTGGCGCACGGGTCCGGCGACAGTTGATAACCCTGCTTGGCCACTTCGGCCACGGTGGCGAAACGGATCGGCCCGGCCCAGCCCTGCACCAGATCGCCGCTGAGGCTGAAACTGGCCTGATTCACCCACGAATACGCCGAGTTATGCGATTTGGCGACCAGCTGGTCGTACTGGTTCGACGACAGCGGCGCATACAGCCGTGCTTCGTTGATCGCATAAATCGGCGAGCCGTCGGCGGCGGTGCCGGTGGGGCTGCCGAGGAAGTACTCGGTGGCGCGCGCGGTATCCACAGTGCGGATGTATTCGTCCACGGTGTAGCGCGAGCGGCCCACGCTCAGCTCCCAATCGAAGCGATCGGCCCAGACCCCGCGCAAGCCGGCGCTCAGATCCCAGGACTGTTCCTTGTTGTAGTTGGCCAGCCGGTCCCAGCCGCCGGCTTCGCGCCGGGTGAGCTGACGGATCAGGTTCAACGAGCGTCCGGTGGCCGCGTCCTGGAACGGGCCCAGGTAGGCGTATGGCGGATCGTAGGTCCAGCGCCCGATGCTGCGGTTGGCCGACAGCGTGGCCCACGCCTCGGTGGCCTCGCCGAACTTCCAGGTGCCGTAGAGATACGCCGAATAATCTTCGCTGCCGGTGACCAGGCCCCAATCGCCGTAATCGCGCGCCACGCCGCAATAGTTGCCCGCATTGGTCAGCGCGCCGCTGTTCTGGTCGTAGCTCAGCCGCGGCGCATCGACGAACTCGCCGCCGAAGCGCGCGCAGGTGCCCGCAGGCGGCGCCAGACGCTCGTTGGTGTTGGCATCGACCAGGCTCAGGCCGGTGAACGGGTTGAAGCCGTACAGACGGTTCTGCCCGGTCCAGTTGGAATAGGACATGTCGTCCGAGTCGTCCATCTGCGGGCGATCGCGGCCGCTCAAGGGGTCGCGCCGGGTGGCCTGCAGGGCGTAGGTCACGCTCCAGTTTTCGCCGGTGCGCCCGCCCGCCCACGACACATCGAAACTGTCGCGCCCACCTTCGGTGGCAGTGCCGCCACGCAGGCGCAGCTGGTCGCCCTGGTAGTCGCGTTTGAGGATCACGTTGACCACGCCGGCCACCGCGTCCGAGCCATAGATCGCCGAGGCGCCGCCGGTGAGGATCTCGATGCGCTCCACCGCCGCAGACGGGATGTTGCTGTAGTTGGAAAAGTTGCTTTCGCCGCCGTACGGCAGCGGGTAATCGGCCACGCGGTGGCCGTTGACCAGCAGCAGGGTGCGCCCGGGCCCCAGGTCGCGCAGATTGATCGGCGAGGCATTGGGCGTGTGCGAGCCCCATTGCGTATCGGCTTCCACCGAGCCCTGCTGGTTCATGCTGTTGAGCACGTCGTAGACAGTGGCAAAGCCTTCCTGCTGGATCTGCTGCGCGGAGATGGTGACCACCGGCTGCGCGCCTTCGACCTGCGCGCGCTTGATGCGCGAGCCGGTGACGCTGACCGCATCCAGGGTGGAGGTGGCGCGTGGTGTGTCCGGCTCGGTTTGCTGGGCCATGAGCGGCGGCGCAGCGGCGGCCGTCAGTGCAAGGGACACGGAAATCGACAAGGCAAGACGATGACTGCGGCAGTTCATAAGATCCCCGGGAGAAGCCGGACGCGGCCGGCGTGGCAGTGCACTGCAACGACGTCTGCCGGCGATGCACGCACCGCCGCCCCTTGTCCGATGGCCCCCCGACCACGCGGCGCAAACGCCTGCCCGAATGACGCTAGAACTGCGATGACATCGGTGTCAACACCTAGTCATGCAAGTGTGATTGACGTCGCGATCTGCGTGGTTTTGCGATGTCGCACACGGTTGGGGCCGCGAGCCGGTTGCGCGGGCGCCGCATCGATCCTGCGTAGGAGCGCACCCGGGCGCGACCGGAGCGTTATCGGTGAGGCCTCTTCGCGCCCAGGTGCGCTCCTACGAGGTCGTGGGGGTCTGCTTGGTCATGCATGCGCGAGGGTTCGGCCGCGAGCCGGTTGCGCGGGCCCTGCATTGGCCGTGAGTAGGAGCGCACCCGGGCGCGACGGGGCGTTATCGGTGAAGCCTCTTCGCGCCCAGGTGCGCTCCTACGAGGTCGTGGGGGTCTGCTTGGCCTGCGCGACCAACGGCGAACGTGCATCTGCCACATGCTCCGGTGCAGATCATCCATCGACGACCGCCTCTTGCGGCATCCACGACCGCCCACAAAAAACCCCGCCTTTCGGCGGGGTCCTTTTGTGTTGCAACAGCCGAAGTGGCGTGGATCAGAAATCCATGCCGCCCATGCCGCCCATGCCACCGCCGGCCGGCATCGCCGGCTCGTCCTTCTTCGGTGCATCGGCCACCATGGCTTCGGTGGTGATCATCAGGCCGGCGATCGAGGCTGCGTTCTGCAGCGCCGAACGGGTGACCTTGGTCGGATCCAGGATGCCGAACTCGACCATGTCGCCGAACTCGCCGTTGGCGGCGTTGTAGCCGTAGTTGCCGGTGCCTTCCTTGACCTTGTTCAGGATCACGGACGGCTCTTCGCCGGCATTGGCCACGATTTCGCGCAGCGGGGCTTCCATCGCGCGCAGGGCGATCTGGATGCCGTGGGTCTGGTCTTCGTTGGCACCGGTCAGGTTGCCGACGGCCACCAGCGCACGCACCAGGGCCACGCCGCCGCCCGGGACCACGCCTTCTTCGACGGCTGCACGGGTGGCGTGCAGGGCGTCTTCGACGCGGGCCTTCTTTTCCTTCATTTCGATTTCGGTCGAGGCGCCGACCTTGATCACGGCAACGCCGCCGGCCAGCTTGGCCACACGTTCCTGCAGCTTCTCGCGGTCGTAATCGGACGAGGTGTCTTCGATCTGGGTCTTGATCTGGCCGACGCGCGACTCGATCGCGGCCGAATCGCCAGCACCGTCGATGATGGTGGTGTTTTCCTTGGAGACCTGCACCTTCTTGGCACGGCCCAGGTCCTTGATGGTCGCCTTCTCAAGCGCCAGACCCACTTCCTCGGAGATCACGGTGCCGCCGGTCAGCACGGCCATGTCTTCCAGCATCGCCTTGCGACGGTCGCCGAAGCCCGGTGCCTTGACGGCCACGACCTTGACGATGCCACGGATGGTGTTGACCACCAGGGTCGCCAGCGCTTCGCCTTCGACTTCTTCGGCGACGATCAGCAGCGGCTTGCCGGCCTTGGCCACGCCTTCCAGCACGGGCAGCAGGTCACGCACGTTGGAGATCTTCTTGTCGTGCAGCAGGATGAACGGATCATCCAGGTCGGCCGACTGGCTCTGCTGGTTGTTGATGAAGTACGGGGACAGGTAGCCGCGATCGAACTGCATGCCCTCGACCACGTCCAGCTCGTTTTCCAGGCCCGAGCCTTCTTCAACGGTGATCACGCCTTCCTTGCCGACCTTCTGCATCGCTTCGGCAATGATGTTGCCGATCGATTCGTCCGAGTTGGCCGAGATGGTGCCGACCTGGGCAATCGCCTTGTCGTCGGTGGTGGGCTTGGAGATGTTCTTCAGCTCGATGACGGCGGCCTTGACGGCCTGGTCGATACCGCGCTTGAGGTCCATCGGGTTCATGCCGGCGGCCACGGCCTTGGCGCCTTCGCGGATCAGGGCCTGGGCCAGCACGGTGGCGGTGGTGGTGCCGTCGCCGGCGTTGTCGTTGGTCTTGGAAGCGACTTCCTTGACCATCTGCGCGCCCATGTTCTCGAACTTGTCAGCCAGTTCGATTTCCTTGGCGACGGAGACGCCGTCCTTGGTGATGGTCGGCGCGCCGAAGCTCTTCTCGAGCACGACGTTGCGGCCCTTCGGGCCCAGGGTGGCCTTGACGGCATTGGCGAGAACGTTGACGCCACGGACCATGCGGGTACGTGCGTCTTCACCGAAACGAATGTCTTTAGCAGCCATTTGTATGTAACTCCGGAAATGGGGAATGGGGAATGGGGAATCGGTCAATCAAGGGCGGATATCGAGGCGGGGTGGGATGGCGAAGGGCGCTAGCCGCTTTGCCCATTCCCGATTCCCCACTCCCGATTCCCGGCGCAGAGCGCCTGATCAGCCGATGACCGCCAGGATGTCGTCTTCGCGCAGCACCTTGTACTCGACGCCTTCGGACTTGTAGCTGCTGCCGGCGTACTGGCCGTAGATCACCTTGTCGCCGACCTTGACCACCGGCGCGCGCAGGCTGCCGTTGTCCAGCGGCTTGCCGGCGCCGATGGCGACGACTTCACCCTTGGTGGACTTTTCCTTGGCGGAGTCCGGAATCACGATGCCGCCGGCGGAAACTTCGTCGGCTTCGATCGGCTTGACTACAACGCGGTCGTGAAGCGGCTTGATGCTCATAGAGAAAGACCCTCTTAAGTGATTGATTGGCCTGGAAATTATCGGCGATGTTAGCACTCGCATATGACGACTGCCAGCACAGCGCGCGGAAAAAACCCGACAGAGCGGGTGCGGGCCAGAGATTGTGCTGGGCGGGCGGGTTTCAAGGGCCGGGCGCAAACTTTTTTCTTCGGCAGGTCTGATTCGCAGGCCAGGCAGCGACAACGGAGGCCCAGTAAACCGTCATCGGGCGGGCCTGGGGCGGCGCGCAGACAGGCCGCGCGCGTAGCCGTCGCTAGCTCATCCCCTGGCCGCCGCTCCACCCGCCCCGCCATGCGGGCCGGGCGGCACGCGCTCTAAAAATGGAACCAGGTTCCATCGTTTGTCATGCGCAGACTCTACAGTCGGACCCGCATTCCCCGATCACAAGGAGCTGTCGATGAGGTTGCCGTTCCGTAGTCTTCCGCTGGCCTGCGCCATTGTCCTGGCCGTCCCCGCCGCCCACGCCGCGGTGTTCATCAACGAACTGCATTACGACGACGCGGGCGCCTCCGGCGATACCGGCGAAGGCGTGGAAGTGGTGGCCACCGCCGGCGAGTCGCTGAGCGGCTACCGGATCTATCTGTACAACGGCAGCGCGCCCAGTGCGGCGACGGTCTATGCCAACACGGCAGTCCCGGCCGGCAGCCTGGTCAGCTGCGGCAGCCAGGTGCGCGTGGCCACGGTGAGCTACGCCAGCAACGGCGTGCAGAACGGGCCCAACGACGGCGTGGCGCTGGTCGATCCCAGCGGGCAACTGGTGCAGTTCCTCAGCTACGAAGGCGCCATCACCGGCAGCGGCGGGCCCGCCGCCGGCGTCACCAGCCAGAACCTGCCGGTCAGCGAGAGCAACAGCAGCGCGGTCGGCAGTTCGCTGCAACTGACCGGCACCGGCAGCAGCGCGGCCAACTTCAGCTGGGCCGGCTCGTCGGCGCAGACCTTTGGCGCGTGCAACCGCGGCCAGACCTTCAACGGCAGCGGCGGTGGCGGCGAAACCGGCGCTGCACCATCGATCACCAGCACCACTCCAACCCAGGGCGCGACCGGCTTCCCCGCCGCGGGCGATCTGAGCGTGGGCTTCAGCGAGGCGGTGACGCTGAGCGGCGGCGCCTTTGCGCTGAGCTGCGCCAGCTCCGGCACGGTGGCCTTGAGCTACCCGAGCAGCGGCACCCGCTTCACCCTGTCCACCAACACCGCCCTGGTCGGCGGCGAGCGTTGCACCCTGGCGATCACGGCCAGCGCCATCCGCGATGCCAGCGGGCTGAGCCCGGCGGCCAATCAGTCGATCGCCTTCACCGTGGCGACCGCCAGCGGCGGCGGTACCGGCTACTACTCGCGGGTCAACACCACCAGCCCCAGCCAGCTGCGCTGCTCGCTCAATGCGACCATCCGCGGCCACACGGTCTATCCCTACAGCGGAACCGGCACCAACACCTGGACCATCCTGGAGATGGCCGACGAGGACCCCAACAACAGCGGCCGGATCCTGGACGCCTACCGCAACCGCAGCTACGCCAAGGGCAGCGACCGGGCCGGCACCGGCAGCGGCCTGACCTACAACCGCGAGCACACCTGGCCCAACTCGCTGGGTTTCGGCAGCGCCACCGGCGATCGCGGCCTGCCGTATGCGCCCTACACCGACACCCACATGCTGTACCTGACCGACACCACCTTCAACGCCGACCGCGGCAACAAGCCCTACGCCACCTGCACCAGCAGCTGCGGCGAGCGGGTGACCGAGGTCAACGACGGCAGCGGCGGCGGCAGCGGGCGCTATCCGGGCAATTCCAACTGGGTACGCACGCCGGACGGCAACAGCGGCACCTTCGAGGTGTGGGGCAAGCGCAAGGGCGACATGGCACGCGCGGTGATGTACATGGCGATCCGCTACGAAGGCGGCGTTGATGCGACCACCGGCCAGTCCGAACCGGATCTGGAACTCACCGACGACCGCAGCCGGATCGTGCAGACCGCATCCTCGCCCGCCTACATGGGCCTGCTGTCCACGCTGCTGGCCTGGCACCAGGCCGACCCGCCGGACGATGCAGAACGCGCGCGCAACCAGGTGATCTTCAGCTTCCAGGGCAACCGCAACCCGTTCGTCGATCACCCCGAATGGGCCACCGCCGGCCTATTTACCTCGGCCAAACCGGCCAGCTGCCAGCTGGCCAACTGAGCCACGCCGGCCCGACGCGCGCTGCGTCGGGCCGGTGCGGCTGGACCGCTGTTCCGCGCGTGCCAGGAAGGCCGGCGTGCCGTGAGGCGTCGGGCGCCAGCGGCGATGGTCGGCAGCATGTCGCCAATCGCCGCGAGGCTGCCGCCTGGCGTTGCACGCAAACCGATGGCGCATGCGAGGCGACGACCACCGTCAGCACCAGGCGGTCATGCCCCCCTGGCCCGGCATCGCGATGCCGGGCCAGGGAAACTGGTCCCTCCAATCCACATTGTCCGCAGGAGCGGGGCCTTGTTGTTAATCGCGGGCCAGCCTCGCTTTGCACGACCCTGTTGTTGGCGCGGAGCGCGGTCCAGGCACGCATCGGACAGCGGTGCATCCGGCGCTTGCAAGTTACCCGGCGTACTACGCTCATCGGCGTGCGCACAGACGCCGTTCTAGAAGCCCGGCACGCCTGTTCGGCTCACAAAGACCTGGACAGCGCTACGCACGGCCCGCCGGCGGCGCCAATCCAGCGAAGTTGACGCCCTGTTCCGGAATGCGCAGTCGCTCCCCCCGCAGACAGGGGATTACACTGCCAGACCGAATGAATGCCTCTTCCCTCCATTTGTTGTTCAGCACCTGCCCGGATGCGGACAGCGCCGACCGTATTGCGCACGCCTTGCTCGACGAACGCCTGGCCGCCTGCGTCACCCAGTTGCCGGGCGCGCAATCGCTGTACCGCTGGAACGGGGCGATCGAGCGCAGCACCGAAGTGCAGCTGCTGATCAAGACCTGGGAGGATCGCCTGCCGGACGCCATCGCGCGGCTGCGGGCACTGCATCCCTATGAACTGCCGGAGGCGGTTGCGGTCCAAGCCAGCGCCGGGCTGCCGGCGTATCTCGATTGGGTCCGGGCCGATACCCGCTAAGGAATCCTGACGTCCATGAAGTTTCTGTCCCGCTGGATCGCCCGCTGCGCACGGTTGTCCGCCCCTGTCATCGCCGCCTCGCTCGCACTGGCGGCGCCCGCCGCGCAGGCGGTCAGCGAGGCCGACCTGCTGCCGGTGGACCAGGCCTTCGCGCTCAGCGCCCAGGCCGACAGCCGCGACAGCATCGGCCTGAGCTGGAAAATCGCGCCGGGCTATTACCTGTATCGGCACCGCATCAGCGTCAAATCCGGACAAGGCTTTGCTGCCGGCGAACTGGCGCTGCCGGAAGGCCAGAGCAAGCACGACGAGTTCTTCGGCCAGGTGCAGACCTACCGCAAACAACTGCAGGCCACCCTGGCCGGCAGGGCCGATCCGGCACTGAAAACCGCGGTGCTGCAGGTGCAATACCAGGGCTGCGCCGATGCCGGGGTGTGCTACCCGCCGCAGCGCCGCGAGATCCGGGTGAGCCTGCCCGGCGCACCGACGGCGGCGGCCACCACCGCCACGCCACGCGAAAACCTGGGCGCCCTGGTGCCGCGCGCCGCGCCCGGCCCGCGCCTGTTCGGGGCGCCCGGCCAGGGCGCCGGCGTGGATGCGCTACCGTTGCCGGCCGAGCAGGCCTTCACCTTCGAGGCCATCGTGGGCGATGGCAACAGCCTGCTGCTGCGCTTCACCCCGGCACCGGGCTACTACCTCTACCGCGACCGCACCTCGCTGGCGGTGGAAGGCAGCGGCGGCGTGCGCACCGGGCTGCCGCGCTGGCCGCAGGGCAAGACCCATCGCGACGAACATTTCGGCGATGTGGTGGTGTATTTCGACCAGGCCGAAGTCACCCTGCCGCTGCTGCGCGAGCATCCCGACCCGGCGCGGGTGACCCTGGTGGCCACCTTCCAGGGCTGCCAGACCGACGGCATCTGCTACCCGCCGATGACCCGCCGCGTGGCGCTGGACCTGCCCACCGGCACGGTGTCGCCACAGAACCAGGCACAAGCCGCCCCATTGATGATCTCGCCGCTGGCCGCCGGGCAGGCGCCGCCCGAGCCCGCCCCGGCAACGGCGCCGAACGCCAAGACGCAACCCGCGCCTACAGCGGCAGCCGACAACCCGCAGCGCACCCAGCCGCCACACACCGACAAGGGCCTGCTGGCGATGCTGGCGCTGGCGCTGCTGGGTGGGCTGGTGTTGAACCTGATGCCGTGCGTGCTGCCGATCCTATCGCTGAAGGTGCTGGGCCTGGCCCATAGCGGCGAGAGCCGCAGCCACGCGCGCAGCCATGCCATCTGGTATTCGCTGGGCGTGCTGGTGTCCTTCGCCGCCATCGGCGGGCTGGTGATCGCCCTGCGTGCGGCCGGCCAGGCGGCCGGCTGGGGCTTCCAGCTGCAGCAGCCGTGGTTTGTGGCGGCACTGGCCTATCTGATGTTCGCGGTGGGCCTGAGCCTGTCGGGCGTGTTCACGCTGGGCAGCAACCTGGGTGGCATCGGCCAGTCGCTGGCCGCGCGCAACGGGCCGCTGGGCGACTTTTTCACCGGCGTGCTGGCCTGTGTGGTCGCCAGCCCCTGTATCGCCCCGTTCATGGGCACCGCCCTGGCCTATGCGTTCACCGCACCTGCGCTGCTGGCGATGCTGGTGTTCCTGGCACTGGGCCTGGGCCTGGCGCTGCCGTTCCTGCTGATCGGCTTCATCCCGTCGCTGGCGCGGCGCCTGCCCACGCCCGGCGCCTGGATGGAAACGCTCAAGCAGGTGCTGGCGTTCCCGATGTATCTCACCGCGATCTGGCTGCTGTGGGTGCTGGGCAAGCAGCGCGGCGTGGATGCGCTGGCCCTGATGCTGGTCGGCGCCACCCTGCTGGCGCTGGGCCTGTGGTGTTTCGAGCGCAGCCGCTGGACCAGCAACCGCGCCGGCCTGCGCCTGGCCGCAGCGATGCTGGTGCTGGCCATCGTGCCGGTGGTGGGCGTCACCCGCCTGCGCCTGCCGGCCGCCACCGCCGCCAGCGAAGGCGTGGTCGCGTTCTCGCCGCAGCTGCTGGACCGCCTGCGCGCCGACAACCGCGTGGTGTTCGTCAACATGACCGCCGACTGGTGCGTGACCTGTAAGGCCAACGAAAAGAACGTGCTGGGCAGCGCCGACTTCCGCGACGCGCTGCGCCGTGTCGATGCGGTCTACATGAAGGGCGACTGGACCAATGTCGACCCGGCCATCAGCACCTTCCTCGACCAGCACCAGGCGGTCGGCGTGCCGCTGTACGTGGTCTATGGCCCCGGCGCCCCGCCGGCGATCCTGCCCACGGTGCTGACCAGCGCGATCACCGAGGATGCATTGCTGCGCGCGGCGCGGTGAGCGGCTTCTTCGACGCCCCGATGCATGCGTCTGGCGAGCGCTGCACAAGCGTACAGATTGTGCCCGCAAGGTGATCTGAAGAACCTGCGCGTCTTGCTGTCGCCGGCAGCCTGCCCCGCTCACCGGCGCACGGCCGACGCCGCAAGATGCCGACGACCATCATCCGTCGCGATCGAGCCCGGAAACGATTAACTCGGCCGCATCCGGTTATTTTTATTTTTGTATAAAGTCGCCGCGGCGCGAACGGATGTTTCTCGGCGCGCATTTCTCAACATTACTCACTGCGCGGTCGCAGCGCGAGATTCGACTTTATGCTGTCGCCCCCTTTCGGCGATGGCAACATAATGGCCCCCACGTCCACCTTTTTCGGCGCAGCCTTGTTTCTTGCCGGCATTGCAGGTGTCGATGCAGCACCTGCGACACCCGGCATTGCGGCTACTCCACCCGCTGCGGCCAGCGCAGACCCGTATCTGTGGCTGGAAGATGTCACCGGCACAAGAGCGCTCGACTGGGTAAAGCAACAAGATGCACGCACCGAGAAACAACTGGCCGACACCGCCGAATTCAAGCAGCTGGAAACACGGATTCGTGAAGTCATGGACTCGGATGCGAAGATTCCCGACGTGCAGAAGATCGGTGACAGCTACTACAACTTCTGGCAGGACAGAGAGCACAAGCGCGGCATATGGCGACGGACTTCGCCGGCCGAATATCGCAAGCCCGCACCCAAGTGGGAAACCGTGCTGGATCTGGACGCCCTCAACCAGAGCGAGGGCAAGGATTGGGCATGGCAGCACGAGGACATCGACTGTCTGCGTCCGGCCTATCGCCGCTGCCTGATCACGCTGTCGCGCGGCGGTGCCGATGCCGACGTCACCCGCGAGTTCGACCTGGTCGACAAGCAGTGGGTGCAGGACGGCTTCGTCCGGCCCGAAGCCAAGGGCGAGCTCTCCTGGATCGACCAGGACACCGTCTATGTCAGTACCGATTTCGGTGCTGGCACCACGACCGACTCGGGCTACGCGCGCGTGGTCAAACAATGGAAACGCGGCACCGCCCTGGACACCGCCACGACCGTCTACGAGGGCAGCCCGCAGGATATGCGCGTGAGGGCCTTCCATGACGACACCCCGGGCTTCGAGCGGGACATCGTGATTCGCGAGCTGGGCATCCGCAACAAGCGCTGGTATCTGCGCGACAGTAGCGGACACCTGGCCCAGATCGAGGTGCCGGACTCGGCGACCAAGCAGTTGCATCGCCAATGGCTGACGCTGGAGCTGCGCGAGCCGTGGAGCGTCGGCGGCAAGACCTATGCAGCCGGCACGCTGCTGGCCACCCGTTTCGACGATTTCATGGCGGGCAAGCGCGCCTTCGAGGTGGTCTTCCAGCCCACCGACACCGCCTCGCTCAGCAGTGCCGTCTGGACCCGCTCGCACCTGGTGCTCAACATCCTGGATGACGTCAAAACGCGGCTGAGCGTGCTGACGCCCGGTGCGCAGGGCTGGAAGCGCAGCGCGTTCGTCGGTGCACCCAGTTTCGGCGCCGCAGAGATCAAGGCGTTGGACGACCTCGACAGCGATGCGGTGTGGCTCACCGTCGCCGACGACCTCACTCCGCCCACGCTGTCGCTGGCGCAGATCGGCAAGCAACCGCAGCGCCTGAAAGCGTTGCCGGCGTTCTTCGATGCCAGCCGGTTCCTCATCGAGCAACACTTCGTGACCAGCAAGGACGGCACCCGCGTCCCGTATTTCCTGGTCCGTCCGAAGGCGCTGGCATTCGATGGCAGCGCACCGACCCAACTCTATGGCTATGGCGGTTTCGAGATCCCGATGCTGCCGTACTACTCCGGCGTCATGGGACGAGCGTGGCTGGAGAAGGGCGGGATCTTCGCGCTGTCGAACATGCGTGGCGGCGGCGAGTACGGCCCGCGCTGGCACCAGGCCGCACTCAAGCAAAACCGGCACAAGGCCTACGAGGACATGGCCGCCATCGCGCAGGACCTGATCGCACGCAAGGTCACCTCGGCCAGGCATCTGGCCGTGCGCGGCGGCAGCAACGGCGGATTGATGGCCGGCAACATGCTGACCCAGTATCCGCAGCTGTTCGGGGCGGTAGTGATCGAAGCGCCGCTGCTGGACATGCGCCGCTATAACCACCTGCTGGCCGGCGCGTCATGGATGGACGAGTACGGCAACCCGGACACTGCGGACTGGTCGTTCATCCAGACCTTTTCCCCATATCACCTGTTCGATCCGAACAAGACCTATCCGCCCACGATCTTCCTGACCTCCACCCGCGACGATCGCGTCCACCCTGGGCACGCACGCAAGATGGCCGCCAAGATGCTGGATGCAGGCAAGGACGCGGTGTTCTACGAAAGCATGGAGGGCGGCCACGCCAACCCTGGCGACAATGCCCAGGCTGCGCACCGTGCTGCGCTGATGTACACCTTCCTGTGGCGACACCTCGGAGGCGACACCGCGGCAACCGAGGGCAGGTAGGCCATCGGCGGCGGGGCGCATCGCTGCACCGACGCTTGTCTGCGCGGGCATCCGGGGCGGCAACGGCGCCCATCGTGCGCGGTGGGTGCGCGCGGCCAGCGTGGGTGCCGCTCACTGCGGCAGGCCGCTCCGGCGGCGCAACCTGACCGATGGCGCCTCGCCCCCGCTGGCGGGAACGGCCGAACTTGCTGCCACGGGCACAGAACCACGACGCGCAGCAGTGGAAGATGCGCAGACCGGTCCCTGCGCCGCGCTGCACCACCACCGATGCCGGTGCCGGGGGGGCCACTGGCAGGACTGGTGGGCAGCAGCCGTGACGATGCGGCCTGGCACTGCAGGCTGCCGCAACAGGGCCGCCTGGGTAGATGCCCTCCGCACCTGACTGCGCCGACAATCGCCGCAAGAATTCAAACGATTGTTTAAAACAGCTATAACTTCTGCTATCTGGACAGCATCGCCCACATCGCGCAGACTTCCGGCCTTTCCGCTCCGCTGGATCCCATGGCCCACCTGCTGCTGTTGCACGGCCCCAACCTCAACCTGCTCGGCACCCGCGAGCCGGAGGTCTACGGGCGCACCACGCTGGCGCAGATCGATGCGGCCCTGGTGGATCGCGCGCAGGCAGCCGGGCACACGCTCAGCAGCCTGCAGTCCAATGCCGAGCACGTGCTGGTGGAGCGCATCCACGCCGCCCGCGAGGACGGCACCGCCTACATCCTGATCAACCCGGCGGCCTTCACCCATACCTCGGTGGCGCTGCGCGACGCGCTGCTGGGCGTGGGGCTGCCGTTCGTGGAGATCCACCTGTCCAACCCGCATGCGCGCGAGCCGTTCCGCCATCACAGCTATCTCAGCGACAAGGCCGACGGGGTGATCTGCGGCTTCGGCGCAGACAGCTACCGGCTGGCGCTGGAAGCGGCGATCGCGCGCCTGGAGCGCGACGCATGACAGGTGCCCTCCCCCCATCGGCCACCGCGCCGAGGGTCTGACCCCATTCCGTCGGCATCCGCCGGCACTCTCCACCGATTCACCACAAGAGGCCCTTATGGATCTCCGCAAAATCAAGAAGCTGATCGACCTGCTCGAAGAATCCAATCTCGCCGAAATCGAGATCAAGGAAGGCGAAGAAAGCGTGCGCCTGGCGCGCGTTCCCAAGGGCACCCAGGTGATGAGCGCGCCGGTGCAGCAGTACGCACCGGCCCCCGCCGCCGCGCCGCAAGCGGCCTCCATGCCGATGCAGTCGCCCACCGAGGCTTCCACCGGAGGCGCCAAGCAGGCCGCTGCGTTGCCGGAAGGCCATGTGCTACGCGCGCCGATGGTCGGCACGTTCTACACCTCGCCCTCCCCCGACAAGCCGGCATTCGTCGCCGTGGGCCAGGCGGTCAAGGCCGGCGACACCCTGGCGATCATCGAGGCGATGAAGATGTTCAACCCGATCGAAGCCGACGTTTCCGGCACCATCGTGGCCATCCTCGGCGAAACCGGCCAGCCGGTGGAATTCGATCAGCCATTGTTTGTGATTGGCTGAAGCGCCGGGGAATCGGGAGTGGAGAATCGGGAATCGGCAAAGCGGCCTCATGAACGTCTGGAGGCGTGGCGCGATTCCATGGAGCTTGTGGAAATGATCTATCGGTTCACCGAAATCTTTCCCGAGCAGGAGCGCTACGGCCTGACGGCGCAATTGCGCCGTGCAGCCGTCAGCGTCCCGTCGAACATCGCCGAAGGTGCGGCGCGGCGCTCAACTCCCGATTACGCGCGGTTTCTCTCGATTGCGCGCGGATCGCTCTCCGAACTGGATACACAGGTCCAGATCGCCGTCCGACTGGGCTACAGCAGCACCGAGGACGAAGACATCGTCAGCCAGCAGGTCGACCAGGTCTTCGCCAAGCTCACCGCATTGATGAATGCCTTACGCAGACGTGGAGCCGCACCATGATGCCCGCATCTACCCATTCCCCATTCCCGACTCCCTATTCCCATGCTCGATAAAGTCGTCATCGCCAACCGAGGCGAAATCGCGCTGCGCATCCTGCGCGCGTGTCATACGCTCGGCATCCGCACGGTCGCGGTGCATTCCACGGTCGACCGCAACCTCAAGCACGTGGCCATGGCCGACGAGTCGGTCTGTATCGGCCCGGCCGCCTCCAGCGACAGCTACCTCAATATCCCGGCGTTGATCGCCGCGGCCGAGGTGACCGATGCGCAGGCCATCCATCCCGGCTACGGTTTTCTCTCGGAAAACGCCGACTTCGCCGAGCGGGTGGAAGAATCCGGCTTCATCTTCATCGGCCCCAAGGCCGACACCATCCGCCTGATGGGCGACAAGGTCGAGGCGATCCGCGCAATGAAGGCCGCCGGCGTGCCGTGCGTGCCCGGTTCGGGCGGCCCGCTGGGCGATGACATCGTCGCCAACACCAAGGTGGCGCGCGAGATCGGCTACCCGGTGATCATCAAGGCCGCCGGCGGCGGCGGTGGGCGCGGCATGCGCGTGGTGCATTCGGAAGCGGCGTTGAAGGCTGCGATCGAAACCACCAAGTCCGAAGCCAAGGCCGCTTTCAGCAACGATCAGGTCTACATGGAGAAGTTCCTGGAAAATCCGCGCCACGTGGAAATCCAGGTGCTGGCCGACGGCCAGGGCGGTGCGATCCATCTGGGCGAACGCGATTGCTCGATGCAGCGCCGCCACCAGAAAGTGGTGGAAGAAGCGCCGGCCCCGGGCATCACCGAGGAGTTGCGCAACGAGATCGGCAAGGTCTGCGTGGATGCCTGCATCCGCATCGGCTACCGCGGCGCCGGCACCTTCGAGTTCCTGTTCGAAGGCGGGCGCTTCTACTTCATCGAAATGAACACCCGTATCCAGGTGGAGCACCCGGTGACCGAACGCATCACCGGCATCGACCTGGTGTGCGAACAGTTGCGCATCGCCGCCGGCCACAAGCTCAGCATCAAGCAGAGCGACATCGTGCTGCGCGGGCATGCGATCGAGTGCCGCATCAACGCCGAAGACCCGGAAACCTTCATGCCCAACCCGGGCCTGATCACCGCCTTCCATCCACCGGGCGGCCCGGGCGTGCGGGTGGATACGCACATCTATGCCGGCTACAAGGTGCCGCCGAACTACGACTCGATGATCGGCAAGCTGATCGTGCACGGCCCCGACCGCGAGACCGCGATCGCGCGCATGCGTGTGGCGCTGAGCGAGATGGTGGTGGACGGCATCAAGACCAATATCCCGCTGCAGCAGCGCATCATGCGCGACAAGGGCTTCCAGGCCGGTGGGCAGAACATCCATTACCTGGAAAAGCGCCTGGCCGAGCGCAAGAACAAGTCGATCGCGCTGACCTGATCGCACTGGCCATTGCACCACGCAACAAGCCCGGGAAACCGGGCTTTTTGCGTTGTTTCCCGGTGCATCGCGACGACACCCCCGCACCGGCACCCATGCGGCCAGCCGACCGATGCGTAGGAGCGCACCCGGGCGCGACCACGCCTTATCGGTGGAACCCCGTCGCGCCCAGGTGCGCTCCTACGCGAGCCGGGAGCCTACAGAATTAGGAGTGATCGCACTGGCTATTGCACCATGCGACGAGCACGGGACACCTGGCTTGTCGCATGACTTGCCGGTGCATCGCCTCGGCAGTGCGCCGCGCAGGCCAGGCACGCGGCTGGATCACAGCCGGCACCAGCAAACTATGCGGCCCGCCGACCGATGCGTAGGAGCGCACCCGGGCGCGACCGCGCTTTGTCGGTAGAATCCCGTCGCGCCCGGGTGCGCTCCTACCGGAGCCGGGGTGCTACCGGATCCGCTGCGCAGATCGTCAGTCGTGCGCGCGGATGCGCAGCACACCCGCATCAGGGCGCGATGCGCTGCATCGCTCAACGCCGCGGCGCAGGCGCCTGCTGGCTGCCCGGCACCGGCACGATGCCGCTGGACGAGGCCGGGTCGACCACCATCATGGTTTCGGTGGAGCCGTCCGGCCAGACCACCTGAAACATCGAGCCGGCCGACAAGGTGGAGAACGGCATCGCGCTGCTGGCGCGGTACACCGCGGCCACCTCGCTGGCGCCATGCCGTCGCTGCTGCTCGTCGGCACCGACCGTGGTCGATCTGATCGACAGCGGCTGGTAACGGTGATCGGCGGTATCGATCATCACGATGCCCACCGCCGCGGCCGAATACGCCACGAACAACGCCACCCAGAACCAGAACTTGGCGCCATGCGCCAACCGACGGTAATTCATGACTGCGCTCCCGGATCGGACACCAACCTATCGACCATCTCATCCACGCTGTCTGCTCCCTGCCGCGGCACCGCGGCGTCGAATACGAACGACACAAAATCCTGCGCGCCCTCGCGCGAGCAGATGCCCGCGTTGGCGCAATAACTGGTGACCAGCGTGCTGTCGGCGCTGCAGTCCAGGCCCAGGCGGCACGCCGCCACCTGCCAGGCGAGTTCGGCGAACTGATCGCCGGCCACATACCCGTCCAGACTGTCATCGCCGCTGGCGCGCGCGCCCATCGCCGGCGCCAGGGCCAGGTAAGCCTCCGGGTCGCGCGAAGCCAGCACACGGCGCACCAGCGCGCGCTTGTAAGTGGGCGTTGCCTGCAGCGGTTCGCCCAGGGCCAGCAACGCGGCCTCGGCAGCCAGGCTGCCGCCGCGCGCGGCGCTTAGCCGTTGTTGCGCGACCAGGCGCGGGCCCAGCCCATCGCTGGGGGCAAAGCCGGCGCAGCGCTGCGCCACCCGATCGCGTGCAGCGTGCATCGCCGCCACGCCCGGGGTCTGGTGCGTGGCGATCCACGCGCTGTCGGCGGCATAGCCGGCCGGGCTGGACGCATACGGCGCGCAGTAATCGTAGACCCGGCTCAGGCGCCAGCCAGCCTGCGCATCGCCGGCACGTACCTGCTGCTGCAGTTGCTGCGCATAGCGATACAGATCCTGCTGTGCATCCACCGCATCGCGATAGCTCAGTTGCAGCGCGTTGCCGCGTTCGGAAGATGGGTGCCGCGCTGGTGGTGCCGCAGGCTGGTGCACGGCGCCGATGCTGGCGGGTACGGCAGTGGCGCGCACTGCCGGCTGCGCACGCAGGTGCCACCACGCTGCCGTCGCGAGCGCGACGGGAGCGAGCAACAGCCAGAAATGGCGGGCACGGACAAGCGGCATCACAGCGGCAACCCAGCTGCGGAAGACGCCCGCAGCAACGGCGCGGAGTCTAGCACCCGGCCGTGCACGCGGCGGCCGGCAAGCGAACGCTGCCTTTACGCGCAGCGCGCCTGGGCGATGCCTGCAGTGCCGGCGCAGATCGGGCAATAGGCGACCGCGCGATCAGCAGACAGGCGCGACCTTTGCCGGGAGTGGGCATGTAGCGCGCGAATGCCGCTGGCCAGTGCAGTGCCATCGATCATTGTCGATACGGCGTTCGCCCCCGCCTGGCAATCGCTCGCTACGTCTTTTCAGCGCTGATGTGCGCAGCGCCCTTCGCCTGGGCGCTGCGTGTGCCTGATCGCATCGCATCGCATCGCGGGTGTGGGTGTGGGTGTGGGTGTGGGTGTGGGTGTGGGTGTGGGTGTGGGTGTGGGTGTGGGTGTGGGTGTGGGTGCGGGTGCGGGTGCGGGTGCGGGTGCGGGTGCGGGTGCGGGTGCGGGTGCGGGTGCGGGTGCGGGTGAAGCGTAGCCAGCACATGTGGGGACGTCGCACTGCCGGCAAGCTCGCGGACGTCTGCCTGACAGAAGCAATACACGGCAGTCTGCGCATGAGCACTCTTATCGCAATGCGCCTATCGCTTGTGCGAAAGGCGCCCGGTCGCATCGCGCTCTGGCTCCTGTATCCGGCGTAGGCCTTGCATGTGGAGACAGCGCGATGCCGGAACGCTCGCGGAGCTCTGCCTGACAGACAGAATGGGTGTGCGTCGACGCGCGAGCGCACCAGTGCGAGGCACCTGTTGCGTGCGTGTCTCGTGTGTCCGGCGGCTTCGCGCTCCGCGTCTGGATGCAACGCGCGTCTGTCGCGTAGACGCGTCTGGCGCATCGGCGCGTGATCCCGCCCCGGTATTCCACCGCGCCATGCACCCGGCAGGGCGCAATGCCTCAGCCCGCCGCCGCGAATGGTCTACGATGCACGCCTTGATGATTGCCGACTGCCACGATGCCGTTTCTTGAACTGACCCTGCCCTGCTCCGATACCACCCAGCCCCGCTTCCAGAACGCGCTGGAGGACGTCGGCGCGCTGGCGGTGACCCTGCTCGATGCCGATGCCGATACCAGCAACGAGCGCGCCATTCTGGAGCCTGGCGTGGGCGAAATGCCGTTATGGAATTCGCTGGTGCTGACTGCGCTGTTCGATGGCGAGAGCGACGCGCTGGCAGTGCTTGCGGCGCTGGAAGCGTTCGACCCAGAGCTGGACTGGAGCCAGGTGGCACTGCGCATGGTCGAGGACAGCAACTGGGAACGCGCCTGGATGGATCTGTTCAAGCCGATGCAGTTCGGCGCGCGCACCTTCATCGTGCCGTGGAATCACGACCTGCCCGAAGCGGCCGACACGCCGCAGGCCGCCGTGGTGCGGCTGGATCCGGGCCTGGCGTTCGGGTCGGGAACGCACCAGACCACCGCGCTGTGCCTGCGCTGGCTGGACAGCCTGGCCGGCAGCGGCGAGTTGCAGGGCCGCAGCGTGCTCGACTTCGGCTGCGGCTCGGGCATTCTGGCCGTCGCCGCGCTGAAGCTGGGCGCCGCCAGCGCCGTGGGGGTGGACAACGACCCGCAGGCGCTGCTGGCGACGGCCGACAATGCCGAGCGCAACGCCGTGGGCGCGCAGCTGGCGGTGTATCTGCCGCAGGACGAGCCGGTGCAGACCTATCCGGTGGTGGTCGCCAACATCCTGGCCTCGGCACTGGATGCGTTGGCCGACACCCTGGCCGCACGCGTGGCGCCGGGCGGCCGCATTGCCCTGTCGGGCATCCTGCACGGCCAGGAGGACGAGTTGCTGCAACGCTACGCGCCCTGGTTCGACCAGCTGCGTTGCGAGCGCGACGAAGACTGGATGCGCATCGACGGCGTCCGCCGCAGCTGATCGCCGGCTCGCTCACCGCTGCGGGCGGCTGGCGCGGATCCGCGCGGTGGTCACCGCATCGGCCACGCTGATCGCACGCAGGCGGGTCACCGCCTGCCAGCCGGCACGCTGTAACGCCACACTGCGCCAGCTCCCGGCCTGCCGGGCCGCACCCACACGCAAGCCCAGCTCGGCTAGCAACAGCGCCACCCAGGCGCCCGCCGACCACGCCTGCACGCCGGCCAGCGCCACGCCTGCAGCCAGAACTGCAAGCGTCGCCCCGATCCCCAGCAAGGACCAATGCCGATAGCGCAGCGCCCAGCCGCGCGGCGCCAGCGCGGCTGACCAATGCATGCCCTCGGCAATGGCATCCCACTCCTGATTGCGTCGCCAGACCTGGTAGCAGGGCGCTCCACGAAAGCGCGCGACCGCCGGATCCAGCGGCGAATCGGCCGGCCACGGTGCGTTCGGCGGCGGTGTCTGGCCAGGCCGCTGGCCGGGGTTTGGAGTGACAGGCTCGACCATGAACATCCTCCTTGAGTTCGCTGTGATCACATCCTCGACGCCATTGAGACAGTATCGCAAACATATGTCGATATGAAAGTTATACGAACTATCCCAAAGCGCTGCTAGGGCTATATCTCCCGGCCCTGTCCGCCTCCCGATCCGGTGCCGTGTGAGCAAGCTGTACGAACGAGTACGCGAAGCCCGCAGCTTCACCAAGCTGACCCAGGAAGCCCTGGCCGGCGAGCTGGGCGTCACCCGCAGCGCAGTGGCGCAGTGGGAAATGGCCGAGGGCACCGCGCCGTCGGTGGAGAACCTGATCGGTCTGGCCAAGCGCAGCGGCATGGCGTTCGAATACCTGGCCACTGGCCGCGGCGACCGCGTGTTCGGCCCGCCGGTGTCGACCATTGCCGAGGAACCGGCCCAGTACCGTCGCCTGGACGATCAGCAACGCGTGCTGCTGGCCCGCTTCGACACCCTGGCGCCACGTCAGCGCAGCGGGCTGCTGGATCTGCTGCTGGCCGAGGGCAAGACGCGGCGCAGGCGGTGAGCCCGGGATTCGGGATTCGGGAGTCGGGAGTCGGGAGTCGGGAGTCGGGAGTCGGGAGTCGGGAGTCGGGAGTCGGGAGTCGGGAGTCGAAACAGCGTGTTTGCTGCGGCGTCGTGTGAGCTGCGGTGGTGTTGGCGGTTGTCGTGGGCAAACCGCGACTTTCCGTGCACCTGCTCCTGGTTGGCGTCGCCGTATCGCCGCCAGGGCGCTGGGCCGGCGTGCGCGGGTGGAGCACGTCGCTGTCCCACGACGTTCGCCCATCGCTGTAGCCGTGGTTGAATAGCGGTCTTCCCGCTGCACGCCTGCCGATGTCAGAGACTCCGCCACCGCGCCGCCCCCTGGCCACCTTTCTGCGCGCAACGCCGTCGCCTGCACCGACGTTGATTCAACCGCCCGTGGTGCCGGCCACTGCGCCAGCGGAGCAGGTGGTGCCGATGCCCGCGGCCGGGCTGCCGGCTGCTCCCGTATCGCAACCGGTGCCTGCGCCCGAGGTCGCTGTAGCAGACGTGCCGGTCGTGCGTGCGCCGCTTACCGCGCCGGCACAGACCCCGTCGCCCGCTGATGCAGACGGCAGCGCCCATCCGGGCCACTCCGGGCTGCAGGAAACCGCCGCGCGTGCACGCGTGGCGCCGCAGCTGGCGCTCGAGCAGGACGCGGCAGGCGCGGCGCCAGACGACACCATGACCAGCACCGCGCCCGACGCCGCAGACCGGCAGGAGAGCGAGGCTGTCGATGCGGGCAACCTCGACGCGTCCACCGTCGCGCTCGCAGCCGACGCGCAGCACGACCACGCCGCCGGGCAGGCGCGCGCCCACGCGACGCCAGTGCATCCCTTGCCCGCGCCTGCCGTGGCAGCGCCCACCTTCGCGCGCCGAGGGCTCGGCCGCCCACGGCTGCGTGCCAGCGGGCGGCAGTGGGCGCTGTTGTTTGGCCTGGCCGGGTTGCTGGGCCTGCAGATCGTCATCGCCGACCGCGCGCATCTGGCCGGCGACGCGCGCTGGCGGCCGCTGGTGGCCAGCGCCTGCGCGGTGGTGCGCTGCACGCTGCCGGCGTGGCGCGAGCCGGCCACGCTGACCCTGCTCAATCGCGACGTGCGCCCGCTGCCCGGCGTGTCCGGCGTGCTGGAGATCCAGGCCAGCTTCCGCAACGATGCGCGCTGGGCGCAGGCCTGGCCCTGGTTGCAGCTGTCGCTGTCCGATGCCGATGGGCGGGTGATCGGCACCCGGGTGCTGTCGCCGCAGGAATATCTGGGCAAGGCGCCGGCCGAGCACGACACGCTGGCGCCGGGTCAGGCCGTGCAGGTGGCGTTTCGCGTCCGCGAACCGGCCGCCAGCACCGCCGCCTTCAGTTTCGACTTCCGCTAAGCGGACACAACATCGTCCGATCGCCACATGGGCGTGGCGAGCGATGAGGTCACGCGCTAGACTCACTCCCCCTCGCCGGCCACGCGCCCCGGCCTCGTGACACTGGGAACTTCCTTTGAACGCAGCCCCCTCTCGTCCTGACACCAGTCGTGGCGCCCCGAAGTCGCCGCTGCGCGAACACGTGGCGCAGTCCGTTCGCCGTTACCTGCGCGATCTGGACGGCAGCGACGCGGACGATGTCTACGAGATCGTGCTGCGCGAAATGGAGATCCCGTTGTTCGTCGAAGTGCTCAATCACTGCGAAGGCAACCAGAGCCGCGCTGCGGCGATGCTCGGCATTCACCGCGCCACCTTGCGCAAGAAATTGAAAGAGTACGGGCTGACGTAGGACGGGATTCGGGATTCGGGAATCGGGATTGGGGAATCGTTGGAGCGTGGGTGTGCTGCGGGCTGGTAGTGCGCTGGGCTGGCACGCTTGGTGAGGTGACGCGGCCGTTAGTCGATGCTTGCAGCGCATTGTGGAATGTTCTGCGTGTTGATGCCCGGTAGGGCTGCCTGATGCGCCCCCCGCTGCCACGCCTCTGGGCAGGACCTGCTTAGTCCCCAGCGTGGCCCGCATCGCGGGCCGACCTCATCTGATCGGGCCAACCGCCGCCTAGCCGGCGGTTGGCCGTAGCCTCGATCGGCAATGCCGACCGCCTGGGCGAGTTAATTGCTCAGTTCGGCAATTGCGTTATCGCTGCATGATCCGCTGCGAAGGCCGGGTCGCTGCCATGGTCCAGCACGATGGTGTCGAACGGGTCGTCGAATTTTTCCACCACGTTCCTGTCGTCGTCGACCTGATAGGCGGTGTCGGCCTCGACGCCCTCCTCGCCGGTCTTGGCGATGATGTTGGTATAGCGCTTGCCGTCCCAGCAGCGGAAGATCAGCACCGAGTCTTCGCCACCGGTGAGGGTGGATCCCAGGCTGCCGATCAACCGGCTGTTG
Organism: Xanthomonas sp. 4461; assembly: GCF_024806475.1. Taxonomy (NCBI): domain Bacteria; kingdom Pseudomonadati; phylum Pseudomonadota; class Gammaproteobacteria; order Lysobacterales; family Lysobacteraceae; genus Xanthomonas; species Xanthomonas sp. 4461. The sequence goes on along the minus strand of NZ_JANTYV010000005.1, from coordinate 99,316 downwards.
GCGCCCGCGGTCAGGATGCTGTTCTTGCCGGCGGTCAACTTGCTGCGGTCGCCCGCCATCAGCGTGCAGTCGTCGCCGGCGGTGAGTTTGCTACGGTCGCCGGCCGTGAGGAAGCTGTTGCGACCTGCCAGCAACTTGCTGCGATCGCCAGCGGTCTGGGTGCTGTCGGCGCCGGCGATCAGCTTGCTGCGGTCGCCCGCTGTCTGGATGCTGCCCATGCCGGCGATCAACGTGCTGCGCGAACCGGCCGTCTGCGAACTGAGCTTGCCGGCAATCAGCATGCTGCGATGGCCGGCGATCTGGGTACTTTCGTGTCCGGCGATCAACGAGCTTCCATAGCTGGCGATCTGGTTGCTGCCGTAGCCGGCGGTCAGATAGCTGCGCACGCCGCTGGTCAGGGTGCTGCCATACCCGGCGATCAGCGAGCTGTCCTGCCCGGCGGTCTCGGTGCTGCCGTAGCCGGCGGTCAACGAGCTATTGTCCTGCGCGGTCAGGGTGCTGCCATAACCTGCCGTCAGCGTACTGTCGCCACCGGCAGTCTGGCTGCTGCCGTAGCCGGCGATCAGCGTGCTGGAAAATCCGGCGATTTCGGTGCTGCCGTAGCCGGCGGTGAGCGAGCTGTTTTCCAGTGCGGTCAGCGTACTGCCGTAGCCGGCGGTCAGGGTGCTTTCGTAACCGGCGGTCTGGGTACTGCCATAACCGGCGATCAGGGTGCTTTCGTAACCGGCGGTGGAATTGCTGCCGTAGCCGGCGGTCAGAATGCTGCCGTGTCCTGCGGTTTGGGTGCTGCCGTAGCCGGTGGTGAGCCAACTGATTTCCTGCGCCGTCTGGGTGCTGCCATAACCGGCCGTCAGGGTGCTTTCGTAGCCGGCGGTCTGCGTGCTGCCATAGCCGGCAATCAACGAACTCTGGAAGCTGGCGGTGGAGGTACTGCCGTAGCCGGTGATCAGCCAGCTGCTGCTTTGCGCGGTCTGGGTACTGCCGTAACCGGCCGTCAGGAAGCTGTCGTAACCGGCCGTCTGAGTGCTGCCATAACCGGCGATCAGCGAGCTGTCCGGGCCGGCCATGGAGGAACTGCCGTAGCCTGCGATCAGCGAGCTTCCCTCTTGCGCGGTCTGGGTGCTGCCATAGCCGGTGGTGAGAATGCTCTTGTAGCCAGCCGTCTGCGTACTGCCGTAACCGGCGATCAGCGAGCTGTCGTGCCCGGCGGTGGAGGTGCTGCCGTAGCCGGTGGTGAGCGTGCTGCGTTCCTGTGCGGTCTGTGTGCTGCCGTAGCCGGCGGTCAGGATGCTCTTGAAGCCGGCCGTCTGCGTACTGCCATAGCCGGCGATCAACGAACTGTCCGAGCCGGCCGTTGAGGAACTGCCGTAGCCGGCCGTGAGCAGGCTGCCCTCTTGCGCGGTCTGGGTACTGCCGTAGCCGGTGGTGAGGATGCTCTTGAAGCCGGCCGTCTGCGTGCTGCCGTAGCCGGCGATCAGCGAACTGTCCGAGCCGGCGGTGGAGGTACTGCCGTAGCCGGCGGTGAGATCGCTGCCTTTGCGCGCCGTCTGCGTGCTGCCGTAACCCGCCGTGAGCGAACTGTCGCCGCCGGAGGTCTGGGTGCTGCCGTAGCCGGCGATCAACGTGCTCTCGGCACCCGCCGTCGACGTGCTGCCATAGCCGGTAGTGAGATCGCTGCCCTTGCGCGCCGTCTGCGTGCTGCCATAGCCCGCCGTCAGCGAACTGTCGCCGCCGGAGGTCTGGGTGCTGCCGTAGCCGGCGATCAACGTGCTATCGGCACCCGCCGTCGAGGTGCTGCCGTAGCCGGTGGTCAGATCGCTGCCCTTGCGCGCGGTCTGCGTGCTGCCATAACCGGCCGTGAGCGAACTCTCTCCACCGGACGTCTGCGTGCTGCCATAGCCGGCGATCAGCGTGCTGTCGGCGCCGGCCGTAGAGGTGCTGCCATAGCCGGTGGTGAGATCGCTGCCTTTGCGTGCGGTCTGCGTACTGCCGTACCCGGCGGTCAGCGAGCTGTCGCCACCGGAGGTCTGCGTGCTGCCATAGCCAGCGATCAAGGTGCTGTCGGCACCGGCGGTGGAGGTACTGCCGTAGCCGGTGGTCAGATCGCTGCCGCTGCGCGCGGTCTGGGTGCTGCCGTAGCCGGCCGTCAACGAACTGGCGTTGCCCGAGGTCTGCGTGCTGCCGTAGCCGGCGATCAGCGTGCTCTCGCCACCGGCGGTCGAGGTGCTGCCGTAGCCGGTGGTCAGGTCGCTGCCGCTGCGTGCGGTCTGCGTGCTGCCATAACCGGCGGTCAGCGAGCTGTCGCCACCGGAGGTCTGCGTACTGCCGTAACCGGCGATCAGGGTGCTGTCGGCACCGGCGGTGGAGGTACTGCCGTAGCCGGTGGTCAGATCGCTGCCGCTGCGTGCAGTCTGCGTGCTGCCATAGCCGGCAGTGAGCGAACTGGCGTTGCCCGACGTCTGCGTACTGCCGTAGCCGGCGATCAATGAACTCTCCGCGCCTGCGGTTGCGGTGCTGCCATAACCAGCGGTCAGATCGCTGCCCTTGCGCGCGGTTTGGGTGCTGCCATAGCCGGCCGTGAGCGAACTGTCGCCTCCGGAGGTCTGCGTGCTGCCATAGCCGGCGATCAAGGTGCTGTCGGCACCGGCGGTGGAGGTACTGCCGTAGCCGGCGGTCAAATCGCTACCGGTGCGCGCGGTTTGCGTGCTGCCATAACCGGCGGTGAGCGAGCTGGCATTGCCCGATGTCTGCGTGCTGCCATAGCCGGCGATCAACGAGCTGTCGGCGCCGGCGGTTCCCGTGCTGCCATAACCGGCGGTCAGGTCACTGCCGTCCTGCGCGGTTTGCGTGCTGCCATAGCCGGCAGTGAGCGAGCTTTCGCCACCGGACGTTTGCGTGCTGCCATAGCCGGCGATCAGCGAGCTGTCCGTGCCCGCGGTGCCGGTGCTGCCGTAACCGGCGGTGAGGTCGCTACCGCCTTGCGCCGTCTGGGTACTGCCGTAACCGGCGGTCAGCGAACTGTCGCCGCCGGACGTCTGGGTGCTGCCATACCCGGCGATCAGCGAGCTGTCAGCCCCGGCGGTTTCGGTACTGCCATAGCCGGCGGTCAGATCGCTGCCGCTGCGCGCGGTCTGCGTGCTGCCGTAACCGGCCGTCAGCGTGCTTCCGCCGCCGGCGGTCTGCGAGCTGCCATAACCGGCCACGATGGTGCTGTCCGATCCGGCCACCCCGGTGCTGCCATAGCCGGCGATCAACTCGCTGCGGTTACCCGCCGTCTCGGTGCTTCCATAGCCTGCAATCAGCTGACTTTGATCGGCACCGGTGAGCGTGCTGCCATAGGTGGCGATCTCTCGCGTGCGCAGCGTGTCGTCTGGATGCGGCGGCATCTGCGCACCGCCGGCGGCGACCAACGGCGGCACGGGTGCGCCGGCATGGCCGCCCTGCTCCACTGCCGGCGCAATGAACTGCGCCTGCGCTGCCTTGGGAATGAATTCCGCGGCAATCATCGTCTCTGCAGGCAGCTCGGGCTGGGGCGGGGCATGCTGCGCGATGCCGGCGGCGATGCACTGCAAGGCGCCGGCACGGCTGCCGGCGTAGACCACCTCGGCCCTGGGGAACTTGATCATTCCCTCTTCGCCCAGCCAGATGATGTCGGCGGTATCCACAATGCAGACGACCCAATGCGCGTCGGCATGCATGTTCAGATGCGCATTGGTGCCCTGTCCCCACAACAGGCCGGTCAAGCCGTTTTCCTGTTTGATGCTGGGTTGCCAATGCCGGCATTCGACGATGCCTGCCTGTGGCCAGATCAGTCCGCAATGATCGGACATGTTGTTCGTGCAGGTGCGTAATGCCAGGACTTTTTCACGATTCATAAGGGTGATCTCATCTGGATATTCCAAACAGCTGCGCAAACCGGCGTGCATGTCCTGGCCGATGGAAAGGGTGCGAGGTCATCCAGCCGTCATGGCGAGACTGATCCACCCGTTGGCAAGGGCAGCGCCGGTAATGCAATGGAGTCATCGACGAACGCATTGAGGCGCACGCGCACTGCGGTGTCTTGCTTGAATCGCAGGGTCATGGACGGCCGTGACTGCAAGACGCAGCTGGCATGGATGGCAAGGCTGGCTCCTGCGCGGCAGCCGTTGCAGCAAGTAGCAACTGGACGCCTCGCCGAGAGCGTCGTTGCTGTTGAATCGGTTGAGCGAACACATCAGCGATGTCCAGATCGTCGGTCAGCCCCGCTGGACAACTTCCCCCGCAGCAGAAGACATGTTCGCATTACCGAAGACCAGGAGCAGGCCATGCATGCGGCTATCGGATTTTTTTATCAATCTGCGACCGGCTACGGATTATGTTCGTCAGTGCACCAGACGAGATTCAAAAATTTTTGCGTGCCCATCAAATACCGCAGCGAAAGAACACCCGGGTAAACGCGAATCGCCATCACCGCATGCAACTAAGACTCCCCCGCCTCTGGCAAGGCCAGGCGAGGATTTATAATGAGAAGTGGGTGATTGAATGTCCGTGATCCGTCGTCGCCTTCAGCTAGTGCACTGTCCGCAGTTTCTAACTTGAGGATCATGGTCCGGAGCAGTAACTGCTGTCCGCCAACCCATGCGGCAGGTCGCAGGCCACTGATCGGCTGCCTGCACCTTGCTGCCAGCAACCAGAACCTCTTGCGACTGACTAACCGGCGACTGTTCCAACGCAGCGTCGAATGAATCGATCGTTGCGACGACTCAGGTGACGCTCCAAGCCCTGGCGGCAGCTCCGCCGACCGTGTCGTCTTTACCAAACCGATGCGCCGCGCCGCTGCCAGCCCTGCGCCGAGGTTCGTCACACGCTTACGCCCAGCCGTAGCGGATCAGGTGGAAGAACACCGGGGCGGCGAAGCACACCGAGTCCAGCCGGTCCAGCACGCCGCCGTGGCCTTCGATCATGTGGCCCCAGTCCTTGATGCCGCGATCGCGCTTGATCGCCGACATCACCAGGCCGCCGAAGAACCCCATCAGGTTGGCCACCAGCGCCAGCCCGAAGGCATGCCATGGCGCGAACGGGGTGATCCACCACAGCGCCATGCCCAGCAGGCTGGCCGACAGCACGCCGCCGACGAAGCCTTCCACCGTTTTGGACGGCGACAGTTTCGGCGCGATCAGATGGCGGCCGGCCAATTTGCCCCAGACGTACTGCAAAACATCCGAGGACTGCACCACGATCACCAGGAAGGCGATCAACAACAGGTTGCGCCCGGCATACCCGGGGATTTCCAGATTCAGCAATGCGGGCACGTGCGAGATGCAGAACACGCTGATCATCAAGCCCCACTGCACCTTGGCAGTGCGCTCCAGATAACGCGTGGTATCGCCGCCGATGGTGGCCAGGATCGGCAACACCAAAAATGCATAGACCGGAATCAGCAGCGTGTACATGCCATACCAGCCGGTCCACACCAGCCCGTATTGCCACGGCAGCACGATGTAGAAGGCGGCCAACAAGGCGTAGTAATCGCCGCGCCGCGTCGGGGCGAGCGTGATGAACTCGCGCAGCGCAAACAACGACACCAAGGCGAACAGGCCGATCACCCCGGCGCGCCCGAACACGAATGCGATGCCGACCACCGCCGCCATCACCCACCAGGCGCGAATGCGCGCCACCAGGTTGTCCAGCACCGTGCTCGGGCGCGCGCGCGCGCGCCAACGCAGCGTTTCGGAAATCAGCGTGGCAATGATCAAGACCAGTGCGATGCCGCTGAACAACCACAACGTCTGCTGATGCATCGAAGACTGCTGCAACTGGCCACTGAAGACATAGGGATTCATGCGCGCGCCTCCAGTTGATCCGGCGACAACGCCAGCAGCGCCTCGCGCGCACGCGCCAGAAACGCGTCCTTGTCTTCGTCGGCATCCAGCCGCAACGGCGCGCCGAAGGTAGTGGTGCACAGCAACGGCAGCGGCAACCACTTGCCCTTGGGCATCACGCGTTTGAGGTTGTCGATCCACACCGGCACGAATTCCAGCTCCGGCCGTTGCCGCGCCAGGTGATACAGCCCGCTCTTGAACGGCAGCACGCCTTCGTCCGGGTTGCGCGTGCCCTCGGGAAACAGGATCAGCGAATCGCCGGCATCGATCGCATCGCACAGGCATTGGATCGGGTCGCGGGTGCGTTGCGCCGGGTTGCGTTCGATCAGCACGCCATTGAACACCGCGTGGATCAGATAGCGCCGCAGCGCGGTGCGTTGCCAGTAATCGGCTGCGGCCACCGGGCGCACTTCGTGTCGCAGGCTGGCCGGCAACGACGACCAGATCAGCACGAAATCGCCGTGGCTGGCGTGGTTGCCGTAATACACGCGGCGCTCGTTGGACGGCGCACAGCCGCGCCACAACGCGCGCGCGCCGGTCAAGGTACGGATGGCGCCGCTGCAGGCACGCGCAATCAAACGGGCAATCATGTCCACTCCAATGTGCGCACGATCATGCGCAGCCGCAGCACCACCGTCAGTAGCGCACCGGCGATCAACACCGCCAGCGCGCCGATCAATACCCATGCCGCGATGCGCGGCTGGCCCACCCACTGCCACGGCATCGCCAGCACGGTCGTCAGCGACAACCAGTGCATGCGCTGCACGCGTGCCATCGGCCCCTGCCGTGGCTCGGCGGTGCCACAGGCCAGGCCGAGCATGCGCACGTAGGCGGTGGCCACGCAGCACAACGCCGCTGCCCAACCCAGTTGCGCGGCCCACGGGATGCTGGCCTGCAGGCCGTAACCCAGCCCGACGCAGACCAGCACGTCCGACAGGCGGTCCGGCGCATCGTTGTAGACCTCGCCGGCGCGCGATACCAGCCGCGCCTGTCGCGCCAGCACGCCATCCAGGCGGTTGCACCACAGCCGCCCCTGCAGGCCGAGCAAGGCCAGCAGCAGCGGCGCGACGCCTTCGCGCGCCGGTGCGCTCAAGGCGATGTAGAACATCACCCCGGCCAGCGCCGCGAAGGCGATGCCGGCCCACGACACGCCGTTGGGCGTGGCGCCGCGTCCGCGCAAGGCGCGTGCCCAGCGCTGGCGTCGTTGCAACAGGGTCTGTCTGGGTTGCATCAGTCGCCTCCTCCACCGCAGCCACCACATCCACCGCCACCGTCTCCGCCGCTATCCCCACCGCCACTGTCGCCGCCACCGCCGCAACTGCTGCCGCTGCTGTCGGTATTGCCGGGCGTGGGCGCGCGCAGCGTGTGATAGCTCACCCATGGCGTGCCCACCAACGCGACGGTGCCGTACAGCGCCACCGCTTCGCCGGGATCGTTGCCGGTGCGCGCCGCGTCGGGCCTGACCGTCGATCTGCGCTCGCGCAGGTGCGCATCGCCGGCCCCGCTGCGGCGTACCGGCACCAGCAAGAATCCCAGCACCAGCATGCTGACCAGCACCATCAAGGCCAGCAGATAGCCCACCGGATAGCCCCCCTGCAGCCCGATCACCAGCTTGCAGGCGCCCAGGCCCCACAGCGCGGCCACGGGAAGGGCGCTCACCCCGCGCACCAGCAGCGCCGTGCGCCGATCCAGCAGCAACCCCTTGTCGATCAGGCGCTGCTGCACCGGTGCGGCCAGCGTGCGCAGCGACTGCCATGCCAGCACCGGATCCTCCCCATCGCGCACGCGTTGCAGTGCCGGCTGCAGCGCCACCGGCACTGCAACGCTGGGATCGCAACGTACCCACTTGCGCGCCTGCGCCTCCTCATCGCGCTGCAGATGCACCGCATCGCAGGCCAGCAAGCGGGCGAACAGCAGATCGGCCACACGCCCGGCGCCACCGCTCAGACAGGCCAGTTCCAACGCATCGACCGCATCCACCGGCCGCAGATGCACGCTGCCGCGCAGGCGGCGCCGCAACCACGCCGATGCCGACCAGGCCAGGCCGATCCCCACCGCAAACAGCGCCAGGAAGCTGCTGCCGCGCCAGTGCAGCGGCGAGGCGACCTCACCGTTGCCGGCAACCACGCCAATCACCAGCGTCGCAACGGCCCAGACCAGCACCGTGCCGATGCGTGCGCCGCGCTGCGCGTGCATCGGCTCGCCGCGCAGGGCACGCAGGCTGGCCTCGGCAGCGTGCTGCTGCGCAGGCGTGGCTGCAGGCTGCGGCGATGGTGCAGGCCAGACCTGCACCGGCGGCGGCCCGAAGTGTGTGCGGTAGCGCTCCAGGGTCTGTCGATACTGCGCCTGGAAACGCGCAGCGTCGTCGCTGCCACCGCGTCCGGGCTGATGATGCAGCGTGGTCTGCAACACCTGTGGGCAGAACTGCTGCCAATACTCGCGGGTGTCGGTGAGATGGGTGTGCCAGACCTGGTCGACCAAGGGGCTGGGCGTCACATCCCGGGTATCGGTGCACGCCAGAAAACAGAAGCGCCGGTATTCGTCTACCGCTTGCTGCGCCTGCCCCACACTGCAGCGGGCCTGCTTGGCGACGCGCCGCACGAAGGCCGGCAACGCATCGGCATCGCCGCCAAAACGATACGCCTGCAAGCGCTGCCACAACGCCTGCTGCGCCGCGGTGGCCTGCATGGGTTCGGGCTGACCGGGGCCATGCGCGTCGCTCATCCGGATACCCGCAGTGCCAGTGCCGCGACCAACCACAGCAGCTGCGCCGCCACGCTCGCCAGTTGCCAGCGCAGCAAGCGGCGCATGCCGGCCCAGCGCGTCGACCAATCGCGTGTAGGCGGTAGCGTGGCGCGCAGGCCAATGGCATGCAGCGCCGTGTCGAGCTGTTGCGCAGCGTGGGTTTCGTCGCTGCCGCGCGCCATCTGCGCAATCACGCCCTCCAGCAGGTCGACATCCAGGCCCACGCGCAATGCCCAATAGCGCTGCATCAGCCCGGCCGCTGCGCTGAGCGCAAAACTCAGTTGTATCAACGGCGGCGCCTCGGCAACACCCAACAAGGCGATGGCGGCCGCCAGCAGCAGCAACGAGAACCGGTCCAGTGGCGCGCCCTGGCGCAACACCGCACGCATGGCTGCCAAGGTCATCGGGGATGTGTTCATTGCAGACTCCGCTCGGCCGCGCTGTCGTTGTCTGGGTGAGTCATGCACGCAGCCACGATGGCGGCGCGATGCTGCGCACCCAGCACGATCCAGGCGCATGCGGTGCGCAGCCGCGCGATGGCCGCGTCCACATCGCTGCTGCGGCCACTGCGCACCAACCAGGTCGCGACGCTGGCGGCGCTGCGCGAGTAGCCCAGTGCGCAGCACACCAGCACCGGGCCGTGCACGCGCGCCGCCTCGATCGCGGCGGCGGCGGCGCGCAGCTGCACAGGCGCAGGTGCCACCAGATCCAGCATCGGCAACGCGCGGTCCTGCGCGCGTGCCGCGTACAGGGACAGCTCCGCACTCACGTCGACCACCGCGGCGAAGGCTGCGCGCTGGCCGGGCAGCGGAATGCGCCCCAACCACACACCATCGCAGACCGCGCGCGGCAACGGGTCGCGCCGCGTCCATAGCCGCGAGTTGCACCAGGCCGCCAGCAGATACGGCGCATACAACCAGCGCGCAGCCAGACTCAGCCCGCCATCGCTGCGCTTCTGGAATCCGGGCGCGCCAAGCGCTGCATAGTTCAGCGCGACCAGCCCCAGCGACAGGCTCACCCACAGCACCCATAACCCGGCGCCGCCACTGCACAGCGCCGCCGCGGCGCTGGCGACTGCGCCGAGCAGATACAACGCGGCCAAACGCCAACGCCGCCGATCGCGCGCCAGTTGCGCCTGCGCAAACGGTGCGGCGATACGCTCCGGCCACAGCCACACGCACAGCCACCCCGCCGCAAGCCCGGTGGGGATATCCAGGAAATGGTGTTGATACGTGGTCAGCACCGACACGCCGATCAAGCCGAACCAACCGTGCAACAGCCAGCGCCACACACCGGACAGATGCTGCCCATAGCGCACCCACAGCACCACCAGCAACACGATATGCAGCGACGGTGCCTGATTGAACGGCTTGTCGAAGCCCAGCAGCACGGCAAACAGCCAGCCGAACACACCCTGCGTGTCCGGGCGCACAAAGCTGTACCGCAACGGCCACAGCACAAAACACGTTACGCAGAGCACTTGCGCGCTGAGCAGGCGTAGCGCATGCGTATCCAGTTCGCGGCGGGTACGGCAGACAAAGAACGAGGCGGCGTAGAACAGGTCGATCGTCCAGTACGGCACGATGGTCCACGGCCAGAACGGCATGCCGTGTTCCCAGCCGAACACCACCGACGGCACCTGCTCCGCGCGCCCGGCCAGCGTATTGGCCAGGCCATAACTGAGGAAGAAAAACGGCCCCAGCAACGCCAGCCAGAGCGCGGCACGACCGGTCGGGCGCGCGCCATGTGTCATGCGTCGATCCGCTGCGCCATCGACACGGTGAAGATGCCGAATGCATCGATCCGCTGCGCCACCTTGCGGAAACCTGCCGCCTCCACCAGCTCATCCATCTCCTGCTGGCTGCGCCTGCGCATCACCCAGGCCACGCCATCGCGGTGACTGGTGAGTGCGCGCGCGATGAATTCCAGCTGCGGATGCCACGGCTGGCCGGTGTAGAGCAGATACCCGCCCGGCTGCACCGCCGCCGCCAGGCCGGCCAGCGAGCGCGCCACCTGGTCGTTGTCGGCAAACAGTTCGTACAAGCCCGACACCACCGCCAGGGTGGGCGCCGGCTGCACCACAGCCAGGGCGGCCGGGTCGAACGCATCGCCTTGCTCGAAACGGGCGATGTCGCCGGCGCCGAGCGTGCGAATCAACTCGCCGCCCTGGGTGACGTTGAGCGGGCTGAAATCGCGCAGCACGATGGCATCGGCGCGTTGCGCACCGCTGCCGAGCGCCTGGAGCACATAACGGCCGTGGCCTGCGGCCACATCGAGCACGCGCACCGGCAGGCCCGCCTGGCGCAAGCGGCCTGCCGCATCGCGCAGCAGCTCGCCCAGATGCGCGCCACGGATGCGGATGCCACGCCAACCGATCGCATCGAGATAATTGCGGTCGATCATGCGCCCCAACGGGCCACGTCCACGCGCCTGATTGCGGTAGATGTAATCCAGCGTGCTGCCGGAATCGAAGCCGGTCTGCAGGCCCAATGCAATGCCTTCGGACAGCTTGCCGCCCAGACGCAAACCGGCACGCACGCCACGCCAGCGCAGGTCCTGCAGACTATTGCGTTGCGGCGGCCAGGCCAGACGTTCGGCTTCTTCAAAGCTGGGGCCGGCGCGATGCGCATCGCGTAATCGGGCGCGCAGCTGGGGCTGTGCGAAGCGCGCCTGGATAAAGGCGCGAATTGGCGCAATGGCCAGTGCGCGGTCGCGCTCGCCCAGGGTGTCGTGAAAAAACCCCGGCAGCCAATGCCGCTGCTTGATCGGCGAGCCCAGGTTCTCGTAGAACCGATCCTGCGGGCCGCGGTGCACCACGAAGTCCGAACCGGACACCAGCAACTGCGTCGGCACGGTGATCGCCTGTGCATCGGCCACCACGCGGTCGGCCGCCGCGTACAGGCCCAGCAGCACGCGGACCGAGATCGGACGGGTGATCAGCGGATCGGTGCGGTAGCTTTCCACGCGCTGCGCATCGTGGGTGAGCCACTGCGGCTTGACATAGCTGTTGACGAAAAAGTTGCCGCGCAGCGCATGCATCAGCGCCAGCCCGGCACGTGCGAACGGCACGTACAACTTGACCTTGAACGCCGGCGAGGCCAGCACCAGCGCGCGTAACGGCGGTGCGTAATCGTGCACCCAGGTAGCTGCAACCACCGCGCCCACGCTCTGCGCGACTAAGGCGATGTCCTGCACCGCGATGCCGTGCGTGGCGCATAGATGCGCGATGAAACTGTCCAGATCGCGCACCAGCGCCTCGAAGCCCGGTGCGTCGCCGCGCGCCCCTGGCGAGCGGCCGTTGCCGCGTGCGTCCCAGGCAAAGAATTGCGCATCGGGCAGGTCCAATTCTTCGGCCAGATGCATGACCCGGCCGGAGTGCTCATGCCCACGGTGCAGCAGCACCACCGCCTTGGGCACGGCGCCTGCCAGCTGCGTCGGCCAATGCCGATAGAACAGCTGCGTGCCATCGAAACTGGCGAATTCCCGCTCTACGACATCACGCATCGGATCATCCTGAAATCAGTGAGAAAATGAGAGGCGCCCAGCGTCCAGCGTCCAGCGTCCAGCGCCCAGCGTCCATGCGACGCGGCAGCGCATGCCGTTGCGCGATGTCGATCAGCGCGCCGCCGCCTTGGCCAGCCCGGCGCGTACCCGCCGCCACACCGTGGCGCCGCAGGCAAGGCTCAGGGCAATGGCGCCCCAGGTCAGCCCGCGCGCACCCAGCAGCCCGCAGGCCAGGCCAACGCCCACCACGCCGATCACGAAGGCGCGGTCGCTCTTGCCCATCGGCCCGTCGTAGCGCCGACCGGCACCGACCATCAGCCCGAGCACGCCGGCGTATTCGGTCAGCGCCGCCAGCAGCGCAAACAGCCACAGCCAGTGCGCGCCCACGCCGGGCACACCGAGCAGGCTCAGGTATAGCGCCGCATCGGCCACCACGTCGCACAGCTCGTTGAGGTAGGCACCCAGGCGCGATTGCTGGCCGAACTCGCGCGCCAACATGCCATCGACCGCATTGAGCGCCATGCGCAGCAGCATCCACACCGGCAGCAACAGATACAGCAGCGGCCAGTTGGCGCCGGCGCGGTAGACCACCGCAGCCACCATCAACGACACCGCTGCGGCGATGAGCGTCACCTGGTTGGCGGTGATGCCGCCGCGGTAGAGCGCGCCAACCATGGGCCGCAGCAGGTCCTGGAAGCGTCCCTTCAGAGCATAAATCGAGGCCATACCAGTGGTTGAGTCCATTCGAGCGCTGGCGCAGCCTACAATATCGGCTGCCCCGCAACGACTGTCCCCTCACTCATGGCCTCCGATTTCCTGCCCGTGCGCCGGGCCCTGCTCTCCGTTTCCGACAAGACCGGCCTGATCGACCTGGCCCGCGCGCTGGTGGCGCGCAAGGTCGAGCTGCTGTCCACCGGCGGCACCGCCAAGGCGATCCGCGACGCCGGCGTGCCGGTCAACGACGTCGCCGACCTGACCGGTTTCCCGGAAATGATGGACGGCCGCGTCAAGACCCTGCACCCGCTGGTGCACGGCGGCCTGCTCGGCCGCGCCGGTGTCGATGAGGCGGTGATGGCCGAACACGGCATCGCGCCGATCGATCTGCTGGTGCTCAACCTGTATCCGTTCGAGTCGGTCACCGTCAAGGCCGATTGCACGCTGGCCGATGCGGTGGAAAACATCGACATCGGTGGGCCGGCAATGCTGCGCAGCGCAGCCAAGAACTTCGCGCGCGTGGCGGTGGCCACCGACCCGTCGCAATACGCCGACCTGCTCGCAGAGCTGGAAGCCAACGACGGCCAGCTGTCGGCCGCCAAGCGCTTTGCGCTGTCGGTGGCTGCGTTCAACCGCGTGGCGCAATACGATGCGGCGATCAGCAACTATCTGTCGGCAGTGGCCGACAGCACGGAAACCGTGCCCACGCGCAGCCCGTTTCCGGCGCAGATCAATTCCAACTTCATCAAGGTCATGGACCTGCGCTACGGCGAGAATCCGCACCAGGCCGGCGCGTTCTACCGCGACCTGTACCCGGTGCCGGGCACCCTGGCCACCTTTCAGCAGCTGCAGGGCAAGGAACTGAGCTACAACAACCTGGCCGATGCCGATGCGGCATGGGAATGCGTGCGTCAGTTCGATGCACCGGCCTGCGTGATCGTCAAGCACGCCAACCCCTGCGGCGTGGCGGTGGGCGCGGCCTGCGGCGATGCCTACGAGCTGGCCTATGCCACCGACCCCACCAGCGCGTTCGGCGGCATCCTGGCCTTCAACAAGACGCTGGATGCGGCCACCGCAAAAGCCATTCTGGATCGCCAGTTCGTCGAGGTATTGATCGCCCCCGACTACGAAGCCGGCGCGCTGGAGTACGCCACCAAGAAGGCCAATGTACGCGTGCTCAAGATTCCGCACGGCAATGGCTTGAACAACTACGACACCAAGCGCATTGGCTCTGGCCTGCTGATGCAGTCGGCCGACAACCGCGGCATGTCGCTGGGCGAATTGAGCGTGGTCACCCAGCGCGCGCCCAGCGACGCGGAACTGGGCGATCTGCTGTTCGCCTGGCGCGTAGCCAAGTACGTCAAATCCAACGCGATTGTCTACGCCAAGGACAGCCGCACCATTGGCGTGGGCGCCGGGCAGATGAGCCGCGTGGTCAGCGCCAAGATCGCCGCGCTCAAGGCCGAAGAAGCCAGGCTCACGGTGGCCGGCTCGGTGATGGCATCGGATGCGTTCTTCCCGTTCCGCGACGGCATCGACGCCGCCGCCGCTGCCGGCATCAAGGCGGTGATCCAGCCGGGCGGCTCGATGCGCGACGGCGAAGTGATCGCCGCCGCCGACGAACACGGTATCGCCATGGTGTTCACCGGCGTGCGGCATTTCCGCCACTGAGCCAAACGACAAGGACAGGTCCATGGACCGATTGCGCCCTCTCGCCGCGATGGTGGCGGCTGCCGGCCTGCTTGGCGGATGCAAGCAGGATCCCGCGCCTGCTGCAGCGTCTGCCGCCGCGGCACCCGCTGCTGCGGCGGCCGTCACCACGCAACTGAGCCGCACCGAGCGCCTGGAGGGTTTCCTGCGCACGCGCTATGGCGCCAAGGCCGGCCTGGCGGCGAAGTGGAGCGGGCAGGCCGACGGCTTCCAGGCCGACAGCCAGGTCTGCGCCGAGCAACCGGTGGTGGTCGGCGAGCAGGTACAGCAGCTGCTGGCGGTGTGCCACAGCCTCAGCGACGGCGGCCACGGCAATCCCGGGCTGATCGACTTTTTCGTGCTGCGCAGCGATGGCGGCAACTTCAAGGTGGTAGCCGAAAAACTGTCCGACACCTTCGGCAGCGATGGCAATCCCGGTAGCGTCGACGTGCTGCGGCTGGGCAGCGATTTTTACGGTTTCATCGTGCACAGCTTCTGGATGGGCCAGGGCCTGATCCTGGAATCGCAGGATCTGGTGGTGCCCGGCCCCAAGGGGCTGGTGGGCGCCGGCTCGCTGCGCGCACATATCGACAACAGCGGCGCGCTGGCCTGCGACGACGAGGCGCGCGAGCCGGATCAAACCCAGGCGCAATGCTTGGCCGAAGCGTTCGATATGGACTTCACCCTGGACGTGGACAGCAGCAACGCCCAGGCGCGCACTTGGCCGCTGCGCGTCCACGAGCACGGCAGCGATTGCGGGCAGACGCTGGACACCACGCATGTGTTCGCACTCGACCCCAAGACCTGGACCTACCCCTTCCCCAACGCTCTGCAGCGCGAAGGCTGCAAGTAGCGCGTCCTTTCCCCCGTCCTAGCGAGCAGCTCTCTTGAAAATCCTTGTCATCGGCTCCGGCGGCCGCGAACACGCCCTGGCCTGGAAGATCGCGCAGTCAGCGCGCGTGAGCGAGGTACTGGTGGCGCCGGGCAATGCCGGCACCGCCAGCGAGGCCAAGTGCCGCAATGTCGCGATCAAGGTCGACGATCTGGACGGCCTGCTTGCGCTGGCGCAGCGCGAAGCCGTTGCGCTGACCGTGGTCGGCCCGGAAGTGCCGCTGGTGCTGGGCGTGGTCGACCGTTTCCACGCGCTGGGCCTGCGCATCTTCGGGCCCACCGCCAAGGCCGCGCAGCTGGAAGGCAGCAAGGCCTTCGCCAAGGATTTTCTCGCGCGTCATGGCATCCCGACCGCGTATTACGCGGTGCACACCGAGGTGGACGCCGCGCTCGCGTATGTGCGCGAGAAAGGCGCGCCGATCGTGGTCAAGGCCGATGGCCTGGCCGCCGGCAAGGGCGTGATCGTGGCGATGACGCTGCATGAGGCCGAAGACGCGGTGCGCGACATGCTCTCGGGTAATGCGTTTGGCGATGCTGGCGCACGCGTGGTGATCGAGGAGTTTCTCGATGGCGAAGAAGCCAGCTTCATCTCGATGGTGGACGGCAAACACGCCTTGCCGATGGCCACCAGCCAGGACCACAAGCGCGTCGGCGATGGCGACACCGGCCCCAATACCGGTGGCATGGGCGCGTACTCGCCGGCCCCGGTGGTGACGCCGGAAGTGCATGCACGCGTCATGCGCGAAGTGGTCGAGCCGACCGTGCAGGGCATGATCGCCGACGGCGTGCCGTTCACCGGATTTCTGTATGCCGGACTGATGATCGACGCGCACGGCGCACCGAAGGTGATCGAGTTCAACGTGCGCTTCGGCGACCCGGAAACCCAGCCGGTGATGCTGCGCCTGCAGTCGGATCTGGTGGATCTGGTCGAAGCGGCCATCGACGGCACGCTGGACCGCGCGCAAGCGCACTGGGACCCGCGCCCGTCGCTGGGTGTGGTGATCGCGGCCAAACCGTATCCGGAGACGCCGGTCACCGGCGAGGTCATCCATGGCCTGGACGCGGTGCCCGCCAGCGCCAAGGTCTTCCACGCCGGGACCGCATTGAATGCCGACGGCCAGGTGCTCAGCGCCGGGGGCCGCGTGCTGTGCGTGGCCGCGCTCGGCGACAGCGTGCAGGACGCACAGCGCGCCGCCTATGCCGGCCTGCAACCGATCCATTGGCCCAACGCCTTTCAGCGCAGCGACATCGGCTGGCGTGCGATTGCGCGCGAACGGCAGGCGCAGGGCTAAGCAGCGTCCTTCCCCCGCTTGCGGGGGAAGGTGCCCGAAGGGCGGATGGGGGCAAGCACGGACATCTGCTGGTTGTCGGCCGAACAGAGCAACAGCTCGCTGGTGGTCGTCGAGAAGGCGGTGTTCAACAGGTTGCAAGGTCACCAAGCGCGGTAAGCGGCCGTGCAGCGGGGCTGTGGCGCAATCGCGCACACCGCTCCAGTGCGCATACCTGCCGGCTACTGACAAAGGACTAGCCCCTGTCCACACCGGCGGCGCGTGCCTGCGGCAATAATGTCCGGGCACGCTTGCCCATCAGAGACCGTGGCCACCACTTCCTTCGAAACCCGCCTCAGCCGCCTGTGGGCCCATGAAAAGGCCAGCTATGGCCTGCGCGTGTTCATCGCGCTGGCGGTGGCGATGGGCGTGTGCTGGCATTGGCAGCAGCTCACCGCGGTGCCGGCGCTGTTCCTGGGCGCGATCGCCAGCGCCATCGCCGAGACCGACGACAACTGGCTGGGCCGCATCAAGTCGGTGCTGCTGTCCTTGCTGTGTTTCGCCGCCGCTGCCGCGTCGGTGGTGGTGCTGTTTCCGTATCCGCTGGCGTTCGTGACCGGCATGGCGGTGGCAACCTTCTCGCTGACCCTGCTCGGCGCGCTGGGCGAGCGCTACGCCTCGATCGCGCAGGCCACCGTGGCCTTGTCGATCTACGCCATGATCGGCATGGACCAGCACGGCAGCCACGATCCGCTGGTGGCCTGGCACGGCGCGGCGTTGCTGCTGATCGGCGCCACCTGGTACGGCGTGCTGTCGATCCTGTGGACCATCCTGTTCGCCAATCGCCCGGTGCGCGAGCGGCTGTCGCGGCTGTTCTTCGAACTGGGCCGCTATCTCAAGCTCAAGGCCGACCTGTTCGAACCGGTACGGCAAAGCGACCTGCATGCGCGCCGGCTGGCGCTGGCCGAACAGAACGCCAAGGTGGTCGGCGCACTCAATGCCGCCAAGACCGCGATCATCAGCCGCTTCGGCCGCTCGGGGCGGCCGGGCGTGCAATCGGGCCTGTATTTCCGGCTGTACTACATGGCGCAGGAATTCCACGAGCGCGCCAGTTCTTCGCACTACCCCTACGAAGCGCTGACCGATGCGTTCTTCCACAGCGATGTGCTGTATCGCTGCCAGCGCCTGCTCGCTTTGCAGGGCAAGGCCTGCGCCGCATTGGGCGAGGCGATCCGGCTGCGCCAGCCGTTCGACTATGGCGACAACAGCCGCCTGGCCACCGAAGACCTGCGCCAGTCGCTGGACTATCTGCACGCGCGTGCCGACCCCGCCCTGGCCCGCCTGCTCGGCGCGCTGGAATTGCTGGTGACCAACCTGCAGAGCATCGAACGCAAGCTGTCGGAAGCCGCGCAATCCGACTCCACCAGCGACAACCTCGACACCCGCCTGCGCGACTCCTCGCCGCACACCTTGCGCGAAATGGCCGCCCGGCTTGGCCAGCAACTCACGCCCGGCTCGGTGCTGTTCCGCCATGGCCTGCGCATGGCCATCGCACTGGTGGCCGGCTACGCCATCATGCAGTCCATCCATGCCGACAACGGCTACTGGATCCTGCTCACTACCGCCTTCGTGTGCCGGCCCAATTACGGCGCCACCCGCCTGCGGCTGGTACAGCGCATCGCCGGCACCTTGATCGGCCTGGTCGCCACCTGGGCGCTGATGCAGCTGTTCCCCGGCACCGAAGTGCAACTGCTGCTGGCGCTGGCCGCTGCGCTGATCTTCTTCATCACCCGCACCGATCGCTACATGCTGGCCACCGCCGGCATCACCGTGATGGCGCTGTTCTGCTTCAACCTGCTCGGCGATGGCTTCGTGCTGATCTGGCCGCGCCTGATCGACACGCTGATCGGTTGCGCGATCGCCGCAGCCGCCTCGTTCCTGATCCTGCCGGACTGGCAGGGTCGCCGCCTCAACCAGGTGATGGCCACGGTGCTGGCCAGCTGCGCGCGCTACCTGACCCAGGTGCTGGAGCAATACGCCAGCGGCATGCGCGACGACCTGCCCTACCGCATCGCGCGCCGCGACATGCATAACGCCGACGCCGCCTTATCGGTGGCGCTATCCAACATGCTGCGCGAACCGGGCCGCTATCGGCGCAACCTGGATGCGGGCTTCCGCTTCCTGGCGCTGTCCAACACCTTGCTCGGCTATCTGTCCGCGCTCGGCGCGCATCGCGCCGCGCTCGATGGCGAACACGATTCCCGCATTGCGCAGGCCGGCGACTATCTGCAGCGCGCGCTGGGCGACCTCGCCGCCGCACTGAGCCAACGTCAGCCACTGCCGGCGCATGAAGAAAGCGAAGAGCTGGCCATGGCCGAGGCGCTGGAGCAGCATGCCGTGCAGCTGCCGCCCAAGCAGCGTCTGGTGCGCGACCAGCTCGCACTCACCCTGCGCCTGCTGCCCAAGCTACGCGCCGCTGCGCTTGCGGTGACCGACGCGCCGGCCGAGAGTGCGGCGCGCCTGGCGGTGGGCACGCGCTAGCAGGCCCTTGCAGGCAGCGCGCCCCTGCCGGTCATCGGCAACGCCGCGCAGCGCGGCCGCGCCGGCTCGCCAGAACCACTGAAACGAGCTTCCGGGCGAAGGCGGCAATGCACAATGCAGCCTGCAACCGCGTCATTCTGTCTCCGCAGCGCTTACTTCCAGGTATGACGCGACACGCTCCACCCCACCCAGCCCAATGCGGCCACCGCCAGCACCGCCCCACCCATCACCACGCCGTTCCAGCCGGCCTGCGCATACGCCGCAGTGCCCAGTGTCGAGCCCACCGCACCACCGATGAAGTAGCAGGTGATGTAGGCCGAGGTAATGCGATTGCGCGCGTTGGGATTGCGCTGATAGATCACGCTCTGGTTGGCGATATGTACGCCTTGCACCGCGATATCCAGCAGCAGCACGCCGACGATCAGCAGCGCGATCGACTGCGGCGCAAATGCCAGCAATCCCCACGACAGCAGCAGCATCGCCAACCCGCCCCAGCTGACCCGATCGCCATGCCCGTGATCGGACCAGTGACCGGAGCGATTGGCCGCCAGCGCGCCGGCCGCACCGATCAGGCCGAACAGCCCGATCACCGCCGTGCCATAGCCATACGCAGGCCCGGACAACAGGAACGCCAGCGTGGTCCAGAACATGCTGAAGCCGGCAAAGATCAGCCCACCCAGCACCGCGCGCGACCGCAGCACCGCATCGTCGCGCATCAGCGTCAGCACCGAGCCCACCAGCTGCGGATACGACAGCTGCGCATTGCCCGGATGCCGCGGCAGCCCGCGCCACAACAGCCAGGCCGTGACCAGCAATAAACCTGATGCGATCCAGTACACCGTATGCCAGCCGCCAACACCGGCCAGCACCCCGGCGGCGGTGCGTGCCAGCAGGATGCCCAGCAGCAAACCGCTCATCACCGTGCCGATCACCCGCCCGCGTTCGTGCGGGGCGGCCAGGGTCGCGGCGAACGGCACCAGGATCTGCGCCGCCACCGAACTGGCGCCAGTGACAATGGTGCCCACCAGCAACACCGCGAAGCTGTGCGAGCTCGCGCTGATCAGCAGGCCCAGCGCGCTGAGCACGAACAGCCCCACGATCAGGCTGCGCCGCTCCAGCCGGTCGCCCAGCGGCACCAGCAACAGCAAACCGGCCGCATAGGCCAGCTGCGCCGCGGTCACCACCGCCCCGGCGCTGCGCACCGGGATCGTGAAGGCCTGCGCCAGCGTTTCCAGCAGGGGCTGGGCATAGTAATTGCTCGCTACCGCCAGCCCGGTGGCGGCCGCCATCAGCAGCACCAGACGGCGCGGCAAGGGCGGGTGGGAGGCGGAGTCGACAGTCATGGCAGGTGCCTGGTCAAGGAAGGGGCGCAGTGTGGCCAACGGCAAGGCATCTTTCCAATGTATTGTTTTCACTGTCGCCATCGTGTTTCGAGATCGCATGCTGACCCTGCGCCAACTGGAATTCGCCGTGGCCGTGGCCGACGAAGGCGGCTTCACCGCCGCCGCCCGTCGCTGCAACACCGTGCAATCGGCGCTCAGCCACCAGGTTGCCAAGATCGAGGAAACCCTCGGTGCGCGCCTGTTCGAACGCGGCACCCGCCGGGTACGGCCTACCGCAGCCGGCGACGTCTTCCTGCACAACGCCCGCCAGACCCTGCGCGCAGCCGAGCGCCTGCACGAGGAAATGGCCCAGGCACTGGGTACCGTGCGCGGCCGGCTCACGCTGGGGCAGATTTCCTCACTGAGCACGGTGCAAGTGCCGACGCTGCTGCGCGCGTTTCGCAGTGCGCATGCGCGGGTGGATGTGCACCTGCGCACCGCCATGAGCGAGGCCTTGCTGCACGACCTGGGCGAAGGCCGCCTGGATGTGGCCCTGGTCGGCGTCGGCCCGCAGGTCGCGCTGCCGGAGCAGCGCCTGCTCCTGCACGAAGAACCGCTCGCCCTGATCGTCGCCCCCGGCCATCGCTTTGCCGCGCGCAAGCGGGTGGCGCTGGCCGAGCTGGACGATGAGCCCATGGCCGGGTTGATTGCCGGTGCCGGGGTGCGCGGCATCGTCGACGCGGCCTTCGACCAGGCCGGGCTGCGACAGCGCCGGCAATACGAAGTCACCCACGCCGATCTGATGCGCGAGCTGGTGGCCGCCGACCTGGGCGTGGGCATCGTGCCGCAGACCATGGCCGCGGCCATGCGCGAGGTGGTGACGGTTGCGCTGAAGGAGCGCTTCGGTTTCTTGACCTACGCGGTATGGCGCCCCGACCCCACCCCGGCCGCACGCGCGTTCGTGGCACTGCTGCGTGCCCAGGCAGCGCAGCGTGCGCCATCGCCTGGCCGGTCGCGCTAGGCGCACGGGCCATCCACCAGCACGCCGTGGAAGCCTGCTAGGCTGCGCGCGTTCGCAAAGGAAACTGCATGTCCGGTCACAGTCAGTTCGCCCTGCTCAGGCAGCGCCGCTTCTTGCCGTTCTTCGCTGTCCAGGCACTGGGCGCGTTCAACGACAACGTCTATCGGCAGGCCATCATCGGCCTGTTGTTCTATCTCGGCATCGATGCGGCGCAGCGCACGCTGTACACCAATCTGGCGCCGGCATTGTTCATCCTGCCGTACTTCCTGTTCTCCGCGCTGGCCGGCCAGATCGCCGAGAAGCTGGAGAAGCAGAAGCTCATCGTGATCACCACCACGATGGAGATCGCCATCATGTCGCTGGCCGCGGTAGGCTTTGTCACCGAAAACATGGCGATCCTGCTGATTGCGCTGTTCTGCACCGGCCTGCAGTCCACGCTGTTCGGGCCGGTGAAGTATTCGATCCTGCCTTCGGTGCTCAAGTCCGAGGAACTCACCGGCGGCAACGGCCTGGTCGAGATGGGTACCTCGATCTCGATCCTGTGCGGCATGATCTTCGGCGGGCTGATCTTCCAGATCGCCGGCAGCCACGGCCCGGAGGCCGCCGCCACCGCGGTCATTGCCATTGCCATCACCGGCAACCTGGTGGCGCGGCTGGTGCCCAGGGTCGATGCCGGCGCACCCGAGCTAAAGATCAACTGGAATCCCATCCCCGAATCGCGCGCCATCATGCGCCTGACCCGGCGCACGCCGGCGGTGCGCAACTCGGTGCTGGGCGTGTCGTGGTTCTGGTTCGTCGGCACCGTGCTCACCGCGCAGCTGCCCACCTACGCGCAGCTCAACCTCGGCGGCCGGCAGGACCTGTACGTGTTCGCGCTGGCGCTGTTTTCGATCGGCACCGGCGTCGGCTCGCTGCTGTGCGAACGGCTGTCCGGACGCACCGTGGAAATCGGCCTGGTGCCGCTGGGCGCGTTCGGCATCAGCGCCTTCCTGCTGGACCTGTATTTCGCCCGCCCCGGTGCCGCGCCGGCGAGCGGCCTGTCGATCGGCCAGTTCGTGCAGCAGGCCGGCAGCCTGCGGCTGATCATCGATCTGGTCGGCATCGGCCTGTTCACCGGTCTGTTCGTGGTGCCGTTGTTCGCGCTGATCCAGAGCCGCACGCCCAAGGCCGAACTCTCGCGCGTCATCGCCGGGCTCAACATCCAGAACTCGCTGTTCATCGTGGCCGCCGCCATCATCGGCATCGCACTGCAGCTGCCGCAGGTGGTGCTGTTCGGGCACCGCATTCCGATGCCGGGGCTGAGCATTCCGCAGGTGTTCCTGGCGCTGGCCATCGCCAACACGTTGGTGGCGCTGTGGATCTTCACCCTGGTGCCCGAGTTTTTGATGCGCTTTCTCAGCTGGGTGCTGGTGAGCGTGCTGTATCGCCTGCGCGCGCGCGATATCGACACCCACGTGCCCGACGACGGCGCCGCGTTGCTGGTGTGCAACCACGTCAGCTACATGGACGCGCTGATCCTGTCGGCAGTGATCCCGCGCCCGGTGCGCTTTGTCATGTACTACAAGATCTTCCGCATCCCGGTGATGCGCTGGATCTTCCGCACCGCCAAGGCGATCCCGATCGCCGGCGCGCGCGAAGACCCGGCACTGATGCAGCAGGCCTTCGACCGCATCGATGCCGCGCTGGCCGATGGCGAGCTGGTCTGCATCTTCCCCGAAGGTGCGTTGACCAAGGATGGCGAGATTGCCGCGTTCAAATCCGGTGTCGAAAAGATCCTGCAGCGGCGCAAGGTGCCGGTGATTCCGATGGCGCTGCGTGGCATGTGGTCGAGCATGTGGAGCCGGCGCGACACACGCCTGGGACGCATGCGGGTGCCGCGCCGGATGCGCGCGCAGATCGAAGTGGTGGCCGGCCCCGCCATTGCCGGCGACCAGGCCACTGCCGCATTGCTCGAACAGCAGGTCCGCGCACTGCGCCAGGACCGACCATGAGCCGCATGGGCGCGGGCTTTGCGTCCGTCGCGCACCGCGAGTAGCCTGTGCGCCACTGCACGCTTTGCCGCCGCGTTCGCCAAGCGGACGCGGCCAGTCGTACCGGGGGACGTCGTCGTGCTCAATCTGGTGTCTGAGACATCTGCCGCAACCGGCAGCCGTCGCGCCTGTCGGCAGCGCGCGGTGGCAGCGCTGCAGCGCGGTCCTGCAGGCACGACGCACGCTGCCATCGCTCGCGCTGCGGCCGCCCTTCCCATCCCCACGCACCCGATCCGTTCGTTGTCGTTTACCACCCAAGGAGCTTCACCATGAGTGCCATCCCACCGCCGATCCATCCCTCGTCCAGCGCCGCACCCGGCCCGGTGCCCAATCACCTGATCTGGGCGATCGTCTCCACCGTGCTCGGCTTCTGCCTGTGCTGCCCGGCCCTGATCACCGGCATCGTGGCGATCGTGTTCTCCAGCAAGGTCAACGGCCTGCTCAACCAGGGCGACATCGATGGCGCGCGTCGCGCCTCCAACACCGCCAAGACCTGGTGCATCGTGACCAGCGTACTGGCCGCGATCGGCCTGCTGATCAACATCGGCATGGTCGCCACCGGCGGCATGCAGGGCTACATGGATTACATGCAGCAGCTGCAACACATGCAGTAATGGAGCTGCGTCCACGCCATTGGCTTGGACTGGGGGCGGCCACCAGCGTGGCCGCCTTTGGCGTGTCGCTGCTGTACCGCTTCGACCCGAACGCGAGCAACAGCCCGTTCCCGCCGTGCGTGTTCCGCGCCGTCACCGGCTGCTACTGCCCCGGTTGCGGCATGACCCGCGCGTTGTACGCGCTGGTGCATTTCGATCTTCCCGGCGCCTTCGCCATGAATCCGGCCGCCGTGCTCGGCCTGTTCACCCTGCCCGGCCTGATCGCCTGGAAAGCCGGCTGGCGTGCGCGCTGGTTCGCCCCGGTGGTGACCGTGATGTCCGAACCCAAGTTCTGGTTGTGGGCACTTCCCACGTACTGGATTGCACGGAATCTGCCGTGGTTTCCGTTTACCTTGCTGGCACCGGGTTAAATCGAAGAAAGACGTTGCGAAGCAATGCTTGATCGACAATTTCTGCTGACGAACCAGTCAAGGCGACGCCACTCAACGACGCGGCGCGATGTTGCACCAACCATTAGCCTTTACATGAGCAGGTTATGGAAAATGGCCAATTTTGGCAGCTAATGAAACTTGTTGATCGTGCTGCACTGGAGGACGGAGACGAGGATCGCGCACTGGCCGCTCTTACATCGGCTTTAACGGCCATGGAGGCTGCAAGCATCGAAGCCTTCCATGAGCATCTTTCGCAGCATCTTTTCGCGATCGACGGAGAGAAATACGCAGAAAATGCCGGCGACTCCGGGCAGTCTGATGATGGCTTCCTCTATGCCAGATGCTATGTGGTCGCCCGTGGCGAGGAATACTATTCCCGCGTAAAAAGAAATCCGATTGAAATGCAAGGCTCGGCTGATCAATGGTGCGAGTCGCTGCTTTACGTCGCTCCAAACGCCTGGGCAGCAGCCAGCGGCAGCGACCCATCAGAGTGGAAATTCGAGTCAACTGTTAGCTATGAATCGGGCAGCAACCCCGATCTATGGGCTTAGGCCAGCGGCACATAACGTGCTACCGAAACCGACACGTCTCACAAGCCGATTTACTTCAGACGTTGAACCGTAGCGGACAATTCAACGGGCACGGGTTCAACGTGTAAAGCCACGCAAGCAGTACTATTAACCGCCGGACCTAGATTCAAACACTTGCGCTGAAATGATGGAAGCCTGGTGCCAGGACGGCAAACAATGCAGCGCTTGTCACTATTTTAGTTTGGCGCGCAACATCACCGCACCCACCCGGCAATCACCAACAACGCCAGCACCACCATCCACAGCAGCAGCACGCGCCAGACCAGGCTCATTGCATCGCGCACTTCCGGCAGCCGGCGCCAGACCGGCACCAGTCCCGAATCGGTGTAGTCGTGCGCTTCTTCGCGTAGCTCGGCACTGACGCTGGCACGCGCAACCGCACCGAGAAAATGCGGCTCCAACGTCCAGCGATTGCCGTGCGCCTGCCGCCAGGCGCGAAACACCGTCTCGAAATTGCCCACCAGCGCCATCGACACCGTCATCAACTGCGCCACCGGCCATTCCAATGCGGCCAGCAGCCAGCGCGCGCCGGCAAGGTTGCGTGGAGGTAGCAGCACGGCCAGCGGGCTTTCCACCGCCAGCGCAGTCAGGCGATACAACACCGCGCCGAACGGGCCCAGCAACAGAAACCACCACAGCACCGCAAACCAGCGCCGCAGGCCGTTGACCACCACCGCTTCGACCAGCGATGGCGCATCCTCGTGCACGCTGCCGCCGGCGGCCTGCAACTGCGAGATCGCGTCGCGTCGCGCACCCGGCGTGTCGGCATCGATCACCGCCTCGACATCGCGGTCCAGATCGCGCGGGCCCCAGGTCCAGGCCAGCACCGCTACGCCGAACAGCAGCGACAGGAATCCGTGCCAGACATCGTCCAGCAACCACTGCAGCACGATCGCCACCAGCAGCACCGGCAACAGCGCAAGCAGGAATCCGTAGCGGCCCTGCCAGGCGCCACGCCCGGCAGCATGACTGTCCAGCCGGCGCAGCCAATGGCCAAACCATTCAAAACGGCGCAGCCTGGCCACCTGCGCCGGGACCAGATGGCCCAGCGTGAGTGCGACGACGACGGCAACCAGGGTGGTGAACATGGGTGTCCCTCCTCAGCCGAGTCTAGCCGAGCGGGCACAACCGCCCTGTAACGCGTTTCGCCTGCCGGCACCGCACGCAACCGCCAGCGGCGCCAGAGCGCTTGCCCACGGCATGCGCTTGCAGCCGGCGCCGTCAGCCATGGGTGCGATACCAGTGCTCGATCAGCGCGCGCGCAATCGAAATCGCAGGCGGCAGCCCGATCCCGTCGTCACCACCTTGTCCAGCCAGCGCTGCGCCGACCTCGGCATGGCTCACCCAGCGCGCATCTTCCAGTTCACCGGTCACCTGCGGCACTTCGGTTGCGGCCGCATGCGCGATAAAGCCCAGCATCAGCGCCCCCGGGAACGGCCACGGCTGCGCACCGACATAGCTGCAGTGCTGGATCCGCACGCGGGTTTCTTCATGCACCTCGCGCGCCACCGTCTGTTCCAGCGACTCACCCGGCTCCACGAATCCGGCGATCACCGAATAACGCCGCGGCGCCCAGCTGGCCTGGCGGCCCAACAGCAACCGTTGCCCGTCGCTGACCGCAACGATGATCGCCGGGTCCACGCGTGGGTAGTGCTCGGTCTGGCACTGCGTGCAATGCGCGATGAAGCCGGCGCGGCGGAACACGATCGCCCCGCCGCACACGCCGCAAAAGCGCGTGCGCGACTGCCAGTGCAGCATGGCCCGCGCATACGACGCCGTCGTGGCGATCTCCGCCGGCCATTCGGCCGCTGCCTGGCGCAGATCCACCCGCTGCGGCGCCTTGATGTCGAGCGGGTCGGCCGACAGGCAGAACCAGCCCTGGCCATCGCGCACGCCCAGGAAGATCGCCGCCTCCGGACTATCGGCAAGCGCTGCGCCCTGCAGCAACAACGGCTGCCCCTGCGCATCGGCCAGGGCGGTGCCCTTGGCGTCGATCAACAGCACCTGGCCTTGTGGCCACAATTGCGCCAACGCGGCGGGATCGTCGCGCAAGGCATCGCCACGATCGAGCGGCGCGTGGGTGAAGGCAAAACCGGACAACGGAAGAGTAGATGCTGACATCGGCGCAAGCCTGCCGATAATTGGCGACACCCGCAACCGGCAGCGCATGATGATCGGCCCAGGCGCGCAGTGGGCGCTCGCACTTGTTGCAGGTCGCCGGTGAAGACAAGCGGTTGACAATGCCGGCGCCGTGCGCCCGCAGCGCCGATCTATCGAAAGGCGCTTGCGTGCCCTGCTGCGTCGATCTTCGCAGCGGTGCTGAGCAATTGCGCTGGATCTTCGCAGCGGTGCTGAGCAATTGCGCTGGATCAGCGCACCTCGGCCAGCCGTGCTGCAGACACCCGTCGACGCGCCAACGCGCCGACAAACGATCGCAAGCACGCGACCGAAACCGGCCGAACAGCCTCAGACGCTGAAGCTGCTACCGCACCCGCAGGTGGTCTTGGCGTTGGGATTGCGGATCACGAACTGCGCGCCGGTCAGGCTCTCGGTGTAGTCCACCTCGGCGCCCATCAGGTATTGCAGGCTGAGTGGGTCGACCAGCAGCGTCACGCCATCGGTGGCCACGGCCAGATCGTCTTCGGAGCGGTTCTCGTCGAATTCGAAACCGTACTGGAAGCCGGAACACCCGCCTCCCTGGATATACACGCGCAACGCCAGCTCGGCGTTGCCCTCTTCCTGGATCAGCTCGCGCACCTTGGCGGCGGCGGCTCCAGAAAAGTTCAGCGGCCGGTCGATGGACTGATAGTCCGGGGCCGGGGCGGCAGTGGGAAGCGAAACGAGCGTACTCATGGCGTCAGCATGGGGGCCAGGCGGCCCCACTTCAAGCAGGCCGTGCCGGCCAGACGCTCCGGCTTCAGCCGCGCGCCCGCTCAGGCCTCTGCGGTTTCGGCCTGCAGGGCCTTGGCCGGCTCGGTGCGGCTGGCTTCCGGGGCCGGCAAAGCGGCGGTCGCGCCTGCGGTGGCGGCATGGATCAACCGCCCGGTGAGCTGCGCGCCGGCGCTCATTTCCACCACCTGGTAGTGCACGTTGCCCTGCACCCGCGCATTGGCTGCCAGTTCGACCCGCTCGGCCGCATGCACGTCGCCGGTCAGCTGACCATTGATGATCACGATCGGCGCACGCACTTCGCCCTCGATGCTGCCTTGCTCGGCCACCGTCAAGGTGGCGCTGGCGCCTTCTTCGGCAATCACCTTGCCCAGGATGCGGCCTTCCACATACAGCCCGCCACTGAACATCAGGTCGCCGCGGATCACCACCTGCGGCCCGATCAAGGTATCGACCACGGTCTGCGCACCACGGTTGGATTTGTTTCCGAACATGAGCTACTCCCCCGCGCCATTGCCGGCGACTTTCCAATCGAATGTCTGATTGACCGGCGCCCCATCGCCGCTCAGGGAGATTTTGACACGTTGCGGGGTGAAATCCTTCGGCAGGATCACGCTGCCGTCCAACTGCTGGAAATAGCGGAACGAATACGGCTGAGCGGCGGCCTCGGGCTTCTGGTGCAGCTCGTTCCAGCTCACCGTCACCAGCTTGCCGGAACGCACGCCCTCCACCGCAAAGCGCAGCTGCCCCTGACTGATCGCGCCGCGGTTGAGGTTCTGGGTCAGCACGACGCTGTAGTTCCAGGTACCGCCGGCCTCGGCGGTAAACTGCACCGAGTGCGCGTTCAGCCCCTTGCGCTGCGCAGTGGAACCCACCAGCCGCTCATAAAAGGCCACATCGGCGCGCAAGGCGGCGATCTGTTCGTCGCGCTCGGCCAGCGAGGCCTGCACTTCGGTATTGGCCGCGCGGCTGATCTTGTCGGACATCGCCAGATTGACCTGGCGCTGCTGCAATTGTTCGATCAGCTTGCGCTGCTGGGCCTGGCTGCGCTGGGCCTGCTGCAACGCCGTCTCGGCCTCGACCAGGCGCGGCGCCGCAGTGCGGCTGGCCATCCACCACACCCCGCCCAGGGAGGCCAGCCACAGCAGGACGATCACGATCCACAGCCAGCGGCCGCTGGAAGGGCCACCGCCCGGCTCCCGTTGGACGATCTGAACGCGTGCGGCTGGTCTCATGGGCATCGGGTCCGGACGGGCCGGCGCTGTGGGCGGCGACGTAGTGTGCCAGAGCCTCAGCGGCGGTCACGCTGGCGCTCGGCCGGCGGTTATCCGATAGTTCCGTATTGTTCGCAGGAAGCAACGCCATGAGCGAAGCCCATCTGTTCGTGATCGGCATCCTGCTGGCCTGGCTGGCCGGCATCCGCGTCTATCTCACCGTGTTTGGCGTCGGCCTGGCCGGCCTGCTCGGCTGGATCGAGCTGCCGCCGGCGCTGCATCCAGCGCAATCATGGTGGGTGCTGGGCACGTCCGGTGCGCTGGCGGTGGCCGAATTCTTCGCCGACAAGATCCCCGGCGTGGATTCGGGCTGGGACCTGCTGCAGACGCTGGCACGGGTGCCGGCCGGCGCATTTCTGGCCGCAGCCACGCTGTCGCCGGACGGTGATCTGAGCACGGGCGTGCTGGCCGCCGGCGCCGGCGTGGCACTGACCAGCCACACCCTCAAGGCCGGCACCCGCGCCTTGCTCAACACCTCGCCGGAACCGGCCAGCAACTGGGTCGCCTCGCTGGCCGAAGACACCATCGCTACCACCGCGTTGGCGCTGGCCCTGGCGCATCCATGGTTGGCATTGGGTCTGGCGGTGGGGTCCAGCGTGTTGGTCGCGCTGGTGGTGTGGTGGGTCTGGCGCTTGCTGTGGCGTGGCATGCGCCGGCTGGTCGCGCCGATGCGCCCGGCAAGCACGCCGGCTGCACGCCGCTCACCGCTATCGTGAAGTTCATCGCATAATCATCGCGACTGCAGGGAGTATCGATGGCCGCCCGAGATCCGGTTCCTTTCACCACCCGTGACGACACCGCCACGCGTAATCGCCCGCTGCGCGCGGAGACGCCGCCGGCCGATTACTGGCGCCGCTGGGCCGACGAGTCTGCCGGCGCGCCCGACGACAGCGCGCCGGTGAGTGCGGCGATCATTCCCGCGCCCGCCGCGACCAACATTCCCAGCCACGCCGCGCCCATCGCACCGGCGCGTGCCGCGGCCAATGCTGGCGCAACGCGTGTTGCGGCAGCACCGTCGCCGTCCTCCGCAGTGCCCGCGGTCAGAGCCGATGGCGGCGACAACGTCGCGGCCGATGCGCCGTATCGCGTCCTGATCGTCGAAGACGACCGCTCGCAGGCCTTGTTCGCACAAAGCGTGCTGCATGGCGCCGGCATGCACGCGCAGGTCGAAATGACCGCCGCCAGCGTGCCGCAGGCAATCCAGGACTATCACCCGGATCTGATCCTGATGGATCTGCACATGCCCGAGCTGGACGGCATCCGCCTGACCACCTTGATCCGCCAGCAGCCGGGGCAGCAGCTGCTGCCGATCGTCTTCCTCACCGGCGACCCGGACCCGGAGCGTCAATTCGAAGTGCTCGACAGTGGCGCCGACGATTTCCTCACCAAACCGATCCGCCCGCGCCACCTGATCGCCGCAGTGTCCAATCGCATCCGCCGCGCGCGCCAACAGGCGCTGCAACTGGCCGGCGAGCAGGTCAGCGCGCGCAGCAACCCGGAAACCGGCCTGCCCACGCGCGGCCACGTGATGGAACTGCTGGCCACTGCGCTGGAGCGCAAGCAGTCCGGCGGCCTGTTCTTCATCGAGATCGCCAGCGCACTCGGCCTGCGCGAACGCTACGGCTACGCCGCCTACGAACGCCTGATGACCCAGGCCGGGCATCGCCTGGCCAGTGCCGCCCAGCCGTATCCGCTGGCACGTCTGAACGACAACAGCTTCCTGCTGCTGGCCGTGGATATGGACGAGGCGGGTCTGGAACAACGCGCGCTGGACATCCGCGAGCGGCTGTCCGCCAACGCCTTCCCGGTGCGCGAGGAAGAATCGGTGCATGTGCGCTGCGCGATCGGCGCCGCGCCGCTGGGCCTGGGCTTCGACGACACCGGCAGCGCGCTGGAAGCGGTCGAGCGCACTGCGCTGCAGGCACGCCTGCGCAGCGACGGCGTGCAGACCTATCTGGCGCCCAGCCAGGCCGAGCAACAGGAACAACTGCGCCTGGTCGAAGGCCAGCTCGAACTGGCCTACCAGCCGATCGTGGCCGTGGCCGGCGGCGACACCGCGCAATACCAGGTGCTGCTGCGGCTGCGCCAGGCCGACGGTACCCTGCTCTCGGCCGGCCAGGTGATTCCCGCCGCCGAAGCGGCCGGACGCATCGCCGACCTGGACCAGCAGGTTATGGATCACGCACTGGGCCTGCTGCATCTGTACCAGCACGCCAGCCCGCCGCTGCGCCTGTTCGTCTCGCAATCGCCGCGTACGCTGGCGCGCGATGCGTTCGCCGACTGGCTGCTCAAGGCATTGGTCGAACGCGGCGTGGCCGGGCAATCGCTGATCGTGGACCTGCGCCTGGACGATGCCCTGATCCACGCGGTGACCGTGCAGCAGTTCTGCGCCAAGCTGATGCCGGCCGGCGTGCAGTTCTGCCTGAGCCAGTTCGAGCCCGGCGACGAAGCCAACGCACTGCTGAGCCAGTTGCCACTGAGTTTCGTGCGCATGGCCAACCGTTTCGCCGATGCGCACGGCAATGCCGCCGTGCGCGACGAACTGCGCGGGGTGATCGACATCGCCCATCAGCGCGGCCTGCTGATCATCGGCCAGCGCATCGAAGACCCGCAGGCGGCCGCCGCGATGTGGATGAGCGGCGTGGACTTCATCCAGGGCAACCTGGTGCAGACGGTCGGCAAGGAACTGGATTTCGACTTCACGAACGCGGTGCTCTAAATGACGCCGCAGGCAGGAGGCCTTCGCGCCTGGAGTCCCCTGGCCACGGTTGCCGCTCTCACCGCTGCGGTGGGCGCAGGCCTGCAATGGAGCGACATCCGCGGACCCTGGCACGCACTCACGGCCGTCGCTGCGGCGCTGGCCGTGATGTTCGCCCTGTGCGCGGCAGTGGCTGCCCAGCGCAGCGCCCGCGCCCAGCAAGGCTTGTCCAAGCGCCTGGACGAGGCGGAACTTGCCCGCGAACGCCTGCAACAGGAACTGCAACGCCACGGCGAACTGGAACAGGAACTGTTGCGCGCCAAACAGGCGGCCGAAGCCGCCACGCTGGCCAAGGGCGAATTTCTGGCCACCATGAGCCACGAGATCCGCACCCCGCTCAACGGCATCATTCCGATGCTGGAACTCATCTCCAGCGGCCAGCTCAGCCTGGACCAGCGCGACATGCTGCAGACCGCCACCGGCAGCTCGCTGCAGCTGCTGCGCATCGTCGACGACATCCTCGACTACTCCAAGCTCGAAGCGAACAAGCTCGAACTGGAGATCACCACCTTCAACCTGCGCGAGTTGCTCGACGGTGTGGTGCAGCTGTTGCAACGCACCGCCGAAAGCCGCCAGCTGCGCCTGGGCCTGGACATCGAACCGTCGGTGCGCCTGCTGGTGCGCGGCGACCCGATCCGCCTGCGTCAGGTGCTGGGCAACCTGATCGGCAATGCGATCAAGTTCACCGAGCGTGGCAGCATCGATATCCAGCTGCGCCGCCTGGGCGAGACCCGCGCCCAACACCTGCTGCGTTTCCAGGTGCGCGACACCGGCATCGGCATCGCCCCCGACCAGCAGGCCCGCCTGTTCCGCTCCTTCGCCCAGGCCGATGCCTCCACCACCCGCCTGTACGGCGGCACCGGGCTGGGGCTGGCGATCTGCAAGCGCATCATCGACCTGATGGGCGGGCGCATTGGCGTGGAATCCGAACCCGGGCGCGGTGCCACGTTCTGGTTCGAGATCCCGCTGCTCAAGGTGATCGGCGACCTGCAGCAGAGCACCGGCGCCGATGCCGCGCGGGTGATGGTGATCAGCTCCGACGCACGCCTGTCGCAGCGGCTCAAGCGCCTGCTCGACAGCTGGGGCGTGGCGCACGTGCTGATGGAAACCACCCAGGAAGCGCTGGAACGCGTGCGCCGCCATAGCGATGGAGAAGGCTTCCGCTGCGTCATCGCCGACCACGACACGCTGCGCTACAGCGCGCGCGCCGTGCATCGCGCGCTGGCCCGCCCGGAAGACCTCAGCGGCTCCAAGCTGATCTGGCTGTACGGCGACGAGCCGGTGCCGGCCGAACTGCAGGACAACGCCACCCTGGTGCCGCGCCAGAGCCCGGACGAGGTGCTGCGCACGCTGGTGCTGCCGCCGGACACCAAGCCGGTCCATGCGCTGGCTCCAGCGATGATCCCCGAGCCGCTGCCGCCACCGATGGCCAACGCGCGCGAGGTGCGCATCCTGCTGGTCGAGGACAACCCGGTGAACCTGCTTGTCGCGCAGAAGCTGCTGGCGGTGCTGGGTTTCGAAGCCGACACCGCCACCGACGGCGAAGCCGCGCTGAGCAGCATGGAATCCACCCGCTACGACATGGTCTTCATGGATTGCCAGATGCCGGTGCTGGACGGCTACGCCGCCACCCGCCGCTGGCGCGCGATGGAAACCGAAAGCGGCGGCCGCCCGATCCCGATTGTGGCGATGACCGCCAATGCCATGGCTGGCGACCGCGAACGCTGCCTGGCCGCCGGCATGGACGATTACCTTTCCAAGCCCGTCGCCCGAGAGCAACTCGACGCCTGCCTGCAGCGCTGGCTGCCACGTCAGCCGCTGGCGCCTGGCCCGACCAGCGGCACCGCACCGGTGGATCCCGAGAGCGCCAGCGCAGCTGCCCAGGCGCGCGCGCTCCCGATCCTGGACAGCAGCGTGATCGACGAGCTGTACGAAGTCGCCGGCGCCGACACCATCACCATCCTGCAGCTGTTCCTGGACGATGCCCCAGGCATCATCGAACAGCTGGAAGCGGCGGCCGCCAATCGCGACAGCATGCAGCTGCGCGACCTGGCCCACACGCTCAAATCGTCCAGCGCCAACGTCGGCGCCCAGGCCGTGTCCAATGCCGCGCGACGCATCGAACTGGCCGCCCGCACCGGCACCATCGAACGTCCCTCGGTAATGGTCGCCCTGGTCATCGCCGAGTACGCCCGCGCCCGCCTGGCCCTGCTGGGCCAGGTGGCCCGCCTGCAGGCCGCCACCCGCGCAACCGGCTGAGCGATCACCGACCACGACCGCACTCAGCCTGCATGGCAATCCAGTCAGACTCACTCGCACGTCCAGCTGGATAGCCACGGCCACACCAAGCACCCGCGGCCCATCGCCCTTCCCTTCCCAACCTGCCATCACCAACCTACCCCACTGCACCGACAGCAGCGCAGCACTTACCGGGCTCAGTCGTCCAGCTTGGTCAGCAGGTAATTGGGCTCGCCGATACGCGCGACCAGATCCAGCTGGGTTTCCAGCCAGTCGATGTGCTCTTCTTCCGACTCCAGGATGTCCACCAGCAACTGGCGGCTCACGTAGTCGTTGACGGTTTCCGCATACGCGACGGCTTCACGCAACACCGCGACCGCTTCGCGCTCCAGCGCCAGGTCGCAGCGGAACATCTCGGTCGGGTTCTCGCCGATCCGCAGCTTGCCCAGCGCCTGAAAATTGGGAAGCCCTTCGAGAAAGAGGATGCGGTCGGACAACTTGTCCGCATGCTTCATCTCGTCGATGGACTCCTTGTACTCATGCTCGGCCAGTTCTTTCAGGCCCCAGTTCTTCAGCATCTTGGCGTGCAGAAAATACTGGTTGATCGCAGTGAGTTCGTTGTAGAGCACCTTGTTGAGGTACTCGATGACTTTGGTATCGCCCTTCATGCGATGTCTCCGAGACAGTGAGCCGGCCGCACTCTAACGCGTTGGCGCGGCGCATGAAGGAACGCGAATCGTGATCAGTTGCGTGCTGCCGAGGGCATGCGGCAAAGCCATGCGTGCCGCATCGAGGTGACCGCAGCAAGCCAGGAGAGCCAGGCGACTGCCCAAGCACTACTCAATGCCAAACCGGCATGCCAGCAGCCGCTGGAACCACCGCAGGAGTCAGAGACGTGCCACCCGTTGCATCACCCGGCGCGTGACGGGCGCGCCGCACCGCTAGGCGGCGCTTGCCAGACCCAGCAAAGGCAGCGGCAGCGCGCGGGTCGCGTGCGCCTTGCTCAGTAAATCGCCAGCCATTTCGAGGCATGAACCGCAATTGGACCCACAGCCGGTGCGCATGGTCAGCTCGGCCAAACTGGCGCAGCCGTTTTCGGCCGCTTCGCGGATCTGGTGGTCGGTGACCCCATTACAGATGCAGACGTACACGGTATCCGTCGGTGCTGGCGATCCGGAGAGGACCGGTGCTGATTGCACCGCAAACGAGAATAGGTGTCAATTCCAAACGTTAATCATTATTAATCCGCACCCGCGACGCCCCGCCACGCTTGCGTGGCCGCTTGCGCGGACTGTCATGGCCGGCCGCACTGCTACCTGGCAACCACGCTTCCAGCGCACGCTCGGGCATCACACCGACCGCTGCCGGGCCTGCCAGGTTCTGCGCAAGCGGCGCCAGATGGCGCAGCGCACGCGCATACACACCACGCTTGAAGATCACCACGTGCTCGACCGGGTACCAGAAGTCCACCCAGCGCCAGTGGTCGAACTCGGGGGTATCGGTGTGGTCGAGCTTGAGATGCGACTCGTCGCCAGTGAACTGCAGCAGGAACCACACCTGCTTCTGGCCGATACACACCTGCCGCTCATTGCGGCGGACCGCCCGGCTCGGCAGGCGATAGCGTAGCCAGCCAGGCGTGGCGCCGAGCAATTCCACATGCTCGGGCAACAACCCGGTTTCTTCGCGCAACTCGCGGTACATGGCTTCGACGGGTGTCTCATCGGTGTTCATGCCACCTTGCGGGAACTGCCAGCCGTCCCTGCGCACACGTCGTG
The DNA here is from genome assembly GCF_024806475.1 of Xanthomonas sp. 4461. NCBI lineage: Bacteria > Pseudomonadati > Pseudomonadota > Gammaproteobacteria > Lysobacterales > Lysobacteraceae > Xanthomonas > Xanthomonas sp. 4461. The sequence goes on along the minus strand of NZ_JANTYV010000005.1, from coordinate 63,161 downwards.
CCCAGAACACCTGACCGTCCTTTCGCATCAGCACGATGCCGACGTTTGGCCGGAAACCGTCCGGATCGATCACGATGCGGACTCCTGAAAATCTACTGTCACCGACTCTGCCACGGCGACGGCCGGCTCACAAGCTGAAAACGAAATACTTGACAACACCCAGGCGCATCGCGAGAATTGCCGGCTCCCTAGGCTATGTAGCTCAGCCGGTTAGAGCACAGCACTCATAATGCTGGGGTCGGTGGTTCGAGTCCACCCATAGCCACCATGGTATTCAGGCCTGCACAGGCATGCGATACTCTGGGACAACACGTTTTTATTGCCCCGTCGCCAAGCGGTAAGGCACCTGACTCTGACTCAGGCATTCGGTGGTTCGAATCCATCCGGGGCAGCCAAACACAGAAGGTCCGATCGAACGATCGGGCCTTTTTTGTTGCCTGCGCCACATCCGAATCCGCACAGCAACTGGCCCGGCTGCAGATGCCGCGCACTGCATTCGGCCACTGCCTGCCCGGAGAATGCGCAAGTTCCAAGACACTCGATACCTGAGTGAGGTCGGGCACGACCGCGCACCGAAACCCGCCATGGACACGCCGGGCCAGGACGACTTGGCGTCGCCAGCGCGCACGCGCGTGGATACACAACCATTCGAGCGGCCGGAAACGTGCCGGCCGGGACGTCGGCAACGCCACACGCCCCAGCCACACCGAACCGGCGCACCGAGGCCAGCAGCAAATCGGTCGCCCGACTACCCTCAAGTAGTCCGGCCCACGCACCACCCCAAAAACGACAAAAGCCCGGCAATACCGGGCTTTTGAAGCACGCGCCCCGGCGAACCGGGACGCAGCAAACGCGATGGATCAGCGCTTGGAGAACTGGGTCGCGCGACGGGCCTTGTGCAGACCGACCTTCTTACGCTCGACTTCACGGGCGTCGCGGGTCATGAAGCCAGCCTTGCGCAGCTCGGACTTCAGGGTTTCGTCGTACTCGACCAGTGCACGGGCGATGCCCAGACGGATCGCACCGGCCTGACCGGTGGTGCCGCCGCCGGAAGCGGTGACCAGGATGTCGAAGCTTTCGGTGTTCTTGGTCAGCTCGAGCGGCTGGCGCACGATCATGCGCGCCGTCTCACGGCCAAAGAACTCGTCCAGCGGACGGTCGTTGACGGTGATCTTGCCAGTGCCCTTGCGCAGGAACACGCGAGCGGTGGAGGACTTGCGGCGGCCAGTGCCGTAGTTTTGCGTGATAGCCATGATTAGATATCCAGAACTTGCGGCTGCTGGGCGGCGTGCGGATGCTCGGCACCCGAATACACCTTGAGCTTGCGGTACATGGTGCGGCCCAGGGGGCCCTTCGGCAGCATGCCCTTGACGGCGATTTCGATCACGCGCTCCGGGTGGCGCTGCAGCGCCTGCTCCAGGCTCTCGGTCTTCAAGTTACCGATGTAGCCGGTGAAGCGGTGATACTTCTTGTCTTTCAGCTTGTTGCCCGTGACGACGATCTTCTCGGCATTGATCACCACGAGGTAATCGCCGGTATCGACGTGAGGGGTGTAAACCGGCTTGTGCTTGCCGCGCAGGCGGCGGGCCAGTTCGGTGGACAGACGGCCGAGCGTCTTGCCGGCGGCGTCGACGAGATACCAGTCGCGCTGGACGGTCTCGGACTTGGCGGTGAACGTAGTCATGAGAAAACTCTTGAGTGGTCGGGCGGATTGCAGCGGCAATGACCGCTGGAACTTTGCCACGCGTTGTGAAGGCGAAACATAAGAGGCGGGATTGTACGCGGCAGCCCGTAGCGGCGCAAGTCGTACCGCTACCGGGGCCAAGATGGTTGGCAGCGGATCGGCCGGGCGCCAGAATCGAGACATGACCCAGACCTCCCCCACCCGACTGCACAGCCCGCTCGATCGACTCCTGGTCGAAGCCCAGCGCGCGCTGGAGACCGTCTTCGGCAACCCGCCCGCCGAGCGCCCCAACCCCGCCGCCGACACCCCCGATGTCGCGTTGCAGCCAGACCAGCGGCGCCATGCCGCCGGGCTGATGCGCATCAACCATGTCGGCGAGGTCTGTGCGCAAGGCCTGTACTTTGGCCAGGCGGCCGTCGCCCGCGACGCGCACACCCAGCATCACCTGCTGGAAGCCGCGCAGGAAGAGACCGACCACCTGGCCTGGTGCGCGGATCGCCTGCACGAACTGGACAGCCGCCCCAGCCTGCTCAACCCGGTGTGGTATGCCGGCAGCTACGCGCTGGGCGCCCTGGCCGGCCTGCGCGGCGACGACTGGAGCCTGGGCTTCGTGGTCGAGACCGAGCGCCAGGTGGAAGCCCACCTGGACGAGCACCTGGAGACCCTGCCGGAGATCGACCAACGCAGCCGCGCGATCCTGCGGGTGATGAAAATCGACGAAGCCCGCCACGCCGACCAGGCCGAACAAGCCGGCGCCCGCATCCTGCCGCCGCCCATCCCCACCGCCATGGCCCTGGCCTCCAAGCTGATGAAGACCCTCGCCTACAGGCTCTAGGGATTGGGGGATGGGAGGCCGCCGGCACCTGCAAACCATGCGCCGCACTTTGCAGCACCCACCCGGAGCAAAGCCCCCTTTGTTAAGGGGGCGCGCCGAAGGCGCGGGGATAGGTAGCCACGAAGTCGGGGCCCAAGATTTGCAAAGCAAATCTTGGGGGTCAGAACCGCCAAGCGGAGCTACAGGCTCTAGCGATGGGGACTGTCGGCCGCCGGCAGCTGCAAACCATGCGCCGCACCTTGCAGCACCCACCCGGAGCCAAAGCCCCCTTTGTTAAGGGGGCGCGCCGAAGGCGCGGGGATAGGTAGCCACGAAGTCGGGGCCCAAGATTTGCAAAGCAAATCTTGGGGGTCAGAACCGCGAAGCGGAGCTGACTACGACACCAACTTCAATCCAATCACCCCGGCGACGATCAGCCCGATGCAGGCCAGACGCGACCACGATGCGCTGTCGCCAAACAGGGCGATGCCGGCAATGGTCACGCCCAGTGCGCCGATGCCGGTCCAGATCGCGTAGCCGGTACCGACCGGAATCGTCTTCAGCGCCTGGGTCAAGAACCACAGGCTGATGCCGGCCAGGCCGATCGTCAGCACGGTTGGCCACAGCCGCGTAAACCCGTCGCTGTATTTCAGGCCCATGGCGAAGCCGATTTCGAACAGGCCGGCCAGTACAAGATAGATCCAGGGCATTGCAGTACTCCTCACAGAAAAAAACGGACAAAAAAAAAGCGACCCAGTGTCTGCACACTGGGCCGCCGTCGGCTGTGGAACGCGAGGTCATCGCGTGGCGGGCCGTCCCGCCTTGAGTCGTTGACGCACCTGAAACAAGGGCGCAACCGGTGATTCTTTACGATTACTCGCTCAGGTTACGCCCATGGAAAAGCTCTTCGATCTCGCGCTTGAGCAGCGTCTCGATCTTCATGCGCTCCTTGAACGACAGGTTCTTGGCACGCTCCTCGAACAGGTACTGGTCCAGGTCGAAATCCTTCAGGTGCATCTTGGTGTGGAAGATGTTTTCCTGATAGACGTTCACATCGAACATCTCGTAGCGCGACTTCACGTTCTTGGCGAGGAAGTGCTGGATCGAGTTGATCTTGTGGTCGATGTAGTGCTTCTTGCCCTTCACATCGCGGGTGAAGCCACGGACGCGGTAGTCCATGATCACGATGTCCGATTCCAGACTTTCGATCAGGTAGTTCAGGGCCTTCAGCGGCGAGATGACGCCACAGGTGGCGACATCGATGTCGGCGCGGAACGTGGCGATGCCTTCCTGCGGATGCGTCTCCGGGTATGTATGGACAGTTATATGGCTCTTGTCCATATGAGCGACCACGGCATCGGAGATCAGCTCCTTGCCGGCCTGCTTCTTGTCGATCACCGGTTCTTCGGAGATCAGGATCGTCACCGATGCGCCCTGCGGATCGTAGTCCTGACGTGCGATATTGAGGATGTTGGCGCCAATGATCTCGGCCACATCGGTCAGGATCTGCGTCAGACGATCGGCGTCGTACTGCTCATCGATATACTCGATGTAGCGCTGACGCTCTTCTTCGGTACGCGCATAACAGACGTCGTAGATGTTGAAGCTCAACGCCTTGGTGAGGTTGTTGAACCCCTGTAGCCTCAGGCGAGGCAACGGCTTGACCACGTCGGTCTGTCCTTATGGAAAGCGGGAAAGGAGTCAATTATGAGCCAAAGATCCCAGCAACGAAATGCCGATGTTGAGAATGGTTTACCTTGCATGACTCATGCCGTTAAGCTTCAGGAATTACACGCGGAACTACCATGAGCCCAGGAAACACGACGGTTGTCACTACGACGGTACGTAACGCTACCCCTTCACTGGCGCTGGACGCGGGCACCATCGAGCGTTTTCTGGCGCACAGCCACCGCAGGCGCTATCCGACCCGGACCGATGTGTTCCGGCCAGGAGACCCGGCCGGCACCCTCTACTACGTGATCAGCGGCTCGGTGAGCATCATTGCCGAGGAAGATGACGATCGTGAGTTGGTGCTGGGCTACTTCGGTAGCGGCGAGTTCGTCGGCGAGATGGGGTTGTTCATCGAATCCGATACGCGCGAGGTGATCCTGCGCACCCGTACCCAGTGCGAATTGGCGGAAATCAGCTACGAGCGCCTGCAGCAGCTGTTTCAGACCAGCCTGTCGCCGGATGCCCCCCGCATCCTGTACGCGCTGGGTGTTCAGCTTTCGAAACGGCTGCTCGATACCACAAGGAAAGCCAGCCGCCTGGCGTTCCTGGATGTGACCGACCGCATCGTGCGCACCTTGCACGATCTGTCCAAGGAACCGGAAGCGATGAGCCATCCACAGGGCACGCAGCTGCGTGTTTCGCGGCAGGAGCTCGCACGCCTGGTCGGTTGCTCGCGCGAAATGGCCGGACGGGTGCTCAAGAAGCTGCAGGCCGATGGCTTGCTGCATGCACGCGGCAAGACCGTCGTGCTGTACGGCACGCGCTAAGCGCACGGCGCAGCCGGTGCCCAGTGCACTGGCTGCCTGCCGATGTCACAACCAAGGCAGTTCCGCTCTGTGCTTTAGCGCTCGCTTGGCACCACTCAATGGCGCGGTTTTGCGCGATACCTCTTATAAGAGCGTTTGCAACCGATCAGGCCGCACGGTCTGTACCGCGATTGCATCACAGTCCTGACGATCCGTTGATCGCAGCAGCCTCAGGCGTCTGCCGACCAATCACCTGCGAGACGGGCGGCCTGTCGGTGCGACTGGGCAGTGTCTTGGCCAGACGCTTGCGCCTGTCTCAGAGCGCCTTGCCGCCACGGTCGCGGCAACCCCAGTTGAGGATCGGCGTGCCGGCGGGCAGCACCTGCCGGAACAGCTCTTCGCGATTGGCCTTGGGATTGACCACCACCGGCGCGCGTGCAGCCTTCAACAGCGGCAGGTCTGCGGTGCTGTCCGAATACGCGATGGCGATGTCGGCGTAACCGCGCTCGCGCAGCATGCGCATCTTTTCTTCGTTGTGGCAGTGGCGCCGCGCGGTGACCGCGCCCAGACGCGGCCCGACCAGGCTGCCGATCACCGGCACGTCCTGATGGGCCACGAACCCGAGAATCGCGCGCGCCAGCTCGGGCGGCGCGCCGGTGGCCACCACCACGCGATCGCCGGCAGCGCGGTGGTCGGTGAAGACCTTCAGTGCGTGCGGGAGCAGGCGCTGCCGGATCTGCGCTTCATGCTTGAGCACGTAAGCGTCGATGAAACGATTGAACTCGCGCGCACGGTGCAGGCCGAAGGTCGCGATCCAGACGTAACCGGATACGCCGCGGCGGCGGGTGGGCAGCATCGCCACCATGGGTCCGAGAATCGGCGAGGCCAGCAGCGCAACCAGCAGACGCAGCGGGTTGCGCTTGATCAACCAGGCGAACAGATGGCTGCCCGAATCGCCATCGTACAAGGTGTGGTCGAAATCGAAGACCACCAGCGGCGCATCGTCGCGCGGTGCGGGAAACGACTCAGTCATGCGCGAAGAATAGCTGACGCAGCGACTCGCCGGGTTCGGGCGCACGCATGAAGGTCTCGCCGACCAGAAACGCGTTCACGCCATGGCTGCGCATCAGCTGGACGTCGGCATGGGTGACGATGCCGCTTTCGGTGACCAGGATGCGGTCGCGCGGCACTGCAGCGCGCATGTCCAGCGTGGTCTGCAGCGACACTTCGAAGGTGCGCAGATTGCGGTTGTTGATGCCGATCAGTGGCACCGGCACCTGCACCGCGCGCTCGAGCTCGTCGATGTCGTGCACTTCCACCAGCACGTCCAGCCCCAGTTGCATCGCCAGACCGGAGAGATCGGCCAGCTGCGCGTCTTCCAGCGCCGAGACGATCAGCAGGATGCAATCGGCACCCAGCACGCGCGCTTCGTAGACCTGGTACGGGTCGACGGTGAAATCCTTGCGCAGCACCGGCAGCGTGCAGGCGTCGCGCGCCTGGCGCAGATAGGCATCCGAACCCTGGAAGAAATCCACATCGGTCAGTACTGACAGGCAGCTGGCGCCGCCGAATTCGTAGCTGACCGCAATGTCGGCCGGATGGAAATCCGGGCGGATCACGCCCTTGGACGGGCTGGCCTTCTTCACTTCGGCGATCACGGCAGGCTCGCCAGCGGCGATGCTGGCCTGCATGGCGGCGGCGAACCCGCGCGTGAGCGGCAGGTCTGCGCTGCGTGCGACCAGTTCGGCCAGCGGCACGCGCGCACTGCGCTCGGCGATTTCTTCGGCCTTGCGGGCAAGGATGGTGTTGAGGATATCGCTCATGGTATCGGGTCCTGGCGGGCAGGCATTATCGGTCAAGACGACCACAACGGGCCGTTGCTGCACGCGAACATGCGCAGCATGCCCGTTGGAAGGGTAAGGAGCGGCCGCGCGATTGCCGCAACGTTGCGGCCGGATGCATGGTCAGCGCGATGCACCGAGCTGACGCGTAAAGGCGACATACGCGTCCAGACGGGCGCGCGCCGAACCATCGGCCAGCACCGCACGCGCACGCACCACGCCGGCAGCGATGCTGTCGGAGATGCCTGCCACATACAAGGCCGCGCCCGCGTTGAGCGCGACGATGTCCAGTGCCGGGCCGGGCACGTTGTCCAGCACCCGCAACAGCATCGTGCGCGATTCGGCCGCATCGGCCACCTTGAGGTTGCGGCTGGCCGACATGGCGATGCCGAAATCTTCCGGATGCACTTCGTATTCGCGCACCTGGCCATCGCGCAATTCACCGACCAGGGTGCCGGCGCCGAGCGAGAGTTCGTCCATGCCGTCGCGCCCCCACACCACCAGCGCGCGTTCGGCGCCAAGTTCCTGCAGCACGCGCGCCTGGATACCGACCAGATCCGGATGGAACACGCCCATCAGGATGTTGGGCGAACCGGCCGGGTTGGTCAGCGGGCCCAGGATGTTGAAGATGGTGCGCACGCCCATTTCGCGGCGGACCGGCGCTACCACCTTCATGGCCGGGTGATGCACCGGCGCGTACATGAAGCCGATACCGGTCTGTGCCAGCGATGCGGCCACCTGCTCGGGCTGCAGTTCGATCACCGCGCCCAATGCTTCCAGCGCGTCGGCGCTGCCGGATTTGGAGGACACGCTGCGGTTGCCATGCTTGGCGACCTTGGCGCCGCCGGCCGCAGCCACGAACATCGCGCAGGTGGAGATGTTGAAGGTATGCGAGCCATCGCCGCCGGTGCCGACGATGTCGACCATGTGCTGGCGATCGCCCACCTCCACGCGGCGCGAGAATTCGCGCATCACCGTGGCGGCGCCGGCGATCTCGCCGATGGTTTCCTTCTTGACCCGTAACCCGGTGAGGATGGCGGCGACCATCATGTCCGAGACCTCGCCACGCATGATCTGGCGCATCAGCTCGACCATCTCGTCGTGGAAGATTTCGCGGTGTTCGATGGTGCGTTGCAGGGCTTCTTGGGGCGTGATGGGCATGGAAACGGCCATAGACAGGTGGAAAACGGCTGCAGGCGAGGCCTGCAGTGTGTCGCGCAAGGGTGACCGCACAGGGCTGGCACAGGCAGCCAGGTGCGCAGGACCGAATCGACGCGGTCAGTCGGTCATTGCCCGGGCCGATGCATGCGGAAGCGCGCCTGCGGCTGCACTTCGAAATAATCGGCCGGACCACCGGCCCGCAGAATGGTCTGCACCCTGGCCGGGTCGTAGATGCCGTCATCGAGCGCGGCATGCGCAAGATGCACACCGACCACTTCGCCGAGCACCAACCAGGTTTCTACGGCCTGACCGCTTGCGCTGTGCAGCTGCAGCAGCTGACTCAACCGGCACTCGAAACTGACCGGGCTTGCGGCCACACGCGGCGCATCGATCACACGCGACGGCGCCATCTGCAACCCCGCAAGCGCGAACTCGTCGACCTCCGACGGCACCATCGCGGCGCTTGCGTTCATCGCCTCGGCAAGCGGGCGTGTGGCCAGATTCCAGGTGAACTGGCCGGTGGCTTCGATGTTACGCAGGCTGTCCTTGCGCCCGATGCTGGCAAAACCGACGATCGGCGGGGTGTAATTGAAGGCGTTGAAGAAGCTATACGGCGCCAGATTGGCGATGCCCTCGGCGCTGCGCGAGCCGATCCAGCCGATCGGGCGCGGGCCGACGATGGCATTGAACGGGTCATGCGGCAGCCCGTGGCCTTGCGCCGGTTCGTAGAAATGCATGCTGTCGTTGGACGTGTTCATCGCGAAATGACCTTGGGTAATTGCGAGGCATGCAGGCCTTGCTCGGCGATGCAGCGAGGTCTGCGTGCGGCAGTGAAGCCGTCAGCGAACCACTGCGCCTTGTGCTGGCGGCAGCCATGCCGGCGCCGTTGCCGCGCCGGTGCATGGATGCCGATGCAAGCCGCGCCGCCGGCGGCAACATGCGTGGCGAGCATCGCGATCAACGCTCCAGAAAGTTTTTCAGCAGGGCATGACCATGCTGGGTCAGGATCGACTCGGGATGGAACTGCACGCCTTCCACCGGGAACTGACGGTGGCGCAGCCCCATGATCTCTTCCACCGAACCATCCGGATTCTCGGTCCAGGCAGTGACCTCCAGTGCATCCGGCAGGGTGGTCTTGTCCACCACCAGCGAGTGATAGCGCGTGGCCTCGTAACTGTCCGGCAGGCCGGCGAATACGCCCTTGCCTTCGTGGCGGATCGGCGAGGTCTTGCCATGCATGATGTTGCCGGCACGGATCACATCGCCGCCGTAGACCTGGCCGATGCTTTGGTGGCCCAGGCATACGCCCAGGATCGGCGTGGTCTGGCCCAGCTGTTCGATCAGCTGCAGCGAAATGCCTGCCTCGTTGGGCGTGCACGGGCCGGGCGAGATCACGATGCGCTCAGGCTTGAGCGCGGCGATCGCATCGACGCTCATCGCATCGTTGCGCACTACCGTGACCTCGGCGCCCAGCGCCTGCAGGTACTGCACGAGGTTGTAGGTGAAGCTGTCGTAGTTATCGAGCATCAGCAGCATGGCAAGGGACTCATTGCGCGATCAGGAAGACCGCATAGATGTTTTCGGTGAGGGTGATGCTGCCGGCTTCGAGTGACTCGACGGTTGCACCGCTATCAGCAACAGGCGCGGGCGGTGCCGGTGATTCGACGACAAGGGAGGCTTGTGTCGGCCAACTCCCCGCCTGAATGCCATAGGCGAAATTCGGTGCGACATCAGAGATCGTATACAGCCCCTGAATCCTGACGCCATAAGCCTTGGCAAGTTCAGCGGCAGAACTGCGTGATTGGTCAGCAGCTGCGCGCTTGAGCTGCGCACGCACCTCGGCTTCCTTGCTGTAGGACGTCTTGATGCCGGATAGCTGGATCTCGTTGCTCGTCTTCATTTCACCAAGAAACTGCCGCGCGTCGTCAAGCGACCGGAATGACGCACCGATTCCGCGCTTGACTTCGGTACCTTCGAACTTTTGCGTTCCGTTCGGTACGTAGGAATAGGAGGGCTGTATCTGCAGCGACGATGCTTCGATGCTGTCCTTGAGCACGCGGTGCATCTTCAAGGCACTGAGGATCTGTTCGGCAGCCACTTGAACGCGCTTGCGTGCAAGTTCCGGTTGCAGATCCACTGCGCGAAAATTAATCGTCACAAAAAACCGATCAGGCATGACCGTTTTTTCTGCCTGTCCCTTCACCAATAAATGCGGCTGCGACGGCAGGCTGTTGACCTGCGCTATAGCCAATATCGGCAATGCAACCAGTGCCACGAGCACCCAACGCATTAATTGCTTCATCTGCCTTCTCCCTGGTGAATGATGCGCATGCTTATGGCACGCCGCGCTGCAGTGCCGCCACATCCGCACACAGGCGATCGACGGCCCCGGGCATGGTTGCCCACGAAGTGACGAAGCGGATCACTTGGCTGCCGTCGGTGCGGACTTCCCAACGTTCGAAGTCGTAGCGTTGGGCGATCTGCTCGGCCTGCTGCACGGTGACGGCGACGAATTGCTGATTGGTTGGCGAGTCGCTGGTGAATTCCACGCCCGCTGCCAGCAGGCCGGCGCGCAGGCGCTGCGCCATGGCGTTGGCGTGCGCGGCAAGCTCGAAGAACAAGCCATCTTCGAACAAGGTGGCGAATTGCGCGCCGAGCACCATGCCCTTGGCCAACAGCGCGCCGCGTTGCTTGATCAGATAGCGCAGATCGGCCTGCAGGGCGGGATGGATCACGACCAAGGCTTCGCCGAGCAGCGCACCGTTCTTGGTGCCACCGATGTAGAACGCATCGGTGAGCGCGGCAATGGTCGGCAGATCCAGATCGTTATCGTTGGCAGTCAGCGCTGCGCCCAGCCGCGCGCCATCCAGATACAGCAGCAGATTGCGTTCGCGACAGAAGCGCGACAGCGCTTCGAGTTCGGCACGCGTGTAGATGGTGCCGCTTTCGGTGCTGTTGGAGAGATAGACCAACCGCGGCTGCACCATGTGCTCGTTGCTGTGCACCGCAAGCACCGGCGCGATCAATGCAGGCGTCAGCTTGTCGTGCAGCGCCGGTACCGTGAGCACCTTGTGGCCGGTGGCTTCGATGGCGCCGGTTTCGTGCGTTGCGATGTGTCCAGCTTCGACCGCAATCACCGCCTGGTGCGGGCGCAGGAATGCGCTGATCGCAATCAGGTTGGTCTGCGTGCCGCCCACCAGCAGCTGCACGGCGGCCTGCGGCTGCGCGATGGCATCGCGAATCAATGCCGCCGCACGCTCGCTATGCCGATCGGTGCCATAGCCGCCGTTCTGCTCGACACTGGCCTGCACGATCGCCTGCAGCACACGCGGATGCGCGCCTTCGCTGTAATCGTTGCGAAAACTGATGCGCGCAGCGCTGCCCTGCCCGTCCATCACAGCCCCTTGGCGGCCTGGGCGACGGCGCGGAACAGCGCGCGTCCCTTGTTCATGGTCTCCTGCCATTCCAGGTCCGGGTCGGAGTCGTAGACCACGCCGCCGCCGGCTTGCACGTACAGATAACCGTCCTGGATCACCGCGGTGCGGATCGCAATCGCAGTGTCGGCATCGCCGTGCCAGCCGATATAACCGACCGCACCGGAATAGACGTTGCGCTTGACCGGCTCCAGCTCACGGATGATTTCCAGCGCGCGGATCTTCGGTGCGCCGCTGACGGTGCCGGCCGGGAAGGTGGCGCGCAGCACGTCGCTGTAATTGAGGCCGGCCTTGAGCGTGCCGGTGACCTCGCTGACGATATGCATGACGTGGCTATAGCGTTCGATGACGAACTGCTCGCCCACCTTGACCGTGCCCGGTTCGGCGACGCGACCGACATCGTTGCGGCCCAGATCGATCAGCATCACGTGCTCGGCGCGCTCTTTCGGGTCGGCCAGCAATTCTTCTTCCAGCGCCTTGTCCAGCTCCGGCGTGGCACCACGCGGACGGGTACCGGCGATCGGCCGCACGGTGACCACCCCATCGCGCAGGCGCGCCAGGATTTCCGGCGACGAGCCGACCACCTGCGTACCGCCGACATCGAGAAAATACATGTACGGCGAGGGATTGAGAGCGCGCAGCGCGCGATACACATCCACCGGGCGCGCCCGAAACGGCACGCGCAACCGCTGCGATGGCACTACCTGGAAGATATCGCCGGCGCGCACGTATTCCTGCGCCTTGCGCACCACCGCGTGGTACTCCTCGCGGGTAAACGAGGAATGGAAATCCGATTCGTCGATGGCATCGGAAATCTGCGCCTGCGGATACCCGGCGCCGCCCTGCCGCAGGCGGTGCGCCAACTCGTCCAGTCGACGGTTGGCGCGCACATAGGCCTGCGGCTGGCGCGGGTCGGCATGCACGATCAGGTACAGCCGGCCCTTGAGGTTGTCGAACACCGCCAGCTCTTCGGAGAGCATCAGCAGGATGTCGGGCGTGCCCAGCTCATCGGGTTTGTCGCCCGTGCCCAGGCGAGGTTCGATGTACTGGATGCACTCGAAGCCGAACCAGCCCACCAGCCCGCCGGTGAAGCCGGGCAAGCCGTCGAGTTGCGGCACCGAATGTTCGGCGCGCAGCGCGTCGACTTCGGCCAGCGGGTCGGCGACCTGCCGGGTGTCGATGACCTCGCCGTGCTCGCTGACTTCCAGCGTGTGGCCGCGGAAGCTGTACACACGCCGCGCCGGCAGGCCGATGATGGAATAGCGCCCGAAGCGCTCACCGCCTTCGACCGATTCGAACAGATAGGTGTAAGCGCCGTCGGCGAGCTTCAGATAGACCGACAGCGGCGTGTCCAGGTCGGACAGCACTTCGCGGACAACGGGGATACGGGTGTGACCTTCAGCGGCCTGGCGCTGGAACTGCTCTGCAGTGATCAAGACGACTTTCCTTCCGGGACTCTGTGGCGGGGCGGACGACGGCAACGGGCCACCATCGCCACCAGCGGCGAGCGGAAGAGAAGGAGCGTGGAGTCGTCAGGCGGGACACGCCACTACTGTAGCGCAAGTGCCGCTCCAGGGCAGCAGGCGCACAGGCAACTGCGGTGCACATTGCGAAGCTGGGTTGGGTTGGGTGTTGTCGGGCAGGCCGTCCGATGCGGACTGGCAGCGCTGCGGGCAGCGCGCGCCGTTGGTCATGCGTCTGTGCGCCGCAGGTCAGGCGTTGTTGGTCGCCGGTGCAGGGCAAGGTGCGCCTGGTGTCGGCATGGGTGTTGGCGCAGGAACCCTCACCCCAGCCGCTCTCCCGCAGCGGGAGGGGCTTCAAGCAGCGCGCACCGCATGGTCAGGTTTTATCAATCCCCACTCCTGGCTCACCAATCACGGCACCCAGGCGCTCACTCGCTGAGCAACGGGCAGTCCACCGGTAAATGCATCCGCAGCCGTGCCGGCACGCAGTCGATATGAAAATGCAGCGAGGTTTCCGGTTCGCCATCCAGGTTCAGCGTGAGCGGTTGCTGCGAGACGATTTCCAGCCAGGGCAGCCGCGCGCGCACGGCGACGCGTTCCAACGCCGCCTGCTTGCCGCCGGTGACCAGGGTGCCAAGCGTGGCGGCCACCTCGCCGTTGAGCGCTGGCACGATGGTGACGTCGAGCAGTCCATCGTCGATCAAGGCCTCCGGGCACAACGCCTGACCGCCGCCGGCCTGGCGCCCGTTGCCCAGGCCCAAGGCGATGAACTCGCCTTCCCAGCTGAAATCCGGACCTGAAAAACGGGCACTGATCGGGTCGATCCGGCCCAGCCGCGACATGCCGGTAATCAGGTAGGCCAGGCCGCCAAGCATTTTTTTCAGGCCTTCGTCGGTTTCCACCGTGACCTGGGTCCCGAAGCCGCCGCTGGCGACATTGGCGCACCAGTGGGGGCCATGTGCGGTGTCGATGCGCAGCAGGTCGATCGCGTGCGCGGGGCGCTCGGCAATCAGGTTCAGCGCATGGAGCGGTTCGATCGGCACGTTGGCGGCCGTGGCGAAATCATTGGCGGTGCCCAACGGGACCAGGCCCAGCGATGGCAGGCTGTCGGCATCGCCGTGGTGGTGCGCGAGCGCGGCGGCCACCTCGCTCAAGGTGCCGTCGCCGCCGGCGGCCACCACCGTCTGCACGCCATCGGTGACCGCTTCGGCAACGTAACGTTCGGCGTCACCCTCTTCCCAGGTGACGCGCACTTCGAGCTGCACGCCGCGGTTGCGCAACTCCCCCACCGCCTCACGCAGGTCCAGATTATCGGTGGACTTGCCGTTGAGGATCAGACGCCAGTGGGACGGGGCCATGCGCGCTGCCGATGCTGTGAGGGTGGTGGCCGCAGGCTAGCAGCGCGCCAATGGGTGGATCGTGAATACGTAATGCCATCGGGCTGTCATGGGCATGTCATCGACGACCCGGAGAGTAGAAGTCCATAGCAGGGACGACGGGCGGAGGCAGGATCAGCCTCCAATTTTCTTGAAGGCCGCTCCGGGTGGAGCGGCCTTCCTTTTGTGCGCGCTGCCCTTTGTGCGCGCTGCGGGGCGCGCAGCGACCAACAACGACTGCGCTCAGCGTCAGGCGGACTGGCGGTGCTCGTGACGGCATGGACCACGGGCAGATTCCGGCGCTGAGTGCGCCGCCCGTGTCCAGCTTTCGACTGCTCGCCCGGGTCTGCCGGCCGCTGTCAACCGCCCGCGGCAAATGCGGCCAGGCGCTCGCCATCGAGCCGGTACACCGTCCAACCGTCCATCGGGCGGGCGCCGACCGCCTGATAAAAGTCGATGGCCGGCTGATTCCAGTCCAGCACCGACCATTCGAAGCGTCCGCAGCCACGCTGCACCGCCAACCGGGCCAGATACCGCAGCAGCATCAGGCCGGCGCCCTTGCCGCGCGCTTCCGGGCGTACGAACAGGTCTTCCAGGTACAGGCCGTTGCGGCCCAGCCAGGTCGAGTAGTTGAAGAAATACACCGCAAAGCCCAATGCCTGGCCGTCTTGCTCGCAGATCAGCGCATGCGCGGTGGCGCGCTCGCCGAACAGGCTGGCGTGCAGGTCGTCGGGGGTGGCCTTGACCGCGTCGGGCTCGCGTTCGTAGATGGCCAACGCGGTGATCAGCTCATGCAACAGCGGCACATCGTCGGGTGTGGCGGGACGGATCTGCGGCGCCGGCTGACTCATCGCACCGCATCCACCGCCGCGCGCATCTGCGCGATCACCTGCGCATAGTCGGGCGCATTGAAGATCGCCGAGCCAGCCACGAAGGTATCGGCGCCGGCGGCAGCAATTGCGCCGATATTGTCGGCCTTGACCCCGCCATCGATCTCCAGCCGGATCGGCTTGCCCAGCGCATCGATTTTGCTGCGGATGGCGCGCAACTTATCCAGTGCCGACGGGATGAACGCCTGCCCGCCGAAACCGGGGTTGACCGACATCACCAGCACCAGATCCAGCTCCGGCAGCACCCAATCGAGAATATCCACCGGGGTGGCCGGATTGAGCACCAGCCCGGCCTGGCAGCCGTGCGACTTGATCAGCTGGATCGTGCGATGCACATGGCGGCTGGCTTCGGGATGGAAGCTGATGGTCGTGGCGCCGGCCTCGGCGAAATCCGGCACGATGCGATCCACCGGCTCGACCATCAGGTGCACGTCGATCGGCGCGGTGATGCCGTGCTTGCGCAGGGCCTGGCACACCATAGGGCCGATGGTCAGATTGGGCACGTAATGGTTGTCCATCACGTCGAAGTGCACCCAGTCGGCGCCGGCCTTGAGGACGTTGTTCACCTCTTCGCCAAGGCGGGCGAAATCGGCGGACAGGATGGACGGGGCGATTGCCGTCGGTTGCATGGGCAGCTCGGGAAAATGCAGGAGCCCCATTGTCGCAACCAGGGACCGGCGAGGAAAGCCGAGCCCGGCAGGAGGTTTGACCCAACCATCGCATGGATGGCAGGGGACCGGCCTTGCCTGGCATCCAGGCGAGCATCGGTAGAGGCGCAGGGGGCGCCTCCCCCCAGTCCGCATCGTCCGGATAGCATCCTGGCGTGCGCCAGGCGGCGCCGCACGGACGAGCGCGTCGCAAAACGCAGGCGCCGGTGCATCCGTAGCGGACGCGAGCGCGTACGTACCAGACCGGCGCGCCGCGCCAGATGTAAGGAGACCGCATGAAAACCACCCCGCTCGCTTCCGCCGCTCTCGTCCTGCTGGCCCTGGCCCCTTCGGCCTGGGCACAAACCGGCCCGGCCGACTGGTCCGGCTTTTCCCTAGGCGCCAATGTGGGCGGTGCCGATCCTGCCGGGGTGTCCGGCGGCCGTTTCGGCTTCGACACCAACCTGGATGGCCGCGACGGCGACCAGGTCAGCACCGCCACCGGTGCCGATGCGTTCTCGCCCGGCTTCTGCGGCGGCGCGGCGGCCGGGCGCACGCCGGCCAGCGGCTGCAGCAAGGACAAGGGCGGCGCCGAATACGGGGCGCGGCTGGGCTACGACTGGCAGGCCGGCAACTGGGTCTATGGCGTCGTGGCCGAGTACACCCGCAACGACATCCGCGACAGCGTCAGCGCCTTCAGCACCACGCCTGCGCTGTACACCTTCACCCGCCAGCTCAACCGTACCGCTGCGTTGCGCGGCCGGATCGGCTATGCCTTCGGCCAGCAGGGCGATTACTTGGCGTACTTCACCGCCGGCGTGGCGCGCGGCGAGTTCGACCACAGCTTTGCCAGCAGCAACTCCGCCAACAGCTTCACCGGCAGCGGCGGCGACAGCGCCGACGGCTATCAGGCCGGCGTCGGCCTGCAGCGTCGTTTGAGCGACCATGTCTCGGTGGGCGTGGAATACCTGTTCACCCGCCTGCAGGACGAAGACACCCGCGTGCGCGTGGGGCCGGGCACCGCGCCGGCCACCAACCCCTTCCTGCGCGTCAATCCGGCCGGCACCGACCTGCGCCGCACCGACACCGACTTTTCGACCAATGCGGTACGGCTGACGGCGACGTATCGCTTCTGATGCCTGCCTGATGGCAGCGCCACCCGGGCTGGGTCTGGGTGGCGCTGTTTTTTTGGGGATGCGCGGCGACCTGGCGTGCTGCCAACTTTAGAACGCGCTAGAACAGTCACTTCATCCAGTCAGCGCTTGCGTAGCCGCTGGATCCGGTCGTAGGCGGCGTTGATCTGGCTGGCTTTTTTTTCGGCTTGGCGACGGGCTTCCGGGTCGGCGTTGGCCACCTTGTCCGGGTGGTAGCGCGACATCAGCCGGCGATAGGCCAGATCGATCTCGGCCGTGGTGGCGTCCGGCTCCAGTCCAAGGGCTTCGTAGGGGTTTTCCGCGCGCCGCTTGAACCAGCCGGCATCCACCGCGTGCCCGATGGCCAGGCCGATCATCAGCCCCACGAAGGGCGCGCCGCGGAACAGCAGGGCGCCGGCCAATGCGCCGAGCAGTTTTCCGTACCAGGACATGAGCAA
Source organism: Xanthomonas sp. 4461 (assembly GCF_024806475.1). Classification (NCBI taxonomy): domain Bacteria; kingdom Pseudomonadati; phylum Pseudomonadota; class Gammaproteobacteria; order Lysobacterales; family Lysobacteraceae; genus Xanthomonas; species Xanthomonas sp. 4461. The sequence continues at coordinate 45,783 of NZ_JANTYV010000005.1, read as the reverse complement.
TCGGGGCGGCAAGGCGGGCTGGCGATCTTACCCGAACGCCCGCCCGGCCTGGCTGACGGGCCGTCGACACCGGGTGTGCGGCGGCGGCCAATAAATCCAGCGGGGCGCGCCGAAGCGCCGTACACTACGCGGCCCGCTGCACACCCGCGGGCCCGCCGGGTCCCGGGGACAGCGTCATAGCGACGTCCTTAGGAGTGCCTGTGTCGACCACGCTGTTGCAATCCGATCTGCCCGGCCTGCCGTTGCGTCATCGTGGCAAGGTCCGCGATGTCTTCGATATTCCCCGCGAGCGCCTGCCCGCTGATGCGCCGCCCGGCGACTACCTGCTGATGGTGGCCACCGACCGCCTGTCCGCGTTCGATGTGGTGTTGCCGGACCCGATCCCCGGCAAGGGCGAGATGCTGTGCCAGGTCTCCAATTTCTGGTTCCACAAGACCGACCACCTGATGCCCAATCACCTGGTCAACATCGCGGTGGAGCAAGTGCTGCCCGACGGTGTGGACCCGACGCTCTATGCCAAACGTGCAGTGGTCACGCGCAAGCTCAAGCCGGTGCCGGTGGAGGCGATCGCGCGCGGCTATCTGATCGGCAGCGGCTGGAAGGACTATCAGCGCACCGGCAAGGTCAGCGGCATCGAATTGCCCGACGGCCTGCGCCAGGCCGAGAAACTGCCCGAGCCGATCTTTACCCCATCGACCAAGGCCGCCGTCGGCGACCATGACGAAAACATCGACTTCGACGCGATGGTCAAGACCGTGGGCGCAGAACTGGCCGAGCGCGTGCGCGATGCCACCTTGCGCATTTACCGCTTCGCCGCGGATTTTGCCGCCGAACGCGGCATTTTACTGGCCGACACCAAGTTCGAATTCGGCACCGACGCCGATGGCCGCCTGTACATCATGGACGAGATGCTGACCCCGGACTCGTCGCGCTACTGGCCGGCCGATCAATATGAAGTGGGCACGAGCCCGCCAAGCTACGACAAGCAGTTCGTGCGCGATTATCTGGAGACGCTGGACTGGGGCAAGACCGCACCGGGCCCGAGCCTGCCGGCAGAAGTGATCGAACGCACGCGCGCGAAATACGCCGAGGCACTGCAGCGGTTGGCGGGTATTTCGGTCGATTGATCTTCAAGGCCCCGCTCCAGAGGCTTTGAGGCTGTACTAAAGCAGCAATGGCGGGCAGCGCTCTTTTTGAGCGCTGAAGGACGCACCTGAGCAGGAACTCAATCGTCTTGATGTGCGCGATGCACAGGGCAATCGGCTTGCCGAGGATGGTCGCTTGGGCGACAGAGAGATTGCGCGCACGCACGCCGGACGATGCGCTGCGTGCACTGGGACGGGCAGATCTCTGCGATGCGCTGCGCAGCGCAAAGTGGCCGGGCGCACAGAACGCGATACATCTGTAACTTTTACTACTGTCCAGTTCGGGACTGTGCAAGCGTAGCTGCCGGCACCCGAGGTGCCATCGGCGACCGGCTGTCGGGGGGGTGCCGCCGGTCTTTGCATCGCACGTTTTCTGGAGAGAGTCGTCATGCATTTTCATCGCCTGGGCGCGGCCATCTGCTGCGCGCTATCGTTTTCTGCTGTCGCTACTGCGGCTGATCTATCTACCACTGCAGCGGTATCGCGCGCGCAGTCGCTGCTGGGGAACAACGCCGCAGCGCTGGCCAATCGTGCGCCAGCCGATGCCTTCATCGCGCGCGACAGCATCGTCGATGCCGATGGCACCGAGCATGTGCGCTTCGATCGTACCTATCAGGGATTGCCGGTCATCGGCGGCGATGTGGTGGTGCATTCGCGGCGCGGCGTGATGCGCCAGTTGAGTCAGACCATGGAGACCAGCGTCCGTCCCAGCCTGCTGCCTGGCATCGATGCGGCCACCGCCTTGCGCGTGGCAGGTGGGCAGTTCGACGTACCGCAAGCCGCCGCACCACGCGCAAGCCTTGCGCTGTACGCGCGCCAAGGCACGCCGCGACTGGTATATGAGGTGATCTATAGCGGCATCAAACCCGATCAGACGCCCACCGAAATGCATTACATCGTCGATGCAGTGGATCAACGCATCCTCGAATCCTGGGACACGGTGCATACCGCGTGCGCAGGCGGCACCAGCGCGGCCGGCACCGGGCGCTCGCTGTATGCCGGTAGCGTGGCGTTGGCCACGACGCGTTGCAGCAGCGGTTACGAATTGACCGATCTGAGCCGCGGCAGCGGTGCCACGTACAACATGCGCAACAGCACCTCCGGCAACGGCACCTTGGTCACCGATGCCGATAATGCATGGGGTAGCGGCGCCAACAGCGATACGGTGACCGCAGCGGTGGATGCGCATTACGGCGTGGCGTTGACCTGGGACTACTACCGCACCGCGCATGCACGCAGCGGCATCGCCAACGATGGCGCCGGTGCGCGCAGCCGCGTGCATTACGGCAGTCGTTACAACAACGCCTTCTGGCAGGACAGCTGCTTCTGCATGACCTTCGGCGATGGCGACGGCAGCACCTTCACGCCACTGGTGTCGGTGGATGTGGCCGGCCACGAGATGACCCATGGCGTGACCAGCCGCACTGCGCGATTGGTGTACTCGGGCGAATCGGGAGGCTTGAACGAAGCCACGTCCGACATCATGGGCGCGATGGTGGAGTACTCCGCCAACAACAGTGCGCAGCCGGGTAACTATCTGATCGGCGAAAAGATCATCCCCGGCAACAGCAGCGGCACGCTGGCATTGCGCTACATGTTCAAGCCGAGCCTGGATGGCGACTCGCCCGATTGCTACAGCAGCAGCCTGGGCTCGCTCAACGTGCATTACAGCTCTGGCGTGGCCAACCATTTCTACTATCTGCTGGCCGAAGGCGCGGTGGTGCCGAGCGGCTTCGGTGCCGGCACCAGCTGGAACGTAACCCCGGCCGGGCTGGTCTGCAACGGCAATACCGCGTTGACGGCGATCGGCCGGACCGCGGCCAGCCGCATCTGGTATCGCGCGCTCACCGTCTACATGACCTCCTCCAGCAACTACGCGGCCGCACGCAGGGCCACGTTGAGCGCGGCCACCGATCTGTATGGCGGCACCTCCACCCAGTACCGCGCAGTGGCAGCCGCCTGGAGCGCGGTGTCGGTCAACTGATGCTGTCCGGGCCTCGCCATGCCAGTGTTGCGTGGCGGGGCCCGGTTACCGGTGCAGCGCCACCGCAGCCGTTCGCACGCGTATGCTTGGGGTCATTCCTGGGAGGGAACATGACCGAACGCACCACGACCGCGCGACCGATCGAGCGCTATTTCGCCAGCTATTCCGACGATCACCGCAACGACACCAATCAGCTGATCCATGTGGTCGCGGTGCCGGCCATCCTGTGGTCGGTGGTGGGCCTGCTCTGGTGCATTCCGGTGGGCGGCACCTGGTTCAGCAGCGGGGTGTGGGCAGCGCTGTCGATGTTTGCGGCGTGGTCGTATTACAACCGGCTGTCGCGCCCGCTCGGGCTGGGCATGCTGGGCATCTTCTTTTTCTTCGGCTGCCTGTGCCGGTTGATCGAAGGCCGCATCGGGCTGACCGGATTGTTTGCCACCGCACTGTCGGTGTTCGTGCTGGCATGGATTGCGCAATTTGTGGGCCACAAGATCGAAGGCCGCAAGCCGAGCTTTCTGACCGATCTGACCTATCTGCTGATCGGGCCGATCTGGGTGCTGGCCAAGGTGTATCGCCAGTTGGGGTGGCGCTACTGAGTCCGGCGGCGACGTGCCTGGCATGCCTCGCAGGAATGTAGGCGTGGTCTGATGTCATTGCACACTGCACTGCGGCTGCGCACATCGATCGCACCACGCGCCACGCGCGCACCGCATTACTCGCCGATACCGAGCTCTTCCGGCAGCGGGCGAAATGCGCGCGGGGCATAGCCGAAATCGCGACGTGCCGGTTCCAGGTCGAATACCAGGTCGTCGCGCATGCGTTGCAGCGCCGCCGCGTTCATGCCACGCAGGCGGCCCAGGCGTTGCGCGGCAGTGAGCGCAAGCCCGAACAGGCTGGGCGGCACCTGATAGAGCCGCGCCGGCCGTGGCAGCGCCTGCAGCACCCGTTCCACCATCTGTGTGTAGGCCAGCACTTCGCCGCCGCCCACCGCATAGCTGCGTTGCTGGGTCGCCGGTTGGCCGATCACCGCCAGCGCCGCGCTGGCCAGATCGTCCACATGTACCGGCTGACGCAGACCGGTGGCATTGGCCGGCAGCATGAAGGCGCCGGTGCGCTGGGCCAGGCCGGCAATCTGGGTGAGCGTCTTGTCGCGTCCGGCACCGTAGACCAGGGTCGGGCGCAGCACGGTGGCGGTGGCGCCGCGCGCCATGGCCGCAGAAAACAGCGCCTGTTCGGCATGCGCCAGCCGTCGCGCCACGTCGCGCTCGGCCGCATCGATCGAATGCTCCTTGACCTCCACGCTGGTGGAACCGAACGCCACGATGCGCGATGCGACCACCGGATTTTCGGCATACCAGCGGGCGAAGTGATCCAGCGGCCCGCAGCTGAAGATCACCTCGAAGGCATCGCCTGCGGCGGCCGGCACAGCCAGATCGCCTTGCCGCCAGATCAACCCGGAACGCGCCGCACGCGGCTGCCGCGACCATGCCGTCACCTGCCACCCTCGGCTCAGCAGCCGGGTCAACAGACGCTCGCCAATCTGCCCGCTGCCGCCAAAAACCAGGGCGCGCGGCGCAGACACAGCGGTGGACGGAGCGGGATGGGTGGCGGTCACGGGGCAACGACATGGTCCTGAATGACAGCAGCATACCCAGTCCCCGACGTCGATGCGCGCGCCGTTTGGCCGGCAATTGCGCCTGTGCGCGGCGCCGGCGTTGACACTGACGTCAGTCAACGGTTTGTTAAGCTCTCTGGCCTGCTCGCGAATCCTGTGTTCCCTGCATGCCTTTTCCGCTGGAAATTATGCTGGCGCTGCCGTTCCTGATGGCCGCCGCCGTCGCGCTGTTCTCGCGCACGCCACGTTCGATCACTGCGTGGTTGGCTGCGGCTGCGCCACTGGCCGGCCTGCTGGTGCTTGCCGCGTTGACGCCGGCAGTGCTGCGTGGCGAGGTGATTGGCAGCGAGCATGCGTGGTTGCCGCAGATCGGTTTGATGTTCTCGCTGCGGCTCGATGGGCTGGCCTGGATGTTCGCGCTGCTGGTGCTGGGAATCGGCGCATTGGTGGTGATGTATGCGCATTACTACCTGAGCGCACGCGATAGCGCTTCGCGCTTTTTTGCCTATCTGTTGCTGTTCATGGGCGCGATGCTCGGCATGGTGCTGTCGGGCAATCTGCTGTTGCTGATGGTGTTCTGGGAGCTCACCAGCATCAGCTCGTTCCTGCTGATCGGGTTCTGGTCGCACCGCAAGGATGCACGCGAAGGCGCACGCATGGCGTTCGTGCTGACTGCTGGCGGTGGTCTGGCGCTGCTGGGCGGGGTGCTGATGCTCGGCCGCATCGTCGGCAGTTTTCAGCTGGATGCCGTGCTGGCCGCCGGCGATGTGATCCGCGCCAGCCCGCTGTATCCGTATGCACTGGGATTGGTGCTGTTGGGCATCTTTACCAAGAGCGCGCAGTTTCCGTTTCACTTCTGGTTGCCGCAGGCGATGGCCGCGCCGACGCCGGTGTCGGCGTACCTGCACTCGGCCACGATGGTGAAGGCCGGGGTGTTTTTGCTGGCGCGCCTGCATCCCGCACTGGCCGGCACCGATCTGTTTTTTTACACCGTCACCAGTATCGGCGCGATCACGCTGTTGCTGGGCGCGTGGCATGCGATCTTCCAGCACGACCTCAAGGGCGTACTGGCGTACTCCACCATCTCGCATCTTGGCCTGATCACGATGCTGTTCGGCCTGTCGACGCCGATGGCGGTGGTGGCCGGCGTATTCCACATCCTCAACCACGCCGTGTTCAAGGCGTCGTTGTTCATGGCTGCGGGCATCATCGACCACGAGACCGGTACGCGCGACATGCGCAGGCTGGGCAATCTGCGCCGGCTGATGCCGTTTACCAGCGCATTGGCGATCATCGCATCGTTGGCGATGGCCGGCATTCCGCTGCTCAATGGCTTCCTGTCCAAGGAAATGTTCTTTGCGGTGGCGCTGGAGACCCAGGCGCCGGAACTGATGCGCATCCTGGCGAGCATCGCCGCGTTGCTGGCCGGCCTGCTCGGGGTGGCTTACAGCCTGCGGTTTGTACACGACACCTTCTTCGGCGACGGCCCACGCGATCTGGAAACCATGCCGCACGAGCCGCCGCGCTGGATGAAGATCCCGGTGGAAGTGCTGGTGCTGATCTGCCTGGCGGTCGGCATCGTGCCGGCATGGACGGTGGCGCCGGTGCTGCGCGCCGGAGCCGGCGCGATTCTTGGCGATCGATTGCCCGACTACAGTCTGGCGCTGTGGCACGGCTTGAACTGGCCGTTGGCAATGAGCGTGGCCGGCATGATCGGCGGCACGCTGCTGTACATGGCGATCCGTCGCCTGCTGGATCTGTATGCGGTGCAGAACCGCTCGCCCGGCAAGGCCATGTTCCACTGGAACCTGCGTGCGCTGTTTAGCGCCACCACGCACATGACCGACGCGATCACCAACGGCAATCTGCAGCGCATGCTGATGTTGCTGGTGCTGAGCGCGGTGGTGGTGGCGCTGGTGCCGTTCCTGCAGGGCGGCGCGCTGCCGGCCTGGCCGGCACCCACGCCGATGCCGCTGCTGGGCTGGACGGTCTGGCTGCTGATGATCGCCTGTGCGCTGGGCAGCCTGTTCCTGTACAGGCAGCGCCTGCTGGCGGTGCTGGTGCTCGGCGGCACCGGGCTGGCGGTCAGCTTGACCTTCGTGTTCCTGTCGGCGCCGGACCTGGCGCTGACGCAGCTGCTGGTGGAGATGGTGACACTGGTGCTGATGCTGCTGGCGATGAACTACCTGCCCGAACGCTCGCTGCCCGAGCGCGCGCGGCTGCACAAGATCCGCGACGCCTGCCTTGCGATCGCCGGTGGCGCCGGACTGGCCGCGCTGTCGTACACCTTGATGACGCAGTCCAGCCATACCGTTGCCGGCGAACTGCTGCAGCGCGCGTTGCCCGAGGCGTATGGGCGCAACGTGGTCAACGTGATCCTGGTGGATTTCCGCGGTTTCGATACGTTTGGCGAGATCACGGTGTTCGCGATTGCCGGGTTGGTGGTGCATGCGCTGTTGCGACGCTCGCGCATGGCACCGGAACGCAGCATGCCCGGGCCGCCGATCCGGTTGCCGGTGCCGGCGGATCTGGCGCAGATCATGTTCCCGCTGACGCTGACCGTGTCCCTGTTCCTGTTCCTGCGCGGTCACAACGCGCCCGGCGGCGGCTTCATCGCCGGGCTGGTGCTGGCGGTGCCGTTGCTGATGCAGTACGTGATCCAGGGCACCGCGTCGGTGGAATCGCGCTTTGGCTTCGACTACATCCGGCTGATCGGCATCGGCCTGTTGTGCGCGCTGCTCAGCGGTGCAGGCTCGCTGCTGTTCGGGTTGCCGTTCCTGAGCAGCGGGCATGTGGAGATTCCGCTGCCGCTGCTGGGCGATCTGGAACTGGCCAGCGCATTGGGGTTCGATATCGGGGTGTATCTGGTGGTGTTCGGTGCGGCGATGTTGATGCTGTCGATGATGGGCACGATCAAGCCCTCGCGTACGCGCAGTTCGCAGCGCGGCGAGATCGACCCCACCCAACGTTCGACACGCACCGCGGAGCAGCATTGATGGAACTGGCAGTGGCAAGCGCCATCGGCGTCCTCACCGCATTGGCGATCTATCTGTTGCTGCGCGCGCGCAGCTTCGATGTGATCCTGGGAATGACCTTCCTGTCGTACGCGACCAACCTGCTGATCTTCGCCGGCGGACGGCTGCGCAGCGGCCAGCCGCCGGTGTTGCGCGAGGGCGTGCCGGTGGACCTGCTGCACTACACCGACCCGTTGCCGCAAGCGCTGGTGCTGACGGCGATCGTGATTGCCTTTGCGATGACGGCGGTGAGCCTGGTGCTGGCGATCCGCAGCCGCAGCGACAACGGCAGCGATCACGTGGATGCGCATGAAGATGCCGCCACCGGCGCAGATACGCGGCAGGCGCGGCGATGAATCATCTGCTGATCCTGCCGATTCTGATCCCGATGCTAGGCGCGTCCGCATCGCTGTTTGTCGAGCACCGCCGCTACGGGCCGCGCGTGCAGCGCAGTGTGGCGTGGGCGAGCATGGCCTTGCTGGCAGCGGCGGTGGTTGCGTTGTTCGCACGTGCCGCGGAGGGCGGCGTGCTGGTGTATCTGCTCGGCGACTGGCCGGCGCGGTTGGGCATCGTACTGATGGGCGACCGGCTGTCGGCATGGATGCTGTTGACCACCCTGGTCCTGGGCTCGGCCTGCCTGCTGCATGCCTGCGCCGGCTGGGATCGGCGCGCGCCGCACTTCCATGCCTTGTTCCAGTTCCAGCTGATGGGCTTGAACGGGGCATTCCTGACCGGCGACATCTTCAACCTGTTCGTGTTCTTCGAGGTGATGCTGATCGCCTCCTACGGGTTGCTGCTCAGTGGCGGGCGCGGCCTGCAGATGCGCGTCGGCCTGCATTACGTGGTGTTCAACGTGTGTGCGTCGACGCTGTTTCTGATTGCGCTGGGCCTGCTGTTTGGCGTCTTCGGCACGCTCAACATGGCCGAATTGTCGCAACGCATTGCCGACCTGCCGGCGCAGGACGTGCCGCTGGCCAAGGCATCGTTGGGCTTGTTGCTGCTGGTGTTCTGCAGCAAGGCTGCGTTGCTGCCGCTGTACCTGTGGTTGCCGGAGACTTATTCGCGCGCGCCGGCAGCGGTAGCGGCATTGTTCGCGATCATGACCAAGGTCGGGCTGTACGCAACGTTGCGTGTGTCCTCGCTGTGGTTTGGCGTCGGTGCCGGCGCGCTGCATGGGTTTGGCCGGCATGCGCTGCTGTGGCTGGGCATTGCGACGCTGCTGATGGCCGCCTTCGGGGTGATGGCCGCATCGCGGTTGCGGGTGATGGTGTCGTATCTGGTGGTGTTTTCGGCTGCGACCTTGTTCATCGCCTTCTCGCTCGACGATGCCGGCGCGTTGGGTGCGGGCCTGTACTACCTGCCGCACAGCAGCTTTGTGGCCGCGGCCCTGTTCATGGTGTCGGACCTGATCCGGCGCCGCCGCGGCAGCGCCAGCGATCGCAAGGAAGTGGTCGCACCGCTGCCGCGGCGTGGGATACCCGGCGCGATGTTCATGATCGCTGCGGTCGCGGTCGCCGGCCTGCCGCCGCTGTCCGGATTCCTCGCCAAGGCGGCCTTGCTGCAGCATGTGCCCGACGGCCTGGTCGGACCGGTCTGGGGCGCGATTCTCGGCAGCAGCCTGTTGGTGGTGATCGGCTTGACCCGCGCCGGCGTGCGACTGTTCTGGCGCGTGCCGGAGGCAGTGGAAGACACGCCCGAACTCCAGCCGCAACGCCGTGGCCGCATGCGACCGGTGGAAACCGCCGCAACGGTTCTGCTGCTGAGCGGCCTGGTGGCGATGACGGTCGGTGCCGAACCGCTGATGCGCTACACCGATGCCGCCGCTGCGCAGTTGCGCGACCCCGGTGCGTATGTGGATCAGGTGCGCGCCACCACGCCACAACGGAGGCAGCCATGAGCGCGCGCATGCCCTTGCGGCGCCGGTTGCTGCCCTCGCCGTCGTTGACTGTCACCGTGTTCGTGTTCTGGCTGCTGCTCAGCGACAGCTTCGGGCCGCAGCAATGGGTGCTGGGCGCACTGCTGGGCGTGGTTGTGCCGATCTTCGCCGCGCGGCTGGACCGCGAATTCGCCCGCATCGGCTCGCTGCGCTCGGTCCCGCGCATGTTGCTGGTGGCGGCCGGCGACATCGTGCGCTCCAACATCAAGGTCGCCATCCAGGTACTCGGGCCGGAATCGCGCATCCACCCCGGCTTTATCTGGGTGCCGCTGGACATCGCCAATATCCACGGCATTGCGGCGCTGACGAGCATGATCACGCTGACGCCTGGCACGGTGTCAGCGGCGTTGTCGGACGACCGCAAATACCTGTTGGTGCATGTGCTGCATCTGGACGACCCGGACGCGTTGATCGCCGAGATCAAGACCCGCTACGAAAAACCTCTGATGGAGATCTTTCCATGACCGGTCACATGTTCATCGAATCGACCATCGTCATCTGCATGCACGCGGTGGGCCTGGCCATCCTGATGGCATTGTGGCGGCTGCTGCGCGGCCCGACGGTGCCGGACCGCATCCTGGCGCTGGATACGCTCTCGGTCACCGCCATCGCCGAACTGATGTTGCTGGGCATGTATCTGGATTCGCCGATCTATTTCGAGGCGGCGCTGGTGATTGCGATGCTGGGCTTCGGCAGCACCGTGGTGTTGAGCAAATTCGTGCTGCGCCGGGATATCGTCGAATGATCGCGCTCACAGAATACCTGCTGAGCGCACTGTTGCTGGTCGGCACGTTTTTTATCCTGATCGGCGCATTCGGGCTGGTGAAGCTGTCTGACTTTTTCAAGCGCCTGCATGCGCCGACCAAGGCGAGCACGCTGGGCGTGGGCTGCGTGCTGTTGGGCTCGGTGGGGTATCACCTGTTCCTGGGCGTGGACCCGCAGCCGCGCGAGTTGCTGATCACCGTGTTCCTGTTCATCACCGCGCCAATCAGCGCGCACATGATGGCCAAGGCCGCGCTGTCGCTGATGATGGAAAACCGCCCGGAAGTGCCCAACCACGGCGACATGGAAAAGGAAGGCCTGCCCTCGCCGACGGCCGAAGGCGATGTCGGCGAGAACGCAGAGACCGCCAAGCAACATGAGCGACCTGCAGCGGAGCGCTGATCTCGCGCGGCACCGCTGATGCGAGTGCGTGACGCGGCCTTGTTAGGCGTAACGCAGTTCCCCGGCAATACTGCTTCAGTCGCAATGGATGCAACGGTGCTTCGGGGGGTGCGATACGGCATCTGTACGCATTGCACAAACCCCTGCGTCCGAGCGTGCATCGATAGCACTTCTGCAGACCTCGACCGCTGCCTTTGCATCGGCGCCGCCCGCAGGCGGGCGAACCAGCACGCGCTGCCTATCCATGGGCTGCAGCGCCGCAGCGACGCTACGCTAGCAGCGCTATGCAAGCCAGCGTGGATCATCCATCTACCTAGCGCTGCAGCGTCAGCATCTGCGTGTGTGCCTGCGGCGACAGGCCGACACCGACATGCCACGCGACGCGACGCGCAGCTCAGCCGCAGCCTTCCACATAATCCACCTGCGGCGGCCGCCCTACCCGCCAGCTGCTGACCCTACCGTCGGCATCGGTCTCGAAGACCACCGCAGACTGCGTCGCGGCGTTGGCGTGGCGCAGCGTCTGCGCGCCGGGCAGGTACTTGTGTGGCTGTGCATCCAACCCGTCCGGATACAGCGCGCGCAGCTGCGCGAGCGTCATGCCGACCCTGCCGCCACCGGGCGCGACTTCCTTCGCCTCGTTGGTCTGATAGCGCAGCAGACGATCGCCTTCGAACATGAAACCGAACCGACGCGCGTCATCGGCCCACTGCGGGCGCAAGAAGTAGCACCCGCCGTCGCTGGCGGCATCGCCGCGTAGTTCGCCACCCCAGGCCTTGCGTGCCTGTGCGGCATCCATGCCCAACCGCAGGTCGCCGTAGCCGTCCATCCGTGCAAGCGTGGTCGGCTGCTGACGCAGATGCGGCGGAAACGTGCCAGGCGGGGCGGTCGCCGGCGGCACTGCATCTGCGGGCTGATCGTTGGCAGACGCGACCGGTGCATGCGCGGCCTCGGCCGGCGCTTGCGCAGCCGGCGCGTCGTCGCCGCGATGACAGCCGGCCATCACCAGCACCATCCCTATCAAGCCCAGCAGTCTGCATGTCATCGCTGCACTCCCTTATGTCCTGGCCCAGCGTACACAGCCGGCATCGCGGCAATGTGCAGGGCGCGGTCGCATCCCGTCGCGGCGATGTCATCGGCGCTTCATTGACAGCGATCACGCTGTCGGCTTCGCAGGACTGCCGCCATGACCCCACGCAAGACCGAGCTCGCCCTGACCGCGCTGCAATCGCACCGCAGCCCGCTGACGTTATTGCAGCGTCGCGCGTTGATCCTGGCCGACGGTCAACGCGACCTGACATCGCTGGCGCTGCTGCTGGGGGATCACGGCGCCGCCCTGGTGCAGACGCTGTGCGCAATGGGATATCTGACCGACACCGACGATGCGCAAGCCAGCGCATCGCGCTCGACTGCGCCCATGGCCGCGATGGCGCCGACTGCCACGGCGCCTGCCACCTTGCAGACACCGCCGGCCACCAAGCCCACCGAAGAGGATCTGCAACGTCAGCGCCGTCGCGCTGCCACCAACGCGCGCCTGTACCTGCTCGACATCCTGCAGTTGCAGCGCAATCCGGTTGCGGTGGTACTGCACCGGCAGTTGCAGGCCGCACGCGCGGAAGACGCGATCGGTATCGCCATCCATACGGCGTTGCGCGAGCTACCGCAGTTCACCTCGGCCTCGTATGCGCTGCGTGTGCGCATGCGGATTGAAGAGCTGCTGCCGGATGCAGAGCAGCCTGCGTAATGCCGACGGCATAGGGTGTCGCAGGTCCGTCGCTGCGATGATGCAAAGCCGCTGGCCAGGGGCGCGCCACTGCGCGATTGCGCTGGGCGCGCGTGCGGTCGATGCCGGTAACGCGACGGAACGGTCGTGTCCGTCCGGGAAACGCTGAGCTTGCCCGCCGATTGAGCGCCAATGCCGGTAGCGCAAACCGGTTTGATCGGCTCGCTTGAAGCGGCCAGGAAAACGTGGCGGGCAGTCATGTGGACAGCGCACCCGGGACCGGATCGCCTGGGCGGGACATGTCGCAGCGCGCACCTAGCGCGTCCGCCTGACGGTCAGCCAGGACTCGTGTTGCAGGCGCTTAGTCAGCCGGGCCAGAAGTCGGCGCCTTGAACCCTGCACGCAATCCGGACCAGCATTGCTGATAGTCGCCTTGCCGCTGGCTGGCCTTTAGCGCCTGCTGGGTGGGCCGCAATACCGCTCGGGTTTCGAACATGAAGGCCATGGTCTCGGCGATCACGTCGGGACGCGACAGGTCCGCCTGCGAGGCCTTGTCGAAGGTCGCCGCATCCGGGCCGTGCCCGCTCATGCAGTTGTGCAGCGACGCCCCGCCCGGCGCGAAGCCTTCGGCCTTTGCGTCGTAGACGCCATGCACCAGGCCCATGAACTCGCTGGCCACATTGCGGTGGAACCACGGCGGGCGAAAGGTGTGCTGCGCCACCAGCCAGCGTGGCGGAAAGATCGCAAAATCCATGTTGGCCGTGCCGTGCGTGTCGCTGGGCGAGGTCAGCACGGTGAAGATGCTCGGATCGGGATGATCGAAACTGATCGAGCCGATGGTGTTGAAGCGGCGCAGGTCGTAGCGATACGGTGCGTAATTGCCGTGCCAGGCCACCACATCCAGCGGCGAATGACCGATGTCCGCACGCCATAGATGACCCTGGAATTTCGCCACCAGTTCGAACGCGCCTTCGCGCTGTTCGAAGGCGGCATGTGGCGTTTCGAAATCACGCGCATTGGCCAGCCCGTTGGAGCCGATCGGCCCCAGGTCGGGCAGGCGCAACAAGCCACCGAAGTTCTCGCAGACATAGCCGCGGGCCGTGTCATCGAGCAGCTCGACGCGCAAGCGCACGCCGCGCGGAATCACCCCAATCTGCTGCGGCTCCAGCTCCAGCACGCCGAGCTCGGTGTGTACCCGCAGACGGCCCTGCTGCGGCACCAGCAACAACTCGCCATCGGCGTCATAGAAGAAGCGATCGTGCATGGAGGCATTGGCCGCATACAGATGCACGGCCACGCCGGTCATCGCCTCCGGGCTGCCATTGCCGGCCATGGTGTATAGACCATCGACGAAATCAGTGGGCTTAGCCGGCAACGGCAGTGGACTCCAGCGCATCTGGTCTGGCGGTACCGGGCCGCTGCCGAAGTCGTTGTGGAACTGCGACTGCTCGATCAAGGAGAAGCTGCCATGCACGGCGGCCGGGCGAATGCGGTATAGCCAACTGCGCCGGTTCTCGCCGCGTGGCGCGGTGAAGGCGGTGCCCGACAGCTGCTCGGCATATAGCCCGTGCGCCACACGCTGCGGCGAGTTCTGCCCGACCGGCAAGGTGCCGGCCACCGCCTCGGTCGCGAACGCGTTGCCGAAGCCGGTCATGTAGTGCTCGTTGTTATGCATGGCATGCGTCCGGATTTTGGCCCTCCCTCCCCGGATGCAGAAGGTTGGGATTGAGTTGAATCAGGCCGCTTTCCTACCGAAGAAGAAGAGATGAGGCCTGGCGGATTAAGCCCCTCTCCCCGCGGGAGAGGGGTTGGGGTGAGGGTACGGCGTAGCGACCACCTTGAAGATCATCTCGACCATCGCATCCAGCGAAAGCAACCCATCGTTGTTCCAGAACCGCAGCACTCTCCAACCCTTCGATTGCAGCCACCGCGTTCTTGCCTGATCGCTGGATGTCTGATGCTGCGAGCCATCCAGTTCAACAATCAACACCGCATCAATACAACAAAAATCTGCGATGTAAGGCGGAATCGGATGCTGACGCCTGAACTTGAAACCTTGCAGCTGATTGCTGCGGAGACAGCGCCAAAGTGCGCGCTCTGCTTCTGTCATCCCTGTCCGTGACGCACGCGCGTTGGTGAGCGCAACCGTGGGTAATGGCGGTCTGATTTTCATCGCTCCACCGTACCCTCACCCCAACCCCCGCTCCGCGCCCCGGCCCGCGCTTGCGGCGCGGGCGCTCCAAGGCACGCGCCCGGGGCGCGCAAGGTGTGCCTTCTCGCCCCGTGGGGAGAGGGGCTTTAACTGCGTGAGCTCTTACTGGTTCGTCTTGTCAGACAACCGTGTCCTGATGATGAGGCGCTTGAACGTATTGCCTTCGGCAAATCCCGAACAGCGAATTCCCAATCCCCGCCCTCAAAGCACCCCACGCTTGATCTGATCGCGCTCGATGCTCTCGAACAGCGCCTGGAAATTGCCTTCGCCAAAGCCTTCGTTGCCCTTGCGCTGAATGATCTCGAAGAAGATCGGGCCGATGCAGTTGGTGGTGAAGATCTGCAGCAGCTTGCGTTGCTTGGTGTCCACATCCGCATCGATCAGGATCTTGTTGCGGCGCAGGCGCTCGACATCCTCGCCGTGGTCGGGAATGCGCAGATCCACCACATCGAAGTAGGTGTCCGGCGTATCCAGGAACGTCACCCCGGCCTCGCGCATCTTTTCCACGCTGGCGTAGATGTCGTCGGTGAAACAGGCGATGTGCTGGATGCCTTCGCCCTGATAGGCGTCCAGATACTCGTTGATCTGGCTCTTGGGGTCGGAGGACTCGTTGAGCGGAATGCGCACGATGCCGTCCGGCGCGGTCATCGCCTTGGACACCAGGCCGGTCTTGGCGCCCTTGATGTCGAAGTAGCGGATCTCGCGGAAGTTGAACAGGCGTTCGTAATAGTCCGACCAGCGCTGCATGTTGCCGAAATACAGGTTGTGCGTGAGGTGGTCGATGAAGGTCAGGCCGAAGCCGCTCGGCTGTTGGTCGGCGCCTTCGATCGGTTCGAAGTCGGCGTCGTAGATGCTGCCGGCATCGCCGTAGCGGTCCACCAGATACAGCATGCAATCGCCGATGCCCTTGACCACCGGTGCGGGCACCGCGCGCGTCTGGGGCTTGTTCTGCACCGCTTCGCCGCCATTGCCCAGCACCGTCTGCAGCACGGTGTCGGCCGGGGTACGGAAGCGGATCGCAAACCCGCAGGCGCAGGGGCCGTGCGCGGCGGCAAAGTCGGCGGCGAACGAATCGGGCTCTTCGTTGAGCAGGAAATTGACCCCACCCTGGCGATAGACGGTAATGGCGCGGCTACGGTGGCGCAGCACCGCGCTGAAGCCCATCTTGCGGAAATAGTCGTGAAGTTGCGCGGCCTGGCCGGCGGGTGCGGCGAATTCGACGAACTCGAAGCCGTCGATTCCCATCGGATTGTCGAAGGTGGTGACCTGCATCCCCGGGTCGGGGCGGGCTACAGTGCTGTTCGGTTGTGCGCTCATCGTCGTTTCTCCACGCTAGGCGGCCCGCAGGGCTATGCGGGGTGGCAGAAGACCCGCGAGAATGCGCAGGCCACCCCTCGTTTGTAGTTGCAAATGAAACCAAAATCAAGACACAGTGCAACATGAGCGATCACGACACCTCCAATGCGCCGCAACATCCCGTGCTGCTCAACCTCGAGCAGTTCCTGCCGTATCGCCTCAGCGTGCTGTCCAACCGCATCAGCGCCAACATCGCCAAGGTCTACGGCGACCGCTACGGCATGGCCATTCCCGAGTGGCGGGTGATCACCATCCTGGCGCTGTATCCGGGTTCTTCGGCCAGTGAGGTCTCCGACCGCACCGCGATGGACAAAGTTGCAGTGAGTCGCGCGGTGGCGCGCCTGCTGGAACGTGGCTTCATCCGCCGCGAGACCCATGGCGACGACCGCCGCCGCTCGATGCTGGCGCTGTCGCCGGCCGGACGCCAGGTGTACGAAACCGTCGCACCGCTGGTCAACGAAATGGAACAACGGCTGATGTCGGTGTTCAGTGACGAGGAACAGCAATTGCTGGAACGGTTGATCGACCGGCTGGCCAAGGATGGGCTACCGCGCATGGCGGGCAAGGACTGAGCTTGGCTCTGCAGTGCGATCCGATGGCGCTCGTGCGGCACTGCGCTGGCTGATGTCGACGCCGCTGGGGGTTACGCAATCGCTGCGGGCACTGTGTTGTTGCAGGCAGCACTGCCAAAGCCGCTCACATCGCCCGGCATCGCATGCAGTGCCCATGTGCGTCTGCGCGCCCGTCAGACACCGCACCTGGACTGACGCATACAAAAAACCCCGCAGCAATGCGGGGTTTTTTGTACAACGCGCTCGCAGCGCATCAGGCTTCCGGCGGCGCCCATTGCTTGAGGAAATCGAACAGCTTCTTGCGATCGAAGCCTTCGCCCTTGCGCAGCTCCGGGCTGGTCTGGGTGGTCAGCAGCTTGCCGTCGTTGTCCAGCACCAGCAGCGACGGGTAGTCGTTGAGCTGGGCGAACTGCGACAGGAACGTGGCGTTTTCGTTGGCCGCATCGCGATTGACCTTGACCACCACAAAGTGCGCATCGCGGAAGCTGCGCAGCTCGGCGTCGCCGCCCATCAGCTCGTCCAGCGCCTTGCACGGCTCGCAGGCGGCATTGCCAACATTGAGCACGATGCGCTTGCCACCGCGCTTGGCCTCCACCTTGGCCGTTTCCAGATCGGCAGCCGGATCGCGCGACGGGTCGTACTGCGCATTGAGCGCGGCCGCTGCCGCGATATCGGCAGCAGTCGGCGTATTGCCCGAGGACACCGGCTGGCTGGGGTCGGCACTGGGTGGCTTCTGCATCGACGTATCCAGCGGCCGTGGCGCCTCCTGTTGCTCGGCGTGTTGCCCGCAGGCGCTCAACAGGCCGGCCAGCAGCAGGCCACAGACAATGGGGTTGCTCGGCATCGCTTTTCTCCTCACTTCACACCATGCATCAGTTTGTTGATCAGCGGCGCGATCAGGAACAGCAGCGCACCGGCGCCCACCAGCGCCCAAAACCCGAAGGTATACCCGCCCAGCGCCGAGGACACGCTCATGCCTTCGCTTCCGCTGACATGGCCGGCAAAGATACCCGACAGGTTGTTACCGATGCCGGTGGACAAGAACCAGCCACCCATGCCGAAACCGACCAGGCGCACCGGTGCCAGCTTGGTCACCATCGACAACCCGATCGGCGACAGGCACAGCTCGCCCACCGACTGGATGACGTAGACCATGAACAAGGTCCAGAACGGGATCTTGCCGGCGTCGTTGACCAGGCTGGACAAGGCAAACATCAGCAGCAGGAAGGCCAGGCCGTTGAACAGCAGGCCCAGGCCGAACTTGCGCGGAATCGACGGATTGAAGCGGCCGGACTTGACCCAGATCCAGGCGATGACCGGCGCCAGCGCAATGATGGCGATCGAGTTGACCGACTGGAACCACGCGGTCGGGAAGGTCCACTCGCCGAAATTGCGGTTGACGATGTTGTCGGCCAGGAAGGTGAACGAGCTGCCGGCCTGTTCGAAGAACATCCAGAACAACACGTTGAAGGCGAAGATGATCAGCATCGCGATCACCTTGTCGCGCTGCACCTTGCCCTCGCGGATGCCTTCGACCAGCAGCATCACCGACAGGCCGATGAACAGCACCGTCAGCACGATCTGCAGCACATCGGCACCGACGGCCAGCAGGAAATACACCACCGGAATCGCCAGTACGCAGCCGGCCAGCACCATCAGCACGCGGCCGATGCCCTGCGCGTTCGGTGCCGGCGCGCCAATGCCCTTGAGCTGGGCACGGCCGATCCAGAACCACACCAGGCTGATCAGCATGCCCGCGCCGGAGGCCATGAACACCATCTTGTACGACGGCATGGCCTGGGTGCCGAACACCTTCTCGGCCAGCAGCTGGGTCAACACCGGCGAAATCATCGCGCCCAGGTTGATGCCCATGTAGAAGATGGTGAAGCCGCTGTCGCGGCGCGGATCGGCCACCGAATACAGCTTGCCGACCATGGTGGAGATGTTTGGCTTGAACAAGCCGTTACCCACCACCACGGTCGCCAGGCCGATCTCGAACATGGTGTGGTCGGGGATGGCGATCAGGAACAGGCCGGTCGCCATCACTGCTGCGCCCACCAGGATCGAGCGCTGGTAACCGAGCACGCGGTCGGCCACATAACCGCCGAAGATCGCCGCCGCATACACCAGCGCCAGATACGCGCCGTAGGTACGTCCGGCCGGTGCCTGGCCGGTGGCGTCGCCGCCAAAGAACTGCGCCACGATGTACAGCACCAGCGCCCAGCGAATGCCGTAGAACGCAAAGCGTTCCCAGAACTCGGTCATGAACAGCATCCACAGCGGCCGGGGGTGGCCAAGCAGCGTGGGGAACTCGGGAGGCGCAGGCGGCTGCGGCGGAGTGGAAGCGGATGTCGGCGCAGTTGCGTCAACGCTCATGTGGTGTCCCTTGCGTATTCAGTAATGGCTGGGTGCCCCAGGGCGGAACCCTGGGCGACGCGCGAGGATCACTTAGACGTCATGTACGCGTCAAATTCGCCGGAGTCGACGACCTGATGACGGTGGGCGGGAAGTGACGATTTTGTCGGGATTCGGGATTCGGGATTGGTTGAGTCTTGGCTGTATTAACGGCAGACCAAGGATGAAGCTGCCGCACACGATCGAACGTCTGCACTTTCTCCCTTCTCCCGTCGGGAGAAGGTGCCCGAAGGGCGGATGAGGGTGCGAAGTCGCCGGGCGGTGCCGGTTGCCGATATCCCAGCATTGGCACGGTGGCTGGTCCCTGGGAATAACGCCCTTACCCGTACCCTCACCCCCAAGCTGCGCGCCGCGCCCCGACCCGCACTCGCTCCAAGCCACGCGCGCCATTAGCGCGCAAGCCGTGCCTTTCGTCCCAGGGGAGAGGGGCTTGAGCGCGCTACGACTCACTGCATTGCCTGGCTTTCGTCGCGCTCAGCGTTGCCCTGCCCGGCTTGCCCCTCCCTAGCATGTCCCTGCTCAGCTTGGCGCCCTGCTCGGCGTGTCGCCCTGATCAGTCCTTGGCAGCGTCCGCATTGCCCTGCGGCGTCCGGCCTTCCACACCCACCGACGTGCGCACATCGAACAGTTCCGGGAAGAACGTCAGCGCCAGCGCCTGCTGCAAAAATCCCACGCCGCTGGAGCCGCCGGTGCCGCGCTTGAAGCCGATGACCCGCATCACCGTGCGCATGTGGCGGAAGCGCCAGAGCTGGAACTGGGTTTCCACATCCACCAGGTCCTCGCACAGCGCATATTCGCGCCAGTAGCGGTCGGTGTTTTCATAGATGCGCTCGAACACCGGGCGCAAGGCGTCGTCGGCGACATGCGCGGCGGTCCAGTCGCGGGTTTGATACTGCTGCGGAATCGCGTGGCCGAAGCGCGCCAGGTAGCGCAGGAATTCTTCGTACAGGCTCGGCGCTTCGAGCACTTCGCGCAGGCGCTCCTGGCCCTGCCGGTCGTAGGCGAACACCTGCAGCATCTGCGGATTCTTATTGCCGAGCAGGAACTCGATGTAGCGGTATTGCAGCGACTGGAACCCCGACGAGGGGCCGAGCACATCGCGAAAGCCCATGTACTCGCTGGGCGTCAGCGTCTCCAGCACCGACCATTGCTCGGTGAGCTGGCGCAGCACCTGCTTGCTGCGCGCCAGCACCTTGCGGCACTGCCAGACCTCGTCGCGCTGCAGATGCACGATGGCCGCGCGCAGCTCGTGCGCCAGCAGCTTCAGCCATAGCTCGGAGGTCTGGTGCTGGATGATGAACAGCATCTCGTCGTGGTGCGCCGGCGCGGACAGCGGCTGCTGTGCGGACAACAACTGGTCCAGCCGCAGATAGCCGCCGTAGGTCAGCCGCCCCTCCAGGTCGGTGTGGATGCCGGGTTCCAGGTCACGCAGGTTCTTGTCGACGGGCATGGCAGTGCAGGTGGATCGGGCCGGTCAGGGTAGCTCAGTGGCGGGGATCGGGGATTGGGGAATCGGGAATCGGGAATCGGGAATTGGGAATCGGGAATTGGGAATCGGGAATTGGGAATTGGGAATTGGGAATTGGGAATTGGGAATGGGAGGCGGGAGGCGGGAGGCGGAGGCGGAGATCGAATGTCTGGCTGCCGAGAGCGGCGCTGGAGCTGGGTCTCCGCAACGCCATCTCCAGTGTTTGCCGTAGCGTCCTGCCGTGCAGACATGTCGGCTGACTGGCGCAGTTCGGGACTTGCCTGGTGGCTGCAGCGCGGTCACCCGGGTATGCCGCTGCATCGCGCCATTGCCGCAGCGCCCGGTTGGCTCGGTGGCCTGTTTGCTCGGATGACCTCGCAAGGCCGTGGCGTACCCGACCGGTGCTTCACTCCTGAAAAAGCCAACCGCTTTCGACCGCGCGGTCGCAGCCGCTGCGCCGGTGTCACCGTATCGTCAACCAAGGTCTGCAAATTCATGCAGAATCGAACGGCGCTGCCGGCCAGGGACGTGGCCGGACCAGGGGAGCGTTTCACGTCTCAAGGATCAGGGGACTCTCATCTCATGCATGTGTTGCAGCGTCGTGCAGCCGTATTTCTCTGTGCGCTGGCAGTTGCCGGCCACGCCAATGCCCAGGTCGTCATCAGCCAGGTCTACGGCGGTGGCGGCAATAGCGGCGCCACCCTCCGCAGCGATTTCATCGAGCTGCACAACATCAGCAGCACCACGGTCAGCCTGGACGGCTGGTCGGTGCAGTACGCCTCTGCTGCCGGTAGCAGCTGGCAGCTCACCCCGCTAACAGGCAGCGTGCCGGCCGGCGGGTATTACCTGGTCAAGCAGGCCGATGGCAGCGGCGGCAGCGTTGCGCTGCCCACCCCCGATGCCACCGGAACCCTGGCCCTGAGCGGCACGGCCGGCAAGGTGGCGCTGAGCACCACTGCGGCCGCACTGAGCGGCGCCTGCCCCACCGGCAACGCCGACCTGGTCGGCTACGGCAGCAATGCCAGCTGTGCCGAAGGCAACGCGCCCACGCCGGCCCCCAGCAACACGCTGGCGGTGCTGCGCGCAGGCGATGGTTGCACCGATACCGACAACAACGCAGCCGATTTTTCCACCGGCGCGCCGGCACCGCGCAACAGCGCCAGCACCGCGCGCCTGTGCAGCGGCGGCGGACAGCCGATCGCCACGCTGGCCGATGTCAGCCAGGCCGAAGGCAACAGCGGCAGCCGCAGCTTCGTGTTCTCGCTGGGCCTGAGCCAGCCGGCCGGTGCGGGGGGAGTGAGCTTCACCGCTGCCACCGTCAATGGCACCGCGGTGGCGGGCAGCGACTACGTGGCCTTGCCGGCAACCAGCCTGCAGATTGCCGCTGGCGAGCGCAGTGCCACCATCGCGGTGGAGGTGCTGGGCGATACCACGCCCGAGCCCGACGAGACCTTCGCGCTGCAGATCAGCGGCCTCACCGGCGCGTTGCCGGCCACGCTGAGCGCCACCGGCACCCTCCTCAACGACGACTTCAGCCTGCTGCCGATCCACGCCATCCAGGGCAAGGGCGCACGCTCGCCGCTGGAAGGCCAGGTGGTCGCCACCTCGGGCATCGTGACCGCACGCCGCAGCGCCGGCTTCTTCCTGCAGGCACCCACTGCCGAAACCGATGCGGACCCTGCCACCTCCGAAGGCGTCTACGTCTACACCGGCAGCGCACCGCCGGACGCCGCTGCCATCGGCAACCGGGTGCGCGTGCAGGGCACGGTGATCGAATACGTGCCCACCGCCGACCCGACCCAGCCGCCGCTGACCGAGATCGGCGGCACGTTGACCGTGCTGCTGGATTCGACCGGCAACCCGTTGCCCGATCCGATGCTGCTGAGTCCGTTTTTCCCCAACCCGAACGGTGCCTACGACCAGCTCGAAGCGCTGGAAGGCATGCGCGTCACCGCTCCGAGCCTCACCGTCAATGCGCCCACCGGTGGCAACGTCAACGAGGTCAACGCCACAGCAACCAGCAATGGCGTGTTCCATGCCGTGGTCACCGGGGTACCGCGTGCCTTTCGCGAGCCCGGCGTGCAGTTGCCCGACCCGCTGCCGGCCGGCTCCCCTGCCGGTGTGCCGCGCTGGAATACCAACCCGGAAGTGATCGCCGTCGGCAGTGCCGGCGTGGGTGCCGAGCGGCTGGATCTGGCATCGGGTTGTGTGGTGATCGGTGCCACCGGCCCGTTGGATTACAGCTTCCGCCGTTACACGCTGTACCCGGAACGCACCCCGCAGGTCTACTGCAACGGTGCCGACCTGCCGCGCCCGGCGCCGCGGCCGCAGGCCGACGATGTGGCCGTGGCCACCTACAACATGGAGCGCTTCTTCGACGACCAGAACGACCCGGCGATCGGCGAACCGGTACTTACGCCGGCCGCGTTCCAGGCCCGCCTCAACAAGGCCTCGCAGGCGATCCGCGGCTACCTGCATCTACCCGACATCCTGGGCACGGTGGAAGTGGAAAACCTCAGCGTGCTGCAGACCCTGGCCGCGCGCATCAATGCCGATGCAGTGGCCGGCGGGCAGCCCAATCCGCAGTACGTGGCCTATCTGCAGGAAGGCAACGACGTCGGCGGCATCGACGTCGGCTTCCTGGTCAAGACCGCCGAGGTGGCCAGCCGTGTGCCGCGCGTGGAAGTGGTGTCCATCGCCCAGGAAGGCAAGACCACCACCTGGACAGAACCGGGCGGCGGCGTCAGCCTGCTCAACGACCGCCCGCCGCTGGTGCTCACTGCCAACGTGCATCAGGCCGATGGCCGCGTGCTGCCGCTGACTGCCATCGTGGTGCATCAGCGCTCGCTCAACGGCGCCGAGACCGACGATGCGGCCGGTACCCGCATCCGCGCCAAACGCCAGGCCCAGGCCGAGTACCTGGCGCGTCTGCTACAGACGCGTCAGCAGCTCGATCCCAACGAACGGGTACTGGTGATGGGCGACTTCAACGCCTTCGAGTTCAACGACGGCTATGTCGATGCGATGGGCACCGTCACCGGCAGGCCGGCGCCGGATGCGCAGACCGTGGTGAACGGCGATGGCGTGGATCTGGTCAATCCGGACTACACCGATCTGACCTGGTTCAACACGCCCGACCAGAGCTATTCGTATGCCTTCGACGGCAACGTGCAGTCGCTGGATCACATCATCGCCAACGAGGCGCTGATGCGCGCACCCAACATCGCCTCGTTGTCGGTGGGCCATGCGCGCATCAATGCCGACTTCCCCGGCACTGCGCGTAACGATGCCAACACGCCCACGCGCTTGTCCGATCACGATCCCACCGTGGTGCTGTTGCGCATGACCAAGCAGGTGAACGCGGACTTGCAGGTGGCTGTCACCGCCGCGCGCGACCAGGTGGTCGAAGGCGAGCGCATCGACTACACCGTGGATGTAGAGAACCGAGGGCCGGACCGCGCGCCGTTCACCGCGCTGGCGTTGGTGTTCGACCTGCCGGCACGGGCGCGTCTGACTGCCCCGACGGGCTGGATCTGCCAGAACCAGACCAATGCCACGCAGACCACGTTTACCTGCAATATCCCGGTGCTTGCGGCAGGATCTGCGCAGAGTTTTGCAGTGCAACTGGATGCCGGCCCGGACCTGGCCGGACGCACCCTGACCCTGGCCGCTTCGGTGGCCTCGCAGTCGCCCGACCCGCAGCCGGACAACAACACCGACACCGCGGCCGTCGTGGTGCAGGCACGGCCGCAGCCGCGCAGCGACCTGGCGGTGCGGTTCGAAGGCCCCGCCAGCCTGCCGACCATCGCGTTCAACGCCAGCTACCGCGTGCTGCTGGACAACGTCGGGGCCGCGCCGGCACAGCGTCCCGGCCTGGTGATCGAAGGCAATACAGTGTCTGCGTTGTCGCAGTTGGTGCCGCCGCAGGGCTGGCGCTGCGACAAGCAGGTGCAATCGCTGCGTAATGCCCGCTTCTTGTGCAGCAGTGCGGCCGTCGTGCTGCCGGGCGCGCAGCTGGCGTTCCAGCTGACCGTGGCAGCCAAGCCCATCCCGTCCGATGGTGCGATCCGCGTGCAGGCCAGGGCCACATCGGCCTCACCGGATGCGAACCCGGCCAACGATTCGGCGCTGATCGTCACCCCGATCGGAGGCGGTGCCGGGCGCCGCTGATCGCAGTGCACCACGTCGCAGTTTCTTACTGCGACAAAGGGCGCGGCCTGGTCCGCGCCCTTTTTTTTGTGCAACCCAGCATCATTGTGTGCTGCGGTGCAGGACAGCGTTTTGCTTCGCCGTCCTTAACATGGCAACTCATATCATTTGAAACTTCTTGATGAAGGTGTCGCCGCAATGAGCGTAGCCGCGCAGTTCCAGATCGACTATCTGCAGTACATGGACGCGGGCGGCAACTTCGTCCGCGACGACCTGCCGGCCGACGCCGCCAACCCGCAGACCCTGCTTGCCCTGTTCAAGCGCATGCTGTTCGTGCGCACCTTCGACAGCAAGTCGGTGGCCCTGCAGCGCACCGGCAAGCTGGGCACCTACGCCGCCTGCCTGGGCCATGAGGCCACGCATGTGGGCATCGGTGCGTCGATGCGCAGCGGCGACGTGTTCGCGCCCAGCTACCGCGAGTACGGCACCATGTTCGAACGCGGCGTGCGTCCGCGCGACGTGCTGCTGTATTGGGGCGGCGACGAGCGCGGCAGCGATTATCCCCGCGATGCCGATGCGGCCATCGACTTCCCGATCTGCGTGCCGATCTCCACCCAGTGCCTGCATGCGGCCGGCTCGGCGCTGTCATTCAAGCTGCAGAACAAGCCGCAGGTAGCGGTGGCCTGCTGCGGCGATGGCGGCAGTTCCAAGACCGACTTCTATGCCGCGCTCAATTCGGCCGGCGCCTACAAGCTGCCGCTGATCCTGTGCGTGATCAACAACGGCTGGGCGATTTCGGTGCCGCGCTCGGCGCAGACCGGGGCGCAGACGCTGGCGCAGAAGGGCCTGGCCGGCGGCCTGCATTGCCTGCAGGTGGACGGCAACGACCTGATCGCGGTGCTCGAAGCGATGCGGCAGGCGCGCGGGCGTGCGCTGGCTGGCGACGGCGGCACGGTGATCGAGTTCATGACCTATCGCCTCACCGACCACACCACAGCCGACGATGCGCGCCGCTATCGCGGCGAAGACGAGGTCAAGCAGGCGTGGACGCGCGAACCGCTGCTGCGTCTGAGGACTTATCTCACCGCGCAAGGTCTGTGGGACCAGGAGCAGGAAGACGCGTGGAAGGCCGAATGCGGCGCGCGTATCGACGAAGAGGTCAACGCCTATCTCAATACCCCGGTGCAGCCGGTGGAAGCCATGTTCGATTATCTCTACGGCGACCCGCCGGCCCAGTTGCTGGCCCAGCGCGCCGAAGTGATGGCCCTGGAGGCGCGTCATGGATGAGCTCAAGCATGTGCACGCGGAAACCTCGCACCACGCCAGTGCCCCCTACAACGCCGCTGCCGCGCGCGGAGACAGTGCCATGAGCTCGCCCATCACCTTGATCGAAGCCATCACCCAGGCACTGGCCTGGGAGCTGGAACACGACCCCGCGGTGCTGGTGCTGGGCGAGGATGTCGGTGTCAACGGCGGCGTGTTCCGCGCCACCGCCGGCCTGCAGCAGCGCTTCGGCAGCGAGCGCGTGCTGGACACGCCGCTGGATGAAACCACCATCGCCGGCCTGAGCGTCGGCCTGGCTGCGCAGGGCATGAAGCCGGTGGCCGAAGCGCAGTTCGACGGCTTCGTGTACCCCATGGTCGATCACCTGATCTGCCACGCCGCACGCCTGCGCAACCGCACCCGCGGGCGCCTGCATTGCCCGATGGTGCTGCGCGTGCCGTGGGGCGGCGGTATCCGCGCACCGGAACACCACAGCGAAGCCAATGAGGCCATCTTCACCAACGTGCCCGGCCTGCGTGTGGTGTTGCCGTCCTCGCCGCAGCGCGCGTATGGCCTGTTGCTGGCCGCGATCCGCGACCCGGACCCGGTGATCTACATGGAGCCCAAGCGCATCTACCGCCAGTACAAGGAAGTGGTCGCCAACGATGGCGAAGCGCTGCCGCTGGACGTGTGCTTCGTGCTGCGCGACGGCACCGACGTCACCCTGGTCACCTGGGGCGCACAGGTCAAGGAAGCGCTGGAAGCGGCCGACAAACTCGCCGGCGAGGGCATCAGCGCCGAAGTCATCGACGTGGCTACGCTGCGCCCGCTGGACTTCGACACCATCGCCGAGTCGGTGGCCAAGACCGGCCGCTGCGTGATCGTGCAGGAAGCCCCGCGCACTGCTGGCTTCGGTGCCGAGATCGCCGCGCAGCTGGCGGAAAAATCGATGTACGACCTGCTCGCACCGGTCGAACGCGTCACCGGTTACGACACGCATATCCCGCTATTCCGGCTGGAAATGAAGTACCTGCCGAGCGTGGAGCGCATCGTCACGGCCGCCCGTCGCGCGGTGGCTGCCGGCTGACATGCGCGCCCGTCTGCTTTGCGAACATCGCGCCGCCTACGCCAACCCGGTCCGCTTTCAGGCGGGCCGGCAGGTAAGCGTGGGCGTACGCGATGAAGAATGGCCCGCGTTTGCCTGGGTCACTACCGACGACGGCCGTGCCGGCTGGGCGCCGCTGGCCTGGCTGCGCCCGCTTGGCGACGGCATGGCCGAAGCGCTGCGCGACTACGACGCACGCGAACTCGATGCCCGCCAGGGCGAGGACGTGTTGCTGCATCACGAACACGGCGGTTGGTGGTGGTCCGAGCGTGCCGATGGCGCGCAGGGCTGGCTGCCGGCAGCCGACCTGGAACTCCTCGACGACACCACGCCGCAGTTGCCTGCGGTGCAAGAGAATCTGCCATGAGCGAAGCCAAGAATTTTCATTTGCCCGACCTGGGCGAAGGCCTGCCCGATGCCACCATCGTCGAGTGGTTCGTCAAGGAAGGCGACAGCGTGCGCCTGGACGACCCGCTGGTCTCCATGGAGACCGCCAAGGCGGTGGTCGAGGTGCCGTCGCCGTTCTCAGGCACCGTGGTCAAGCTGGCCGGTGCAGCCGGCGATGTGATCGTGACCGGCTCCATGCTGGCGCAGTTCGCGCTGGACGCCTCGCAGCCGCAGCGCGCCGATGGCCAGGACACCGGGCATGGGCATGGGCACGGCGGCAACGCGCAGGCCGCAACCCCGAGTACCGGACAGAGCGCGGCTGGCCCCACCGAACGCGTCGTTGCCTCCGACAACGGTGGCGAAATCGCCGATGCCGACACAGACGCAAATGCAGCGTCCGACGCCGCAGGCGAGCGCGATGACGCCGGCACCGTGGTGGGTGCGATGCAGAGCTCCAACACCGTGCAGAGCGAACAGGCCATTGCGGTCGGCGGTGTCCGCGCCATGCCGGTCGTGCGCGCGCTCGCACGCAAGTTACGCGTGGACCTGGCCCAGGTACGCGCCACCGGCGCGGACGGCACGGTGACGCTGGCCGATGTAAAGCAGGCCGCAGCTGCGGGCACCGCGCAGCCCTCACCCGGCGCGCGTGGCGCGCCGACCTCTCCCGCAAGCGGGAGAGGTGGTCCGTTCAATGATCCCGCAAGCGGGAGAACTGGTCCATTCGCCGATCCGGCAAGCGGGAGAACTGGTCCATTCGCCGATCCGGCAAGCGGGAGAGGTGGTCCGTTCGCTGAAGGTGACAGAGCCAACGGGATCGCTGACCACGGCAGGGATCGAGCGGGAACGGCGACCCTTCTCCCGCCTGCGGGAGAAGGTGCCCGCAGGGCGGATGAGGGCACCACTGCCCGCTCGCCGCTGTCGGCCAGCGGCAAGCCGATGCGCACCCAATCGCCCGGCACCAACGTCAAGGGCCAGCCCGAACAGCTCAAGGGCGTGCGTCGCAACATGGCGCGGGTCATGGCCGATGCGCATAGCAAGGTGGTGCCGACCACGCTCAACGACGATGCCGACCTGCACGCCTGGCAACCCGGCAACGATGTCACCGTGCGTCTGGTGCGCGCCATTGTGCGTGCGTGCCAGGCCGTGCCCGCGCTCAACGCCTGGTTCGACGGCGATGCGCTCAGCCGCACCCTGCACAACCAGGTCGATATCGGCATTGCGGTGGATACCGAAGAGGGCCTGTTCGTGCCCGCACTGCGGAATGCCGACATGCTGGACGCGCACGGCATCCGCGAGAGCGTCAACCGGCTGCGTCAGCAGGTGGAAAACCGCAGCATCGCCGCCTCGGAACTCAGCGGCTACACCATCTCGCTGTCCAACTTCGGCATGTTCGCCGGCCGTTACGCCACTCCGGTGGTGGTGCCGCCGTGCGTGGCCATCGTCGCCGCCGGCCGCGCGCGTTACCAGCTCACTCCGGTGATGGGCGGGGTGGAAACCCACAAGGTGATGCCGCTGTCGCTGACGTTCGATCACCGCGCCGCCACCGGCGGCGAAGCCGCACGCTTCCTGCGCGCACTGCTGGACGATCTGGCGCTGGCCAACTAACGCGCGGACAGCAGGACCATCGCGCCCACCGCCAGGTGGGCCCGGCCGGTCTTGAGGATCTCATCCGCACGCGACCGGGTCGGCGCTTGCAGTGCACGCGCTGCTTGGGAACCGTTGGCGGCAGGCCACCATGTCGCCCTCCATGGATAAAGTTGCGACGTGTGACACGATCGGTAAGTGCGCCGCTCGGTAAGGGCACCGCGCAGTCGACCCACCGTTTTTTTGTTTCAAGCATCTGACCGCGGCGGAATAACGCCTTGGTTGAAGTATTGGTCGCTTTGCGTTGTGCCCCGATGAGGCTTGAACACTGCGGGTGGATCAGTTGCAGAGCAGCCGATCTGCGGGTTTTCTGTAGGCCCCCTGCCCGCCCACCATCGCGGGACACGCTGCAAGTACGTCCTTGTAAGCTCTTACGCGGCATCCATGCCGCGTAAGGTCCCGCGACGGTGAGCGGGCAAGGACCTGTCGAGATGGTCGGTGTACGGGTGCAAGCAATGCATGACGTGCACTGTTTGGATCACGGGGCGTTCGCTCGACCTTCCACCATTTTCCATTGCAAGCCAGGCGACAGACCGACCTCCAACACGTAACCTGCAAACGTCTCGTCTGCCACGCAAGCCGAGCACGCTTTCAGGAAAGCAGCCGACCAACTGTCTGGTGCGGTGGCCTCGCCGCTTGCGGGACCGTGTGGCGGCATGGATGCCGCCACCGAGCCCCCAGGGATGGGTTCACGGCGTGTCCCGCAAGCGGTGAGGACACCGCGCACTCGACGCTGCGAGTTTGCTGCAGGGCCCTTGCCCGCCCACCGACGCAGTACCCAGCGGCAACCCAGCATGACGTCCCACCGACCATTGCAGTGCAAATGCCTGGATAATCGGTCCATGTCATTTGCCCATCTCTCGCTGTCGCCACAGCTGCAGCCATTTTTCGACACGGCGCTGGCACGCGCCGGTCACCGCACGCCCACACCGATCCAGCAGCAGGCAATTCCGGCCATGCTGCAGGGGCGCGATCTGATTGCGTTGGCGCAGACCGGCTCGGGCAAGACGCTGGCCTACGTACTGCCGCTGCTGCAGCAATGCTGTCTCGCCCCGGACACCGCGCCGCGCGTGCTCGGTGCGCTGGTGCTGGTGCCCACGCGCGAACTCGCCGCGCAGGTCGAAGACACCCTGCACCAGCTGGCCGCGCATCTGCCGCGGCGGCTCAAGATCGTGGCGGCCACCGGCGGCAGTTCGATCAATCCGCAGTTGCTTGCCCTGCGCGGTGGTGCCGATATCGTGGTCGCCACGCCCGGCCGCTTGCTGGACCTGGTGGATCACAATGCGCTGCGCCTGGGTGAAGTCGCCACGCTGGTGCTGGACGAGGCCGACCGCCTGCTCGAACTGGGCTTCGGCGCCGAGCTCGATCGCATCCTGGCCCTGCTGCCGGCGCAACGGCAGAGCGTGCTGTTCTCGGCCACGTTTCCGCCCGCCATCGCCTCGCTGGCCAAGCGTCGCCTGCGCGACCCGCTGCGCATCACCGTTGCCGCCACGCCAAAGGCTGCGCCAGCGATCGAACAACGCGCGATCTCCGTCGATGCCGGCCAGCGTACGCAGCTGCTGCGCCACCTGCTGCAGGAACACGGCTGGTCGCATGTGCTGGTGTTCGTCGCCAGCCGGCACACCGCCGACAAGGTCGCCGAAAAACTCACCAAGACCGGCATCAACGCGCAACCGCTGCATGGCGAGCTGAGCCAGGGCCGCCGCGAGCGTACGTTGTACGCCTTCAAGCAGCGCGAGCTGCAGGTACTGGTGGCCACCGATCTGGCCGGGCGCGGCATCGATATCGACGCGCTGCCGGCGGTGGTCAATTACGACCTGCCGCGCTCGACGGTGGACTACACCCACCGCATCGGCCGCACCGCGCGCGCAGGTGCCAGCGGCCTTGCGATCAGCTTCATCACCGCAGAGAGCCAGCCGCAATGGCGTTTGATCGAAAAACGCCAGGGCCTGCGCATACCGATCAGCGTTGTCGCCGGTTTCGAGCCGACCCCGGCGGCAGTGACGCCTGCGCCACAAGCGCCGTACAACGGCACGCGCGTTCCGGACGACAACGGCGGCATCAAGGGCAGGCGGCCGAGCAAGAAGGACAAATTGCGTGCGGCGGCGTCACAGGCAGGCAAGCGGGACTGAGCGTGGTCAATCACGCGTAACGCGCTGTCGGCGCGCGGATCTGGAGGGAACAGGAGCCACGCTTGAACATGCGGCACATGCGCAGGCCGGACAGCGTCAGGATGCGTCGATGCCGGTCTTGCGCACTCTTGTTACGTTGCGGCTGCGCAGATGACGGACATCGACTGCCGATGCCTGCCGCGTGCACACCATGCGATCTGATTTAGAGCCGCTTAGGCCACCCGCGGTGACGGCAAGGCGCATTGCCGAAGACGGCCATGCAAGGGTGCCAACGTAGCGGCAATCCACTGCCACGCCGGTGCAGCGCCTCAGTCCTGCTCGAAATCCAGCTCGCCGCCCGGGGCGCTGTCGCCATCGGCACGCGGGGTACGCTTGCCGGGCTTGCGCAGGATTTCCACGAAGAACTGCTCGCCGCCTTCGCTGGTCAGCGCATTGATCGCCCGGATCAGCTCGGCCGGCGGCAGCGGCGCGGCACTGGCCTCGTCCACCCCGAAACGCATGTCGAAGTCCCAGTAGTCCGCGCCCTCGGGCAGGTCCTTGCGGCGCTCGCGACGGATGTACTTGCGGATATCGTTCTTGCTGGCTTCCAGCAGACGGTCGCGGTTCTTGCCTTCGAGGTTGAGCTGGTAGGTCTTGCGCATGGGGACATCGGTTGGGGAACTGGCCGCCTATTGTGGGGCCACACGGCCCATCTGGGTGAATCATCGGCCGTTGGCCATGGACCGAGCGGGCGCCTGCGTGTACATGCGCACGATGGCGTGGTCGCCTTCGTGCCGGGGGAGCACACCGGTTCCGGCACGCCGATCGCGCATCGCTTCGAGCTCGCTGCGATCAGCGCAACGCAGCGCCGGCGTGGTGCATCGCGCGCGCTTGCCCTTGGCGCCGCCTTGGCCGCCGAGGCGCCTGTCCATGAGCGATCCGCCGTCTCCTTCGACGCGCCGACCCGATTCGCTCCCGGCCGATGCCAGGCAACGCCACATGCAAGCCTCTGCCACGTCAACTCGGCATGGCGCACGTGTGCATCAACCGCAGTCCCTCACCCTACCGTTGCCGTTTCCGGCACCACCGCTTGCGTGCCCGCGACGAACGCCTGCTCGGCGGCAATCACTTCATCGGCGTGATCCTGGCACCAGTGCAGCAGCGCCATCAGCGGCGCTTCAAGGGTGTCGCCCAACGGCGTGCGCCGGTATTGCACGGCCACCGGGGACGAGGAAATCACTTCCCTGCTGATCAAGCCGATCCGCTCCAGCCGCCGCAGCGCTTCGGTCAACGACTTGTGCGTCACCCCGTCCAGTTGCCGCTTGATCTGATTGAAGCGCGTCGGCCCGTTGCACAGCACCGTCATGATCATGACCGACCACTTGTTGGCGATCGGTTCCAGCACGGTGCGGATATCCGAGATGCGATAGAGGTCGCAGGGCGCAGTGGTTTCCTCGGCCATATCTAGTTACCTACAGGTGCGTAATTGAAACTAAGTATAGGATGGATATCATCTCGCCGGTACTGAAAATCGATTGGACGCGGTATCGCCGCGTCCAATCCCGCATCGACAACCAGCGAAGAGACTGTCCATGTCAACGAATGAGCTCCACGGCAAAGTGGCCCTGATTACCGGCGCCTCCAGCGGCATCGGTAACGCAA
The DNA here is from genome assembly GCF_024806475.1 of Xanthomonas sp. 4461. Classification (NCBI taxonomy): domain Bacteria; kingdom Pseudomonadati; phylum Pseudomonadota; class Gammaproteobacteria; order Lysobacterales; family Lysobacteraceae; genus Xanthomonas; species Xanthomonas sp. 4461. The sequence goes on along the minus strand of NZ_JANTYV010000005.1, from coordinate 12,861 downwards.
CGGCCAAGAAACTCGCAGCGGCAGGAATGAAGGTGGGCCTTGCCGCACGCCGCATCGACCGGCTGCAGGCATTGAAGTCAGACATCGAGCAGGCGGGCGGCCAGGCCGTGGTGCTGGAAATGGATGTCGCCAGCAAGGACTCGGTCGCTGCCGGCGTCGCAGCCCTGATCGCCGCTTATGGCGCCATCGATGTGCTGGTCAACAACGCCGGCATCATGCCGCTGTCCAGCATCGATGACTTCCATACCGACGAATGGGACCAGATGATCGATGTCAATGTGAAAGGCGTGCTCAACGTGGCTGCAGCGGTGCTGCCACAGATGATCAAGCAGCATTCCGGCCACGTCTTCAATACCTCCTCGATCGCCGGGCGCAAGGTCTTCGGCCAGGGATTTGCGGTGTACTCGGCAAGCAAGTTTGCGGTGACCGCATTCACCGAAGGCCTGCGGATGGAAGTCGGCAAGAAGCACAACATCCGCGTCACCAGCATTCAACCCGGCATCGTCGCCACCGAACTTCCGGCACAGACCACCAGCGCGGAATATCAGGCAATGATGGCCGGTTATGCCGGCACGGTGCGGATGCTGGATCCGATGGATATTGCCGACACGATCCTGTTCGCAGCGCAGGCACCGGCGAACGTCAACATTGCCGAAGTGTATGTGGTGCCCACCGACCAGGTGTAACGGCTACCCGACCACTCCATGCAGCCGCCCCCGGCTGGGTGGGGCACGCGACGCTTTGGAGCCGCAGACAACACCACTGTGCGCACCGCCACCCGGGTGTGGTCGATGCTCGGAATCGGCATGCAGCATGCGCATTGACCAGTCGCCGCACGTGGATGCGGTGGTGGCCACGTCCTGCGGTTCCGGCGCGTTGTCGATGTAGCCGGTGACCGCACGGCTGGCCACCCCACGTTCGCGGTCATACTCGGCAAGGACTACACGCCTGGGCGGCGGCATCGCTGCCGCCGCCCAGGCGCCTTACGCGTGCTGTGCCACCGCCGGCGTGCTGCCGGTATCGGGGCGGATCTTGAACCAGATCGAATACATCGCCGGCAGGAACACCAGCGTCAGGATCGTGCCGGCCAGGGTGCCGCCGATCAGCGTGTAGGCCAGCGTGCCCCAGAACACCGAGTGCGTGAGCGGGATGAACGCCAGGATCGCCGCCAGCGCGGTCAGGATCACCGGCCTTGCACGCTGCACGGTGGCTTCCACCAGGGCATGGAACGGGTCCAGACCTTCGGCCTCGTTGTGATGGATCTGCCCGATCAGGATCAGCGTGTTGCGCATCAGGATGCCCGACAACGCGATCAGGCCCACCAGTGCGTTGATGCCGAAGGGTTGCTGGAACAGGATCAAGGTCGGGACCACGCCGATCAGGCCCAGCGGGCTGGTCAGGAACACCATCACCATCGCCGAGATCGAACGCACCTGCAGGATGATGATGAGCAAGGTGGCCGCCAGCATGATCGGGAACAGCGGCAGCATCGCCGTGGTTGCCTTGCCGGATTCCTCGATGGAACCAGCCTCCTTGATCTGATACCCGCTGGGCAGTTTTTCGATGATCGGCTGCAGTTGCCTGGTGATCGCCGCCGAGACATCCGGCGGCTGCAACTCCTCGCCGACATCGCCACCGACGGTGATGGTCGGCACGCGATCGCGACGCCGCATGACCGGCTCTTCCATCCGCACATCCACCTTGCCCACCTGCGACAACGGCACGCGCTGGCCATTGGCACCGGCCAGGGTGAAGTCGGCGATGCGTGCCGGATCGAAGCGCGTCTCGCCGGCAGAACGCGCCATTACCTGCACGCTGCGGATATCTTCGCGCACCAGCGTGACCGGCACGCCACTGAGCAGGAACTGCAGTTGCTGGGCGACGGCGGTCGAGGTCAGCCCCACCGCCTGCAGGCGGTCCTGGTCCAGGGTGAAATGCAGCGTGGGCGTGCGGGTGCCCCAGTCGGTGTTGACGGTGCGCAGCATCGGGCTGTCCTGCATCACCTGCCTGACCTGCGCGGCGATGCCCCGCAACACCTGCGGGTCCGGCCCGCTGACCCGGTACGCCACCGGGAACTGCGAGTACGGGCCGAAGGTGAGCTGGGTGACACGCACGCGTGCTTCGGATGCGAGGCCTTCGGAAATGGCCTTGCGCAAACGCAGCTTCAATGCATCGCGCTGGTGCTGGTCATCGGTACGGATCACGATCTTGGCAAACGAGGGGTCCGGCAACTCCGGGCCCATGGCCAGGAAGAAGCGCGGCGCGCCCTGCCCGATGTAGGCGGTGACGATCTTGGCTTCGTCCTGCCTGGCGAGCCAGGCTTCGACCTTGGCGGTGGCCGCGCTGGTCTGGTTGATCGAGGTTCCGTACGGCAGCTGCACTTCGACCAGGACCTCGGGGCGATCGGAGATCGGGAAGAACTGCTTCTTGACGATGCCCATGCCAACGATTGCGAGCACGAACAAGCCCACCACCGAGCCGGCCACCAGCCACTTGCGCGCAATCACGCGTGCCAAGGCAGTGCGAAAGCGGTTGTAGCGCGGCGTGTCATACATCGCGGCGTGGCCGCCTTCGACCTTCTTCAGATCCGGCAGCATCTTGACGCCCAGATATGGCGTGAACACCACCGCCACCACCCACGACACGATCAACGCAATGCCCACGATCCAGAACATGTTGCTGGTGTATTCGCCGGCGGTGGAGGCGGCAAAGCCGTTCGGCATGAAGCCGACGGCGGTCACCAGCGTGCCGGACAGCATCGGCGCGGCGGTATGGCTCCACGCATAGGCCGATGCGGCGACGCGGCTGTAGCCTTCCTCCATCTTCACCACCATCATCTCGATGGCGATGATGGCATCGTCCACCAACAGGCCCAGCGCCAGGATCAACGACCCCAGTGTGATGCGGTCGAAGTTCTTGCCGGTTGCCAGCATCACCACGAACACCGCCGCCAGCGTCAGCGGCACCGCCGCCGCCACCACGATGCCCACGCGCCAGCCCATGCTGACGAAGCACACCAGCATCACCACCAGCAAGGCGACGAAGAACTTGGTCATGAACTCGCCGACCGATGCGTCGATGTTGACCGCCTGGTCGGTGACCTTGCTCAGCGTCATGCCCAGCGGCAGCTCGGCATTGATCGCGCCCACTTCGCTGTCCAGCGACTTGCCCAACTCCAGCCCGTTCCAGCCATCGCGCATGATGATGCCCAGCAACAACGCCGGCTCGCCGCCGCTGCGGATCATGAAGGTGGACGGATCTTCATAGCCACGTTTGACCGTGGCGATATCCGACAGTTTCAGGGTGCGGCCCTGCACCACCAGCGGGGTGTCGCGAATCTTCTGCAGGCTGTCGAGCGCACCGTCCAGGCGAATGAACACCTGCGGACCGCGCGTCTCCACCGAACCCGCCGCATTCAAGGCGTTGCGCGCATTGAGTGCGGCAAACACGTCCTGCGGACTGATGCCCAGCGTAGCCAGGCGCTCGTGCGAGAACTCCACGAAGATGCGCTCGGGCTGCTCGCCGATGATGTTGACCTTCTTGACGCCCGGCACGTGCAACATGCGCTGGCGCAGGGTCTCGGCATCGCGCGCGAGCAGGCGTTGCGGTTCGCCCTTGGCCTTGAGGGCGAACAGCGCGAAGGTGACGTCGGCATATTCGTCGTTGACCATCGGCCCGATCACGCCGGCCGGCAGGTTGCCGACTTCGTCGCCCACCTTCTTGCGTGCCTGGTAGAACTGCTCCTGCACCTGGCTGGGCGGCGTGCTGTCCAGCAAGGTCAAGGTGGTGAACGCCAGCCCGGGGCGCGTATAGGTTTCGCTGCGGTCGTACCAGCGCAGTTCCTGCAGGCGCTTTTCGAGTTTCTCGGCCACCTGGTCCTGCATTTCCTGCGGCGTGGCACCCGGCCAGGCGGTCACGATGGTCATTACCTTGACGGTGAAGGCCGGGTCTTCGGCGCGACCGAGCTTGAGGAATGCGACCAGGCCGGCCAGCGAAATCAGGAAGATCAGGAACAGCGTGATCGAGCGCTCGCGCACCGCCAGCGCGGAGAGATTGAACCGGCCCTCGCTCACGGCTGCGCTCCTGCCGCGGTCGCGGTCCTGGCGCCGGTCGCACTGCCATTGGCGGGCGCGATCGTGGTGGCGACGCGCACCTGCTCGCCGTCGCGCAACAGGTGCGCACCCAGCGCCACGATGCGCTCGCCCCGCGCCAGCTTGCCGGCGACATTGGCGTGGTCGTCATCCAGGCCCAGCACCGTCACCGGCCGCCAGCGCACCTTGGCCGGATTGCCGGCAATCACCCACACGCCCGGCCCCTTGCCGGCGTCGAACAGCGCGGCCAGCGGCACCTGCAGCCCGGCCTGCGTGCCGGCAGCGGTGCCATCGGGAATGCGGATGCTCACCGTCGTTCCCAACGGCGCCTGCGCGAGCGCACCGTCGAGCACGTAGCGCGCCTCGAAGGTGCGGGTCAGCCGGTCGGCGCTTTCGGACAGCTGGCGCAAGGTGGCCGGCACGCTGACCGCGGCGTTGCCGAACAAGATGGCCTGGGCCACCGAGCCGACCTGCGGGCGCAGGGTTTCCGGCAACTGGATCACCGCCTCGCGCGGCCCGGCATGCGCCAGGCGTACCACCGGCTGGCCAGCTGCGACGACCTGGCCCGGCTCGACCAGAGTTTCCATCACCACGCCGTCGGCATCGGCCAGCAGGTCGGTATAGCGATTGGCATTGCGCGCGACATCGGCCTGCGCCTGGGCGGCGCTCAGCTGCGCCTTGGCCGCATCGGCCGCCGCCTTGATCTGGTCGTAGGCCGAGGCGGAGATGGCGCCAGTGCCGCGCAGGTCGCGATAACGGGCTTCATCGTCGGCGGTCTGCAGGGCACGGGCGCGGGCAGCGGCCACCGCGTCCTGCTGCGCACGCGCGGCCAGTTGCAGATCCACCGGGTCGATGCGCAGCAACGGCTGGCCACGTTTGACGCGCTGGCCGGCGTCGACCAGCCGCTCGGACACCTTGCCGGCGACGCGGAAGCCCAGGTCGCTCTGCACCCGCGCCGCGACGGTGCCGGAGAAACTGCGCGCCGCCGAGCTGGCATCGCCCACCGTGGCCACCCGGACCAGCGGGGTGGCGGTGCGTGGATCAGGCTGCGCCTTTCCGCCGCAGGCAACCAGTGCCAGCGGCAGGACAGACAGGACGAGGGGGGTAACGACGCGGCGCCGAAGCATGGGAATCCCGAAGCGATCTGATGAAGGCTCGCATCCTGGGACTTGTGACCAAATCAGTCAACAGTCACAAACAACTTTTAGGGTGACAGGCTGCGCAGGACCAAGCCCGACAACAGCGCAGGCATCTCTTCGATGTGCTCCAGGCTGTATTGCAGCATTGCCGGATTCATGTACGGGCGCAGTACCGCGTAGACGGCCTGGGCGGCCTCGTCCAGCGGCGTCTTGCGCTCGAAATCGCCATTGAGGCGGCCCTGCTGCAGCACATCGTGCACCAGTTTCTGCATGCGGACCTCGTAGGCGATGACCGATTGCCAGCGCTCGCTTGCTGCCGATGCGGCAATTTCGTAGAGCTTGCGATCCTGGAAGCACAAGCGCAGGCTGGCTTCGGTCATCACCTTGAAAAGTCTACGGATTTTCTCAGGCGCCTGGTCGGTTTCGTCCATCGCGGCGCAGACCTCGGTCTCGATCTGGCGCATGCAGTTGGTACAGATCGACTCGCCGATGGCCTGCTTGGACTCGAAGAACTTGTAGATGTAGGCCTTGGAGAACCCGATCGCCTTGGCCAGGTCCGAAACGGATGTCTTCTCATAGCCATAGCGGCTGAAGTGGTCGGTGGCGGCAACGACAATCTGGTCGCGCACGTCATGATCGACCGGACCTCGGCCTGAAACGGGGTAGCTGGATGCGTTATTCATTTCGACAGCTTAGCGCCGTCGCCCCCGACTTACAAAAGTGACCATTTCGTATTAAAGTCACTCAACATCTCCGCCACTCTGGTTTCGTCATGCCGTCACTCCGCACCCTTGCAGCGCTCATTGCCTCCAGCCTGGCCGCAGGCTGCGCGGTCGGCCCCAACTACGCCCGCCCGGACGCGCCGTTGCCGGACCACTACATCGGCCAGGCGGAAGTCACTGAACGGCAGGCAACCGCGCAGGCGGACCTGGCCACCTGGTGGAACGGCTTCAACGACCCGGACCTGAGCCGCTATGTCACCGCCGCACTGGCGCAGAATCTCGACCTGGCCCAGGCCACCGCACGCGTCACCCAGGCCCGCGCCGGGCTGACCGCCGCCACCGCCGCGCTGCTGCCTTCGGGCAACATCAGCGGCAACGCGACCCGCGCCTACCAGTCGCTGGAAACGCCGCTCGGCCAGGTGATCAGCAGCACGCCCAACTTCGACCGCTACGCGACGCTCTACGAGGCCAACCTGGGCGCGAGCTGGGAACTTGACCTGTTCGGCGGCCTGCGTCGCGGGCGCCAGGCCGCGCTGGCCGATTACCAGGCCAGCGAAGCCGGTGCCGCCGCCACCCGCCTGGCGGTGGCGGCGCAGACCGCCGATATCTACATCAGCATCCGCGGCCTGCAGGGGCGGCTGGAGGTGGCGCAGCGCCAGGTCGCCAACCAGCAGGGGCTGGTGTCGATGGTGACGCTGCTGCATGGCAAGGGACTGGCGCCCGAGCTGCAACTCCACCAGGCGCAAGGCGCGCTTGCGCAGGCGCAGGCGTCGGTGCCTGGCATCGAAAGTGGCCTAGTCGCGGCGATGAACGCCCTGGACGTGATGTTCGGTATGCCGCCCGGCACGCACCGAGCGGAACTGGCCGCCAGCAAGCCGATTCCGCTTGCACCGCAGATCGCCGACAGCGGCTCGCCGGCCGACCTGCTGCGCCGACGTCCCGACCTGATCGTGGCCGAGCGCCGCCTGGCTGCGTCCAATGCGCGCATCGGCGTGGCGATGTCCGAGTACTACCCCAAGTTCTCGCTCAGCGGCCTGCTCGGCAGCGCCACGGCCATCTCCGGCGGCAACCTGTTCACCGGCAATGCCGCGCAGTCGTCCGGTGTGCTGGGGCTGCGCTGGCGGCTGTTCGACTTCGGCCGCATCAATGCGCAGATCGCCCAGGCCAAGGGTCAGGAGGCCGAACAACTGGCGGCGTATCGCCTGGCCGTGTTGCGCGCCACCGAGGATGTCGAAAATGCGTTCACCGCGCTGGTCAAGCGTGAGCAGCAGGCAGCGGTGCTGTCACAGGGAGTGGATGCACTCGGCAAGGCGCGTGGCGCATCGGCCCTGGCCTATGAGAAAGGCACGGTGAGCCTGATCGAAGTGTTGAATGCCGACGACACGCTGCTGCGCGCGTCCGATGCACAGGTGCAGGCGCGCACGGACGCGGCGCGCAGTGCGGTGGCCGCCTTCAAGGCGCTGGGCGGTGGCTGGCAATCCAATGCCGCGGCGGTTGCGGTGCAACAGTCGTCACCGCGGTAACGTCGACACAGAGAAGATGCGGCCATGCAATCGCCGACCGCGGCCATTGCATGACATCGGCACGCGCGGTTCGCTCGCGTTAGACGCACCCCATGCGCTTCCCCGGTGAGAACTCCGTGTGCTCGGCGCAGCATTGGTGCTGATGGTGACTATGCATCGCCTGCATTCTGAGAATGTGCGCCCCTGGCCAGGCCGCATCGGTGTTGACGCTGTCGCGTGAGCGATGCGATGCGATGCGATGCCAACGCTAGCGTGGCATCGCGCACCGTATCGGCGCTCTAGTGCGCGTGGAATCGAATGCCTTGATCGATCGCGCATTGATACGCCAGCAATGGCCCGCGTTGCTGCAGGCTCGGCAGGTCGTACATGTAGGTGGTCAACCGCACCCGATTGTCCGGCCCCACTTGATAGCGCTGAAATTGCTGAAACGGCCGGCCATCGCTGCTGGCGGCAATGAACTGCGTATCGGAAAACGCCAGCGTCCCATCGGCGGTCAACCGGTACGCACCGATGCGCACACCGCCGCGGCTCTGGCTGGATGCGGTCCCCGGCTCGGCCGTGCAGCGTGAAAGATCCACCGACACCGCAACCGCGCGCCCCGCTTCCAGCGCATCGATCAAGCTGGCCTGGCTGCTCAACGATTCGGTGGCGAACGCAGGCAGCGCCGCGCTGCATAGCGCGGCGACAACGAGTGAAAAGCCTGGATGTGACGGCATGCGGGTTTCCTCGACAAGTCAGTGGCGGGATATGTGAATTGCAGCATTCGCGAGTTGAAACAGTTGCAACCACTGCAGGCTGCAGTGCACGCGATGGCGCTGCTGCAGCCCGCAGTCGTCACGGTGTAATGCACTCAATCGGCGTGGAAGCGGATGCCTTGATTGATCGTGCATTGATACGCCAGCACCGGCCCGCGTTGCTGCAGTCCCGGCAGGTCGTACATGTAGGTGGTGAAACGCACGCTGCCATCCGGGCGCAGCTGATAACGCATGAACTGCTGGATCGGCTTGCCATCGTTGGCCACGGTGAAATGCGAGCCGGAGAACGCGGCGGTGCCGTCCTCGGTGATGCGGTACGCGTCGATATGGCGGCCGCCACGGGTCTGCGTGACCGGCGTGCCTTGTTCGGGTGTGCAGCGGCCAAGGTCGGTGGTCAGGCTGACGTCGTAACCGGATTCCAGGGCTGCAAGCACTTCAGCGCGGGTATTGAGCGATTCGCTGGCCCAGGCGGGCAGCGTGCAAGCGCACAGCGTGGCGAGCAAGGCAGCGGGAGCAAGACGGGGCATGGCAGACTCCAGGCGGACGAGGGAATGAAGCGGTCTGGACTGTAGTCAGCCCAGGCCGATCAACATGACCTAGTCCTGTCTGCACCGGTGCAGTGCGCTACGCATCACGCTGCATGATTGCGCTGCTTGGCGAAGTCGAGGCGAGATTGCGGGATGCGGGCTATGCCTGCGCGCGCAGAGGCTGCTGATGGGCGATCGAACATGCTTGTTGCTAACGGCAGACGTTGGGAGCATCACGCAAGGAGCTTACTTCTGCACAGCACAGTGAGTAGCTCGCACCAACCAAACTCGGGTTCCCGATGGAAGGCGCGACAAGGTCCCTCTCCCGTCGGCAGAGGAATTGGGATGACGGCAAGAAGCGCAGCTGTTCGCCTCGTCCAGCTGCACGAGGCTGCGCGCGTCCCCTCATCCGGCGCTGACGCGCCACCTTGTCCCGATGGGAGAGGGATTCAGAGCCGCTCTCCCGTCGGGAAAGGAATCAGGGTGAGGGTAATGCCACCTACAAGCGCGCATTTACCTCCCTCGGCAGTGGCTCCGGCTCTGGCTGTAACGCCGGCATCGCGCCCAACAACAAGCGCTCGGCCAATGCACGCGTGGCCACGCGCAACTCCGGCACCGCGGTGATTTCCCAATAGCGCCCACGCAATAACGGACCCACGCAATACAGCCCCTGCACGATCTGCCCCGCGCCATCGCGCACGCGCAGTTGCGCATCGGTGTCCACCCCCAGGCCCAGCGGATCGGCGCGCAACAGGCCGGCTTCGCGCATACCGGCAATCAGCGGGTCGCTGGTACGGTCGATATCGGTGTCCAGACCGGTAGCGCGGATCACCGCATCGAAGCGTTGCGTCTGCGCATCGGCAGCCGCACGCGGACGGATCACTGCCTCCACGCCATCGGGTACCCAGCGCGCACGCAGCAGCCGCGCCGCGACGATCTGCAATTGGCCGGAAGCCTGCAACTGCTGCAAGTGCTCGGCCGCACCCGGCGCGACGCGATGCCGCGCCACTTCCCAATAGGGGCGCAGATGCCGCAGGAAGCGTGCACGCTGCGCCAGCACCAGCCGCTGCCACAGCGGCTGCAGATGCGGGCGCAGTGCATCCACCACGCGACGCCAATCGTCCACCACCGCGCTGAGCTGTCGTACACCGCGCAGCAGCCCGCGCAGATCCGCATCCTTGAGCGCGCGCTGCAGATGCGGCGGCAATTCCAGCGGCGCGCCGGGCTGACGCAGATGCGCCTGCGGGGCCAATCCACGGCGCGAAATCGCCAGCATGCGGCCGCGGTGCCCGCGTGCGTGCAGGGTCAACGCCACATCCACCATGGTCAACCCGGTGCCCACGATCAGCACGTCATCGTCCGGCCCCAGCCGCGACAATGCATCGCCCTGCCATGGCCAGCCGATGTACCGCGCATGCACGCTCAGACGCGGGCCGATACCGGCCAGCGCCTGCGGCTGCAGCGCACCGACCGCCAGCACCACGCGGTCGCTATGGAAGGCATCGCCGTTTGCAAGAAACACACGAAAACCGCGACGCGCGCGCTCCACCGCCACCGCTTCCTGCGACAGCCGCATCACCGATGCCTGCGCACCGCTGACGGCCGCGTCCAGCTCGCTGCGGAGATAGTCGCCGTAGGCAAGCCGCGGCAGGAATTCCAGCCGCCCGCTCTCGCCCAGATGCAGGGTATCGGCGAAGGCCCCGGGTGCCTGCGCGTCGATGCCCAGATCCTTGGCACGCACGTTGAGCAGATGTTCCGGTCGCGCAGCGCCATAGGCGATGCCGCTGCCGAAGGTCTCGGTGACGCCGACCAGGGTGATGCGCACCTGCGCGTCGGCCGTCTGCGCCAGTGCACGGACCAGCGCGGTGCCGCAGAAGCCGGCGCCGATGACGGTGATATGGGTTTCCATGTGCAACTCCCCACTGAATGACCCGCACGTTGTGCCCTCAGCGCGGCGTGGTTGTGTAAACAAACTGTTAGCGGCGAGCGGCCGGAAAGGCATGAGCTCATCGCCAGCAGTGATGAGGCTTGTGGCGCAGGCCACGCGTGTTGCAGATGGCAGTGAGATGACAGCGGCCGCCACTGCAATCGGCGCTGCGATGCGGGCTGCAGACGATGGGTTTGGCCTGCGCTGCGCAGTGCTCGGGGTAGCCGGCGAGGCCGCAGTTTGCTGCGTGGCGGTGCAGCTGCACGGAAGAGTGTCGGGTGTTGCTGCTGTTGCTGTTGCTGTTGCTGTTGCTGTTGCTGTTGCTGTTGCTGTTGCTGTTGCTGTTGCTGTTGCTGTTGCTGTTGCTGTTGCTGTTGCTGGTGCTGGTGCTGGTGCTGGTGCTGGTGCTGTTGCTGTTGCTGGTGCTGGTGCTGGTAGATTTGGAGTGATCTCGATTCTGTGCTGGCGCTGGTAATGCACCGGCGCCATTCTTGTTGGGTGCTTGGGTCAACAAGAAGCCAAGCACCTTGTGGTGTCGGGCGCATGACCCTCCAACGACGTGGACAGCGCCTTGCAGTCTGCTGCGTGCCTGACCCACTGAAGCCTCGCGTGTCCGAATATCCGATGACAGGCACACGCGTCGACCATGTCGCTACCCAGCTGTTCGATAATTGGGGTTTTACGAACTGAGGAACGCCATGTCTCTTTCTGCACACCGTGCGCAACGCGTGTTGATCGCCGGTGGTAGCCGCGGCATCGGCCTGGCGATCGCCGAGGCGTTCGTGCACAGCGGCGCCCGGGTGTCGATCTGCGCGCGCAACGCAGATGGCTTGGCGCAGGCGGCTAAGACCTTGGCAGCCCACGGCGCGCCGGTGCATACCCTGCCCTGCGATCTCGCCGACGCTGCACAGATCCAGACGTACGTGCAGACAGCGGCGCAGGCGCTGGGTGGCCTGGACGTGGTGATCAACAACGCATCCGGCTACGGGCACGGCAACGACGACGCCAGCTGGCAGGCGGGGCTGGAGGTCGACCTGATGGCGGCAGTGCGCTGCAATCGCGCCGCAATACCGTATCTGCGCAGCAGCGATGCAGCGGTGATCCTCAACATCAGCTCGATCAACGCCCAGCGCCCGACACCGCGAGCCATCGCCTATTCCACCGCAAAGGCGGCGCTCAATTACTACACCACCACGCTCGCCGCCGAACTTGCGCGCGAACGCATCCGCGTCAATGCAATCGCACCGGGTTCCATCGAATTCCCCGAAGGCTTGTGGGCACGCCGCCGCGATGAAGAGCCGGAACTGTATGCACGCATTCGCGACAGCATCCCATTCGGCGGTTTCGGGCAGGTGCAGCACATTGCCGATGCCGCGTTGTTTCTGGCATCGCCACAAGCGTGCTGGATCACCGGGCAGGTGCTGGCGGTGGATGGCGGGCAGGCGCTGGGCGTGTAGGCCGGGCTGCCCCGGCGAAGGTGCCGCTGCCCATACACCCGTAGGAGCGTGCCTGCGCGCGACGAGGCTCTACCGGTAACGCCTCGTCGCGCTCGGGCGCGCTCCTACGAACGGCAGGCACCTGCGCTCCATGCGACGCGCAGTGACAACCTGCAGCTACGGACGGTGGATCGCAGACAGGCTCTGGGCCTGTAGGCCGGGCTGCGCCGGCAAAGATGCCGCTGCCCATACACCTGTAGGAGCGTGCCTGCGCGCGACGAGGCTCTACCGGTAACGCCTCGTCGCGCTCGGGCGCGCTCCTACGAACGGCAGGCACCTGCGCTCCATGCGACGCACAGTGGCAACCTGCAGCTACGGACGGTGGATCGCAGTCAGGCGTTGGGCGTGTAGGCCGGGCTGCGCCGGCGAAGATGCCGCTGCCCGTACACCTGTAGGAGCGTGCCTGCGCGCGACGAGGCTCTACCGGTAACGCCTCGTCGCGCTCGGGCGCGCTCCTACGAACGGCAGGCACCTGCACTCCATGCGACGCACAGTGGCAACCTGCAGCTACGGACGGTGGATCGCAGACAGGCTCTGGGCGTGTAGGCCGGGCTGCGCCGGCAAAGATGCCGCTGCCCATACACCTGTAGGAGCGTGCCTGCGCGCGACGAGGCTCTACCGGTAACGCCTCGTCGCGCTCGGGCGCGCTCCTACGAACAGCAGGCGCCTGCGCTCCATGCG